>JAZDKJ010000001.1:0-2204 GCA_043803105.1 Candidatus Woesearchaeota archaeon
ATGAAGTCGAGAAAGGAGAAGTGCATGCGTGTTGCATCTTCCTACAGCTTTTATGAGTACCTTGACAATCCATCATCCGATACATTGCTCATAGCCTATGGCATATCTTCGAGGGTAATCCTTCCTTTGAAGGATAAGTTCTCAATATTCCGCCCAATCCGCCTCTTCCCGGTTTTGGAAGAGTTGAAGTCTGTTGCTTCGCGCTACAAGAGGATTGTGGTGGTGGAGATGAATGCTGGCCAGTACGCTTCGGCCTTGCGCTCCTTTCTTTGCAGGGATGTGGAATGCGTCAGCGTTTTTGGCGGCGAGATAAGCTTGAAGGAGGTGGAGGATGGCCTGGCAAGATTATCTTAAGGTTTCGCGCTTCCCGACAGGCTGGTGCCCTGGCTGCGGCCTTGGTATTGTGCTTAGGGAGAGTGCAAAGGCTTTTGAGAGGCTGTCCATAGGCATACATAATCCCCTGTTGTGGAGTTAGAACCTAAACAGGTATAAACCCCCTTTCCTTATGGTTAGACCATAAAAAAAGGAGGAATTATCCAAAAATGTCTAAGACACTGAGGAATAAAAGCTTTTCGAATCTGCGTCGCAATGAAATTGTTGAAATTATTGAGAAAAAAGGTTACGTTTCTTGGGGTGAACTCGAGTCTGAAACAGGCACAAAGAAGAAACGCTTGCGCAATCTATTGCGCAACGATACGCTCTGTGTGAGCCTAAACTCAAAACGGCAGTTCTTTACACTTAGGGAACTTGTTCTGAAGAACAAGAAATTTGACAGCCCCATTTGGGTAAAAGACGATAAGGTCTTCTCCTCTGTCGGAGACCTAAAGGACACCGCACATCACATAGTGCAAAACTCCCCCCAAGGCATCGACGAGAATAGCCTAACCAAGATGCTCAACACACCAACCAAGAACGTTCTTAGGGAGCTAAAGGAGAATAATAAGATTAAGCCTGTTGCCTTTGAAGGCAGGCAAGTATTCTTTTCAGTGACACAAAAAAGATTCTCCAAGCAATTCCAAAGGCGTGCAAGCAATGAAAGCTGCGAAGAAGTTCAAATCACCTACGAAGAATTCCTCAAAACATTAGAACCAGAAATAAGGCCTATAGCTGAGGATTTAGTGCCAGAAGAACTCAAAAACGAAGGAAAAATCAACTACAAGGAATTCATCAAACTTCTGCTTATACAACCCAAGCTTACACAAAACAGCGACAGGCAAATATCAAGGCTGCTGAGAAACAGCAGCCGAATAAAAAGGCTCATAAAGCTCAAAATCACAGGCCATAGCAGCATAAGCAAGTATAAGGATCTACTTGAGGTTGAGTTTTATGTCCGGATGTTTGAGATGCTGGTAGAGAAAGTAATCAAAATTTCAGGCTTGAATGAGGTAACAGTGCTTGTCGACTGTACTGTTAATGAGAGGTACAAAAGAGATACAGTGCATGCGCGATGCCATACCGCAATAATTGCCGAGCTCAAATGTCCTGTAGCTGCAATAGTCACCAAAGGAAAAGTCCATGAGTCACCAATATTTGAAAGGCTACTCTCCAAAATTGAAAAGCTCAAAGTCAAAATCAAATATGTCATCTGCGACGCAGGATATGATGCTGCAAGAATCTTTGTAAGGGTAGCCAAACGGCTAAAATCTATAGCGATAATACCCACAAGAGACCAGAAAAAAGGACTGTTTGACATCAGCACATTCCAATTAAGCCTTGACTATTATTTTGAAGGAACCTTCAAAAATGAGGTACAAGAGCTTGTAAACCAGTACCCTGAAGCGAAAGCAGGAGCGATCATAAGAGAAATGGTTACTGCAATCAAAAAACTTGACTGGTGGAAAGAAATATACAAAATGAGAACAGGCGTGGAAAGGTTTTTCTCATGGACAAAAGCATTTCTGGGGCTAACTAAAACAAATGGCCTTGAACTGAGACAAGTAGCCCGACACATATACCAAACACTTGCATTCACAGTAGCCCAAACACTGGTAGCGCTAAAGCTCGGCATCACCAACGAAACAGCCCGCTATAAATCCTTTATAGTCTAACAAATTTCCACAAGAAACTCTTTCGGGTTATACAAGCATTTGACAAGAACTTTGCCAATCTATGCTACAAGGCTTCCCTTTAAGGTTTACAACCCAAAAACAAGCCAAAAGCTTTTCGAACAATACCCTCAAATTTCAACACCCCACAAAACACCC
>JAZDKJ010000002.1:0-146553 GCA_043803105.1 Candidatus Woesearchaeota archaeon
TGACCAGTTTGTTTATTCGTGCGTAAAAAATAATTGTGGCGCGCAATGCTCTACAAGCGCTGACTGCAGCGACGGCAATCCTTATACAACTGACAACTGCCTGGCAAACTGCCTTTGCGAGCACATACCGATTCCGTACTGCGGAGACGGGACAGTGAACGGCAACGAGCAGTGTGAACTGCCTAACACGAACAGCAACCATAACTGCCCAGAAACCACAGAAGAATGCAGCGGCCATAAGAAAGGTACTAGAGGCTCCTTTGGCAACTGTAATTCCAACTGTATGTGCAATAATAATCAATTCAGCTACCAGTGCGTGGCTGGCGCGTGTGGTGCCGAGTGCTCCGTCAACGCAGATTGCAACGACGGTAATCCCAACACCCTTGATTCATGCTCAGGAGACTGCCAATGCGTTCAAGAACCGGTATGCGGCAATGATGTTATTAACCCCGGAGAGGAGTGCGAGTTGCCCAGTACCTTACACAACGCTTATTGCGTCCAGAGCACCCAGGAGTGTCTTGGTAATAAGCTCGGCACCCGCGACTCTTTCGGTAATTGCGATCCTAATTGCGATTGTGATGAAACCCCTTTCAGTTATGCCTGCGTTAAGGGCTCATGTAATGCGCAGTGCTCTTCTGATTCTGATTGCAATGATAATGATTCTAAGACTGCTGACTCCTGCCTTTCTAATTGCACCTGCCAGCACACTCCAACAGAATTTTGCGGTAACAGGCATGTAGAGTCTGGAGAGCAGTGCGAGCCCCCAAACTCATTCAACAATCATTTCTGTTTTCAATCAATGATCACCTGTGTTGAGCATAAGCTCGGTATCAGAGATTCCTACGGCAATTGCGATGCACAGTGCGGCTGCATTGACGACCCATTTACCTTTATTTGTGTAAAGGGCATTTGCGGTGCGCAGTGCGACAATAATGCAGATTGTAATGACCAAAATCCTCACACTATTGACAGCTGCACAGCTGGCTGCATGTGCACTCACCAGCAATTGCCTTTCTGCGGCAATGGTGTTGTTGATTCTGGTGAGCAATGCGAGCTCCCGAACACTGCTGGCAATTCATTCTGTCCGCAGTCCTGTTCTATTTGTGAAGGCCCAAAACAGGGTACAAGGGCTGCCTTTGGCAATTGCGATGCATTTTGCGGTTGCACAAACACTCCTTTCACATTTGCATGCAGCCAAAGTTGCGGAGCAGTGTGTGAAGACAACTCTGATTGTGATGACCAAAATCCGCATACCACTGATGTCTGCACCTCAAACTGTACTTGCGAGCACAGGACAGGGCAGTTCTGCGGTGACGGCCAGATAAATTCCGGTGAGCAGTGCGAGCTTCCTAGTACACAGTTCAATTTGTACTGCGCTGAGACCAATGAGACCTGTATAGGCCATAAGTTTGCCACTAGGCCAGGATTTGGCGACTGCACCTCTTCATGCCAGTGCATGCCTAAAGAGTTCTGCCCAGGCGTATGCATTGCAGGCAAGTGCGGAGCACAGTGTTCTGTCAATGCCGAATGTAATGACCAGAACCCACTCACAAATGACATCTGTACGGCTGATTGTATGTGCCAGCATATTCCTATTCCTCCAACCTGCGGGGACAATATCGTTCAATCCGGTGAGCAGTGCGAGCTTCCGAGCACTAACAATAATCACTTCTGTTCACAGTCTAATTCCACTTGTCAGGCTACAAAGCTTGGCTTGAGGGATAATTTCGGTGCATGCAATTCAGGCTGCCAATGCGGAACTGATGACTTTGTCTTTATATGTAAAGAGGGTCGCTGTGGTGCAACCTGTGACGATGACAATGATTGTGGAGGCGCCTCTTGCAAGTCAGTCTTTGAGGACGAATGCTGCGGCAAGGAACTCATTGATTTCAACAGGAACCATTTGATTGATAATCTTACCATACAGCAGTCCTGCAATAACACATGTACTGATGGTTGCTCTTGCACTGATTGTTCTGTTGATTGCTCAGGTCCAGCCCCGTTAATTGGCTGTGTTGTTGGCGTTTGTGGCGCACAGTGCGCGCAAAACTCAGATTGTGCGCCAACTGATTGCGACCATCTTGACCGGTGTATAGGCCATGACTATTACGATTTTGATGATACCCCAAGCATTTGCAATGAATGCGGTTGTACGCAAGGGCAGTGCAATGTAGTGCACATTTCATACAATGATTCTCGATGCATTGGCTGCAGATCTGATAACGACTGCAACAGCCTTGACAGAGATTATTGCTCAGGAGTTTTTGTCAAGCACGACGAAGGAAGGTGCGTTGACCTTAACTGTACCATCCAGACTACAGTAGTGAGCAACTGCTCTGCGCTTGACAACAATCATTGCTCTGACAGCTCCATTTTCCATGATGTTCACCTTTGCAGTAATGCTGCTTGTGTTCTTAACAATAGCATATTGGTGCAAAACTGCAACGATGGTCTTTTCTGCAGCGGCCAGGAGAGTTGCGCTCAGGCACAATGCCTTCCAGGTACTCCTGTTAACTGCTCTTCGCATGACATCAATATAGATACATGTTTCTTCCAGCCAGACAGCATTGATGCAACCCTTGATGAGTATTCTTTCGATTCAGTCTGTAATGAGTACCATGACATGTGCACTATGCCTCCTGATGATTATACAGACCAGATTACTCACGAATGCGATATTGACAGGTGCGGGGCAGAGTGCGAGGAAAATGAGGATTGCGCCACATCAGTCTGCAATGAGACCTTCACTGATTTCTGTGTAGAAAATAAGCTCTTTGACTTCAACTCCAATGAGGAGAATGACTCTGTTTTTGTCTTTGACAGCTGCGGCAACAACTGTTCATCTTCTTGCTCATGCAGCTCGTGCGCTCCTTCATGCGAGCCTCCTCAAGGAGAGCTTCATTGTGTTGACGATTTATGCGGTGCCACCTGCGATGATAATAATGACTGCCTGCCAAACAGCTGCCAGGCGACCTTTAATGATAGCTGCCATGGTGCGCATCTTATTGATTTCAACAGCAATTCAGTCAAGGATGTTTTCACTGTCTCAGATAGCTGTTCTAATAACTGTACTGGCTCATGTGCTTGCACAGTTTGCTCGCCTGATTGTGGCGCTCCTCAGCCCTTGGACCATTGCGTTGCAGGCGTTTGCGGTGCGCAGTGTTCAACCAATGCTGATTGCGATGATGGCAATCACAGGACTCTTGACACCTGCGACTCTGGCTGCACTTGTAAGCATATCTGCGAGCCTGGCTATATTACTGTCGACAACGGCATTGGCATCCTCATCTGCATGCATAGCGAGGAATTCCAGCCAAACCTTTTCCTCTGTGACCAGCGTGTGCTCTTGGATGACAATGTTGCTTTCGGTCCAGGTGGTCCTGGTTCGCCTATAATTGAAAGGATAGAGAATTATGCATTTGAGGGTGAGAAGATTCACTGGAAAGTCTTGGTCTTTGACAAGAACGGAATAGACAAGATCAAGGATGTTTTCATGACTGCAGGTCCTGACCAGCACTCGCTTACAGTAGAGGCTAATTGCAAACTCGCTGACCTTCTAGATAAGGGCGACCAGATTGATGATTCCTGCAATGTGCGGATACTTGAAGAGAGCATTACTGAAGTGCCTTCTGACGACACTATGGCATATTATGATTGCACCTTCACTGTAGAGTCTCCTGAATTAATGTATGGCAACTATTGGCTCACCGTCGCAGCAGAGGACCTTGATGGCCTTATCGGCTTGATGCCTGAGAACGAGTATTGGTTCCTCAATCCTACAGTCTCATTAAACATTAACGGTGTTGTCGATTTTGGTGTTGCAAGGCCTGGTTCAACAGTCTACGCCAGTACAATTACCATAGGCAATGATGCTGAGCCTGATAGCGGCCTTATTATGAATATGTTCATCTCTGGAACAGACTTTTACGACTCAAGTCACTCTGGTGCAAAGTGCCCAAAAACAAACCAGCTGTTGCTGAAGAATTTTGCTTATTTTGCCACTAACGGCGCTTACTCTACCGCAGGCTATCCTGGTGCTGATGTTGAGGGTTATAGGGGCATTGGTTATGGCAACCAGATCTGGAAAGCAAAATCCATAATCAGCGGACTGCCATATCCTGCCAACACACCATTCCAGCCAGGCAATATACTCACGCCTGGTGCAGAGTTATCAGTTACTTTGCGTTTGCAGACACCAGAGCCTTGCAATGGCAATTTTGATGACGGCCAGATTTTCTTCTGGGGCGAGCCTATATAGGCCGGCTCCGTCATATTTTTTTTCTTCCATATATTTTGAAGGTCCAAAAGACTTGTGTAATCAGCCAAACCCAGCAATCACTTTAATCCAAATTGAAGCCTAAACAATGCTTAAATACTAGCCTTCCCTTCTTTGTTCTTATGAATAAGAAATTATTGACAATCGGAACAACTATTCTCATATTGGCAATAGCCACAACTACAGCTGTCCTCCTCCTTTTTCCTTATGAACCAAAGCACCCGCCTACAGTAAATAGCACAGCTTCAACACCGCAAGGTATCCAAGAGGTTGTTGATGCCAACAACAAGTTCGCGTTTGATCTTTATTCTGAGTTGGCAAAATCCGAAACTGGAAACCTTTTCTACTCTCCTTACAGTATCTCTGCTGCTTTGGCAATGACTTATGAAGGCGCAAAAGGAGAGACTGCGGATGAAATGATATTTGTTCTTCATTTTCCGCACGCTTTGGAAGCAAATTTTGCAGCCATTTATAATGATTTAAACCAGCCAAATGACGCTTATACATTAGGGACAGGGAACGCTTTATGGATTCAAAATGATTATCCCCTTCTTGCAGACTATACAAGCGAAGTAGCAAAATATTATGGCGGAAAGGCAGTTAATCTGGATTTTATTAGGGATACAGAAAATTCCAGGCAAACAATAAACAGCTTTATTGAAGAGCAGACAAATAACAAGATTAAGGACTTGATTCCTAAAGGATTCATCAATCAATTGACCAGGCTGGTTCTGACCAATGCAATCTACTTCAAAGGCACTTGGGTATGGGAATTTGATAAGTCCAATACTCATGAACAAGATTTCATGGTGACTCCCACAACCCTTGTAAAAACCCCAATGATGTACATGGACCCCAGTAAGGCCGTATTTAATTATGCTGGTTTAGAAGGCTTACAAATCTTGGAATTGCCATACAGAGGCGACAAGATTTCCATGCTAATCCTGTTGCCAACCGAAAACCTTGACTCAATAGGGCCTTTGACCGCAGAAAAATTGAACGAGTACAAGTCCCAAATGAAAGAGACAAAAATGGATTCAATATCCATTCCCAAATTTGAATTTGATACCAAATATTCCTTGAAAGATGCGTTAAGCGCTCTGGGAATGCCAGCAGCCTTTTCAACCTCTGCAGATTTTTCTGGCATGACTGGCAAAAAAGATTTGTTTATCAGCTTTGTTATTCATCAAGCATTTGTCAAGGTTGATGAGGAAGGTACAGAAGCGGCAGCTGCAACTGCTGTAGGTATGGGGTTAACGGCAGTAATGCAAAGAAATGTGTTTATGGCAGACCGCCCATTTATTTTCATAATTCAAGAAAAGGAAACTGGAAATATTCTCTTTATTGGGAGAGTGACTGACCCAAGCAAATAAGTGTTCGCCTGCCAAAACAACTGACGCTACGAATTCTATTCTTTTCTTAAAACACAGAGATTCTTGTTTGCTCAGCCAACCATTTTCCAAACGTTTTTAAACATCCAGCCCTTGGCTTCATCCATGAGGCTATTGACTTGGATTCTTGCAATTCTGTTGGGCATTGTTCTAGTTTTCGTTGTGACTGGAAAGTCTGCACTTCTACTACCAAACTTGCCAGGCATTACCTTGAATATCATCATCCTGGCAATTGCAGCCTACATAGTGTATAAGCTTATCCAGAAGGTTGTGATGATTCTCGTCATTCCATTGATCCTGATTGCGCTTCTGCTCATCTATGCTTCAGTCATAGTTCAGGCTCCGATGCAGGGCAAGGTGATTAATGCTGCCAATAATCAGTCAGTTAGCGGCATTGTTGTCACAAGGTCTGTCTTTATTGGAAGTGTTGCTTTGAATGGCTCATCGCTTGAAGAATTGCAGGAAAACTCAACCACCTCTGATGATGGGTCATTTAGTTTTCCCTGGTTTTTCCACATTACTTTTCCTTTTGTTGACTATTTTAGTTCTGACAAGTTATTTGTGGAAATCTGTGATACTTGCACTAATAGTGGTTTTCTCTTGCTCTACCATGAGCAAAGCTTTCTCGAAGATAGTCAAGGTCTGATCAATTTCAGGTTCAACTTCCTGCCTGTCAAAGCAGATGTTTACTTGATTCCAAAATTGTCTGCTGAAGAGTGCCAGTCCATGCAGAACAAGTGGCTTGTCTCTGATTGTATAAACCTCAGTTCTCAATAGAAGTCCGTCTTCACTATGGGCTGCCAGTAAGCCCTGTAGTTTTGCTCAGTGCTTCCCTTGCATACAGCCTCAAATGCGCACCTTTCATGCACTTTGATCTCAACAGTCTTTTGGAAGGTGCACGGCTTCCTCCTGCATTTCCTGTTCTGGCATAGTGTTGTCTCATGGCAGCAGCTCCTTCCAAGAGGCCATAGAAAGTCGTTTACCTGCAATAGCTCTTTTCCTGATTTTTGTGCTATTTGCCTTATTGCCTCAACGCATGCGTTCCTTATCTCACTGTCAGAATCCAGTGGTTCCTTGTTCCAAAGCCTTTCCTTGAGCTCTTCGTCCTCTATTTCCACGCAGCCCATCCGTAATAGTACCCTCTGCACATGGTAATCTATTCCAGGAACAATGTTTTCCTCATCCCTCACCTTATATAGCCTTGCGTCCAAAAGATGCTTCAGGAACACTGTACTTTTCTTCCTCAAAGGATCAGCGAATGCCCTTGTCTCGCCCAATAGTTCATATAGCCCTTTTCCTTTGTTTAAGAGATATCCTTCTGTCTCCTCAAGAACGTTCACGACTTCTGCGCCGTGTTGTTCCTTTAACCATTTTGCCAATTCGTTCATCATAAGTGCGCGCTCTTCCAGAAGATCAAGGGTGCAGTCACCTTTTTCGTTTGTGAAAGCCATTTTGAGCCATCCCACAATCTGCTCCTGGTGTCTTGTTAGGTTATTTGGGTCAATCAGTTCTGACCTTGCCTTTCCCAACTCAGTGAATACTTTTTCCATATACTCCCAACCCTTAAGGTCCTTGTCTTGCAGGCTGTGCGTCTGGTGGCATATTGCTGCAGAGAATAGGTACATCCTTGCCTTAGTCTCAGGCTCAACTTTGAGGCTGATGAATTCTCTTTCGTAGAACGAGTCCCTGATTCTCAATCTTGCCAATGCCTTAGCCACTTCTGCACATTGCTCTGTATTAACCACAGCTTCTTTCATTCCATTCAGTCAATAATATAGGTATTTAATCCTTGCTGTAAATTAGATTTCAATTATTTTGCGTAGTGAAAATCTTGATTTTTCCTATCGCTTTGGGACGACTGTAGCGACTGAAAAACTAGGTTCATTCGTGTATTTTCAAGCTTATAAAATATTAAATAGCCCGATTCTAACCAAGGGTATCTGGCATTCTTTCAAAAAGGGGGTGAACACTACATGGTAAGAACTAAACAAAAAAAGGAATATTTGGAGGTGAATTGGATGAATAAGGTTTTCTTAGTAGTAGTAGCGATGTGCTTTCTGCTTCCCGGAGTCTTGGGAGTGAGTTTTGGTGCAGGAATTGGCATCAACATGTCGACAGAGAAATTTGCCCCAATGGTTTGGATGTGCGACAGCAGGATTGTGTTAGACGACAATGTCGAGCCAGGTAGAATATCACCTAACGGGACCGAACTTATCGAACGAATAGAGAACTATGCTTTCGAAGGCGAGCAGATACACTGGAGTGTATTGGTGCTTGACAAGAATGGTATTGAGAAGGTAAAGGATGTCTATATAAGCATCGGCCCAACACAGGGTTCTGGTAATGACATCGAGGCAAACTGTGAGCTTGACTATATTCTTACGGGAGAACAGGACATTGAAGAGTCTTGCAACGCAAGAATCCTCGAAGAGGAGCTTGACGACATAATTCCAGGCTCAATGGCATATTATGACTGTACCTTCACTGTTGAGACGCCTGGCAGTATGTATAATGAGTACTGGGTTACCGTTGAAGCAGAGGACCTTGACGGACTTTTTGGAGACATGGCTGAGAATGAATTTTGGTTCTTCAATCCGAATATTGCCTTGAGCATTACCGGCGGCATTGACTTTGGTACTGTAAGACCAGGATCAGCCTCATACTCTAATACACTCTTGGTTGGAAACGATGCTGATACTGGTTCGGGAGTACTCCTGGATATGTATATCGCAGGAACTGACTTTTATGACCCAAGCTCTAGCGGAGCAAAGTGCCCAACCACAAACCAGCTGGCGCTAACAAACTTTGCTTATTTCGCAACCAATGGAGCTTACAGCACGCAAGGAACAACTTGCGACGATGTTGAAGGTTATGTGCCTATCCACTACGGCAACAGGATAGACCAGGCATTCGAGATAATCGGCTGCCTCCAATTCGCAAATGTGCCTTTGGCAGGCGGAATTGAGCAGTACCAGCCCGGTAACGTCTTGAGTCCTGATGCAGAGATTGCAATGACCTTTAGGCTTGAGTTGCCTGAGCCTTGCAATGGTGACTTCTCAGAAGGTAGTATATTCTTCTGGGGAGAAGCAGTTTAAATTATTTTTTTATTTTTTTTGGTTTGAATTCCGATGCACTCGGGAGTGATAAATAAGGTTTGCGGCAAAAAAGGACAGTTCATGTTCATAATTTTGTCATTTAATTGAAAAAAGGTGAAAAAAAGGACTTTTGTCTCCGATGGATGACATCCTTTTCGACGATAAATTGAGAAAAATATAAATACAACTTAGGTTATCGAGAACAGGTTTTTGGGGGTGTAAGTGATGTACAATAAAAAGTTGGTGACACTATTCGTCATATCAGTATTTCTTTCGAACTTTATTAGCATTACAGCAGTCGATGTTAAGGCTGCTTCTGTATTGCAGGTTGATATAAATGATTCATCTTGTAGTGATACAACAGGCTTGCCATATTGCACTATACAGGCTGCAATCAATAATGCTTCTTCAGGTGACACGATAAATGTTGCTGCAGGGACTTACTCCGAAGACCTTATTATCAACAAGGCTTTGACAATTACTGGTGCTGGCTCATCTTCTGTGACTGTCAACGGATTGCACAGGATAACCGCAAGTGATGTGGCTATTAGCGGCTTCACTTTTGCGCCAGTCGGAGGCTATGGAATAACAATTGACTCCACATCCTCAGCTATTGACAACATAGCAATAACCGGTTCAGTTTTCACTCTCGCAGGCTACGGCGGAATCCATATTGGTGGAGACGCTGGAAGTTCAAACCTTATCTCAAATGTCAATATCGATTCAAACACCTTTGATGGTCCTGTAAGTATGATTGCTAATCCTTGGAAGATTGGTGGCTTTTACGGCACTCCTGCAAGCCAGCAAGTGAATGGTGTTCATTTTACAAATAATCACGTCAACCGCTGTTCAATTCCAATAAACCTGGATAATTCTAATATTAATGATATTTTGATTGACAATAATATCTTTAGGGATACTGACGGAGTTGTTTATGTTTGGGAAACCGGCACGCCAACCGCGGTGTTGTCCAATTTCGTTTTCCAAAATAATGACGTTGATTCAAGTAACGCTTATGGTGTAGCAATTGGGGATGGCGGTGGTTTTACTGATGTAAATTATGGACCTGGAAACAAGATTAGCGACAGGAATAAGCTTGCAAACATTCCCGGAAAATACGGCTACAAGGCTGTCTCAATAGTTGGGGCAGGGAGTTATATACTTGACGCTGAAAACAACTGGTGGGGCGATACTGACCCGAGTGATGATGTGACAGGAAATGTCGACTATTTCCCATTCTATCTGGAACAGGAGATGCTCAATCTAAGCCAATGTATTTCCAATGATACTTGCAGTTATCTTAACACTGCATGCGCTGATGGTGTTTGCACTGCAGGTAAATGTGCGCAGCAAGCCAAACAAAATGGCTTTTCCTGCGATGACAGTAGTCTCTGTACATCAAATGACCAATGCCTTCAAGGAGCTTGCACAGGCACTCCAAAAGACTGCTCAGATGCTGTAAACTGCACAGTAGACACCTGCAACCCAGTAAATGGCTCATGCTCAAGCGCACCTGACAATGTTTTTTGTTCAAATGGCCTTTTCTGCGACGGGACAGAGACTTGCGACGCGCTGACAGGATGCCTTCCAGGCACACCAATCAGTTGTTCTGCTAATGACCTGCCTGCAATAAATAATTGCACAAACAATCCGGACAACAATTCATTTACGCTTGACACTGCATCAGGCTTCACTTCAGTCTGTGACGAAGGTCTTGACTCATGCACCCAAGGCGCATATTCATTTAGTCATGAATGCAGCATTGCTGTCTGCTCTGCTGAATGCGTTGCCTCAACTGATTGTGCGAACAAGTGTGTTGGCAGCTCTTATTATTCTTTAGGGTCATGCGAAGCATGCTCTTGCACCTATACTATTGCTGATTGCAATCTTCAGGATGCATGGTTTGACACTCAGGTTACACAGTGGGTCTCGTCAGGTGAGTGCACCGAGAAGGAGCAGAAGCAGCAGGAATTCAGGGATTACTCTTGTGATGCCCTCGTTGGCTGCTCTTTTAATGTTACCGAAACCCAATGGGTTGATACCGGCACGACAAGGAACAAAACCGAAGGAACATCCTGTGATGATTCATTGTTCTGCACAGTCAATGATGCCTGCTCTCAAGGTGTCTGCTCTGGCTCTGCCAAGGATTGCTCTGCAGACAATATAAATGTTGCAGAATGCAGCTATAATCCTGACAATGTGCCGGCAACCTTTGATTCATTCACTTTCACATCAATTTGTGATGAGGCTAATGACCAATGCTCAACCGCTAGCCCGACTTGGCAGTCACAGATTGCGCATACCTGTGATGTCCAGACTTGCGGAGCGCAATGCGCAGCAAATTCTGATTGTGAGAGCTGGTGTTCGGGCAGTGTCCTTTTTGGGGGCATATGTGATACAGGCTGCCAGTGCAATTATGGTTTTATTGATTGCACCTTGTTCACAGGTTGGTACGCGACAGGCGACCCTGTTTGGGTTGATACTGGTGAGTGCACTCAAAAAGAGCAGCAGGCTATTGAGTACAGGGATTACAGCTGTTCTGCCCCTGAATGCATTTTCACTGTAACTGATACTGATGTTGTTGATACAGATAATACCAGAAACAAACCTGACGGTACCTCTTGCGATGACGGTCTTTTCTGTACAGTAAGTGAGCTCTGTTCTTCCGGAGTCTGCGGCCGTCAGCCCAGGGACTGTTCAGCAAACAATGTTGTTGTTGACCAGTGCAATTTTGACCCTGACGCCATAGACACAACCCTTGACACTTTTAGTTTCACCTCTGTCTGTGACGAACAGGCTGAGTCCTGCACTACAGCGCCAGAAACCTGGCCTTCCGAAATACTCCATACCTGTAACACTGCCGAGTGTGGTGCAGAGTGCGTAACCAATGCTGAATGTTCTAACAAGTGTGTGGCTCAAGTGTTCTATTCTGCAGGCTCATGCCAGTCTGGATGCACCTGCTCTTATCAGACCACTAATTGCGATGCTCGTGATGGTTGGTATGACACTGGAGTAACTCAATGGGCTTCCACTGGCGAGTGCACAGAAAAGGACCAGAAACAGCAGGAATTCAGGGATTATTCTTGCGATGCCTTGATTGGTTGCTCTTTCAATGTTACCGAGACTAGGTGGCTGGACTTAAGCCAGACAAGGAACAAGGTTGATGGCACCTCTTGTAATGACGGTTTGTTTTGCACTACAGGCGACTCTTGTCTTGCAGGTGTCTGCCAGGTAGGCACATCACAGCGCGATTGTTCTGCCAACAGCATCTCAATCTCAGAATGCAATAATGTGCCAGACAACATCTCAACAACCTTTGACTCATTCAGCTTTGTCTCATCTTGTGACGAGCAGCTTGATGTATGCACCTCTCCTGCTGAAGGTTGGCAATCAACAATCGGCCACGAATGCAGTGTTGAGCAATGCTCTGCTGAGTGCGATGAGGCAAACTCTTGCGTCGCAACTAAATGCGTCGGAGATAGCTATTATACCGGCGGCAATTGTGATGCACAATGTGGCTGCTCATACAACATAGAGAATTGCAATGTTCAAGATGGATGGTATGACACTGGTGCAACACAGTTTGTGCCTCTTACCCAATGTACACAGAAGCAGCAGAAACAACAAGAGTTCAAGGATTACTCCTGCAGTATTGATGGTTGCGTGTTCAACGTAACGCAGACACAATGGATTGATACAAATATAACAAGCAACGCCAATGAAGGTACCTCATGTAATTCAGATGACCTTTGCACCACCGGATCTGTTTGTTCAGCAGGAGAATGTGTCGGAACACCAAAGAACTGCAGCGACAGCTTTGCTTGTACTGTTGATTCCTGTAATTCAGAATCAGGCTCTTGCGAGCACATAGCAGATAATGCAGTTTGCGATGATTCTTTGTTCTGCAACGGAATAGAGACTTGCAATGTGAATACGGGATGCGTGCCAGGAACACCTGTTGATTGCCAGTCAAACAACCTGCCTGCTATTGACAGTTGCACAAACACTCCTGACAGCAATCCTTTAACTTTAGACCTTGCAGCAGGGTTCACATCAACCTGTGATGAGGCCTTGGATTCCTGCACCACAGGAACATATGTTTTCAGCCACGATTGTGATGTTGCTGATTGCCAGGCAGAATGTGATGAAGGCACACTATGCGCCCCAAAATGTGTTGGTGAGGTCTTCAACTCTAATGGCGCTTGCTCAGACGCATGCACCTGCAGCTACACCACAGCTGACTGCAATGCCCAGGATGGCTGGTACGATACTGGTGTAACCCAGTTTGTGCTGCTTACCGAATGCATTGAGAAGCAGCAGAAGGAGCAAGAGTTACGGGACTATATTTGTAGCCTTGAAGGTTGTGTTTTCAATATAACAGAGACCCAATGGGTGGACACTGGTGTGGAGCAGAATCTTGATGATGGTATACAGTGCAACGCAGACAATCTTTGCACAGTAGGGGCAGTGTGTTCAGCAGGAGAATGCGTCGGCACTCAAAAAGACTGCAGCGACAGCTTTTCATGTACAACTGATTCTTGCAATCCAGAATCTGGCGTGTGCGAACACATCGCAGATAATGCAGTTTGCGACGATTCTGCATTCTGCAACGGAGTAGAAACCTGTGACTTAACTCTCGGTTGCGTTGGAGGAACAGCAATTGATTGCAGCTCAAACAATTTGCCTGCAATAAACGCCTGTGCCAATGACCCGGACAACAATCCATTTACTTTAGACACAGCAGCAGACTTTACTTCAACCTGTGATGAGTCCTTAGATTCCTGCACTATAGGCGAATATGTTTTCAGCCACGCTTGTAATGTTGCTGATTGCCAGGCAGAGTGTGATGAAGCCACAACTTGCGCTCCAAAATGTGTCGGTGAAGTCTTCAACTCAAACGGCGCATGCACAGATGCCTGCACATGCACCTACACAACAACTGACTGCAATGCATTGGATGGCTGGTACGATAATGGTTTGACTCAGTTCATTTCATCAGGGCCTTGCTCAGAAAAACAGCAAAAACAGCAAGAGTTTAGGGACTATTCCTGCAGCCTTAGTGGCTGTGTCTTCAGTGCAACACAAACCCAATGGGTTGACACCGGAATTGAGCAGAATCTCGCTGATGGCACTTCCTGCAACGACGGCCTGTTCTGCACTGCAAACGATGCCTGTAGCCTTGGCCTTTGCTCAGGCTCAGCTGTTGATTGCTCATCAAACAACATAAATGTTGCAGCATGCAACTACAATCCTGACAATCAGCCTGCAACCTTTGACTTGTTTTCATTTGTCTCTGTTTGCTCAGAGACTGCACAGGGATGCACCCTTGCGCCAGAAGGATGGCAGTCAAGCATCAGCCATGAATGCAGCATCTCAGATTGCGGAGCAGAATGCGAGACTGCAACTGATTGCCAGGCCAAGTGCGTTGGAGATGACTACTATTCAAACCCGAGCTGCTCAAGCTCATGCGCCTGTAACTTTGAAGTTCAGGACTGCAATTCATTGGATGGCTGGTACAACTCAGGCGATGCTGAATTTGTGCCCACAGGCGAATGCACCACAAAGCAGGTTCAGCCTCAGGAATTTAGAGATTACACCTGCAGCATAGGCGGATGCACATTCAATGTCACAGATACGCGTGAAATTGACACAGATGTTACCCAAAACCTTGCAGACGGTACAACCTGCAGCGATAACCTTTTCTGCACAGTTGATGATGAATGCAGCCAGGGTGTCTGCGCTGGACAGGCAAACTCTTGCTCTGATGGGGTTGACTGCTCTGTAGATTCTTGCAGCGAAGCATTGCAGCAGTGCCTGCATTCAGAAGATAATTCCTTCTGCAATGACAACCAGTTCTGCAATGGTGTGGAGACCTGCAATGTCAACACAGGATGTATTGCAGGAACACCTATTGATTGTTCTGCCAACAACCTGCCGACAATAAACAGCTGCACCAATGTGCCTGACAGCAACCAGTTCACTCTTGATTTTGCGCCAGGTTTCAATTCAGTCTGTGATGATTTGACAGACTCGTGCAGCACTGGCTCATATGAATTTACACATGACTGCAGCGTATCAACCTGCAACGCACAATGCGATTCCTCGCATTCCTGCGCCCCTTCAACCTGCAGCCAGACCTTTCAGGATGTCTGCGTTGGCAATACGCTTGTCGAGTATAATGACAACAATGTGCAGGACTCAACTTTAGTAACTGACTCTGTCGCTAACTCATGCCTCGACAGCTGCTCCTGCACAGGCAATCAGGCAAGCTGTCCGACCCCTGCCACTACCTCGCACTGTGCAATAGGTGAATGCGGAGCAAATTGCATTGACGCAGGAGACTGCGCACCTCACTGTGTTGGTACAGTTAGGTTCTTTGACTCTGATTGCAACAGCTGCGCCTGCTCTTATGCAAGCAGCGAAGACTGCAGCTCACAGGATGGATGGTATGATACTGGAGTTACGCAATGGGTATCGACTGGCGAATGTACAGAAAAAGAGCAGAAACAGCAGCAATACAGAACCTATGGCTGCGAGCCAGAAGCCTGCACCTTCACTGTTACAGACACAAGGTTTATTGACACGCCTGCAACAAGGACTAAGGATGTCTGCAAATCAGTCGACATCACTAGCCCTACCTCGCCCATTCTCAACAGCACAAAAGTGAGATTTATCTTTACCTCTGTAGGATCAGCAGACCTATATTATTCGCTGGATGGCCAATCATTCAAGCTCTTATGCACTGATTGCAAGTCTGCAGAAAAGCTGCTTGACCTGCCTGTCGGTTTGCATGAGATTGTGGGCAAGGCAATCTATGCAGACTCCACAACCATGAGTGATAGTGTAGTCTTTACGATTGTAAAGCCTGCCCTTACCCAAGGAAGCACAACCTCTTGGTTCTCAATACCGGCAGGCACAAGCCTTGTTTCTGGTGACCTGCGGATTGTGCAGACCAAGAACAGGCGCATCAACCGCGCTGGCCATGGTCCGCTCTATGAGGAGTTTGTGAGCACAAGCATAAAGGTTCAGGCAAACAATCTGCCAGCCCCGCCTGCAGGCAATTTCTTTGCTGTCTGGCTGTATTCAACCACTACAGGCAATTTCCTGAAATTAGGGCCATTGGAGTTGAACAAGCTGACCGCGAATGCAAACCCACTCAACACAGGGATATTCGGGCACTTCTACAGCCAGCCTATGACCTTTAGCCAGGATCTGCTCAAGAACTATGACTCTGCCTTTGTTGAGCTTGAGCCAAATGGGTACAACAGCGCACTGCCCACAGGCGATTTTGTCTTGTTTTTCAACAAGCCAGTGCCAGATTCATAGCTGCAATTAGCCGGTAATTAGTACCCGAAGGGTTACTAATTTTTTTTATTTTTCCTTGTTTTGGGCTTGTAGCAAGAATTATCGTCGATTGTTTAAATTATCTGCAATTAAGAAATTTGTCACCAGGCTGTGACAGATTATTTTGCTTATAAGTATTTCTCTCCTAGGCCATAGTAATGTTTAAATAAGTTTTGCGTATTCTTTTTGCCAACATACAGTAGTACAAATAAAAGACTACTATTAAATAACGAAAATTTCGGTTTTAGCCATCCGGGGGGGTTAAATTGAAAATCAGGTCTTTGGTTTTAGTTTTCTTTGTAGTAGTATGTGCATTGCCAGTCTATGCGCTTACAGCCTCTATCGGCAATGCCCGCATGATCCTCAACACTGAGGTTGTTGCCGGCACTCCGACAGTGCTTGAAAAATCCATCAAGGTCAACAACGTGAACAATGTTTCTGTTGACGTGACATTGGTCACTTCTGGAGACATCAAGTCCTTTACTGAGATGCTTGATAAGACTCTCACGCTTCAACCAGGCGAATCAAAGGATGCACGCTTTGTCATGAGCCTTCAGTATGGAGGCAGGTATGACGGAAAGATCCTTGTCACCTTTAAGCCTTCAGACCCTAACGTAAAGTCCACTCCTGTAGGGCTTGCATCAACCATTATAATTATTGCACAAGGCCCTGCCAACCCTAATCCTCCACAGCCAGATACAGAGGACACTGATGTTGTTCCTAACCCAACTGTTGACTCAGGCACGGTTGACGAGCAGCCTTCTGACAACAAGACAACTACAGTCAAGGAACCAACAAAGGTTCCAGGCAAGGCAAATCCAGCAATTGGCATAGCCATTATAATTGCAGTACTTGCCATTGGCAGCATACTATATTGGTGGTACATGAAAAGGTAAGAATGAAAAAACTCGCACTCCTCTCCGCCATACTTGTACTTTTTGCCTCATCTGTCTATGCAGAGAGTGCAGCCTATGTTGTCAGGAGCACTTCATACCCAGACCAAAATGTGGTGGAGGCGCTTCAGTCTGACGGTTTTACAGTCACACTCATTGATGACCATGACGCTGCAACCACAAATTTTGGAGCCTATGATCTTTTAGTTGTGGGCAACGAAGTCTTCGTAAACCTTTCTGCCATTCCAGTTAAACAGCATCGCTCTCTTGTAATGAACACCTATTATGTGAATAACTGGGGTTTTGCCAGCGGCACAGGAACATTTGTTGTAGGAAATGGTTTTCTCAAGGGAAAGATTGTCACAGTCAATTCCGTTACCCAGGGTATCGCAAGCCCTGTCCAGCTTTATGATGCTTACAATATCGTCGCTTATGACCTTCCTATGCTTCCAGACCGTTCCAGGGACTTGACAATCCTTGTTGCCACTAATAACCTGAACGCCAATGCCTTCATAGGTACACTTTCCCCAGGCGACAGGTTGTACGGCGGGGGCTATGCAACACAGAGAAGCTGCTTCTTTGGCCTTACTGCAACTAATTACTGGACTCCTGAGGCAAGGACACTTTTTATCAGGTGCGCAAGATTTGCCTTGGCAGGCCTCGACCGTGATTCTGATGGCTTTGGCCAGGAAGTCGACTGTAATGACACTAACGCAAATATTCATCCTGGGGCGGCAGAAATCCCATATAATCATATAGATGAGAACTGTGATGGCTTTGATCTTGCTGATTCTGATGCTGACAGCTTCTGTAAATTAGGTTATGTGATACAGAATAAGGCCTTGCAGTGCCCTCTTGAGCCAGGCAGCGCAGGAACAGATTGTAATGACAATGACGCAAATATCCATCCTAGCGCTCAGGAAATACCTTATGATTCAATAGACCAGAATTGCGACGGTAAAGACACAGCTGATGTGGATGCCGATGGCTACTGCAAGCTCGGTTATACCATAATGAACCGCACATTGCAATGCAATCTTGAGACAGGTTCAACAGGAACTGATTGTGATGACAACAGCAATAATGTTCATCCTGGCACAACTGAGATTTTGCTTAACGGCATTGATGAGAATTGTGATGGCCTGGATTATACTATAGTAGATTCTGATAATGACAGTTATTGTTTGGCAGGATACATTATACAGAACAAGACCTTTGAATGCGCTCTCGAGCCATCTGCCTTAGGCACTGACTGCAATGACCTTAATGCTTCAATACATTTTGGAGTCTCTGACATCCCGTTCAATCATGTGGATGAGAATTGTGATGGCTATGACTTGGCTGATCTTGACCTTGACGGCTACTGCAAGGCAGGATATGCTATACAGGATAAAAACCTGCAGTGTCCGCACGAGACTGGCTCTCTCGGAACTGACTGTAATGACAATACTGCTAACATAAACCCTGGCAAAACAGATATTCCGTATAACGGTCTGGACGAAAACTGTGATGGTTTTGACCTTGCAGACCTTGACGCTGATGGCTACTGCAAGTTAGGTTATTTAATTCAGAACAAGACTCTGCAGTGCCCCTTAGAATCAGGCAATACAGGAACAGACTGCAATGATAACGATGCAACCACACATCCTAATGCTCAGGAAATACCCTATGACTCAATTGATCAGAATTGCGACGGAACAGATATCGCTGACCTAGATAGTGATGGCTACTGCAAGCTTGGTTATACAATACAAAACAAGTCCATTCAATGTGCTCTTGAGCCAGGAACATTAGGAACAGACTGCAACGACAATAATTCTAACGTGAATCCTGGAAAGAAAGAGATTTATCACAATGGCATTGATGATGATTGCAATCCTGCAACTGACGACAATGACTGGACTCCTCCACTTGCTTCCTTGCAGTTAAAGGCAACATTCTCTGGTGGAAAGATTTTGCTGACATGGACTTCACCTCCTGGTGAAAAGGTTGAAATCTACAATATTTATGAGGCAGAAAGTCCAGAGACCTTCAATTTCTCAATGCCTGTGGCCACAACCAGGTTCCTGAACTGGACAGACAACTCAGCATCTTCTGCGCAAAAGCGTTTCTATGTTGTTAGATCAGAGGATGCTGCAGCAAACATAGAAACCAATGATTACAAGGTTGGCAAGTTTGACATAATCCTGTCGCAGGGATACAACCTGGTGTCAAGCCCGCTTGCCTTCTTCAACAACACCATTTCCCAGGTATTGCAAGGTCAGGCTGTGACAGAGATAATCCGCTACAGTCATGGATTTGAGACCGCCAGCTTGCATTCTGGTTCAGGGTTTACTAGCCTAGACCTGAATGAGGGTTATTTTTTCAAAGTGGATTCTGCACTGACTTTTACTTTCACAGGCTCTGTTACCAGCCCAACTCATGCTGTTTCCCTTGAGCCAGGAATAAACCTTGTGGGTTATGGCGGTTTTTCACCTTCAGGATTTTCAGTCTTTGATTCAAGTTCTGTTGTTGAGGTTTCGCAATTTGTCAACCACAAGTATGAGACCTCTACATATTATCCTCAACATGGATGGTTCAGTGCTGAAGGTTTCAGCGACCTTAAGCCTGGAAGGGGTTATTTTGTAAAGGCAGCTACGCAGTCTGTCTGGAGTTATACTTCACAATGAAAACAGCAACCTCATTCATCTGTTTCATGTTTGCTCTAATCATTATTTCGCAGGCTGCTGCAAGTACTCAGTTGACTGCAACCTTTTATCCATCAAAAGATACTTATGTGGACGCAAATCGCCCGGATACAAATTTTGGCTCAGCAGCAGACCTGTATGTTGAGCCCAGAAGCCTCTATGAGCGCTGGATTTACATGCAATTTGAGTTTCCCTTGGTTCCATCATCAAGCATAAGCGAATCCAAACTACACCTTTACGGCCAGTCATTTACCTCTGTCCATGCGCGTAATATTGGAGCATATCTTGTCGCAGATGACTCATGGAATGAGTCTTCGGTCAATTGGCTGGACAAACCTGTCTGGTCAGACCTACTGACAACCTCAACTGTTTCCGTGCAGAATCTTTGGTATTCTTGGGACCTCACAAGCGCAGTCAATGCTCATTTGAGCCTCTCGGACAGCTCCTTGTCTTTTGCTCTCAAGGATATAAACACCTCTTCTGTGAGCGAGAGAAAAAGGTTTTGGTCCTCTGATTATGCAGGCAGTTCTCTGCCTTATATGAATGTGACTTACATCCTGCCAGGCGATTATCAGTCAACGCACCTTGTCATAAGCGAGGTCCTGTTCAATCCTTCTGCCTTAGCTCTGGACACAGAATTCATTGAGCTCTATAATCCAACTTTGGTTGCTGTCAACCTCTCCAACTTCAGTCTTTCTGTTCCTTTGCAGGAAAAGATGGTAGTCTTGCCTTCAAGCGCAATCATCCCTCCGCATGGTTTCTATCTGATTGCAGATTTGCATTACTCAAATGATTGGCCAACTTCCTGGCCTCATCCTGACTATCACTCTCAAGAACTAAACCTTCCGAATGCCGATGGAGGCCTCCAGCTCAGGAACGCAGCGAACTCAGTTATTGACACAGTGGGTTGGGGACAACCTCCATTCGGGTTTGCAGAAGGCCAGCCATGCTACAATGGTTATGCAGCCTACAGTATTGAGAGACGGTCTGCCTCCTCAAGTGAAGGCAACGGCTTTGACTCAGGTTATAACGTTCTTGACTTTGTCCAGAGGCTGAGCCCTGAGCCACAGAACAGGCTTTCTCCTCAAGAGCCAGCGCTTGCAGATACAACTCCTCCAGCTCCAGTCACAGGCCTGCACGATACAAGCATTGGTACTAATTACATATTTTGGCAGTGGACTAATCCTTCAGATTCTGATTTTAGGACCGCACAAGTATTCCTTGACAGCACCTTCCGACTCAATACAACACTGCAGCAATATAATGCAACAGGCCTGCTTGCAAATACAACTCATACGATTAGAGTAAAGACAGTCGATACCTCGGGCAACATAAACAATGCCTTGGTTGAAGACCCTGCCACCACCTTGCCTGTTATCACTCCTCCAGATACAACCCCTCCAGCTCCGGTCACAGGCCTGCATGATATTGATAGGGGCTACAACTATATTGTATGGCAGTGGACCAACCCTTCAGATCCTGATTATTCCCACGCAGAGCTTTATATTGACGGGAGTTTCGTGAAGAACACCTCAGCAAATCTTTACAACGCAACTTCGCTTATTTCAGGACATACTTACGATTTGCTTGTGAAGACGGCAGACACCCACGGCAACGTTAATCAGCTTTCAGTCCATGACACAGCAGCAACCTTGGTTCCTGGTGCTGATCATAATCCTCCAGCCTCAATCACAAACCTTCATTCAGTAAAAAAGGGAACAAATTATATTACTTGGACCTGGACAAACCCATCTGACCATGATTTTGACCATGTAAAAATCTTCTTGAACAATGTCTTTGTTGCAGACTCTCCTAATGCCTTGTACAACGCAACCTCTCTTGCTCCTGGCACGTCTTACACTCTTGGAATTAGCACAGTTGATAATACCTCAAATGTGAATCCTGAGAAGGTCACAGATACTGTGGCGACCGATGAAATCTTTATTCCCAAAGCTGACATCGAGGTGTTCCGGGAGCAAAGCACAGGCGTAGGTTCAGGCAAGCTGATGACTGTTCGCTTTCTGGTGTGGAACAATGATTCCTTGTCTCTAGGTCCTTTTTCTGTAATAGAGAATCTTCCTCAAGGTTGGACTATAGTAGACAAGCCTTCAGGTTCTGTCTTGTCAGACAACAGGTTAACCATTCCATTCCCTGGCATTGCTCCTGATGAATTATCCATTGTAGAATACAGAATCAGCTCTCCTGCAGGCAACTGGTCTGCTACCTTTTCAGGTTTGCTTAACTATAGCATTAATGGAACCTCTGCCACACAAGCCATTCCTTCCGAAACTGTCGAGGTGAATGATCACAAGGCTTTCTTTGAGACAGCACTTGACTCTTATTTAGGTGATGGTGTAGTCACAAGGACAATAGCCCTCAACCATTCTTATACTGCACAGTTTGTTATCAAGAACATTGGCAGCTCTGCTGTTACAGACTATGAGACTTTCCTGTACTGGCCATTTGATGATTCCAAATGGAATATAGAAAGTATTAGCCCAGACTGCTATGGCAGCATTGTGGACTACAACGGTAGAAAAGCCGTAAAGTGCGTCTGGAAGCCGTTTAGCGAGGAGGAGACAAAGTCGTTTACTGTGCAACTGAAAGCTCTTGTAAGAAACGAGCAGCTTACCAGGCTAAACGCAACATACGATCCACCAGTAGAAGCTGTTCAAAATGCATGGGAGAAACTGAAAATTGCCATGGTAAACATTTTTGGTTCTATTAGGTATTTTATTTCCACCTTGATGCACACCCCAGAGACGACTGGCGCAGTTGTTCTGGACACTAACATTCCACAAGAGAATGTTACCTTGCCTATTAATGAACCACTACCAGCCATTGACACAAATGAGCCACAGAACCAGCCTGAACCTGTTATTTCAAGCAATGATAATGCTGCCAATAATAATGGCACAGCAAATAATACAAATACTACTCATCGGATAGTAACCTTAGGCGGAGGCACCACCCGCTCTTCAAGCTCTGGAGGAGGGGGCTCTTCCAATAATGGCGGAGGCGCGGCTCAGGCTCAGAAGGTGTGGATAACCACAACCCAAGACCTCTTCCTAAGGTCCAGAGACATCCAGGCACCTGCAGATTCCACTATCTTGCTCTTGTCAGCAATAACCTCAGCGCCAACAGCATCGTCTGCACAGTTATCTTGGAATACAAACTTGGTCAGCGACTCAAAAGTCTTTTACGGCTATAATCCGTCTTTGGGCAGAGTGCATTCTGCTTCTGGCCTGACCCAACAGCATGAGCTGAATATCGAAGGTTTGCTGCCCCTTGCTACTTATTACTATAAGGTGCAATCTTGCGCAGCAGGCTCTTGCCTAAATTCTTCCCTGCATTCATTTTCAACCCTGGAAAGCCCTGTCTACAATGTTACAGAGAACCTTGAGCCTAACTATGTCAGGGGTAGGATTTTGCTTGACGACTCTCCTGCAGGTAATGATACTCAATATATCATAACAGTCATCTCAGGCCCTTACAAAGGCTTGCAGGTCTCAGGTATTGCCGACACCGGTATTCCTTCGTTCCTTAAAGGCATGGGTTATTTTGACACAAGATACCACAGAGAATTCCTTACTGGAGATAATTTCACTCTTGGTGTATCCAAATGCTTTGGCCAGGCCCTTGGTACTTTCACTTCTGGAGGGAACGGAGACTTTGCGTCCAATGATAGTCTCGTAGTGCTTGATTGCACTGTTGATGACTCAGGTCCAATCATATCCGATGTTGTCCGCTCTCCGCAGCACCCAACAGAGGATGATACACTAGTCATATCAGCTGATATCAGCGATCCTTCAGGTGTAGCTTCAAGCGAGGTTCACTTCAGGCTAAATCAGGGCATGTGGCTTAACGCACCCTTTAACGGAAGCTTATCAGACCTTGGAAAGTTCAATGCAACACAGCTTCTGGAGTATTATGTTACAGCCTCAGATACCCTGAACAACAATGCTCAATCACCTTTAAGCTCAGTCTTGATAAAATATGCTGACAGGGATAATGATAGCTACGACAGGATTGTTGATTGTAACGACGCAAATCCAAATATCAATCCTGGAACACAAGAAATTCCTTACAACGGATTAGATGATGACTGCAACGCCTCCTCACCTGATGATGACTTGGACTCAGACAGTTATCTCCTTCTCGCTGACTGCAATGACACCAATCCGAGCATCCATCCGAATGCAACAGATATCCCATATGACAGCATTGACCAGAATTGTGACGGTCATGATCTAATTGATGTTGATGCTGATGGTTACAACTATACTGTCGACTGCAATGACACCAATCCTGACATTAATCCAGGTAAGCTGGAGATTCTGTACAATAGCATTGATGATGATTGCAATGCAGCCACACTGGACGATGACCTTGATTCTGATGGATTCAATATATCGCTTGACTGCAATGACAATAATGCGTTGGTTAATCCGAATATGACAGAAATCCCTTATAATGGGTTGGATGACGACTGCAATATCCTAACCAGAGATGATGATTTGGACGCAGATGGTTATCTCCATTTCATAGACTGCAATGACACCGACCCAGGCATCCATCCAAATGCAACAGAACTCATCGATAATATCGATCAGAACTGCAGGGATGATCCTCCGGTGATAAGCGTGCCAGTCCAGACCCTTAATGAGGATTCAGAAAAGCTTGTTAACCTCAGTGACTTTTCGTATGATTATGACGGCCATTCACTAGCCTACACTGTATTATCAGGTGCAAACATAGCCTGCAGTATGGACAATGACCTGCTTAATATTACACCAACCCAGAACTATTTTGGTCCTGCCAACTGCACTTTGACAGTAAGCGACAGCTTCTTTAACATTAGCCAGATACTGGCGATCCACATAGTCAAGATAAACCATGCTCCAGTTTTAACTCAAGAAATTCCACCGCAGCAAATCAATGAGGACACACAGTTGGTGCTGCACCTCAACAATTATTTCCATGACATTGATGAAGCAAATCTTTCCTACCAAGGTATTGTGACTGCCCACCTTGGTTTGCAGATTGTCGGCAACACCGCGATCATAGTGCCAGAGACAAATTGGTTTGGTTCTGGTACCTTGCAGTTCAACTCAACTGATAGTGAAGGACTTAGGGTTTCAAGTAATATAACAAATATCACTGTGTTGCCTGTAAATGACGCCCCGGTCATTTCTATTCCTCCACAGCACGTGAGTACAAACTCCACTATCGACCTCAACGACTACTCCATGGACATCGACAATGATTCTTTGACCTTTGAGGTCTTACAAGAGTACGCGCAAAATGTTGGCTGTGAGCTTGCTTCAAACCTCTTGAGTATTAAGCCCGCTCCCGGATTCTTCGGCAGCTCAAATTGCACCGTCATGGTAAGCGACAGCTTCCTTAATTACAGCTCGATATTCACCATTTATGTGCCATATGTCAATCAGCCTCCAGTCCTTACACCCATTCCTGACCAATCATGGTCCGAGGACAGCACACATTTCCTTAACCTAAGTGTTTACTTCCATGATGTTGAGCAGTTAAATTTCGCAGTGCTGGTCCCACCAACAAATGTTCAGGTGTTTATCAACAATACAATTGTAAGGTTTGTCCCTCAGCACAATTTCTTCGGTCCAGATTCAGTAGTCTTTAGGGCATCTGACGACTCCAACTTTACAGACAGTAATCCAGTTAGCCTGCAGATAACGCCTGTGAATGATGCTCCAGTAATCATGATACCGAACCAGAGCATGGAAGAGGATTCCCTGTTATCACTTGACCTATTGCAGTATTCAGCAGATGTAGAGAATGACAGCCTGACTTTCTCTATTGTAGCTGGAGATGAAATTTGTTCTGTAAATGGGACAAAACTGATTATAGCTCCACCGCATAACTTTAACGGAATCTTGCACTGCTCTGTAATCGCTCTTGACCTCTTTGACAGTTCGCTTTTCTCACAATTTGCGATAAATGTTACACCAGTCAATGATGCGCCAGAGTTAAGATTACTTATCCCACCTGCTACGTGGCCGGAGGATACTGTCTATCACCTTGACTTAAAGGACTATTTCGTTGATCCTGAAAATGATACACTGTATTACAGTTCAATCTCAAACGAGAACATCTCTGTAACTTTTGAAGGCAGCATTGCCAGCCTTGCTCCCAAAGCAGATTGGTTTGGCACCGCCTTCATAAGGTTTACTGCAAACGACAGCCTGCTTTCAACTCAGAGCAACCTTGTGCTGCTTACTGTTACTCCTGTAAACGATGCCCCGGAGATTCATGTGCCTGACCAGATTGTCCCAGAAGACAATGTACTGCATCTCAACCTTTCCGATTATGCCTCTGATGTTGATGAGGATATGCTATCATTTGATACAATCTCAGAGCTGCCAGGAGTCTCATGTGTGGTTTCAGGAGAAATGCTGACTATAACTCCTCATCATAATTTTAACGGAATTACTGGCTGTTCAATTGCCGCTTTTGACGGGTCGCTTTCAGTTAACAGCTCATTCACAATCAATGTAACCCCAACAAATGATGCGCCAATCCTTGTTATGGATATCCCAAGTCAGTCTGTGGATGAGGATGCCATGTTAACCTTGAACCTCACCCCATATTTCAGAGACTCTGATAATGACACGCTGGCTTATAATGCCTCATCCAACAGCAACTTTACATTTGTCCTTGGCAACGGCCTCGTCACGATTATGCCAAACAAGGACTGGTTTGGTACTGCATTTGTCCGCTTCAGTGTAAGTGACGGCGAATTCAGTGTGATAAGCAACATGGTGCTGCTCACAGTTAATCCAGTGAATGACAGGCCTGTCCTTCACATTCCAGCTCAAGCAATGGAAGAGGACTCTGTGCTTTCCATCGACCTGTTACCCTTTGCAACTGACGCGGACAATGACATGCTCTTGTTTTCAGTAATCAATAATTCAGGTGTGGATTGTTCAGTATCATCAGACCATTTGCAGATTACTCCGCCATTGAATTATAACGGCCTTGCATCTTGCACCATTGTTGCCTTCGATGGATTCCTATATTCAGCCGAAGACATTGTCTATGTCACAGTTACGCCAGTAAATGATGCCCCTGTGCTAATACAGCCAATCCCACTTCAGTCCTGGCCAGAAGACAGCGCGCATAAAATCAACTTGTCCATCTACTTTGCTGATTCCGAAAATGACTTGATGACCTTCGCTGCCATTTCGAACAGCAATGTAACTATAACCTTCCAAGGTGGCGTCGCGACACTGTCGCCACAACCGAATTGGTACGGGACAACATCCACAAAGTTTACTGCTACAGACATCCATCTGTCAACAGAGAGCAACACAGTCATCCTTGAAGTCACGCCAGTGAACGATGCCCCAACCATTGACATCCCAGACCAGGTTATGAACGAGGACACTGCGCTTTACCTCAACCTCTCTGATTACTCATATGACATTGACCATGATGATTTGAGTTACTCTGTTGTGCAGAACGGCTCAAGTCTTGTCTGCTCTATTGACAACGACATCCTGCTCGTCACTCCAGCCCACGACTTTGTCGGAACTTCAGGCTGTGTTGTTCAGGTGTTTGATGGCTTTATGTATGCCAATACCAGCTTTGATATTGTTGTAAATCCGATGAATGATGCTCCTTCGCTTGTTATGGATATTCCATTGCAGAGCTGGTCAGAGGATTCGATTCATACAATTAATTTGTCCTTGTACTTCAAAGACATTGATGGAGATGCCCTATCCTTCATAGCAAGCGCTAATGAAAATATTACCTCATCCGTTACCAGCTCTATTGTATCATTGCTACCGAAGTCTGATTGGTATGGTACAACATCTATTGTTTTCGCAGCCAGCGACGGTGCTCTGAGCACTCCTAGCAACAGGGTTATCCTTTCAGTTCAGCCTGTAAATGACGCTCCGCACATAACTTCGACGCCAATCTCTTTTGCCACCGAATCTTCAGTCTATCACTATCAGGTTGAGGCTTCAGATGTGGACTATGATACATTAACATTTTCCTTGCCAGTACATCCTGCAGGTATGACAATCGAGTCTTTGACAGGCCTTATTAGCTGGATTCCTGACGACACGCAAGAAGGCAATAACAACGTCACAGTGCAAGTTAGTGATGGCTTCCTTTCTGACAGCCAGAGATTTACAATCTTTGTCAACGCAACGAACGATGCACCACTATCAACTCCGATTCCAACGCAGTTGTTCGATGAGGACACAACCCATGTCCTTGATTTGAGCCACTATTTCACAGACCCTCACGGAGAATCGCTTACGTATGCAGTAACAAGCTCAACTCACGTGGACTCCAGTGTCCAGGGTGCGACTGTCTCTTTTGTGCCTGAGCAAGACTGGTCTGGTACAGAGTTTGTTTTGGCCAGAGCAACTGATCCTGAAGGCCTGTTTGTGCAAGAGAATATTTCACTGGTTGTAATGCCTATCAACGATGCTCCGATAATCACCTCTCAACCAAACACTCATGCTTCGCAGGATTCGGTATACCAGTATCAGGTTGTTTCGTTTGATGTTGAGCACGACGAAGTTCATTACGCACTCCTTGTTAAGCCTTCAGGCATGTCCATCGACGCTAATACAGGCCTCATTAGCTGGACTCCTCAACAATCCGATGTCGGCTTCGTGAATGTAACTGTAGAGGTAGATGATGGCTCATTGAGCGGGCTTCAGGCATTTGTTATTACTGTTACCAACGTAAATGACGCACCTGTATTCAAATCAGACATTCCTGCCAAGACATGGCCTGAAGATAGTTCCATTACCTTGAACCTGGCGAACTATTTTGAAGATCCTGATGGCGATACGCTGTCATACTCGTTCGTTTCCCAACACATGAATGCAACCTTTGCCGGAGGAATTGCCACTTTGACTCCTGAACTGCACTGGAACGGCAACACAATTATTACCTTCAAGGCAACTGACCCAGATGGATTGTTTGTTGAAAGCAATGCTGTCCAGCTTGTCATAACTCCAGTGAACAATGCGCCTGTCCTTGAGCCAATGCAAGACATACATCTTCCTGAGGGAAGCCTTGTCCAGTTGAGCCCGCATGCCTCAGACCCCGAGAATGACAGTTTGACTTTTATTTTCCAGCCTCCCTTTGACTCTAATGGAAGATGGCAGACCACTTTCAAGGATAGCGGTGTCTACACAACAACAGTTCGCGTGACCGACGGCCAGTTGTCAAACCAGAAAACAGTTAATATCTTTGTTGAAGAGTCTGGCAACCACGCGCCAACACTGCACTTGCAGGAGCCAATGATAGCTGAAGAAGGGAGCCTTGTTGTCATTATTCCAGGTGCCACAGATCCTGACGGTGACTCTCTGACTTATTCATTCTCTAAACCTTTCGATGCTTCTGGAAGATGGCAGACCACTTACAGGGATGAGGGAACGTATCATGTCAATGTTACAGTGTCAGACGGTCACGGCGGCCTTGATTCAGATATGCTCACGCTTTTTGTGCTTAACACAGGCAACCACGCACCCACTTTGCAGCATATCGATGATATCACAGTCAGGGAGAACGATCTTATCACCATAAAACCAGTTGCCACAGACCCTGACGGTGACCCTATTGCAGTTTCCATTTCCAATCCGGTTGGAAATGACGGCTATTGGCAGACAAAGCGCGGAGATAAAGGCACTTATTTTGTTACGGTGACTGCAACAGACGGCTCATTATCAGTTTCACAGCAAGTCAGGATCATTGTAGGTGACGCAGCATTCCAGGACATCCGCATCTCAAATATCGTCCTGCAGAGTGATATAGTCAGCCCAGGCCAGGCTATGGAGCTTTTCCTCAAGTTTGACAACAGCGGAAATATAGACATGAAGGCTATTACAGTTACAGCAATAGTCCTTCAGTTTGATTCAAGGCAGCGCATTGGTCCATTCAACCTTAAGGCTGGCCAGGAGATTTCGAAGAAGCTTCTGCTTGACATTCCTGTTGACGCTAAACCCGGAACTTACGACCTTGAGATAATCATCAACAACGGCAATGTTCGAAGGGTCAAGTACAGACAGTTCCAGATAGATTAGGCTTGATTTACGCGTAAAGCAAAGATTTTTTTTGTTTGCAGCTTTTTCTTCCCAAATTCTGCCATAATGCTTATAAACTTTCTTCTGCTCTTTCTGTTTGTGCGAATCGAATCCATCAGTCTGCATAATATTCGGAGTTACCTCTCAGAGTCAGTTACGTTTCCTCAAGGCTCAGTTCTTCTGGCAGGTGATATTGGCAGCGGAAAATCCACTATCTTGCTGGCTGTCGAATTTGCGCTTTTTGGTATCATGCCCGGAACCTTGTCTGGGAATGCCCTTTTGCGTAATGGAAAGAATGAGGGCTCTGTTGAGCTTAGTTTCACTGTTGACAATTCGCATTTTGTGGTCAAAAGGAATCTTAAGCGCGTCCAGGATAAGGTTCTTCAGCAAGCAGGCTTCATAATGAGAGACGGAGTTAAGAAGGACGCTACTGCCAGTGAACTCAAGGCTGAGGTGCTTGAGATCCTCGGTTATCCAAAAGAACTTCTGACCAAGAGCAAGAACCTTATTTATCGTTTTACAGTATATACCCCTCAGGAAGAGATGAGGCAGATCCTTGCTGAGGACAAAGAGGCAAGGCTTGAAACCCTGCGAAAGCTCTTTGGAATAGACAAGTACAAGAGGATACGCGAAAATGCAACAGTCCTTTCCAGAAGCATTAAGGAGCAGGCCCGCATCCTTGAAGGAAAGATTTTTGACCTTCAGGATAAGCAGTCAAGAAAATCCGAGCTCAACTCGCAAATAGAGCTATCTGCCAAGAAATTTGTGGAGGCGAGCGAGAGGCTTGTGCAATCAAAGCTTTTATTGCAGAAATACAAGGCAGTTGTTATTTCTTTGGAGGAAAGAGTCAAGAAGGCTGTTGAGCTGCGAAAGACTGTAGAAATCCTTGACTCAAAGCTGTCCTTAAAATCTTCTGAGCTCGAGCGCACTTCAAGAGAGTTGAGGCTGCTTGACTCTCAGGTCCGGGTTTTGGCTGCAGAGATACAAGATTCCGCAAGCGTGATAGATCCAAAGGAAAGACCACTCATGGAGACGCAGCATAAAGCCCTTGAAGAGCAGCTTCGCTCCAGGCTCACTTCAATTGCTACAATAAATGCAAAGCTCCAGAACTCTGGCAAGCTTCAGGATAGTGTGCTTAAATTGAGTGTCTGCCCTGTCTGCCTGCAGACAGTGTCAGATTCGCATAAGCATGAGATTCAAAAGAGGGAAGCAGAATTAATTTCCTCCTTGAAATCAGATTTGGACCAGGAAAGAGCAAAGGAGTCTGTGGAAAGAGCCCAGTTTTCAACACTTAAGCAAAGATTGGACGAAATTACATCACTTATGCACCAACAAGAACTTTCCCTGGTCAAGCGAAGGAATCTCGATGAGAATAAGTCAAGGTTGTCCAAGCGATCATTGCTCACCAGTTCTCTCTCAGATGAGATAATTGTCATCAATCAGGAAAAACTCTCGAAACTACAGGCACTCTCTGCTTACGAAGCGATAGACAAGGAATATGCTGAAGCGAGGAAAACCCTCGAGAGCTCAGAGCTCGACGAACGAAAATCAGCACTTGATCTTGCAAGGCTGGAGAAGGAGTCAGAGTCCTTGAGAGAGCAGCTGGCTGTACTTGATAGGGAGATTTCTGTGAGGCTACAGTTCAAGTCAGCCCTTGAGAGGTTAAGGACCTTAAGAAACTGGATTGAGGAATTTTTCATCAATCTTATGTTGACAATGGAAAAGCATGTATTTGCCCGTGTCTTTCAGGAGTTCGATGCAAATTTCCAGCAATGGTTCAGGCTTCTTCTTGAAGATGATCTTCTTGCAGTCCGCCTTGATGATGAGTTTGCACCTGTTGTTGAGCAGAACGGCTATGAGCTCGAGCTTGAAAACCTGTCTGGCGGCGAGAAGACTAGCGTTGCACTGGCGTACAGGCTTGCGCTAAACAAGGTAGTTAATGATGTAATCTCCACAATCAAGACAAAAAACCTTATTATCCTGGACGAGCCCACTGATGGTTTCTCAACAGAACAGCTTGACCGGGTTCGTGATGTGATTGAACAGCTGCACATTCCCCAGGTCATAATTGTCTCGCACGAGCAGAAGATGGAGGCGTTCGTTGAAACTGTCATTAAGTTGGAGAAGCACGAGCATTCTACGAGAATCAGTCAATAATCTAGTTGGGAGTTGAAATCTATCCAATCATACCAATAGCCCCTTTTTGTGGCATCCATGACAGGTAATCCAGCTATTCTGGATATTACCATGTCAGGATGTTCTGGGGGCGACCTACATGTCGTCATAGCTTTTAGAGGGATGGCTGTTTATTAATACATTATGAAGGAGCCTTAGGGAATTGTCTTCCATAAGCTTTAAAAACAAAAATGTGCCAAAATGACCTTTATCGTATACAAACGCATAGCTTTATAAAGTTTTTAGGGACTTTTTCTATTTTATGGACGTCAAACAGGCTTTGGAGGAGCAACTAAAGACCTTTGTACCACTTAAGTACATCCACTCCAAGGACCCTAAGGTCTATGATAATCAAGAATACCTGCCTAAGGCTGCTGAAGAAGCAAGGCACATTCTGGCATTCAACCACGCTGTTCTGCTGAAAAGCCCAATTGCCGATGTCAACGTGCTTGTCTACGATTTCTTGATGGAAAATTTCAAGACAGCCTTTTCCCATATTTATCATTTGCCAGGCATTTCCAACGATTTGAAAAAAGCTTATCAGGTTAATAGTGCAGAACAATTTATTATGACTATTGTAAGGATGCATGATTATGTAACGAACATGTTGCCACCGGTTAATCGCGAAAAAGTGCGAAGAAACATTGAGCACTTCTGCAAGGAAGAGAAAGAGCGCTATGTCAGGAACTTAGATCTGTTTCATATTTCTGTGGTGCAAGGTGCCAATTTCCTGAGTGAACGAGAAGTTTTCCTTAGGTCGATGGCCAATGCTGCATCCCTTAATGATGTAGTGACAGGAATGGAAACCATGATTGATTTCAATAACGCAGGCAATGTTCTTTTCACTTTGAGGCATGACCCAAGGTATACCAACCTTCTTCAAGTCCTGAGCTACACACCAATAGTCCGTGAAGTCATGGATGGTCTAGATTTCTTGTCTCATTCGAGGAGCGGTCCACGCGAGACCAGTCCCAGCGCCTGAAACCGCAATATTTATATCTGCTCTGTCTGTAGCCCTATAAAAAAGAGGTTTGGCATGCTTGATATATTCTGTCTGCAGAAGGGCGTCAAAAAGATTGAGTTGAAGGACCTTGGTAAGTTCCGCAATACGCGTCTTTGGATTGACGCGACTGAGATAACCAAGGATGAGGCAGACCTTCTAAGGGCTGCTTTTCACCTGCATCCGTTGACAAGCGAAGACCTTTACAAGTCTCACATTAGGATAAAGGTTGAAGAATTCCCCACTTACATTGTGTGTGTCTTCTATGGTATCAGCTCCACTGTCGAGGAGATAGAGTTTGATTTTGTGCTAGGCAAGAATTTTATAATAAGCAACCACAACAGAACAGTTCCCTCTTTTGAGGTCTTGAAAAAGGACCACCAGCTGTTGGAAACGCTTGCAAAGAAGGGTCCTGATTTTGTTTTCCATAAGCTCCTTGATTCTGAGGTCTCAAATTTCTTCCCAGTCCTTGACTCGATTGATAACGAGATCGAGGATATAGAGGTGCAGATTACCAAGAAGGCTCAAAGCAAGCTGCTTAACAGGATCTTAAGGATAAAACGCATGGTTAACCTCGTGCGAAAGTCCGCGCTTCCACAGCGGGAAAAGATCTCATTTCTTGCCAAGAACGAATATAAGTTTATCTCTTCAGATGCAGTCCCGTACTTTAGGGACGTCTACGACCTTGCAATAAAAGTCTCTGATTCTATTGACAATTCCCGCGAGATGGTGAGTAATGCCTTCGAGGTTTATATGTCAGCAGTCTCAAATGAGCTTAATTCTGTGATGAAGGTCTTGAGCGTCATCGGCACTATTGCCCTGCCGTTGGTAGTAATCTCAGGCATCTTTGGGACAAACTTCCACAATGTCCCTGGACTTGACCATCCTTACGGCTTTTGGATTATGATCACAGGAATGCTTGTTATGTGTGCCATAATGATAACATACTTCAAGAAAAAAGGCTGGTTCTAGTCAAACCTGATTTCCATTTTTGTGACTTCTCGCACAAGGTCCATGTATCCGTCTGCAGTCTTCATGTTCCTTACCCTGTCTACGTTTAGCCTTAGCTGGTCAAGCCATCGTGCAAGTTTTGCTGTTACTTCATCCTCTTTGTAGATGAAAACGTTCAGCTCCTTTGAGACCATCGCACCTTCGTCAAACGTCTGGTGTGCAGTCTTTACAGTCTTTCTTATCTCAGCAAATATCCTTCTTGCCAGGCTCTCAGGATAGACCATGCTGTCAGTCTTCACTATTTCCTTAACTGTATCATTGCTGTACATGATAGAGAGTTCCACCTTGCCGTCCTTCGGCATGAATTTTGATACCTTCACTTTTAAGAGCTTTATATTAACTGATTTCATAATAAAGCGTCAAAATGGCCGGATATTTAAAGTTTGTCAAAAAGTGCCCAATGTGACAAAAACCTTAATAAATTGTGCGTTCTTCACACTCCCAATGGCAATTGTACTCATCTGCAGCGACAGGGATGGCACTATTAACAAGGATGAGGACTATTATCTTGGCGCTTCTGAAGATTGGAAAAGCCAGCTGGAGTTCTTGCCTGGTGTGGTCGATGGCATCAAGCTTCTCAATTCTATTCCAAATTCAAGATTTGTAATTCTGACCAACCAATCAGGTGTTGCGCTAACTGGTCCAGAATTCGACAATCTCACTGAAGCGCGCCTTGAAGAGGTGAATCAAGAGATTGTACTTAGGTTAAACCAACAAGGTGCGCGTTCTGATGCCTATTTCTCATGCCCTTTTGTAGACCATAGCTATGTCAAAAAGGCAGTTTCCAAGGGAAGAAAGCTTATTCCAGGGTATATTAATGACAATCATCCTGACTTAAAGCCAAATATTGGGCTTATCAAAAAAGCAGCTAAAAATTTTGGTTATGATTTGGAGGAGATAAAGCACAGGTATATGATCGGTGACAGGCTCAGTGATATTGAGATGGGTCTTGAAGCTGGTTGCGTATCTATCCTTGTAAGCTCTTACAAAACCAAGCAGTTGGATGACCTTGTCAAAGCCCGTGAGTTGCAGAAGCAACATCCGGACAAGGTATCCATTGCAGACGATTTTCTTGAGGCAGCCAAGCTGGTAAAAAAGGGCCTGTACTAGATGGCAGTCTGCGAAACCTTTATAAACAGCCGCTTAATCGGCTCCTCTACTATTGTTGAGGGGTTTTACTATGAAAGATGATTTGCCAGAAGACGATGAGCTTCCAGAAGAGGACGTCGAGAAGAAAGACGACGAGGATCACGAGCCTGACGAAGACGAGGACGAGAAGAAAGAAGAGGAATGAAACTCCTTGTCCTTTTCCAAGTACACTATCTGCTCAAGCCCTTTAAGATATTCTATCGCTTCCTTTAGCTGTTCTGGCTCGCCATTGAAATAACATCTCAGCTCAGGTATTGGTCTCCATTTAAGTTGTTTCTCAATGACAAATCCCTTTTCCTCAAGGATTGACTCGAGCTTGTTGTCTATTTGCCTGCATCCTATTATATATAGCTCTGGTTGCATTTTTAACCTCCTTGACTAGTTTGTCTGCTCTGAGCAAGCCTGCTCCATAAATTGCAGCATTATTCGGGTCTTGGCAGTTCCCAAGCCCTTCTGCAGTCTTCTCCAACAGTTCTCTGAACACATCCTGGCCCATGCTGTGCATCGAGCGTGCCATTGCTGCAGCTCCAGCAAGGTGCGGACTGGCCATCGATGTACCGCTAAGGTTTTCATAACCGCCGGGTATTGATGAGTACACCCCCACCCCAGGACAGCTTATCGCATTTGTCTCCCATATGTTGCTGAACTCTGCATGTTCTTTGCTCCGATCCACTGCCGCTACCGCAAGCACGCAATCGTATGCTGCTGGATAGCTTGGCCCATAACCCTCGTTGCCTGCTGCTGCTGTTATGACTAGCCCTGCCTGCATTGCCTTTAGGAATGCCTCATACTCTATCTCTGACCTGCTCGGCGACCCTAGGCTTAGGTTTATTACATCAAGCTTGTGGTTTATCGCCCATCCAACAGCCTCCAGTATGCTTGAGAGCCTACCGCTTCCATTCTCATCCAGCACCCGAAGGCTATAAAGCCTGCACTTGTTCGCTACCCCAGTGTTTTCTCCTGCAGTTATCCCTGCCACATGGGTGCCATGCTTGTTATAGTCAAACGGCTCGTCATTGTCTCTGATGAAGTCCCATCCCTTTTCCTTCCCGAAGCGTTGTGCAAGCTCCGCATGAGTATAGTCCACACCTGTGTCTATTATTCCAACATTCACATTCGCGCCAGCGCTTGTTTGCTGCGCTTCTATCGCTCCGATGTTTTCAAGGTTCCACATTTCCTCCAAACCTTGTTGTCCTGCGTATTTCTTGCCTGTAAACTCAGCAATGATTTCCGGTATGTAGATTCCCTTGTTCCAGCACCACCTGCTGCTCTCGAAATGCTTTCTTAGTCGAGGTGACATCATCTGCCTGCTTCCAAGCATGTTGTGAAGCCTCTGCAGGTCTCTCTCTTCACCATGCACCACTGCATATCCGGCATGCCTTAATGCCTTTGCTTCGCATCCTGTCTCTCGTTTCAGGAGCTGTATGGATTCCTCGCCTTCTAAGCTGATTATCATGCTCCTAGCTCCTAGAAGCTTCCTGTCAAGTATTTCCTGCAGGTCTTCCTTCCTGTAATGCAGTCTTTTCTGGCTTTGTTCAACATCGCCTAAGATGTCCTTTGACCAGAGCATGCCAAAGAAAGAATAGCTTGTTCCAATGAATGAGTCAATTATCTCTTGCGTCTGTTCCCGTAACTTAAATACGTCGTATTCGTGCTTTGCTATCTTGGCTGCATTACTTAATACCTCTTTGATTGAGTAATGCTTTGGGCTCTGCTCAAGTCTATTCGCAAGGTTTGTGATGAGCACATTGTACACCCTGTTGTTGAAATCCAGCCTCTTGTCATCATCCTTGTACTCTTCATTTCTGGCCTTGATGTCTGTTCCTGGTGCAAAGAGCACCTTTGATCCTTTTGCACTGCAAAGCCCGAATTGTGCCTTGCCTGCTGCGCATTTGGAGTATAGTTCGCTTACCAGATCGCCTAACTCAGTTTTTCCAGAGCCTTCAACTTTTATGAGTTGGTTGTTTTCTATTTTGTATAATCTGTTCTTCTCTGCCACGAATGTTGTTGAACTTGCTGGGAGCTCGGTTATTAGCCCAGCTATCTGCTTTGTATCCATGCCCTTGAGCTTCTCGAGAATTCTAAGGAACTCAGTGTCTGAAAAACCGATTACTGAGTTGCCAATCCTGTAGAGATGTTGTGCACTTGCATCAGGCACATAGATGCAGGCACCCTTGTCAGACACTGCTGCATAGACCTTAGCCATGAAAAACTATTTGTTTCACAGCAATTTATGAGCTACGTCGAGAAATCGGAAAATTTTCCAATGATTTTGCAAAAAACAGGCACTTGCCCATAAAATAAAAACATTCAAAATACTATTGGTTCATATTTGATGCATATGGTTCAAAATAGAAACAATTTAGAATTGGAAATCGTTTTAGTTTTGTTAATGAACAGGTCACATCTAAGAGAGATAGCTAGAATTCTCAATCAATCCCTCTCTACAGTCCTTAGAAAAATACTCAAACTGTTAAAAGATAAAAGACAATAAGATAATAAGAATTTAAAAAAAAGAAATTACTGGAAAGCCCCAGTAACAAACTCTGGCAGCCTGTTGACATCGATTACATTCACTATCACATCTTGCGTGACAGTGTTAATCCCATCTGTTGCTGTTATTGTCACAGTGTGTGTTCCAGCATCGTCAAAGGTTGTCTTCTTGGTGTTTGAGGTCATCCATCCGCTATAGCTGACCTGTACCTTGTCTCCATCCGGGTCTGTTACTATAGGTTCAAGTGTCGCTGTTGAATCTTCTTTCACTGTTAATTCTGGTAGGATCTCTATCACCGGCGCCTTATTTGCGCTCTTTATCGTTATTGTGAAACTCCTTATGTTTGTCATGTTTCCGTCAGAGGCAGTAACTTCCTCCCGGAATATTCCTGCATCACCTACCTCTGTCTGCCAGGTGCCATCCTCTGCCAAGGGCTTGCTGAAACTTACTTGAAGCTTATCCCCGTCAGGATCTGTTATTGTTGGCTCGATTATTATCTTGTCTCCCTCAGTAGCTGTTACGTCTGCTAGAGGTGCGATTACAGGAGCCCTGTTCACATTCTCCACTATTACCTTAACATCCTTTGATACTGTGTGAGTACCATCGCTTGCGGTTAAAGTCACGATATAATTGCCTGAATCATCATAGGTTGTCTGGTATGCATTTGAGGTCATCCATCCGCTGTAACTCACGCTTACATTGTCTCCGTCAGGATCTTGTACAATCGGTGAGAGACTAACAATGTGGCCCTCCTTTACTGTAATCGCGGAATCTAGCTGTATAATTGGTGCGCTGTTTGAGCTCTCTACCGCGATAAGAACGTCTTGTGAGACAGTGTTTGTTCCATCAGAAGCAGTTATCGTCACCTTGTAATCTCCTGCATCTCCCTTGGCTGTCTGCCATTGTCCTTGCGAATTAAGTGGTGCTGTAAATGTGTAGCTTATCTTGTCACCATCTGGGTCGACTGCCTGAAGGTTCGGGAAGCTCACAAGTTCTCCCTCTTTTACCACCTTTCTCGGCAGTTCCTGCACACCAGTGATGGGGGCTACTACCTCACCTGTCACAGGCGGAACCTCAACATTGGTTGGGACCTCTGTTGTTTCTTGTGATGCCTCTTGGCCAGTAGTCTCAGGCAGAGCCTCTGTTCCTGTTTGGTTTGTCTTTATCTCAGGCAACACGCAAACAGTATTGCCGTTGATGTCTAGCATCTTCACAGCTGGAGGAGTGCACTCCGTAGTTGCAGGCACAGTGTACTGGCATCCTGAAATCAATATTCCTACGACCAAAACTAAGCTAAGAAGTAAATATTTTACACCCATCTTTTTCCACCTCAATGATACTCAATATTTGTTGCTATTACCACATATATACCCATTATATAAACTTTTAGGTAGTCAAAAATATACTATGGCATATACTCTTGTTTTCACCAAAGCTTTAAAAAAATTCCCTGATTTTCCTCTCCATGAAGGCTGACCTCTATGATAGGCAAAGGGAGTACTTCTTCTCATTCCTTGCAAGGACTGACCAGAAGGACAACACCATACAGCACCTTAAAGAAAAGATTGGAACTTATACGCCCGAAACCATGAAGGCAATAAGTGAAGGAAAAAGGGTGCGCTTCTTTGACATCGGGCCTGCGACAGGAAGGGTCACAATCCCTTTCGTCGACTCGCTTAGAAGTGATGTTGAGTTGGTGATTGAGGAGCCTAGCCTCGGCATGGCAGTAAGCTTCTTTTTGAATTACCTTACCTATGCGCTGCCGTACGAAAACTTTCACCTGAAGCATGATGGCAAACTTGCGTTTAATCAAGAGAAAAATGACTTTGTCTTGTCAAGCCATTCAATGTATTACCTGCCTGATTGGAAGAAAGCAGTCTCAGACCTATATGGTTCTCTGGTTCCGGGTGGCGCCCTCTGTATTATTGTAAGCTCAGATGACAGCAACCTAACTGCCATAAGGAAAAAATATTTTCCGAAGATTCATTCTAGCTCAGCATACTCCAATACCGATCTTGAAAGGATTCTTGGCAACCTAAGCCTAGATTATGACAGCTTCGATATCTGCTCAAGAATAGACTTTGCTGACCAGATTCCGAATCCTGCGACACACCTGAGAAAGGAAGGCATCTACAAACCATCTGTTGACTCGCTATGGTCTTTTTTGTTGTGGACTGATTATTCGGGGCTAAGCGACGAGCTGAAGAAACACCTTAATTCTTTTGTGAAGGACAGGCTTGACCAGGACCGCTGGCTGCAGATTAAAGACACAGCCTATTGGATAAGAAAGCCTGGCTCATCAGAGCATCAGTTTGCCAGTAGCCAAGCGAATCGAAAGATGACTCTTGAGGATGTGCTAAAGGTCTTTAGGCCGCAACTCGAAAAATATTTTGGTCCTGATGTTGCACTCATGAGCAATGGCTTGAAGGAGGCGTATTACACAGTACTTGCCTTTGATTGCGTGCTTACACACCCTTTGACAAAAGTAACCATAATGGAAGAGTATAATTCAACCATTGATGACAATGAGGGTTACCCTTCTCCGTTAGAGGGAAAACAGATGAGGGATTTTGTTGTTTTTGATCCTTGCCTGCGTATGACTAAGTTGTCTGAATGGCCAACTTATCTTGACCAGCACTACCTGTTCTGGCATGGAAAGAGCTTTGATACCACTCTGTATTTGCTGGATCATATCGCACAGGAATTTCAGTTCCTGAAGGAAGAAGACAAGGTAGGTCTAAATGGCAAGGAGTTCCTAAGGTTTATCTTGAATCTTGTTGACAAGCATTTGCCTGGCAGGGTTTTCTCAAACAGGTATGATGGCTCCACGCATCTCACCGACTTCTTGCATAGCCCTATGCTATCACAGACTGCCTTGCGCGTGCCTGAGACTCTTACCCCAGAATTGATTTCGTTGTATGATGGCGCAGGGCTCACACTTCCCGAGCCATCTCCCAGAGAAGCTCAAAATATTTTCTGAATGACGCTGCAACGTTTCTATCTTCTATCAATATGGCTATTGGGTTGTCAGAGAATATCAGCATCCCGACCTTGTCTGCATACACGTTTAAGGCTAGCGGGCTGTCAAATTCCTTTTGTATAAATCTCACTTGCGTATAGGGTAATTTCGAAAGAAAACCTGCGCGTTTTGTTTCCTTTTCATTCAGGATAATCCTGTCTTTAAGCCTTGTCCGCACCCTCTTTTCATGAAACCATGACAAATAAGTCTTTATGAATCGAATCCTTGTCGTGCTGTAGCAAATGTTCGGCCTGTTGGTCTTCAGGATGTCGTTGAGTACTGTGATCAGGCCATTCCTGCCTTCAAAGACAGTAACCCTTTGCTTTTCCTTTGTGGTTCTCTGCGTAAGGAGAAGTGAAGGAAGGATCTTCTTCAACTCCTCTTCCCTGCAGCGAAGGTCCTCATGCTCTTTCTCTATTAAGGCAAGGAAATGCCTCGGGTTTGTTGCCTGAAAGAATTTCTTGTTTGATTTTGTTACATACCCGACCAGTCCTTTCTTTATCAGCCTTTCTATAGAGTCATAGACATTTCTCCTGTGAATTCCGGTCTTTGTTGTTATCTCTCCTGCAAGCGAGCTTCCGTAAGCTAAAAGCGTCTTGTAGACCTTTATCTCATTATCAGTTAATCCAAACCTTCGTAACAGCTCGTCCATGCTTTTTGTGGTGTAACTTTTGCGTATTTATTGATTATGGTGATTCAATATCACCACAAAAGTATATTAAACACTTGCCCTGTAACCATTTGAAAATAGAAAAAAATAAATTTTGAAAGAAGTGGGGAGGTATTTGGAAATGAGCTTTTTGGAAAAATGGTTAAATTCTGTCAGGTCAAAGGATTCTGTCCTGTGCGCAGGCATTGACCCTGCGGATTTTGAGATAGGAAGAAAGGATGAGAGTCTTCCTGCTGATGTGCTCAAAAGCGATTGGGCAAAGATGTACATAGAGGCTGTGGCACCTTTTGCCGCGGCAGTAAAGCCGAATTTCCATTACTGGAAGGGAAAGCCCGATGCCGAGACTTTGGATGCTATTTTTCATTTAGCTGGTGCACTAGGTCTCCCGCACATTGAAGACTCCAAGTTTGCCGATATCGGCTCTACCAATGATGCCGGCATGTTCTATGCCTCAAAAAGGTCGGATGCTGTGACTATTGCCCCATACGCCGGCAATATGGACGAGATAGCAAAGCAGGCCAAGGCAAGGAATCTGGGAGTTTTTACGATGTGCCTGATGACAAATCCCCAGTATGCACGGGAGAAGAACATGCTTGTTCCGGTTTCTGATGAAGAGACCTACCACAGGCCTGACCTCTCGCTCGTTGAGGGCAAGCTCTTTGTCAAAAGGTATATACAGCTTGCCCACGATGCAAGTAAGTTTGGTCTGACTGGTGTGGTAGTAGGTGCCCCAAGTGCTGACAACCACATAAGCGAACAGGAAATAGAGAAGGTCGCTCTATACATCGGCCATGACATGCTTGTCCTTATGCCTGGCATAGGAAAACAGAAGGGCTTTGCCCAGCTGCACTTCAAGTATTTCGGTAAGGATAGGGTTATAGCAAATGTTGGAAGGCAGCTAATGTTTCCAAACGGTGCGCAATCAAGTCCGCATGAGCAGTATGAGGCAGCTAAGCGTTTCGCGAGTGAGTTTAATGAGATGAGAATTTAGTTGATTTTTATTTTTTTCTTTCTTTTATTAATTTCATTGTAACCAACGCCAGCACTGCCGCTGCAAAGCACGACGCCACTATGATTGCGAATGAGTCAAGGAAGAAGCTTATTGGGAAGAGCTTAGGCAGTATTTCTCCTTCTCCGAATATGTAGCTCCCTGGCTTGAAGAACAGCCTATGGAATGCATCGAATGTGCTGCTAAAGAAAACGTTGCCAATAAGGAATAGCACGCATGTCACGATTATTGCGATCGCAGAATACCTTATCGCCTTGCCTGCAAGTTTTTTTGATTTTGCGTATATGCCTGCTAGAGAGACTGCTGCTATAGTAAAAGCCTGAATCCATGCCCACCTCAGGTCCAGAACAAATTCCTTTACGTCAGCCATATGTGATTTTTCTTTCTCCGTGAATGCTGTCGAGTTGAGCTGAGCCCTATCGTTGAGAAAATCTATCGCATTTAATCCAAGGCTTGTGTTTATTACTCCAGCCCTTTCCGCCCCGTATTGATAATAAACGTTGCTTATCATCGGCAGGGCTGCTGACAGTAAGCTAAGTGCCAAGATGCTGGTAACAAATATTATCAAGAGAATTGCTGATAAAAACTTCACCGTATTACAGCCCCATCATGCGCTGCAATTACAACCTCTTCCTCTCCTGCCTTGAGCTCTTTCCCATTGAAAGTTGGCCTCTGGTTTTTGGCTGTCAGTTTGAGCTTTGAAAACTCTTCTATGCTGATTTGCTCCCTTCCTATGTCAAATCCTTCTGGTGCAACTTGTTCTCCAGGCTTGCTTTTTTCTGCTAAAAGTAGTTCAACCATTTCCCCTTCTTGAGCAGCCAAAAGCATTCCGTTGCTCTCAAACCCGCGAAGCTTTGTAGGCTTGAGGTTTGTCACAACAACGATGTGTTTTCCCAATAGCTCTTCATCGCTGTAGTGCTTTCTTATGCCCGCAACTATCTGCCTTTTTTCCTTGCCTAAATCAATCTGCATCACAACAAGCTTTTCAGCCTCAGGATGGCCTTGGGCACTTGTTATCTCTGCTACCTTTAGGTCAAGCGGGAATACTTCTTTCTTTGCCTCTTTCTCTATCTTCTGTATCAATGGTTCTCCCTGCTTTATCCTGAATATCTGTTTCTTGAATCCGAGGTCACCGTATCCAACGTTAAGCCCCAGCTGGTGTTCAAGGTGGTTTGAGAAGATTGGGAGTATTGGCCTTGCCAGTATCGAAAGGTTCTTTGCTATGGTCAGGCAAAGCCCTATGACCTGCTCTGCCCTTGCCTTGTCAGTTTTTATCAATTTCCAAGGTTCATTGTCCTGGAAGTATTTGTTTCCTATCGAGCTGATTGCCATTATCTCTCTGGCTGCAGTCTTTAAGTCAAGTGCCTCGTACGCATGCCCAACTGCCTTGATTTTCTGGTTTAGCTCATCCACTAATTTCTTCTCTTCATTGTTTGCACCTATTATCGAGTCAAAGTTCTTGTTTGCAAAGCTTATTGTCCTGTAGCAGAAGTTTCCAAGGTTTGCCACAAGCTCGTTGTTTACTCTATCGACAAGGTCGCTTATGTTCAAGTCCACATCATCTATCTTCCTTGAGAGTAGCGTGGCATAATAGTACCTTAGGTATTCTGGCTTGTACTTGTCTGCAAACTCTTGTGCAGTAAGGAATGTGCCCCTGCTCTTGCTCATCTTTTCGCCGTTTACTGTCAGGTAGCCGTGCACTATTATGTCGTTTGGCAGGTTGAATCCTGATTCCATCAGCATCGCAGGCCAAAAGAGCAAATGGAAGTACACTATGTCTTTTCCTATGAAGTGTATTATCTTGCTGTTCGGGTTGTTCCAGTAGTCCTCCACTTTTTTCCCGCGCTCCTTGCAATAGTGCTCTGTGCTCGCTATGTAGCCTATTGGTGCGTCGAGCCAGACATAATAATACTTGTCAGTTTCTCCAGGTATCTTAAATCCGAAATATGGGCCATCCCTTGATATGTCCCAGTCCTCAAGGCCGTCAGATATCCATTTGCGCACATAATTCTTGACCTCTTCCTGCAGGTTCTTGTTCTCCTCAATCCATTTGCTGATTTTCTTTTCGCATTTGCTTAGCTGGAAGAAGTAGTGTTCAGATTTTTTCTTTACAGGCGTTGTTCCGCAGACTGCGCATTTTGGATTGATTAGCTCAGTTGTTTTGAGCACGCTCCCGCATTTCTCGCACACATCGCCATATTGCTCTTCTGCCCCGCACTTAGGGCACTTTCCTTTTATGAACCTGTCTGGCAGGAACCTTTTGCATTTTGGGCAGTACATCTGATCAATTGTTTTCTTGATTATCAGCCCCTTTTCTTTTAGCTTGGAGAATATAAGGTCTGAGTACATCTTGTTTTCAGGGCTGTCTGTGGTGTAATAGCTGTCAAAGTCTATCAGGTATCTTTTGAAGTCGCGTACATGCTCTTCAAATGATTTGTCTATCAATTCCTTCGGGGTTATTCCAAGCTTTTCTGCATTGACCTGTATTGGGGTTCCGTGAGCGTCGTCTGCGCAGCAGTAGATGACATCCTCTCCCTTGAGTTTTAAGAATCTTACAAATATGTCTGTCTCGATGTACTCCAATAAGTGCCCTACGTGTATGCTTCCGTTTGCATATGGTAGCGCTGATGTTACGAGTATTTTTGTCATGTATACTGTTATCGCCGCTATCTATTTAAATATTTGGGCTTTTGCCTTGGCCATGCACATCAACAAGGAATGTTGTCCATTAGATATTGTCGTTTTCTGTCCTTTACAGAAATAACTCAGTTTTCAGAGGTCAAGGTTTATATATGGATTCATCTTCAAGGATTCAAAATGGAAAAAATGGATTTTACCGCCATCATTCGCAAAGGAGAAAAACAGTATGTTGCTCTTTGTCCTGAGGTTGATGTTGTCAGCCAAGGCAATTTTGTAGGAGAGGCTCTGAGAAATCTAAAGGAAGCTGTGGAATTGTACATAGAAGAGATGGGCTGGCCAGAGGAATTCAATGGAAAAGCGGCAATAATCAAGCAGTTCAAGATAACAGAGAATGCAAAAGCTTCCTAGGCTTTCTGGAAAAGAAGTTGTTAGAATTCTTTCAAGAACAGGTTTTGTATTCACAAGACAAAAAGGAAGCCACATCATTCTAGTAAAGCAAACAGCTGATGGCAAAAAGGCTGTTGTGGTTCCAAATCATGCTGAAATTGACAGAGGCACTTTGCTTGAAATCATAAGGCAGGCGGGTGAAAAAGGACGGCTTTTTGAGATTAATTTGATTACAAGAACTGGCTAAGCCCTGTCTGCACCTTTCTTTTCTTTGTCTGTTGCCATTCCTGCTCAACCTTTGGCTCTGGCTTGGTTTGGTCAAGCACAAGCTCACCATACATACCATCATATCCAGGCTTCACAAATATTTTGCCTTCCCTGTTCTGTAAAATAAGTTCTGCCATCTGGCCGTCTGTGCGCTTCAGCAATTCATCATTATCCATGTTAAGCATTACCTCAAATTCGCTTGTTTCTTTTGTAATCTTATTGTATTCTGCCCACACTTGTCTTGATGCCACTGCAGAATTGAGTTTGGCAGCAATGAGCTCAGATAAAGGTACCAAGGTGTAGAATGGCTTTGCGTTCTTTGATTTGTATCCTTCTCCTCTGTCTGCCAGTTCCTCAACTCTGTTCAACACCCCTATGGTGAGCTCCCTTTTGCACACAGGGCACATCTTGTTGTTCTTCATTGACTCTTGCGGACTAAGCATAATATTGCAAGCGCGATGGCCGTCAAAATGATATTTTCCATAGCCAGGGTCTACTTCAATCGTCCCATCAATGTTCTCCCCTGTTTTTATTGCATCAAGAAGCGCTTTGTAAGTGGGCTTAATGTCAAAAATTGTGGCTTCCCTTCCAATCCTCCACGGCCAGAAGCTGTGAAGGTCTGAAAAAGACAGTATCTGTATGTTGTCCAGCTGCGACAATCTCCAGTTCATTGCAGGGTCGCTTGATAATCCTGTCTCTATCGCGTGTATCCTGTCTGCCTTGTCAAGGAAGCAATCCTTTATCGAGTCAAACCCTGATTTTGACCCGAACATCGCAAACCATGGCGTCCATATGTGTGCTGGTATGACTTCAATCTCCTTGCTTATTGATTGCAGCGACTCTACAAACTCTGGGCACGGAATCTTGAATATAGGCCTTCCATCATAGTCAACCCTGCCCTTTGTCAGGAAATAATCAGTTATCTGCTTTACAACCTCCAGGTTTGGCGCAAGCACCAGGTTGTGTACCCTCCTTCCCTTTCCGCCTTGCGTGTATGCAAGGCTTATCTCTGTCTGCAATACAAAATTAAAGCCTGATTTAGTCTTCAGTATGCCTGTCTCATCTTCAGTCAATTCCTTCCTGATTTCCTCTATCCATTTTGGGTGCGTGAAATCCCCTGTGCCTAGAAGTGATATTCCCTTGATTCTCGCATATTTCTCAAGATTTGGTATGTCAATGCTTTTTGATGTTGCCTGAGAATATTTGCCGTGTATGTGCAGGTCTGCAATTATTTTCATGCCACTCTGTTTTGAGGCCTTTTATAAAAAAGTTGTGATTGTTGACCGATTTACGCGTCATCCCTGAAGGTTATTAGCTTGATTGATTGCAATGGCAGTTCCTTCATACATAAGCCTTTGCACATTGCAAGCCACATGGTCTGTTATGTCAACCCAGAATATCAACCTTTGTGGTGAATTGCATGCCCACAGAATTAGCTATGTTTTTTGGCTTGGCTTATTTGCACTACCTTGTGATTTCTTTCGTATTCTTGCTTAAATCGGTTATAACCTTCAATTAAGGCCTCGAATTCTAAAGCCTCTTTTTGCACTTGGCAGAGCAGTTCCATGGGAATGCCCCCATCATGGCTGTGTTTCTTGGCTGTCTCGTGCATTTGTTTGAGAACTGGTAACGCGTATTTTAACGCCTTATAAAGTGTTGTAGATCTGTCTTCTAGCTCCACCTTTATCTGTTCAACTTGCTTCGTTAGGCGCGAGTTCTCAGCAATTAACTCATCCAAAGTTGGCTCAGCCATAAAAAAAAGAATATCCTTGACTGTCTTAAACCTTTAGGTTCTCGACATATTCCAGCAATGACTCTTTTTTCTCGATTCTGCCTATTTCATCCTTTATCTTTGCTGCTTGCTTTATACCCTTGAAAATCCACATAGCGTGCTGCCTTAGTTCGCTGAAGCTCTGCCTTTCCTGCTGCTCATAATAACCCAGGAATTCTTTGAACATCTGTTTCTTGTCGCTTAGGCTGTGGTATGGCTCTCTCCTGAGCATTATCTCGTGAAAGATTGCAGGGTTGCCCATCGCTGCCCTGCCTATCATTATTGCGTCGCAGCCGCTGAACGTCAACAACTTTTCTGCCTGGATAAAGCTTCTCACATCACCATTTCCTATGACTGGTATGCTTACTGCCTCTTTCACCGCTTGAATGACTTTCCAGTCCGCATTGCCTTTAAACTGCTGTTTTTTTGTCCTTGCATGCACTGTTATAGCCGCGATTCCATAGTCTTCAAGCATCTTTGCAACCTGGGGTGCGTTTACACTTTCCCATCCTGAGCGCATCTTTACTGTGACAGGCTTGCCTGTGCTGCTGATTACTGCTTTCACAACCCTCTCTATCTGCTCAGGATGCTTCATAAGAAAAACACCTGCCTTATTTGCCAATACATCAGAGTCAGGGCATCCCATGTTTATGTCTATTATGTCTGCAAAAGGGCTTATCCTCACTGTGGCTTTGCGCATGACATCAGGCTTTGCTCCGATAAGCTGCACTGCAACCGGCCTCTCCCCCGGCAATATTTCCAGGAACTTGCTTGGCTCATTTGCAACCAGAGAGTTTGCGTCATACATCTGTGTATACACAAGACCAGCACCATGCTTTCTGCAAATCAGCCTGAATGCTGGGCAGTTAACACCAGCCATTGGTGCAAGGAATAGGTTGTTCTCTATTTGGACATTCCCGATTTTGATTGGCCTGATTAATGGCATATGTTGTTCAACTTCAGGGAGAGTATTTAATCCTTTTTGTGCATCTGAAAATTTCATAACCTTTAAAAGCAACCGCTTTCCATGATTCTGTATGGACAAAAATTACAGGGGTGTCGTTAGGGTTTTGTGGATTACTTTCTTCCTCAACATTGTTGTCGTCGTGTTCAAGATCGTCTTTGGGCTCATGATCAACAGCCTTTCTATGGTCGCTGACGGCCTTCATTCTGTCATGGACAGCGCTTCAAACATTATCTGTCTTATTGGCTTGAGGATCGCATCAAAGCCTGCTGACAAAGACCATCCCTATGGCCACAGGAAGTTTGAGACCCTGACAACCATAATGATTGCTGTCTTTCTGATGATAGCTTCTTTCGAGCTTCTAAAAAGTTCTATCAGCCGCTTCGTTTCAGGCAGTGCGCCAAACATCACCATCGCTTCTTTTGTTGTGCTTGCAGGAACACTTGTCATCAACTTTTTCGTAGCCACTTATGAGCGCAAGAAGGCCTCTTATTTCCAGAGCGTCCTCCTGAAGGCTGATTCCGCCCACACCTTCAGCGATATCTGGGTCACGATTTCAGTCCTTTTCGGTTTTATCTTCATAAAGATGGGTTTTCCCATTGCAGACTCAGTGATTGCCCTGGTCATTGCTGTTGTGATAGCCTTTAGCGGCTTCAAGATTATCAGGTCCACCACAGCTGTCTTGAGTGATGCCAAGGCGCTTGATGAGCAGGATATTGCAGCCATTGTGAACAGGACTGATGGCATCACAGGGTTTCACAAGATACGCACGCGCAGCCTCGGAAACGAGACCTTGCTTGACCTACACATAATGGTAAGAGGAAACACGACTGTGAGAAAAGGCCACAGTATTGCAAAAGTGCTTGAGTCAGCCCTTAAGCAGAAATTTCCGCATGTGAAGGACATCACCATTCACGTTGACCCTCACCATAAGGTGATTAATCCTTAGGCCTGCCTGAATTCCTCCACATAAAATCAAAATAGCTCTTGTATGCCTTGGCAGCCGCAGCATTCTCTATGATTATTCCCTCAGGCTCGTCTGTCCAGATTATTATCGCTATCTTGTTTCCATAGATATTCGTGACAGCAGGGCTTTCTGATATGTTATCCAGCACCCGGTACTCGCTCGTACCCTTGTCAATCTCCTCTCTTCCCTTTCGTAATATCAGCTTTGTCTTTATCCTGCTTTCCTTTTTCAGTCTGTCAAATTGCATTGCAAACTCAGGTATTCTCGTTGAAAATTGACCTTCAGACCCGAAAACATAGTTGTTCTTTCCAGTGCGTATGATGTCCAGGAAAATGCTTTTCACTCCCTTGATTCCCTTGAACAGCCTGACCTGCCCCTCAATCCTGGCTCTCTTGTGCCTCTCTTCCAGTTCAGGGAGTATGGTCTGCACTTCCTCTTCCTGTTCTCGAAGGTATTCGACTATCCTTTTCGGATGCGTTGCCTGGAACCATTTTATTTTCCCTATGAGCACATAGCTCACAAGCCCTTTGTCTATCAGGAATGTTAGCGCGTTATAGCAGCTGCTCCTGTCAATCTTCGCTAGCCTTGCTATCTTGCCAGCCTTTGTGCTGCCATTATCGTTCAGAGTCAAGTATACCTTAATCTCATTCTGCGAGAACCCCATCTTTTCCAAAACCTTCTGTATCTCCATCATACGAAGGGAAATTGCTCATTGTTGATAAATCCTCCTATTTGTTGAAGAAATTTCTACAACAAATTTTTATTACGACCCTGCGATTATCATGGATTTAGAATCTTCGAGGAGGAAAAATGACCCAAAAATTTATCCTGATGGGAGGCCCAGGCTCTGGAAAAAGCTCTATAATCATGGGCTTGGAGCAGCAGGGTGAGTATGTGATAAGAGAGGCTGCGGAGGATGTTATTAGGTACCATCAGGCGCTTGGCAAGACAGAACCTTGGAAACATCCTGATTTCCAGGATTGGATTTTGGCCCTCCAGTTGCAAAGGGAAAAAAACATTCCGACTGGTATTGAAAGGGTCTTCATCGACAGTGGAGTACACACTGGCCTTGCTTATTATGAGCTGCAGGAAAGGGTGCCAAGTAGTAAAATACAAGAGGCTGTGGCACAGGCTCAATATGAAAACCCAGTCTTCCTGGTAAAGTCCCTCGGGCAATGCGTTACAAACGCAGTAAGAAGAGAGGATCTTGCAGAGGCTCTTAGGATTGAAGAGCTGCACAAAATCAACTACCTCAGCTTTGGTTATAGCCTTGTTGAGATTAAGCCAAATCCGCTCAAGACAAGAATCAGAGATGTTCTCAACAAAGCATTGCTGTTGTAGAATATTCTACAACAATGTTTAATATAGTTCTCAACAAGACACTGCTTTTTTAATGGCTGTAAAAAAGGTCGTGATAACCTCTGGCAGTGAGTCAGACTCTGACCAGATTTTCTGCAGGCTTGACAAAATGCATTATTTTCTTTTGAGGTATGTTTCGAGCTACGCATTGAGCGGCATTCCATTTGAAGGCAGCATTATGCAGCATACCAACAGGAACGAGCTTCAGCTTAAGATTATTCAGACTCAGCTTAAGTGGGAGCGGTCTATTCCCGAGCAGGTCCGGGTTGCGTTCTTGGATTCAGGAAGTTATGACCCGCTTGCTTATTATATTCTAAAGGGTGTGCCCCTGCCAAGTGCGCTCATGAGCGCTGCTGAAAAGAATCATTATGACCATGTCTTTGTTCTTACCCCTCTAACAAGTACAAACGGCCTTACTGATATCTCTAAGGCCCTCTTTGATGTGTACAGATGTTATGGCCACGAGCCTATTGCCATTTCAGCACCGTCAATCGACGCACGGCTTAGAACAATTCTGGACTTGGCTGACCCGAATAGGGAGATGCTCACTACCTACCGAAAGGAAGTGGTGAAGGAGCAGATTGCAAACGGAAAATAGCAAGCCTTATTAATAACCTCAAAAAGCTTGAAGACATGGGACGCTCACCAAATCATAAGGGTGCTGTCAAGCCCAAGCCAAAGTGGGCAAAAGAGCAGGACACTTTTCAGAGAGGCACCAAGTACCCCAATTGTGCAGGAACCTTTCCTGATTGCCCTGCCGAGCCTAACGACAATGATTGCAGGCTTTGTCCGGTCTTTAGAAGGCTTTGATTATTCGTCTTTCATCCGTTTTGCGAAAGCCTCGCTGCATGACTTGATCTTCTGAAGCTCTGCCTCGCTCATAACCACCAGGTCGTGCGCAGTCTTCTGCTGCCCTGTATCTTTCTTTATGTTTGGATTGTGAAACGCCGTAGCCTCATTTAGCAGTTGCTCGTACCTTGCAAGGTGGTCTGCTATCTCATTGAATTCAGCCTTCCTCTGTTGAAGCGCTGTCTTGTGCTCTTCAAGCACCTTCTTTACAACTTCGAATTGCTTGTTCCTTGATTCGACAACAGTCTTTTGCAGGTTCATTCTAAGTCCCATTGTTATCCTCCCTTGGCAAAAATCCAAATCAAGAACTATAAATATGTTTCGCTATCTCTTGGAGAGCCTTATCGTCGTGTTCTCATCCCTCTTGATAAACCTTCCCAGCAGCTTGACTAACTCATCAGGCAAATCCCTGTTGTTGATCATCTTTGCTAGTTCATATGTATCAACTGTGGAAAGCTGCTCTGACAATCCGAGCTTTTTGATTGTCTCGACAAAATCATCCCTGTCATCATCAAATTTCTTTGGGAAGCTCAATCTTGGATAGCTTGATATGCTTGCTTTCTGGCTCGTGCCATAGACAACCTGTATTCCCTCTCGCTTGCAATAAGCAACTATGGCTTCCTTGAGCTTTTCTGCCTCTTCCTCTTTCTGGTTTTTTTCTGCTATGGCCTGGCTGTATTTGTTTACGAGCTCCACTCCGCTGTCCTTGAGATACTGGGTTTCCTCTAGTTCCTCGATCTTGAAAAGGTGTTTGAACCTAGGGCATTGGGGTTGGAACTCGCACCAGTCGCAGAGCGCGCTCTCGCTAGGCTTAAACTCTGTGCATGATTCTATCTTTGTTATGAGCTCCATGATTTCTGTTCTTAGGTCTGCGAGCTGCTCTTCTGTCCTGTATGAGACCATCTCTTTGTCAAACGCAAGAAAGTGCCAGACCAGCCGTATGTTTTCGGCGTCTGGATACATTTTCTTGACACCGTAGGCATAAATCGCGAGCTGCCTATCCTCATCAAGATCTTCCTGTTTAGGCAGTCTGCTGCTTGTCTTATAGTCATGTATTTCGTAGGTGTTGTCATTCACGCTCAGCCTGTCCATGCGTACATGTATACGGTACCCTTCGGTTAGCTCAACTGTGTCTTGTGTCTCGAGCCCTATAGTCCTGGTTTGGTTGAATGGATAATATCTTTTGTGATAGTCGCTTAGGTACCTTTCCCCCATCTGCCTATAGTTCTCTCTCGAATACTCCTCTCGAACGATTATTATCTTTTCGTCCCAGCTCTTCTGCCATTCGTTGTTATAGAAATCTAGGAGCTCCTCTTTCTCCAGCACTTTCTCGAACTTTGCGTCTTTGTGTAGTTTTTCCAGTGCCTGGTGGACCATCGACCCAAGGAATGCTTCCACAGTGTTCTCGAACTCTGTCTCCAGCTCGTCTATGTACGAGAACTTGTACTTTAGAGGGCATTGCTCGTATGTCCCAAGCCTAGAATTTGAGTATGTCGGCATCCCACAGATTCTGGCATTGTCTTATTTAAGTCTTGTGCCAGATTGTCCAGTGAGAACTAGGGCGTGGATTTTGGTTTTTGGCTGTACAATTTGCACAGGCCTTCGTAGATCCACTCAGAAAAAGGATCTGTCTTTACTATATCCCTTGATTCTGTCATGGTTTTGTTACGAGTATACAGCGTTAAGCCGAGCGTTGCCTCTAGCGCTTCCGTAGTAAGGTCCCTTTCCCGAATATCGCTCGGAGAAACATTATGACTCGTGAATCTACGGACCTTAAGCCGGCAAATGTCATCTGCAGGTGTATTCACTTCAATAAAATACCGTGCCTTCAAGTCTCCCAGGACAAAATGCCTTATGTCAATTGTGTCAGAGCCGATCTTGTAATCCCATAGCAGTGCCCTCACCGGTGTGGCCCCAATGTCCTTCACTCGAATTTGGGTTTCCCCTGACATATCAGACCTTTGCACTGTGGGTATATGGTGTTGCAAAAGGTACCATTGGCTTACGTGGTGTGCAATGCTTGCCTCTTGGACCACATTGAGGACATTCTGTATATCAATTTCAAGTGTCATATCTTGGGTAAGGCGACAGTAATATTTAAGCAATTCTGGACTGTGGTGGTCATCTTCTAACATACATTTTCCTCAAGACATTTGCGCTCGGAAAATTCTCTGATGGCTTTCATGAAGCATAAGCTTTAAAAGGGAAACACTGAATGGCGCAGATAATGAAACATAAGAAAAAATCCTCGCTGAAAGGAATGATATTGACAGCTTCAGCCATTGGTGTTTTAGGAGTCATTAGCGCTACTGAAGTCTACAAGCAGAGCCTTTCTCCTGTTGTTGGATTGGAAAATACTCTTGCCCCGCGCCATTTCAGGGTTGAACACGAGCAGAATCCTGCCAACAAGTTTGTTATTGACTTCCCTGTTGATGCTCCAGGCACACAGAATGTCTTGAAGTTCATCGACCCAAAGGCTAATCATGCGATAGTCTCAATCCAGCAGTCTGAATTGTCAGGAGCCAATAACCTGACTGAGAAAGAGTATGTTAAGAAGGTTCAGGATGATATTTTCGAGTTCTTGTCATTCATGCGAAATCGTTATGGAATTTCCAAGGTCTATCAGGAAAGGATCTCTCCTGAGACAAAAAAGATTGTCGACCTCGAGCTAAAGATGGCTCAGGGAGACTACAGCAATGATATTGTTCACTCCTTGAACTACCATTATGGTAACCTTGCGAAAAGCGTCGAGGCTATTGCCTCTAAGTTACCAGATTATGGGAATAAGGACTTGAAGCAGTTCTATCTGAGTAGATTCAAATGGACTGACAAGCAGGCCTATATTTATATGAACAATATCAACGACGAGCTTCAACATAATGCTGTCTTCAGGCTTGCCACATTAGGACAGGTAGATATACTGCCCGCAGAATCGCTTCCTGATCGTGTTGCCATGGAATACCTGAACTTCTTTCTTCAGAACACCCCAGCAGATAACCCTATAATGGCTGAATTGTCACATGACTTTCAAAAGGCAAAGCGCGACAGGGAAAAGGTTTTTCTTAAGATCGCTTCAGAAAGCCCTGATCCATATGTTGCAGTCGTTTACGGTTTCCTGCATGATTACTCAGACTATTTCAATGCCAGAGGCAATCACAATTTCGCGGATGCAGTAAATTTCTGGAAGGCCAGCAATCCTTCAAAGGATTTCTCTCTTATTCAGGCTACGCCAACACATCATGCACTCACCCTGCATTGAAGAATATCAATTTGCCTTTCTGAATAATGATTGGCTATTTCAGGTATATGTTACCAAAGTCTTTGTGGTAGAAGTATTCATCCTCTGTTTGCGCACCTTCCTTGAGGTCTGTCATCTGCAACACCTTTGCGTCCAGTTGGTCTGCATAGTAGACAACAAGCGCTTCAGGAAAGCTTGGCTTCTTGTTGCTCCCATACTCCCCCATGTGTGTAAGCACCATGTGCAGCACCTTCAGCTTGAGGTCCTCAGGTAGGTGCAGTTGATCCATTACAGGTGATAGCATCTGCATTCCTATGGTCACATGGCCTAAGAGCATTCCTTTTGTGCTCACCCTGATGTTTGTCGTGACCACAAACTCATCCATCTTGCCCAGGTCATGGAGCAGCGCACCTGTTATGACCAGGTCCCTGTCAAGGCTTGGATGCACCTTTACAATGTCCTCTCCTAGTTTTGCCACACTAAGAGAGTGTTCCAAAAGCCCGCCAAGCCAACCATGGTGTATGTACATTGCTGCAGGGCTCTCCTTAAACCTTGCGGCAAATTGCTGGTCAAGGAAAAAGTGCTCAAGAAGCTTTCTTAAGTCCTTGTCGCAGACGCTTTGCACATATGAAAGCAATTCCTTGTACATCTCCTCTACCTGCTTTGTTGTCTGCCTGACAAAGTCTCTTATATCATAATCCCCCTTTGTTATTACCTTGATGGTGTTCTGCTCGTTTGCAGAGATCTCCAGCTGGTTGTTCCACTCATTCACCCTCCCCTGTGCAAGCACAACATCATCTGGCCTTATGAGTTCATACAGAAGTTTGACCTTTGCCTCTTCGCTTGGCCCCCAGTACTTGTACATTATTTCCTTTGAGCTGTCGCCAAGCCTAAGCTCGAATTTATAGCCGTTCTTGTAAGCCTCTATGGGCTTCTTGAACTTAACGACAAAGATGTCACTTACCAGCTCATCTTTCTTCAAGTCTTTGATATATTGTTTTTTTGTGAGCATTTACTGCTGTTAAGTCAGCAAGTTATATTAACTTTTCTAACGCAAAAGATTTAAAAACCACTCGTTCTTCTGTCTTGCTGAGGTGAAAAAATTCTATGGCTTCGCAGCTTGACCGTCTCTTCAACCCCAAGACCATTGCCGTTATCGGGGCATCTGAACGCCAGGATAGCGTTGGTTACGCAATCTTCCATAATCTTGGTTCCTATAAGGGAAAGGTCTACCCTATAAATCCTAAGCGTGACTCGATAAACGGTGTAAAGGCCTATCCTCAGGTCAGCAATTGCCCTGAAAAGATTGACCTGGGAATCATTGCCACTCCCGCGGCAACCATTCCTCAAATTGTCGAAGATTGTGGCAAGTCTGGCGTTGCCGGCCTCGTCATAATCTCAGCTGGTTTTACAGAAGCTGGCAAGGATGGCCAATTGCTTGCAGACCAGGTCCTTGAGATTGCAAGAAAATATTCGATAAGGATCATCGGCCCTAACTGCCTTGGCTTTCTGAAGCCTTCCATCAGCCTTAATGCAAGTTTTTCAACAAAGATAATGCCTGCAGGCAGGGTTGCCTTCATTTCTCAGAGCGGCGCCTTGGGCACAGCAATCATTGACTGGGCTGTGCAGCGCAATATTGGCTTCAGCTATTTTGTCTCAGTTGGTTCGATGATTGACATTGGATTTCCCGACCTCATTGATTATTTTGGCTCTGACCCTGACACTACAACAATTCTCATCTATATGGAGACCATGAAGGATGCGAGAAGGTTTCTGAGCGCTGCACGTGCATTCACAAGGACAAAGCCAATAATTGTCCTTAAAGTCGGCAAGAGTGCTGAGGGCGCTAAGGCTGCCTTGTCTCACACCGGAAGTCTTGCAGGCAACGACGCTGTTTTCGACGCAGCATTCAGGCGGGCAGGAATTATCAGGGTCAAGACTGTAGAAGACCTTTTTGATTGCGCCCAGACACTTGCCCTGCAGAAAAGGCCTTTAGGTAAAAGGCTTGCAATCGTAACTAACGCCGGTGGCCCAGGCGTGATTGCCACTGATTATCTCATAGAAAAGGGCGGGGAGCTCGCAAAGATTTCTCCTGAGACCATAGAAAAGTTAAACTCTTTCCTTCCGCCCACCTGGAGCAAGGGAAATCCTGTTGATGTGTTGGGCGACGCAGACCATGAACGCTACAGGAAGGCGCTTGAACTTGTGATTGCAGAAAAAGGCAATGACGGCATCCTCATGATTCTCACCCCTCAGGCAATGACTGACGCTCCTGCGATTGCCCGCGAGATTATCAGCCTTCCAAATCCTGAAAAGAAGACTTTGCTTGCTTCTTTCATCGGTGGAGATGATGTTAAGCTCGCCGTAGACATGCTTGAGAAGGGCGGCATCCCAACCTTTGTGATTCCAGAACACGCAGTGCGCTGCTTCATGTTTATGTATTCCTACTCAAGAAATCTTGAGCTGCTTTACGAAACCCCTGCGACAATTCCCCATGCATTCAAGCCTGATACCGAAAAGAATAGGGCTCTTATCCAGAAGATTGTCTCAGAAAACCGGTTTGTCTTGACAGAAATGGAATCAAAGCAGCTTGTGGCAAATTATGGCATTCCCGTTACCAAACATGCAGTTGCTAGGAGCCCAGCTGATGCTGCCAAGATTGCAGCAAAGATAGGCTTTCCTGTAGTGATGAAGATTCTCTCCCAGGACATTATCCACAAGACAAATGTTGGTGGTGTTAAGGTGGGCATTAAATCAGCTGCTGAGGCAAAATCTGCGTTCACCCAAATAATCTCTTCTGCAAAGAAGGCAATGCCAAAGGCAAGGATTGAGGGTGTATTTGTTGAGAAAATGGTCTCAAAGAAGTATGAGCTGCTGATTGGAGCAAAAAAAGATCCATTGTTCGGTCCTGTGATTGTCTTCGGCATGGGTGGTGTTGCAGTTGAAGTGTTCAAGGACACTAGCATAGGTCTGCCGCCACTAAATATGGCGCTCGCAATGCGCCTCATCAGCGAGACAACGATTTACAATCTTCTCAAGGGATACAGGGGCATGCCTGGTGTTGATCTGAAATCAATCCAGTTCCTTCTATACAAGTTTGCCTACCTTGTCATGGATTTCCCAGAGATTAAAGAGATAGACATCAACCCTTTTGCTGTTGACGAGTCCGGTGGCATCGTCCTTGATGCAAAGGTTGTGCTTGATGAGGCAGTCATCGGCAAGCCAGTGAAGCCGTATTCTCACATGGTAATCTCACCGTATCCAAAGGAATACATAATCAAATGGAAGACAAAGAAAGGCAAGCCTGTCATTATTCGCCCAATCAAGCCCGAAGACGAAGAGCTCTGCCGCGAGATGTTCTCATCATTTTCAGAGGCAACACAAAGGCTCAGGTTTTTTACTGTCATCAAGGATATTTCGCACGACCTTCTTGTCAGGTTCACACAGATTGATTACGACAGGGAGATTTCCCTGGTTGCAGAGGTCGAGGAAAAGCGCAAAAAAAAGATTATAGGTTTGGTGAGGCTTGTGCAGAACCTGTCTGACAGTTCTGCGGAGTTCTCCCTTGTTGTCTCTGACAGCCTTCAGGGGCAGGGCCTTGGCAGCAAGTTCACAGACTATATTCTTGAGATAGCAAAGGGCCGCAATATCAAGAGGGTTTATGCTGATTTCTCGTTTGACAACGCCCCAATAAGCAGCATCTTCAAGAAAAGGGGCTTTAGGCTAACGCCAAATCATGAGAAGGTGCATGCTGAGCTAGACCTTTAATTGTCTTTTTATGCTTAAAGCTCATGAATTAGTTACTTTAAAATACTTCTTAGGGCTATGAAACTGCCAGTGGTGGCTCAAGATTGTATAAGGTGAACAAAATGGGAAAGTGTCCACAATGCCTAGGCGACAATACCAAATTTGTGCAATACATGGGCATAAACTGCCTTGTGTGCAATGACTGCGGCTACAGTGAGATTGAGAACCTGGAGGTATATCCTGAAGACCGCGGCTCACAGAAGGCAAAGGCAAGATACTCTTCCTATAAGGCGGGCGGCCCAAGAAGGACTGTGCAGCACTAGGTCGGCAATCCTGCTAAGACAGATTTAGTTAAAACTGTTTTTATAGACTTAAAGCAAAGCTTGTTAACGCGGTGGAAAAGCATTTAAACCAAAGAATCTTCTTTGAGTCAGGGGTGATATGCTATGGCTGAAAAGAGATTCTTTAGGTGTAAGGTTTGTGGCGATATTCATTTTGGTGCTGCAGGGCCTGAGATCTGCCCAACATGCCACACCAAGAATGCATATCTTCCTGTTAGTATGGAAGAGGCGAAAAAACAGATGAAGTTTTAGCAAGGTGAAACCATGGATAAGGTCTATGAATTACCAAAGCTAGCGTTTGCTTATGATGCTCTCGCTCCTCACATTTCAGAACAGCAGCTGACTATACATCATCAAAAGCACCATCAGGCTTATGTCAATGCAGCAAACAAGATTCTCGAAAGGATTGACCAGGCAAGAAAGGACAACATCGACATCGATATGAAGGCAACCTTGAAAGACCTTTCTTTTCAAATTGGAGGCCATCTCCTTCATTCTTTATTCTGGGAAAACCTTTCACCTAAAGGTGGAGGTGTGCCTGGAGGAAGGATTGCACAGCTGATTGAAAAAGAATTTGGGAGCTTTGACCGCTTCAAGAAGGAATTTACGCAGGCAGCAGCGATGGTAGAAGGCTCAGGTTGGGCTGCGTTGACATTCTGCAAGCTCACAAATCGGCCTATCATAATGCAGATTGAGAAGCACAACACAAACGTCTATCCTATGTTCAACATTCTACTTGTCCTTGATGTCTTCGAGCATGCCTACTACCTTGACTACAAAAATGACAGGGCAAAGTTCATCGAGGCTTTCTGGAATATAGTCAATTGGGATGCTGTGAACAAAAGATTGGGTTGAGAAGCCGAGTAGACAAAAGGAGTCAATACAGGTAATAGGTTGCTTGTTTCTAATTTGTATTCGAGCACCAAAGAAGTTCAAGGCGCCGAGGATTTGTATCTACCATCAAATGGAAATATTTATATGAATGGGGCAGATACCTATAAAGGATGGAGCTACCAGAAAAGTTCACGGGGAACCATTTTGTGGAAGTCTATCAAAGGCGAGATGGTCCTTATGATGCAGTATTTATTACAGGTATAGGGCCTGATGGCATTGACGAGTCCCGTCAAGTAAGGCAACTGAGGCGGGGAATAGGTGACAGGTTCGTTTGTTATTTTGCTCGCAAAAATCGAGATTTCTACATGAAAGTTATGGATTGGGCTGCAAAGTTGGATCCTAAAGAACAGCTTCAAAGTTGTCAGATTGAACTTTCAGATATTCTACAATAAATATATCCGGGCGCCTTGAATTGAACATAATCGGTGTTAAATTGCCCGAAGCCAGAGGACGAGGAGCGGAGAAGTCCGGAAAACGCAATATTTTAAAGGTAGAGTTGATTCTCAATAATCATGATACAACCAAATTTTGATTATTTACTTCAGGAGTATGGTGCAATGAAAGATATTACTGAAGAAGGTGTAGCTGGACAGACTAGATATAGGATGAAAGGCGAAAAGGGATGGATGTCCAGAGAAAGAGTATATGGAGTCTTAGTAGCTACATATAGAGCAATTGAAGAATCTAGGCGTATTGGTGAAGCAAAGAAATTACGGGCATTGGAGGACGCATTTGGACCGGATGAACTTGTGGATCCAATTGCTTTAGGTGTGCCTCTTGGGTAATCTTGTTTTTTCTGAATTACATATCATATAAGCCATTCAGCGAAGTTGCGAGGCTATCTGTTGCGAACCACCTGAGGGCACTTCCTTTTTTTCATTCTGTAAAAAGTATCACAAGGAAATTCATTTAACGATTGTAAAATCTTAAAAAGGTATGCTTGTTCTGGAGATTTTATGACCTCAGTTTTTATCAAGACTTTCGGTTGCAGCCTTAACCAGGCAGATTCAGAGATAATGACCGGAATCCTGCAAAAGGCTGGCTTTGAAATTGTTTCTGAACCAAGCAACGCAGACTGCATTATAATCAATTCATGTGCTGTTAAGGCCAAGACCCAGCAAAAATTCTTTAGCTATCTCGCAGAGATAAAGAAGCTCAACAAGCAAATAATTGTTGCCGGCTGCATTCCCCAGGCAACTCCTGAGCTTGTTGATAGTTGTTCTCTGGTCGGGCCTCAAAATATCCACAATATTGCTGCTGCGGTGCAAAGGACCTTGCGAGGAGAGAGAGTGCGCTACCTCATCCCTGAAGAACTTGACAAGCTAAGCCTTCCTAGCATCAGAAAAAACCCCCTTATCAAGATTATTCCGATTGCCGAAGGTTGTCCCGGAGCCTGCAGTTACTGCTGTGTGAAGAGAGCTCGAGGCAATTTGGTTTCAAATCCGCCAGACCAAATTGTCAAAACAGCAAAAAATGCCTTGAAGGACGGTGTTCGTGAGATCTGGCTTGCCGCCCAGGATACAGGTTGCTATGGTAAGGATATAAAGACAAATCTCCCGAATCTCCTTGGGCAGATTTCTTCAATAGAAGGAGAATTCTTCGCAAGGGTTGGAATGATGAATCCAAACCATTTGACAGAGTTTCTTGATGAGTTGATTGAGGCTTACAAGAGTGACAAGGTCTTCAAGTTTATCCATATTCCGGTGCAGTCTGGAAATGATAAGGTTCTGAAAAGAATGAACCGGTATTATAGTGTGAAGGATTTTCGGTCAGTTGTTGGAGAGTTGAAAAAACGCGTTCCACACCTCACTCTGGCCACAGATATTATTTGTGGTTTTCCAGGCGAGACTCATTTGCAGTTTCAGGATTCCTTGAGTTTAATCAAGGAAGTAAAGCCTGATGTACTGAACATCTCAAGGTTCGGGAAAAGGCCCCACACCCTCGCTGCCTCTATGCAAGAGCTGCCTTCTGAAGAAACAAAGAGAAGAAGCGCCTTGATGACATTTGAGTGGAAGAAAATTGCTTTGGAGAATAATAACAGATGGATTGGTTGGAAGGGCAAGGTTACTGTGGATGAGAAAGGCAAGGGTAATTCCTGGGTTGCAAGGAATTTTGCCTACAAGCCTATTATCTTGCAAGGCAATCATTTCTTGGGAGAAAGGGTCACAACAAAAATAGTGTCAGTCACAGCAAACGACCTTCGTTCATAAAAATCATATATCATCATACTTCATCATACAATCAAAAGCTTTAAATATAACCACCTCCTGCGACATCATACTTTATCATACAACCGGGGTTAATATGAAGGAACGCGTCACTGTAACACTTGAGGCCGATATTCTCCAGCATATAGACAAGATGATTGACGGCACCCAAATCAAGAACAGGAGTCATGCTGTAGAGCTACTGCTTGTCAGGGCTTTAGGAGCACACGTTCCCAAGAAGGCTGTTATTCTTGCCGGAGGCGAGGGGACAAGGCTTAGGCCTCTGACTTATGAGATACCAAAAGCCCTGATTCCAGTTCATGACCGCACTCTTACAGAGCATCTCTTTGACCTTTTGAAGAAGTATGGTATCACAGACATTACACTCGCCGTGGGCCATATGAGGGACAAGATTATGCGCTTCTACGGCGACGGAACACGATTCGGGATAAAGCTTGCTTACATTGAGGAGGACACCCCGCTCGGAACAGCAGGCCCTCTCAGGCTGGCAAAAGACGATTTCAAAGATTCTTTCATTGTTTCAAACGGGGATGAGCTCAAGAACATCAACATTGAAGAGATGTACAAGGTGCATAAGCAAAACAATGCCCTGGCAACCATTGCCCTTACCACAGTAGATGATCCATCGCAGTATGGTGTTGCACGCCTCGACGGAGCCAGGATTCTTGAATTCGTTGAAAAGCCCTCAAAAGAAGATGCTCCCTCAAACCTTATCAATTCTGGATTTTATATCATTGAACCTGAAGTTATAGACCTGATACCCAAGGGCAAGGCCATGTTTGAGACTGATGTCTTTCCAAAGCTTGCCAAGCGCGGAAAGCTCTTTGGCTATCCATTTTCTGGGCAATGGTTTGACACTGGTAACATTGAGCGTTACGAGAAAGCAATAAAGAACTGGAAGGACCTAAAATGATGAGTGGGTTGGTTTGCGATGAAAACAATCCGTCAAAGATTGTCGACAAACCATGGGGAAGAGAGCTTTGGCTTGAGGTAAATCCCTTTTACGTATTGAAAATTCTCGAGGTCAAGAAGGGCTGTGCCTTCTCGCTCCAGTACCACCGTGAGAAGCATGAGACCTGGTATTTCCTCGAAGGCTCTGCAGAGGTTGTGCACGGTGATTCTTCAATTATAGCTACAAAAGGCAGAATCATTGTTGTGCCGCCCCATACAATCCATAGGATTACTGCAAAGGAATTCACAAGGTTTGTCGAGGTTTCCACTCCGCAATTGACTGATGTAGTCAGATTGGCAGACGATTACGGCAGGCCGAGCGAGGATTTGGCAGATAGCATCTAGGGCTTAGAGCCCATTGATTAGGATGATTTAACGACTTAGAGGTATCCATGCAAAGAGGTGTTATAAAATGATTGAAATACCAAAGCCATGGGGCAAGAAGACCTTGCTCTTGAACAACCATCATTATTGTCTGAAGTTGATCGAACTGGACAAGGAGGCTGTGCTTCCCTTAAAATGGAACGAGAGAAAGCACGAGACCCTCTATGTGGTGGACGGAAAGGTTCATGTGAGAAAGCATGGTGACTCCTTCATTGCTGAGAAAGGCCGTGTGATAGACATACCTCCTGGAACCCTGCATACACTTACAGCCCTTGAGTTCACTAGACTATTTGATGTCTCAACACCATAGCAAAATTTTTAAGTGAACCGATTTAACCTTTCACAATGCTAGAACCGTCAATTTTCAAGGCTTATGACATAAGAGGCGTTTTCGGCAAGGATTTTGACGAGCAATTTGCCTACAAGCTTGGCCTCGCATTTCCAGGACTTCTCAGGGAAAAAGAGAAGAAAGCCCTGACTGTTGTGGTGGGCTCTGATATGAGACTCTCCTCTCCAGTCCTCAAGAGGCATCTCATTGACGGCCTCCTCGACGCTGGTGTTGATGTTGTTGACATCGGTCTTTCACCCACACCCACTTTCTATTTTGCTGTTGCGCACTACAAGTATGATGGTGGTATCCTTGTCTCTGCCTCTCACAATCCAAAGGAGTATAACGGGTTCAAGCTTGTCCGCGCCCGGGCCTTGCCAGTGAGCAGGGACAGCGGCATGTTTGCATTGCGAGATGTAGTTCTTGCAGGTCAGTTCAAAAAGAGTCCTATCAAAGGCAATCTTTCAAGGAAGGATGACGTTGTCAAGGACCAGGTTGTGCATGAGCTCTCCTTTGTGAACGCAAAGAAAATACAGCCTTTCAAGATAGTTATTGACTCCGCCAATTCAATGGGTGCTGTATATTTCGACGAGCTGTTCAAGAGCATACCGTGTAAGCTTGTCAGGATGAACTGGGATCTTGACGGAACATTTCCTTCCCACGAGCCAGACCCTCTGAAAGTTGAGAACCTAAAATCCCTTGCTGAGCGGGTGGTAAAAGAGAAAGCCGACCTCGGTATTGCAACAGATGGCGACGCTGACCGCATTTTCTATGTTGACAATGCTGGAATTCCTGTCGAACCTGGCATCATCAGGGCAATACTGTCCAAATTATTTCTGGCTGACAAGCCTGGCGCAAAGATTGTCTATGACATTCGCCCTGGCAAGATCACCCCAGAAACTATTCTCAATTCAGGAGGCATCCCAATCATTACTGCTGTGGGCCACTCCCTCATAAAGGAGCGCACCATAAAGGAGAAGGCATACTTTGCCGGCGAGTCATCAGGCCATTTTTTCCTAAACATGGATGAAGGCTGTTATGAAGTGCCTATGCTCGTTACCTTGAAGATTCTCCAGGACCTGTCTTCTTTCGGCCACAGCTTTGCATCTTATGTTTTGCCTTACAAGAAATACTTCCATTCTGGAGAGATTAATTTTGTTGTGAGCGACAAGGATGCTAAGATCCGCGAGATACGTGAGCGCTACAGTGACGCAAAGCAGTTGGACATTGATGGCATTACTATTGAGTACAAAGATTATTGGTTCAATGTTCGCGCGTCAAACACCGAGCCTCTCTTGCGCTTGAATCTCGAGGCCATTAGCAAGGACCTCATGCAGCAAAAAACAGAAGAACTAAAGAAACTTATTCAGTCATGATGCTTACATGATCGTTGTTTCTCCCTCAACTTTCTCTCTTCCTTCATCTTCTCTCTAAACTCCCTTTCCCTATCTGCCTTGATCTTTTCTCTCTCAATGTTAAGCATTCGAAGGTTGAACTCTTTGGTTGATTCCTTCACAAGCTGCTTTTGGTTAGAAATCCAATTGATGTCTTCATTAGAGATTCCTGAAGTATAGGTTGTCCATTTGCCGTCAGTTTGCATCGTCGGGAAGATCTGGCTGGCAGTTTGTGTCTTCGGCCCGAAAGCCAAAACAAATGAAACAGCTAAACAAAGAAAAAAAACAATAATAAAAAACCAAACCAACGCTTTCATATTGCAATTATCTGCTCTTTCTTGCCTGCTTCAAAAGCTGGTAGCATGCAATGGACATTGCACCTGTCCCGATTATTATCAATATCACGTTCAAGACAGCCCCCACAATGGGAATTGCGAGAAACGCATAGATTATGAGCAGTGATATCCCTGCAGTCAACACCATTGGCCATGGTCTCTCAGCGCCAGCAGTGCTTGAAAGCCAATATGCTGTAGCCAATTTTGAGATGTAAATCAGCACAATGTACGAAAACAAAAGGATTACTGCCAAGGGTATTCCGATAACTGTCACCAAGAAAAGTATCATCGCTATCGGCGCGAGTATAAGCACCAACATTCCTATTCCCACACTAGCCCAGAACTTTCCTGAGACTGTCTTTCCAACCATCCTCGCATATTTTGGCATTATCAGTATGATCAGGCTGCCCACTATGAACAATGCGACAAAGGCCAATATCCTTCCTGCAAGAGAAGTCCTAAAGCTTGCAGCCCTGCTGGGCAATACTTGCTTGAATATCTGCCCATTTACAGTCAGCTTGCTCGTGTCCACTGAGTTTCTGCTTGCATAGGTTAAGTCACCTTCTACTGTCCCTTTCTCAAGAATTATTTTGTTCCCTGTCAGGAATGCGCTCTTGCCCACAATGCCACCGAACACAATCGTTCCAGCCTTGATGTTTGCGTTTCCCACTGTTGTTCCAAGGTACTCAACATTTCCTCCCATTATCAGCAAGTCTCCTCCAACAACAGCAGAATCAAGTATTCTCACATTGCCGCCTGCAATTATCAGGTCTCCTGTGATCTTGGCGCTGATTTCAACATTGCCGGCGAGAATCTTGACATTGTCGCTTACTTGTTTGCTTATTGAGATTGTCCCGGCCGCGCATGTGATATCATCTTTTACTGAACCGTCGATGATTACCATGCCTCCTGCGCACGTTAAGTCCCCTTCAATATTGCTTGATATCCTCAGGTCCTGGCCAGTGACAATCGCATTGTCCTGCACAGCCTGGTCTATTATCACGCGTTGGCCGGTGAAGCTCTTGATTGCAAATGCTGATGATGACAGCATAATCAATAGAAGTATTATTAGGAACACTCTTTTCAAGTTTCCACCTCCTAGTAAAAATCATGTGCTACTACTATAATAATATTTGTACAACACAAAATAGCAATTCGAGAGATAGTTTTCGCACTTGCCTCATTTTCAGTCGAAAAATATGGATTAAATTTATAAAGCGTCTGCTGTTCCTCCTGACCATGGCAAAGAAAGCGAAGCACGACGATAATGTCACCTCCAGCCAGCCTGAGATAAACATAGGGCTTGTCGGGCATGTTGACCACGGCAAGACCACCCTGACTGAGAAGTTCTCAGGAAAATGGACTGATACGCATTCTGAAGAGCTCAAGAGGGGCATAACGATCCGCCTTGGTTACGCAGACGCAATCTTTCGCAAGTGCGTCAAGTGCGATGAGTACACTGTGAAGGAAAAATGCGAGGTTTGCGGTTCTGAGACCGTGCCCGTAAGGAAAGTGAGCTTTGTTGACGCCCCTGGCCACGAATCTCTTATGGCCACAATGTTGTCAGGCGCTACCATCATGGACGGAGCTTACCTTCTTATTGCAGCAAACGAGGACTGCCCGCAACCACAGACAAGGGAGCATCTGATGGCCCTTAACATCATCGGGATAAAGAATGTTATAATAATCCAGAACAAGGTTGACATGGTAGATGACAAGGAGGCGATGGCTAATTACAAGCAGATTAAGGAATTCCTTAAGGGCACCAACTATGAGAGCGCGCCTATAGTGCCAGTCTCAGCCCGTTACGGAGTCAATATTGGCGCGATCATTGAGGCAACACAGCAGTTTATTCCCACTCCCAAAAGAGATCCTGACAAGAACCCAATCCTTTTGGTTGCACGAAGCTTTGATATCAACAAGCCAGGTATCGACGGTACCAAGATTGTAGGTGGTGTTCTTGGCGGCGCCCTGATGCAAGGCACCTTAAAGGTAGGCGACCAGATAGAGTTGCGTCCAGGCCATGAGATTGAGCACCGCAACCAGAAAGTCTATGAGCCCTTGACCACAAAGGTTGTGGGGTTAATGACTGGCAACCTGAAGGTTGAACAGATTTTCCCGGGAGGATCTGTCGGTGTGCTTACGTCTCTTGACCCCTCTGTTGCAAAATCAGATTTTCTTACAGGCTCGGTTGCAGGTTTGCCTGACTTGCTTCCGGCCACAAGGCACAACCTTTTGCTTGAGATAAACCTCCTACAGCGCGTTGTGGGAGCAAAAGATGATCTTCTTGTCGAGCAGATAAAGCTTGGCGAGACACTGATGCTCAATGTGAATGCAGCAGCTACTGTTGGCATAGTAAAGACCCTGAAAAAAGAGCTTATCGAGTTCTCACTGAAGCTTCCTGTCTGCGCTGACCCGGGTGCCAGGGTTACCTTGTCAAGAAGGATTGACAACCGCTGGCGGCTTATCGGTTACGGCATTATCAGGGAATGAATGAACATTCCTTTCTTTTTAACCGCTAAGAGCAAGAAAGTTTTATCCTGCAGTATTAACAGTTCTTCAGGACGTGTTGCTGGTGCGTAGACTTAATCGCTCCATCCCATCAGGATGAATATGAGGCCAATAACTGCTATTATCAGTCCCAAGCCTCCCTTTACTATGTCCCACAAGAAAGTCCACCAGTTTAAAGGTGGGAGATATGTCCAGATTCCGACCAGAATCAATATGAGTCCTAAAACAATCTTTGCAAATTTGCCAGCGTAGCCTTTTGCCATTTTATCCCCCCATTTTGTTTATTATCATAGCTTATGAAGCGCAGCTTTTAAATTTTTCTAACTTTGCTCGCTCTGGAAGAGCGCACCATTGATTTAGTCCAACATCTTTTTTCCGTCAGCAGCAAATGTTGTCTCATCATACGCTTTTCCAAACTCTCCTGAGAAATCATACGCCGCCTGCCTGCATCTTGCGCAATATGAATCTATGGGAAGGTATTCGTTGCTCACGATTCGCTCGCCGTGAGCCAATTTTCTCCCGATGAACAGTACTGCAGTCCCGACCTCTTCTCCCGTCATGAAATCCTGTACTGCGACCTCTTTTGTGTAATATATCTTTTCCCTTATCTTAAGCTTCTCATACTCAGCCTCTGTTGCGTCAAACATTGCAGCATTAAGCTTCGCACCTGGCTGTTCCTCTACGTTTAGAATTGCCACATGGTTGTCTTGTTCCCTGACTTTGTACATCTTGAGAAGTCCTGATTTGATATTGCAGATCCTTCGGTAGCCCTGTACCCATATCAGTTTTACCTTTTTTGCGGAGACTGTCTTTTGCAGCGATTCTGGAATCATCAAGCTTCCGTAACCAATGACGTTAATCATTTTTTATTGCATTCTTTTCGCACACAAAAGCGCAATAATGGTCGCCTTGGCATTTGCTCTTGTTCTTTATCTGCACAAAGAATTTTCCGCTCTGCTCTGTTATTATAAGGTTGTGTTCGGGGCACACTGCAACGCATTTTTCGCACCCGTCGCATTCGCTTGCTAGCACTCCTGATACTATACTTCCTGCACCTTTTATCTTGATTGCCTTTTTGCCGCAAAGCACTATGCATTGCCCGCAGTTGTCGCACTTCTCTATGTTGACTGCATCAGAGACTATCTTTCCTTTTTTGTCGACTATCTCAAACACTGCCTTGTTGCAGACCTCCACGCACTTGCCGCATGCGACGCACTTTTCCTGGTCAACCCCCTGCAGCTTAGAAGAAGCCTTGCTCATAACTAAAAGACAAAAAATATTACTATTTAAAGTTACTGTTTAATGAAAAAGAATAAATAATTTGAGAAAGAAAAAAATCTACTTGAATCCCTTTATCTTCAGCTTTTGTATGAGTTCGCTTGTCCTGTTGCGCAGCGTGACCTCAGTTATTTTCGCTGCATCAGACATCTCTAGCTGTGTTCTCTTTTCCTTGTTTAGCCTCGATGCAACGTACAGGGATGAAATCGCAATGCTGATCGGCGTCTTTCCCGACAAGAGCTGTTTCTTTTCCGCGTTCTTGATTATCTCCGCAGCCTTCACCTGAGTCTTTGGAGAAAGCTTGAGCGTTGAGCACAGTTTTGGCAGAAAATTCATCGGGTCCTGGGGCTTTGATTTTACTCCAAGCCTTGCGATTACGTATTTGTACGCCTTCATTATCTCCTTCTTGTCCACTCCAGATGAGTAGGACACTTCATAGAGGGTTTTTGGCGCCTCATAGATCTTGCACGCTGCGTATATGGATGCTGCAACTACCTTTTCTATTCCCCTTCCCCTTATTAGCCCCTTATGGACTGCAAGTGTGTATATCCTCGAAGACTCTTCGACTATTACCCCAGAAAGTCCAAGCACTGATGTTACCCTCTTTATCTCAGATAATGCAAGATTCAGGTTTCTCTCCATGGACGTAGCTGACCTTCTCTGCCATTTTTTTAGCCTGAAGAATTTTCCCCTGTCAGCGCTCCGCATGGAGTAAATGTCAGTGGTTGAGCCTACTTCTGTAGCGATTTCAGGTGAAGAATATCTTATCGGCGCTCCTACCCTGCTTTTCTGTCCATCGTCAGAATCCTCAAATTCTCTCCATTCAGGGCCAAAGTCCACTAGTTTTTCATCTATTACGAGTCCGCAGCTCCTGCAGATTATTTCTCCTTTTTCCTTGTTCCAGAGAGGGTTTGTTACACCGCACTCAGGGCATTTGAATTTTGCAGCTTCAATCATTCTTTACCTCAGTTTAAAGGCCTGACAAGCCTATACTACCACCAGAATCTGCCTTTTTTTACCAAACACGAACCTATAAATATGTTACTACTAGCTAGTATATAAACTTTTCGTTTAATAATGATTATAGCTCACTGAAGCACGATGCAAGAATCAACAAATCGCTTAACCTACTACTCGGCTCCGCAGCACCGTTTGTATGGTTCGCCTGAACCGCAAGGACACAGTTCTTCTTCTTCGGAATCCATCCAATACCCCATACTGTAATATGTTCCGAAAGTATATAAAGATTTGGTTTCAGAACCTGCTTTACTCGGCGAGCTCAACCACTTCCTTGGTGCCTCGATAACCGCACCTAAGGCATTTTGTCTGGTTCAGGTTCTGCACCTGGATGCGCCTGCCGCAGCTCATGCACCTGATGACCTTCTTAACGCCACTAATCTTCTCAAAGACCATCTTTTTTGATTTGTTCATAACTTGTTGCAAGATTGTCTTATATTTATTTGTTGCTTAATCAAATTAAATCAAAGGTTTAATCAATCAAGATGATTTTTATTACGCAAATTTTATATAATCATCTAACTTACTTGAATGCATGAAACATGTTGTTATTGCCATTGCAAGTAATCACATGGACTCCCTTTTTATAGGGATCCGAGAGTTTCCCACCGAAAGGATCATTCTTCTGGCGCTAGAGCATGATATTGACACAGCTCATAAAGCTATTGAGGATATAAAGAAATTCAATATCCCAGTGAGGATTGTGGAGCTCAAGGGTGATATCTGGCTTGAGTGCTTTAGGGCCGTGGCAGAAATAAAGAAGTTCGAGGATGAGGACAAGCTTCTTATTAACGTTGCCACTGTTGACTGTCCGCTTGGATGCGCTCTTACAAGCGCTGCCTTTGTGAATGGCATTAAGGCCTTCACCATAGTCAATAATGAGGTGGTTTTCCTGCCAATCCTTAAGTTCTCGTATTATAAGATGCTCACTGACAGGAAGATGGAGATCTTGAAGACAATTTATAGGAAGCAGACCTGCTGTGCCTCGCTTGAAGAACTTGGCAGGGAGCTGAAGATGAGCCTTCCTCTCGTTTCCTATCATATAAACGGCACTCCTAAAAGCGACGGCTTGAAAAAACTTGGCCTTATTGAAACCACTGAGAAGAAAGGCAGGATTGATGTCAAGCTCAGTACTATGGGGAGGCTCATTGTCAAGGGCTACGTTGACTAGAGAAACCATATTCTGCGTTTACAATGATTAATTTCTCCGATGGCATTAATAATCTGCTTGCAAGGTTGCTTCCAAGACCCCAGCCTGTACGCAGTATTCTCTTAAAGCAATCTGTCGTCTTAGACATCATTCAATTTGCAAAATCTAACTTTCCAAAGGAGTTCGTCGCTGTCTTGCAGGGCAGGATTGTTCAAGGCACTGTGACTGTCACAGGCATTATTTATCAACCATATGTCTCAGCCAGGTCAACTGCTATTATGCAGATGAACCTTCCGATGCTATCTGATTCTGTGGGCTCTGTTCATAGCCACCCTTCAGCATCAAACCAGCCCTCTGACCAGGACCTGCAGTTTTTTGGCAAAAGAGGCATTGTCAATCTGATAATTGCTTATCCTTTTAACCCAAATACCCTTGCCTGTTATGATCGGTACGGGAATAGGATGGATTTCTCAATTGTCTCTTAGGGCAGAGGCGAGGTACAGGCGTGAGAGAGTGAGCAGTGGCAGCACAATAACCAACTGTATTATGAAGGTGGTTGCGCCGCTTGCTCTCCCGAGCACGAGCGATATAAGCAAGAATGCAGCGGCAATCAGGGCATAATGAGGGATTATGCCTATTATGTTTCTTTTCGAAAATGTCCCCCTCATTGTTTTCTTGAATGACTTTTCGGTTTTGATGTACGAAATGCCTGCAAAGAAGATAATCACAAGAAGGTAGATGAAAAGAAAAGTATTTGCAGTTGTCTGTGCCTGTTTTGTTATCGTCTCTCTGATGCTCACAAGAAGACCTGCAAGACTGTAAATCGTATAATTGATTCCCCAAACCAGGCTGGTCAGAGTAAATGCTATCATGTAAGAAGAGTAGTTCTCTCTCTTGACAAGCTGTCTGCACAGCCACCAGGCTGTTCCCTGGAATATTGTGTATAGGAGGAATAGGATTATGATTGCTGCAACTATCAGCATCACAAGCAGTGGAAAATACTCTGATTGGAATCCCAGGTTGTGTATCATGTCCACTCCGCTTGCTGACAAGTATTCCACTATCTTTGCAATTAACCCAGATTGGACAAAACCTAAGAGAAAGAAAAAGACTGCGTCCACCGCGATTGGAGCAATCAGCCTTGTGCCTTGCTGCCTCACGATAGCTGAGGTATACAATATGCTCGAGATGATCTCATTTTGCAGACTTCGCAAGCTCACTCTCTATCACCTGTTGGAAGTCTGTTGTCGGCTGCGCACCCACTATCTGCTTGTCATTCACAAAGAATGTTGGGGTGCCTTGCACTCCTAGGCTTACGCCTTCCCTGTAGTCTGCCTGTACCACATCTGATTTCTCGCCGCTGTCAAGGCAGCCGTCAAACCTTGACGCATTAAGTTCCAGATCTTGCGCAAATTGCTTGAGCCTCTCTACCCCCAGGTTGTTCTGGTTCTCGAACAGCAGGTAGCTGTACTCCCAGAATTTTCCCTGGTCTCTTGCGCATTCGCTTGCCTCAGCAGCCTTTTCAGAGCCTTGATGGATTGGGAAATGCTTGAACTCGAAATTGATTCTTCCTGCATATATCCCTTGCAGTTCTCTTATAGTCTCCGATGCTCTTGAACAATATGGGCACTCAAAGTCTGAGAATTCTGTTAATGTTACTCCTCCCTCGACATAGGTCATATTAACGATAGGTACAGCGTTAGGAAGGCTTGGTGTGGGGAAGAACCTTCCAATGTTAAGCACAAAGAGCACTATTCCACTAACCACTATCAGTTCTATAATGATTACAAAGGCATCTTTTGTCTTGTTGTTCATAATAAGAAAAAAAAATATTTAGCCTCCGCAGTTTCCTGCAGCAGCTGTTGCGCTTGTACCGGTTAGGGTTTGCTCACAACCCGCCAATCCAGGATTGGCCTGGCAATAGTTAGTCTTCACAGTCTCAGCGTCTATTCCAGAGAATTGCACCTTGTTGTTTGCCATCCAGGTTGGGCTTGCTCCTATCTGCAACTCATTCGTGAGCTTTAAGTTCTCTGTGAGAAGTGTCTTGCCCTCAGCTCCTTCTGCACAGGTCTTTATCTGGCTTGGTGACATTCCGGCGCTTGTTGCGCAGCTCTGCCAGTCTACGTTCTTTATGTCCTTGTTCCTGCACCAGATATAATCCATATACTTGTAGTCCTTTGGATAGTATTTGATTGCGCAGACTTCTCTAAGGTCTTCGTCAACCTCTCCCTGTCCGTGAAGGCTGCTGAATGTTCCATCTGCTTGCAGGTCCGCAATGTAGTGTAGTGAGAAATCCATATTTCCCTTGAAAGCGGTTAGCACTTCCTTCATTGCATCCATTGCCTGTAATCCGTACGGGCACTGGCTCATCACGAAAAGGTCAAGCTTTTTTGGTGCATTTGCCCTGCACAGCATGTTGCCTTTGCACCCTGTGTCCTTGCAGTCTATTTGCCCGTTGCCGTCATCATCAATGCCGTTGTCGCAGATCTCTGCTTTCGGGTCAAATGAAGAGCCTATCCTTAGATTCTGGTAATCTCCGACAGTCTCTAAGTAGCTTTGTACAGTTGCATATCCTTCGCCTTTCTGTACAGTGCTGTCAAACAGTATTGCAGGCAATAGCTGCAGCTTCAAGTCACCGTAAAGCTTTTTTCCTTGGGCGTCGGCATAGTCCATTTCCTGCACCTGTAGCCCTGGGAAAAGGCTCTTGAGCTGTGCCACTAATCCTGTTGTGTCGCAGTCCTTGCACCTCTTGTCATTTAGTATGATCGCGTTCACCTTTACAGGTGCCGGTATGTTGCTGCATGCTGCTGGCTTTGTCGCAAATTCATTGCAAAGAGCCCTTAAAAAGTCGTTGCCCTGCCTTCCGCCGCTGTATGGCTTGTCGTTTACATATATGGTTGGGCTTCCTGTCGCTCCGACCTTGTTTGTGTTCTGGATGCTTGCTGTAAGAAGCTGTTTTCCCTCTGCTCCTTCAAAGCAGGTCTTTATCTTGTCAACAGCCATTCCTGCATCCTTTGCGCACTGCTCCCAGTTTGTTGCAACCTGCTGCGCATCCTTGTTCTGGCATACTATCATGTCCATGTATTTTTGTGGCTCATGCTTTGCAGCACAAAGTTGCACAATATCGCCCTTCACTTCGTTGTCTCCATGCATTGAGCTGAATGTTCCATCGCCCTTGTCAGTAGCTATGAAATTAAGGTTAAACTCAACGTTTGAACCTAGTTGGTCAAGCGTAGGCTTTACCGCATCCACAACCTGGGTTCCAAACGGGCATTGGCTCATGACATAGAAGTCTAGCTTTACAGTTTCTCCTGAGCTTGCCGTAGGTGTTTTAATATCTGTTGGCTTTGGCTCAAATCTGAATCCATGCGTAAATATTGAAATAACCAAAAGAACAGCAAGAACACCGCTTGTTGCCATCCACATTGTCGATTTTTTTATGTGCACTTTCTTGTGCTTATGCTCTGCAAGTTTATGCTCCTCAATTTTGTGTTTATGTTCGTCCATTTTAGCCTCCTGTGGTACATTAATTAAAACAAGTGACGAAAGTCCCCCTCATTCTCAGAATATATAGGGGGTTATTAAAACTTTCGGATGTTCTTGACGACGGCAAAGTAGTCAGGTTGCGGTGGTAAAACTTTGTTGCATGATAAAAATCGTCGGCCACTCTGTGCCCTGAAGGGCACAGTTTCTTGCGTACGATTTTTAGCATGCCAGAGACGAGCCTGTATCTACAAGCCAAAGCAAATAGTTTCAGACTCGTCTCTTAGCATAAACAAATTTTATATATTACCACTTCATCCCTGAGCTTATGGTCCTTAAGAATTGTACTTTTTGCAAGAACAAGGTGCCAGTTGGCGGCCAATGCAATAAGTGTGGCTTTATCGACGGGTTATCAAGAAAGCCTGCAGATGAAGAGTATGCCAAGGCACGCGAGATGAACAAGAGGAACAACTACAAGCAGTTTGTGAATCTTGATATGCTCCTTCTTGACGATTGATTACGCAGGTCATCTTCCGTGATTCTTTTCTTCCTCACGTGATTTTGCCCTTTTTTTGGCAGAAACCCATTTTAACCCTGCTTTCTGACTCTCGGTTGAGGTGTTTTCAAATGGAACTAAGTGAAAAAAAGCTTGAACAGTTGAACAAGCAGCCGATTGTTGAGACAAATATCAAGAAGTCTGAAGACGGCAAATGGGTCATTCACAAGACAACGATAACTGACATTAAGCCAGTGTCTTATTTTGAAAAGGTGCTTGCCCCAAAGCAGCCTTATAGCGAATCTCATTAATTATTGAACAATTGTGAGATTCGCTAGAATAGCAAATTGCATGCCAAAAAGTTCCATTATTTATACGATTTGCTATTAGTAGGAATCTGGTGGCACAGAGTCGCACTTGGTATCAACAAACACAAAATTGTTGTTACTAGCGACCCTCTTATAGTTGCAGCAGAGTTTCATTGTGCCACAGCTCTTGTCTAGCTTGATGCTTGTGTCATATTGGCAGGATTCATATACAACCATTGTCAGGTTGCCAATATAGGTTGAGCTGTCTTTCTTGAGCTTGAACTTGTAGTCCTCTACCCTGCCTATCTCTATTGTCCAGAGCCTGCTTGCTGCGTTTGTGAATTCATCCTGCGTTCCTTCTACACGCATCCTTACCTTGTCAGAATAAGCCGTAACCGCAACATCACCGTTCGCCTTGCCTATGTTCTTGTACTTGACATTGAAGTTTGCATTTAGGCTGTTCCCGAAATTTATCGTTTTAGGGCAGGTTTCCGGGAATTGCGTTGATTGTATCTCGTACGCAATCCTAGGGCTGTTTTGGTATTCCCGTATTGGGTATTCAAAGACCAGAACAAGTAATCCCACCACAAGCCCGATTGCTACCCCAGAAATGCTTCCAATGAGTATGCTCGATTTGTGGTGAATGCTTTTCCTGCGACCCATTAAACAACCCCTGGAGTGTGGTACACTCTATATTATTTGTTACTTTACAATACTAAAGAACAGTAACTACTATAAAAAGATTACTAAATGTCTTTCTGTCAGTGCTTCCACCACAATCTATTTAAACCGCCTGTTCAACCTTGCAAAAGGTGATATTTGATGGACAAAGGATCTTCTTATGAGGTAAAGGATATCAGGCTTGCAGATCAGGGAAAGCTTAACATTGAATGGGCAGAGATGCAGATGTCTGCGCTGATGAAAGTCAAGGCTCGCTTTGAAAGGGAAAAACCCCTGAAAGGCATCCGCATTGGCATTGCTTTGCACGTTACAAAAGAGACTGCTGTTTTGGTGAAGACTCTCATGGCCGCTGGTGCAGATGTCGCTATTACCGGCTGCAACCCCTTGAGCACGCAAGATGACGTTGCTGCAGCTCTTGCAATGGAAGGCATAAAGGTCTGGGCTTACAAAGGTGAGTCCAAAGAAGACTATTACCGGTATCTGAATAATGTCATTGCCACAAAGCCTCAGATAACGATTGACGACGGCTGTGACCTTGTTTCAGAGATTCATCTCAAGCATACAGAGCTTATCCCTGACATTCTGGGTGGCTGCGAGGAGACAACCACTGGTGTTATCCGCCTTAGGGCTATGGAAAAGGATAATGCCATGAAATATCCTATGGTTGCGGTCAATGAGTCTGCAACAAAGCACCTGATGGATAATGTCAAGGGCACAGGCCAGAGCACTATTGACGGCATTTTGCGCGCAACCAATATTTTGTTTGCAGGCAAGACCATTGTTGTAACCGGCTATGGTGATTGCGGCAAGGGAGTTGCGAAGCGTGCTCTTGGGATGGATGCAAATATTGTTGTTACCGAGACTGATCAGTTTAGGGCGCTTCAAGCTGCCATGGACGGCTTTAGGGTGATGCCCATCAAGGATGCTGCCCTTATTGGCGATGTTTTCGTCACAGTTACTGGCAACAAGAATGTCATTGATGTCGAGCACATGAGATTGATGAAAGATGGGGTAATACTATGCAATTCAGGCCACTTTGATGCAGAGGTGAACATCAATGGCTTAAGAAAGATTGCATCAAGGGTGAGGCGAATCCGTCCATTTATGGATGAGTTCTTGGTTGACGGCAAGAGGATTTTTGTGTTGGGCGAAGGCCGCCTGATAAACCTTGCAGCTGCTGAAGGCCATCCGTCTGCGATAATGGCTATGTCTTTTATCAACCAGTCTTTTGCTGCAGAATTCCTGGTCAAGAACAAGGGAAAGCTCTCGCCAAAGGTGTATGTGCTTCCAAAGGAGAAGGATGCGGAGATAGCAAGCCTTCAGCTCGAGGCCTTGGGAATAAAGATTGACACGCTTACCCCTGAGCAGCAGAAATATCTTGCGTCCTGGAAGGAAGGCACTTAAGCAAAGGAAAAAAATATTAAGTAAATCAAAAAAAAATTATTTCTTTTTCAGCATCTTGCGTATCTTCTCTTCAGGCCAGTCAGCCCTTCTCAACTCGTCTGCAATCTGGAAGTCGTGCTTTCCTGCCTTTCTGGCTTTTTCCACGAATGCCTTGGCCTCCCTTTCTATCCTGGGAATCTTCCTGGTCTTGAAAAGTAGATAACCTGCTAAGGCCAATACTGCGGCAACCGCCAGGATAAGCAATACTGTGCCTGGCATTTTGGTCTTTGGCTTAGTGACTGGCTGCGCTTCTGGCACAGGTGTTGTCTCTTCTGTCGGCTGTGCTGTGGCCTCACCTGTGGCTGCAGGCGGTGTTGTTTCATTGCTCGGTGCTGCAGGCTGTTGCGCCGCTGCCTCCTCTGCTTTTAGCCCTATTACAAAATAGCTGAATCCTGGAGTTTGTGCCTTGAAGCTCACATCCTTTGTTCCTGTCGCAGCAATTTGAGTGGCAAGCTCTACCCAGGCTCCATTTACGTATCTCTTCAATCGTACATCCTCTGCCTTTGCGTTGGTTAGCCATTCGACAGGCACATTGAATTGTACCTCTATTCCGCTCAAGACTTCTTCCTTGATATTTGTCAGAGTTATTTGCAGGTACTTGTAGACAGCACCGCTTGGCTCAGCCACATCGGTTGGCTTGCCTGTAAATCTTTGCACCTGGATGCTTGCCTTTCTTGTGTTGTTTGACACCTGGAAGACTACCTTCTTGATGCCATATGCCGCAGACGCAATGCTCATACTGTTCTGTCCTTGTCGTAGTATGTCCCAGTACTTTGAGATTGTCGTCAGGCTTTTGGCAATTCCGCCGCCTCCTCCGCCTGAGCTTGGTGGTGTCTGGGTTACAGCTGTTGCCTCTGTTGTGAACTGTTGCTTGCTTGTGTTGCAGTTGCCTGTCCTATCGCAGTACTTGTATGTGTAGTTGTAGGTTGTCTCGTCGCTTAAGGTGGTGAGGCTTATCGTGTGTTCTGTCTGGAAGCTTGAGCTGCTTGTGTTCGTGATCGCTTTTGTGGAAGACAGATAATATCCCACTGTGTAGTTGAATGCCTCATAGCTTTCTCCTGTCAAGGCTATGCTTGCTGCTGTGTCAGCGGCAGTGACAGTGGTGCTCACGTCAGGTATTGTGATATCATTCACCAAGAACTGCGTTCTTGAGCTGGACCTATTGCCGTTGCCTAGCGAAGCACAGCTGATGCTGATATTATATTTGGTTTCATTTGTAAGGTTAAGGAACCAGCTCTCGCCTGCATAGGAAATGCTGAAGCTGTAGTTCGTTGTCCCTTGGCTCAGGCTTGGGGTTGTGCCAGAACGCGTCAGGGTTAAAGCTCCCTTGGACAGGTTGTACCAGCAGCTGCTTGCATTAAGGTTTAGGTCATATATCATTCCACTGAAGGTCAGCTTTGAGTCTGTTATTGTTGCTGCTGGCAGTGTTATTGAATAGCTCGGCGCATTGTTCGGATTCGCCAAACCTGCTCCTGAAAGGTGAGGCACCCAGACTTTGGTCCATGTGCTGCTGTTTGTGTAACAAGCGTTCGCAGCGCTTGGAGTTGTTGTCGGCCTGGCATTTCCTGCGCAGTTGCCCAGCACATAAACCTGCGTGCCAAAATCATCACCGATAAAGATGACATAATTTGTTCCAAGGGCCCTTTGTATGTGCACCTGGACCCATTGCGCGTGCCCGCTGGCGTTCTTGTAGTTGCTGTCATTAATCATATAGCTCATGTTCTGGTACATTACGAATGCGTTTAATTTTGCACCGCCTACCTTGGCCGCAATTGCGCTTGCGATTATGCTTGTAAGGTTGACAGTTAACTTGGGCTTGTGCGCATTGCCGATGGCTATGTTGGTGCCGTACACTGTGATGTTGATAGTCGAGTTGACGCCACCTGTTGTTGAATTTGCCACTATGACCTCACGTATGGTCCTGTTGAAGTAAAGCTGTCCTGTTGCCAGGCTGCCGTTTTCAAGGTAAATCTCGACTTCCTTCGCATCACCCCTCTCCATTGATCCAGTGAAGTTTGTGAGGTTTACTCTCGCCAGGACATAGAATGCGCCGACTGAAACGCTGTTGCTGTTCTTTGATGTGTCATTGGCGTATATTATCAGGCTGTGCGTTCCTGCACTTAGGTTTGCACGTTCAGTGATAGTGGTGTTCCTCCTGGAGTGGTTCAGGTAATATTTTGTTGCCTGGCCGTCAAGCTTGAACCATGCCTGTGACATTCCAGCTGTGCTGTCATTGATTGAGTATTTCAAGACTATGGTGGATGCTGCAGTGCTGACTGTTGTGGTTGGCACATATTGCCCGGAAATTGCGGGTGCCACATTATCATACAGGAAGCTCACTGTCGCGGTTGCATTGTTGTCTGCCTTGTCCGTGAGATTTATCTTGAGGTTGTGCGCTCCCTGGCTCATGACTGCATTGAATGCGCACCTTAGCTTGGTGTTGTTGCCTGTACAATAGCCGATGCTGTAGTTGCTCACTCCAGTTCCAGTTACCATGATCGATGAGTTTCTCATCGCCATGTTGTCTGTTATCGTGAAGTTCACAAGCCTTGATGAAATATTGGTGTGGTTAGTCAGCGAATGGATGGTTATCTTCGGTGCAACATCGTCAATTGCTAGTGTCATGCTTACTGTGCTGTTCGTGTTTCCGAGCTTGTCCACTGCAGATATGTACAGGCTGCATGAGGTATTGCCTAGGCACCCCTTGAAGTCTGCTGTCAACGGTACCAGCCAGGTGTCGCCGTAGATGTTGGTTAGGTCTGTGCCATTGATTTTGACTGTGCTTATGTTTGCGTCATTTACGTGAACTATGAAGATGTTGTCCCTGTAGCTCCTCACATACCTGTCAGCATCATCAATGCTGAAGTTTGTCACCCTTGGCTTAAGGTCGTCGATGATGATGTTCAGCCTTACACTATTGTTTGTATTGCCTATGCTGTCAGTTGCAATTATGTTGAAGCTGCACACATTTTCTGCGTTTGAGCATCCGAGCGCTGCAGTGGTGTTTGCCTTCCTCCAGATTATCTGGTCTGTGATGTTGCGCATCGTATTGCTCTTGGTGTAGTTCAAAAGCACTGTTAGCGGCAGCGTGTCATTTACCTTTGCTGTGAAGTTGATGTACCATGAGCTCTTGACATAAGTCACGTTTGAGGTGAAGTTTAGCACCCTTGGTTTCGCTGCAGTTACGTTTAAGCCTGACAGTCCTGTCATGTTGCAGTTGCCTACATTGTCGCAAGCTGTAATGTTGATTGCATGGTTTGTGCTTGTTGTTGTTATTCCAAGCTCTGCAGGGGTTGTTATCCTGCTGTAATTCCCGTTTGACAGGCTCATAGTGTATTCAGGGTTCCCGTCATACTTTACTGTCACGTTCCTTACACCATTTGTGTCGCTCACGTTTGCCCATACCTTCAGGTATTGGTTTGTCCCGATTTTCTTGCTAGTCACATTGAATGCTTTCCTGTTGAATTTCGGTGGGACATTGTCAATCGTTAAGGCGAGTGTTGTGGTCGAATTTATGTTGCCTGCACTGTCAATGGCTATGAACCTTAGCGTGCAGGTTCCAGAATTTGCGCATCCAAGAGCAGTTGGTGTCACCGGCGCGCTGACCCATGTATTGCCGACAGAGTTGGACATTGCTGTGCCATTGCCTGTAACGCTCACTATGCTGCTGTCAATGTCAGAGGCGTTTACGGTTAGTATTATTGAGTCTGTGCTTTTCACCTTGCTGTCAGCGTCGCTTGTTGCTGGGGCAAGCACTCTTGGTTTCCTTTCATCGACTATTACTGAAAGTGTTGTTGTGGTGTTCTTGTTGCCAACTATGTCAGTTGCCACAAAATTTAGCGTGCATGTTCCGTTTGTCTTGCAGAACCATGACATTCTTGGGACCAGGCTGAAATATTGCCCGCTCCTAGTCATTGCTGTCTGGTTTATCGAGCTGTTCAGCTGGACTGTCGAGATATTAAGGTCTGCCACAGTCACATTGAATTTTGCCCACTGGTAGCTTCTCAATATTGAATCATTTGTTAACGCCAGCGAAACCTGCGGCTTGCTGTCATCGATGTGTAAAGTCAGGGTTGAGGTATTAGACCTTCCACTGTAATCACTTGCGTTGAAAGTCAGTATGTGTGTCCCATCCCCGCTGATTCCAAGTGCACTCAGGTTTGTGCGGATTCTCCAAATATCTGGCCTTCCGCTGACCTTTGAGAGGGCTGTGTGGTTGACGGTTACCCTCGCTACAGCTATTACATCAGTCACGTTTGCCGTAAGGTTGATGTTGTCTGTTGACCTGACCCATCTGTCACCGTCTGTGGACACGTTCAGCATGTTGATTCTGGGGCTCTGCAGATCTACGGTTAAAGTCCTGTTGATGGTTGCAAACGTGCAGTTGCCGGCAATGTCGCAGGCAAAGCAGTTCCACTTGTATGAGCCTTCTGCAAAGCTTATCGGTATGGAATAGCTTCCGTTTACTCCTGAGCTGTTGGTCTCGTTTGCGTGCCATGTACTTCCAATGTTGTGGTAGATACTCACGTTCTTTAGGTTGGCGTCTGCAGCAGTGCAAATGAGGCTGTTGCTGGCTATTGAGCTGTTGTAGCCATTGATTGGGCTTATGAGGTTCACTGACGGAGCTATGTGGTCTGAGGCTGGTGTTGTATTAAATGTATAATTTGATTCTGCAAATGCAAAGTCACCAGGGTCGATTGTGCTTTCGCATTTAACATTCCATAAAGAGGTACCTATGCTGTCCGTAATGATGGTAAGGTTTGCACTCGAGGTCAGGGTAGAGTTCGTAGGCAAAGTCTCTGGCCATAAGTACATAATTTCAAAGTTTCCATAACCATTGGACCATAAACTACAGTTCACATAGAGCAGTCCGCCAATATTGTTTGATGTCACATTGAATTTTAGATTAATCGAGGTATTTATCTCTGCGACAGTTCCGTTTCCTGGAGTCATCAATTTGATAGTTATGTTTGTGCCTTGTACCTCGCTTGCATTCAGGATTAGCGATCCTCCAGGCAGGTCGTCGCTGGAATTCAGTTTTATTGTTGCATTTGTTGAGAGCACAGCAATCACGTCGAAGTAGCTTAAGCCTGCGCTTGTAGCCCAAAGTGTCAGGTTTAGTATTCTTTTTTGGTAAGCACTGAATTGAACGTTGTTAAGCCTTGGGTATGAGCCGTTAATCCTGTAGCTCATTCCTGCTCCCCTGCTCACAACGCTTATATTGTATGTTCTCGTAAAGTTATCGCCATTTGTTACATTGATTAGTTTTGTGTTGTTTAAACCCACAGAGACTGCCAAATTGTTCCAGACAGTCGCGAACGTCAGTGTATAATTGACTCCGCCGCTTGTAGTATAAGTTGAGAAGCCGTAGGTTACCGGAATCTTCCAGTATGAGTATTGCTCGCCGCCTATGGTTCCCGAATTGAGCTTGAGTGTATCGCTTGTTATGGTCTCGCAGTTCTCTCCTGAGTCATCACACTTTGTCAGGTCTTGTCCGTCTGCCGGCAGCCTGACTATTATGAACTCTGCGCCCAGCTTTTGAGCTATCTCAAGCCACAAGCCGTTTGCCATTCCCACAACATATTTGCCTGATGTGAAATTCGCAAGCATCGAGTCTGTAAGCTTCAGGCTTGTCGCAGTTGCAAGGTCTGCATTCACAAATGTTATCTCCCAAAAGTTAGGTGTGCCGGGGATCGGTCCCTTAAAGGTGAGGTTCACATTGTTAGTGTAGTTGAAATTTATGAAATTGCCTTTGGTGAGTTTTTGGCTGTTTATGCTAACGTTCATGTTATCAACAAAATTGTTGCCTGTGTTTGAAAGGTTGAACATCAGTGTTACGTTTTGCTTTGAACCTCTTGTTGTGAAGTTCATGCATTTGCTTTGTCCGCAATTTGCAGGATCTGCCCTATCGCAATTCCTGATTTTGTAGAAATAGGTTGTGCTCTGATAAAGATTAAAGCCAAGCCTGTTCTGGTAATTGTCAACCATCACATTGTGCCATGGCTTAAACTGCATTTCTGCCTGGAACCCTGGCTGGAATGGCTCCATGATAGTGATGTAGTTCCCGCTGCAGGTCGAGCTTGTGTTGTAGAAGTATAGGCTTCCGTTTGTCGGCTCGTTAGTTGACCACATTACAAATGCTCCCATGTCAAACTCCTGCACTGTGTTCATGCTGACTCTTGGAGCCTCTTTGTCCATCAACGGATTGTATTGCCCTTGGCACCATGGCGCAAAGCTGCAATCTGAGTCATTGCAATTGGCATTGCCGTCAAGGTCTTCGTCTCCTGGCCTCATGCAGTCTTCTATGGGCATGTATTTTCCCTCGCCCATTGTAGCGAATGCGGCACCGCATTTTGTCGGCTCCTTAAAGCAGTCCACTGGATTGAAGTCCACGCTTCCTGGAGTGTAGTAAGCCTCAAGCTGGTCAAAAGCTTTGATTCTCGAAAAATTGCTCCACCACGACCCGTTTACAGTCACAGCAATTACCCTGAGCGTGTCCTTGGGGTTGTTGATGTCAGACTTTTGTGTCATTACAACTGCAGGTGCAGCTTCAGTAAATGGTCCACCATCTTCCTCTGGCGGATTGCAGAGCATGTCGGGCATTGCTGACAGCCTCATTGCTGAGATAACCCATTGGTTCTGGGTCTCGTTTAAGCATTTGTATGCAGTATAAGTTATGCTGCCGTTAACGTACATTTTTATTATGAACTCAAGCCCGTTGTAGTTTGTCTGCCCAACCCTGATTTGGCATCCTGTATCGTTGCGCTGGTCAGTGTCAAGAGCAAATATCAGCCTTAGTGCGTTTGTGCCAGTAAGGTTGCATTGTTGACCAGTCAGCTTCAATGTGCTAACGTTGCGCAGCATTGCTCCAAAGAATATGGATTTTGCTCCATCTTTAACTCCCGTGCCGAGAATGTCTGCATATGTACGATCAGGTGGAGTATCATATGGCTGGTCTGTTCCGATCATTACAGGCGGGCCATTATCCATTCCCTGGAACATAAAGTCCTGCATTGCCTGGAAAGGGTCTTGTCCTGCAAACTGTCCTCCTCCGGTCAGAGTGTCAATGCCTCCCCCGCATTCAGAAACAGTATAGCACTCAGCTTTGTCCATGCAATCGATCAGTGCATCATTATCATTATCTATTCCGTCAAAACATATCTCATACGTGGAATTCTTGTTGCAGAGGTAATAAGACAGGCTCCAGTTCCAGCCATCGCTTTCACAGCTCTGCTTGCTTGTGCATCCATTCCAGTCCTGGGCTGTGCACGAGGGAACCTTGAATCCTTTTACTTCGCAGAATCCTTTGCCGCTAAATGGGTCAGTGAACCACTGGCAGCCACCATAACCAGTACTGCCGCCATTTGCTTTGCTGTAGTTACATTGCAGGTCTGCAAAGCATGCATAGCAGTCGTTGCTGCAGTCTCCTCCTCCACCTCCTTCGAATGGATTGAAGCTCTCAACGCAGATCTTCGGCGGGCTTCCTTTCGGGTTTGTGGTCCATTGGCATATTCCTGTTGCGCTTGTATTGCACGCAGTTTCGTTTTGGCATGAGAAACATGCATTGCTGCAATCATTGAACTGGGCAAAATCAGGTTCGCACCTGTGGAACTGTGTATTGTACTTGCATGCGAAATCATCAGTTCCGTTATTGCAATTTTGCTCGCTATTATCAAACTGGAAGCAGTTCATTCCTCCCTCTTTTGGCCCTGCTCCCATGAATGGGTCATTTCCTGCTCCTCCCCTGAGCATGTCATTCGGACCTCCTCCCTCGTTTGCATTGTTCTCAGTGAAGCTATTGGTCTCAAAGTTCATTCCTGTGATAGGTATGATTGTGCTCTTCTTGACCGCAATTGTCATTGTTGAAGGCTGCGTGTTGCAGGTCGCCCCTGTTTTTGATATGTTCACATACACAGGTATGCTCTTATTGTAGGTAAAGCAGTAGCCGCTTCCCCCAAGACAAGTAGGCGCAACTGCATCATATTGCCACATCTCTCCAAATCCGTCAAGGTTTACTATGAATTGGTAATCAGATCCTGGGAAGCAGTTAGTGCATCCTGTTGACTGGTTGTTGTCTGCATCAAACTCGACAAATATTCTGAGGTTCTTGTTGCCTCCGCAGAATTTTGCATTACTTATGTCTGGTGCAAGTACCTGCCAATAGACAAAGTCTTGGTCCTGGTCAACCCATACACCTCCCATGTCATATGCAAGGCTTGCCCCCGGGCAGTTTTCTCCGGGCATTGTTCCCTGAACTACGTTTGGTGCAGCACCGTTGTAGCATCCTGGCCCGTTTGCTGCATAAGGTGGCTTGCTGAAGTCCATCATGGCCCAGTTGGGCTTTGCTGCCCCGCATGCATCCTCATAGCTATCCACAAGCCAGTCGCAGTCATTGTCTTTTCCATTGCCACAGTTATGCGCAACCAAGGGCTTTATTGCCGGATTTGTTTCATCGCAATCTTTTTTTCCGCAGCCGAATTTTCCAGAGCTGTTGAATCCATCTCCGTCAAGGTCTTCGCAATTCTTGTTCATGATGAATGTCCAGTTCTTGGTAATGTTTCCCAGAAGGGTGTTTGTTCCGTTAGTGCAGTTGACATTCCATTTGTATGCTCCGTTCCTTGGCGACACGCTGAACCTTTGTGTGCCAGGGGTTACATTTAGTGTTGCAGTTGCATTCCAAATGCCTGAGAAATTTGTTAATAGCGAGCAGTTGCTGTTTCTTGTGACCTGGTATGATAGGTTTACTAATGCGCTTGTGAACTGTGTTCCTATGGGCGGCCCGTTTAGCTTCATAAAGAAAGGCTGCATGTCCTGCTGCCTGTTGAACGTCCAGTTCTCAGCTGACCATATAGTCCATTTCGGGTTGAAGCATTTGATTTTCCACTTGTAGGTTCCTGGCGCAAGGTTTGCGGTCACTGTTATGTTGCGAAGGCCCGTCAGGTTAATGCCTGTCTCGTTCGCTCTCCATTCATTGCTGAAGTTTGTGTACAGTGTGCAGTTCCAGTTCATTGGCGTGGTTCTGAATTGGTTGAACTTGAAGACATAGGGCACTGATGGGCCTGATATATTCGCCTTGTCCGCTGGCTGCATCGGTTGGATTGGATTGTTGACATTTATTGTATAATTGTTTGTGGCGTTTATCCACCAGCTCTTGGTTCCATTGGTGGTGCAATTGACGTTCCACTTGTATGCTCCGAGCGGAAGGTCGAAACCCATCGGAATGACATAATTTCCTGCGCTGAGGTTCCCGCCTGCAGTTATGTTCTTTATTGTATCGTTTGTTCTCCAGCTCCCTGCGAAGTTTGACCACAAGGTGCAGTTGTTGAACCTCGTGCTCACATTAAAGCTTGCAGTGGCTAATCCCATGGGGTTTTTCGCATCATAGTTATCACTAGGGTATATTAGCTTGTCGACGACAGAATAGACGCAGATTGACAGAAGTATCATAGCAGTTACGACTGCTAGTAACCAAAGTAGGCCTCTTTTTTGCATTAAAACACCCCAGTGTTATCTGTTTTCATAAAAACCTCCAGTATATATTATTTAAATGTTTCCATTTGAGTATCTATTTTGCATCAGTTATATTGCTATGTGGATATTTGGCTCTTGCTGTTATTCTGTCCATATAAATGAGAATTAGAGGAGTTCTTCCGCCAAAATCCTCTCGAGCAATTCAATCCTTTTCTTGTTTGTTGCAAGCTTTCTGTTTGCTTCTTCCACTAACAGTTTCACATATTCTTTTGCTGCTATGACTTTTCCATTTGTTGCAAACAGTGTCTCCATTGCCTCAGTTCCCACGAGTTCTGCAATTATTCGTGTCTTTACTGATATTATTCCTGAGTGCTTGAGTCCTGCCTTTCGTGCGCAATCAAGCAGCCTGTCAGCTGACTCAAGGTCTTTGCAGCAGACGTGCAGGATTACTGATTCTTGTTTGAACCACACAGGGTTTTTTCCAATCTTTGAGAGGCATTCCACTACCTCCTCTGCTTTCGCTTTTGAGTGACTCGAGAAGATAAAGCGATTGTCGCACTTTCTCCTTTGCTTTTCCAGTACAACTATTCTTCCTGCGCACGAGCTTGTGGTGTAATAGTTAGGATGCTTGTTCAGTTGGTCTACCAGCGTGAGGATTTCTTTGTCTATTTCACCTTTCCTGCTTCTGTCTTTCCTTGGCAATGGTTTTTGGAACATACTAGTCAAAGATTCAAGAAATACTATAAAAAACTATTTTTCAACCAGCTGCTTCATCTTGCTTACAAAGTCTTCCGCATCCTTGAGGTGCTTCTCGTACTGCGTGCCAGTCACCTCTTGTATTTCCCTGTGCATGATTTTTCTTGAGATTCCATAGAAGTTTTTCATTATGTGAGCATACCTTGCCTCGATTATTCCTGGCTTTACCAGTTTGTCTTCTATCATATCTGCCACGTGCGCAGGGCTTGGGGGAATTTCTCCGTGCTTCATCAGTGCAGCATGCGCAGCGTCGATAACCGCCCAGTAAAGGTCAACCGTTGCCTGCATTATGTGCATCTTGGAGTTTTGCACTGTGGTTGGCGCCCTCATGAGGTATGTATATATTGATTCGTATGTCGGCCTGATTTTCCCGTCGTACAGGAGCGCCTGTATCGGGTCAAAGAATCCAGTGTCCAGGAGCGCAACTCCGTCGCGCAGTATGTTTATCGCTATAGGGTCTCCCTTCCTTACAAGGTCCCAGAAGTTGGTGAACTTTAGTGTAGTGAGGTGTATTCTCCTGTTTGTCTCTCCTACCAGGCGCTGCATTATTATCCTGTACGCCTCGACTGCCTCCGGGCTTAGTTCAATTGTGAGGTCATTTACCACTACCATTATGTCTATGTCCATCCTTGAGGTGGTGTTCTTTCTTGCCGCGCTTCCGAACAATACCACAGCCTTGCAGAATGTGCCGAATTCTTTGTATGCTTTCTTTGCAAACTCTCTTGCTGTGTCTAGGTCTTCCTGAGAATACTTCCTCACATGAGGATTCGCTTTCTGGTTTATCTTGAATTCCATCCCCGCACTGATGCTCAGATTACCATATATTAACTTTTTTGACTATTTTGTAATGGCTACAAGTCTAGAATTCGTTCCTTGAGAATATGCTCACAGGGGTGCTGTGTGCAATAAAGCTCATGTCATGTTTGAACATTGTGGGATGGTAATGTGGGCCATAGACTATGAGCTTGCCATTCAGCTCATTTGCAAGCTTTAGTTCAAGTTTGTGGTTTAGGCTATCAGGGTAATAGAAGATTATGTCGTAGTTTTTCAGGTTGTGCTCATGATAATCGCCATTCAAGAGGTTTGCCTTTATCTTCAGCCGCTTCTTTATCTCTTGTGCCTTGTCATGCAGCTCCTTGTCTATCTCTATGCCTGTTGCACTGGTAAAGAGCGATGCCACCATTACTGCCTTTCCGTCGCCACTGCCTATGTCTATGAACCTCTTGTAATTTTGTAGCCTCAGCCTTTGAAAGAGTGTGTATAGGTCGTCAGCCACTGACATTGACCAATACCCAACCCCTGTGTCCTTTAAGGGCAGCCTTCCCCTGCTCAAGAGCTGGTTGTAGAACTTGTCATACTCGCTTTTGATGGAGAGAAACTTGGCTAGGTTCATCGGTTGTTTGTACCAAGCGCACTATATAAAATTTGCGTTAGATGCTTACCATGTCATAGCGTATCTTGTTATCAGAACTGTTCGCAAGCTTCCATACATCAAACAATGATTTCTTCATTGGGTTGACATAGACCTCAATCCCTAACTGGTTCCTTATCTTTGCTGCTCGAAGTATCTCGTTGATAGTCTCATCGTCAAATTTAGGGTGAAAAAAATCTTGGTCCTCTGTTGCCTTTGGTGCATCGTAGATGAAATATGTGTTTGACGAATAGTCATTCTCCTTTATTGTGCTCTTGTAGTTGAAAAGTGCTTCATAATCCACAGCCCTTGCTTCTGATGCCTCGTAGGCAGCCCTTTCTTCAAGGCTGATCTCATCTTGTAGAGACTCTTCAAGCTTGTCTTCCAGGTCGTCAGAATCAATGACCAGGCTTATCTTGTCACCAACAATGACAAAGCTTATTGGATTCTCTTTCTTCTTTGGGCTAATTCCAAGCATTAACGGCAAGAGTTCGTTTATCGTGCTTGTTCTTGTCGAGGCTCCCATGTTGGATATTGTATCCAACATAGCTTATTTATATAGTTTTGCATAAGCAGTTAGCTTTAAATCTCAACGCGCATTTTCTTAATACCATGCGAACCTTGACATGTCCTCTGCTTTCCAAGCTTGACGAAGCTAGCTACCTCAATCTGATAACGCATGTATTTGCCTCTGGCAAAGGTGCTGAGCGCTTGTTTATTCTTGGCTCAAACGGTGAGTTCGACAGTCTGTCAATGCCAGAGAAAAAATTTCTCGTTGATATTGCTGCATATGAAGTCAGGAAGTTAAAGGCAAAACTTGGTCCTATTATTCCAGAGCTCGCAGTAGGCATAACGTCAGAGAGCCTTGACGAGACCATCGAGCTCGCACAATACGCAGAGCGATTGGGAGCTGATTATATCGTGTTAATGCCTTTGTATGTGCTGCAGAATGACCCATTCTGCCACGGCCAGAGTGCAGTGCAGGTAGCAGATACCTGCCTGCGATATACTAGGTCTATTCCTTTGATATTGTACAATAATGCTGAAAAGGCAGGAAGAAATCTTGACCCAAGCGAAGTCGCTAAGCTTGGCTCAAACCGTAGGGTTGTGGCCTGCAAGGACAGTTCAGGTGATCCTCAATTGACCGACAAGCTTGCAGAAGCTTTGGGGCCAAAGGTAGAAATGCTCGTTGGGGACGAGGTCAAAGGTTTAAGTGAGCCACACGACGGAATTGTCGCAGGCTCTTCAAATGTGCTGCCTGTGGCATGGCAGATCGCAACCAAGCGAGAAATACATGACTCAAAAATGGCATACATCGCCGGACACCTTGCTGATTTTCCGCAGGTCTACAGGGATAATCCTATAGGTGCATTTCATTACTTGCTCTTCAGGATGGGTGTTTTTGAATCCCCAGAACCTATTAATCCAGGCCTAAAGGTTAATATTGCTCAGACGCAGCGCCTTGACAAGCTATTGCGGGAAACGGATTTCAAAGACTTGTATTCTTTGAATCATTAGCCTATTCCATCGGCACTTCACTCCAGAGCACCCATTCATTGCTCGGTGAGTAAGCACCAAAAATGTAGAACGGTGGGTTAGTCACTCCATACCACCTGTCTTCCATACCGTGCCATTGTCTCGGCCCGAAACGTCCTGAGAATGTTGAATAGACAGGGCTTCCGAGGAGTGACCATGGCTCTGTGAGTATCCTACCCTCCTCAAACCTGTCCTCTCCCCAGCCCTCAGACACTATTGTGCCTGCATAGCCTTTTTTCTTGAGATAGGTAAGCACATCCTTTAGCGGGAGGTCTCCTTGTCCTGCTGGCAAGTGGTCATGCCCAAAGGAGAGCGAGTCCACAAGGTGTATGTGCCCGATTATTTTCTTGGCTTCAAGCTCTTTTACCTCTTCCATGTACCAGTCCCTGAACCTCTTGTCTGTGTCCTGCTTTGTCTCTCCAGGTTTTGGCACAAAGTGGGCCCTCCACATTCCAAGGTGCTGTGTGTCTAGTGTCGCCTTGATGTGGTCTTCTGCCTCTTTTGCTGCCTGCTCTTTTGTCATCCCTGATACATAGTTTGGGTTGGACACTTTTGTTAGCTTGAAATCCTTGTCAAACCTTCTTTGAGGATCGTCTATCATTGGTTGTGTGAGCGCCTTGATCATCTCTTCCCTTGCCTTTGATACCAATTCCTTGAGTTCTTCAGGGTGTGAGCCGTATCCCATTTCCGGGAATATGTTTTCCGGCGCCACAAAAAGCGGTTTTTTTACATGCTGGTTTGTTGTGGTCTGCTGCATTGCGTGTATTCCTGCCTCTGCGTAAGATTTGAATGTCTGCTCTTTTGCGTATTCGCTCACTGGCTTGACATGGTCGAGTGTGTCCTGTATTGTGTCTGCCTGCGCGTCTGCTGCTGCGCTTGCCTCATGGGTATACTGCAGCCCTTGTTCTATCTGTCGCAGGTCCTCTTTGATGATTTCAGTAGGCAACCTACTGGTAGGCAGCACAAATTTTGCCGAGCTTCCGTAAATTCTCGGCGCATCCTGTTGCATTATTTTCCATACCTCCTCTTTGGGCATCTCCTTTTCGAGCTTCTCATAGATTTTTAATGCCTGCCTTAATGCCTCGGCAGACCGTCTCTGCTCCTCATATTGCCTGCCGTGATAGAGCGATGAGCCCCTGTACTGAAGCATCTGCGTTTGCATCTGTATCTTGAATGCCATCTCCTCTGCGGTGATCTGCTTGTTTAGGTTCTTCTCGTTTTCCCATTTGGTTCGCTCTTCGATTTCTGTCCAGCCCAGCTTTTGCGTCTTGAATCTTGATTCCTTTGGGTCCCAGATTGCCACTCTCTTGAATAGGTCGTTTGGGTTTATTGGGTCAAGATAATGCCCCTCGCCATCTATCCAATCTCCTTTGTGAATCTTCACTTTGTTTCCACGAAGGTCTTCTCCTTCGTGTTCATGGTCTGCTGACTTGTACTCAGGCTCCCTTATCACTTGGCTTTTTCGCACGTCAGAGATTATCCTTCCTGTTCTGTCGTCCACCATGTATGTTATGGCCCTTCCCGGTTCTTCCTGGTAGCCCAGGAATCTGTAACTGCCATCAGGCTCTTTTGCCCATTTCTGTTCTGATATTGGCCTTTGGAATTCTCCTGTGTGCAGCACTACCGCTCCCCCCTGCGCAACGTCTGCTGCAAAGTCTATTGCTTTCTTTATCTCTTCGACTGATGTTTTTCTCTGCTCGTCAGAAAATCCGTGTTGCGGATTAAAGCCCGAGAGATTGCCTATCTGGACAGGCGAGTGCACGCTTGTGAACTCAACCCCAGCTGCCTCCTTCATCTCGCGTAGCGCCTCTCTCGCTTCCCTTCCATAGCTGCCTGCACCTACCGCTTCTGCGCCCCCACCCATGCTTGTTGCAAGCTCAATTTTTCCAGCGCCAGCCCTTATTGCTGCTGTGGTGCTCTGTATCAGATGTCCTAGCCTTCCTCCCTCGCCCACTGTCTGCCCCAGCGCTGAGGTAGGCATTATCGGTTCTATCGGCTTTTCAATGTCAACAATCTCGTCTGCCAGTTTGCCGTAGCCAGAAAGGTATGGGTGCGCGTACATATTGTTGAACATCATTGTTGATACCACTCCAGGAAGCTTTTTGCCATTTTTTGCGAGGCATTGAACTCTTCCGCCAGGTGCCCAGGTACCCTATAATCCTGCTGCTTGTCCATGCGCTCGCGCTCTCCTGCCTCCACGTATGCATGCATTATGTGCTCCCTTGTCTCCTGTGCCAGATATCCCTTATCTTGTATCTCTTGTTTTGCCTCGTTGTAAAGGTTGTGAACCTCTGATATGAATTCTTCTGTCGGCCTCTTGAGGTGTGCTATAACGTATTGCCTTTCCTCCTGAATTTTCTTTTGAAGCCCGACATCTTTTATAGTCTCTTCAAGGCTCTCTTCCTGTGTTTCTGTCTTGTCGGCAAACCTTTTGGTTGCAAATATCTGCTTTTCCTCCCTGGTGAACAGATTTTCTATGTTCACTGACCTTGCTTGAGGTATAGGCATCTCTTTCTTTATTTCCTCCTCCCTGCCTATCTCGTTTTCTGACTCGCTGATTAGCTTTCTTGCCTCCTCAATCTCTTTCTTTTTTTCCTCCTCCATCTGCTTTAGCACTCTTATTCTCTCTTCAGGAGACATTTTTTTGAGGTCTTCTAGCTTTGCCATGTTTTTACGAAAAAAAGTAAGTTACCACGCTATCATCTGGTTTGCTTTCTTGTAGTTCTTGTATACAAGCCACATCTTTGCCCTTGCAGCCCCCATCGCATTGCCAACCTCTTTTTCCTGCTTGAAAGGGTCCATTGCCTTTTCTCCTTTTTTTTCTTTTTTCGGCACGAGTGCGTCAGCAAACTCCGCAAATCCCTTTCCCACGCTTGCCAACGGGTCAAACACATTCATTTTAGGCTTCTCAACCTTGGCTGGCACCTTTGTTTCCACAGATTCTCCTGCTTCCTGTAGGTATTTCTGCAGCTCCTCGCCAAGCGCCTCCATTGCTGCTTTTACTGAGCCGTCAATCAACCCTATCATTTCAAAGTTCTCGAGGTTTCTCATTTTCTTGTAGCATTCCACGTCATTGTCTGTCCATGCATAAGGCCGCAATGTTATCCTGAGCTCTCCCACATGGAGAGGCCCTCTTTGGTATCCTTCCTGAACATAGCTCATCTGGGGCATTGTCCTGTATTGGAATGATGCAAGCACCACTCCCTTGTATTTGCTGTTTCCCGCCGGAGTGAACTTTGCTAAAAACTCTATCTCTATCATCGAGCCCTCGAAAGCTGAGATCAGGTCAGGCGTCTCTGCCTTTGCGGCATCTAACTGGAGCCTTTGGATGTTTTTTAGATAAGGTTTTACCCAGCTCATATACATCTGGATTATGTCATAATGCTGCCTTAAGTATTTGAGCGTGAAATTGTGCCTGCTCTGCAGTTCTTTGTAGGTTGCCTCCTTCCATTTCATGAAGCTTAACAGTTTTCTTTTGAGCACGTTCTTTACAGCCTTGTTGAACTGTAGCTTATCGACCACAGTACCGACTTCCTCTGAAGTATCCGGGTTTGTGCCGAAGAATAGATCAGGCAGGGTCGTGAACTGTAAGTCCCTTGCCATCCCATACACTGATGCAGGGCTTTTTGCCCCTCCCTCAGCCATGTCTATGAAAATCCCCTTTAGGGTTATCTCTGCCGGTTCAGCCTCCTTGGCGCTAGGTGAATTGCTTTGCTCATAGTAGGACAGCCTTTCCTTTAGGATTCTTATCTCCCTTACCAATTGGAACAGCTCCTTTACCATCTTTCCGATTGTTGCCAGGAATTGGGAAACCTTGTCCTGCTGCAGCCCAATCCTTTGCTGCGCCACCCCAAAGAATGCCGAGTGCTCAGATGCTGCAAACACGTCAGTGATTTTTTCCACATCTATCATCGCCATGTCATAGCGCAGGTAATTAAGTATCCAGAAGTAAGATGCCTCTATCGATGTTGAGAATGAGTCATGCACAAGCCTGTACCTGAACTTGTTTGCCGGATAGTCCAGTATTGCCATCTGTTCTATTCCAAACTCTACCTCTTCGCGCTTGTATTCCTTGAAATAGTCCTCTTTTGTTTTTATATCCTCAGGCTTTATTGGCAACCATTCACCTCTTTTGGATTTTCTTTCTTTTTGCGTTTATAATTATTTCTATTGTTCGCGGAATTTCGCCCTGCGCTTTTCCTTTATGATTACCACGTTTCCTCTTTGGAAAATCAAATCTGACTGTGTCCCTTTGATTATCTTTTTGATGGTGTCTTCCCTTTCCGCATTCTCCAGGCTGCTCTTCAATATCTTTATTTTCACTGTCTTTCGCGCCCTTAATTGTTTTATGATTTCTTCTAATGTGTTTTCTGTTACTCCGTTTTTTCCTATTTGCACTGTGGTTGATTCAATCACTTTTGCTGCCTCGGGTGCTCGTGCCCTAGTTCCTTTCTTTTCTTCAATTCAGCTATGTGGCACAACTTGGTTATCACTATTTTCTCACTGTCATTTGTTGCTTCTTCAAGTATGATCGATGCCCTGTCTCCCCCAAGGAAGTGTGGCAGAATCACATAATCTGCCCCGTAATCATAGAGCTTTAGTGCCTCGTCCAACTTATTTGCCGTCACAAATATGGCAGCCTTTTCGTTTACGTGCTTGATTTTTTTTATCAGGAGCATGTTATCAAATAGGTTTGGCACTGTTGAGATTATGAAGTGCGCGTCTTTAAGGTTGATTTTTTCCAGTATTTCCACATCGCTTATGTCTCCATACACACAGTGGATTTTTTCCTTGATAAGCTTCTTTATTACATCAGGGTTGTAATCAACAACAAGCCAGCTTTTGCCTATTTTGTTCATTGTGTTTGCAATGGAATAGCCAATCCTATCATAGCCGATTAGCACCACATCGTATTGCTTGTTCTCTTCCCTGTACTCCAAGTCCCCAAATCCTCTCCGATCGAACATGGTTAACTTGCTGGCTAGAATGTTATACAGCTGGTTGTCGTACTTGCTTAGGTATGTTGTCCATGTCATGCTCACCACAGCAAGCATTACTGCGAGTGACGCAAGCTCTACTGACACCTGGCCGAGCATAAGTCCCTGTGCTGCTATTATTAGCGAGAACTCTGAGATCTGGGGTAAGCTAATTGCAGTGAAAAATGAGGTTCTCTTGGTGTAGCCAAAGAAATAGCAGATTGCCATTGTGATTAGTGGCTTAAGCACTATGATGAGTACCAGGAATATAAGGAAGGGCATTATGATTCTTTCTATTCCGTTGTACGGAAGCTGCATTCCGAGGGCCACGAAGAAAAGTGTTGAGAAAAAGTCCCTTAGGGGTTTTACCCTGCTTACAATCTCAAGGTTGTATGGCAGATTTGCAAGTGTTATCCCTGCAATAAAACCCCCTATCGCAATTGAGAAGCCTATATATGATGCAATAATTGAGAATACAAAGCATGTGGTGATTGACATCAGGAACAAGAGCTCTTGCGAGTGCGCGGCAAACCTGAATATTGATGGGAATATGTACCTGCTTACTATTATTGCGGCTGCAAACACGCTGATTGCTTTCATTATCAGTAGGACTGTTGTCCCCATCCCTGCGCTTCCAGAGTTTGACAATAGTGATATCGCGATTATCGCAAAGATGTCTTCCATGAGAAGTATGCCCACCACAATCCTTCCGTGCAAGGTTCCAAGGGTCTTATTGTCTGACATCAGCTTTACCACTACCATGGTTGAGCTAAAAGCCAGGATTAGCCCTATATAAGTGAGTTCAACACGGGAGAAAGCGTGCGAGACGAATGCCACAAAATAGCCAAAGCCGAACAGGAAAAGGATTTGCAGTGTTCCTCCGACGCTAGCCACTAAGCCGATGTCCTTTAGCTTTTTTAGGTCCAGCTCAAGCCCCACTACAAAGAGCAGGAATGCTATCCCGATTTCTGAGAAGGTTATTATCAGTCTTGTGTCCTTGATTAAGCCAAGGCAGAAAGGTCCGATTAATAGGCCGGTAAGGATATATGCAGGCATTAGTGGTTGTTTGAGCAGTCTTGAAGCATAGGCAAATATGGTTGCTACCACCACAACTATTGCTACGTCAACAAAGAGTTGTTCCATTCTGCCTCACGTTCTTTATGTCCCTTAAAAGGTCGCTTGCAATGAAGCTATAGCCTCTCTTTTTCTTTTCAAGGTCTCCTGTTAATCCGTTTATGTACGCAGCCATTTTGGCTGCAGCAAATAATTCAATTCCTTGTGCAACTAATCCTGCACACAAACCGGCAAGTACATCTCCAGTTCCTGCCTTTGTCATGCCTTGGTTTCCTGTTTTGTTGTACACCATCTTTTTTTCAGACATGATCCTGTCGATTCTGCCTTTGATGATTAGCACGTTTGTCCCAAGGCTTGCTCTTATCTCTTGTGGCTTAAGCCGAGAGTTCTTGCACAATATCTCGAACTCTTTTTGATGTGGTGTGAGAATTGAATTGCTAGCTTCCTGTATCCTGATCGCCTTTATCGCGTCTGCATCAATGACCTTTGGGATTTTCACTTGTCTTAAGATATCCTTGATTGCTTTTGCAGTCTCCTTTCTCCCTCCGAGTCCGTTTCCAATCAGCATCACGTCGCTCTTCCTGCCCAATAAAATGATCTGCTTGACATGGCTCTTTTTCAGATACTCTCCCTTTAGTTTTACCGTCATCAAATCCGGGCTCATGCAATTGATTGCCCAAGCAACCTTTTCAGGTGTAGCGATCAAAACACTGTCGCATCCAGCCCTTAACGCTGCGATGCCGGCAAGAGCCACTGCACCAACATATTCCCTTGAGCCTCCGACTATCAAAACCCTGCCGTTGTCGCCCTTGTGCGAATCCTTGTTATGCAGCCTGAAGCGCAAATCCTTCTTACTTACGAATTTCATCTTCCCTCTTTATCACCAGGTTTCCTTTTTCGTCAAGCTCGAACGTAAGTTTGTCTCCCTTCTTCCATCCCTTTGCGATTGCCAACTGCTTCGGCAAAGTAATCTTGAACTGCTTGTTCTGGTCGTACTGAAGTTTCACCATTTTCTATATTATGTATATTAATATACACTTTATTATATTTTTTAATATGTATAATATACCTTTTTGTATATCTATTTAAACTTTTCTACCAGAAAGTCTTTCCACTGCTCAGTATCTTGCCAAAGAAACAGTGAGCTTTTTAACAGAATACTGATTTTTTGTTGGCATGACTGCTGACTTAAGAGCATTGCGCTCTTTATACAAGGAGCTTAATTCTCGTTATATTGCACTTAACAAGTCAAGGATTGGCCAAGAAAGCATCAAAGATTCCCTGTATCTCGAAAGAAATCTCGAGCACGTGTTGCCGAACAAGATTTCGGATCTAGGTTATATTCCTCAGGATGGAGGCATCGAACCCCAAGTTGAACAGATGTTTGACCTCCTTGCCAAAGTTGAAGATGTTGTGTCTAAGTATGAGCAACAACAGAAACCCTTCTCACTCACACAACCAACAAAACCTTCATTGTTTTCTTGAGATTATTCCTCCAGCAATCCTTGTTGCGCTGGCAGCAAAAAAAATCCGTTTGGTCGATCAGCTGTGGCGACAAATATCTTGACTCCACTCACCGAGGATTCCTATGGTTTTCATGGCTTCAATGCATATTGCAATATTGCTTTGGCATGCAGAGTTGCAGTGTCATATGTTATAATTGGACTGTCCTCTGGTTTAATTAATAAAGGTATTTCTGTGCAGCCAAGGATGACTCCTTCACATCCTCGTTCCTGCAGACTTTCAATTACGTTCTTGTAAGCACCCCTCGAAGAGTCTTTGATTACTCCGTGCACAAGCTCATCCCAAATAATGTTGTCAATCATTTTCATCTGGGTTTGATAAGGAACTACAGTCTTAATATTTTGCTTGGACAATACTTTTTGGTAGAAATCAGCCTGCATTGTGAATCTTGTCCCAATGAGCCCCACTGTTCGGATTTTGTCAATATTCACTTGTTCTGCTGTTGCCTCCATTATGCTAATCAAGTCAAGGGGAGATTTTGCATCAATCATCTCGAAGGCTATATGCGGCGAGTTTGTGGCAATTGCGGCAAAATCAGCACCAGCTCCTTCAAGGTCTCTTATCGCTCCAATTATCAGCCCAGCAAGGTCCGATAATCTGTGGTCTGCCATAAAGTCGGCAACTTGTTGAAGGTTGATACTTCTTATTGTGACTTGTGGCATCTCTTGGCCTCCGAACTTCTTGTTGTATTCAGAGCAAATTATCTTGTAATACTCAATTGTAGATTCAGGACTCAAACCACCCACAAGACCTATGTGTCGCATTAGAAAAATAGTTTTCCTCAATTATTTAAAGGTTTAGCCACGAATCAATCTCTTTGGCAACTTCATGCAGGTCTGCCCATGTCCTCTCCAGGTCTTTCTCGATTTCGTCCACAAGCTGTTCAAGGTTTTCAACCCTGAGATGATAGTGGTTCTTCTCTATGGCCACAAGCCCTGCCTCTGAAAGCTTGTTCAGGTGATGAACTACAGTGCCCCTGGAAAGCCGAAGCTTCTCTCCCAGTTCGTCAGAGGTTAAGCCATGGCCCACCTTTGCTGCCTTAAGAAGTTCGATAAATATCCTGAATGATGACTTGTTCTTGTCCCTTAAAGTGAATAGCCCAAGCGATATGCCAAACCACTGCAGCTTGTCATTGATGTTCTTCTTCGCTGGCTTTGTTGACTTGACTATGGTAAACCTTTGGTAAACTGGCCGCATAACCATTGTTCAGGTACCTCGTCTATTTAAATCTTGTTTCTTTCTCTTGTAAGCATTGAGGAATTTGGACATTCAAGCATTGTTTTCAGACGATTCTCCACCTGTTAAACAAAACCTTTATATAGAAGTTAGTTTACTTTAATGATATTTCGTTGATTTTAAATCAACAGGAGGCGATGAATATGGTATGGGATCCGTTCCAAGAAATTGAGAGAATGCACGAGGAGATTGACAGGATGTTCCAGCGCAAGGCGCAAAGATTTCCGCTACTGGCAGGACGTAATGATGTCACGCCTTACGGCCATTTCAGGATGCCTTTGGTTGAAGTGCACGACGAAGACAGGTCTGTGGTAGCAAGGTTCGAGCTTCCTGGAGTGGAGAAGGATAACATCCAGCTTAACGTGATGCAGGACTTTGTTGAGGTCAAGGTTAACAGGAAAGACGAGAAAGAAGACAAAAGTGAGGGATTCTTTAGTTATCAATCAAGCTCTCAGCAATTTTATAGGCGGTTGCCTCTTCCAGCTGAAGTTGACCCAAATAAGGCTCAGGCTGACTACAAGAACGGGGTATTGACTGTTCAAATGCCGAAGGTCAGGCACGCAATCGATAACATGAAACGGATACAGATACGATGACAAGGAAGAATCCTGTGAAGCAAAAGCAGGATACGAATGCAGAGCTGCAGGAAACCAAATTGACAGCAGAGCTGCAGGACACCCATGCGAAGACAGAGTTACCGCAGTTAATGGATCCAAATCAGGCAATGATAGAGGATCTCACTGAGCATCTGCAGCGCCTTCAGGCAGAATTCGAAAACTTCAGGAAGAGAACTGAAAAGGATCAGGCACGCTGCAGGGAATATGCAAATGCAGATCTTTTATTGAAATTGTTGCCTGTGATTGATAGCTTCGACGCAGCGTTGAATCATACAGAGAAGCACGAAGATTTTGTGGCTGGTATGCGCCTCGTTCATTCACAGCTGATGCGCATTTTGGAGCAGGAGGGTTTGAAGCCGATGAGGGCAGGCGGAGAGCACCTGGATCCCTTCCGTCATGAGGTGCTGCTTCAGGTTCCTTCAGATAAGGATGGCGTTGTGCTCGAGGAGCTGCAAAAAGGATACACTTTCAAGGATAAGGTGCTAAGGTGTGCAAAGGTTAAGGTGGGAAATCATGTTGAAAAAAAAGACGAGCAAGCAGGCAGTGCTAAAACTGGGAAAGGCGTGTAAGCGCTGCGGCAATTGTTGCTCTTACACCTCTGCCTACTTGCAGAAGGATGACATTAATCGCATCAGCAGGAAGCTCAGGATGACAGAGCAAGCCTTCGCCAATAAGTTTGTCGATAATGCAGAGGCATTCAACACCATGGTTCAGAAACTAAAGACCAGGAAGGGAAAATACTATGGTTCATGCATCATGTTTGACAGGGATAAGGGATGCCTGATTCACTCTGTAAAGCCATTTTATTGCAGGATAAGCACCTGTGCTCCAATTGGCAAGGACATCCAAGAGTGGTTTGCTGTAAATTACCTGGTTAATGTTAATGACCCTGAATCTATCAGGCAATGGAACTTTCACGTAGAATTTAGCGGTACCATAGAAGGCGCAAAACCAATTGATCTGCTTCCAAGCAAGGAAAAGCTGGACGCAATATTGACATACAAGATTTTGAGGTGAAAAACAATGGCAATCGCAAGACAGGCAACTGACTCTGACCTAGGCCAGCTTTCAGAAGTATACAAGGATGTCTACAGCAAAGGTCGCTCAATCCATGACCTGCTAAAGCCTGTTTCAACGAGGTTTGTGGTATGCGTTGAAAACAGCAAGGTTGTTGGTGGCGTGGCAGTCGATAGGATTCAGGAGAGTGATAAGCATGCTGTCTTTTCATTCAGGCATTTTGCCTTGCTCAAGGATTATCGAGAGGCTATGACAACCCTGTTAAGAGAGGCAGAGCGTCTGGTCGGCAAGGGAAAAATTGAGATTCACGTTTCAGAGCTGGAGACCCCAGATTTGGAGTTTTACATGAAGAACGGATATGGAATCGAGGGCGAATTGGAAAACCATTACAGTATGGGCGAGAAGTGCTTTGTACTGGGAAAGACGGTGTAACCATGCAGGCGCAGAAATTTTTCCTCAAACCGGAACTGATTTACAGGTTTTTGACCTTGCATGACGACAAGCTCGAAACCACGATAATGTGTAGCGGCCTTGACCTTATTACCACAGACCAGGCAATTTACGAGGCACTGGCAAGCGTAGAGGACCGCTCTGCAATAGACATGAACAAGCTTGTGAAGCTGCTGGAGGTGACCCAGATTGTCTCTCACCTAAATTCCACTCAAAAAGAGCGGGCTGTCTTGAGCCACGGCAAGGCTGAGGAGATTCGCGCTCTTGCATTGAAATAATGGAGGATTAAAAATGGCAAAGAAAGAAAAAATCATCGGTATCGATCTCGGAACAAGCAATTCTGCTGCAGCAGTTCTGCAGGCTGGTAAGCCTGTTATCATCCCGAGCAGCGAAGGAACAACCGCCTATGGCAAGGCCTTCCCTTCTGTCGTTGCGTTTGCAAAGGAAGGCCAGCTCTTGGTTGGCGAGCCTGCAAGGCGACAGGCAGTATCCAACCCCCAGGGCACTATCACTGCAGCAAAGCGCAAGATGGGCACGAATTTCAAGTACAAGGTGCATGGGAATGAGTACACCCCACAACAGATCTCCGCGTTTATCCTGCAGAAGATAAAGAAAGACTCTGAGGAATTTATCGGAGAGCCTGTCAGCAAGGCTGTCATCACCTGTCCTGCCTACTTTAATGATGACCAAAGGCAGGCAACAAAAGATGCTGGCACTATAGCAGGCCTGGAGGTAGTGAGGCTCGTTAATGAGCCTACTGCAGCCTGTCTTGCCTACGGCCTTGACAAGGCTGATCAGGAGATGAAAATCCTTGTCTTTGACCTCGGCGGTGGCACTCTTGACGTTACAGTCATGGACTTTGGTGAGGGCGTGTTTGAGGTAAAATCAACTTCTGGAGACACTCAGCTTGGCGGCACAGACATGGACGATTCATTGATGAATTTTATTGTTAAGGATTTCAAGGAAAAAGAAGGAATTGACTTAAGTGATGACGATACGGCAATGCAGAGATTAAGAGAAGCTTCAGAGAAGGCAAAGATTGAGCTTTCCACCACTATGGAGACTGATATTAATCTGCCGTTCATAAGCGCAACAAGCAAGGGCCCGAAGCACTTGACCATGAAGATCACAAGATCAAGGCTTGAGCAGATTGTTGGTTCTATTGTGCAGAAATGCAAGGCCCCTCTTGAGCGTGCACTAAAGGACGCAAAGATTGAGGTCAAGGACATTAACAAGATAATTCTTGTCGGTGGCCCCACCAGGATGCCCATTGTGAGAAAGTTTGTTGAGGATTATATCGGAAAGAAGGCAGAAGGCGGTGTTGACCCGATGGAGTGCGTTGCGCAAGGCGCTGCAATCCAGGCAGGGGTTTTGGCCGGTGAGGTCAAGGACATTCTGTTGCTTGATGTAACGCCATTGACCTTGGGAATAGAAACCCTTGGGGGAGTGAGGACCCCTCTGATTGAGAGGAACACTACTATTCCTACCAAGAAGAGCCAGATTTTCAGCACAGCTGCAGACAACCAGACTGCGGTTACCATAAGTGTGCTGCAGGGCGAGCGTCCTATGGCTCAGGACAATAAGAGCCTTGGCAAGTTTGATCTTATTGGTCTTCCTCCGGCGCCTCGAGGAGTGCCTCAGATTGAGGTTGCCTTTGACATTGATGCGAACGGCATCATCCACGTGTCTGCAAAGGATATTGCCACAGGAAAAGAGCAGAGCATCCGGATAACAGCCTCCCAGAAATTGAGCGATGAAGAGGTCAAGCGCATGCAAAAGCAGGCTGAGGAATTTGCAGACCTTGATAAGCAGAAAAAGGAAGAGGTTGAGACTGTCAACGAGGCTGACAATCTTGTCTACTCTACTGAGAAACTGTTCAAGGAGTTCAAGGGTAAGGTTGATGATGCAAAGATAGAAGAGGCTAAAAAGCCGCTCGAAGAGCTCAGGACGTTGCTTGCTGAACAGAAGAAGGATCTGGCTGCAATAAAGGCAAAGGTTCAGGAATTGAACGAAAAAGTCCAGGCAATCTCAACAGAGATGTACCAGAAGGCATCGAAAGCCAAGGGACCAGAACCTGATATTGCTGGTTATGACAGGGAAGAGCCTAAGGGTTCAAAAAAACGCAAGTCTGCCGAGAAGGTTGTTGATGCTGAGGTTGTTGACGAGGACGAATCAGGTAAATGAGCATCCTTGCCCTCTTTGATATGGACGGCACTCTTGTAACAGGCCAGAGGACTGCCCACTGGAGAGCGTTTGCGCAGGCATGGAAAAGTGTCTACAAAATTGATCATTTGAATTTTGACTTGAATGATATGAAGGTATGGCACAGGCATGAGGGCAAGACCGACTCAGGTGTGCTTTTTGATGTAGCAAAAGATAATGGGATAAGGAATCCTTTAAGCAAACTTGAGGATGCCATCTTGGCGATGGATTATTCCTACGCGAAAAGAAAGGTTGTAACGAGAGCTTTACCCGGCGTCCCGAAGCTTGTCAAGGCACTGGCAAAGAATGATATTTGCCTCGGCCTTGTCACAGGCAATCTTGAGCCCATTGCAAGAAAAAAATTGAAGTTGATTGGTTTGAACAGCAGTTTTCCTGTTGGGGGTTTTGGCAATGATTCGAGGAAACGCTCTGACCTTGTTAGAATTGCCATAAGGCGGGCTGCTAAGTTGTATGGAAAGCACTTCTCTGAGGTCTTCCTGTTTGGTGATACTCCTCGCGACATTGAAGCGGCAAAGGAGAGCAATGTCAAATGCATTGCAGTTGCCACAGGTCCTTTCAGTTTGGAAAGCTTAAAGAACTGCGCGCCTTTTGCCGTTCTTCCTGACTTAACTGATATCAAGAAGGTTTTGAGTCTCTTGAATGGTTGAAATGGCACAAGCGAAAGATTACTACAGGACCCTTGGCGTTGACAAGAACTCTACTAAGGAGGAAGTTAAGAAAGCTTACAAGAACCTGGCCAAGAAATACCATCCTGACATCAATAAGTCTGATCCTAACACTGGTGAGAAGTTCAAGGAAATAAATGAAGCGGCTGCAGTTCTTGGCGATGACCAGAAGCGCGCGCATTATGACCAGTTTGGCACAGCAGACCCTGCTCCAGGCTCTGATTTCTCCGGATTTGATTTTACAGATTTCATGCACGAACAATCCTTTGATTTTGGTGATATCTTTGACCGCTTCTTTAACCGCGGTTTTGAAGATGAGGATGTTCGTGCTGCAGGCCAGAACCTCAGGATGGACCTTGAGCTGACATTAGAGGAGGCTGCAACTGGAATAACCAAAAATGTTGTGCTCCAGAGGATGCAAACTTGTGACCATTGCAAAGGCCTTGGTGCTGAACCAGGTTCTGAAGTCAAGACATGCCCTGTCTGTCATGGCTCTGGTGTTGAACGGCAGACTCGAAGGACTCCGTTCGGGATTTTTTCCACAACCCAGACCTGCAGGCAATGCAGGGGCTCTGGAGAAGTGATTGCAAAACCATGCCACCTTTGCCAAGGAACCGGCAAGATCAAGAAGCAGAGCAGGCTTGATATCAATATTCCCGCAGGAGTCGAGCAAGGCACCAGGCTTCGAATAAGGGGCGAGGGAGAGGCCGGTGGCCATGGTTCTGGAACAGGAGATTTATTTGTGATAATACATCTCAAGCCGCACAAGGTATTTGAGCGGCGTGGCAATGACCTTTATCTTGAGGTTCCAATATCCTTTGCCCAGGCTGCACTCGGTGCAGATCTTGAGGTTCCCACGCTTAAGGGTAAGGCCACTTTGAAGATTCCTCCAGGCACTCAGAGCAGTACTGTCTTCAGGCTGAGAGGCAAGGGCATCCCGAGCCTTCATGGCTTTGGCACAGGAAGCGAGAACGTGCGCGTTGTTGTGCAGGTGCCTGAAAAGCTGACCAAGCGCCAGAAAGAGCTGCTCAAAGAGTTTGATTCTGAAACCGGCAAGCGCAGTCTTTTCTAGGTTACATCGAAAGTTTTATAAATTATAGCACCAAAGGATTCTAAAAATTCATCATTTAGTTAAAAAGAGGTGTAAAAAATGTTCTGGCGTAAAGGTGATCTTTCTCTTTCGATTAATGCGATTGTTGTACTTATTCTTGCAATAACAATTTTAGGCTTAGGGCTTGGCTTCATTAGAAGTCAGTTTAAGACCATGACTGGTGAGTTTGACAGGGTCTCTGGTGATATCAAACAGTCTATCATTGATGATATCCAGTCGTCTGGTGAGTTGCTTGCATTCAAGACAGTCTCGCTTGAAGTCCAGAAGGGAGTGCAGGGCGAGTTCTACTTTGGCATAATGAATCCTAATACAGAGGATAGGTGTTATCAGGTTGCTTTCAAGTGTATTAAGGCGCTTTCAGGGGTTGGGTGCAACGCAACTGGCGGAGGCCTTATAGTGGTTGGAGGTTCGGTTCCACCCGTTTATAATCCAGAACCCAGGGACGCAACTAAGTTTACCTCCACCTCAAAAAGCAAATGGTTCACCACTTTCACAAATGTGACAATTCCAGGGGGATCGACCGGTGTCTACCTTGCGCAATACCAGATCTCTGGCGTTTCTGACACGTATTTAATGGAAGTCGATGCATTCCAGAGCGCTCTAAGCCAAACAAAATGCAGCGGCGCTCCAGCTACTGTCTGGTCAGAATCAACTCAATGGTGGCAATCAAAGCAGTTCTATGTGAAGGTGAAGTAAGATGAAAAAAAGACTTACAGTTAATCAGGAATTTGAGATAATGAAGCTGGTGCTTGACAAGTTCCTTTGGCTGGGTGTTGGCATCATGGCCTTTGGGCTTTACCAGATTTTCACCAACACTGTCGAAGCAGGGATTTATTATATTATCAGCGGTGCCATAGTGCTTATCCTGTTTATGATCATGATCATAAAGGAATTTGAGTACATAAGGTAAGGGCTCTTGCAGTGACGTTAGGAAAAAAGGGTATCGAGCTTTCCATTAACATGATTGTTATTCTTATTATGTGCATTTCCATGTTTGTGGGCGGCCTTTACTTCACAAACAAGTTCATGCGATTAGCGTCAGATACAAAGGCAGATCTTGACGCCGAAACTCAGGAAAAGCTAGAAGAGCTATTGGCAGACGGCTCGCAGGTCGCAATATCATTTGACCACCAGATTGTTAAGCGAGGCCATGACACTCTCTTCGGCCTTGGAATACAGAACACTGACAGGATTGCAAAGACATTCTATGTGAACGTGAGTTTTAGCGAAGCCTTTGCCTCAGATGGTTCAGCTATTGCTGCAGCAGCTGATTACATGAACAGCCATTGGATTTTCTCCAGTTTTCCTGGAAGGCAGATTGACCCTAACGCCCATCTTACTTTTTCAATAAAGGTAGCTGTCCAGGGACAAGTTAGTGGCTCCCTTGGCACTCTGGCAGGTACCTATATTTTTGATGTCTGTGTTTGCGGTGTTGCTACAGGCTCTTTTGCTGACAACTGCGCACTAAAATGCCCGCCTGACCCACCAAGTGATAGAAGCAAGCTCTACGACGGTTATGTCCATAAGATTTATGTTGAAGTTCCGTAATTGGCTATAGCTGCAAAAGATTCTGGCTTTAAGCTCCCTCCACCCACAAGCACTCCCTTGATGTTTTTCTGCTGCATTAGCGCCTTTACGTTTTCTGGCGTCACAGACCCACCGTAGATCACCCGTATCTTGTTTGAATAATACTTTTTTTCAAGCAAGCCCGCAATCATCTCATGCACCTTTTCTGCTTGTTCAGGGGTGGCAATTTCTCCCTTGCTAAAGGTGCTTATTGCCCATATCGGCTCATAGGCAATCACAATATCTGTCTCCTTTACTCCTTTTAATGCTGCCTCAAGCTGTCTCTTCACAACCTCTTGCGTCTTGCCTTTTTTTCTTTCTTCAAGGTTCTCTCCGATGCAGATAATTGGAGTGAGTTTATGTTCTATTGCCAGCTTTACCTTTTTGTTTACCTGCTCATCATTTTCATTATAGTATATTCTTCTCTCAGAATGCCCTATGATAACATAATCGCAGAACTCCTTTACCATTGCAGCAGAGACCTCACCTGTGAAAGCGCCCTTTTCTTCGCTTGCTATGTTTTGCGCCCCGAGCTTTATCCCTTTGGCCCATCTTTGCGCCTCATTTAGCAAAGTGAAGGACGGGCATATCACCACGTCTGCTTTTGTGTTTTTTCTGAGTTTGTTAAACTCCTTGAAGAAGCCTTGCACCTCTGCAAGATCCTTGTTCATCTTCCAGTTTGCGACTACCAGTGCCATGCTGCTTTTTAGGATGATGCCTGTTATTTATTATTTTCGAAAAAGAACTACTTTATGGCTGTTCCGCACGCATTGCAAACGTGAGTGTTCTTCTTAGGGTCAAAACTAGTGTTGACTCCATACTCAAGAGCTTCGTTGCATTTTGGGCAGCGTGGCTCGAGGTATTCTACTGCTTCAAAGAAGTTGATTGCCCCCATTATAGCCAATACTATATATGTTTTGTAGGTATTTAAGGTTTTCTGTGCATCACAATCTAAAAGAATCCTTTCAGGTTCTGCTGCTCCTTGCTTTCAAGCAGCTCCTTTGAGTCTATGCCGAGTACTGCAAATATCCTTTCCACTGAGGGTATTATCTGGTTCTGTATGTAGTAGCTTGCGTCATACTCCTGTTGTGTTGCCTCTTCTTCGAGCCTCACCCGATCGCCAAGCTTTCCTGTACCCTTCACCACAACAAACCTTATTATTGAGCCAGGCCCTACTGCATTGCCTTGGTTCTTGAGCCTCATCGCAGCCCGCACATGTGGGCCTACAGAGTCATATTCCTCTATGTATTTTTGTAGCTGGGTGTGGATCACCACTTTGTCCAGAGGCACCTTGTTCGTTTTCAGCTCTTCAATCACTTTTTTCACATAAATTAATGCGTTGTGAGGCTCTCCTGTTTTTAGCACAGTCTCTATTACCTCTCTTTGCACTTCCTTGGCTATGAGGCTCCAGTTCCTCCTCACAGTCTCAAAGCCCTTTATCCTTACGCTCCCGTTTTCAGAGAGCAGTGCATATTTTTTCTTTGCTCCGCTTGGCCCTGTCTTTAGCGATACAAAAAGACCTGCTGGATAGAAGCCCTCGTATTCAAGTTCCATCACTCCCGGGAGTCCTGAGTTCAAGCTTTCTGCAAACCTATTGGCATCCTGTACTGTCCTCTTGCCTAGGAGCAGGAACACGCTGTCTGTGTCAGAATACAGTACTTCAAATCCCTCAGCCCTTGCCTTGGTTATGACCATTTGGATATAGTATCTGCCAAATGAGGTTACAGCTTGGGCGCACTGGAGATTGTACCATCTTGCAGCATAAAAGCCAAGATAGCCATAAAACGAGTTTGCCAGGAGCTTCAAAGTCTGCTCCCTTGCCTTTAAGAGTATATGGTCTGATTTGTCTTTCATCATCTCTTTGATGCGCATCCTCCTGGTGATTAGGTCTTCTATCAGCGTGGGAATGAATCCCTTTCGCTTTGTGCAGAACCAGTGTGTTGGGTCGTCTGGCACAGTGTTTGTTCCTTCACAGCACCCGCAATTTAATGTTTCAGGTGATATGTTATGGGTGGAGATTATGCTCGGATACAGGCTCCTGAAGTCAAAGAGCACCACGTCCTTGTACAGCCCTGGTTTTGGCTCAAATACAAACGCACCTTGATATGTGTGTGCCCTCCTTTCTCTCACCTGATTGTGGTCAGGCTTGTTTGGTGCAAGCTCGCCAAACTGCTGTGACTGGCGTAGTACATACCATTCAACTAGCTGCGAGAAAGCCATTTTGCTTACGTCAAATATTGGCAGCCCGACAATCTTTACCATCTCAAATATGTTTGGAAGCAGCTTTTCGCATAGCCTGTACGTTAACAGTGCATCATGCATGTTGTAGTTGCAGAACTCGTCCAGCTGCCTTGTGTTGCTGTCCCATGCTGCAGCCAAGAGGTCAAGGTTTACCTCTGGTTTTCCCTCTCCAAGAAGCTCTTCCGCTACTGCATCGAGTGTGTATCTGTCTATTTCCATGCCCCTTCCGACCACCTTTCGCACAAAGTTTAAGAGGTCCAGGTGCACGATCCCTACCAATGGGCTTGAGATTGTCTTCCTTCTTCTCACCTGAAGTTCTGAATGGTCCAGGTTGATGTCCAGTTTTATCTTGTACTTTTTTGCCCTAACCTCTAAATAAGGCATGTCAAATCCTTCTGAATAATATCCTACGAGAATATCAGGCTTGAAGCTGTCCAGCACCTCCTTGAACTTTTCTATGAGGCCAGCCTCAGAATTCACGAATTCCACAAACTGCAATTTTGTGCTGTATTGCTTCCATGTGTACACCTTCTGGAAGTTTGCACCGCAAAACGATAGCATTATGATTGGGTTCTTTTCGCTGTCAATATTCTTTCCCTGTGGATTGTATGTCTCAATGTCAAACGCCAGGATTTTGGGCTTTGTTATTGTGTCGTCGCTGAACTGGTTGATTGATAATGCATTGAATACTGGCACCTTTGCCCTTATCATTGCAGGCTCAACCTCAGCCTGGACCAAGGTTAGTGGTGTTATCTGCTTGTCTATGAGATAGCGCCTGACGAATTGTATGTCATATTCGTACATTCCAAGAACTTCCTGGTTTGTGGCAAGCAATTCCCTTATCGCTGGCACAGCCCTTGGCACGTTTACAATTGTTTTGATTGCCCTCACAGTCTGCCCAAGCAATTTCTTTTGTACTACGCTTGTTTGCTTAACAAAATATTTTACGCCTTCTTCCTCTACCTCGAGCTTGTCAAGCTTCATTTGAGCTTCGCTCTTTGGCACTACATAGAAATAAGGGTCAAAATGCTCGTCTATCACGCATACCTGTTGGCCTTCTGCTGTTGTTCCGTAAAGATGGATGACTGGCTTTCCGTCTATTTCCTTGTATTGTATATCCATCGGGAAGAACTGTATTTTGGCTGCCATATATGGATTATTGAGAAAAACATATATAAACATTGCGTAGTGCTTGTGTGTTTTCCGCTCCTCAGCCCTTTCCCAAAACCAGCTATTGATTTGTGACAGTTAACTTTATAAACCAACTACTTTTTTCATCTCAATCATGGCAAAGAAGGCTAAGAAGCTTGAAACCAAGATCAAGAAGAAAAAATGGTTTTCCCTAGTGGCACCAAGGCTTTTCTCAGAACAGCTCCTGGGTGAGACTTTCATCGAAGACCCAAAGACTTTGATGAATAGGTATGTTACAGTCAACCTTATGGGCCTCACCGGCGACCCAAAAAAACAGTCAGTAAACGTCACCTTCAAGGTCGTTAATGTCAAGGATAACAAGGGTTATGCTGAATGCATTGCCTATGAGATGAGTCCTTCCAGCATCAAGAGGATGGTCCGCCGCAACAGGGAAAGGCTTGATGATTCTTTCCTCGCTAAGACCACTGACGGAAAAACAGTCAGAATAAAGCCTATTGTCCTCACCAGGTTTAACACAAGTAATTCTGTTACCGCAACCCTAAGAAAAGGCATTAGGCAGCTGATAATCAAGGCTGTTGCAGCCTCATCTTTTGAGGACCTTTTGCATGACATTATTACCAACAAATTCCAGTCAAAACTCAAGGACACCCTACGGCCGGTCTATCCATTGAGCTCGTGCGACATCAGGTTATTGAAGATTGTCAGCCAACAGCCGTTGACAGTGAAAGAAGAGCCCGCCCCAGTGCAGGAAGAGCAGCCAGTGATCCAGGAAGATGCCAAAGCCGACAATTGATTCTGCAAAGTGCAAGGCTTCGGGAGAATGCCTGCACACTTGTCCTATGAGTGTTTTTAGCAAAGAAGACAAGAAGATTGTTGTGAGCAAGCCTGATGAATGCATCGGCTGCATGGCATGCCAGGTTGCGTGCCCAAATAGTGCAATCAAAGTGACCCAGTGATTTTCTATAACAGAAGACCTAAATGTTTAATTTGATATTGTTCGGTCTTCTGGTATATTCCAAAAGTCAAAAAAGTTACAAAAATTATTAATTATTTTTGACTTTTGATATAGCAAATTTATTTAAGCAGAGGAAAAATCCATGAAAATAATGTTTGAATTTATAAAAAATCTCTTCAAAGAGAAGGACAGCTCGATAGTTATCTCAATAAAAGACCTCCCAAACTGGTTTGAGCAGCAATTGAACGCTTCCAAGGCTCCGGTTGATTCCAGATTTAATGCCTTGCGACAGAAGATTTCTGTGCAGCTTGGCAGCCTTGCAGAGAACATCATCGTGCTTCAGAAAGCAGTCCTAAAGAATCCATCCATATCTACCAGGGAAATTCAGTTTATGGAAGGCAACCGCGAAGCCTACATAAGAAAGGTCAAGCTGCTTGTGGAAGCTCTTGAGTTGCCAGAAAAAATCCAGGATTTGCCTTCATTCCAATCAGAGTTCGTTTCAAAGCTGGACATCTTCAGTACCTCCACAGCTAAGCCGTACTACATCTTGCAGGAATTCTTTGCCCATGAATCAAAGGACATTGCCTTGTCAATAAAATCGATTGAGCAGTCTGTAGTGGAAGCCTCTCACTTGTACAGGCAATTCCAGGAGTCAATTGGAGGTTCGCTCAACAGGAGGGTTGCGCAATTCCATTCTACAGTGGGTGCCCATGACTCAACCAGAGAAATGAAAAAAAGGCTTGAGCAAGAGCTCGAGACAGAGAAACAGCGGCTTTCCAGTCTTAACAGGCAAAGGTCAACCCTGCAAAAAAGTGATTCTCACAAGGAGTTTGAAAACTCTAAGCGAAAGCTTGAACTCCTAAATAACCAGCTCAAGGAAAAGAAGTTTGAAATACATAGCCAATTTTCAATCCTCGAGCATGGCTTGAAGAAGTACGCAAAAATCAGCTATGAGCATGAAGACTTGGCAAATTCTTATGTTGATGACCCGGTAAGCGCGCTCTTGAGTGACCATGAACTCAACGTGATGTTTGTTTTGCGGAACATGCGCCAGGCAATTGAGCGTGAGGAGCTCGAGCTTAAAGACAAGAAGAAGGACAAGTCTCTTGCCACCATTGATATGCTGGACCGTGCTTTCCTTTCAAGGATTGTCTCTGAACTGAACTCTCTCAAGCTGCAGGTTTCAACTGTTGAGCAGGACTTGAGGAATCATCCTGTAGACAAACAGTCAAAGGATCTTTCCTTCGATACTGAGTCCTGCTGGGCTAAGCAGGTGCAATTGCAAAAGCAGATTGAAAAGGCTGACAAGCAGATTGCTGATTCTGATCCTGAAAAGCTGAAAAAAGAGCTTGAGGAATCATTGAGCTCTTTTGTTGGGAAGACTGTTTCTATTGGGGATTGAGCAGGTACACTTGTCCCTTAGTCTCAAACTCGTCCCAGACAATTCCATCGCTTGAAGTCTGTGGTTTCTCAAAGGTTTGTGCAATTGCCTGTGTTATAATAGGATGAAAGTATTTGTCTGGATGTTTTGCAAAATACTGGTGCGTCAAGTCTCTTGCCGAATTTGCGGTCATCGCCTCAAGCGGTTCCACCCTCTGGTTGTTCATCTCATGCAATCCAAGCATCACTGCCCAGGGTAATATTACTCCAGGTTTAATCACTTGCTTCTTGCTGCCTTTAATTGTTTCTGTGCGTCCTTCCTGCAGCTCATAATAGCAGGTGAATGCAAAGTCTGCCTGATATATGGGTCCTGATTCCTTGCTTGCTTCTGCAACCATTTGTTCGACATTACGAAATTTTATGTTAACACCAAAAATGCTGTTCGATATCATTGGATTTTCATTCATTGTTCTTAACCTCAATATATTATTACCAAGTGGTAACCATGTAGCAATATATATTGTTATCTTAAAAATAGCACGCAAAATACGCTAGATTTAAATATTTAAAGCGTATTTTATGTTATTATGAGACAAGAGAAGATACAAACCCCCCCATACGACACAACCATCGCTTACGGAAAGCCCTTTGTCTTTGACAAATATGATAAGCTTATCCTAAAAGAGCTCGACCAGGATGCACGAAAGTCTTTGGCAGAGCTCTCTAAGAAAGTCGGCCTCTCAAGGGATGCAATAAGGAACCGCATCATGAAGATGGTAAAGGCAAAGGTTATTGCAGCCTTCAAACCTTTATATCATTCGCCAAGGATGGGTTTTCCTGTCATCAATTATGTTTTCATAGCGCTTTACAATCCAAGCGCAGAGAAGGAAAAGGAATTTCTCGGTTTTCTTAAAAGGACAAAATACGTAACCTATATCGCAAGCCTCATCGGAAAATGGGATTATATCAGCGATGTCATGGCAGAGGACAACGGCCATTTGGACAAGATAATGAAAGGCATCAGCCAGAGGGTCCCAGAGCTCATCAAGGATTATGAGATTTACGGTGTGCTTCAGGAGTACAAGTACGAAGAAATTGGAAGATTGGTTTATGATTAGTTCTAAAGCAAATGTTACTACTTATTTGAAGTAACAATATACAAAGATTTAAATATGACCAGTATTGTTCTTCGTCTGTTCACAATGGACAGGAAACACAAGCAAAAGTTGATTGAAGAACATTTTGCCCCGAGAATTAGAGCTATTAGCTATATCGCCCAGCTCTTCAGAAAAGGTTTCTTGCCTCTTGACGAGAATCCTTTGGACAAATTGCACGTGCACAGTGACTTGTATATAATAAGTGCCATGGGCCAAGAAGTTTGGCATCATTGGAGCCGCATACTCGACATGGAGCAATACGCTAGGGAAGACCTCCTTGACATCGCTGCTCAAGAAGGAAAGATTCTTGACATTACTGACTTCAGAACCAGGCCTCCAGCAGGGCTTGGGCCTCAGATACACGGGATTGAAAAGACCGTGGACAAGCTCTGCCATAGTTATTTCGGCAGATTGTCCACCTGGATTGACAACTTATATTATTGGGTAGCTCACAATTACGACCTGGTTCCGGAAAATGGCAGGATTGACAGGAAAGGTGTCCAGGAAAGCCTCAAAGGTGTTCATGGCAGGATGCGCCAGGAATTGAAAGACACTTTTGGATTCGCTGACATTCAGGATGACCTTAATCAGATTAGGAACAAACTTACGCACAGCTCATCGAACATAATACCATTTGTAGATATAGACGGAAAAGTTTTACAGCAAAGGTATGCGCTTGTTGCAAGTGTGTCTCTAGAGAAGAATAGAATCAACGATATTACTAAAGAGCAAGAGACTGTTAAAGTGACACGCAAAGTGGACCTTTTCAACTATCTAATCAGGTTCTACGCTCACAACGCAAACGGCACGTATCATTGCCTGAAATTTATGAAGATGAATATTGAACCAGGTGCTTTCCAGAAATTCTGCGATGCCTATTTAGGGCAATCCAAAAGCCAATTGAAGAGTTAGCTAATCAAGCGCAGCAATCCCAGGCAGCTTTTTTCCTTCAAGAAATTCTAGCGCAGCCCCGCCACCAGTTGAAACAAGCGTGAATTTCTCAGTAAGTCCAGCTTCTTCCACCGCTGCCACAGTCTCTCCGCCGCCAATCACTGTTGTTGCTTGAAGCTCGCTCACTACTTTTGCTAACTCAATTGTTCCCTTTGCAAAAGCCTTGTCCTCAAACTTTCCCATCGGACCGTTCCACACAACTGTTTTTGCATTCCTCATCGCGTACGCAAATCTTGCTAAAGTCCGATGGCCTATGTCGAGCCCAGCCCTCTCTTTGGGAATATTGTTGCATTCGACTGTCTCTCCATTGTCCAGCACTATATCTGTAGGGAGCAAAAGTTTCCTTCCTAATTCGTCAAGCAGCTTTTTTGCAAGTGGCACTTCTTTCTCTGCAATAAGGCTTTTTCCTGTCTCATAGCCCTTTGCCCTGTAGAATGGGAATATCATCGCTCCGCCGAGTAACACCTTGTCAGTTCGCTTTGCAAGGTTTTCAATCACAGCTATTTTTGTTTCCAGCTTTGCCCCGCCTATTATCGCAAAATACGGTTTTTCAGGATTGTCTAGCACACCTGAAAGGTTTTTCACCTCTTTTTCTAAGAGTAGCCCGGCAAAGCTCGGCAGGAATTCTGTTATTGCAGAGACTGACGCATTGTCCCTGTGGCAGACTGCAAACGCGTCATTGACATAAGTGTCTGCAAGCGCTGCAAGCCTCCGAGCAAACTCTCTGTCATTTTTCTCCTCTTCAGGATAGAACCTTATGTTCTCCAGCATGATAACATCCCCAGCTTTCATTGAGGAAATCGCTTCTTGCGCTTCTTCAAGTGAGCACTTTTTCACATCTATTGCCAAGAGAGTTCCCAAATGTTTTGCCACAGGGTCAAGCCTGTACTTGTCATTTGTCTTCCCGTCAGGTCTTCCCATGTGGGTTACAATAATTGTTTTAGCATGATTCTGCATCAGATATTGCAACGTCGGCAGTGTTGCCTTCAGCCTGTTGTCATTCACAATTTTACCGTTGTCAACAACAACATTATAATCCACCCGAAGGAGCACTCTCTTTCCATCTATTTGAGCCTCCTTAAGTAGCTTCATTTTGCCATAAGAACTAGTGTGTCAACCATCCTGTTGGAGAATCCCCATTCATTGTCATACCAGGCAAAAACCTTGGCCAGTCTGCCATTAACCTTGGTCAGCTTTGAATCGAATATCGAGCTTGCAGGATTGCCCACAATGTCTGTTGAAACTATTTCATCCTCTGTGTAAGCCAGCACTCCCTTTAGATAGCTTTCTGACGCTTCCTTCATTGCCTTGTTGATTTCTTCGATCGATACAACCCTATTCAGCGCAACAGTGAGGTCTGTTATCGAGCCGTCAGGTGTTGGCACTCTTATTGCCCAGCCGTCAAGCCTTCCCTCAAGCTCTGGGAATATCTCTTTCATTGCTATTGCTGCGCCTGTTGAAGTTGGTATTATATTGATTGCTGCAGCCCTTGCCCTTCGCAAGTCCTTGTGCGGAAGGTCAAGCACCATCTGGTCGTTAGTGTAAGAGTGTATTGTTGTCATGAATCCCTTGTCTATTCCGAATTTGTCAATAAGCACCTTAATCACCGGTGCCAGGCTGTTTGTTGTGCAGCTAGCGTTTGACAATATCTGCTGCCCTTCTATTTTCTCGTTGTTCACTCCAATCACTATTGTTGGTATTGGCTCTCCTCCCTTTGCAGGCGCAGATAACAAGACCTTTTTTGCCCCTGCCCTTATGTGTTTCATGCAGCCGTCCCTTGACGTGAATATCCCTGTGCATTCAAGAACAACATCAACCCCAAAGTCTTTCCACGGCAATTTTTCCGGGTCTTTCTCCTGGAAATATCTTATCTTTTGGCCATCAACTATTATCGAGTCTTTCTCTGCCTTGACCTCTGCCTGGAAAATCCCATGGACAGAATCATATTTTAGCAGGTGGGCCATTGTTTTGGCGTCTCCAAGGTCGTTTATTGCAACAAAATCTACTTTTCCGTAACCTGCCCTGAGAACTAGCCTTCCAATCCTCCCAAAACCATTGATAGCCACCCTAACCATAAATCCACCTCTTATATGCCCTAATAAGAATTCGTGTGTTTAAATAGTTTGCTTATAGTAACCATTGGCTACCTTACGGCATAGTTATTGTAGAACCAAAAAAACAGCCTTTTAAAAGGATAAATTATATTAAGTCAATATCTATGACTTATCCCCTGTGGTGTGGGAAAGAGTAACGTATAGCGGCAAAAATCATGCAATATTCTTCATAGACACAGTGTTCAGGGGATACCAAACAGGTGTTATCAAAGACTTCTTTTTGATAGCTTTTAATCCCACACATTACCGTCAATTTAATGGAGCAAGATGGTGGTTAAAGGAAGAGATTGATTCCTATGTTTCCGCACTTAGAAATAAAGAAAAGAACTCCCCTGGTTTCTTGCTACAGAAGGCAGAGGAATATGAAAGATTAAACCAAGGTTTTTTTGAATGGAGCAGGCAATATAAGAACCTAGATTTTAAGCATATTGATAATAAGAAAATAGCGATAATTCTGTCTGAATTTGCAAATCGTTTAACTAAGATTAATGCTCTTGTATATACCAGTATAATGGTAGATAGATTTTATACAGACGAAATAGTAAGATTAATTGCAAAAAAAGAACCTACTTTTAACAAACAACAAGAATACCTTAACATCATTTTTTCAATAGAATGGGGTCTCGAAACACATTATGAAAAGGAGTCACTTATTGATATAGCCGAAAAGTTGCAGAAAAAACCAGTATCACCTGACGTTACTCAGCTTATTGAAAAACATCTAGGCCGTTTTGCTCATCTTAACTTTATGCCTTTTTATAGACCTCAAAGTGATAAGGAAAGTGTTCTTGAAGCAATAAAAAATCTGCTTGAAAAAGATATCAAAAAAGAAAAGGTCGAACTGGAAAAACAAAAGCGCAAGTCCAAGAAAGTTGAAGAACTGAAAAATCTGCTTGCATTGGATGACAAAGAAGTTCTTAAAATCAAAACGATAAGGAAGTGGGCATTCATTGCAAATAATGATGACCATTATGTTATGGGTGCAATTTGTGCATTATGGGGATTATGGCAAGAGATAGCCAGAAGATTTAGCATTACATTTGAACAATTTGTTGAGATGCGTATTGACGAAATAAAAGAAACCCTGAGAAACGGAGCTATTTCAAATGAATTAAGAGATGAATTGCCTTTGCGATGCCAAGATAATGCTATGATATGGGATGAAAGAGGTACAAGATTACTGGTTGGCGATGCGCTGGTTAGTTACTATAATGACGAAAAAATAATAGAGGAAGATTTTCACAAGATTATGGAAGTCAAAGGATTGCCTGCATCTCAAGGGAAAGCGTTGGGGATCGTTCGCCTTCTCCTGGATATTAGGGACCTCAACAAAGTAGAAAAAGACAATGTTTTGGTTGCTGTATATACATATCCTGCGATTGTAGTTGCAATGGAAAAAGCAAGCGCGATTGTAACCGACCAAGGAGGTCTTTTATCGCATGCAGCCATTGTCAGCAGGGAAATGCACAAGCCATGTATTGTAGGAACTGGTATTGCTACAAGAGTATTCAAAGATGGCGATTTAGTTGAGGTAGACGCCACAAATGGAATAGTCAAGAGAATAAAATAATTGTAAGAACGCAGTTTAAAAAGTTTTTGAATCTAGCTTGCGTGGCATCCAAGGGATATACTATTTCCTTGAGGCATCCTTCTACATAAACTTTTCGCACAAAAACCCTTTCTTCCACAGGATGATAGGTAAGCTCTTCCAGTATATCCCCAGAGGTGTTAGTGCCTTCATAAACTTTCCACAATTGATTCAGAAGATTCCATCTTGAAAACAAGAAAACAAAGATTTTCAACCAACCCGAATCTAGCTTGCGCCGCTATACGCAGTCTCTTTCTCTTCGCTCACAGCATTGATCACATGCTTGAGCTTTTTCTCCGCTTCTTCTGCAATTTGCTCAACTTTCGGAGCAAGCGTTCCCATTACCTGTGTTGGTAGTATTGCCGTAGCCCAGCAAACGCCTTTGTCCTCAAATACGATTATATTGCATGGCAAGAAAAGCCCTGCCTCTTTTTCCTTTTCAAGTGCTTGATGGCTAAGTTTTGGATTGCACGCTCCAATGATGGTGTAGTTACCGTATTCAAGGTCTATTTTCTTCTTTAGTATTGCCTTGACATCAATCTCGCTTATTACAGAAAAGCCTTCCTTCTCCAGTTCAACCTTGACTTTTGCCAGTGTTTCAGCGAAATTGCCCTTCGCTGGTTTGCCATAACTATACAATCATATCACCCAATGAATACATAAAGATTTTAGAGAATAAAAAGCTTGTGTCTGATGGCAAAAAAAGGCACAGAAAGAATTTCTAAGCTCTGGCTTCCTGCTTTCTGCGTCTCTGACGGAATGCCTCGTTTGCGTTGTTAAATCCGTGGTAAACAGACTTGCCAAACCAGAAAAGTCCAAAAGCACCAAAACCTAGCCAGCTAATGCCACAGAGCACTCGATTGACCGTGCGCATCCTGTAATCCTTGATATATTCCTGAGTCTGGCCAATAGTAGCGTGTTGCTCTTTGAGTTGGTTAAGTTGCCTTATTTCCTCAATTCTTGCTTCGAGCATGTCTGCTGGGATCGGTTCGTCGCGTAACAAATAATTATCAATCCCAGGCCTAATTGTCTGCGTGTACTTTTCAATTGTTGCTTTGGTCGGATATTTATTGTAAAAATCTCTGTCTAGTTGAACTGCTTTGTTGAACGAATAATAAGACAACCAACTAGTTACTGTAGCACCAATGACAAGCGCTACAATTTGTTTATTGTTCATCAGGCTCTGGGAGGCGCTCTATCCTTATAAATATTACTATACTATAATGGTAAAAAGTCTTTCCTTTTTGACGCTATTTTGCACAAATTTTAAATAATCCCTCTAGTTGGTGAAATTGCATGAATACCCTTATCAACAAGGATGATGTCCCTAAGTTTCTCTCTGCATTGATGCAGCGCTTTGAGGTTATTGCTCCAAAGAAGTCAAAGGGCATGCTCTTGTTTGAGCCTATAGCAGATTTCAAGGAGATCGACTTTAGCCAACAGACAAGTTATTCTGCAAAGAAGTATTTTCTTCCAGCAAAGGAGAGCATTTTTAGTTACAAGGGCACCAAGATAGAGGTCAAGCTTGATTCCAGGCCGCGCATTATCATCATGCATCCATGTGATGCAAACGCTGTCTTGAACCTTGACAGGATTTTTCTTGACGAGAACCTGGACCCATATTACAAGGCGAGGAGGGATGCCACCCTGCTTTTTGTCTTCAGCTGCTCCCAATCTTACAAGAACTGTTTTTGCACCTCAGTCAATTCTTGCGAGACAGTGAACTATGACCTTCTTTTTGTTGACATCGGCGACAAGTATGTTGTGAGCGTCGGCACCTCAAGGGCAAAAGAGCTCCTCAGCACAAAGCTTTTTACAAATATCATCAGGGAAGGCGCCTGCGAGGTCAAGTGCAAGAAAAAGCTGAATTCCACCAACCAGCTTGGCTCCTTCTTTTTGAGCAAGGTCTGGAAGTCTGAGAGTAAGAAATGCCTTTTCTGCAACGCATGCATTATCGCCTGCCCAAGCTGTTTTTGTTTCACCATGCATGACGAACCCAACCTTGACCTTGTCTCTGGAGAAAGAAAAAGGCAGTGGGATTACTGCTATATGCATGATCACACAAAGGTTGCTGGCGGCTTTGTTTTCAGGAAGGAGCGCTCTAAGCGCTTCAAGCACCGCATCTATCATCAGCTAAAGTATTTCAAGGATAAGTTTGGCAGGCAATTGTGTGTTGGCTGCGGCAGGTGCATTGATGTTTGCCCTGCGAAAATTGATATGGTGGAGATTGTGAACTCTTTAAAATGAGCAAGGAAACCGAACTTTACGTGCCAACTTTGGCAAGGATTGACAAGGTTACTCAGGAGACTAGTGAGGTCAAGACTTTTAAGGTAAGGATGCCTTTGAAGCATGAGCCTGGCCAGTTTGTTCAGCTCTCTTTGCTTGGCATCGGTGAAGCCCCTGTTTCAATCGCTTCTTCCTCTCCTGAATTTCTTGAGCTGACTGTAAAGAATGTTGGCGCAGTCACAGATTCATTGTTCAGGTTACAGGAGGGTGACAAGGTTGGCATCAGAGGGCCATATGGCCATGGTTATCCTATGAACGAGTTTAAGGGAAAGGACATAATAATTATTGGCGGGGGCACAGGCGCTGCCTCTTTACGCGGAGTGCTAAAGTATATTGAGAACAACAAGAAGTCTTTCGGCTCTGTCGATATTTTTCTGGGCTATAGGAGCCCTGCTGATATACTCTTCAAGAAGGATAATGACAGATGGAGGCACTCCTTCAATTTCAACATAACAGTTGACAAGCCTGATGATAATTGGCAGGGCAACACCGGTGTCATTACCACCCTTCTCAACAAGGCCCAGTTCAAGCGCATTAACTCTGCTGTGCTTGCATGTGGTCCACCAATCATGATAAAGTTTGTTGTGCAGGACCTTCAGGCAATGGGATTCACAGACCAACAGATTTGGGTAAGCCTGGAGCGCATGATGAAGTGCGGTTTTGGCAAGTGCGGACATTGCATGGTCCAGGACCGCTATGTTTGCAAGGATGGCCCTGTATTTAATTATCTTGACGCAAAATACCTGGAGGACTAAGAGATGAAGCCTGTTGTGGGATTTTTTTCTTTCACTGGCTGTTCAGGTTGCACTCTTGAGGTCATCCACCAGGAGGGCATTTTCCTTGACCTTATGGACAAGATGAAGATAGTGCATTTCCCTCTTGTGCAAGGAAAGAACGCGCTTTGCGACCTTGACATCGCTGTTGTTGAAGGCAGCATCTCAACAAAGGAACAGCAGGAAAAGCTTCTGCTCATACGGCAAAAATCAAAGTTCCTTATTGCCCTTGGTGCGTGCTCAGGCATTGGTGGCGTTAATGCTATCCGCAATACTCTTAACGAAAAGCAGGTTGAAAAGCTTGTCTACTCGGGCAAGAACAAGTGGAAGTCCACAAGGCTTGAGCCAATAGGCAAGTTTGTGCCTGTTGATTACTATGTCAGGGGCTGCCCTCCTGTAAAAGAGGATTTTGACTGTGCGTTGAAGCAGCTCTTGTTGAGGTCAAAGCCCTTCGTGTACAATCAGCCTGTCTGCTCTGAGTGCAGGATTAAGGAAAATCCCTGCCTTCTTTCGCAAGGCAGACTATGCTTGGGCCCAATCACGTTTGGCGGTTGCGACGCAATATGCCCTTCGAACAAGCTTCCCTGTGATGGATGCAGGGGAAAGACTGAGGATGCAAATTTCAATGCGTTAAAGCAGGTGCTCGAGGACAATGGTTTTTCAAAGCAGGACATTAAGAAATTGGCCTCTTTGTTCAACTCAAATGTTGACTTTAGCACAAAGGTTGAAGTGGTGAAACCAAAATGAATTCTATTGAGATTGATAATATTACCAAGATTGAAGGACATGCAAAGCTATCAGTGAAGCTCGAGTCAGGACAGGTCAAGGTTGTGCATCTTGATGTTGTCGAAGGTGCCCGTTATTTTGAGGCTATGGTCAAGGGCAGGAATTTCAATGAGGTGCCGATGATAACTTCAAGGATCTGCGGCATCTGCAGCCAGGCGCATTCACTGGCTTCTCTTCAGGCGATTGAGAAAGCTTTAGGAGTAAAGGTCTCAAATCAGACTATGCAGCTGCGTAACCTGCTTCATCTCGGTTCACTTATACAGAGCCATGCCCTGCATTTATATTTCCTTGCCTTGCCAGATTATCTGGGTTTTGACAATGCTGTTGCTATGGCACAGAAGCGCTTGCTTGACGTGAAGCGCGGCTTGCTCTTGAAAAGGCTTGGCAACAGGATATGCGAGGTTGTATCAGGTAGGCAGATTCACTCCATTACTTGTGTGGTTGGCGGTTTCTCCAACCTCCCCAGCTCTAAGCAACTTTTGTCCTTGAAAGAGGACTTGCAAAAAAACAGGCAAGAGGCTTTAATGACCGTTTCATTGTTCAGCAAGCTAAAGATGCCAAAGTTGGAAAGAAAGACTGTCTATCTCTCTTTGAAGGTTCCAAAGCAATTCTCTCTATTGCAAGGGAATGTAGTCTCGTCGCAAAAGACCGACTTCAAGCAGGAAAAATATCGCCAGTTTTTAACTGAGCTTGTCTTGCCTGACTCCACTGCAAAGAATGTTCTCTTCAAGCAGTCTTCCTGCATGGTTGGCAGCCTTGCCAGGCTGAATAATGGCCGGGATTCCCTGTCCTTTAATGCAAAGAGGGCAGCCAAGTGCATAAAGTTCCCATGCTATAATCCGTTCATGAACAATCTTTGCCAGGCTATAGAAATTGTAAGCTTCATTGACAAGAGCATCTCAATAATTGAGGGGCTTGAGTTAAAGGAAGAGCCTCTGCCAAAGATTAAGCCAAGGTCTGGCCACGGCATTAGCATTATTGAGGCTCCACGAGGCCTTCTGATACATGAATGCAAGATAAATTCAAAAGGAGATATTTCTGACTACAACATTATTGCCCCAACAACTATTAACATCAAGAACATTGAGGAAGACATTTCAGCACTTCTCCCAAGCCTTATCAAAAAGCCCGAGAAAGAGGTTGTTCTTGAGCTTGAGAAGCTTATCCGTGCATATGACCCCTGCATAAGCTGCAGTGCTCACTTTCTTGAGCTCAATTGGACGTAAGCTTTTTCAGGATCTTCTCAACCTCAGCTTGCAGCTCTTCTTTTTTACCCTGCATCGGTATTCCGATTATTGTCACCTTGGGAAGCTCTTTTGCAGCCTCAAGAATTGACATGAATTTTGCTATGTCAAAGTCATGCATTGATATGGTTTGCCTTGTCTTTAGCATTTTTGTACCGTGCAATACAACCACTTTTTTTAAGTTCCTTACCACGTCCAGGATTATGACTTCGCTCTCTTTTGGATAGTCAAGTATTTCATCTATCGATGTGCATTTCCTTATGGGAAACCCCTTGATGCCTTTGGCTATCTCTGCCGCAATGCTGTCTTCCTTCAAGAACTCGTTTCCATAGCACAATATTGCTTTGTTCACTTCTGTCAGGCTGTTCTCGTCAGTAATAAAGCTTTCGCTAGAAAAATTTTTAAAGCACCTTGTTTTTTCACGAACTCATGGAAAAAAGAGCTGTTGTTCTTGTCTTTCTCACAGCTATCGTAAGCGGAGTCTCGATTTTCGCGAACAAGTTCGCAGTCTCTGGGATAAATTCATCAGTCTTCACATTCCTCAAGAATTCTATGGTAGCTTTGTTTTTGTTTTCATTGATATTGCTCTTGGGCGAGCTCCCTCGCTTGAGATCTCTTACCAAGAAGAATTGGTTGATGCTTGCACTTGTTGGCTTTGTTGGAGGCTCGCTTCCGTTTTTGCTTTACTTCAGGGGGCTTCAGCTTACCTCAAGCAGCAATGCCTCTTTCATCCACAAGACCATGTTTGTTTATGTCATTGTGTTGGCTGCGCTTTTCCTCAAGGAGAAGATAAACAAGACTGTTGTGTTGTCTGCCCTTGCATTGCTTGTTGGCAATGCTTTAATAATTGGTTTTGATCACCTTGCCATCGGTGATCTGCTGATTGTTGCTGCTACCATGCTTTGGGCTATTGAGAATGTGCTTTCAAAGCATCTCTTGAAAGACATCCCGTGGAAGCTTGTTGCATTTTCAAGGATGTTTTTCGGTTCTTTGTTCATCCTTTGCTTCCTTGCCTTGACCGATCAACTGCATTTTGTTGGCACGCTTTCTTCTGCTCAGATAGGCTGGATTCTCCTCACTTCAGCCTTCCTTGTTTTATACACTCTCACTTGGTATGGAGGTCTTTCAGGTGTGAAGGTCAGCACAGCTGCTTCAATCCTTTGCCTTGGCTCTGTCATCACAACTCTGCTTGACCACTACTTCTTTATGGCCTCATTGGCTTGGACCCAACTTATCGGAATGCTTCTCTTGGTTGTTGGTGTGTTTGGCACTTTGGGCATAACCAAGTTGATTTTTGCGCACAATGCCAGATGGTCTTAAATTTGCTGCACGGTTCTCGTACATAACCAACTATTTGGATTTCTGCGGCCCTCGTAAGCCCAATATTCTATACGACTTTGTTACAGGCAAGCAACATGATAAGCCAAAGGTTGAAGACCACCTTTCTCGTTTTGAGGTGCTTCTTCCCTATCTCAAGTCCATTTCTGCGAAGCACTCTATGGATTGCTTTGATTACAAGGTTGTAGAAGCCTATTGGCTCGGCAACAAGCTTCTTGACAAGTTCAACTCAGATGATATGTTCCATATTATCTCTGCCCTTGAAAAGAGGGGTCTTGTGCATTCCATGGCAGATCAGCTTAGGCATCATTTGCCAGCAGGCATGCTTCCCCACCACTCATTTAATGTCTTCTATGTTGGTGTTGGCTCTGTAACCCATTCTGTCAAGGCAACGCTGCAGAACATGGACAAGTGCAGGATTGCCTGCGCAATGGTAAGGGAGGTAAAATCCAAGAGTCTTATCGTGAAATATTGTCCGCTTCGCGCTGTCAACAAGAAAATCACTTTTGGCTCTCTCCTGAAAAAGAAAGTGATTTACGACCCTGCCTTCCTTCCTTCAGTGCAGCCAAACTCACTGGTTGCCCTGCACTGGGATTTTGCTGTAGAAATTCTCTCAGAAAAGCAAAAGGAGAATCTTGAGCACTACACCTCTGTTGTTCTTGACTCCCTTAACCAGAGATAGTTTTCTGATACGCCTTGAGGCTTTCTATTGCTTCTTTCCTTGGGATTTTTTGCACAACCATTCCGTGCTGTACTATTATGTATTCTCCGACTTTGTATTTTCCATCAATCAGTGCTGCCTGGCGTTTGTGCGTTCCATAATCCACTATAACTTCCTTGGAAGTCTTCTTCACTATCTTGCCTGGTATTGCTAAGCACATTTTTTCAAAAGTATTTGGTCTCCTTCAATAATTTTGGGATTTCCTCCGCATTCAGGGCAGTTGAAGAGCACTATGTCATGCACCCTTTCCATGATTCTTGGCCTTCCAACATATCCGCACTTGCATTCCACGATGGCCTTCTTTGTGATAATCTCAACCTTCCAATCCACAAGGTTGGCTAGAGTCTCGGCTAATTCTCCTGGTGTGATCTTTGCCAGTTCTCCGACCTCTACCACAATGCTTTTTGCAGCCCCTCTCTTTTTTGCTTCCCGCACTATTTCGTCAGCTATAGCTAGTTCATGCATTTTCCTTCCTAATCTTTGCCACGAAGAATCCTTCTGTGTTGTTGTCTTGCGGCCAAACCCTGAGTGTTTTTCCGACCTCTGGATTGTATTTCCTTCCGTCAAATTCTGTTATTGGCTCGCTGCTCTTTGCAGGCAATTTTATTTGTTCCAATCTTGCCTCTGGGAACTCTTCCAGGATGAAATCTATTACCCCCTCGTTCTCTACAGGGTCTATGCTGCAGGTTGAATAGACTATAATGCCTCCTGGCTTCAGGTTCTGGTACGCTATCCTTGCCAGTTGCTTTTGCGTTCTTGCGAGCCTTTCTATCATTAATGGGTTCCACATCTGTATCGTCTTTAACGATTTCCTTATAGTTCCTGTGCCTGAGCATGGTGCATCAAGCAGCACCTTGTCAAACTGCAGCCCTCTGAAGCTGAATCCTTGCATCAGCGTCACTATTGTATTCATCACTCCCATTCTTTGGAGGTTTATTCCTAAGGCAGCTAGCCTTATTCCCTTGTAATCATTCGCAACCAATATACCCTGGTTTTCCATCTTTGCAGCTATCTGTGTTGATTTTGATCCAGGTGCGGCGCACATGTCCAGCACCATCTCGTGTGCCTTTGGCTCAAGTACCTCTACAGGCATCATTGACGCTGCATCTTGCACGTAGAAATATCCAAGGCTGTGTCCTGGCAGGTTGCCGATGTCTCTTCGTTCATCATGCTCGATCCAGAACCCTTCCCTGCACCATGGAACCTGCTCCAGTCTCCATTCAGCGTTGATTTCAGACTTTAGCTTTGCTACAGTAGTCTTTATCGTATTGACCCTTAGGCTTCTTCGTGCTCTTAATATGGAGTATTTCTTGAATTCCTCAAAGTCAGTTATCTTTGAATAACGCTCGATAAACCCTTTCTTGAATTCCAGTTTCTCAACGTCCATAGAAGAACACAAAGTTGCTGCTTATTTAAAGTTTCCCCAGGTAACACCAGTTTTCCACTTCTGGAATTCCTGGTTGTGCAAGGGTTACTTCACAGAATTTTGTAAGCTTGCGGTCAGCAATTGTGATTCTCCCCCTGTTATTATAGATTAGGTTTACATATTCAAGTGCTTTGATTGCAGTCAATTGTTTCCTGTCGCCAAACCTTAGATGCGAGAGCTCTGCCATTATTTCTGGTATCTCCCAATACTTGTTATTTGAATCGATTACTCCTCTAAGCGGTATGTAAGGACCTCCTGCCTCAAAAGGTGCAGTCCTCCAGCCCTCCCAGGCATATTTTTCTGCCAGATCATCTAGTTCGTCAACATCATCAAAGTCTATCTCGTACAACTCAATTACTGGATGTCTGCAATTCATGTGTTTGTAAGTTTCAAGCCGGGCTTAAAAATCTTGTTTTTATTTCAGAGTGGTAAGACACCGCAAAATTTATAAGTCCAGGAGATTCAATCTCTTTTTTGATGAAAGGTCTGATTGATGCTCTGATTGCTCGCGGTTATCAGCCGTTCCGTGTTTCTCAAGCACTAACTGAAAAGTTCAAATCAGCCACAGTCCAAAACTGTCACAACGGAAGTCAGTGCCTTGTTGAAAGAATTAATTTTGATGGTGAATCACTTGAATTCGAACCATTACAGCTCAAAGGTGCTCCGTTTAAGGCCGGCTGGATTGGCATCGAAGACTACAACCAGATAACAGAGGTCGAAATACAAGGTCTGCTTTACATGAAAACACCCAGTACACTCTATGTTGTTGTAAAGCCTGGCATGGAAATACCCCCTAATCCGGCTGAGCTGTATGCTCAAAAAAACCCTTAGTCTTATAGAAATCTTTAAATACTGAAATGTAAAACTTGAATTTAAATGCTTCTCCAATTTGTTAGGAGTAAAGGTTGAGGTATAGCATGGCGATCAATAACAAGGATTTTGTCCAAATCGAATATACTGGGATGATCTCAGAGTCAAAAGAGGTCTTCGATACTACTGACAAGGCCATTGCAAAGAAGCAAGGCATTTTTGATGAGCATGCTGTTTTTGGTCCTGTGACACTTTGTGTTGGCGAGGGCTTTGTATTGAAAGGCCTTGAGGAAAGGCTCATCGGCAAGGATGTCGGTGAGTTTGAGTTTGAAATCTCGCCCGAAGAAGGCTTTGGCAAAAAGTCAGCCAAGTTGATCCAACTCGTTCCAACCTCAAAATTCATAAAGCAGGAGATAATGCCGATGCCTGGTTTGCAGATAAACATTGACGGCTTGATGGGTACTGTCAAAACAGTCACTGGAGGCCGCACTATTGTTGATTTCAATCATCCTCTTTCAGGCAGGTCTTTGCACTACAATGTCAAGGTCATCAAGGTCATTCATGACGAGAAGGAGAAGGCAGAGGCAATCCTCAAATGGCTCTTTAGGCTTGATGCAGACCTGTCTTTGAATGAAAAAACATTAACTATTAAAACAGCGAGCCTTCCAAAAGAGATTGAGGAAGAGGTATCAAAAAAGGTAAAGGATTTGACCTCGATAACAACAGTAGTTTTTGAGAAAAAACAAGCTCACAAGCCAGTAAATACAGAGGCATAACTTTAAATATTAGTAATTCAATTATTGACGATAGAGAGTGGTTTATGACAACAGTCTTTAAGCAAGGAGAAACAGAAAAATCTGCTAAGGCAACAAAGTCCAACGCAATGGATGCTGAGCTGGAGGAATTTCTCTCAAAGCAGAAAGCAACCATCAAGGTTGTTGGAGCAGGTGGCGGTGGCAACAATACAATCAACAGGATTACTGAAGTCGGCATTATGGGTGCTGAGACTATTGCAGTGAATACTGACGCACAGGATTTGCTGTACACTACTGCCGACAAGAAGATACTCATAGGAAAAGAAGTCACCAAAGGTATGGGTGCAGGGGCTGACCCAAAAAAGGGAGAGGCTGCTGCGCGAGAGGGAGAGCATGAATTAAAGCAGGCCATGGCCCATGCTGATATGGTTTTCATTACCTGCGGCCTTGGCGGTGGTACAGGAACAGGTGCTGTGCCAATCATCGCTGATATTTCAAAAAAGCTTGGTGCTTTGACAGTTGCTGTTGTTACCTTGCCCTTTACAATGGAGGGCAGGCGGCGCTACGAGAACGCCGTTGTGGGCTTGGAAAAGCTCGAGAACATCGTTGACACGCTCATAGTTATTCCGAATGACAAGCTTTTGGAGCTTGCTCCTGATCTGCCGTTGCAGACTGCTTTCAAGGTCGCTGATGAGATCCTGACTAATGCTGTCAAGGGCATTGCAGAGCTTGTCACAAAAGCTGGTTTGATAAACCTTGATTTTGCCGACATCAAGGCAGTCATGGAGAACGGTGGTGTTGCTCTCATTGGAGTTGGAGAGAGCGATACTGATAATCGCGCAGTAGAGGCTGTCGAGAAGGCAATCACTAATCCGCTCTTGGATGTTGACATCAGCGGTGCAAACGGTGCGCTGATAAATGTTATTGGCGGCCCTGATATGACCTTGGAGGAGGCAAAGAAGGTTGTGGAAGTAGTCTCTGAAAAGCTTGATGCGGACGCAAAGATTATTTGGGGTGCCCAGATTTATGAGGACCTCGAAAAGACTATAAGGACAATGCTTATCGTTACTGGCGTAAAATCTTCTCAGATTCTAGGCCACAGCACAACAATCTCTGACGGTCACAAGAAAGAGATTGAGAATGAACTAGGCATTGATTTTATTGATTAAAATGGATGGCTTTAATCCGGTTCAACAGACAGGCATTAAGTATAGGTTCAAGCGCTTCCTTATGGAGTGCTTAAGGGTACTTAAGATAACGAAAAAGCCTGACAAGGTCGAGTTCAAGACAATTGTCAAGGTCTCTGGCCTGGGCATACTTATAATCGGCTTGATTGGGTTTATTATCACAATGATAAGGCAGCTTGCCTTCAAATGAAAATGGCAGAATCTCATATCTTTGCATTGCGGACAACGGCAAACAGGGAAGACCAGGTAATGGACTTTATTACAAGCAATGCTGCAAAAAAAGGCCTTGATATTCTTTCTGTGGTTCGGCCGCATGGCATGCGAGGCTACATCTTTATTGAAGCTATTAGCCGCCAGGATGCTGAGCAGGGTGCTTTTAATGTTCCTTATGCCCGCGGCATTTTGCCTAAAGAGGTTGAGTACAAGGAGATTGAGCACATGATGGAGCAGATCAAGGTTGATGTAAATATCCAGAAAAATGACATCTGTGAGATCATTGCTGGTCCTTTCAAGCGCGAAAAGGCAAAGATTACAAGGATTGACAAGACAAAAGAAGAGGTTGTTGTTGAACTGCTAGAGGCTGCAGTTCCTATTCCGATAACTGTCAAGATGGACTCTATCAAAGTAATAAGGAGAGACTCTGACGAAGCAAAGGGTGAATGATTTCTTTTTCTCATGAGGGTTGAACAATTAAATTTGGATAACAATTTGTTGAAGGCGATAAAGTCCTTGGGTTTTACTGAGCTTACGCCTATCCAGGAAAAGTGCATTCCTTCAATCAGGAAAGGAATTGATGTTGTTGGCCAGTCAAGCACTGGTTCTGGCAAGACTGCAGCATTTGGCCTGCCAATCCTGGAAAAGGTTGTTGCCGGCAAAGGACTGCAATTTTTAGTCTTGACTCCTACTAGAGAATTATGCGTGCAGGTTGCAGCTGCCTTGAGAGACTTTTCTGTTCATCTTCGCTTAAGGATTCTTGCTGTTTACGGTGGCGTCGCTATCCAGCCCCAGATTGACATGCTTCGCTCTGCTGATATTGTTGTTGCCACTCCAGGCAGGATGTGCGATCATCTTGAGCGAAGGACAGCTGACCTCTCAAAGGTCAGGTTTGTTGTTTTGGACGAGGCAGACAAGATGTTTGAGATGGGCTTTGTCGATGATGTTGAGCGCATCGTGCGCTCTGTTCACTCTAGCCATCAGACTTTGCTTTTTTCAGCTACTGTGCCACAGGCTGTTATGGGACTCATAAACAAGCACTTGCGCAATCCTTTTTTTGTCAAGGTTGATTCTTATGTTGACAAGCAGTTCCTGAAGAACATTTATTATAATGTTAGTTACCATGACAAGTTTTCCCTGCTTTTCCATCTCTTGAAAAAACATTCTGGTGGAAGATCTCTTGTTTTTTGCGGCAAGAGGAGCGAGGTTGATGTTGTCGCCAAGAATCTGAAGCTTAACGGTATCTTTGCTGCTCCTATTCACGGTGGCTTATCACAGAATAGGCGGGATGCATCTATGGACTTGCTCAAGAGCGATAAGGTTAATGTCTTGGTTGCAACAGATGTTGCTGCCCGCGGCCTTGACATAAAGAATATCACTCATGTTTACAACTATGATGTCCCAAAGACTCCAGGAGAGTATGTGCACCGTGTCGGAAGGACTGCCCGTGCAGGAAAGACTGGAGAGGCGATTACTCTTTTGTGTGACCGCGATTATGAGAATTTTGATCATGTGGTCAGGGACCGCTCGCTTGACATCCAGAAATCCACTACCCCAAGCTTTGAGAAGATGAAGTTTGTTAGGACCGAAAGGTTTGAACGCAGCTCTTCAGGCAGGTTCGGTGACAGGCAAGGCCAAAGACCGTCTGGAAGGTTTGGTGACAGGCCAAGACCCTCAGGAAGGTTTGGTGACAGGCAAGAACAAAGGCCTTCTGGTAGATTTAGTGATAGGAAGGGCTCGAGTTCATCCGGCCAGAGATTTGGCAAGCCAAAGCGCTTTGAAAGGCCTTACAAAGCCCCGAGATTTGGTGGTATGGGGCGTAATTCTTAGTGTCTCTTATGACTCCTTCACCGAAGGGATAAATCAATAATTTTTTAAGCAGATGAGGCTTTGATATTGTATGCAAGAAAAGAAACGTGTCGTCTGCATTGATTTTGACGGAGTGATTGCCAGTTACTCTGGTTGGAAGGGCTCAAAGCATTTTGGTAAGCCTGTTCGCGGGATAAAGGAATTCTTGGAAGATTTGCAGAAAACCGGTCTGAGCTTCGTTGTCCTCACCTCAAGAGCCCCAAAGACGATAAAGCACTATTTCAAGAAATATAGCATCCCTGCGCCTGACAGGGTGACAAATGTTAAGATTCCTGCGTCAGTTTATATTGATGACCGATGCATCAGATTTGATGGCAATTTCTCCCACCTTAGAAAGGACTTGAGAACATTTAGAGTCCATTGGAAAAGCAAGAAATCCTTTGATAAATTATTTTGAGTCGGCCGGTTTTGCGGACCACAGTCAATAAATTCCGACAGGATTGGCAAAAGATTTATTAAGCGGCCGGATGCTTTTATTGCTATGTCAGGCAAGTCATCAAAGATTGATTTGTTAAGTATCGCAATCCTTATCATAATCATCCCCCTTGCTATATTGTTTGTAGTAAAGTTATTTGGTGGTTAAAATTAAGGTTGAAAATTTTTTGTCGAGAACCTTGTATTGGCTCTTTTTGCTATTTCTTGCATACCTAATATTCGAATTGATTCGGAAGCTTTTGGGAGGAAGTCTTGGTTTTGAGGAACTGGTGATAGGTCTTTTGATAGCCAACCTCGGCTATTCGTTCTATCTGCGAGGTTATCTAAGTAAGATTGACTCAAAGATTTCCGGTCATATTGGCTGGCACAGCGGCCAGAACGGCAGAACAGCTACTGGGCAGAAGCATTAACTTTATAAATCCTCCTTTAATTCTTCGTCCTATGTCAAAACAGACTGTTGAGACATTGATTGAGGGCGGCAAAGCTACTGCAGCTCCGCCTTTAGGCCCTGCCTTAGGCCCTTTAGGAGTCAATATAGGTCAGGTTGTGGCAAAGATCAATGAAGTCACTGCTTCTTTCAAGGGCATGCAAGTCCCTGTCAAGGTCACTGTTGATACTGAAACCAAGAAGTTCGAAATATCTGTCGGTACACCTCCTGCTTCTTCTCTTGTGAAAAAGGAAGCGGGTGTTGAAAAAGGCGCTGGAAATCCTCTCCAGGACAAGGTTGCTGATTTGAGGATTGAGCAGATTATCAAGATTGCGATGATGAAGCAACAGGTCCTGCTTGGTAAGTCCTTGAAGGAAAAGGTCAAGGAAATCATAGGTACTTGTAATTCTATGGGTGTTCTTGTTGAAGGCAAGCCAGGAAAGGAAGCCATGAGGCTTGTTGAGTCTGGCCAGTTTGATAAGAAGATTGCTTCAGGCAAGACTGAGCTCACTGCTGAGGAGTTGAAAGAGCTCGATGCAGAGAGGAAGAAGCTTGCTGAAGAGATGAAGTCCAGGCGTGCTGAGTTCGAGGCCAAGGCCAAAGACATCATGGCTGGTATGGTTGGCAAGACCAGGGGAGAGATTAAGACCAAGATGGTTGAGGCCCTTATCCCTGACGAAATCATCAAGCAGTTCCTGCCTGTGGAAGAGAAGAAGGAAGTTGGTGGCAAAGGTGCAGCCCCGGCAAAAGATGCTGGAAAGGGTGCTGCTCCTGCCAAAGGCGCTGCTCCTGCTGCTGAGAAAAAAGAAGCAGCTAAAGGCGCTGGTAAAGGCAAGAAGTAAAGCTTTAAATGTTGTAATTGTGTTTCTATTTTCTATGGGGTTGGACTTGCTTATTAGTGAATGGGATAACACGCATACTAGAACGGCGAACAGCATGGTCATGATGACAAGTCTTGATCCACGACTCTTCCCGCAGCAGAGCTATCCTCAACGCAACCTTGTGCTAGGTGACAATTGGTTCGCTTTTGTTGATGTAGTGGACTTCAATCTTCCATATACTCCGCTTCAAGGAACAAACGTGACCATTGGCTCTCCTTGTGCATGCCGTTGCACGCGTTTTTTGACAGGCGACAGGTATGTCCCTCTCGCCCTTATCTTACAATCATTCCAAAAGGCCAACATAACCAACAGACTGGGTGTTTACCCACTCTCTGAAGCGAGGCTGCTGGAATCAGGTAAACTTGAAGAAGTCACACAAGATTCTGATAGCACTTTCGAGACATCCTACAATGGGCTTGCGCTGGTTGTCGTAAAAAAGCCAAATGGGGTAGATGCACAGTCGCACAAACTTAGCAGTGGCGAGACTGTTATGTTTTGAATGGCTTATTCTTCGTGCATAACCTCTTTAAAACGTTTGAATTTTAGTGAGCATGTTTTTTCCAATTCTTTTATTTTCTCTTTTTGGTCTCCTAGCCCTTTCCAATCAAGGATTATCATCTCTACAGGCTCAACACTTCTTTTTATTGCTTGCACAATCAATTGGCTGTCCAGCTCTTTTAGCGCATATTTTGCGCAAATATGCCCGACAGCATAGTTTGTGCCGGAAAGTATCCTGTTCGCTAGCTGGTTGTAATGCCCTCCTCCGAGCACCATTACTGTTGGAAAAGTCTCTTCCCTTCGGTCAAGAGTTTTCATTATTGTCTCAGCGATTATTCTACCAGCCTCCTCATTGCTCCATTGGCTCTCATCGCTGCCTATCTCTATGAAGAAGCATGGCTTGTCTACGAGTGGGCCATGATGCGTTGCCTCAAGCGTGACTTCATACTGTAAGCCTTTTGCAGCTGTCTGTAGTTCAAGAAGTGCGATTCTAATGACTGATGCCGGCACAATGCAAAGATGGCCATCCTGGCCTCCGAGCTCTGCCTTTCCCCAGTTGCCTGGAACGTGGACAGAAAGCGAGTGCTTTCCAGCCTCTGAGCGGTGCTTTGTCGCAAAGACAAAAAGGTCTGCTTCAATTTGTTTGTCCAGATGTTCGCAGTCTATCGGTTGTTTCGATGGTGTGTATACCCTGCAATCACCCAGGGAATACACCTTTTCTCCTTCAAATGATTCAGATGTCTCAGCAAAGCCCAGCGCCAGCAATTTTGTCTTAATGTTCTGGCTTGCAGGGTCAGGCTTCGCAGTGATGATCGCAACCTTTTGGAATTTCATGAAGAAAAGTCAACCAATTGAATCTTAAATATGTTTGCAAAAATTAGAAATTTCTTTGATTACCAGCCTGGCAGCTTGCAGTTATCATCTACTACCTTTTGCAACCCTTTATCATTCCCAAAAGTCTGATCGATAGTGTCCATGTTCATGGTCCCTTTTGGAAAATAGCATTCAAGATTCATGACATCGTTTATTTTCCTCTGGAAATGGCAGGTTTTGTTTACCTGGCCGAGGATTGTCATCTCGATGCTCGTTGTGCCGTCGCTTCCTATCATCTTGGTAGTCACTGGCAAACATTGGTTCATCCTGTTTATGAAGCAGAAGGAGTCTTTGGTTTTGCTGCAATCAACCATTGCCATTTCATTTGCAACAGGTGCAACCACATCTTGCTCTGTGCTGGCCAACCCAGCCTTGTTCTCAACAGTAGGTTTTTCTGTTTGTGCGCATCCGCAAAGGAATAAGGTAGCGGCTAAGATTAAAACAAGAAATTCAACTCTCTTTTTCATATGAATCACCCTATTCGCAGATAACGTGTTGCTGATTTATAAAAGTATCCAAGAATAACAGAGTCCCTAATATGTTAAGGATTTGAATTATAGCCTTAACAGTAAATATTATAAACAACCTAGAAACCCTTAACACGGTGATATCATGAAAAAACTAACCCAGACAATTACTTTTAAGGCAACTCCGCATGAGGTTTTTGAATTAATCATGGATTCTAAAAAGCATTCAGCATTTACCGGAGAAAAAGCAGTGACCAGCAGAAAGGTCGGCGGCAAGTTTAAGGCTTATGGCAAGTATATTTCTGGCGAAAATCTCGAGATTATAAAGGACAAAAGAATTGTCCAAATCTGGCGTGCCTCAGATTGGCCAAGAGGCATCTATTCCAAGGTATCTTTTGAATTTGAGAAATCCGGAAAAAATACAAAATTGAAATTTTCGCAGGAAGGCGTGCCAGAGTCACAATATGCAGAGATTAAGGAAGGATGGTCTGACTTCTATTGGGGGCCTATGAAGAAATTTCTGGAAAAAAAAAGAAAAAAAGGCCTTATCGCCTTCTTATCAGCCAAACTATAAACCAGATTATCGCTGCAACAACCGCAAACGGCAGTAATGCGAATATTATGTAGAACACTGCGTTTGTGCTGCCTACAAGCGTCCTGATCAGGTCTGAGAACTTGACAAATAAAAGGTTTGCATACCCAGATTGTTTTTCGTTCAGGCTGACCTGCACCTGGGAATAGTCTACTTGCTGGTCCTTGTTCTTCAGTGAATCTTGCAGGTATTTTATTGTTCTTTCCTCGTCAAAAATCCTGTCGTTTATTGTGATCTGGTCTGCAACTATGGTTGCGGTCTTATACATCTCCTTGTATCTTAGAAGCCTTTCCTGCTCAACCTGCAATTCAATTTCGTTGTTTGTGTACGCGCCAGTAATATCTTGGGTGCTCTCACTAAAAGAAGTCACCTCGCCTATTTCCTTGAGCTGGGCCACCAAGGCATCATATTTTGCCTTCTCCACTTTTATTTGGTAATAACCGCTCCTGTAAGCTTTCTTGTCTTCTCCGTATTTGTTCACATTTTCATTCAATAGATAAGACCCGGAAACAGTCACTATTGCATGCAATTTGTCTTGTGCACTATCAAACTGCCCGTGCTCTGCAGACAATCCCATGCTTGAGGTTTTGATGAGTTTTCTCTCAGTCACCCCAGGAGCAAAGTCGCTGCTTGGTGTCGGGTAATAAGACTCCCGCATTGCGCTGTAGCCACCACCAGCCGCCATTTGGTCAGAGACTTGTGAATAACCTGCTGTTTTTGTCAATGCTCCAAGATTAGAAGAGATGCCTCCAAGGCCACTCATCACCATCAAAACAAGTAGCAGTATGACAATGATGAGCCAATTGTCAGTTATTTTACTTAATTGTTGTTTGAATCCCATTGTTAATCACCCAAAGGCAGGTTATATATGCTGCAATATAAATATTGTGATAGTTACAACTTGGCTTGAAGTTAACACTAAAGATTTTTAAACTAATTCCTTTACTCATTGCCCATGGAATATGACCTTGAGCTTAACAGAGTTGTCGCAACCATCAAGAAGCAGAAAGCAAAGCTGGTCTGCATCCAGCTGCCTGATGGCTTAAAGCCTTTGGCAGGCAAGATTTCTGATGAGATCTCTGCGAAGACTAAAGCCAAGGTCTTGATCTGGGCTGGCTCATGTTTTGGCTCTTGCGACCTTCCTCAAGGCTTGGAAAAGCTGGGGGTTGACCTCCTCATTCAGTGGGGGCACTCACCTTGAACTATATTCTTTTGGCAGCGGCCTCTTCCTTGTGCTTTGCAATAACAAATATCATCGACAAGCATATGGTTTCGAGATGGGTGAAAAAGCCCTTGACTTTCACAGTGGTGATAAACCTCCTTGAGACAGTCTGGATGCTGGCCTTGATCCTTCCCTGGAGGGGTTTTCATCTCCTACCATTGCCGCTCCTTCTGATGTCTCTTGGGTTAGGTGGGTTCTTTACCCTTTATATCTGGCCTTACGTAAAAGCACTGTCCATAGAAGAGGCTTCGCGCGTTATTCCCATATTTCAACTCAGCCCTATTTTCGTCTTCTTCCTGTCTATGTTTTTCATCCATGAGTCTCTAACCAGTAAACTTTTGGTAGGCTTTGTCCTGCTTATAGTTGGCGGCTTTCTGATAAGCCTGAAGTCAATCAGGGGCATTTTTAAGCTCAGCACTGCCTTCTATTTCATGCTGCTTGCAAGTCTTATGTGGGCAGTGATCATGGTCTCGCAAAAATACCTGTTTGGCCTTGCGGACTTTTTTGACGTCTTTGTCTGGTCAAGAATTGGCGCACTTATGGTAGCTTTGGCTATTCTTCTGTCGTCTTCTGTGCGCAGGGATTTGTTTTCTATCTTGAGGAAAGCGCCTGTTCGGGTCAAGTCCGTACTAATAGCAAACGAAGGAGTCGCTGTGGCCGCTTTTTTCCTAGGTGGTCTTGCATTGACTCTTGGCCCTGCATCCATTGTCTCTGCTTTGAACGGCCTGCAACCTCTCTTTGTTCTCGCCATTGCAATAATACTCTCATTGTGGCTTCCCTCTTTCTTAAAAGAAGACCTTGCCAAGACCAATATTCTCTTGAAGATTGCTGCCATACTCATAATCTTTGCTGGCTTGTGGCTGGTGTACTGAGATGAACTACATCTTGTGGTCTTTGCTTGCTGACCTCTTCCTTGCCATAGTCAACATTGTTGACAAGCACATGATTGAGAACTGGTTGCGTAAGCCAGTTAGTTTTTACATTGTTGTGACTCTCCTTGAGTCGGTCATCTTCTTGATTATCCCTTTTAGGGGGCTTGTTATTCCCTCATTGCCTTTGTTGCTCCTCTGCCTTTCAGTTGGCGTTGTCTGGGCTGTCTCTGCGTTCCTGTACTTTTCTGCCTTCCAGCAAGAAGAGGCTTCAAGGGTTGTCCCTCTCTTCCAGCTCTCCCCTATTTTCGTCCTCGCTTTATCAGCCTTGTTCCTCAGGGAGTCCCTGACTTCAAGGATGCTCGAAGGATTCTTCCTACTTGTCTTTGGCGGCATCCTAATCACTTCCAGGCGTTTGAATGGAAAATGGAAAGTCTCAAGGATTTTGTGGATTGCCTTGGCACTCTGCCTTATGCTTGCAACAATAACAACGAGCGAGAAATATATCTACTCACAAATCCCTGTTATAGACGGCCTTTTGTGGCTCAGGATTGGGGCCCTTATCCCCATACCTTTCATATTGTCCCAAAGGCGCTACCGTGAAGAGGTCGCTTCCACCTGGAGAAGGATTCCTGGCACAAGGAAATTTGTGCTGCTTGGAAATGAGCTCCTTACCCTTGCAGGCTACATTGCTGGCTCTTTTGCTGTTGCCTTAGGTTCACCATCAATAGTCTCCGCTCTTGGAGGCTTTCAGCCTCTGTTTGTCCTTGTCTTTGCCGTCTTGCTATCATTGTGGCTCCCAAAAGTTTTAAAGGAGGAACTTGCGCCAGGTACTCTGGCAATGAAGTTGCTGGCAATTTTGCTCATGTTTGCAGGTTTATGGTTGGTATACTAAAATGATTTCAGACCTACAGTTTTTGTTGGTTGGCGTTGTCTGTTATCTTGGTCTGCTTGCAGGCCTAATCATATCTCTGCTTTCAAAAGAGGAGTTAAAGCCCGGAAGAAAATATTTTGTCTTGCTGCAGCATGCGATTCTTATTGTCTCTCTTGTCATCTTTCTTTATAGCAATGAGTTGAATATCTTTCTGGTGATAACACTCGGAGCATTGCTTGCCTTATTGTTGGCCCTCACCTCAAAGGTCAGCCAGAGTATTGTTGCCTATCCATTCATGGCGCTTTTCCTCTCGCTAAGCAGGTATAATTCAAGCCTCTTCTTTTTGCTTGCCGCATTGGCTTTCCTTTATGGCTTGCCTACAGCAAGCCTCCAAATGGAAAAATCTTATCTCAAGCCTTTCCTCCTAAACCTTGGCTTTTTGGTTGTGCTCCTGATTTCTGCCTTGGTCTAGCAAGCTTTATGTAGGATTCAATACAGTATCAACGAGAAGTCCAAAATGATTGACCCTACACAAAGGATCTGCGCAGGCTTATTCTAGCCCTTTCATAATAGCTTTTTTGAAGCCCGAGTGCCTTCCTGAAACCTTCAGGTAGTTTTGTGCCTTCATTTGTTTCCAGGCTTGCTATCTTTGCGTCTTCATAACCCAGGCACTCACTGATTTTGGAGTCATTGACCACTAGCCTGTTGATTCTGCTGCCAGTAAGATTGATTCTTGCCTCTGTCCTTGTCAGGTCTACCTCTCCTGCTGTTGTGTCAGTGAAGTCAATCAGCAGACCTTTTTTATGTTCTTCAGCATCCATTCCGAGCTGTCTGTATTTCTCCTTCATCTGTACAGGCAATGCTCTGTCAGAAAGCACAAGCTGCGTCACTCTGCGCGCATAGATTCCCTCTGCAAAAACACCCCTGTAGCTAATAAAACACCCTACACTCATGTTGTTGTTACACACTTCTTTGATATTGCAGTTTCCCAGGTCCAGATATTGAAGGATTGTTGTGCCGTTCATGTTCAGCGTCTCGGCTGTGGTATCGGTGATTCTTGCAGAACCATCTATTAGAAGGCCTTCCAAACCCACGTCAGAATATTCTGCCTTTAACCTTGATGCAACCAGGTCACCTTCAATGCGTGTCTTACTGATTCTCAGCCCACGCAGCCATGTTGAATTGCTCAAAATAATGTTCTTTGCGAACCAAAAGTTATCTACAGACAATGGTTGTTCATATACACAATTTCCCAACAGAAGGTTCCCACCCACAAAAACCTGCTTTGGGTCAAACTTTGCCACCTGCTTTAGGTCGTTTGCCCCAAAGTCTCTGTCAAAAGTGAACATCCTAAAAGGCACCCCTTTGCTGTAAAAATGGTTAATTTTTGTCATGATCATGTTGTTATGCCATACTTTTTAAAAGTTTGTGAAGAAAATATAGTGTCGAATCTACAAAAAGATTTAAATGGTTTATGCTTTTGTTTTCGCGCTTGTCCTCTCTGCCCAGGCATATCTTTTCATAAGCAAGGATCCTCCGCGATAAACCCCATACGTGATAAAAAGCGCAGCAAAGACATCAATGCTGTAATGCACATGCATTAACAGAACTGTGCTTGCCATCACTATGGTTGACACAAGAAAGAATTTTCCCATTTTCTCTTTTCTAAAAATGAGATATCCCAGAAAGGGTAAAGCAGTATGGCCTGAGAAGAACAGGTCATTCCGATAATAGAACAGGTTGTACAACTCTGGCACACGGGAAATTATCGCTCCAGCAGGCATGCTCAGGTGCGTGAGTGAAACAAAGAATCCCCTAACTATCAATACAAGGCTCGCAAGAATGATTACCGTGTGCAGCTTTCTTACCCTGAAGAAAAGCGGATAAAGGAAGAGTGTAAAGACAACAAACATGTATCCGTATACAAGTAATGGGGTTAGGTCAACCACTGGAATATGGTCAAGTATCAAATCCTTAGCAGAACCGTCACCTGCCTGGTCTGCATAAGAGCTTGTAAAGTGCAGCACATAAGCTGCAAGAATCAAGAAGCCAAGGCTTATCAATATCTGCTTCTTGTGAGCCTGTAGCTCCTGCCTCCAGGATATTAACCTCTTATGCATCTACACACCCAAAAATAATCTTGTATTGAGTAAGCTTTTTCCCCTTTTATACTTTGCGGAATTGTGTTTCATGTGCTGTCGGCCGTCTAGGGGCATTTAAATTATCCAGGCATTTCAATACAGAATATGAGGTACAAAGCAATCCTGCGTTTTGTTGCAATTGTCCTCACAGTACTATTTGCTTCAAGTTGTGTCCACCCCACCAAGGGTCAAGTACTCCTAAAGAATTCTTCGTCGCCCAATATCCATACCTTACAGCTTTGTAGGAAGACTGTTGACGGTATTTTAATGTTTTCTGGTACGGACCTTGACTTGGGCACATTAATTGGCCAGATTTCGCCCAGCAGTCTTTGATATTCTTTTAGTGTTAGGTAGTAGCTCACTTTAACTATGTCAGCGCATTCTTCTCTCAGTTGGTCAGGGAAGTACTTGTATTTTTGCGGGTTTGCCAGGCTGAAGGTTTGTGGCTCGAGGAAGTCGCTTGCAAGTGTCTCTATCTCTTGGTCTGTGAATTCGATGAACTCCTTTCTGGATTTGAACTTAAGGCCGAAACTCGAGTCAGCCATTTTTCCAGGGTTCTGTTGTACATCTGCAACATCTGTAATTTTCGTATAAACTATTCCCCTATCAATATCCACCACTGCGTTGCCAATATGGTTATTGGTTTCTTCCAAGTCATGGCCCCAGCTAAAGCCTGCAGCTGTGAGTCTTGCCTTTACATTTCCCAGTTCGTAAGCCAATGCATGAAACAGCGAGTCACGATAGAGCCGGCTCTCCTTTCCTAGCTCGTATCGCGTGAAATGATAGATTAATTCATCCAGTCTTGTGTCTGAGTCTATCTTGAAGGCAGGTACATAGCTGCTTTTTCCACCTAAATGATGGATTCTGCTTCTGACGCAGTCATCCTCTGATTTAGGAATTTGCTTGTAGTTACTGTATCTTTGAGGAACAAATACTGTGTCGGCGTCTTCTGTCCTCATCCTAAAGAATTGAAAAGTTGTCCCGTTCTTGGCTCTGCCTATATTGACCTTGAATAGGGAAGAATATGCCAAGAGTGCATTTGTAAATTCCGTTTTGTTAAGAGGCGTAATGAGAGCTGAGCTCTCACCATATTTTTTAGGTTTGTTGAATTTTCGCACAAAGTCCCATATGTCTGCTTTTACGTAAGGATGCATAGACTCCTCAATAAAGTAAGGTGTGCTTGCCAAACCCATAAAACCCTTAGCCAATAAAAGCAATGATTTGATGTGTTCGTCTATTGCCTCATCCAAACCACACCACCCTCTGCGGCTCATTTCAGGTGTAATTGTTCCAAAGGCTATTCCCTTGAGCTTTATGTAGTTGCCTTCCCTGTCGCGTACAATCCCGCTTCGAAATCCGGACGCAAGGCCTATGCCAGTGTCTTCTGTTGCCATGTCAAGTTTTGTCCCTGTTTCAGCAAGTCTCTCTTCTATTAGCCAAGCCTTTGGTTCACAGTTTCCGCTCTTGACCTTTCTTAATCTTAGCTTTTCCCGGGGAAAGAATAGTAGATCATCAAATGTGTAGGTGTCAAAGTTCAATAAGTCTTCAGGCTCCATCAACCATTGTTGTTGCCAGAAGACTTTTAAAGATAACCCATGTGGAAACCTTTCCCACTAAAAATGAAGTTTAGTACTTGCAGCATAAACATATAAGCTCAAACTTATCATTAAATCCCAGCTTAATTGCCGGGAGGTAGGTGAAAATGGAATATCAAATGACCTGTGAGGATGGATTTACTGTAAGGAGCAAGAGCAAGGACGAGGTTGCAGGCATGGGTGTCTGGCACGTTATGATGATGCACCCAAACGAAAAGATTTCAATGAACGACGCCTTGAAGATGGTCAAACCAGCAGCTAAGTAGGTATTTTGGTATACGAGGAGCACCCATAAAGAAATGCTTCTTGGGTTTCTCATGGGATTGAGGTGAGACTATGAAAGAATATGTTGATATCTTTATTGTGCCAGTTCGAAAGAAGAAATTGGCAGCCTATCGTAAGACTTCGATGGGTTTTGGAAGGCTTATGCTGGAATATGGGGCAAAACGTTATGGTGAGTTTGTTGGCGATGACCTGAAGCCAAAGAACATGCCTGACATGGGAAACAATGCATTTCCTTCTTCAGTATTTGTCGAGATAAGAATTGTGTCTCTACCATAATTGCTCTTTCTAGGTACACCTGTTTTTTGTCTCTTGAAGCAGCGCCGGAATTCCATCACGCACTGACACGACTTGGTATATAGAAATACAGTCTTGCAGTCCGCTCTGTTATCTCTCTTTGAAGTCCACCTCTCTTCCTTGCAATTTCAAACAGAGCTTGGGCGTCTATTGTTTGAAGAAGGTTTGGCCTACAAAAAGTTTATATAATTGTGGGTTTGAATGTTTAATATGAGGCAGTTATGTGTAATAATTATTGTAATAACACTATTATGTATAGGTTGTACTTCCATCAAGAATAAGGATGCTCAAAACAATAAGATTGATTCTATTATAAATAAAATAGATAATAACAAAATCTCTGAATTAACTGAAGAAGAAAGAGCTATCTGGGGAAATGTTGTGGATAAAGCAAATAGAGGAGAGGAACTGTCCCCTGATGAAACTAAACTTCAAGAAAGATTAGAACAACTCACAAAAGAACAGAATCCATCTAGATTCCTTCCGGACAAATGTGTTTTAAGACCTCCCTTTAATTGCGTGGACTTTAACGTTTCAAAATCTCAGATAGAGCTTACAATTTCACACTCGTTTGGTAATGATTTAAAAAATATTGCCGTAAGTGTTAATTCCTGCCAAGAATCATCAACTATTGATGTTCTTAAAGACAGAAATAGCAATACCTTTGTTTTAGAAAAATGCAATAATACCCAATCTGAAGACACAAATAAGTTAAAGGAAGAAATTCTGATCAAATACCAAGATAGTTCTGGCTCGTTACAATCTTCAATAGGTGAATTATTTTCCAAAGTCAATTAATTAATGAAGCCAAAGCTCCTTGCTTCTTTATATTTATGTATCACTCCGTTTATTAGATAGATGGACACATTCTCGATATTTCTGAAGAAATCCGTCGGAACTTTGTAACCGACGGAGAGCATAACTCTACTTGAACCATAATTTCTTGCAACAATTTCCCAAATTCCGTTTGGAAGCTATCAGAAATTTATTTAGAACTCTGCCTAAACATCATAAATTAATCATAAAACAAAAGAAAAAACCGTGCACTATAAACAAAAGGTTTTCGGACTATTGGGGGCTACTTAGCCTGAGAATTCCAAGTAAGCCAAGTCCTCTGCAGCGAAAACGTGTAGCCCAACTTTATGGCTCTTAAGAAAGTCCATTCCAAGGATTGAAGGCATTGTCATTGCAGCCTGCTTCTTCTTTTCTGACATCTTTGTCGTCTTTAATGCTGTCAGGTCCAGTGGTATTGCAAAATGACTTTTTTTATCTTCAGTAGGAACTTGTAACGTAAATTTCGGCAACTCGACTTGTTTATACCTTGACCCTGCAAAGTCCACCTCACCGAAAACAACCTTATCATGCATGGGAATCTGCAAGCGAGCAACATCCTTTGCGCTTAGGAAAGAGAATTCACTCCCGTATCTACTACAAACGCCATTGCTGTTGGTGGACAACGTACCTTTGAACACAGGATAACAGAGTTGAGAAAAATCCTATTGCCAATAATTTGTAATTGAACTCTCATAATACTGAGGTCACTTTACTTACAAACTCAACCAAGACTTTACAAGGATTAATCTTGTTTTTCCTAAGTCTTGCCACAAGCTTTATAGCATCCTTGTCAGAATCCACAACTGATTCATTATAGATTGCCACGAACATCTCGTTATATTGCTCCTTTAGGGCTTTCACATTTTTCTTGTACCATTCCAGGTCTTTCTGCCCTGAAACCAGCATTTGCACAATCTTAGACTCCATACCAACTGTTATTAAATTTTGGTCCTATATAAAAGTTGCCTAAGAATTCTAGTCTTTCTTCTACAAAAGACGAAAAACACACACAAAAACAAAAGAAAAAAAACCGTGCACTATAAACAAAAGGTTTTCGGACGATTGGGGGCTGCATGCTGAACACCTCGTTACCTTGGTGCGTACACACCAGCTCCATTAAACTTGTATTTTGCAAGAGTCCTTCAACGATGTCTCTTTTTGAGGAGGGTTTCGAGCTTAGATGCTTTCAGCTCTTATCCCTGATGGCGTGGCTGCCCGGCGTACCCTGTCGGATAACCGGTAAACTAGAGGCCACGGATCCCCGTTCCTCTCGTACTAGAGGATCCTTCCCCTCAGACATCGAACATTTCCAGTAGATATTAAACAAACTGCCTCACAGCGTTCTGAACCCAGCTCACGAACCCTTTTAATTGGTGAACACCCACACCCTTGGACGCTGCTGCACGCCCAGGATAGGATGAGCCGACATCGATGGAGCAAGCCGCGCCGTCGATAGGAGCTCTCGGGCGCGACGACTCTGTTATCCCCGGGATAGCTTTTCTGTCATACTTAGGCCCCATCAAGGAGCCATAAGGGTTCGCTAGACCCAAGTTTCCTTTCTGCATTTCTTCTTGGTTGAAATACAGTCAGGCTAGCTTTTGCTCTTGCGCTCTACTCTCGATTTCTAACCGAGATGAGCTAACCTTTGGGCCCTGCTGATACATTTTCAGCAGGGTGCCGCCCCAGCCAAACTACCTGCCTATAAGTGTCTTTTCTCTTTAAGAGAAAGTGAGCGATATAAGTTTCACAGGGTAGTGTTTCAACTTTGCCTACACTTTTTCTAGCGAAAAAGCTTTAGCAGCTACTACCTACTCTACACAGCAAAGCTCACATCACAATCACAAGCTGTAGTAAAGTTCCACGGGGTCTTTGCTTCCCACTGGAGGTCACTGGCTTTTGCACCAGTATAGTGTGTTCAGGGGACTCTAACTAGGGACAGTGAAGACCTCGTTACGCCTCTCATGCAAGCCGTCAATAAAAC
>JAZDKJ010000003.1:0-39432 GCA_043803105.1 Candidatus Woesearchaeota archaeon
TATCATATATAATAAAAAATATATAATCCTAACATAATGTTTTAGAATATATTTATGTAACACAGACATATCAAACAAACAGCTGAGTTGCACACGAAGTGAAGGGGTGGCATCTTTTTGCGGAATCCAAAAATTTATATACCTCTGTTTCTTCTGGATTTTTATGGTGCAAAAGGGGCTGACAGGTTTTTTCGAGCAATTTCTAACCAAGGAGTCTATATTCAATGACAGAAAGGTGCTACAAGCGAATTACACGCCTGAAACTATCATACACAGAGATGAACAAATACACCAAATGGCAAACATACTAGCACCAACCCTGAGGCTTGACAAGCCATCCAACCTTTTCCTTTACGGGAAGTCAGGAACTGGAAAAACCCTCTCAATAAAGTATGTGACAAACCAGATTTCGCAGGTAGCAATGCAAAGAATGCTGCCAATAAAGATATTCTATATAAACTGCAAACTCAAAAGGGTTGCGGACACTGAGTACAGGCTCATAGCACAACTATGCAGGGAATTTGGAAAAGCAATACCGCCGACTGGCCTTCCAACAGACGAAATATACAAAATATTCTTTGAGACGGTGGACAAGGAGAAGCAGATCATAATACTTATCCTAGATGAGATAGACCAGCTGGTCAAGAAAGCATCAGATGATATACTTTACAACCTCACCAGGATAAACAGCGAGCTCAAGAAGAGCCAGATATCCCTGGTGGGAATATCGAACGACCTGGTGTTCACTGAGAACCTTGACCCCAGAGTAAAGAGCTCATTGTCTGAGGAAGAGATAGTGTTTGCGCCCTACAATGCTTTACAGCTGCAGCAAATCCTAAAGCAGAGAGCAAAGGTTGCGTTCAAAGAGAACATTGTTGAAGAAGGTGTATTGGAAAAATGCGCTGCGTATGCGGCGAGAGAACACGGAGACGCACGAAGGGCACTTGACCTATTAAGGGTAGCGGCAGAGGTTGCAGAGCGAAATGGCTACAGTAAAATCCAGGTACAGCACATAGACGAGGCTGAAGAGAAAATAGAGAATGATAGGGTGCTTGAAGTGGTGAGCACGCAACCAGCACAACAGCAGGCAATACTCTACTCGATAATCTCGATATACAACAAAAGGAAGGACATGATATTCACCGGCGAAATCTATGAGTTATACAAAGGAGTATGCCTACAAGTGGGTTTGAGACCACTAACACAGAGAAGGGTATCAGATGTTGTAGGAGAGCTAGACATGCTGGGAATGATAAACGCAAAGGTCATATCAAAAGGCAGGTATGGCAGGACAAGAGAGATAAGCCTGGCAATACCAAGTTCCAGCATAACAAAAATAAAGAGAATTTTAGAAGAAGGGCTTGACTTAAACTGAACACACAGGAATAGCCCTTCCTACCTAGAATGAATGAAGAAAAGAAACAAGCAGTAAGCTCATTTCTAAGCAAGGGAATACTTGTAAGCCCGGACATTCTCAACAGCATAACTGAGGACAACAGCAAGTTAGAAGATGAGGTCTCAAAACAAGAAAAGGATTTCCTTCTCTTAAGCAAAGACACTCACGAGCTTCTTACAAGCAAGAAAAAAATCAACTGGCAAGAGCTTGAAAAGCTGAAAGTGGTGGCAGAAAAGACAAATGGGGAGGCATACGGCAAGGTACTAAAACAGCTGGCAACGATAGAACCAGAACAGGAAATCAAGGGCGTGAAGGTGGTTTTCTCGTACAACGTAGTCCCCCACAAAATTGAGGTTGCAGACTTTGTTTCGCTATTCAACGAAAGATACAAGGCAATAGAGAGGATGCTTGCTGGCAGGCCAGAACTCACGAACATGCTTTCAATAAACAGAATCAAAAACAAGAGGGAGCGCGAAAATATCTCATTCATAGGCATAGTGGCTGACAAGCAGCAGACAAAGAACCAAAACATCATGCTCACAATGGAAGACCAGACAGGAACAATAAAGGTGATGGTGAACAAGACCAAACCCGAGCTCTACGCAATGGCAAAAGATATAGTGCTTGACGAAGTGATAGGAATAAGCGGAATAAACGCTGAAAAGATAGTCTTTGCAAACTCAATAGTGTGGCCTGACATACCAAACGACAAGGAGCTAAAAAAAGGACCTGAGGAAGAGTATGCGGTTTTCCTCTCAGACCTTCATGTGGGATCAAAATTCTTCCTAGAAGAGGAGTTCCTCAACTTCTTGGCATGGATAAACGGAAGGAAAGGAACGCCAGAACAACTTCGGATAGCTGAAAGTGTGAAATACATCTTTATAGTGGGAGACATGGTGGACGGGGTGGGGATATACCCTGGACAAGAAAAAGAACTGATAATACCTGATATATACAAGCAATACGAAAAATGCGCAGAACTGCTAAAGGAGATACCGTCAAGTATCCCAGTCATCATATGCGCGGGCAACCATGATGCCATGAGGATTTCCGAGCCACAGCTTGAGCTGTACAAAGACTTTGCAGCAAGCCTATGGCAGTTGCCCAATGCCATAATGGTCAGCAATCCCTCACTAATAAACATCGGCAGCAAAAAAGATTTCAAGGGATTTGACGTGCTGTTATACCACGGATACAGCTTTGACTATTATGCAAGCGAGGTGGACTCAATCAGGAGCAAGGGAGGATATGACAAGCCAGACCTGATAATGAAGTTCCTCTTGAAGAGACGGCATCTCGCGCCCTCGCATTCCTCAACACTCTACATGCCTGATGCAAACCAAGATTGCCTGGTGATAAGCAAGGTCCCAGACCTCTTTGTCACAGGACATATACACAGGTCATCTGTCTCAAACTACAGGAATGTGACGATGATATGCGGAAGCTGCTGGCAGTCCAAAACACCATTTCAAGAAAAATGCGGGCACAAACCAGAACCATGCAGAGTGCCAATAGTCAACCTGCAGACAAGGAACGTGAAGCTGTTGAAGTTTAGTGACTAATGAAAAACTATTTTTTGTATATAGACCACAAACTCGAAGAAGGATACAAGATAGCGAGAGAGGCAAGAAAAAAGAACCTGGACCCGGAGACAGACACAGAAATACCACTAGTACATGACCTTGCTGAAAGGGTAGAGGGATTGATATCAGTTGTTGCTCCGCAGATTGTGGGAAAAGGGCTGCCAAACAGGATCAAAGAACTGGAAAAGCAATATGGAAGCCTGGATTGGAGGGTTTCATTAACAATCGCGCTTGAGGTGGCAAAGGAAGAATTCTGCAAATTCAAAGACCAAATACAGGCAATGGAGATGGGGATAAGAGTTGGCCTTGCGTACATTACAATGGGCACTGTGGCCTCACCACTAGAAGGGTTTGTCGGAATCAAAATAAGGAAAACTCGTGAGGGCAAAGATTACTTTGCACTTTTCTTCTCAGGGCCTATAAGGAGCGCTGGAGGCACAGGTGCATCAGTTAGTGTACTAATAGCAGACTATGTGCGTCTTAAGATGGGTTATGCGAGCTATGATCCAACCACTGAAGAGGTGGAAAGAGTTGTTACAGAACTGTACGACTATCACGAAAGAATAACCAACCTGCAGTACCTGCCGAGCGAGGAAGAGATAAGATTCCTTGTCCAGAAACTGCCTGTACAACTAGACGGCGACCCATCAGAGAAAATAGAAGTATCGAGATTCAAAGGCCTGGCAAGGATAGAGACAGACACAATACGCAACGGAGTATGCCTAGTGCTTGGAGAGGGCATAGCACAAAAAGCAGAGAAACTGCAAAAACAGTTGCTAAAGTGGGGCAAGGATTTTGATTTGGGCGGCTGGGCATTCCTCAAAGAATTCGTAGAACTAAAGCACAGCATTCATGCAAAGGGTACAAGCAAGAAAGACAGCACAGCCAAAGTGTTGCCAAACTACACATTCATCAACGACCTTGTGGCAGGGAGACCGGTTCTTACGCATCCATTGAGAAGCGGTGGCTTTAGGCTGAGGTACGGCAGAACAAGGACATCAGGCTACTCATGCGCAGCAATACACCCGGCAACGATGCAGATACTAAACAAGTACATAGCCATAGGAACACAGCTAAAGCTGGAGAGGCCAGGAAAGGCTGCATCAGTCACAGTAGCAGATTCAATAGAAGGGCCGATAGTGAAATTAAAGAATGGCTCAGTCATCCAGCTGAACAGTGAAGCCAACGCAAAAGAAAATGCAGGAGAAATCTTGGAAATACTGTATCTAGGCGACATAATGGCAAATTATGGAGATTTCTTCAACAGAAACCATATGTTAGTGCCTCCGGGCTATTGCGAAGAATGGTGGGTGCTTGAATTCGAAAAAGCAATAGTAAATCTTTTCGGCACAATCGACATGGAAAAGGCAGCAGAACTGGCAGATATTGCAAGCTTTAGGCTGGAATCATTACTGAAGAAAGGGGAGGCACCAAGCGCAAGGGAAGCAATAGCAGTAGCGACAAGGCTACAGGTGCCGATGCATCCTGCATACACATTATACTGGAAAGAGATAACCCTTGACCAACTCGATGCACTTCTGAACACTTTGAGGAAGGCAAAAATCTTTCCGGAGAGCGGAGAAGCAGAAAAAATAGTGATACCAATGGAAGACAAGGCAAAGAGAGCAATGGAACTGCTTGGAATACCGCATGAAGTTGCAAGCAATGAGTTCATAGTGATAAAAGGGGAGCATGCAAGAGTGCTAATGGCAACGCTTGGCTTGGAAAATGGTATGATACAAAGTGCTGAAGGATTTCAAGGAACAGCGCTAGAATTCATCAACACAATATCTCCATTCAAAATAAGGGATAAGTCAGGGATATTTATCGGCGCAAGGATGGGCAGGCCTGAAAAGGCAAAGATGAGGAAAATGACAGGAAAGCCGCATATGCTCTTCCCAGTGGGGGATGAAGGGGGAAAGATGCGCAGCCTGCAATCAGCATTACAGAAAGGAAAGGTCACCGCAGACTTCCCAATCTACGAGTGCGACAACTGCAAGAGCACAACAATATTTGCAGTATGCGAAAAGTGCCAAGGAAAAACCAAGAGATGCTACTATTGCAAGAGCTGCGGGGTGCTCCAAAAGGACTCATGCCAAAAACACGGAAAAGCATTGAGCTACAGGGAAACAGAAATCGACATCAACCATTATTTTGCGAGCGCAACAAGCTTACTTTCAATGAAAACATACCCTGACCTAATCAAAGGAGTTAGGGGAACATCGAACGAAGACCACACACCAGAGCACCTGGCAAAGGGCATCCTAAGGGCAAAGCATGGAATCTATGTCAACAAGGACGGAACAACCCGCTATGATATGACACAACTGCCGATAACGCATTTCAAGCCAAACGAGATTGGAACATCTGTGGAAAAACTGAAAGGACTAGGGTATGAGGTTGATTGCTATGGAAGGCAATTGCAGGACGAAGAACAAATCCTGGAATTGAGGCCACAGGATGTAATCCTGCCTTCAAGCGGGAATTCGATGGATGAAGGGGCTGATGAGGTGCTGTTCAGAACAGCCAATTTTGTTGATGACACGCTGGAAAGACTATACAAAATGAAACCTTACTACAGGTTGAAGGATGCTTCCGGATTGGTGGGACAGCTTGTTGTGTGCCTTGCACCACACACCTCTGCTGCAATCGCAGGAAGAATAATCGGATTCTCAAAAACCCAAGGGTTTTTCGCGCATCCACTGCTACATGCTGCCACAAGGCGAGACTGCGATGGAGATGAGGCATGCGTCATGCTGCTACTTGACTCACTAATCAATTTTTCAAAGAAGTATCTACCCACACACAGGGGCTCGACGCAAGACGCACCTTTAGTGCTTACCTCGCACGTTGTTCCAGAAGAGGTGGATGACATGGTATTTGACATGGACATAGCATGGTCTTATCCACTCGAATTCTATGAGGCATGCCAGGACTACAAGAACCCTGGAGAAGTGAAGATAGAACAGGTAAAGAAAAGGCTCAACACAGAAAACAAGTTTCAAGGCTATGGCTTCACTCACAATGTCTCGGACATCAACGGGGGAGTAAGATGCTCGGCTTACAAGACCATCCCAAGCATGGAGGACAAACTCAAGGGCCAGATGGAACTTGCTGAGAGGATAAGGGCAGTAGACACGTCTGACGTGGCAAGACTTGTGATAGAAAAACACTTTCTCAAAGACACAAAGGGAAACCTAAGGAAATTCTCAACGCAACAGTTCAGGTGCGTGGACTGCAACACAAAATTCAGAAGGCCGCCACTCTTGGGCAAGTGCGGATGCGGAGGAAGGATAATATTCACAGTGGCAGAAGGCTCTGTCTTGAAATACCTTGAACCATCAATAAGCTTGGTGAAAAAGTACCAGTTGCCAGCGTACCTAAACCAAACACTTGAACTCCTAAAAAGAAGAATTGAGGCAGTATTTGGAAAGGAAAGGGAAAAACAAGAAGGACTAGGAAGATGGTTTGCCTAGCCAATCAGAAATGACTGGGCATGCGGCCCTGCACAGTCAAAACAGAAGACATACCCACAAGCTTCTCTGCAATGCCAAGCGCAACAGACCTCTTGGCAACAAGATTGATGATTTGAGTGTTACGCAGAACACGGAGAAGTCCCTTCTTTGCCATCTGCAAACCCCTATAAAAATCACCAGTCAAATCCAGGACAATTCTCTTCAAACCTCTTGCCTAAAAGATCCTTATCAGAAACAGCGACCATAGTCCTCTATTGAGGGATATGGTGAATTTTCACAAGCATCTTAAATCCTTGAATGCACCGAATGCCTTGCGCCACAGGCAGTGCACTTGAGGTAAGTAACGCTGCCCTCCTTCTCAAGTTTGGTGTCAGGCTTGCCACACTCAGAACAAAGCACAAGCTCGTTAGCATACTGGCGAATCTTCTGATTGATCCTTGAGGCAGGGATCTTTGTGCCTATAATGAGCGCGTTATGGGTCAATTGGCCAGGGGCAGCAAGCTCCTTTAGGACATACTTGACAAAGTGGTCAGTAGGCCTACGAAGCACATCAGCAATCTGATGAAAATTACTAATAATGGTCTTGTTGCCCTGGAGATGGCCGATAGCCTTCGGAATCTCAAATCTATCCTTCTCAAGAACAGATTGAGGCATAAGCGTCCTGGCCTTTGCAAGCAATTTCTCGTACTCCATACGGGCACAAAAAACATGAGCTTATTTAAACCTATTTGTTTAGGCAATTGAAAAACTTTTTAAACACTAGAGCACGAAAAGGCTGGAATGGTAATAGAAGACATAATAAACCCATTCAAGGCAGAAAAAAAACCTTGGGAGCTATTCTTTATAGGTTTCTTGTACTGCTCGATAGCAATCTTCCTTAGCCTGTGGATATTCCAAAAGTACGCAAGCCTGGTGATGGTGTTCCTCACAGTCTTAGCTTGCACACCATTAATATACAACACTGTAAGGATGGAAGAGTCCAAGGATATTGAGCTTGAGGGTGAGAAGACAATATTGAGGGAGCACGCACATGCGCTAAGTTTTTTCATGTTTCTTTTCCTTGGAGTGACTTTGGCATGCGCACTGTGGTATATTGTGCTACCGACAAAGACGTCAGTAAACCTGTTTACAATACAGACAGAGACAATAACGAGCATAAACAGCAATATCACAGGGCTATCTGTTGATTACTTCGCAATCTTCACAAAAATATTCATGAACAACGTAAAGGTGCTGATTTTCTGCATATTATTTGCTTTTGTCTATGGAATGGGCTCAATGTTCATCCTGATATGGAATGCATCTGTGATAGGAGTGGCAATGGGCAACTTCTTCAGGACGCATTTTGCAGCGTACGCAACAGCAGCCGGACTAGTCAAAATAGCAGGTTACTTTCACATCAGCGCATTGTCAATACTGAGATATGCAATACACGGATTTCCAGAAATCCTGTCGTACTTCATAGGGGGACTGGCAGGAGGGATCATAAGCGTGGCTGTCATAAAACACGAATTCGGAACACAGTCTTTCGAAAAAATACTTTTAGACTCCTCAGACATGATAATAATATCTGTGCTAATGCTTGTAATAGCTGCAGGGCTAGAGGTCTTTGTCACACCATTGTTCTTCGCCTAGCCTAACAGCTTTAGCCTTCCAGGCCTAATCTGGAAGAGTTCGCCCTGCTTCAAGAGAGAGTCAATAGTTTCCTCAGAACAACCAAGCTCACTAACAAGGGCTTGGTAGTCAACCCCATCACCCTTATCCAGCCTTCTCATTGCAGCAAGGATCATAGCAGGCATATTATCTGAAGGCTTCTGTTCAGGGAGCTTTATCTCATAGTTGCGCAGCTCAATCCACTTGGGATCAGAAATCTTTCTAACAATCTCTGGGACCAAATATCTTTGGTTATTATACTCCCTAGGCCGGGCAATAACGAGCACAATGTCACCGATTTCAAGCGAAGAAATTGAGGGTGAGTCTCCAAAAAAGCGCGCAGGAATCTGTCCAGTGCCGTCATCGAGCAGAAAAACCAATTGATTGAGCTCTTTTTCAGGCCTTGTGAGAACAGTTGCCACGAGGTTTACACGCGACACTTCAATGCCTGCTACTTCAATGCTATTGGGCTGCCAACCCTCGTTCCTTATGAAAGGATTGTTGAGGATATCGGCAACTCGAAGCTTAAAGGCAACCTGTCTCTGCATGAAAAAAACAGTTGGAAAGTGTGTTTAAATATTTTTATATTATCCAGTGTAGTTTTACAAAAATTTATAAACGTTCAATAGCACAAACAAGAAATGGCAAACCAGAGCCTGGTAATGTTCATACAGAACTCTATACAGAATGGTCAGGACATCAACTCTGTAAGGAACCAACTGATTGCACAAGGATATTCACCTTACGAAATCGACACAGCAATCAACTTCCTGTACAACAAGCCGACACAAATACACCACACAATAAGCTTCTCAAAGTCGGCAATCATAGCAATAGCAGCAATATGCATCGGGCTTGCGCTCACAGCCTACCTATTCATAAGCCTAAATAACACAGCACCAAGCAAGCTATTGGATTTCCAGACATCGCCAATAAAGAGCGCACTAAAAGCGGGGGAAAAGCTTCAATTCAAGGTAACATTGTTCAACATGGGAAGCAGCCAAAGATATGATGTGCAGATAAAGTCAGTGGTACAGGACAACAACAACAGGGAAGTTGCGAGCAAGGAAGACACACTAGCTGTGGAAAAGAGAACAACAGAGACAATGGAAATTGAACTACCTGCCGGAATTGAAGCTGGCAAATACACAGTAAAAAGCACAGCAAGCTACACAAAAGGAACAGCGAGTTCAAGCTTCCAGTTCACAGTCTATAAAGAGTCTGCTACAGCAAGCTGCTTTGACAACAAACAAAACCAAGGAGAGACAGGGATAGACTGCGGTGGGCTGTGCGAGAAATGTCCAAGCTGCTCTGATGGAATAATGAATCAGGACGAAGAAGGGATTGACTGCAGCGGAGTATGTCAAGCGTGCAAGCAAGGATGCGAGGATTGTGATGACAACAACCAGTGCACAATAGACAGCTGCGACAATGGCCAATGCGTTCACGAAAGGATAATACCTTGCTGCGGAGATGGGGCATGTGATGCAAACGATTGTGCTAAGGATTGCGAGATAACAGAAAGCACTAGCGAGATAATCGATCGAGCTGGCACACTAAGCAAAACAGACCCGAACAAGGCAAAACAGACATGCGAAACCCTTAGACAACTTTCAGACAAAGACCATTGCTTTGATGTGATAGCCAAGACAGTAAACCAAAGCATAGCCTGCGGCTACATAAATATGACTGCAAACAGGGATGCATGCTATATGCACTTTGCAATGAGGTATGACTTCACAGTGTGCGAAAAGGTGGAGAACCCTTACCTGCAAAAATCCTGCGAATCACTTAAATACATAAAGACTCAGGAATGATAAGCAGCAAGATAACCTTTTGGGTTTGAATTTCTTGTCAAAGACTGCTTTAGCTGGCACTTAATGAACAGCCTCATGTCAGAGGGAACATCTGCCAAGAAAACACAAGAATCAAGTTCACAGAGGGCAATACCCTCAGTCTTCTCGAAGCTTAAGTCTTTTGTGCTGAACCTACAAGACCTTTCCCCATCAAAGTAAATGACTAACTGAACAACAGAGGTGTTAACCTCCACATCTGTTGTAAGGGTCTTTAAGACAAACGGATTAGTAACGTTGATTACATTTTGCTGCTTCAAAGAAATCGAATTAGGGTAATCTTGATTTAGGATGGCGAAGCGATCATGCCTTGTTAGGAAAAGCGAGTATGATTCAGTAAAAACCGGCTGGTCAACACATCTGATGAAGATATTGGTTTGAGGATGGCTTTGGATTTCGGCTCCACAGGAAAAGTTGTCAACAAAACCTGCAAGTTCTGAAGAGGTGCAGTTAAGTTGGTGAGGCATTGATTGGAAAGGCAAATCCTGGTCGAAAGAATAGCTGCATTGTGCGGGCTCGTCAACAACAATTGAAAGATTGAACTTGGAAGAAACCGGGCTGTTGTTTAAAGGATTAAGGGAGAGAATCTTTGGAGGAGATGTGTCAGGCAGCAGGTCATAGGAAATGCAGAAATTGTTGTTATTTGCTGAGCGGTCGACACAACTGACAAAGACAACGCCCTGGCGGGCCTCGATGGCCAGGACAATACGCTCAACCAAAGCAAGGGAGTGCACTATCGAGGGCTGTACCAAGGAATAGAATTCTGACTCCAGCCGGTCAATAAATGAAACAATTGGAGTGGCTTTCAATCCAAAACTTGAGGCAAGTTTGATAAGCTTTGAGCGAGTCTTGTTAAAAATCTGTTTGTATTGGTCAAGCATTGCAACCTGTAAAACGCTACGCAAACCAATGGCACTCAAGAACTGGTGCTTCATCTGTTCAAGGGCAACAACCTTAAAAGACATCTGATGCACAGTAGAAAAAGCCACTGCGCCAGAGCCTGGAATAAGAGAATAGTTGATAGGCAGGGGAGCAGTCTTGCATGATGCATCCTTAGAGGTGTTAAACCTGAAGTTTATTGTCTCATAAGGAGGCACTGGCTTGTCCAAGTGCCAGCAATTATCATAACCAGCAAAGTCCTGTCTTGTGGAGTTGTAGCCTTTGACTGAATCAAAAACAATTTTTGGCGGGTTAGAATCCTCAGCTATAGGGCTGCAGGAACCGAAACCATTCTTTTCCTCGTAAATGCAGCCCTGGCCAAGGCTTCTGCACTTATATTCTGTGCATGGAAGTCCTGACTTGTTGCAATCAAAACAATTTGCAGAGCCGAAGGGAGCTACCCAGGGAAGGCAAAAAGCAGAGTGCAAGACATGAAACTCAATGTTGCCGTATTTCAGATAGTGCCAGGCATAATCAGAAGGATCCTGATTGGAAAGCCAGGTCATATAACTTGAGATACCATCCATAAGCTTCTGCACAGGAATCCTAGAATCGAACTCATGACCTGTTAAAATAGGCTGAGCCACTGAGAGGGGCAACTGGAGAGAAGCAAAGGTCATGTTAGCAGACTTGGCACTAGGAAGGGTGGACAGCCTTGGAGATCCATCTGTGTTAAAATAGCCACCTGAGCCAAACGCTCCGGCAATATTGTAATAATCGCCGCAATCACCCTGGTAAGAACAATAAGCAGCAACAGAATCAACCCAGGCCTGGGGGCAACTAAAACCATCGCACGAGCGCTGCTCGCTAGCCATTCCACAAACTGGAGAGGCCTGGTTTTGCCAATGCCTAAAGCCTGGTGGAGCAAGAGGGGAACAAAGATGATCAGGCCGAATCACTCCAAAGGTAGGCGATCTTAATAGCCAGGCTGACCACTGGCAATCACGCTTTGAAATGTCTTCACAGGAAGACTGAATGTTTTGTGCAGCACAATCCTGCCAGCGGTTAGGGCGACATGCAGCCTTTGGCAAACCATCAATAAGCTGTTCTGAGCAGAGCTCTTCACGATAATCGCGGCACTCTTCAGTAAGAATCCTGCCATCAAAACAGCTCTGGAGATAATGCTGGGAGCCGACAAAATCAAGACCGGAGCCAGAAGGACCCTGGTAAACACACCAAGAAGCACCATTAGGCAAGGGAGCACAACCAGAGCAATCCTTACAAGCGGAAGGGGCAAATGGCTGGTCACAATCAAGAGGCAAAGAAGAAGACCAAACTCCATTCTCGCTAATACAATCAGCCTGAGGTGAGTTAAAAAAACAGGCCCTATCTGAGGTAATGCAATAACCTGCTGGTTCAATAGGGATAGAGGCTTTGCCGATTAGCGAAACAGTGTCTTTGCCTTGAAAACCAAAATTGAATCTCAAGCTGTCTTTGGTATCTGGAAGATAAACTGATAATGAGTAAAGCGTGTCAGGATAAGGCTTGTGCTTTTCAATAAGAACATCAGGGTGAGAAAGCATCCAGGAATCCTTATCAAAATAAGAGGAATTAATCTCTGAGTTAAGGATAAACCTTGAGAGGTCAAGAAGCTTGCCTAAAGGCAGGGCAATGTCAACAGACTGCTTTGGATTTTCCAAAACAAAAGAATCCTTACTAACAAGCACAGGATAATCAACAAGGAACTGCACATGGTCAAAGGCAATAACTGAAGAGACAACTATAGGTTTGTCTGTTACAGCATAACCCTGGCGTTTCAAGAAAGTCAGGTTAATACAGGACAAAAGTCCAGTGCGCAAGGCTTCTGCCAATCTGGACTGCATCTTTGACCTTGTCAACAAGCCATTGATGCATCCATTCTTTTCGCTGGACAAGCACAGGTAAGAATAATTTACTCCCTGGTACAACCTGTGCTGAAGTGGATGAAAATCTCCGCCTCCAGAGGCAAGAGACTTTATGAGTATTGGTGCTTTCTCCTTAACGCAAGAGGAGACTGCCTGGGACACAAGCTCTGGCACAAGCTCAGGCTCAATAGGATGCTCGGGAAGGATTTGTGTTTTTGCTGATTCAAGAAAATAAACCAAAGCCAGGGAAGAGAGGATTGCAAGGCCAAGAATAATGAAAATAGTCAACTGACCTTTTTTTATTGCAGACACCTCTTTACAGAGAATCAAACACACAAAGCAGCATATATAAACTTTGTGAAGAAAGGTTTAAATAATACAAAACAAGATTTTTGCATATGCTTTCAAAGAAGGCAACAAAAAGCCTGCACACAATAATGATCGTGATAATCATAGTTGCACTCGCTGCACCACTAATAGTGTACAGCGCAAGCGGTGGATCGAGCAGCGGAGGGTGCTGCGGAGGCTGCTGCAGCAGCAGCGATGTTGAAGACACCCAAGGAGACGGAACAGAGACTGCAGAAGATGCTGTGCCGACACCAGCACCAGCACCAGGGCCGACAATCTGCGAGCAAAAAAAGATATCAATCACAAAAGTCAACGGAACATTCAAGCAGACAATTCTATCAAACCATTATGAGTACACCTACAGTTACACAATAACTGCATGCAAGGAAGGGCTTACATGCAAAGTGAGTTTTGATGGGCTCAAAACATCCAGCCCTGAAGGAACATTCAGCGTGCCAATGAACAGCACAACCTCAAGGTCAGGGACATATTCTTCAGAACAGGTTGAAGGGTTTGAGACAAAGGATGTTTTCAACCAGATGACAATAGAGGTCTCTGACAAGAGTGTGGGAAATTGCGGAGCAGGAAAATTCTGTTATCCTGAGCGATAAATTTAATACAAGGCCGACAAACCTTGACAACAATGATACCCTACAGGCTAATGCCCTCATTCTATATTGCAGGAATCCACATAGGGGTAGCGCCTTTAATGTCAACATTAGGCTTTGTGGTGATGGGATATCTTGCAGCAAGAGAAGCTAAGAAAATCAAATTGTTCAGAGACAGGAACGAGAGCTTGCTGTTCTTTTTGCTGTTTGCCTTATGCAGCCTTGCTGGAGGAAGAATTTGGTATTTTACAGAACATTTTGACGGAGCTGCAACGATAAGACAGTTCTTTAACGTGTTTGAACCAGGGCTTGCATCATTTGGGATGATAATAGGCGGAGCAGTATTCCTTGCACTATGGACCAGGAAGCATAGAAAAGGCTCATTCGCACTCCTTGCAGATGTCACAGCACTATATACTCCACTTTTCATAGCAATATACAGGATTGGATGCTATTTCAACGGCTGCTGCTATGGAATAAGAACCAATGTAGCATGGGCATTGAAGAACACAATAACAGGGGTTGCACGGCATCCAAGCCAAGTGTATGAAATAGCGAGCGCACTTTTAATATTCGTGATATTAAAGCATATGAAAAAAAGATTCAAAGGAGAGATAGCATTGTGGTTCCTGGTGCTTTACGCAACAGGGAGGTTCATAACAGACTTTTTCAGGTACTACCCAGAACATTATTTGGGATTGTCAATAACCCAATTCTATTGTCTAGGAATATTTTTGATAGGGTCATTCTTGCTTACGAGAAAATACCTTATCATTTATCGTACCAGTCGGGCTTGATATTATAATTGACTGACTTGCCAAAAGGCTGCAAAACAAAGTTAAGAAAATATTTCCAAGTGATGTTTCTCTTTGATGCAGCAAGATTGTTAATGGCATTAAGCCGCCTCTTGCCAGTAGAATCTGGCCTAAAAAACTGTTCCCTATACCCTCTTGAAGACAAACCGCTTAAAAAAGTGCGCCAAAGCAGCCAATTCCTAGACATATTGGCAGAACGCATAACAGGATTGATAAAGTTATAGTATCTGTAATCATTTTCCTCAAGCAAATCGTTATTGGCAAAGTATTTTGTTCCTGGCAATGGAGTTAATGGAATTGGCATGCCAACATCAAAGGGAAGGTCCTTCAAGACATGATAAAATTCTTTTAAAGATTTAGGGGTTTCATCCGGAAGGCCGTAAATATAGGAGGCAATGGAAAGAACCTGCGGATATTCTGCAACAATATTGAAAGCCTTGGCAACAGTGCTGTAATCATTAGACCTCTTGTTCAGAAAAACAAGGTCTGAAGGATTAATCCTTTCAATACCTATCATCACCTGCCTTGTGCCTGCCTTAACAAGCTTGGAGAATATGCCTTTGTTATCGTCTCTGACAATATAATCAGCACGCATCCACATGGCATGGTCAACATCAAGCTTTCTTTTGGAAATCTCATTACAGAACTCAAGGTTCCAATGAGAGTCAGCATTCCAAGTAGGGTCAACCCAACAAAAGGTCTTTCTTTTGAATTTTTGTTGCAGACATTCAATCTCATCAACAGTCTTTTTTACTGACTTTGTACGGTAGCAGGGCTTTGGCACACCACTCTTAGGATTAATTGAGGCCATCTGCTTCCATAAGACACAAAAATTGCAGCTAGAGGAGCAGCCTCGACTATGCTCAACAGCAACAAAATCCCTGTGGCTGTGACTTTGCGAACCATAATGGTCCATGTCGAGCAAATCGAAGGCAGGCATTGGCAGTTTTTCCATGTCCAACAAGGGCCTTGGTTTTGTGTGGACAACCCTTTGTCCATTACGAAAGGCAATTCCCTTAATATCAGCGAAATTGTCTTTTCCATCAAGAAGGAAATTGGAAAGCTCGAGCATAGTAAGCTCACCTTCGTGTTTGACAACAAAATCAACAGGATTATTCAACAAGGTATTTTCTGCAGTAAAAGTGAAGTGGCAGCCACCAACTATGACCTTCACTTCAGGATTTAGTTCTTTAGCAAGAGAGGCAAGACGCAAAGCCTCGTGGCTTGAGGCAGTCTCTTCACCAAGACAAAGAACATCTGGCTTTTCGTGCCTCAAAATAGGAGCAACATGTTTCCAGCCAATACCTGCAGCAGGAAGGTCCCTTACCGCAACCTTGACGTCAAGATTTTCACGCAAGACAGCAGCCATTGAGCAGAATCCCAAGGGAGGCCAAAAGCTACTATGGCTTGAGTGAAAAGCCCACTGATACCTTGGGGCTTTTGCAAATAGGATTTTCATCTAGACAAGCAAAGAACTGGGAAGAGATATAAATTGTTTGCCTTATGAAACGATACAGCCCGCAGTAAGGACAGCTGCCAATAGAACACAAATGCAAACAAAAAGCCTCAAGAGTTTTTCCATTCTCTAAAGTTCCTTGGCATTTATATAAAAACCTTTGCAATCACAACCTGCTGATGATTCCGTGACGAGGCTCGTAAATGTCACCTGAACGCTTGAGCTTCTCGATAGCGCTTTCGACATCGCTCTCATCCATGCCTTTTTCTGTGGCAAGCCTCATAATATCTTCAATAGGAATCGTCTTACCGAGCTTATTCTCAAGCTCCACAATGATCTCCTTAATGCTGACTATCCTTGTCCTCTGCGTTGCTGTAATACCTGTGGCAATCCTGTCAATGTCGATAGTCCCAGTCTCTTCATCAAGGGCAATCTGCCTTAAGCAATAATCAAGAAGATTGATGGCACGCCTTGCGTCCTTCTTAGTGACTTTGTCCGATAGACGAACACGCGCAGCGGCCTCAGACAAACGGATAAGGCCTTCAAGCTGCCTTGGAGAAATTGGAATGGACTTAACAGCACCTTCGATAGAGCCGGAAGCACGCATCTTGAGATAATAGAGCTCAATCTCTTCAACAGCAGCTTCTGTCAGCCTGGGCTTGAGATTCTGCTTTGCATAAGCAATATACTTTCTTAGAAGATTAGTGGATATTTCTGGCTCCTCAACATAGGGATTCTGATGAAGATTCAAGATAAAGCGAGCCATCTTCTTGTCTTTATCCTCATCTGGCAGGTCCTTTATCGGAAAAATAAGGTCAAACCTGTTGATTAAAGTTGAGGGAAGATCAATCTGCTCGGCAATATTACCATAAGGATCAAAGCGGCCAAACTTGGGATTAGCTGCAGCAAGCACAGTCGTCTCGCAAGTCAAAGTAGCCTGGATGTTTGCCTTGGCAATGCTAACAGACTGCTGTTCAAGACCTTCGTGCATAGCGCTACGGTCCTCTTTACTCATCTTGTCAAGCTCATCAATAGCACACAAACCATGATTTGCCAAGACAAGGGCGCCTGCCTCAAGAGAATAGCCCTGCAAAAACTCGTCCCGCACAACTGAAGCTGTAAGGCCTGCTCCTGTGGTACCTTTACCGCTAACATACCTTGCCTTAGGGGCAACGTTGGTGATGCGCTTTAATAATTGACTTTTTCCACTTCCTGGATCACCAATTAGCAAAACGTGAATATCTCCTCTTGTAACTGCGCCGCCTTCACGAGACTTTCTGACACCGCCCATCAACTGATAGAGAAGGGCTTCCTTGATGACCTCATGGCCGTAAATTGACGGAGCAATAGACTGGACTAACCTCGAGTACAGCTTGGGGTCCTCTGATAACTCCCTAATCTGCTCAAGCTCCTCAGGCAACACATTAAGGTCGAGAAATTCCTCCTGAGAGGCCTCGATATGGTTCGCCTCAATCAGTATATCAAAACGGGTGCTTTGGCCGCCACTCTTCAAAGTGATAGGAACCTCTTTGACCTGGCCAACAACAATAATCTTGGTGCCAGGATTAGTATGCTTTTCTGACAGAGGGCTAACCAAATCATTCTTCAGGAAAATCTTTATCCTCTTAGGCTGCTCTCCACCCTCAAGTTCTTCAGTAGCCTCCTCCAGAGTAAGGCTCTGCACATCAACAAGCTCCTTGCTTAGCAGATGAAACCTGCCTTTCCTGCCGCAACTGCACTTAGAAGGCTCCTTGAACTTTGTGTCAAGCTGAAGAACATTTATTATAGCACCACAAACAGGACACTCAAACTTTGAAGAAGTAACCTGAGGCCGGACATCAGACTTCTGCCTAACAATGCCAACCATCCACAAAAGCTTGCCAAGATGGGAACTCCTAATGTTCCTGACCATGATCTTCTGGCTGGACGAAATGTTCTTGAACCGACAGGTGAAATCCTTGGCATCGCCCTGGGAATCAAACTGCTCAATAGCGAGCCGAGCAGTCTGTAAGACCTCATCAGGCTTTTCGAGCAAAAGGTCAGCTAAAGCAGGATCAAACTCTGAGAGCAATGCAAAATCAAGAGTAATAAATTTCTCCTTCTTGCGAATCTTTTCCAGAAGCTCAGCATAGTAATAATGCTCGAAAAAATTCTGAAACTTGGCAACTTGCTCGCTTTCTTCCATAATGCACCTTGCAAACTATTCAGTTTTATATAATCTATGTGGGTATGTCTAGTGAAAATTTGGCAGCCAAGAAAGATTTTTACTTGATCTTTTTCAGGTTGACAATGAGCATGTCCAAAGCCCGATACACTTCTTGCTCGCTCTTGGTGCCTGTACATACAACCTTGCCGTTGCTAAAGAGCAGGAAAGTAGCCTTAGCTTCTGCAAGCTTATAAACCAAGCCAGGGAACTGCTCTGGCTCATACTCTGTGTTCTCGAGCTTCATGGCCAAGGTATTCAAATTAAGGGCCATACCCACAGTGCCTGAGGCAACAATGTTCTGAATCTTGATTTCTGGTTCAACAGTAATCTTGACATTAATCTTCTGCAAGCTCTTAATGATCTTCTGCAAGGATTCTCTGACATCTTTCATGGTCCTTGCACCAGTACAAACCACTTTACCTGATGAAAAGATTAATGCGCTTGTTTTAGGGTCTTTAATCCTAATAACAAGGCCTGGAAATTGTTCTGGATTGTATTCAGTATTGCTTAAAGTCGCCGCCATCTTTTCCAGAGGTATATCATGCTCTAATGATGTAGAAACAACTATATTGACCACTTTGATATCTTTCTTAGCCATTTTGACCCCCTTAACCTAAAATTTCTTTAATAAGTTTATAAAGGGCACGAGTTTATAAATACTTTTATTTTTAAATAGAGATTTTGCAGAAAATACACCTGCATGGTTTCTTATGGAAAGAGGCAGGAAAATGCCTCAGGAAGGGCTAAGGGCTGCAAAAAGAGAAAGAAGAAAAAGCACACCCCTTCACTTCAAGTGGAACATGTGGAGGGCTATTTCTTGTAATAAAGCAGGAGAGCGACAAGGATTGCAATGCCTATAAGGAATAGGATAACAGAACCAATGCCTGCTTTTCGCTGCATCATCTGCATTATGATAAAACAACTATTTATTTCTTTAGTTTTCTAAAGATTTTTAAAGTGCTAGGCAAGTCTGGCCACAACATGAACATCGAAGTACAGGCAGTAGGGGGATATAATGAAGTAGGCAAGAACATGACTGCTGTAAAGACAGGAAACGATGTTGTGCTAATAGACATGGGAGTGCACCTTGACAAGTACATAAAGTACACAGAGGCAGAAGAGGTAAAGAACCTGAAGAGAGACGAACTAATTGCTGGAGGAGCAATACCTGATGTGTCAAAGCTTGACAAATGGTCAGAAAACGTACGGGCAATCATACCAACACATGCGCACCTTGATCATGTTGGCGCGATACCATTCCTCGCGAACCTTTACAAGGGACCAATACTGTGCACACAATTCACAACAGCGGTAATCAATTCCATGCTAAGGGACAACTCACTCAAGATAGAAAACCAAATCAAGACAGTAAATGCGGGCTCTTTTTACCAGATAACACCGGACATCAAGGCAGAGTTCATCAATGTCACACACTCAACACCGCAGACAGTGATAGTTGCGCTGCACACACCAAGCGGAATAATCCTGTATTGCAATGACTTCAAATTCGACCTTTACCCTACACTTGGGAACAAGCCAAACTTCGGAAGACTGGCAGAGATTGGAAAAAAAGGTGTAAGGGCGCTTATTGTTGACTCGACGTATGCAGCAGCAGAAAAGAAAATGCCGTCAGAATCAGTGGCAAAAGAAATGCTAAGAGACGTAATGCTCGGAACAGACTCGAAGGGCAAGGCAATAATAGCAACCACATTTTCGTCACACCTGGCAAGGTTAAAAAGCATCATCGAATTTGGGAACAAGCTGAACAGAAAGATAGTGTTCCTCGGAAGATCACTAGCAAAATACACATACGCTGGACAGGACTGCGGGATAATAGACTTCTCAAATGTTGAAATCGTGCAGTACAGTAAGCAGATAACGAGAAGGCTAAAGAAAATAACACCAAGAAACAGGCACAAATACATTTTCGTGGTAACAGGGCACCAGGGAGAGCCCAACTCAACACTCACAAAAATAGTGGACAAGAAGCTTGACTTCAAATTCCAGCCAGACGACCATATGATATTTTCCTGCACAGTAATACCTACCGCAGTAAACCAGCAGAACAGGGACTATGTGGAGAGATGCCTGAAGGAAGACAGGGTAAGAATATTCAAGGACATACACGTGAGCGGGCATGCTGCAAGAGAGGACCTGCGAGACCTAATCAACCTTGTAAAGCCTCAACACATAATACCGGCGCACGGAAACATACAGATGACATCAGCACTCTCAGAACTTGCAAGCGAGATGGGATATGCTGGAGACAAGATACACCTCATGAGGAACGGGCAGAGGATACAACTATCATAACTCGGGAACAACAAAATATAAATATGGGTCTTTTTACTTAGGAGATGGGGGTAGACAAAATGAAACTGACTCTTGCTGAACCGAAATACCTACGAGACAGCGTGCTGATCATAAGCGAGCTTGTGAACGAGGTAAGGTTCAAGATAACAGCACAGGCCATAGAACTGGTCGCAATGGATCCGGCAAACGTTGCGATGGTAATATACAAGCTTTTCTCAAGCTGCTTCACCGAATATGATGTGAAAAAGCCAACAGAGATTGCGATAAACCTGTCCAATCTGAAACAAATACTGAAAAGAATCGGGCCAAACGACACAATAACAATAGAGGTCACGAACGAAAACAAACTGCAGATACAGATAAGGGGAGGCTCAACAAGAACATTCAGCGTCCCGATAATAGATTTTGAAGAAAAAGAGCAGAAAATACCAGACCTGAACTTTGGCACTACGATAACAACGCCGTGCAGCGTGTTTAACTCAGCAATTGAGGATGCAGGCATAGTGGCAGAATCAGTAACCTTCATTGCTGACGACAAAAAATTCACAATACAGGCAGAAGGCGATTTGTCAAAGGCAAAGATAGAGATCAAGGGAGATGACACAAAGATAGCTGCGAAAACAAAAGACACAATAAAGGCAAAATACTCAATAGAGTACCTAAAGAAAATGCTTGGCGGGTCAAAATTGGCTGAGAACGTGGAGATATCTTTTTCAAATGATTATCCATTGAAGCTCGAGTACAAGGTAATAGACAGGATACAATTAGGATTCATTCTGGCGCCAAGGGTTGAGAGCGACTAAATAATATTTTTTTTCTTGGTTTCTGAGTTAAGCTTTATAAAGCATAATAATGTTTTCTGCTGCATGGAAGAAGTCTACAGGCACATAAAAACAAAACTCGCTGAGCTTGCGCTTGAAGAGGATGAATACTTCAAAGGTAAATATTATATTATCCCAAAAAAATTTACTGTAGAAAAGATATCAAAGCAGGGGCAAGAAGCACTCATATTCGAAAAGGGGAAAGAGTATTCACTTTCCGGCATTTTGATGACAGAGCGCCATCCTGGAATGGGGAGGGTGTTCTTCTTTCCCTACAGCACCAATATTGGCGTTGTTGAAAGATACATCGAGGTAAAGGGTTATGGCCAGGATGGCCATGACATGAACCTCTTCCTGCATGGTGACGGTGACATTCATTTTGGCATGTTTTACAAGAATGCAAAGAAGGAATATGACATCCTGAAGAAAGCCCGGGAGGCAGGGCTCAGGGTGCCGCTACAACTCCTCCTTGGAAAAATATCAAAACAAGAGTGGTTCAGTTCTGCAGTAAGGGCAATGAAGTCATACGCAAGTATATTTCATGATGACAAAAATGTAGAGCAGCTTGATTCGGCAAAATACGATGATATACAGGTATTAGAAACAATAATCAACAGATTTGAAATGTCAAAATATAGAGAGGACAGTCTATCAGCGTACAGACAACCCTATGATGCTGGATTTGTTGTCAGGGCCCCTATATCACCCTTTAGACTGGGAGACCCATCAAAGAAATATGAGCTAAACAACAGAAACAAGATGATTGCAAGAAGCTGCGGCCAGACCTTCCTAAGACTGCTGAATATAGGATATCTGCATCTTTGTCCTGGAACTGGAAACTGGACCACAATGGGAGAGCTAACAGACATGAGTGACTGCTATGATATCAAAAAAGACAAGAACATAAAAAGAATAGTCTCAACAATAGAATCCAAGGTGCAAAAGAACTATTGGGAATACCTTTTAGGGAGCGACCACACAGCAAACCTGACAAATGAATTCATAAAAGGCATATATGAAGAAGAGCTAAGCTTGAAAGAAGCAGCGGAAGAGATTAGGAGGCAATTCTTTCAGAAAACATTAAGCAAGTAACACAAAAGATAAAATTACCTACTTAAATCAAATTCTTATCTCAGTTATTATATTTATTATCAGAATTATTACTTTTACTCACCTTTTGTATTAGGGTGTTTAATATGACTAAAGATTTTACAGATCAGGCAATAGGATTCCGGAATTGGAAACATACGCAAGAAATGCCAAGCCTTTGGGAAGAAGTTCTCCAGTCAGCCTGGATGTAGGATACCATGTAATGAATCCTGGAAAGAAGGATATCATCAAAGGTGTTGGGCTTGATTCTTCAGTGGAATTTGTAACCTTTGAAAAGTTTGACTTAAAGTAGATATAGCCAAAGAATTTATAAGGAAAAAGCCAAACCAATAATGCAATGATGCAGGTAACGTTGTGCTATCTCCTCAAGGAAAACAAGATACTTCTGGGCATGAAGAAAAGGGGATTTGGAGAGGGCAGATGGAATGGGTTTGGTGGCAAGACAGCAGAAGGCGAGTCAATTGAGGATGCTGCAATACGGGAGATAAAGGAAGAGATGTCTGTCATGATAGACAAAAAACACCTGAAGAAGGTTGCAACAATTGATTTCTTTTTTCCTTTCGCACCTGAAGGAAAGAAATGGGACCAGCAGATGCATGTGTTCTTTGCAACAAAATGGAAAGGAGAGCCTGAAGAGACTGAAGAGATGAAACCACAATGGTTTGAGATCAGCAAGATACCCTTGGAACAGATGTGGGCTGATGACCCGTACTGGCTACCATTGGTATTAAAGGGAAAAAAGGTAAAAGGAGAATTCACCTTCGGAAAAGACAACTGTTCAGTGGTGGACCACAAAGTAGAGGTAAAACAGAAATTCTAGGTCAAGCTTTTTAAGTGCTTTATAGATTTATTATCTCATGGCAGACATACTACAATTTCCAATATACAAAGCATCGGCCACGTTAACCAAGGCCGGTATGCTAGTGCAGATATTCTACCCAGAAAACCCTGCATTTGTGAACAAGAAAATAGAATCAAATGCAAACGGACCAGATATATTTGATGAACTTTCTATCAGCGGTTATTCAAAGATAGCAACAGCAGAGAACCCAATAAGGCCTGCCTCTGCCGGATATGTATACATGTTTCAGGATGAAAAAATAATGTTTCACAGAAGAGACATGGGAGCAAAGATACACAAGATGTTTCACTCAGTATCAGTGGGATATCCTCAAAACAAAGAGGAGATTTTTGGCAGGAATGCACTAGAAACCATAGCAAAAAGAGAGGCAAGCGAGGAGTGCATGCTAATCACAAGAGAGAGGAATCCATGGATAGTTGCTCCAACAGAATTAATGGAAGAGACAGAAAAGCAGGCAAAAAAGTATGGGATAGAAATGAAGATAAGGGAAATAAAGGGAGAAAGAATAAGGGCCCCTGACACAATCGAAGCATATTCATCGCAGGGTGAACTCATTTACAGGGCGAACGGAATAGTGGAGTTTGGATTCGAGAAAGAAACATTCCTTAACCTGCTTATAGCATTGCAACTGCAGATTGACTCGACAGAAATCATGCCAGTGGACATGGAAGGAAAGCAAAGCGAGGATGGATACGAAAGGTTCAACAGGGAAAGCTATCTTGCAAAAATGGAGACACTGCCAAGGTTTGGAAAGCCACTGAAAGATTTTGAGGTATTCCAAGCAAAAATAGAGGCAGGAAAGCTGATTCCTGATATTCCAGCTTACAAAGGAACGATTTTCAATGGGCCTGAGGGCATCCAGGTTGAGCATCCTCATATTTTTGCCCCAGACGACATGCTTGTAAGAGTGCTCGACGCATTAGGGGCCAAAGAATACGAAGGCAAATGGATGCAGATAGAAAAGGAAAAAGAGCTAGAATTGAAGCACCAGTAGAAAGTTTTTTATTCACAAAGGTTAAACTTATTCTGCAGGGGGGATGTTAAATGGAAGAGGTACAAATAGGCAAGATAACACATTACTTCTCCAAGATAGGGGTTGGAGTAATAGAGGTAACAGGGCCTGAGGCTCTCAAGAAGGGGGACACAATCCACATAAAGGGAGCAACATCAGATTTTGAGCAGAGGCTTGAGTCAATGCAGATAGACCACAAGGAAGTGCTGGAAGCAAAGAAGGGAGACTCATTCGGGCTGAAAACAAAAGACCCAGTAAGGGAGCACGACATGGTCTACAAAGTCATAGGGTAAACCTTTTAAAGAGACAGCATTTTTTGCAGGTCTATGAGCGAGGAGAAGGAATACCTCAAAGAATGGATAACCCAATTTCTAAAGAACAGAAACATGGTATTCAAAACCATAGAAAGCATTTCAAAACACGACAGCTATGATCTTTTCGTAAAACACAAGACCAAAGAGCAATACATAATTGTACAGCCAATACTCGAAGACCCGAAAAGAATTTCCGGGGACAAGCACATACTTGTAGTGTGCTTTAACACAGAAGAAAACTTCCAGTTCCTGCTTGACAACTGGAAGCAACTGGCAGCATGCCCAAACCTGACGATGTATTATGTAAACCCATTATCTGAACCGGACAAAAAATGGATAATCTCGCCTTACGTACATCAGGCAATATGTGACAACACATCCCTTCGCACTGGATTAAGATCAATGTTTGAGACAGTCAATCCGTTATCAAACGAGAAAATCAAAAGCCTTATAAAGAAAAAAGAGTGAGTTTTTAGGGTGCAGAACAAGCAATCAAAGGGAGCCCAACTATACACAACGGACCTTGTCCAAAAACTATTTGCGCTACCACCTTTTTTGCTTGTGCATAAAAACTACAGAATACCAATATTCCTGTGAAGAAAGGTCTGAAGAATACCAAATGGAGCAAAGATGGCAGAGCCGGAGACCTTTGTCTTTCTATTCCTGATCGCTGTCCTGAGATTACTGTCAAACAAAGTGACAGATCTGCCAATCTCATAAGAGAAATGAGCATCGCTGCCTGCAATTTTTGCAAGGCTTAATTCTGAGGCAAGTTCAAATGCCTTCCTATTGAAAATTGGCAGAAGGCTCCGCGAATTAAAAACCTCAACTGCATCAAGCTTTGTTCTCAAGGAGATTATAACCCCAGTTGGAAAGGATTCACGAAAAAAATCAAAAGGGTGGGCGAGGGCAACAATAGCACCCTGGGACCTTGCAGAGTCAAGAATGTCTAACAAATAGCCAGGAGCGATTGTTTTATTCAAGTAATAGGCCAGTACATGACCAAACTCCGTGTCAATCTCTTCGCCTATGATAACCTCAAAGTTCTTGTCCTTGTTAAGTTTTCTTGCAAGGACTGCACCTTCAATGGAGTTATGGTCAGTTATTGCGATGCCATCTAAACCCCTAAGCTTAGCTATGCGCAAAATGTCTTTTGGCTTGAGGTTCGAGCACCTGGAAAACTCTGAATGCACATGGAGATCGTATCGCACAAGCAAATGAAAGGAAATCAATATAAAAAAGTAGTGATTTATTGATATAATGGAGAAAATGCTGCTGCATGTCTGTTGCGGACCATGCTCTACGAATGCAGTAGAAGAATTGGGAAAAGAGTATGATGTGACACTCTTCTTTTACAATCCTAACATCTATCCTGAAACAGAGTACAAGAGAAGGCTTGAGCAGGCAAAAAAGGTGGCAAGAGTGCATGGTCTGGGATTAGTAGAGGGGAATTATGACAATAACGCATGGGACTCATTTGTTAGGATGTATACAGAAGAGCCAGAAGGTGGCAAGAGATGCAAGCTATGCTTTGAGTACAGGCTAAAAGAGACAGCGAAACAGGCAAAGAACAAGGGCTTTGCTGTATTTGCGACAACAATCACAACAGGGCCAAACAAAGAAGCAAGGGTAATAAACGAGATCGGGATTGAACTTGCCAAACAATATGGAATCAAGTTTCTTGAAGCTGATTTCAAAAAGAAGGATGGCTATCTCAAGAGCATAAACAAAAGCGTGGGACTGGGACTGTACAGGCAGAATTATTGCGGATGTGTTTATTCCTTGAGAAGCAGCATAGCGTCACCGAAACTGTAGAATCGGTATTTTTTCTTAATAGCCTCAGCATAGATATTAAGGATTCTTTCCCTTCCAAAAAAAGCTGATACCAGAAGCAGTAGGGTGGACTTTGGGAGATGAAAATTTGTTATAACCCCATCAAACTTTACCTTGAAGTCATATGGAGGATAAATGAACAGGTCTGAATCCTTGAAGCCAGGATGAATCATTCCATGTGAATCAGCAAGGGATTCAAGGGTTTTAACAACGGTAGTGCCAACGGCAATGAGCCTTCCTTTCCTATTGTTGATAACATCTGCATTGGTCTTGTCAATGGAGCAGTATTCTGGATGCATCTTATGCCTCTCTACAGTGGTGCGGATTGGGAAAAAGGTAGAGTAGCTGATATGCAGGCAGACCTTTGCAATCTTTACACCTTTTGCCCTTAGCTCCTGTAATAATTCTTGAGTAAAGTGGAGACCTGCTGTGTGCGCAGCAATGGAGCCGGGCTTTCGGCAATAAACTGTCTGGTACCTTGATTGGTGTTTCAAAGGCTTTTTGACATATGGAGGGATTGGCATTTGGCCAACTTTTCTCAGGATTGAGGCAGTTAGTTTTGGGTGGAATTGCAGCTTTGCGATAGTCCCATTCTTTTCCATAACTTTTGCTGAAAGGCCTCCATCGAACAGCAATGTACTTCCGAGGTGAACCCTGCGCGTGACAACAGCTTCATAGAGAAGGCCAATTTTCCTTGTAAGAATCACCTCAACCTTACCACCAGAATCTTTTTTACCAATAAGCTTGGCGGGAATCACCTTTGATTCATTAATCACGAGCACATCACCTTTGTGCAGAAAATCTGGAATATAATTAAAGACAGTGTGCTTGATTGAGCTTTTGGAACAGACAAGGAGCCTTGAGGAGCTTCTCGTCCTTGACGGGGATTGGGCTATTAGCCTATCTGGAAGGCAATAATTGTAATCTTCAAGGTCCATAGTACACGTAAGAACCAGTTGCCTTTAAAAAAGTTTACCGACAGATGTTGTCAACAGAGCGGCGATAAGCACTGCTGAAAAACTCCAGAAAAAGTCAGTCTTTTTTTGCTGCAACAGAGAGCTCTTTTAGGCGCGAAGGATTAGTAAAGGCAACACCAACTCCTGAAGAGACAGTCTTAAACATGAGGGAAGTGGCAGTAATTAAGATCTTGGGCTTTCGTATGGCAAACCGGATAACCCTTAAGATACTAGCAGGATCAGCCAAATAATTTACAAGATAAACAAGCTTGTTTGAATAACCAATCTTGCCAAAGCACTCCTTGATATAGTGCCTGGAACGCAAGAGCTCTTCATGCGACATTGTTGGCAAGTCAAGGGTCAGGGTAGTATCTTCAGTGTAGCTCAGGGTTGACCAATCAGGCTTACCCTTCAACCAGCCTTTCTCTCTTGCCTCATCAAAAAGGTAGGTTCCGGGCAAAGGGGTTGTGAGATGAACTTCGATAGAGAAAGGCTTTATCTCTCTTAAAAGCATGCAGGTGTTAAGAACAGAAGACTTGGTCTCACCAACATTGCCAACCATGAGATAAGCATGCGCAAGAATACCAATGCGCTTACAGGCATTAAAGGCCTTTCGTACATCATCAAGCTTTGTGTATTTTCTAATGTTCTTCAGGATTGTTTCATCTCCAGTCTCTACACCGAAGGCTATAGCGATGCAGCCTGCAAGCTTCATCAATCTTAAGGTCTTTTCTGAAATGTTCACCCTTGCCTGACATCTCCATATGATATCAATCTTCTGGCGGATAATCTCTTCACAAATCATATCAGCATGGTTTCCTATACCGAAAGTATCGTCGCTAAACACGATTATATCAGGATTGTGCTTTTCCTTAAGCTGCTTGATCTCTGCAACAACATTCTTGGCACTCCTGAACCTAAGCTTCTTGCCGAAAATAGCCCTGAGGCAGGGCTGGCAATAGGTGCAATCACCATAACAGCCCCGGCTTGAAATAATGCTGAGCTCCCGAATGTTCCTCAAAGCAAAGTATATTTCAAGAGGAAAAAGATCCTGCCTGGGAAAGGGAAGCAGATCGATATTTTCAATCGGAGGCCTTGGAGCAGTCTTCTTGACTTTGCTGCCTGCCTTGAAGCATATTCCCTTAACCTTTGCCAGGCTGCGGCTATCAATAATTGCCTCGCAAAGCTCGAAAAGCGTAAGCTCTCCCTCTCCGACAACAACAAAATCTACATGCGGATTCTTACAAGTATCTTCAGGAAGCACAGTGGGATGAGGGCCGCCCATGATAACAACATTATGTTTGTTAATGCGCTTGATATCTAAACAAGCACGGAAAGCAGTCGAACTCAAGGTGCTCGTAGAGGTAATAGCATAAATCTGCGGTTCTTGAGACAACTGGCTTAGCCAATCCTTGCAGAAGGTCAGGTCAAAAACCCTTGTTTGGTAGCCCTTATTAGAAAGATAAGCTGCCAAATAACCAATGCCTAAAGGAGGATAAACACCAATGTTCTTAGACAAGTCATTCGGATAAACAAAATTGACCTTCCTTTCCATAAAATCAGGACAATGCATTTTTTCTTATAAAGCTTAGCATTAGGAAATCAACAAAAAACAGAGCAGACTGAAGCAGATACGCTTATAAAGGCACTATTTTTCATGAGAATGATGATGCCTGTGCACCACCTTTGGACATCATTACTCCTGGCAATAGCATTGTACCCATTTTTTGGGATAGCATCAGGACTGGCAATAGCTGGCGGAGTGCTGCTTGACATCGACCATTATGTGTTTGACTATTTCAAATTCAAAAGACCAAGCCTCAAGAAGTGGTATGCGATGCACAAGGAAGCGCTTAAAACCCGGAGATTCAAGCACATAAAAAACAACCTGTACATTTTCCACACAATAGAGTTGATGGCTATATTTTTAGTACTGGGTTTTATCAACAGATGGGCAGAAATCATTCTCTTCGGAATAATATTACACAGGCTGCTTGATGCAATACAAACCAAACACGTGGCAGGCGAATACTCAGTATGCGCACCATCAATAATCATATGGGCACACAATAGAAATCAATATAAATCACGGGAGAAGATTCAATAAACATGAGATTAGCAATAATAAACCCAAATCTAAGCGGAAGCATCTCTGGCCTTGATATGGGTGTTGCATACCTGGCAACATACATCGATGAGAGGACGAAACACCAAGTGAAAATAATTGACTTGACTTTTCACCGGAAGGACTGGAAGGGGCACATAAGGAAAGAATTCAGGAAGTTCAAGCCTGAAGTGGTAGGCATATCTGTGGTATCATTATACCTGTCTTATGCAAGAGATGTTGCGAGGGAAGTGAAGCGGATTTCTAGGGTACCTATCATAGTGGGGGGAATGCACCCGACACTTGAACCGGAAGAAACAATAAAAATACCTGAATTTGACGCTCTCTCTATAGCTGACGGAGAGGAAACACTAACAGAATACCTTGACGCATTGCAAGAAAACAAACCATTGAGCACAATAAAGGGACTTTGGTACAAGCAAAAAGGGCAAGTGCATAGAAATGAAGGTAGGCCATGGACTGACAACATAAACAGCCTGCCAATACCAAACTATGACCTATGGGATGACATAGACAAGTATTTCAAATTCATGCAGAGGCTGTACTTCATAGGAGTCAGAGGGTGCCCATACCGATGCACATACTGCGACGAGCACGCCCTAAACAAAACAAGCACAGGCAAGAGATACAGAATAAGGGACCCGAGAGCATTTGCAAGAGAGGTAAAGCACCAATATGACAAGTACAGGGAAAGGGGAATGAGGCTTGCGCACATGTTCGATGCAGTATTCACATTTGACAAGAAATGGCTGGAGGAATTTACAGATGAATACAAAAAACTAGGGCTGTCGAAGCGATTGCCATACACAATCTTCATAAAAGCAGACAACCTTAACTCAAGCGAGGACAAGCTAAAGATGCTCAAGGACAGCGGATGCAGGCAGATAAGGGTCGGAATAGAGGCAGGGGATGAAGACGTGAGGACAAAGATCTACAAGAAAGCAGGAACAACAAACAAACAACTAGAGGGGTTTATCAAAGCATACAAAAAGCATGGGCTTGTAGTTAAGGCATACAACATACTTGGGGGGCCTGGAGAAACACAGGATACAATAAAGAAGACGGTAGAGATAAACAAAAGGTTCAAGACAGACATACCCTTGTTCTTCACATACACACCTTTGCCAGGAACAACAATACTTGAGATGATAGAAGGAGAAACCACAATGGCAACAAGCCTGCATTTCAAAGAATCAATACACCTGAAGGGAGTGCCAAAAAACTTTGTGGAAAAAATGCAAAGACATGCATACCTATACTTTGTTCCGCGCATGATGATAAGGGTGTTTCTTAAGCACCCAATCAAATTCAGCTATATGATGGCCACAAGGGTCTTAAGCGGTATTGCATTGGACGCTGACTTGAGACTAGTTGTTGCTTATACAGTCTCTAGCCCACTTTTCTGGGATGCTTTCGCTCAAGCCTAAGCAATACTAGAGAGATAATCAGCCTTGAGAAAATAGAAGGGAGTTTTCTTAACTTAAAGGTCTTGACCTCTTTGATGTTGCGCAGAATGTGCCTGACAGGAACCTCTTTGACCTTATAACCCTTGGCAACAGCCCTCAAGAGAATCTCAGTCGAAATGCAGTCCTTAAACAAGACACATTCAGGCAAGACAGCATCAATAACCTCCTTCCTGTAAACCTTAAAACCGCTATCAATGTCACGGAAAACATGCAAAAAGAGCACGCTGACAAGTGTGTTGTAAACATTTGAGTAAAGGATTCTTGCAAAAGGGTCTTTTCTAGGGGCCTTCCTGCCTGAAACAATATCATAGGATTTGACAAACTTGAGCATCGGGCTAAAGTCTGCTGCGTAATGGCCACCAGCATCACTAAACAGGATTATTCTTCCCTTAGCAATTTTCAAGGCATCCTTGACAGCCTGAACATACCCTTTCCTTTCCCTGCCTGAAACCAAGGTGAAAGAGAGTTCCTTTTTCAAACGACTGAGAATAGATTTTGTACCATCAACGCTGCCATCCTCAGCAATGATAAACTCACAATCAGGCAGGGTCTTACTGAACCTGTAATAGCTTCTTACAATCTGTTCTATAGTATCTGCACTATTGTAAACAGGGATTATGATTGAATAATTATGGAGCCTGGACATTTTTCAAACCTTCCCTCAAGGAAACAACAGGCTTCCAGCCAAGATCCTTTTCTATCTTCAGGAAAGAACCGAATTCAATGTCTAACTCATCAGGACGCAGGAGAGAAGGTTGACTAACAGCCTGAATCTTTTTTCCTGTAATCGAGGAAAACAGGTCCAAAATATCAGAGGCGCTGGAAGCAACACCTGAACAAATGTTATAGATATGAAAACCGTTTGACAGACTAGACTCAATCGCGGACCTAAAAGCCCTGGCAATGTCGTCAACGTAAACATAGTCCCTCTTGGCTCTTAGGTCACCAAGCTTAAGCAAATTGCCATGCCTTAGCTGTTTTGCAACAGTAGGGATTAAGAACTGGTCTCTTTGGCCAGGACCAAAAACATTGAAAATGCGGAAGGCAACAAATGACTTTGGCTCTGTAGAATAAAAACTGATAAGCTGCTCAACCAAAAGCTTAGACTTTCCAAGAAAATTCGTAGGGTTAGCGGGCATTGACTCATCCAAAGGGGGCTTGCCAGAGCGACCATACACCTTTCCTGAAGAGCTAAACAAAAACATCTTTGATGCAGGAGAGGCAACAAAAGCATCAAGCACATTCTTGGTTCCGACAATGGCGACTTCCAAAGCAAGATATGGTTTGAAGGTAATCTCGTCATGGGTTGTCAGGGAGGCAAGATGAACAACAAATTGAGCACGAGAGACAGCAGCGTTGACTTTTTCCTTGTCAAGTACTGAGGCGCTGAAATAGGAATTGACTCCTGTAAGAGAGCAAGCAGGAGCTTGGTCAAGGCCAATCACCTCAAAGCCGGAGGAAATCAATTCCTTACCAATAGAATTACCCAAAAAACCATTTATTCCAGTTATAAGCACTATACCCTTTGGCAAGCAAAAATCACCTAGTAGTAGCCTTTATCAACAAACTCTCTCCAGTAGTCCAAAACTGACTGCATTGTATCCTTGAAAGGAATAGTGGGTTTCCAACCTGTGAGGTTATGAAACTTTGTGAAATCGCCAATAAAGGTCTTTAGCTCGGTAGGCCTTACCCTCACAGGGTCAACCTGGTAGGTAATCTTATCCTTCATTGAGGAGAGGTTGATGAGCATCTTCAAGCATTGTTCCATAGTGTAGATCTGCTGTGAACCGATAAGGTAGAGCTCGCCCGGCTTTCCCTTCTCCATAGCCAACCAATAAGCGCGCGCAATGTCGCGAACATCAGTAAAGTTACGCGTGGCCTCAAGATTGCCAACTCTGATTATTGGCTCTTGCATGCCCTTTTCGATCCTGGCAATCTGATAAGCAAAGGAAGCATTAGCGCCTTGAATATCCCTTCTAGGACCTTCATGGTTAAAAGCCCTTGTGCGAACAATGTTCATGCCATAACTCCAAAAATAGACTTGGCAAACACAATCTTGCGCTACTTTGCTTGCCGCATAGGGATTTGCAGGAGCAATCCTTGTTTCCTCAGTGATGGGGATGAGCTCTTTAGGAACGTCACCATATTCCTCTGGAGTGCAGGAGATAAGCACCCTTGCATTTGAGCCAACAGTCCGCATGGCCTCAAAAAGGTTTATTGTGCCGATAGCATTAATCTGCATATAAGCTACGGGAAGGTCCCAACTTGGGGTAACCCAGCTCATTGCGCCGAGATGATAAATAAAGTCCGGCTTAGAAACCCTCAAGACCTTGCATAGACTTGTCTGGTCAATAAGGTCACCATCAATCAAAGTAATTTTGTCAAGAATATGATGAATATTTCGCAGAGTGGAGTTAGTCCTCTTCAGACCAAAAATCCTGTAATCAGTGTTTGCCAGCAAGAAATCAGCAAGATGACTGCCTACAAAGCCAGTAATGCCAGTTATGAGCACACGCTTTTCGTTCATAAAGATATCATCCTAATGCGCTGGGCCATCGACTTTGCCCGGCTAACAACCTGGTCCATGTTGAGGTATTCAAACTCTGAGAACCTGCCCAGAAGAAACATCCCAAGACTATTTAAATGTTCCTTAGCAAGGCAAATGTTCTTTGCATGGTCAAGATCATAAATGACATAGGCATATTTTTCCCTATGCAAGTCAGTAAAATTGACCTTGGAGTCCTTGGAAATAAGTTCGGAATTCTTCAAAGAATCAACAGTTAGGTCTGTAATCTGCTTGTCAGTCAAGCCTGAGAGAGAGTCACCCTCACGAAAGGTGATCTCTGCGAGAAGGTTAGAAGAGCCTGGCAGAGAATAATTCTTTCCAAGGCAGTCGAGCTTACTTACCCGGTGAAAGATAAATTTCTTCTCAGGCAAATTAACAGAAAAATTGTTGCCGATATTATCAGAATCAACATTAACAAGGACAATGACAATGGAGTTGAATTTCAAGTTCGCAATAGATTCTTTCACTTCTTTTGGAAGCTCCAAGAGCAAAGAGAGCTCCTGCAAAGGAATTGTAGAGACTAAGTTATCAAATTCATAGCTCTTTTCAGTTGTCCTAACACACCATTTATCCTTAAGCTTTTTTACAGAGACCACTAAACCATCTGTAAACACCTTTGCTTTTTTCGCGCTGGACTTAAGTATCAAAGGCAACTCTTGTATGCCGCCGCTTTCAGGATATTGGAAATAAAGTTGGTGAACATAACCTTCCTTTGGCTTTGAGTTATAACCATCAATAATATCCTGCCTCGGGGGCTTTGGAATCCTTGAGACCATCTGAGTGGACATGAGATAGGGGTCAAACTTCCAGATTTTCTCATTGTAAGGCTTAAGGTAAAGGTTTGTAATGCCTTCGCCAAAATTCTTGAGAAAGAAGGAAAGCATGTTAGAGGCATCATAAGACTTATAAGGGTTGTCAAGAAATGTTCTCAAGCAAAAATCGCTGTCAGGCTTTGGCAATTGAAAGAGGTGATTCTCAAAAGGGTACTTCACAAACCTGGACTTGAACCAAATCTGGTTTGACCTGAGCAGACGTGAAAGCTTGCCAGAGAAAAGACCGTTAACCCAATCCATAAACTCCTGGTCTTTAGAAAAAAGTATGTGCGGGCCTATATCATAAAATATACCCTCCTTGGAGAAACTCCTTGCGAGGCCACCAACAACATGCTCTTTCTCGAAAATGGTGCACTCAAGGTCAAGAAAGTATGCAAGGCTCAAACCAGCAAGACCTCCTCCGAGAATGCAGATATTTTTGGTCATTTGCCCTATAAATAATTCAGGTCAAAGCGGTCATCCTTCCAAAGGCCAAGCTCTTCGTGAGCCCACCTGAAGACAGGGGCTTTATCCTCCAAAATATGCTTTGCAAAACCAAGAGTCTTTATTGCCACATTCTCTCCATAAAGCTTTTTTGAGCGAGAGAGACTATCAAGCAAAGGGGTATCAAAAGCCTCCTTAATGATACGAGACATAAAACCAGCTTCATATGGCGGAATGAGCATATTTGACTTTGCCTCAAAAACAGTCTCAGGCCTGTCAGAAGAGAACCTACAGGTAAGGCAAGGCATACCCAGTTCATTCGCCTCTTCCTGAAGGCTGCCAGAATCAGTAAGTACAGCGGCGCAATGGCCTGAAGTGAAAAACTCCATAACCTGAGCATACTCCTTCCACAAGGGAGTGAAGAGAAAACCCTTGTTACCCAGGGATGAGAGTTTTTTTCTCAAAGAGTAATAGTCCAAGGCTTTTGAGGTAGCGGTAAGCTCAATCATGACCACCTTGATACCGCTATTGACAAGATTAGAGACAGCACCAATGATTGACTTAAAGCGCCTCTCAGTGAGGTTTTCTCTCCTATGGATGTCAATCCTTAGCCAATCACCATTTTCCAATTGAGGATAAAGCTCAAAAATGCTCTCTTGAGGCTTTTTCTTTTTCCTAAGGTTCACTGTGTCAACCACTGTATTCCCAGTAACAAAAATATCCTTTGGGTTATAGGCTTCGCGAACAAGATGACTCTTGTTCAACTCCAGGGGAGCAAAGAAATACTGGCAGCTGGCAGCAGAAACAAAAGTGTCCCACTGCTCAGGAAAAGGTTCATTCCTCAAAACAGACCATTTGCCACTAGCTTGCACGTTAAAGAAATCCTGGGCAGACAAATTTTCAAAACCTTTTGGATAAGCAGGGGACATGGCACGCAAGCCAGCTTCGCCCTGGATGCACTTTTCATTAGAAGCAAAGAGCCAGGCAGCAGGAAATATTCCTGCGACAATAGTATCACCATTAACATAGGGAATAAGGATAATCTTTAGGTTCTTCAGATGCTGATAAAGGTCACGAACCTTCAAGAAAAGCTCAGCGGACTTCTGTGACAAGTCACCCCTAATATTAAGGTTAACAGCAACCCTATCCTCAAAATCGAACTCTTTTAAGCCAAAACCGAGAAGATCGTCAAAGTGCTGGCCAGTGTTGATGATAGCATAAGGAATGGATTTTTTCTCTGCCTCTTCCATAAGGCTCCAAAGCTTGATAAAACAAGGCTTTGTTGCAAGGATGATGCCCAAAACCTTAAGGCCTTTCTGATTTGAAAGGGAAGAGATTTCTTCAAGCAACTTGTCATTGTAGGTTATGGGAAGCGATTGTTCAGTCATCTCAACACCTGCTTAACAGTATCAAAAGCCTTTTCTGGATTGATCAAGGACATACAATTAGGCACAGGACAGCCGGAATCAGACTTTGACTTAAAGCAACCAAGGCAGCCAAGCTCAGGCTCAAGGACAACACCGCGGCCATACAAGTCAAATTCGGCGCTATTGAATATGTTATTGAAAAGAACAATCTTCTTGTTTAGGCCAATTGCAAAATGCAAAGCCATGGTGACAGAGGTGACAAGAATGTCACACAAATTCACAAGGTGCACAAACTGGTCCAATGGCACTGGGCCGTGATAATAAGCGCCGGTGGCTTTTGCTATGGCAAGGTTCTTCTCATGCTCAAGCTCTCCACCTAGCAAAATGGCTGAAAATCCCTCCTGTAAAAGCAAGTTTGCAAGCTTGACCCAGTTCTCCTTAGGCCAATTTCTTGTTGGCCACCTTGCGCTCGTGCCTGTGTTCAGGCCAACAACGTTTCCAGCAAGCTTGGGCAAAGAGATCCTCAAAGTAGGAATGTCAAGGATATACTCCTCGTGCGAATAAGGCAGGCCAACAATCTGAAAAATCTCCTGTTGGTAGCTAAGCTTGTTTCGCTTGTTCAAGCCATCATGCAAGCCAGTAAGATACTTATGCACAGCATCCGGGTCGATTGGGCTGCAGCTGCCATTCTCGAGAACAAAACCCTTCTTTACATCAGCACGGATGAGGTTTGCCAATGCGCAAGCCTCCTTATCCTTGTCAAGACTGTAAAGAATGTCATACTTTTCTGCAAGAAGCCTCAACAATATATTAGCATCAAACTTGAGGATGTGGTCCACAACTGAAGGAACAACCTCTGGAACGAAAGTGACCCAGGTAATCTCGCAACCAGGGTAGACTTCCTTTAGCTTCCTGACAAGCGGGGTGGTTCTTATGATATCACCAATAGCACCAAGCTTGATAATTACAATGCGCTTACCCTTGGGCTCGAAATGAGAGCAATCAGAGCAGACGAGTCCTTTTTGCTTGTGCAATTTGCATGGCATGTCTCCTAGAAAGAACCGACAGTCCCTGCGGATAGACATATCATATTGAGGATAATGCTCAGGATTTTTCACAATAATTCCCCCTAACCTAAGATATTCGAATTCTCAATACTATATATAAGGATTGCGCTTGGCAGGACGTAATCTGGTGAGGAAAAATGACTAGATCCGCTATCAGCGGTGCATAAAAACCAGTTCGGCCTCCAATACAAAGTTTTATATAGAAAACAGGATTCTTTAGAACCAAGATATTCTAGTAAGATATCTATTGCTTATCATTGCAAGGATTCGGGTTTTCTCGTCTGGGGTTGATTTGAATTCTTGATTTATCGGAGAACAAAAAGGAGAAATTCGCATGAACCTCTGTAAAAAATGTCAAGGACGCAGGATAAAAACAAGGAAGAACAACTCGTATGGCAAAATGTATTCAACGCCAATTGAATGCAAAGACTGCGGCTCAACCGAATTCATAAACCTTGACAAGAAAGATAAATGGAGTAATAGAAGAAGATAGAGCAAGGCTCTGTTTCTGTTGTCTTGGTATATTGTATTAATTGTATAGTAATCACAAATAGGATAACTTCTATTTTATGAGGAATACGGCAGCTGTATGCAATTCTTTCCCCGAGTCTCCACGCCGCAGTCTTAATATATCACTTGGGCTCAGGCGCCGCCGCTTGGTGGAAACCGAGTGGAGGCACCCAAATTGGCAAAAGAATATATGGTAGACTTTGATAAGTATATAAAGAAGGAACAGGACTTGGAGAAGTCCAAAACAATATCAGAGCAAAACAAGAAAGACATTAAGTGGCAATTAGTGGCGGATGGGGTGCTTAGCGAGGATAGATAACTTCATCCCATTATGTCGCAGTCTTGATAAAAATTCAAAGAAAAAATTCAGAGAGCTAATCAAAGCCTATAAGAACCCAAAGCCTTAAATAAATCCTAATAATAGGATTGAATAAACCTAAAAAAAGGATTAAAATGCTGAAGAAAGAATACGAACTGCTCGTGCCCTTTATTAGAAAACCCTGGAAAAAATTCGCATTCAAAGAGATAAAAAAGTCCACAAACAAAACTTCGGAGAGCTATGTCTATAACGGCCTAAAGAGATTTGTCAGGCAGGGCATATTAAAAGAAGAAAGGGCAGGCAATGTGATCCTATATTTCTTGTTCCTAGGCCAAATTAAAACGCAGGTGTATGTCGGTTTTGCTGCAGAGCACGTGGCGTGGGGCAAAAAGCACATTCCTTTCGATAACGTCGAAAAAATTGCAGAACAGATACCAACAACATTTTATATCCTTATCATAACAGGAAGTTACGCAAAAAACAAGCAGACACTAAAGTCAGATATTGATATGGTGATCATTGTTGATGATGCTATTGAAACCAAAAAGGTGTATGCTGCTCTTCAACTGAAGTGTGAAATGAATATCCCGCCAATACACCCGTATGTTTTCAAAAGAGAAGAATTCCTTCAGATGCTGCTTAACAAAGAAGCAAATTACGGCAAGGCAATTGCGCTCGATAATCTTATCCTCTATGGGGGGGCAGAATATCTCAAAATGATGGATGAGGCGATACAAAATGGATTTAATGATAAAAACCTATCTTGAAAGGGCAGAAAACGAACTAGCCTTAGCATTACTGTTGCTCAGAATTTCTCAGGAAGAGGAGATAAAGGCATATTTATGCATTGATGAACAACTAACCTTCTTTAGCTCTGTAATTTCCCATTCCTATTATGCTATCTTTTATTCGACAAAGGCACTCTTGCTCACAAAACAGATCACGACCAGCTCACCCGACATACATAAAAAGACCTTTGATTGCTTCAAAAATGAATTTGTTGACACCGGTATTTTGGATGTCAGGCTATTGCAGATATACCAGAAGCTCGTTATCAGGGCAGATGAGCTACTCGAGATATTCAAAGATGAGAAATGGAAAAGGGGCAATTTTACCTACAACACCATCCCACAGGCAAACCAAGAGCCAGCGAAAGACTCGGCGGGAAATGCCAAGACCTTTGTCTCAAACATCATCAAGGTTATTGGGAAAAGCAATAAATCCAAAGACACAGGCAAAAAAGAACAGGGACTAACATAGGTCTCTCAATATTTCTTCTGAAATCGTCACAACCTGGTTAGTGACACAACCTCCCCAATATTTTCCGTGTTTTATAATAACCATTCAGCCATAATCTT
>JAZDKJ010000004.1:0-41856 GCA_043803105.1 Candidatus Woesearchaeota archaeon
GAAAAAACCTGCAGACTTACAGGTGTAATTATCATAGAGGTCAAGGTTTGTAGTCCAATTGAATGAGCTGGTACAATAATACAATGCGTCGTGGTTACTAATATTATGTATAATAAATTCACCAGTCTTTTTTCTTATGCCACCATAGGTAAGAACACCTGAGGTTGTTCGCTTGGTGGAGTTGCATGTTGGCTGAGGATTTTTTTCTGTGCCACCGCAGCACTCAGCAATCCTTAAGGCACCATTATACATGCAAAGGTATTGGTGCCTTGAAACAGACAATGGATTGGAAAGCTCTTTGCCTATACTCTTGCCTGCAAAGGACAGCACCTCTAGTTCGGATGGATTCAAAGAGCAGGAAACTGTATTGGGAAAGAAAAGCTTCTTGTCATAGGCATTGTCGTAGGCAAGCGACGCTTCTGAATCAGCTGAGAGAGATATAATAAATTGGGAATTGGCACCATCAGACGCAGTTTCAATTGCAACATGCGCATTGTTAAGGCTACAGCAAAGGCTATATGGATAATCAGTGACATCAGTGCCTGGCTGCAAAGATGCCGCCTGCTCAAAGTCTAGGGATGAAAGATACAGCACAGCAGTTTCTGTAGACAGGCAAGGGCTTTGCTTAATGCTACAGGCGAGCTTATCAACAGACTCACATGAGAGCTTATCTTCTGCTGCAACAGAACAATCATTCAGGATTGCCTTTGACTGTGGCTGGCGGGCTTTAACAGACTCGGTGTTGCCTGCAGAATCAACAGAATAAAAACAAACCTTCTTTTGGCAATCCCTGCCGCAGGAAACAGAGCCAGAAAGACCTTCAACATACGGGACAGAGGCATCAGAACATGAGGAAGAGATGTCAATGACCTTGAAAAAAGTGTGAGCACAGCCAGAATCAGGATCAGAACAAGAAAGGGAGAAAGGTACTTCAGTTGTGGTAACAATGCCTACATTGATTATAGTGTTTGGCGCGACACTTTCAGAGATGGTCCAACTGCCTCTCCTATCAATTGCACAGTAACCATCAGCTGGCTTGCAACACCTATAAGCATTGGTTCCTTCACCGCAGACACAAACTTTCTTGTTACCGCAAGTCCAGCAATCAACCTTCTTTGAGCCACCGGGGCAGATGGAGACCAACATCTTTTTCCATTGAGGCGCGCAAGCAGAATCTGAGTTAGCGAAGAGCTTGTCAAAAAGCTTCTTAGCTGAATCCTGACTTGTCTCTCCCTGCACAACAGGGATAGAACCGCTCTTTCCAGTGCCATCAAAGCAGAAATTCTTCACAGTGCCAGTGCAAGCAGAACCGCTTTTTGGCTTACAGATGGTATCGGAAAACTGGAGGGAAAGCTCAGCACACACAGATAAAGCTGCGAGAACAAAAACCAGCAAGAAAAGAAAGAGGTGACAAGGTTTCAAGGTGTCACCTCTACAAAATCAGTCTCTTCAGTCATCGAGAAAACACAGGAAGACTTTTTAACAGGGGTGCCTAAATTGAATGAGACATTGGTGCAGCCGACCCAGGACTGCCCAGTTGAAAGAGTTGGAGTTCCAGCGCAAGAAATGTTGAAAATCATACCTTGAGATTCTACAGCATTAGCCCAAAACCATTTGCCACCAGAGTCTTGTGGTTGAGAAGAACCTGAACCCTCAGTCTCCTGCTCACACTCCTCGCTACTCAGACCGAAAGAGCAGCCTGCAGCAGCACCAGAACCAGCGCTTCTTCCTCCAACATCACCACATAGGAACTGGTCATTTCCGACAAGGGCAACGCAATCAGCAGAATCGTCACCGCAACAACCCTTGTCAGATGCAATAGAGTTCACAGAATCTGACCAGAATCTCTTGCCGCCAACAGCATTCAAGCCAACAGGACAGGACTTGCAGGATATTTTTCCTATGTCAGGATCATCAAGCGCATGCTCAGGAAGAGTGCCGAAAGGATTATAGCCTGCGGGGTCATCACCACAGCACTCACCCTTGCCAGAATCAGCAGCAGGCTCCCAGACACCACCAACTGTGCCAAAACAGGCTGTTTCGGTAGGAGTCTTGCCCTGCTTGCAAAAAGACTGGTTGTTGTCCCAATCGACAGTATAAAGATAACAGTTGTAAACTTCAGAAAAATCACCTGAAACAGAACTGCATGCAGCACCTAGGGCATCCTTTACCTCTTCACCACCACCCATCTTTTCAGTCACCTTGGTATACATATAGTAAGGGCCTTCATAACCGCAGGGCAATTGTGGTACAGGAAGTGCGTTCTCGCCCTCAGTTGAGAATGTCTGCAACACAAAAAAATCAAATGGCAGGCCTTCTGCATCTTTCGCATAAGAAGTGCTGTCAAGCTGGTCTGAATGGTAGACAAAAACTCCCATGTTAACTGTGTTATCAGCGGCAGCTAGCACCAGGGAAGAAAGGATGACAAAAAGAGTTGAAAATATGACGAAACGCCTTGGCATTGAAAGAACATTAACCATCCTCTTAAAACTGCCTGAAGATAGTATTTAAAGTTTTCTAAAAGTCAACAACTAGGATCTTTATTTGGATTCGCCAGAGTAATACTATGGTTGTGCATTGCCTTCAAACCAGAATTGGAGAATGAAAATGAAAGACCATTCGTATGCGTACAGGCATTAGAGTGAGCAGCAGCCTGGCTTGCAGCCAAAGCAGAAGCGACTGCAAAGGCAGACAACACAGAACCAACAGCAATGAGGGACTGCTTTGAAATCTTACCCTCTTCAGACAAGAGAAAACTTGAGATATTCCTCTTTGCCCTTGGAAAAACCATCATAGAATCCTTGAAACAGAAGTATATAAATTTTTCTAGAACTCTAAAGCGTCCTTGGCCTGTTTTGTAGACATTCCTAAAGTAATTGCAAATGCAAACAGGTCATGGGGGCTTCTCATGCCAAATGGAGACCTTGCAAATGAAGCAAGCACAGGCTTTGCTCCATACTTTCTACACAAGTCAATGTTCTGGGACAATCTGCCAAGAAGCACAATACGTTTATGCTCATCAGAACACAGCAAACTATGCAATGATATACCAAGAAGCACATCATTCTTGGCAAGCAAGGAACAAGAAAAATGATTAAGCCCTGAATTGCGATAGTGCATGAAATCCTTTCTTGTGGAATCTTCAAGGCCAAAGACAAGACTTGGCTTTTCCTTCTCTAACACATATCTTATATCATCGGTGGCATGAACAATAACAAAATTGGAGGCCTTTCTTGCTGTGCGCACATCTCTGGGAGGAGAGAGCACTGCAGGCTTGACATCAATTTTGGTGTCAAATGGCAAAGGAGGAATCTTCTGCTTAAGATTGTAAGCAAAATAGAGCTTTGTGTAGCCCAACCGCTCTGCAAACATGACAAACTCCTTTTCATTGTTGTCAGGAAAAACCAAATCTGCAGGCATAATAAGAAAAAAGTGAGAGACATATAATAATATTATCCCTTTCGCAGGGCAGCGATAAGCTGGCAAGCCTTGCAGACAGAACCCTTGGCAGGCTCTCCGCAAGACTCGCAACAATTAACTGAGTCATTATTATCAAGCGAACGCCTCAATTGGGGCAAGATACCCAAGAAATAATCGATAATTGCCCTGGTTGTGCCAGGATGCTTCTGTTCATAAGCAGAAAGGAGGTTTCTTACACTGTTCCTATAGGATTCAGCTGAGCAAGGGCAGCGGCTGTATTTTACCGGGAAAAGCATAGAGCGGGAGTATGACTCAACAAGTTTTTCTTGAACAAAATAGAGGGGCTTGACTCGAGGAACAAATGCAGGATTAGTTATTGCACCAGTCCTTGGGCCAAGCCTGGACAAGAGCAAAAGATTTGCCCGAAGCAAATTCATGACTATGGACTGAGCCTCATCGTCCATGTTATGACCGGTGACAAGCACAGAAGCCTTAATTTCTCTTGATTTCCTGTTCAAGAGATAGCGCTTCAACACTCCGCAGATGGCGCAAGAGTTTAGGCCAAGGCCTTTCGAGCGCAAGACAGATTGAAGATAACAGAGAGAATAGCCAAACTGCTCACGAAAGGAAACAACATGCAGCTTGATGGCATGATCATTACAAAAAGACTTCACATTCAGAAGGCACTCGTTGCTGTAGTTACCAATCGCTGCGTCAATAGTAATTGCCTGAACATCATCAAAAAGATTGCTTAGGATGGACAGCACAGCTGTGCTGTCTTTGCCACCGCTAGCAGCAACCAGAATCCTATCATTGTTTGACAAGAGCTTCCAGTCCTTAATAGTCTTCTTAACAATGGATTCAATTTTGGCAGTCATTGTATTTTGGAAAACAAATCATCAATCTCATTTTCAGAAAAACCGACCAGGGGAAAAAGAGTCAGGATATCAGGGAAAGGCTTTTTGAATGATGATGCATCACCTAAGACCAGGGCTTTGGCATGACTCTTTATGATGAGCTCAGGCAAGTCAGAAATGTCATTTATCAAGGTGAGGTCGGGCTGTAAGCCAGGAGAGTATTTTTTCAGTGCAGAGATATCAATATCAGTTAAGGCTACAGGAACAACAACAAGACCTCTCCTCATTATAAGCCAGGAGGCAACGATGGAATGATTGCTGTTAATCAGGCTTACAACCCTACCACCAGTACCAAGGGGAAGACCGCCTGCACATTCAACCCTTTTTGTGAAGACAAACGAATGATCCCTAAGAATCTCAATTCCGATTTCCAAATCAAAGGAATGAAGAGAGACCTTGGCGTGGGAATTATGCACAACAAATGAACCAATCTCCTTGTCAAGCTCAATCGAATCCATCGGAAAATCCTTGCTTAACCTTTGGGCAGTAACCCTAAAGGTTGAGGCCTTATCAAGGTTTTTTGTGAGAAGGGAGACTGCATCCTTAATGCCCTCAATGGAGAGGGGGCAGATGATAGCTGGACTGTACGAGCTAATGCCAAAAACATGCTTGAGCTCAAGGCATTCCTTGTCGGTGTGAATAATTATGCGGTTTCGCACCCTCTCAATCTTTTCATAAGCATGAGAACATAAATTAAGGCAGGAGCCAATATTCTTCGCAAGCTTTCTCTCGAAAACAGACCTGTTGCTTCCCTTTAAGGCAAGCTCAGAGTACCTCACTAAAATACAATTCATCACCATGATAAGCAGCCCAGCAATCGCAAGACACAGCCAATAGGCAATTCAGTAACCTTTATAAACCGTTCTCTATTTTCCGATGACCATGGTAGAGGGAAAATTCAGATCCAGAACCTACAGACGGGTGCACAAGACAACTCCAGGCGGGAGAAATGTGCTGCACCATGCACTGAGAAAACCAAAGATAGCACACTGCGCAGTCTGCGGGGCAAAACTAAAAGGGGTGCCGAGAGAGAGGCCTTACAAGATGCAGAACATGCCAAAAACCAAAAAAAGACCAGAGAGGCCTTTTGGAGGATTTTTGTGCAGCAAGTGCTCAAGAAACAAGATAATGGAAGAGGCACGCAGATGATAGAAATAGGCAGAGTGTGCGTAAAGACTGCAGGCAGGGATGCAGGAAGGAAGTGCATCATAGTGGAAATCCTGGACAAAAACAGGGTGCTTATTGATGGACAGACAAGAAGGAGGCAATGCAACGTAGCGCACCTTGAGCCTCTAAACCAGACAATCCAGATAAAGCAAGGAGCAACTCACAGCGAGGTAACAGAGGCATTGAAAACCATAGGAATAGAAACCAGGGAAACAAAACCAAGGCAAAAAACAACCAGACCAAGGCAGATAAGAAAAAAAAAGAGCATTGAGCCTGAAACCAAGAAAGGCAAGACTTCTAAAGGAAAATAGCTGCAGCAAAACCAAGGATCCAAAAACAAAAACCTATCAGAGCGCCTGCAGCAGTGAACTGGCCTCACCAGAAAAAATCAGGATAAGCGCCAGTATTGCAAAAAGCTTCATTTGGCAAGGACAGAATAAAGAGCATCTAAGCTTATCTCAAGGCAAGTGACAGGCATGTCAAGGTTCCAGTTACGAAGCACAGCAGGATGAAGCTCGCCAAGAAAGCCAACCTTCCTATGCTTGAGCATCACATTACCTACCCTGCCTTGGATAAATGAGTCATGGTCAGCCTCTTCAACAGAAATCTGTAGACCGATTGAGCGCATCAGGTAATCAAGGACTTGCCTAATGGAAGTGAAATCAGAGGAATCAGAACACAAAATCACGGAAAGTCTGTCAGTCTCTTCAACAGACGTCTCAAAGGACTCATTCTTCTTGAAGATAGTGCCAAAGCCAAAAATTTTCTGCGGATAATCATGATGCTTGTTGTTGGCGAGAACCTCGACAAGAGAGGGTATAAGCCAAGAGCGCAGGACATTGTACTCTGCAGATAATGAATTTGCGAGATGAATTACATCGGTTTTATGCTGCATTCTTGTTGTCTGGAACTCAATATTTGTCAGGTTGTAGGTGTTTACCTCGAGCAAGCCAAGACCTACAAGGAGCATAGAAAGCTTGGACTTGAAAACCTCAAATGGATCCTCTGAAGCCACAGTGGCAGCATTGGGAATCAAGGCTTGGAAGTTTTCAAAGCCATAGGCTATTGCAATATCCTCCACAAAATCAATCTGATGCAAAATATCTGCGCGATAGGCAGGAATCAGGACAAACTTGTCTTTAAGGCCGAAGCCCATCCTTGCGAGCAAGGAATTCAATTCCTTGCGATTTAGCCTTAACCCAAGCCTTTTATTAACATAATCGAGGTCAATCTTCATTTTTCCAGGGCTTAGGTCTGGAGTAATGCGGGTCTTATCAGGATATTTGAGCTTCAAAGAGTAAACCTTTCCACCCATATCAGAGAGCGCAGTCACTATCATATTCAAGCACTTGTGCAAAACATCAAAATCAAAACCGCTGCACTCGATGAAAACATCTTTGGTAAGGTGCGTTATCTTGCCCGTTACATGTGAATTAATGATCGGCGGCATGGACAGAATGTTATCGTTGGCATCAACAAAAATGGGAAAGGAGTCAAGTCCGTCAAGCAGATGAGCATATTCCCTGCCTGCAGGATGGTCGCACAGGATTTGAAAGCCGTCAAGCACATGAGGAAATTCAAGGGGCTGGAACCTAATGTCCTTCGGGTTCCTTGCCAAGAACCTTATTGGAAACCTTATCTTCTCCAGAGGATAAACACCAATGGCAGCCTTTTTCCTGTGACGGCCGTAGGTAATGTGGAGCTTCTCTTGAATATCGACAACTTCCTTAATGGTTTCATCATCAAACTTCATGCCTTTGACGATAGCACAGGCAGTATATGGCCTAATCTTAGCAACAGACTTGTCAACAATGACAGACTCACCTGAATCAGACACCTGATATTTTCTCAAACCAGGCTTCAAGCCTACAAACGAAGAAAACGCCCTTGCAAAGCCCTGCACAGAAAGCATGTCTGGACGGTTAGGGAAGACTTCGACGTTTATGTGGTTATCGTCAACAGAATCCAGGTCAGTGCCTAAATAACTAATCCGATCCTTCAGCTTTTCATTATCGAACTTTTTTCCTACATACTTTTCAAAAGACTTCCTGTCAAGAGAGATTGATGGCATCAGAACCCCAGCTCCTCATCAACTATGATGACACTAATCCTTTCAAGCTGCTGAGCCTCGAGAATCACAAGCGAACTACAAATCCTGTCAGGGGAGGAACAATCAGAACATCTGCCAGTCTCTACGCATGGAGTGTTCTTGTTGAGCCTTTTACAATTCAGGGGCGCTGCAACATTTCTTACACGGTCAATCGCATCATCAAGGTTTTTTGTTATCTTATTTTTTCCAACGACAAGGATTACCTTTTTGGGGCCGTAAAGCATTGCTGCAACACGATTGCCGCCACCATCAATGTTAACGATTTTTCCATCTTCGGTCACGGCATTTGCGCTTGAAAGAAAAACATCACAAACAAGGGTTTGCCTACGCAAATCAAATTTCTTTTGCAGTTCGATCCCGGGAACAAACCAATCCAGAAAATTGTAGTTGGCCATTGCATCAATAATGCCACACTGCTCAAGAGTTGTGGAGCCACCCGCACCTACAACATCACTCTTACTAATCATTGACAAGACAAGATCTTTTGCAGCTAACTTATCATGGACCCTATGTGCCTTGATGCGATTCCTCTCGAGAGAGGCAATGGTCCTTGCTAGGGCATCCATGTCTTGGCCTCCCTGAGCTGTTTTATGTCATTCTTGTACAGGTCGCGAATATCTTGAATCTGATAGTATTCCATAATGGACCTTTCCATACCAAGGCCCCAAGCAAGAACAGGAATCTCCTCTCCCATGAGGGTTTTTGTCACCTCAGGCCTGAAGACGCCAGAGCCGCCAAGCTCAACCCACTTTTTTTTCAAGGGATGCCAGTAATCGACCTCTGCGCTTGGCTCAGTATATGGAAAATGACCAGGCCTAATTCTGACTTTCTCGAAGCCCATCTTGGAGAAAAAGGCATTGAGGTAACCCTTAAGGTGCATAAAGTTTGCTTGAGGGTCAACTACAATACCCTCAACTTGCGTAAGTTCAAACAGATGGCTCCATGACAGTGTCTCATTACGAAATACCTTCTTCACAGAAAAAAACTTGGCAGGAAGATCAGACTTTTTTAGGGCTGCAATAGCCTGCGCTGAAAGCACTGTGGTATGGGTCCTCAAGAGGTTTTCCCTGGCTAGAGATTCAGACCATTTGTAGCGCCAGCCAAGGCTGCCAGTGTCGCCCCCATTCTCGTGCACTCTCCTTACACGCTCCTTAAGCTTCTCAGGAATCTTGCCGGACTTGGGATCTTTGATGTAAAAGGTGTCCTGCATATCTCTTGCAGGATGGTCTTGAGGGACAAAAAGAGCGTCCAGGTCCCAGAAAGCAGTCTGGACAAGAGAGCCTTTCATCTCTGTAAAACCAAGGTCAAGCCAGATGCGACGGATATAATTAACAGCCTCGCTAACAAAATGAAGCCTGCCTCCGTTAATGCTTGGAACGTTAATTGAGACATCATAGCGGCGAAACTGTTTTGAATGCCACGCAGAATTTCTTATGATTATGGGGGTGAGCTTCTCAATGAAGTGCTCGTGGCTTAGTTTTGATGATGCAACCTTTTTGCCAAGGTCAGTCAGAGAGGCATTCCAAATTTTCTTCGCAGAAATCTTAACCATGCCTTTCCTCACTTGTAGAATTGAAAGAGCATGCCTTTCCTCAGGCTCAAGAGATTCAACGTCTACTGGCTTGTGGACAAGTGTTTTTAGCAACTTGAGCTCAAGTGTGGGCTTTGAAGACAAATGTATTCCGTTGTCTGTGAGAGAAACTTTTTTGTCCTTGAACAATATTGCAGCTTTTTGCCTTAAAATGCCAATTGAAGCGTTTAGCTCTTCCTTTGAAAGATGGGCAACATGCTGCACTTCTTCCAAGGTCAACGGCTTTTCCAAGACTGCCAAAAGGAATCTTTGCTCTGGAAGTCCTTTGTCCAGGTAAAGCCTGCCATTTTCCTCCAATTCAACCAGCTGCGAGACCTTAGAATGAAGCTCGACGAGCTTCTTGTTCTCAAGCCACTGCAGTGCGCGCATGACCTCAATCTCCATAAGATTTGAGGACTTGACAAGCTCATCAAAGCTTGATGATTTCAACAGCAAAGGCAGAACCTTCAACTCAATCTTGCTTAGGCCTGAGACAATCTTGTCAATCTCCATAGTGGCAAATAACTAGAACACTTATAAAAAGGTTTTTAAAAAAAAGAAGCTATTTGATAATTTCCTTTGCAGGCTTCATGCTCTTCCAGGCTAGCTCGAAAAGTTCCTCTAACGCCTTGGAAAAAAATGGGGTGTTAACCCAGATGCCCACATCATAAGTCGGATGCACTTCTGCATCATCAAGCACCATGAAAATTATCTCCTTGCCATCAACTATGCAGAAGCGAGCCTTGCTATTAGTGTGGCGCACCTCGGCAACGTCCTGGATATCCTTGACAGCATTCCTTGTCTCTTTGGTAAGGGGTGCAGCAATCCTAATCTTTACGCCTCTCTTTTTGACCTGCTCCAAAGTAGGTTTTAGACCCTCAACCTTCCTCATCAAGCCTTGCGAGGTAGTCATCAGAGTGACTGTCTCCTCAGCATTTCTTATTGTCAGCTCGAGGTGGTTGTACAGGTTGTGACGTCCACGGAGACTTCCAGACAAATCTGCGGGCTCGACCAATTCGACACCCTGTGTATGCAGAGTGTTGAGCTCGCCGAGGATTTCGGTATTCTTCAGTTCCTCAAGCCTCTTAATCTTCTCATCTGCATCTGATTTCATATTCTTTTTCACGCGTTCAAGAACCTCTGACGGCGGAACAGCAATATATTTGATGGGCTTGCCAAGCTTCATAATAACAAAGCCCTTCTTTTCAAGACTTTCGAGAACATCATAACTCCTGGACCTGGGCACATTGGCAATATCCGACAATTCACCAGCAGTAGAAACACCACGAGAAAGAAGCGCCGCCCAAATCTTTACTTCATACAAGTTCAATGAGAAATATCTTCGTAACTTGCTCAAAAACTCTTCTTTGACTATCAATTTAACCTCCCCCCTTTTTTGTTATGAATGGTGAATAAATAAAAAGTACTACTATTAATATGTTACGATTTTTAACCCCGGTGTAGTACTTCCGATTTATTTTGCTGTACAAGGGGTTGGTACTGTGAAGTATTAAATAAGTTTTATTATTAACGAATAATAAAAGTATCGCTACTATTTAAACTTTTAGCAATTAAATCATAACAATCTTAACATAGATACGAAAAAGAAGACAAACATGGCTGTCAAAAGTTTTAAATATGCTAGAAGTGAAGGCTAGGGCATGGCCTACTATATGCCGGCACAGATAGACGTTGCGGGAGCATTCAGCTATGTAGGGGAATGGATAAATCAGATTTTCTCAAACGAATATGCGACATTTGGGGTAACAATCATAGTCCTTACAATACTTCTGAAATCAATATTTGCGGCAAGCCTTAGAAAGACCAAGTTGTTTGAGGGAGCAGGAGGAACAGGAACATCAGGACCTGGGAACGCAATCGCGTGGAGCTTTGCGATGCTTTCCAGCATAGGACTCTATTACCTGAAAGGAGACAGGAATGTTGGGGTGTTCCTGAGAAATATACTAGGGCCAGCAGGAATATGGGCAGCAATAGTTGCAACAATATTCCTGTTTCTTTGGCTAAAGGGAGCAACAGGATCAACCAAATGGGCACTTCCCCTCACAGGGTTAGCAGCAATAGCAATATCGAACATGGTCCAGTGGCCAATGCTTGCAAGCGGCGGGGTATTTATGATGATAGGAGGGGTCTTTTGGCTGATAGGATCAAGTGCGAGAGGGCCAAGGCCAATCAGCAGGAGAGATGTTAATCGCACACAGAATGCTGACAACAGCCTTTCCAATACAACAAATAATCTTTTCAGAACACTGCAAAGAGACAATCAAGTTAACAGCCCTGTTGGAAGGACAGCGGTGAATGCAGCAAATGCAGAAACCCAAGAAACCATGCAAGAAGAACAAAACCAGGCTGATGAAAACAGAAGGGTAAACAATGCAATTGCAGCAGCAGCAAGCGACAATCCAGAAGCATTGGCAGTGTTGCACAGGGAAAGAGAAGGGCTATTCAGGGATTGGACGCAAGACCTGGCACAAATAGAACAAACCAACGCTCAAGTGGATGAAGACAGAAAAAACTTGGAAGCCTGCAGACAAGCGATTGGGCAACAGTTAAGCCAACTGGCAAAAGCAGAAGAACTTTCCAAAAAAGTAGAAGGAAAACTGCAATCTACAAACCCAGAAGAGCTTAAACGAATAAATAGGAATTATCCTGCGGACGTGAAACTCCACCTTGACCTCCTGAAGAAAGTATTTGATAAATTGAGAGAATATCAGCAGCTCGAAACCAGGATTGGTGACATTGAAGCAGAATTAGAAAGCAAAGATAATCAGATAAGCCAAATAATTGGCACTGCATTAACCCAGTTGCATGAAGACTACTTCACAAATAAGCAAGGAAGTATTGACGCACTTAAAGTTGTCAGAGATTTGGAACACAAGAAGAACATACTCCTTACAAATAAGGAATCACTTATAAGGGAGCTGAAACGCAGTATATTCCATGCAGCCAATCTCTCTCGTGAAGTACAAGGAATGCAGCAAAGCATTTCTAGGCTTGAACACGGACTCAGGATGGAGGAAGCAGATATGAAACTAAAGGCAGCTGAAGAGGAGGCCCTTGTTGCAAATGAAAAACAAAGAATTCAGGAAGTAGAAACAAGAAAAAGGGGCTTTAACATTTAAGATAATCAGCAATCTAAGCAAGCTGACTCTGGATAACCTTTCTCGGACAAACCTTGACACAATCAAGGCATTTATTGCATTTTGCAGGATCAATCTTCGCACAACTTGAGTCAATCGAAATAGCCTTGCTCTTGCAGGCCTTAACACACAAACCACAGGCAATGCAGCCATTTGAGCATGACTTGATGAATTCCTTTTTCTGATTGTGACAGGCTACAAAAACAGTGTCTGTGGCCTTGGATAACATAAGCACAGACTTGGGGCAGGCAGCAACGCAAAGATCGCAGCCAGTGCATTTCTTGTCATCAATAACAGGAAGGGAATCCTTCATTGAGATCGCACCAAATTGGCAGACCTTGAGGCAATCACCAAAACCAATGCAGGAGAAAGCACAAGACTTTGGACCATTTGAGAGAAGGCTTGCTGCCTTACAAGTTCTGATGCCGTGGTAGTCAAACTTTTCCTTGGAACCAGACTTGCAGAGAACCCTTGCGAACATTTGGGCCTCTTGCTGCACCTTGACCCCTAAAACAGTCTCAATATCCTCAAGGACTTTTTTGCCTCCAAGACGGCAGTGGTTAGCAGCTTTAGGATCATGGACAAGGGCCTTAGCAAACTCTGAGCAGCTTGGAAAGCCACAGGCACCACAATTGCTTTGAGGCAGAACCTCAAATACAGAATCGACCTTTGGGTCCTCCTTAGAGACAAAGCGTTTTGAAGCAAAGGCAAGACTAATTGCTAGGAGGAGCGCAATAACAGCAGCAGTAATCAGAGCAGTCATTATAGCTTGAATCATTGAATCATCCCGCTAAAGGCAAGAAATGCCATGGACATAAGAGCAGCAGTAATAAATGCGATAGGAATGCCTTGAAAGTTCTTTGGCACATCACCAAGGTCAAGCCGCTCACGGACAGCAGACATCAAAAGAAGGGCAAGGAGAAAACCGAGGCCGCCGCCGATTGCATTAACAATGCTGCCGACAAGAGAATAATTCTTTTGTATGTTCAAGAAAGCAACGCCGAGCACAGCACAATTAGTTGTGATAAGGGGAAGGTAAATCCCAAGGGCATTATATAATGATGGGCTGTATTGCTTTATAACCAATTCAAGAATCTGAACGAGGCTGGCTATAACGAGAATAAAAACGAGGATGTCCAAATACCCGATGTTTAACGGGATCAAGACCAGCTTCTCAATAACCCAAACAACAGTGGATGAAATCCCCATCACACCAGTAACAGCCAAGCCCATGCCTAGGGCAGGTTTCCAGCGGCGAGAAACACCTAAAAACGGGCAGATGCCAAGAAACTTTGAGAGCACAAAATTGTTAACAAAGATTGCCCCTATTATAATCACGAAAAGGTTTTCCATGCTAGTGCCTCGCCACAGACTTGAAAGAGAAAAGCAAAAGACCCATCACAAGATAACCGCCAGGGGCCAAGAGAAGCATCCCTGCAGCAGGGGAATGGGTCTGGACAATTGTGTGGCCAAGCAAAACAATCTGTGAGGTTCCTAAAAGCTCTCTTATTGAGCCGATAAGGGCAAGGGCGCAGACAAAGCCAGAGCCCATGCCAAGGCCATCAACAAGAGAATTCAGCACACCATTCTTGTAAGCAAAAGCCTCAGCACGAGCCATGATGATGCAATTGACAACAATCAACGGAACATAAATGCCAAGGCTATCATAAAGTGAAGGAGCATAACCTTGCATAAGCAGGCTAATGACAGTGACAGAGGTAGCAATTATCACAACAAAGAGTGGTATTCTGACATTGCTTGGAACAAAATTTCTCATTGAAGAGATAAGAACATTCGAGATTACAAGTACGAATAGAGTGGCAATACCCATGCCCAACGCGTTCTCCAAAGATATAGTTGTTGCAAGTGTGGGGCACATACCCAGAACTATCACAAATGTAGGATTCTGAGAGAAAAGACCTTTCCAAAAAACCTTGAGCCTTGAATCAGTCATTTTATCTCCTCGACCTTCAGGCGAACAGCCTCAGTAACAGCCTTTGATGATATTGTTGCGCTCGTAATCCCATCAATCTGACCGCCGTACTTTCTCAATGAGAGCTCTGAATCACTCTTGCCGATAAACTGAGAAAGAAAAGACTGGTCTTGAACCTTACTGCCCAAACCAGGGGTCTCTTGCTGAGAAAGCACAGAGATACCAACAACCTTATGGTCAAGGCCAATAGCAACGAGAAGGCTGATGGTTGAAGAGTAACCTTTGGCAGATGTCAAGGCAGCATAACCAACAAGGTTGCCTTTCTCAAAGACTTGATAGGTTTGGTTCACAACCTTAACCTCATCAGAATTTGGAAAGAATTGCTTTAAATCATTGGACAAAGAAAGCTGTTTTTGGGCAGCAATAATTGGAGCAGTCAAAGCGTAAACAAAAGAGAGCAGAGCAGTAGCAATCACAGTAACCAGAAACATGGACATAACCATTTTTGTAGTCTCTTTCATTTCAATAACCAAAAGGCTTTGGCTTTACAAGCCTGTCAATAAGCGGAACTGCCGCATTCATAAGCAGTATTGAAAAGGCAACACCCTCAGGATAACCGGAGTATATTCGCAAAATGACTGTGAGCAGACCGCAACCAATGGCAAAAAATATTTTCCCTTTCCTGCTAAGAGGGCTTGTCACATAATCAGTTGCCATGAAAAAGGCACCAAGCAATAGGCCACCGGAAAGCAGAGAGAAGAGCACATCATGTCCAAAAGCAAAAGAGAGAACGGCAACAGAGCCAAGATAAAAAAAGGGAATCCTCCAATCAATTACCTTGAAGCAGATCAGGAATAAGCCACCGATCAAAATAAGCATGGCAGAGGTCTCGCCAATACAGCCAGGCCTGTTGCCAATAAAAAGGTCAAAGTAAAGGTTGCCTGTAGTGCTGTACTGTGCAACCAACGAACTAAAGCCGTTAAGCTTTGCGACTGCGAGCGGAGTGGCAGAGGTGGTGCCGTCAACAGCAACATAGGTTGACATAAGCAAAGGGAAAGAGACAGCAAGAAAGGTTCTTGCAGCAAGGGCGGGATTGAAAATCGCATTACCCGGGCCAAATGCATATTTTACAATACCGACAGCAATGATCACACCAAAAACCGGAATCCACCATGGAACAGTCGGAGGAAGAACAAGGGCCAAAAGCAGAGAAGTAATAATTGTGGACAGGCTTAAATGGGGCTTTTTCTTCAGGATAAGTTGAAAAATAAAATCAAATAAAATAGCTGAAACAATACAAACTAGGATAACAAACAAGGCACTCATGCCAAAAAAATAGATTCCTGCGGCGGTAGGAAAAAGCAAACCAATGATAAAAAGGAGGTAAAGCTTGTTGGTGGTAATCTTGTGCAGAATATGAGGGCTGTGCGAGACAATCATTTACGCATCCTCGCTGAGATTTCATGCTTTGCGAGCCTGATATGCTGCACAAGAGGTATCTTTGCAGGACAAACGAATGCACAGCAACCACATTCCATACATTCCATGGCGTGATAAGAATTGGCCAAAATAAAATCCCTATGCTCAGAAGCCTTGGCAATGATTGTGGGCATCAGATTGTAAGGGCATGCATCAACACAGCGACCACAACGAACACAATGCGAAGGTTCCAACAGTACTGGCTTGGACTGCACAAGCACGCAATTAGTGCCTTTAGTGACAGGGGCTTCATCTGTTGACAGGCAAGCACCCATCATCGGGCCTCCAACAATAAGTTTTCTAGGCTCTGAAGAATAACCACCGCAAAAGGCAATGAGCTCCTTTATAGGAGTGCCAATCCTGACCAACATGTTCTGTGAATGGCGCACGTCGCCTGAGACAGTAACAACCCGTTCAATCAGGGGCTTCCTGAAAAACAAGGCATCAAAAACCGCTTTCACAGTGGCAACATTGCTTACAACAACGCCAACATCAAAGGGAAGCTTTGAATGAGGGCAGTCACGGCCAAGAACAGACTTAATGATAACCTTTTCAGCACCTTGAGGATACTTTGTCCTTAAGACCTTTACCGTAATATTCCTCTCACCGTGCAACAATTCCTTAAAGAGATGTATGGCATCCCTCTTATTGCTCTCAATAGCAATATAGGCCTTGTCAACACCCAGAATCTGCATCTCAGCCTTAATGCCAGAGATAATATCTGGGGCATACTCGAGCATGAGCCTGTGATCACAAGTGAGATAAGGCTCGCACTCAGCACAATTGATAATCAGAGAATCAACAGCCTTGGGAGGCTTGAGTTTAATATGTGTTGGAAAACAGCTTCCGCTCAAGCCAACAATGCCTGCCTCACGAACAATTGCCAAAAGCTCATCAGTACTTCTCTTGAGAACAGAATTATCGCGCACAAGCTCAGGAGCCTTGTCCGGCTTAGCCTCGATGACAACAGAAATACATTCAGTCCCAGAAATGTCTGAGCGAATCAAGTCAACAACAGTACCGGAGACAGAGGCATGCACAGGAGCGCAAAGGCCTAACGAGGAGTCGCCAATCTTCTGGTAAAGGGCAACTTTGTCACCAATCTTGACCAATGGCTTGCACTCTATTCCCGTATGCTGAAGCAAGGGTATCATAACCTTGGAAGGCAAGGGCATAGCAACAATCTGGGAGAGAGTAGCAAGTTTTAAGTCTAACAGAACAACCCCTTTTTTGAAAGACAGCATCAAAGCAGCAAATAAATATGGGGTTATTTAAAACTAACGAAAGGTTTATATCAACGGTTAAAGGGCTATAGCCATGTGAAAAGAATCACAGTTCTTGCTGCATTGATTTGTGCAATTCTTGCTCTAACAACAGGCTGTTCGACAACATTCTACAAGGCAACACAATCGCAAAACATGATGGGCACAACAGTGACAATAACCTTAGTGGACACTAACGCGAACAAGGCCAGGGCAGCCATAATAACAGCGTTCGACAGGATGAAGAAAATTGAAACGACCATGAGCATATACGATAATAAGAGCGAGATTACAAAACTAAACAGAAAAAAGAAGCTAACCGATGCATCAGAAGACCTTCTGACAGTCATTGAAGAATCACTAAAATACAGCAAAATGAGCGACGGAGCATTTGACATAACTGTGCAGCCAATACTTGACCTTTTCACAAAAACCTACACGGAACTGAACAGACCGCCCACGGAGAAAGAGATTGAAACACAAAGAAATAGAATAGACTACAGGCAAGTGCAAGTTGAAAACAAGACAATAACAATAGGCAACATGACAATAATCACGCTCGGGGGAATTGCAAAGGGCTATGCAATCGACAAGGCAATCGAGAGCCTGCAGGAGAGAGGGATCAGCAGGGCGCTAGTCGACGCAGGAGGCAACCTAAGGGCGATAGGAAAGAAAACAGCAGAAGAGCCTTGGATTGTGGCACTGCAAAACCCCAGAAACAACAGTGACTACATAACCATGATCAAATTAGAGGACGAGTCTGTAGCAACATCAGGAGACTATGTTCGGTACTTTGACAAGAACAAGACAGCACACCACATAATAAACCCGAAAACAGGAACATCAGCAACAGACCTAATCAGCGCTACAGTCATCACAAAAAAAGCAATGGAGGCAGACGCACTCTCAACCACAGTATTTGTTCTAGGACCTGAGAAAGGGCTAAAATTAATAGAAAGCATGAACTGGACTTCAGCTTTGCTCATAACAAGAGACAGAAAAATAATCAGGTCAAGCAGGTTCAAGTACTAAGCTTGTACCTCAGGATTGCAGCAATGCCACAGAGGCCTTGGAACCTTTTGCCAGCATCATGCTCAACAGAAATAATGCGCACAACACCCCGTAAATCCTCAACAAGCTTCATCAACTGCTCAAGCCTGGAAAAAGAACCAGACTCACGCATGGCCTTAATAAAAGAGTCAGAAACCAGCAAGGTCTTAACAGCACCAGCCTGTGCGCATGCAAGAACCTGATCAAAGCCATAAGATGCAGAACCTGACCTAGAAATCTCAAGGAAGAGCTCTTCAACCATTGCAGACTCCTGGGCGATTCGCTCAGAAACAAGTGCGCTCTGCACTTCAGGCCTTCGAAGCAGCTCAGAGAGGCCTGATTCTGTAACAGAAGAAGTGGTTGCCAGAATAAGTTTTGAGCGCAGGGCCTTGTCAACAATCAGCTTCTGCAGGTCCTCCTTCCAGAAAGAAGGGCTTGCAACAATAATCCTGGTGAAGCCGAACCTTGAATCGTAATCAACAAGCATCTTAACCAGCTCAGAAAAAAAAACCTTGTGCACTTTATCAGGAGAGTCCTTCTTCTGGACATCGCCCAGCAAATGTGAAAGGATCTCATAACCATGAGTCTTTAAGGCCGCAAAAAAAGCCTCTTCCCTGTCTAAGAGCAGAACAAGAACGTTAGTTGGCTTTGAGCGGTATGAATCCTTTAGCTTATCAAGCTGATAGGACAACCAATGCTCTTTAACAACAGTAAGCCTTGAATGCTCTTCAAGGTCAAGGGTGTGATACACACCCTTTGGAATGTCTTCAGGGGCTTCAACAATCTTTCCGGACAAACGAAGGCTGGAGTTCAACTCGACCTTCTCAACGCTGATAGTCACAAACACAACCCTCTTCACTGCAGAGGTCTGGCGGTCATCAACAGAACCTACCTTGAGCTTGCGGACAGTCTTCGCACTAACAAGATCATTTGGCTCAATGAGCTGGCTCAAAACCCAGAGGTCATCATTATTTTCAACCTGAAGTTTTACCAACCCTTTCCTCAAATCAGCGTGCACCTGAATCATGGAAACATTTATATATGGTTAATTATCAGGAAAAAATCAAAGGATATTAAAAACATTATGAAAAAAGGGCAAGAAAAAGCAACTGCTGCAAGCCTGGTAGCAACAATCGCAGGCCTGATAATCCTTTACATAATATTCCTACCTCCCCAGGACAGGGCAGAACTCTTGGGAGAGCAGCCGTCAAGCATCAGCGGAGGGGGCAGCCCTACCACACATGAAACAACAAGAAATGATAGCATATTCTCTGCAAGCCCGGGAAAGATTTTCTACCAGAAACTCGATGAATTTGAATACGACCTTTCTGCATTCACCCTGATGAAAACAACAGGGGCAAGCGTGATATCAACTGCAAACAACTTCAGGGTAAGGAATGGCTGGTTTGACAAGATTACAAAAAATGTAACATTCACAATCGCAGACGCAGAAAACACTGACAACGTAATGCTGTCGTTTGGAGCGCAGAGGCACACTGGAACACTCACAATCAAACTGAACGGAGCAGGAATATATGATTTTGAGATCGACACACAATCGCCAAATCCGATAAGCCTGGATAAGACACTGCTAAAGAACGGCAAGAACACGCTGGAATTTTCGGTATCAGGAGTTGGACCAAGATTCTGGACAACGAACGAATACAGCCTGCATGACATCAAGATAGTTGGAGATGTGACAGACACGACCAGGCAGGAGAGCAAGAACACATTCTACATCTCGCCTGAAGAAAGCCAAAACCTTGAAAAGGCAGAGCTGAAATTCAATCCTGATTGCAGGCCAAGCCAGACAGGAATCCTGGATGTTCTACTCAACCAAAGAAGCATATTCTCAGGGATACCGGACTGCGGCACACTCAACAAATATACATTCTCACCAAGCCTCCTTAACATCGGAAAAAACTCAATCAATTTCAAGACCGGGGCTGGAAGCTACCTGGTAGACCAAATAAGCGTCAAGACCTTCCTAAAACAGCCAGTACAGCCAACATTCTACTTTGATTTGGATGAAAACCTGTTCAACAAGGACAAAGAAAGCGTGGCCAGGTGCGGAGATGTTGACGGAATCTGCCCAAACGGCTGCGGAAAGGACCTTGACAAAGACTGCTGCTTCGAGGAATTCCCGACAGGATTCTTCTGCAAGACAAAAACAGAATACATAGGGGACAGGTGTGTGGGATTTGTGGACAAAGGAAGCTGCAACAGGTGCTCATCAGGCTACAAGGATAAAAATGGCGAGGGTGCATCAGCATGCGAAGACCTTTGCGGAGATGACTCAGATGGTTCTTGCCCACACGGATGCCTCGCAAAATATGACAAGGACTGCTGCTTTGAACTAAGTGAAGAGCAATTCTGGTGCAAAGACCTGCCAATAACCGGCGAGGATTTCATATGCATGAACGACCTTACAACCAGCACATGCCAGAACTGCGAGACAGGTTACGAGGCAGAGGGAACTGGATTTGACTGCAAGCCGATAACAGAAGAGAAAAAAACAGACTTAGAAAAGGGAACAGACATAATACTAATTTTCAGATTCACGGAGTCGAGAGAAGACAAGGAAGCAGAGGTCTGGATAAACGGCAAACAGACAAGCTTTGCCACAAGGGAATCAAGCTACAGGAAAAACATAAACGAGTTTGTAGAGCCAGGGACAAACTCAATATTGATAAAACCGAAAACAGATCTTGACATAAGGGAACTACAGGTAAAGTTTGACTGAAGCCTTCTTTGCCAGCAGAAATGAGCTTTAAGAGCAGAGTTGTGGATATTCTAAAGAAAAGCCCCAAGTACACTTTAGGGTCGCCTTACTATGCTGGCAAGGCAGTAGCAAGAGGGAGTTTTGGACCTTTATTTCTTGCAGCACTATTGGTGCATGCAATTGATGCATATTACCTTCAATTCAGCCAAGGCGCAGCAGGAGTAAGGGTTGCAATGTGGTTTGTGGTCTTCTTGCTAGGCTGGTTCACATTAAAGGACTATGGAGTGGACTTCCAGACTATGGGAATCGCAGCTGCACTTTCAGCATTCAGCTTAATGATGCCATACCTCAAGGCATGGATTGACCTGATGCCAATAACATTCAAGATAGGCAACTTCCTTGTCTTATTCGCACCAGTATGGCTCATGTATCTATTATATTTCTGCCCGCAGTCACCTCATTGGGTGCAGGTTATAGGAAAATGGTATCTTATAGCGTGGATGATAATAGGGATGATGTATGGGTTCCAGACAGGATGGTTCCAGCAGCTAGAAACACTAAAGACAGGGTACATAGATGTATGGCAACCATTGGTTTCTGTCTACAACCTGGTGGTTCAATCGGTCAAGAATGCCTGGGAAACAATATGGGAATTATCAAAAAAAATCAACGAGACAAAATCAAGCTATATGAACTACGCTACTGGGGGGGACCTATACACTGGAAAGGTAGACCAGAATGCAAAGGAAAAACTAGGGGTGTACTTAGAGGATGTCAAACTGTCCCAGGCAAATTTCTTCAAGGATGAGCCAGTCAACCTTTGGGCAACAATCGTTGCAAAGACATTTGATAAATCAATAATAGTCAATGCAAACTGCATAGCAGACAAGGGAACAAAGCAGCAACGCAGGGCAGACAGGGTAATACCTGGCACAGGATACGAGGTGTTGATGACTGACGAGACTGACCTGGACTGCTCATTTGACCCAAACAGCCTGCAGCTCGGCAGCCATAGGATATCAATAATAGCAAATTTTACATTCCAGACACTTGCTTACCAAAAGGTGTACCTCGTTGACAAGACAAGAGCGCTTGCACTCGCAAAAGACAACATAGACGTACTTGACTATTACAAGATCACTGACAAAAGGCCAACAGCAGTATATACAAACGGGCCAGTAATGATAGGCATGGACGTAAAGGGGCTGCCAATAAAGCTCGGGAACGAAGGCAATGACCTGTTTGTGCTGGGCATTACAATCAAGAACCAATGGCAAGGCAGGATAGTGAACATCACAAGGCTTGAACTGAGGATGCCATCTTTCAGCGAACCAGAAAAGTTAACATGCGGAGGATATAAGTTCATACCGATAGACAAGGGCGTATACTTGCTGCAAAATACGATGGGGGAGATAAAGGACTATCGCACACTAAGGTGCCCGATACGGATAACCAGCCAGACAGACGCACTTGGCAACACCCCAATATCAATACAGTACTATAAGGTCAACGCAGACTACATATACGAACTGGAGAAGAGCGTCACAGTAAGCGTGCAGGAAACAGACGCAGACAAGAGACTCGCAGAAGAGACAAAAAAGACAGCACCCCAAATAAAAGGGCTAAATGACATAATGATGCAGCAAAGCAGCTCTTACAATCCAATCAACCTGCTTGACTATGCATCAGACAAAGAAACCCCTAAAGAGCAGCTCAGCTTCAGGATAGTATCTCAATCAAGGCCTGAGGTAGCAGAATGTGTATTAAGCGGAAGCGCAACTCTCTTATGCAGTGCAAAAAACACAGTTGGTTTTACTGAGGTAGTAGTTGAGGTCAATGACAAGGCAAGAACAAACACAACAAAACTCAGGATAACTGTGGGCAGTGAACAAAGCAGCACAACAATAACACCGGGCACAAGCAGCACACCCGCATCATGCCAACAGAGAGAAAACGAACTGACAGGCTGTGGCGGCTTAGACAACAGTGCAATGATCAAAAGCACAGGAGAATGCGTAAGCAAATGCGAGTATTACAGGGGATGCTTTGGCATAGGAACTGATTGGGGGTGTTACTGCAGCCAGGCAGAATGCGCTGCAAACCCCCTACTGTGCAAAACCCAATATTGCCCAGATGACAGATACTGTTGTGCAGTACAGGCGATGATATGAAAAACATCTATGTAATGATTTTTTTGATGCTCATCCTGATTACAGGCTGCGCTGGAACAACCTCGAGAAAAATCGTGGAAACAAATGTCAAGGAAGGGACGAAAGGCATAGAGATGAGTTTTTTCGATGGAACACCGCCAAACACAGTATTTGAGGCAAGCGACTTCCTTATTTCTGCACAAATATCAAACCAAGGGGCAACAGACGTCACGGCAGGCTACCTAACAATAAGCACTGAAAAAGAATATATGGGGCTGATAGACTGGAAGAGCAGTATCATAAGCTCAAGCACGCCTGAGAACGCAATGTTTGCAATCCAAGGCAAGTCACAATCAAATCCGGCAGGGGACAGCAGCGTAATCACAATCAGAGCCAAAACCCTAACCATTGACCCTCAAAGCGAAACACACACAAGCACAATTGTTATGACAGCATGCTATCCATACAAGACAACCTTCTCAACTGATGTCTGCGTTGACCCAGACATGTACACAATGAAGGCAGAGAGAAAAGCCTGCGTTGTGAAACTGATTGGGCTATCAAGCCAGGGAGGGCCGGTCGCTGTAACCAGGATAGAGCCACAGATGCTCATCGGAGATGATGGACTGGTAAGGCCCCAATTCACATTATACCTGAGAAATGAGGGCAATGGAGCAGTGTTTGACATAAACAGCATGGAAACAGTATGCTCAAGCGCATCACTAAGAAAAGAGGATGTGAATTTTGTACAGGTAAAAGCAAAACTCTCAGACAAGACCCTAACATGCAAGCCGACAAGCATACACTTGAAGGATACAGATAACATGGTAAGATGCTCGTCAGAAAACGGTTATACTGGAGGAAGCAACAGTTTTGTGGCACCGCTGGTTGTTGAGATCAGCTATGGATACTCTTTCTCGATAACAAAGGAGATAATCATAAGAAGGGTCAAATAGAAACATTTAAATAATAAAGTCATGACAAAAGCATCATCAGTGCGCATTGATGAGTGAATAAAGATGAACAAACAGTCCATATACTTTCTTCTCGCAATAGCGTGCCTACTGCCACTAAGCTCTTGCACTGCGGGCAGAAGCCAGGCAATCAACGCAGGAGACGAAAACTTCAGGACAGGAACCCAAGGGCTACAGTTGAGATTCCTTCCTTACAGCCCACCTGACAAGATTTTTGATAACGAGGAGCTACACGCTAGAATCGAGGTCTTCAACAAGGGAGCAGAGGACATAACAGGCTCAAACAACAGGCTTTACCTGAGCGGATTTGACACAACAATCATCACAGGAATACCTACGATGGGATTCCAGATACCCGACCTTCAAGGCAAGAAATTCTTCAACCCGGAAGGAGAATTTGACAACGTGGATATCACAGGATTTGTACGAGACCTAAAATCAAGGAACATTGACTTCTACAACACAATACTCATGGCAACCGCATGCTACAAATATAAGACGATCGCTGACCCGAGCGCTTGCGTGGACCCTGACCCTTTCTCAACATCAGTCCAGGACAAGGTATGCGACTTCAACAGCCAGCCTGCATTAGGAAGCCAAGGCGCTCCAGTCATTATTGATTCTGTACAGGTTGAGGCGATGAACGGAAAGGCGAGGTTCAAGATCAGCGCGAGGAACGCAGGCGGAGGAGACGTACTAAAGGACGGAGCTGACATTTTGGACAGATGCAACCCGTACGACCCTAAAGGACTAGACATCAGAGACCTTGACTATGTACATGTGGACGAAGTGGTATTGGGAGACACATCAATACTCGGGAACTGCAGGCCGCTAGAAAATGGATACTTAAGGCTTAGGACAAGCGGCTCTGGCGCAATGATATGCGAGGTAGATGGATTAAGTGGGCCAGCATACCTGACGCCGCTAAGAATAACAGTCTCGTACAATTACAGAAGCATAATCACACAAAACCTAAGAATACTACAAGCAAATTAAAAGGGAGGTCACAGAAATGAAAAACATAGTGTACGCAATTGCAGTCATCCTTGTTCTTGCAGGGTGCACAACACAACAAGCAAACCCGCCAAAGGCACAGCCATTTGTTGGCGGGATAGAAGGAGTAAATGTTGCATTCTCGGCAGACTCGCCGCCACAAGAGGTCGATGATGGAGGACAGTTCCCATTTGATGTAGTGGTAGAACTAAGAAACAAGGGAGAACATACAATACCTAAAGAAGAAATGACTGTCAAGATTATGGGAGTAAGACCAGAAGAGTTCGGAAAAACAGAATCAGAACTTACAAAGCATCCAGATGATGAGGTTATTGCAACCATCAAAGACCCAGAAGGGTTTGTGACAGAAGGGCCGCCAGTATTTGTCACCTTCTCAAACTTCAACCACGAGGAGCACCTTGTGGGAAACAAGGACTTCATATTCAGAGTAGAGGCATGCTACAAGTACCAAACAACAGCGATGGCACAATTGTGCGTGAGAAAGAATAACATAGACCCTGAAAAGAACGGAGTGTGCGAACCAACAGGCGACAAGATAATACAAAATTCTGGAGGACCAGTGCAAGTGACAGACTTCAAGGAATTTGGAAGGGCAAAAAACAAAGTAGGCTTCCAGTTCACGATAGAACACAAGGGCACCGGCAACATATTCCAGAAAGGAAGCGACTGCGCAGTCGAAAGAAAATATGAAAACAGAATCTTTGTCAAAGTCAAGACAGATATCAACTCAGGAATGACGTGCTCAGGGCTTGACGAGGGCGATGCCACAAGCGGATATATAAAGCTCTTTGGCGTGAGCAGGATAGTTTCCTGCACACAAGAAGTAACCAGCAACAGCGACTATGAAACACCAGTAATTGTGGACCTTACATACGATTACAGAAACGATGCACAAACGGTCGTACTTGTCAAACACATACCTGAAGAGGACTAATTCTTTTTTTTTATTATTTATTGAGAACCAACCAAAGAAACATAGGCAAGATAGGCCTCAAGCTGGAGAAACTCATCAGAGCCTTCAACGATATGGAACTCGGCATCAGCGCACTTCTCTACAAGCATTAGCTTTTTTTTGTCAGCAATGTCAAGGCTCCAGACAGACTTCTGTATCTGCTTAATAACATCAATGCCTGAAAGCCCGTAATTCAACATCACCTCAAGAAGAAGGTTCCTTGACTCGATGAACTTGCCAGAAATCGCGAGCTCGAGAAACTTCTTGACCTCAGCAGGCTGAGCTACTGATGCCAGAGAGTATATTGTCTCTGATTTCACATGAGAATTAAGGGCGGCAGCGCTCTGCAGAACATTTTCCATCCTGCGACAATCGCCCTGGCAAACTTCATAGAGAGCGTCTCTTGCAGCCTCATCAATCTTCAGGTCTTCGGTCTTCACTATCCTGTCAACAATCTTAAAGAGCTCCTTTTTCTCCAAGGGCTTGAAGCGAAAGACCGCACACCTGCTCTGGATAGGATCGATGATCTTTGAAGAATAGTTGCAGCTTAAGATGAAGCGGCAGGTCTGGGTATAATTCTCCATGGTCCTGCGAAGAGCCTGCTGAGCCTCCTTGGTCAGGGCATCTGACTCATCGAGATAAATAATCTTGAATGGAAAATCGCCAATAGAACGGGTTCTGGCAAAATCCTTGACCTTCACACGAACAACATCAATGCCTCGCTCATCAGAGGCGTTTAACTCAAGAAAATTCTCTTTCCAGCGATCCTTGAAAAGCTGCCTTCCGATGATAAGCGAAAGTGTAGTCTTGCCAACACCTGCAGGACCTGCAAAGAGCAAATGAGGCATGTTGCCTTGCTCAACAAAGGCCTTAATCTTCTCGACAATCTCCTTTTGTCCTTTGAACTCAGAGAAGTCCTGCGGTCTGTATTTCTCAGTCCAGATAGTGCTAACCATGCGTTGTGGTAATAGAAGCCTAATTTAAAAAGGTTTTGTATAGTTTTTTGTTTTTTCAGTATTCAGATATTGCATAAGAGTACCAATCATGTGATTGGCAAAAACAACCTGTTCTGAAGAGAGAGCTGGTGTTTTTTCAAGAAGAACCTGCAAATTAGTTTTCAATTGGGCAGAACATTCATTCTTAGCATTTCCGATGGTGTTAACAAGGCTGTCTAAATCAAATAGCCAAGGGTAATCCTTGTCAAATCTGTTTTTAATTTCTTCGCGTTCAGAATCAGACGGTTGCAGTGCAAGGAGGTAAAGGTTGATTAAAGCCCGATATTTCTTGTTGTTAGCAAATGCACGATAATAGGGATGCACAGAACTCTTTATTTCGTTAGCAAACTGAAGCATTGTGCCTTGCCTGTACTTTGGCCAGGCAAAGTGCATGCAGTCTGCAATTTCGCGGGTATTCAGGCCTTTCTTTCGAGTTAAACGACACAGGTAATTTGAAAACAACTCTGGATTGCAGCGCGCATTATTCAATTCCATGACAAGGAAATACCAAGTGCACTTTTAAAGATTTCCCAAAAAGAAAAAAACCAATCCTAGATAATATCCTCTTCAGAAATCACAAGAAAATCACCAATTGCAATAACTGCACTGAATGGGATAAGGATATTGTTCTCCTTGTCTTTCTCAAGCTCAAGCCTTTCGGTATATTGGGTGGGATTAACAAGGACTATGTGAATCAACTCGCCAGAGCGCGTCTCGAAAATAATGTCACCAACTTCGCCAAAGCGCTTTCCTCCTTTGCTTACTACAGTCTTTCCGATGAGCTGCTTTGAGAATTTCTTGTCATCATCTACCATTTAGTCCCCTCGTGAGCTTTCTGTATACTGCTTCCAATATTTTCTTAAGTTATATTTAAAACTTTTGTTTTGTATAGACGCAAATCCGACTAGGCAAAAAGCTTTATATATGGCTTAGGCACAAGTTCGCATATGGACTTAAATGAGAGATATGAAACAATAAAGAGGAACACTGAAGAGATAGTGACAGACGAAGAGCTAAGGGAACTGCTCAAAACGAAAAAAAATCCGTCAGTATACCTCGGAACGGCAATTACAGGAAGGCCGCACGTGGCATACTTTGTATGGGTGATAAAACTATCAGACTTTCTTAAGGCTGGCTTCAAGGTGAAGCTACTCCTGGCAGACATGCACGGAGCGCTTGACAACACACCGTGGGAGCTATTGGACAAGAGATATGAATATTACAGCATAGTCATTCCGGCAATGTTTAAGTCAATAGGCGCAGACATACAAAATTTTGAGATAGTAAAAGGCTCAGACTTTGAGAAAAGCGAGAGCTACTTCTTCGACCTACTTAAGATGTCAACAATAGTGTCAATACATGACTGCAAGAAGGCAGCATCAGAAGTAGTAAAACAGTCAGACAATCCAAAACTCTCGGGGCTGATCTATCCTGTAATGCAGGCACTGGATGAAGAATACCTAAAGGTAGACATACAATATGGCGGAGCAGACCAAAGAAAGATATTCATGTTCGCGAGGGAAAACCATCCGAAAATGGGATACAAGAGAAGAGTGGAGGTAATGACCCCATTAATCCCTGGCCTCATAGGAGAAAAAATGAGCGCATCAGTGGAGGAATCAAAGATTGACCTCATGGACAGCACAGAGACCATAACAAGAAAGCTAAACAAGGCATACTGCCCTGAAGGAATAGTGGAAGGCAATGGGATAATGGCATTTCTCAGGTATGTGATAATGGTGATCAAACAAGACAGAAAAGAAAATTTCATTATAGAAAGGCCACAAAAATGGGGTGGCAATGCAAGCTATAAAACATACGAAGAAATAGAAAAAGATTACATTGACAAAAAAATACACCCTCAAGACCTAAAGAACTCGCTTGCAATGGAAATCAACAAGCTAGTGGCACCGGTCAGGCAGGCAATGGCAGGAAATGAAAAACTTGTCAAGGAAGCGTATCCTATTTCTGCTTGACGAGCGCCAAGGAATAACCCTTGCCAAGATATTTTCTTGCAACCCTCTTAACATCGGCAATCCTAACACGCCCAATATTTGCCACATAGGCTTTCAAGCCAGTACCCAAACCAAAGTATTCCCATAGGGAAATGGCAACAGCATAGCGTTGAGGGTCCTCAGTCTCCATTACAAATTCACCTTCTAAAAAATTCTTTGCCTCGGTGAGTTCAGAAGGAGAAATATTGTTCAGACCGCGTATCTCCTGCCGGATTATCTGCAGGCATTTAGGCAGGCTCTTCTTATCAGTGTTAAGGTAAACTGCAAAAAATCCATACTTCTTGTCTGACTCATGATGACAGCCAACCTCATAAGCCAAGGCCCTCTTGGTTCTTATTTCGTGCACCAGCCTTCCTGAAAGACCCCTGCCAAGCAGTGAGCGCACAACATCAAGGGCGTAACTATCTTTGTTACTGCGCGCAACTGTGCGAAAGCCAAACATCAGATATGACTGGGACATGTTCCTCAATACTGTTGATGACCTATTCTTTCTGGCAGGAAATACAAAGGCTTTTCGCAATGATTTTCTAGCAGGCACCAAACCGGAAAAGAATTTTTTTATGAGAGGTTCTGCTCCCTTGTTAGGACCAACATATGCAACAATCATGTTGTTCGCAATAAAATTCTTTTTGTAGTAATCCACAATCATTTCTTTAGTGATGGACGCGACAGTGTCAAGAGTGCCACTTATTGGAGAACCTACGGGATGATTTGGAAAGAGGGTTTTCATGAACAATTCCCACTGGAAGAACCTGGGCTCATCATGCTTCATCCTAATCTCGCTTAGGATTATCTTCCTTTCCTTCTCGATATCAACAAAACTTGGATTCTTTAAGATGTCGGAGAGCACATCAAGGGCAGTAGCAAGATGCCGGGGGAGGACCCTCACGTAAAAGCAGATCTCCTCATTGGTTGTAAAGGCGCCAATCTCTCCGCCGATGCCTTCAATGGCACGGGTGATTTCGATTGCTGACCGAGTCTTCGTGCCTTCAAAGAGAATATGCTCAACAAAATGAGAAACACCCTTCTCTTTAGGGGACTCAAAGTTTGAGCCAGTCTTCACTGTAACAAGCACATTCGCAGTATTGGCAGGACGCTTCTCTACAAGCAAGGTAATCCCATTAGAAAGCAGGCTCTTTTTCATGATACGAGAATAGTTTATATAGTATAAATAGTTTGCCTTAAGCCATGAAGATAAAGGCGTTCCAGGAATACATGAGAGCCCACTCGATAGGATACGCAATACTGTACAACTACAACAATCCAAGGCTGAGAGCAAATTTCTTTTATTTCTCACAATCTGAAGAGGAAGGGGCAATCATAATACCTAGAGAGGGAGAGCCCAAAAAGATTTCAACGCCTCTGGAAAGCACCAATGGCAAGATTGTATGGAGGAAGGGAAGGTTCTTTGACTTCATAAAAGGGCAAGCTGGAAGAACTAAAAGGATAGGGCTTGACAAGGAAAACCTCACATTAAATGCGGTGAGAGCTATCAGAAAGAGCTTCCCGAAAACAGAATTGGTAAACGTAACACAAGAATGCCTGAAATTACGGAAGACCAAGACAGAGGAAGAGATTGAACTAATCAAAAAAGCATGCAAGGCAAGCGAGAAAATCATAGAAGAATGCATACAAGAGTTCAGAAGCTTCAAAACAGAGACAGAGGCCAAAAAATTCCTTCTAACGAGGGCGATTGAAGAAGACAGCGAGACAGCATTTGAACCTGTTGTGGCAACAGGAAAAAACGCTTCAATACCACACCATAAGCCGGATAACACCAAAATAGGAAAGGGATTTGCCATAATAGATTTTGGAGTAAAACACAAAGGGTATTGTGCAGACCTGACAAGGACAATATTTGTCGGCAGCCCAAACAGCAGGGAAAAAAAGCTCTTTGAACTTGTGCAAAAAACACAGGAAGATGCAATCAGACTGATAAGGCCTGCTCTCTTGGCTGGGAAAATGCAGGAAACTGGAAAAAAGATGCTCGGAAAAAAACTTATTCACGCAATAGGCCACGGGGTTGGAGTAGATGTGCATGAGGGTCCGGCAATAACAGAAAACAACAGCGAGCGACTTCAAAAGGGAATGATACTGTGCGTAGAGCCAGGCTACTACATAAGAAATCAGCTTGGAATAAGGATAGAGGATATGGTCTTAGTCACGGACAACGGCTATAAAAGAATATCAAGGCAAAGCGAACTATTCATAGTTTAATAGTAAATTTGCCATTCTTCTGCAAAAGAAAATCATCCACCCAGACCTCACCACCATATCGCAGATCCTTTACCATATCCCAATGCAATGCAGACTCATTCCTGCCACCGCCTTCCTTGTAAGCCATTCCGAGAGCCAAGTGAATAGTCCCACCCATCTTTTCATCAAACAAAATCTGTTTTGTAAACTTGGGGATCAAGTAGTTTGTTCCAATGCCAAACTCTCCAACATAGCTTGATCCCTTGTCCATTGCCAGCATGGCAGAAAGGTAAGCCAGGTTCTTTGTTGCAGAATGTCTTATCACCTTGCCTTTCTTGAAGCTAAGCCGCACTCCGTCAACCTCTACATCATCCTTTATTGTCGGATAACTGTAGTAAATACTACCCTCGACGGTCTTCTCCTGCGGAGCAATGAAAACCTCGCCATCAGGCATGTTATGATGGCCGTCGGCCTTAATAGCAGTCCTGCCCTTGATGGAGAAGCGCACATCAGTCTCCTCTCCCAGAATCCTCACAAAAGAACCTTTGTCAAGAATCGCCTTTATCTTGTCTTGTTTTTTGGACTCTTTTTGCCAGTCCTGGTTTGTGGCTGTAAACAAGAAATCCTCAAACTCAACAAGTGACATCTCAGCATCCTGGGCAAGCGAGTAAGCAGGGTAGTCACAACCGACCCAATTATTGGTCTTAAGAATGACATTGGAAATCTTCCTCACAACCATACTTCTTAACACAACCCTTTGAGGGTCAATATTTGAGAACTCGCGGCTATTGTAATTCCCACCAATGGAGATTGAACCGTTGACATGTCTTGCCTCATACATAGTTATACTTGGAAAAGACTTGAGCTGAACAAGACTAGCATGCTTAAAGAAGGCGTAGGAAAACCCAGGAACAATAGCCTCAACCCTTGGAAGCGCGCCCTTTTTGACAATCAACCTGTAAACCTCAAGAGCGAGCTCTCTTGCCTCAACACCAAAGTTAATCTTGATGACATCACCCTTGCGAACCCTTATTGAATGATTAACAAGAATGTCAGCCAATCTAGCAACTCTATCGTCGACCATTTGCAATGGAAGCAAAAAAGCTTATTTAAATGTTGCCAAAAGCGTTACGTAAAGCTTTATAAACACGTAAGAATTTCTAGAAAAAGGATGACAGTGAACAACAAGGCTGACAGAGGTGTTATTTACGGATACGCTGCCGATGTGCCACAGCTTGAAGAAGAAAACCGAATTCTAAAGGAAACGCTTGACAACCTGAGAAGCGAGATAAACAGGATAAAGAGCTGCCCGCTCATGGTGTGCGAGGTCAGAGAGGTGCATGGGAAGACAGCAGTCATAAGAATACCAAACGGAAGCCTGTTCATGGTAAACATAGCAGATGGATGCGAAAAAATATTCGCAGGAGACACTGTGCTGGCGGAACAAAAAAACCTCACAGTGCTAAGGAAGATCCCGAGCAACAAATACTTTGACGTTGAAAAATATGTCATCATAGAAAAACCAAACATCGTATGGGAAGATGTTGGCGGGCTCGAGAAGCAGATGGAAGAGATAAAAGAGGTAATCGAGCTACCGCTAAAAAAACCAGAGCTATTCAAAAAAGTCGGAATAAAGCCTCCAAAGGGAATACTGCTGCACGGGCCATCAGGCACAGGAAAAACACTGCTTGCAAAGGCAGTGGCGTCAAGCACCAACTCCACATTCATCCAGGTTGTGGGCAGTGAACTTGTCCAAAAGTTCATAGGCGAAGGAGCAAAGCTTGTCAAAGAAATATTCCAACTGGCAAGAGAAAAAGCACCGTCAATCATATTCATAGATGAACTAGACTCGCTAGCAGCAACAAGAATCGACCTTGGAACATCAGGAGAAAGAGAGGTACAGAGAACATTCATGCAGCTATTGGCTGAAATAGACGGCTTCAAGCATTTGGGAGATGTCAAGATAATCGGATGCACAAACAGGAAAGACATACTCGATCCTGCAATACTAAGGCCTGGAAGGCTTGATCGGCTAATAGAGGTTCCATTGCCAAACGAAGAGGCAAGGACAGACATTTTCAACATTCATACAAGGAACATGACCATGGAAAGCGATGTAAATCCCACAGAGATTATCACAAAAATGAAAGAGTTCTCAGGGGCAGAGATAAACGCAGTATGCACAGAGGCAGGGTATTTTGCAATACGGGAAAACAGGACAAAGATAAAACACAGAGACTTTGTAAAGGCAACAGAAAAGGTAAGCCAGAAAGAACATAAAGACATGAATTATGTGTCGATGTTCGGATAAAATTTAATTCTGCAGCTTTAATTATTCAATAAGCAATACAGCACAGTTATATCTCTTCCTTTGATATTCTTTGCTGTATCGCTTGGACCATACTTCTGTTGTGAGTCTCGCAAGAAACAAACGAATAAGATAAAGCGTGCTCGTAAGTTACTTCCGTTCTTCATTGGCATGGCCTCAGCGGGTGTTCACTAACTCATCGCACGCAGAGCACAATAAGACAGAGAGCTATTTAAAGATGAGCCTAAAGCAAGCCAGATGACTTTGAATAGGCAGGAAACACTGCCTTCCAGAACAAAGCGAGATTCTGTACTGTAGTCAGTGGCACGATCCTTGCCAGCTCAATATTCTTGTCTGGATGCATCTGGTCAAAAACCTTCTCATAGTCAGGCTTTTCATTAGAATTAATTGTCACAGAAAGTTTATTGTTTGTATTTTGGGCATGCAAATACAGTCCATTAACCCTGCAGGCAAGAGTCTCCTCATGGAATGGTTTTCTAGAAAACAGCTCATGAAGTTTATCCTGGAGCATTCCAGGTTTTTCTTCAAACAATCCAGGCAAGAGATTTGGGTTGATTGCATAAAGACCACAAAAGGTTGCGAAATCCCTTTCGCTCGAAAAAAACGACTTGGTGTAATAAATTGAAGTGACTGTCAATCCGTTCCGGTAATTCCTATCATGACGAAGATTTGGAAGAAACAGAGGAAAAGAATCCTTGTCTTTATCATTAAGGGCTTTTGGTGCCTGCAGGACTACAGAGACTGGATAGTCAGGAACCTTAAGTTTTGAAGCAGTATCTAACGCCAATTTGTGCAGCTCGGTGCAATGACACATGTAAAAACGCTCTGGTTCCATATGAAGAGCCACTGGAACTTTCTGCCCATTTTTACTGATAAAATCCTTAGATACCTTCATGACACCTACCTTAAATAATTGTAAAAAAGTAAGTTGCATGAAACTTTAAAAAGCTTATCCAAAAAGCAGTATGGACAGCCTAGGTTATTCTGGAGTCAACACAAATCCTGAAAATCCTAGGAGAGAACTGGCCGCATTTGACAGTGCGCAGAATTGTGCATTTTCTCTTCAACTTCCTGCAGGCAGAGCGAATCTTGTCAGCTGCAAGCGGGAAATCAGGCTCAGCCAAAAAATCATAAAAGTGCAGAACACCATTGCGCTTAACACAAGGAATGGCAACCGAAAGAAAATCCTCTGCGCCCTTTGGTAGGGGCATAAGCACGCGGTCAAATCTCAGACCAAGCGCTGGGATAATAGACTTGACATCACCCCTCTTAAGGATTACATTGGAGAGCTTGTTTAGCTTGAGATTCTCGAGAGCATACTTATGTGCCACTGGATTTTTTTCTACGCCATAAACCGCCTTGGCCTTTGAATTCTTTGCTATCACCAAGAGATAAGGGGCAACGCCGGAGAACATAACAAGAACTGTCTCATTTGGTTGAACTAGCCTTGCAACCCTTAATCTTTCGTTGCCCAGCCTTGGTGAAAAATAACATTTCTCGACATCAAGCTTCATCAGGCAATTGTTCTCCTTGTAGACAGTCTCTTTTCTTTTCTCGCCCGCGATGATCGCAAGCTTTGGGGTGCGGTAGACTCCAGAATACTTTCTTGTCTTAACGCAAACAACCTTGACTTGCCTATACAACTTGAGGAGAGCCTTACCAACAAGCTTCTTTTTTTTTGACAATTCTTTTGGAAAATCAGCAAAGATCAATATATCGCCGACAAGATCAAATGATGAGGGGAGGACAGACAATTCTTTTGACGACAATTTCCATTTGAGTGATTCTTTTAGACCCGGCATTTTCAAAAAAAGTCAGACAGGCCTTTCTGCTGCTTACCCTTAAGGTTCTTAAGCGAGGAATTCACTCTTTCTTCAGAGAAATTGTGCTCAGTGACGAGCAGCTCCTTTATCCTGGATTCAGTTGGTTCGCTCCACTTTAGCACATAGTTGTCAGTTATCGGGATGTTCTTTACAGTGTCAAAAACCTTTTTCCAAGGCAGATTTGGAAAAGAACTGTCCCAACCTGCAACAGAGAACAATACGTCAAAATCATTGCCGTGCTCCTTCACCAGCTTCAAGGCACCCTTTTGGCCTATGCCCTTAATGCCTCCGGTGTTGTAATCAGTACCAACAATCATGCAAAGAGCAACAAGCTGGTCTTGAGTAATGCCTAGAGCAGACAGGGTGCTGGAGAGCTCAACAAGCTCGGGCTTAAATGACTGAAAACCAAGCTTGCCAGCCATCTTCTTCTTCCCAGAAAGCGAAAGATTGCGGACAATCTTTGCTGCACCAAACATAAGTGCATCAGCGTCTTGCGTTGCAACAGCAAAGGCATGCTTTTTGTTCACAATATAGGCTGCTTGGGCCTCAGCCTCTGAAGGGGCCTCTACAACAGGTATGCCTAAAGCAGAGAGGAGATCCTTGGATTCTGCAATCATCTCCTTGGTAAGTCTAGAGGTCCGGCCTGCAAACTTTCTCATCTCTTCTACGTCTTCTCTTGCAACAGCTTGTTCATACTGAGCAGCAGCATGCTCCTTTAGCTCATGCCTATGGGCCTGCTCATGCTGCTTTAGCAAAGGCGGAGTGCCGTCGAAAACATAAAGGGGCAGAATACCAAACTGCATCAATTTAGTAGTACGTGAAAAAAGGCCTATAAGGTGAGATGTAACCCTTCCCTTAGAGTCCTTTAGCGGAGTACCGTCAGGCTGCCGAATCGTTGTCAGGAACTGGTACAAAAACAGGGAAGCGTCAATTGCAACAGCCTTGCCTGAAAGGAGAGAAAAATCAATCTCCCTGCAAGGCACAAGCTCGGTAATCTTTACACCCATCTTAGACCTTTTTCACAGCAACCTTCTTGAAGTCCTTCTCAAGCGCGAGCAGTGCAGGCTTGGTCAGCTCCCCCGTGGTCAGGAATAGGATTGGAAGCTTGCGGTTCTCTCCTTTCACATAAGCGCTTGCAAGGTCTGACTCGTTAATCCTTTTTTTGTCAATGGCCTGGCAGTAGTAAGTAATCTGGCCAACAGCAGTAGGAAGGCTAAGCACAAAATCAAGACTGTTCTTCCTGACATTTGACTGCTCAATGACAGAAATATCATTCTTAGCAAAATAATCAAGGACTTTTTTTGCAAAACCATCGCTGGAGGGCTCATGCTTTTTCTGCTGAACAAGCTTATGCTGTTCAGGCTTCTTTTCAGCTTCTAACACCTGCTTTGGCTTCTTTTCGCCAAGCACATTTTTTATCAATGCCTCTGTCTCAGCAGAGGACAGAATATAATATCTCCAGAAAAGCTCAGTCTCGGAGTCATGGCTCACCTCAAGAGGGATGGCAAAATCTTTTATTTGGCGCAAAGAGACACGAGTCAGGGGCTCCTGTTCTGAATCCTTCAGAATATTCCTTTCTTTTAACAAAGCAACAGTCCGCCTGTCCTTCTCGTTCAAGTACTTAAGAAAGTTTTCTAGCAACTGCTCCTGACCAGGAAGATAATACAGAGGAGAACTACCAAACTTAAGCGAGCTAATCTTCAACCGCTTAGAGTCAACTAGGCTCGAGAGCATAGCCGAGGCCATAAAGCTTTGCACCTGAAGCTCTCTAGCAATCTGTGTTGGCGTTACAGGACCCAATTGCTTGATTATAGAGAGAATTTTTGATTCTGAATCCATAAAAATCAAATAGAAAATACTGTATAAAAAACTTTGGTTTAGGGCCTTTTCCAGGCTATCTCATAATAGGTCACGTCATACTCATCATCAACAATGCCTATAAGGAGACGCTTCCTTGTAGAATGGGCAACACGGTTCTTGGCAGCAAACTCATACCAGCTAAAAACATTTCCTTCATGGACAGGATAAAGAATCCAGCGGGCATGATCCTCACCAGGCTTTACACCCCTATCATAAACCCGAAAATCTGCGCCAAACTTGAGCGCAGTCTTAACAATATAGCCACGATTACGCATGTCCTTGTAAACACAATAGCGGACCCAGACATTGGGCTCCACCTTCCTGGCCTTCTTGATAAATTCCTCAAAATTGACAGGTTTGTTCCTGCCGTCGAGGACCTCGATTTTCTTTTTCTCCAAAAGATACAACGCCTCGATAAGTGAAAGCTGGACCTTGCCCTCAGGAGAAAGAGAGCCAAACCTGCTTTGATTATAAAGCTCACGAGCAGGATCAGAATCCTCTGTAACAACCTGCTCATTGGCAAAAAGGGTTTTGATAACAACCTTAGGAAGCTCAGGCTTTTCCTCAACAGGAACAGCAACCTCTTGAACCTCTTCTTCTAGCTTCTTGGATTTTTTCTTCTTACTCATGCGAAATCAATTTAGAGCAATGCTTAAAAATGTTTTGCTCGAAGTATTATTTTCTATATAGAAAATAAATAAGTGCCAAAAGAATTATAAAGAACACGGGCAACAACAAGTCTATGCAACTTGTGTTTTTAGGAACGTCATGCATGACACCAACAAAGGAGAGAAATCACACAGCCACGCTGCTGTTATTCGAGAACGAGGGATTTCTTGTTGACTGCGGAGAAGGCACACAAAGACAGCTAAAAATGGCAGACATAAAAATAACAAAAGTAACCAAAATACTCATCAGCCATTGGCACGGAGACCATGTATTAGGATTAGCAGGGCTAATGCAAAGCCTTGGTGCAAGCGACTACAACAGAAAACTCGAGATCTACGGACCAGAGGGCACAGAGGAAAAAGTCAAGGAAATGCTCAAGCCATACATTTTTTACAACAAAGTGGAGTTCAGCGTGCATGACGTTGAAAAAGGCATATTCCTTGATGCAGAAAAATACTATCTTGAAGCAAGAGAGCTTGAACATGGGATACCGACACTAGGCTACAGCTTTGTGGAAAAAGACAGGCGCAAGATAAACCTAGCTTACACAAAGAAGGCAGGGATACCAGAAGGACCTCTTTTAGGAAGACTACAAGAGGGAAAAGACATTATGTTCAAGGGCAAGAGCATAAGCACTGATGATGCAACATACAAAGTAAAGGGAAAAAAAATCAGCTTCATTTCAGACACATTACTTACAAAGGGGTGTTATGAACTTGCAAAAGACGCAGACCTACTTGTATGCGAGGCAGCATTCAGCTCAAACCTACAAGAAAAAGCAACTGAGTACAAGCATATGACAGCAAAACAAGCAGGTTTGATAGCATCGCAATCCAATGTGAAAAAATTGGTACTCACGCACTTCAGCGCAAGATACAAGGACTTAAGCGAGATAGAGGAAGACGCAAAGAACGTTTTTGAGAACACAACAGCTGCATTTGACCTTATGAAACTAAAGGTCTAGGCTTTTGCAGCAAGCCTTATGTCGCCAGCCTTTACAGTCTTTCTACCGGCGTGCAAGGCAAGCTTGACAGAACTAACAGCGATCTCTTCAGCAATCTCTTCAACAACTGCCTTCAGTGCAGACTTGGCTTTTTCAGAGACCCGTTCTGCACCACAATTCTTGAGAAGCTTTTCCATTGCGGCAAGCGGAATAAGACGTTTTGACATGAACCTAAACCAAAAATTTAATAGTATATAAAGTTTTGGTCTATATTATGAGCAGGAAAAGCAAGGGCATAAACGCTGAAAGAGAGTTATTGCACCTGCTCTGGAAAAACGGATGGGCTTGCATTAGGGTAGCTGGCTCAGGAGCATCAAGGTATCCGACACCAGACTTGGTTGCAGGAAACAAGAACAGGGTGCTTGCAATAGAATGCAAATCGGGCAAGGGGCCATATCAATATCTTGAGCAGGAAGAAATAGAACATCTGGTTGAATTCTCCAAGATATTTGGGGCAGAGCCGTGGATCGGGGTAAGATTCAACAATGAAGATTGGAGCTTTTATTCGCCTAAAGAACTTGGAACAACAAAAACAAGCTTTGTTGTAACAAAAGAATCAAAGGGAAAAAACTTTCTTGACCTAATCAACGAAACATCCAAGGCTTTCTAGCCTTAAGCTCTTCAACCAAGACCTCGGGCTTGTATACACCAACCTCAGTTATCATCCCTGTAACAAGGTTGGGATCAATCATCTCGAAGACATGGTTATCAATCGTTACATTCTTGGGAGGATTTTGCCAGATCTCCTTAACAGAACGGGCTTCGATTTTCTCCTCAAAGCCAATAACGGTACGCGCGTCAAACTTGAAGGTTGTGGAACAAACATAAACAGGAATATCGCGCTTGTAAGCGACCTCAGCAAAAAGCTCACTGCCAACCTTGTTCACTATCTTGCCCTCGCTTGTAAAGGCATCGCAACCGATAAGCATCAAGTCAGCATTCTTTAACGCCAAGCGGGCTGCAGAATCAATGAAGTGAACAACCTTTATGCCATGCCCTGCAAGCTCTGTCGCAGTGATCCTGCCCTGAAGATTAGGGCGCGTCTCAGTATTGTGAACAACAAAGGACTTAGCCTCATCCTTAGCAGCCTTTAGCACCGAGGTCACGGTTGAACTATGGCAATGGGTAAAGACAACCATGCCTGACTTAATCTTCATGGCACCGATCTTTGAGAGCACTTTTTCTGCCTCGTCCAATTGAAGCATTACCTTATCTACATTTGCACATAATGAGGTCTTGAAATCAGACAATGAATCGCCCCTAGAATTTGAAACAACAAATTTTAGCACATTTCGCAGGGTTGGCTCAGTTGGCCTTGAACGCTCAAGGAGGGCAACTGATTTGGCAAGTTCATGCATAAAGGCAAGCTTTGAATCTGCCCTTGAGGATGAGGCAAACTTGCCAATTGCATCAAGAGCAGACTTTGCGATGTTTTCTGCTCCCTGAATTTTTAGAGATGCAATTGCCTGAGCAGTTTTTTGAACAGACATGATTTATTTCTTCTTGTGGATAGAGTGCTCGATGGTCAGCTCTTCCTTCAAAACGCGCGAAACCATCTGCTCAAGATGACCTTCCATTCTTGCCACGCGGCGTTCCATCAAAACAAGAACACGCAGGCTGTAGACAATGGCTGCCAATGTTGCTATAATAACGCAGAGGATAAGCTGTTCTATAGTAAGACTCATTACAATCAACCTCCTTTTTACAAGCCTAGGTAAGGAGTAATATAAAAAGTTTTCCTTAATCAGTTTTTACAGCCTTCATTCCAGGCCATAACTTCTCAAACATAGTCTCCATTGCACCAGCAAGGAAAGGCGAATTAATCCAGATACCCATATCATAGGTAGGGTGGGTGTCCTTGTCATTTAATGCCATGAGGACAAGTTGCTTACCGTCAACAACGAGGAATCTTGCCGTAAGGTCATCTGTCTGCTTAACCTGAGCAATCTTTGCAAGGTGCTTAGCGGCCTTGAGGGATTGAAGGTTCATTGGGGCCGCAATCTTAATCTTTACGCCCCTGTCCTTTGCCCTTTTCAAATGAGTGATAAGAGAATCAACCTTTCTAACAAATCCATCCTCAGTAGTCATTACGACCAGGCTCTTTTCTGAATTGTTTATCATGGATTCAAGATGACAATAAAGGTTATTTCTTCCCTTTAACATACCTGAGAGCTCGGATGGGTCAACCATTTCTATACCCTGATTATGCAAGGCGTTAAGCTCCTGTAAAATCTCACTGCCAGTAAGTTTTTCAATTATCAGCGTCTGCTTATCTGAATCCTCCCTAATCTTTTTCTTCACCCTATCAAGAACCTCAGATGGCTGGACAGCAATGTATTTTATTGGTTTTCCCAGCTTCATGATGATAAAACCCTTTTTCTCAAGGCTTTCCAGAACATCATAACTCCTGGACCTGGGCACATTGGCAATATCTGATAATTCGCCTGCAGTAGAGATACCGCGAGAAAGAAGAGCAGTCCACAATTTGCTTTCATAGGTGTTGAGTCCAAAATCCCTGAGTTTATTCAAAAAATCTTTTTGTACAATCATGTAGTATCAACCCCAATCTGATTATATCAGTCTGCTAGGCTTAATCAGATATTTTAGTTTACCATTTACTGATTTAAGCCTAAATTATCCCTTTTTTCTGTACAAATAGCTTTAAATGAACTTTAATTTAAATTTCACTTGTAAAATCACTCCATAACAGCAATAAGGAGCTTCAATAAGGCTGATTAAGCCCTGAATAATGTTACTATTGTTTAGTCATAATGTGTATATAAATGTTTTGACAATTTGTTATTTACCAGTAATAAATATATATTATTGAATATTCTTCTAATAACCAGATTATTACAAAATATTCATTGAATATTGTGAAAGACCTATTTTGGTGACAATACTACAGAGAAGTGACCCCTTGATTTCTTATGGAACTGTTGTTAAAAAATATCATTTTGTGTAGCCTGATGCAAAAAATGGTGTTTTTACTAATATAAATGTTGACATTTGGATATTTTTTTTGTTATTTGCGGTAGGTTGGACCTCATGAACCAGAAACTATAATAATAATTGTATAACATATTTG
>JAZDKJ010000005.1:0-139565 GCA_043803105.1 Candidatus Woesearchaeota archaeon
ATGTTGCGTGCACGGACTGCGTTGCCTTAGGTACAGAAACCTCAAATAATTATGTTGGTGATGTTGCTGCTGGTGCCGGTTTGACCAAGAGTTCATCGGCTGGAGAGGGCCAATCGGTAGATTTGGCTGTGGGCGCAGGAAACTGCATCACCGTAGGCGCAGACACAGTTGGAATTAACACGACTAATTGCAAGACGAACTGGGACACAGCTTACACACATTCGCAAGCAACAACCAACGTGCATGGACTAACCTTCACAGGAGAAGGAAGCGGCGGAGGACTGGATGCTGATACCGTGGACAGCGCACATGTCGGCAGCATCAGCCAAAACTATATCACAAAGATGGGGGCAAGCACAACACTAGGGCAGTCTGTCATTTATGATAACGGTAGCAATGTCGGCATCGGGACCACGAGCCCATCTGAAATACTGACAGTCGGCGGCAACCTTGCTATTAAAGAAGTCTCTAGCGCACCAACTGCAACCTCTGGTTATGGTAAAGTATATGCCAAGAACGATCCATATACAGTACTTTTGCTACATGCAGACGGTTCAACCACTTCCTTCACTGATTCTTCTGCTAGCAAGAACACACTTACTGCCTATGGTGGTGCAACCCAATCAAGCTCTAATTACAAGTTCTCAAGCGGCGGGTCAGCATCCTTTGACGGCGCCGGTGACTATTTAGCTACTAGTGATTCTTCGGATTGGGATTTTGGCTCAGGCAATTTTACGATTGATGCATGGGTTAGGATTTCTGGTTATATGTCCAATGCAACTGATATTACGCCAGCTATGTCCAGCGACACTGCACCTTCCCCGTATAATTGTTCGGTGTCTCCTCCAGAAGACGGCAGCTATCCGGCCTGGAGAGCTTTTGACAACTCAATATATACTGTTGGAGGGATATTTATTGGCACTGTCGGTTGGTGGAAATTTTATTTTGGCAGCAATAATGCAAAAGTTGTGAGGTGGTATAAAATTACAGGTTACAGTATCACAACTTTCAGCCCTAATACTTGGACGTTTCAAGGCAGCAATAATGATATCGCTTGGACAACCCTAGACACGCGAACCGGTATAACGTGGACAGCTTCAGAAGCTAAGACATTTACATTGTCTGGTAATCCTAACGCATACCTTTATTACAGATTAAGTGTCTCGTCGAATAATGGCGCGGCCAATACTGCAATTTATGAACTCGAACTGATGGGCACTTTAAGAGAAACCGTTACCTCCCAATCGTCTAATCTCAGCAAGGGCTGGGCATTTGCAGTAGACAGTAAATCATTATATTTTGACTACTCAACCAACGGCACCAATTCATTTACAAAATCTGCCTCTTGGTCTCCTTCCAACAATGTTTGGTACCATGTCGCTGCAGTAAGAAGCCAAAATAACCTTACATTTTATGTCAACGGTACAAGACAGGGTGTAAAACAAAATTTAACCGGTGTAACTGTCTACAATAGCCAGGCTCTGCTAAAGGTCGGAGCCAGGAACTACAGTGTTGCTGCTAATTACTTCAACGGTTCCATTGATGAGCTAAGAATCTCAAAAGGCATTGCAAGATGGACTTCAAACTTCACTATGCCCACTCAGCCTTATGACGATTATGGACTTTTCTACAAAGGGTCGACAGGCACAACCAACGCCTTGATTGGAGGCAGTTCAGGCAGCACTTCCACTTCGTACTGGAGCCAAACCGGTTCTTATGTTTACTACAATTCCGGCAATGTCGGCATCGGGACGACAAGCCCAGTCTCAAAGCTTGATGTTCTTGGCAACGTAAGTCTAAACAAGACCTTGTACGTGAAGAACGGCAATGTCGGCATCGGGACTGCGGCGCCCATAGTTAGATTAACTATTCTTGATGTTCCAGGTGTAGATTCGGAACAACTTGCAATAGGAGCTAGTGCTGCTGATCATTTATCTATTGGTTTTATTAACATTGGAGCAACGACTGGATTTATTGCGAATACCCACAATTCGACTGATACTCGTTTTGATATAAGAATAAGGGGTAAGGATAGTACGGATGCGAAAGTAACAGTTTTAGGAAGTGGCAATGTCGGCATCGGGACGACTGCTCCGGTTTCGAAGCTTGATGTTCTTGGCAACGTAAGTCTAAACAAGACCCTGTACGTGAAGAACGGCAATGTGGGCATCGGAACTTCCGCGCCGTCTCAAACATTAGATGTAAAGGGGACAGGTGGACTTCCGGCGGTTTCAGGAACCACTCAGAATGGGAATCTTAGGATTGAGAGTTCTGTGGCTTATGGAAACGTACTGGACATTGGGCATTCAGACACCTCACCGTATGGTCTTTGGCTGCAAGGCACGGATAGGACAAATTTAGCATTAACATACCCCCTACTGTTAAATCCAAACGGAGGCAATGTTGGCATCGGGACGACTACTCCGGATCAAAAACTGAAAGTTGTTGGGAGCATCAATATAACCAATCCTGGAAACCTGTACTATGATGGTGCATTGGTTCCTTACTCGCCGCTTGTTATCAGCTCAGCAGATGAAGAGCCAATCCCAATCTGCTTGAAAGCCCAAAATGGAGACTGGGTTGGATGCATGCCAGACCAAAATTATCAATGGACTTGCGAGCAAAATATTGAGTGTGACCGAAAGATTGCCAGGATACAGGTGGCGACTGAGCTGGAAAAACTTGTAACAAACACAACTGAGCGCGTTGAAAAGCAGCGAGCGCTAAAAGAGAAAATCAGCAACAGCACCACAAGGCAAGAAATAGCTGACGCTGTTGACCAGTTTGCGACTGAAGCAAAGGTGAACCTGTCAAGAAATCTTACTGCAAGCATGAGGCAGGCGGCAAAAGGTCCGGGGAAGATTAGGCCTGTTCGAGAGAAAGCAACCACTAACGAGACAAGCAACCAAACAAATGAATCAGAGGCAAGCTCAATCGAGCTGCTGCAATCGCAGTTAGCAAATCAGCAGCAAGAGATAGATACGCTAAAGCAACAAGTAGAAGAGCTGAGGCTTGCTGTAAGAACTCAGGAAATGACAACCAAGGCTTATGGCAATGCGACAATAACACAAACAGACGGAATGACAACAATAAGAGTACAATAAAACCAATAAATGGTGAGCAAAAAGAGGATCACAGGATTGCTGTTCATTGTGATTAGCTGCAGCGCGATAGCGCTAGCTATGAACAGCACAAACTACCAGATACCAATAATGACAACAGACTCTGGTGGAGGTAACAGCAGTTCAACGCGTTTCACAACCAAGGGATTAGTGGGCACGATAACAGGCAATGCAAGCTCAACACATTACACGAACAGACTAGGCATTTTCTATTCAACGCAGCAAGGAAACCATTTGCCAAACATAACAAGGATGAACCTAACACCACTCTCCCCAAAAACAACCGACAACCTGAATTGCAGTTTCAAGGTTGTTGACATGGATGCTGACGACACTCTTTACGCAAACTTCACATGGTACAATGGAAGCGTTGCCAAATTCAAGGGAAGGATAGCGGTGACAAACAACACACTGGCAAGCATAAGGCTAAGCGCGGCAAACACAACACTAAACGACGTATGGAACTGCTCAATCACACCGTACGACAGCACTGATTACGGAACCACACGGAGCAGGAAAGTAACGATAGTAAACGCACCGCCAAACGTGACACTAATCTGGCCGAACAACAACAACGACACAACAAAATACAACAGGACACTAAGGTTCTTGTGGAACGGAATGGATGCGGATGGCGACCAACTAAACTACACTATCAAAATACAGTGCAGGGCTGCAAGCGGATGCGCTCCTTACCTGCAAAACCTTCTGCTCAATGTCAGCACAGAAAACTACACAATCACCCAAGAGCTTGAGGTTGACAAGAAGTATAACTGGACAATAAGAGCATGGGACGGGTTTGCCTGGAGCGATTGGGCCGGTGCCTGGAACTTCACAGTTGCATCAAAGGTGGCAATCTTGCTAACCAACAATGCAACAAGCTTTGGCACACTGAACAAGAATGAGGTCAGGAATACAACAAAGGCCGGAGACAGCTACAACCCGTTTGTCGTAAGAAACGACGGCAACATGGTCACAAACATCACAATAAAGGCAATCAGCCAGTTGTGGAAAACGGTGAGGCTGAACACAACTTATTTCCAGTTCATGGCAGGTAACGCAACCACAACGAGGAACTTCAACTGGACAGGGTCACAGATTATCTGGAGAAATGTATCAGACAAGAACAGAGCGGTAATAAAGAGATTGAATTATTCCTCGCACAAAAACAATGCTACAATTGAGTTCCTTGTGAGGGTACCGCTTGATGAAGGGCCTGGCACAAGGAATTCAGGGCTAATCATAACAGGGGTGGCATCATGAAAGTGAACAAAATGGTGCTCATCCTTGTTTTCTTCCTTGCGATCAGCATGAGTATAACACTTGCCATTGGCATAAGCCCTGCAAAGACAACAATCAACTATGAACCAGGCAAAATTGCAGCAGTCAAATTGAGGATAATCAACAACCAGCATGAAGACGGGAACTTTGCCATCTATGCAGCAGGCAACCTCAGCAGCCTAATCAAACTTGACGAAAGCATGATACATCTCAGCGCGCAAGATAATGAAAGGATCGTAAATGCCCAAGTGAGCTTGCCAGCAGGCTTGAGCGAGGGAAACCACAACCTGGAGTTTGTAGTACTGCAACTGCCAAAGAGCGTTGGAGCTGCAGAAAGCATAGAAGTGCAAGGCAATGTTGTTATCGTTAAAACAGGGAGTTCTGAAGCAATGATAAGCTCAACTGCATCTGTAATATCCAAACTTCAAATACAAGTCCCATACAAAGGGGCATACCTTGAGGCAAACCTGTACATCTCGGACTGTGTTGAGAATGGGACAGCGAGCCTCTCGATACCTTTGTACAATCTTGGAACTGCAGGCGTGGACGTACAAGCAGACATAGTCATAAAAGATCCGTTCGGGAAAACAGCAGGGCAACTGCAGACAAAAACCGTGACAGTGCAACCTGCACAAGAGGGCAGATTGACAGCGGACTGGAATGCAAATGTGAAAGGAGGGGAGTATTATGCTTTCGTTACAATACATTATGCTGGGAAGAAACTTGAATTGAATAAGGCGTTCAGAGTTGGAGAAATGCTCGTGAGCATACAGGAGATAGACACGGGAAATTTCTACCTCGGGCAGATAGCCAAGTTCAACATTTTCCTGAAGAACAACTGGAACCTGCAGATAAAAGACTTGTACGGAGAAGTCCGGATACACAACACTGACGGGAGCGAACTAACCAAATTCAAGACAGCATCCATAGACATTGATCCAGGAGTCATCAGCCCGATAACAGCATACTGGGACACAGCAGGAATAAACGTCGGGGCTTACGACATGAACATCATACTGCATTATTCGGGAAAGACAACAACTCAAATGACAAGAATAAATGTCAACCTTGACTCGATCCAGACAGAATCATTCATGACGGCGGCAGTAATAGCTGAGCAGGGAAAATTCAGGTCGCAGTCGATAATGCTTGTTGTGCTCATTGCATTAATATTGGCAAGCATTGCGACAATAGTCACGGTGAAGTATCGCAAGAAAAGGCCGCCTCAAAACAACTATAGTAACATAAATGAGGCAAAGGTATAGAAAAAGTTCAAGAGCCGATGGAGCGGAACCCGTAATAAACCAGGGTGCCTAAAGCGACAATAAATATTGTAGTCACACAACCGACCAACTTTGAAGGAGCAAAAGAAGCCTGATGGACAGTATGAACAGGAGAGACTAATTCAATTGGTATAGAGACACCTGGAAAAAAACCTATGCCCTGGTTGTCAGAGTGATTAACTGTAAGGCTCAATTGGCCGGTGCAATGACCAGCAAGGGCATTGACTAAGAACTGTTTATTACTGTTTGGGGCTAGAACGAGTGAATTGCCTGAAAGATTAAGCGAAGGGCAATCACTGTCTACCATAACAGCGACAGCAAAGGGATTAGGGTTGGAGACCCAAACAGAGGCTTTCTCGCCAGAGTACAGGAAGAGCCTGTCAGGAGAGACACCGAGGCCTGAGGCGCTAACCAAGGCTGACAAGAGAAACAGCATGACAAGATTTAAATGGAAAAGCCTCTTATGCACATTAGCATGAAAGTATTGTTTATATGCAACCAAAATCAGAATAGAAGCAAAACAGCTGAGCAACTTTTTAAGAAGAGATTTGACACAAAGTCTGCAGGCCTGTACAATGAAAAGCCAGTGACTGAAAAAGAGTTGTCCTGGGCAGACCTTGTTGTGGTTATGGAAGAAGAACAAAGAACAGAAATCGGCAAAAGGTTTCCAAAACTTTACCTGCAAAAACGCATAATCTCTCTTGACATCCCAGACATCTACCAATATAACCAACCTGAACTGATTAACATTCTAAAAACCAAAGTCAAACATTTAGCAATTCTTTAATCTGCTGCTGTGCCTCTTCCAGAGATTGAAAAACCTTAGTCTCATGAATCCGAAGTCCGGAGGCAGTCTTTGTTAATTTGTAATGATCCTTATGGTTAGACAGCTTGAGTATGGCAACCTCCACTCTACTGTCACCCCGATGCACCATCAGCTAGGCCTTGCCGTTAGCATAACATGGCCTGAGTAGATGCCCTCTGAAGTGCCTTCAGGAACGAAAACCCGATAGCTCAGTTCCTTGGAATGCGCAGGAGACAGGGCTAATGCAACGTACTGCAGGCTCTCTGACAAAGGCAAAACCGAGCTCTTGAAATCAGAGGAAAAAGAAAGCTCAATATTGTGCAAATCTATTGAGCCTTGAGATGAAGTGAGGTTAGAACCAAGCACTCCAACATCAAAAGCGACATTGCCGATATTACGGATTGTCGGCTTATTTTTAGTTTTAATATCGAGGTCTCCGATGGATTGGAAAAGAGTGTTAGGCTGTGTAGTGAAATTGACTGACGCTGTATCTATAAACAGCGCAGTCATAGGAAGGTATTCAAAGGAAACTGTTGAAGAACCAGACTTACCCTGAGAAGAGGCTGTTATGTTAACTGTGTAATTGCCAGGCGAGTCACTATATTCCATGATAATGCTTCCGGCAAACCTCTGCTGAGAACTATTAGTTAAAGTCCTCTGCAGAGCGTAGCTCTTCCTATTTGAGCTAGCGACCACTTGGGAAATTGAGTTGTTACTCACAAAAACATTGACACTGAGATTTACAGAGACATTGGCACCAGGCATCGGAAGAATCTGGCTGCCAGACCTTAATAAGTCATCATCAGAAACCATGAATGCAGCAACCTGAAGTGTTGGTTCTGTAACCTTGATTATGATGGTAAGGGCATCATTGCCGGCAGACCTTGGATTTGGAAGGGCTTCTGTGAAGTCAACATCATTATTGCCAGTGTCAGCATTATCAACGCGGGAGAGGCTGAAACCTTCGCGAACCAAAGCAGCAGGCGAGGACTCATAATATTCTGGAAACTGCAAAGCACCCCAACCGACAACATCGATTATTGCGTTACTCTTCCTTAACCTACATGCATCAGGGCCGTTCTGCAAGTCGAGGTCAGTAACAAAATCAGGAGTGGGCAAAACATCAGACTCACCAATCAACAAATAGCCAGATGGCTGCAAAACATCATGCGAAGTGCCGGTCCACTCAATGGTCCAATCATTAGCGTTTGCGCCATTGCCTGTCTCAAATACATAATCCTCAAGATTGACTGCAGAGCTTGTCGGATTATAAAAGACCACAAACTCCTTACCAGAATCTGTGCCAACAGGGTTGTAGAATACCTCACTAATGATGACCCCTGAAGCAAGAGCACAATCAAATGACAAGAACAAACAAAGCAAACACACCAAAATTCTCAGATACATTTTCAACCACCTCAGAAAGAAATCAGGAACAGTGGTTAAAAAGTGTTACTGGAAAAAAAGACTAGAACCTACGAGAAAAACGGAAAAGAAAAGAAAAAGAAGAATTTATCTCCTTCGCAGCATATAGCTTATCAAAGCAATGCCGACGATAAGCACAACAAGATAACCTAGCACTATAAGGCTTATGTACAGCACGTTACTGTTGCTTGAGGTATAGGTCACTGGCGCAGGCACTGTCGGGGTCACTGGGGTTGTCGGAGTAACCACAACTGTGGTGTTCTGAGGCTTTACCGGCTGCTGGCACTGCGGGATTGTCAAAGACGTTCCTGAAGGGCAGGCCTTTGCCTGGTACTCATTGCTCACGATATTACCGCTGACGCATTCATAGCAGGTTATTGTTGTGACACAATCCTGCACTACCAGACTTGCTTCAGCAAAATTGTTTATGTCCTGATCCTGGAAAGCTGAATAATCAAAAAAGGTCATAACCCTTATAGAGTATGTTCCTGCACGTTGGTCAGGGCTTATTGTTAGTGGTAAAGACTTGAAGTAGGTATCTCCTGAATTCAGGTCAATGGCCAGCTGCTGGTTCTTTATGCCCAAAGCGTCGCTCTCCCATTGAAGCACAACCTCATCAGAGTCATCATTACCAATGTTATCCAGGTTTATGTTCAGGTTGACGTTCCTGTCGCACGAAACTGTGCTTTGGCTTAAGACAGCGCTCTTTATGACAATGTCTTGGTCCTGCTTATTGACCTCAAAATCTATTGTCCATTGGTCACCGCCATTTGAATTCAGGTCATCCTGGCCTGTGAGTGTAAAAGTCACTGTGTAAGTGTCTTCATCAATTGATGCGTCAACAGTAAAACTCAAAGACTCACTCTTGACGTTATTAGCAGAGACAGAGCTATAATCAAGGGTGTCGCTGAGGTCAAAGTCAGAGTTCTGGCTTTCGAGATCAACAGACACGTCGCCATAGTCAAGGTTCTCACTCTTGGCGTTCCTGTTCTTGACCCTAACTTCGATTGTAAGCCTGTCACCAGGTCGAATGTCCTTGACATTGCTGCCATCTGTGTAGCCTTTCTTGGACTGTCCGTTGATTGAAACATAAACCCTGTCAAGTATAAGATTATTCTTTGCCTGCATCTGGAGCGTTGACTGGGCTGAGACTCCGCCACTGGCAGAAGCAATGATGTTCCCTATAGTATTTACCCTATTAGATACAGGGTTTGCCCTGTTCTCAAAAAATGTGTCAAGATTTTCAGGCACTTTGGCAGTGATTACAACGCTTTGTGATGCATGGGCTGCCAAGCTTGAAATGATTGCAGGGGTGAACGTTACATTAAAATCGTTGGCTGCAGTAGAACTGAGCAGAATATTGTTCACCGAGGCATTACCAGTGTTTGTGATAGAAAAGGTGGCCTGAGTATAGGTGAACTGGTCGTCATGCTCATCAGGGTTGCTCTTAGTCTGGCTATCTCCGCCGAGAATAACGTTCGGAATAGTCAGCGAAGCAGAAACAAAAGTAGCTAGAGCTAACAACATAACTAAACAGACAATTAAACGTTTCATATTAACATACCCCCAATTTTATCATTAAAGATAATGTTATTACTGATAAGTTATAATTGTTTTATAAAGATTTTGGTTTTTAAAAATATACATCCAAAGATATAGTTTTATTATCTGTTAGTAAACAATTTTTAATGCAAAAAAGGGGCATTCTTTAGTAAATATTTGCATAGGTTCAATCAGATTGCGGTGCAGAAAGAAAATTTGGAATGGATCGCCATAGTAACAAGGTGTTCAGCCAGCCTGCAAAGATTTATTAAGATAAAACCACAACAAGAGCAAAATGAAGAAGCACTTCAGTGTACTTGACCTCCTTTGGCCATTGCTCAAGGCAATATTCTCGACAGCGGCATACTTCTTAGTGGTATTGATACTTTACCTTATAAACCTCATATTCCATAGCTCTGCGTTCTCAACAATCATCAGCGGGCTTTTCACCCTTGTGTACATAGTATTTTTCCTTGCTGTCGTATCAAGCTATGCAAACCACTTCAGAATGATTTCAGGATTGGCAATATTGGTGCCATTCCTGTTGAGCTTATCAACTACTCTCATTATATACTTCATTGCTTATATCTTTGACAGGATAAACAGCTTTCTCTCAATCGGATTCATAAGCGTGATAACAGGCTTTGTGATATACAACCTGCTGTACATATTCATCGCCATAACAGCGATAAGCTACCTTGTAGCACTTTTGGGGCCAAGAAGACATTCTAGAACTTAGAGGCCACATAAAGAATTACTGCTTCCAATAATCTAATGCCTGCCTCAGCTCATAATGATTTCTGGAATACCTCTCAAGAGAAACATTCTTCATCGTAGCTTCAAGGGCTTGGCGAATCGCTCTTGCACCTGCAAAGGCTCCTTGGGGATGACCAAACAAGCCGCCACCAAACTGGCAGATGATGTTCTTTCCCAAAAGCTTGACAATGCTTGGCAACAATCCTGGATGAAGGCCCCCTGAACAGACAGCAAAAACAGGCTTGACATTGCCCCAATCCTGCTCAAGGGCATGAGCTGACTTTGTGGGATGGAAAAATCCTTTCTCTATCTCATCCTCAATCTCTTCAACCTCGAGAGCAGAGCCTTCCATCTTACCTACAATCGTGCCTATGTGAAGCTGGTCAACACCGACAAGACGGCATACCTTGCTCAAGGTAAGCATTGAGATGCCATGTCGCTTGTTCCTGGTCAGGGCAGCGTGGCCTGCACGATGGCCGTGGATGACCATATTCAAGTCAAATCCCCGTACAGTCTGCAAAGCAGACCAGCCAACAGTAAGGACATCAACCATGATATACTCGCCAGAATACTGCTTGACAAACTCAGCCCTCTTCAGCATCTCGTCAGTCTCTGCAGTAATGTTAGGCATGTAGAACTTCCTCTCTCCGGTAATTGACTCTGCCTTATCACGCATCTCCAAAGTCTTCCTTATCCTATCCTCAAAAACATTAAAGTTCTGGCTGGACAGGTTCTCATCATCCTTGACAATATCCATGCCACCAACCCATGCATCAAAGGCAACCTTTGCATGCTGGTCAGAATTAAGGCCAACCTTGGGCTTGACAATGGTGCCAACAAGAGGTCTTTTCTTGATGCCAGAAAGCTTCCTAATGCCGTCGATGCCATAGAGAGGACCGGCAAAGGAGTCAACGATGCACTTTGGAAAGCGAATATCCTCAAGCCGCAAGGCATCAACAGCCTTCATTCCAAAAACATTGCCTGCAACAGAGCTTAAGATCTGAGGCATGTTGCCTCGCTCAAACAATGCAGAGGGATAAGCAATCTTGACCAACCTGTTCTTTGCGTCGATACTATATATATTAGGCTTAAGCTTCTTGGCTATCTCCTTATTCATCGTGGAAAGGTCAGTCCATGTGCCAATAGAGGATTCTGCAGCAATATGCTCAGATGCCTTCTCAATGCTCATGCCGTTAGGCTCAATATAGTATTCACAGAGCAAATCATCAGAACCAGGCTTGTACTTAAGATCAATATACTCGAGCACAACAACACCTCTTTTTATTCTTTTTCTCCTTCTGGCTCCTCGTCGTCCGAGTCATCATCAGGCTCGTCAGAGAAGAGCTCCTCAACAGTCTTCTTTTCCTTAGTCACATCATAAGATGGATGGCCTTGATCAAGATGCGCTGGCTTTTCCTCCTCACGAGATTCTTCTGCAGGCTGCTCCTCTTCTTGCTCAGGCTCCTCTGGCTTTTTCTCGCTTAGGCCTTCTTTAGCAGACTCCTCCTCTACAGGATTCTCAGAGGGCTCGTCATAGACCTCAAGCTCGACAGGCTCTTCCTCATCTTCAGAACCATCAGAAAAATAAATGCCGTCAGACTTAAGGTCTTCCCTTAACTCACTTTCCACCTGGTCGACCTCTTTCATAACCTCATCAGCATCAAGTGGGCGGTCTTTCCCAAGCACAATCTCTTTAGCCTTTTCCACTGCCTCCTGCATGTTGCTTGCCAGGCCAGTGTTTCGCAGGGTGGCTGCAAGCTTATTTATCTTGTTAATACTGTCTACATCGAGTTTCATCAGATCACCCTTGTGAAATCATCATCCCTTGTGTGAAACAACCTTGGAGCATTACCCTTCTCCACTTCGTTAAGGATCTTTCCTATGAAGAGCAAATGGTCACCTGCCTCAACTATATCTACCACTTCACACTCTAATTGGGCAACAGCCTCCGCCACTTTAGGGCAGTCAATTGCTGTTGATTCCTCTCTAGTTAAACCAGCTTTTTTAAACTTATCTATATGGCGGCCGGTGTTTCGTCCACAAAAGAGCACTTTTTCCTTTGCTGTGAAGGGCATGAAATTGACAGCAAAGCATCTGCTTTTTTTCAAGAGCTCAGCAGAGAAGCGTGATTTTCCGACAGAGATAACATACATTTGCGGATTGAACGAACAAGGCATGTGCCAATTAATGGTGATAAGATTGTCCTTAAGTGTAGGCTTTCCAAGAATGTCGACAGTTGCCTTGCATGAGACAAGCACAGTCTGGATCGGCTCGGCTGAAAAGACCATTAAAAGGATGAAGGCAAACTCATTTAAAAATGTTTAGGTAGCAAAGAAAATTGAGTCTTTATCTTCTATCAAAATGGTTTTGACCTTGAAGAGCTTTCTTACCAAGGCTGAGATTGAGTCATGGTACCTGGACTTTCTAAGAACCGTGAAAACAAACCGGGATTTTCCAACCCGGCGTATCTCTAACAAAGCCTTCTTCTTGTTCTTGAAGTTATGAATTGCTGTAACTGAAACAACAATATCAAAGGTCTTGTCCTTGAAAGGCAGGGCTTCTGCAAAAGCAAGAACCTTTTGTTTTTTTGACTGCCTTAACATTTCGAAGCTTGAATCAACCCCAATAACCTTACAATCAAAATCAGAAGAGATGCCAGTACCACAACCAACGTCAAGAAGAAGGTCTGATTTCTTTACCTTAAAATGATGCTTGATGAGAGCAAGCTTTTTTTGCTGTTCCTGGGAGTGAAGCTCGTTATAACCTTGAGAAATTGAGTTATAAGACATAATCAATCTATGCCAGCAGCTTTTGCGCTTTTATCGATATAAGATGGGATATACTTAACTTTCGTTTGAGTTGGGTTGGCAGCTTTTTGCTCAGTGGTTGAAGCGGGACCGTATCCGTAAACTTGTGTATCGCGGAAATTTTCGTCGTTATCGTCCTCTTCATCCGGTGTTGTTGGGTTTTTCCCATCGGCTAACGGGGGTTCAGCTGTCTGCGGACTGCCTGCTGGCGGAGGTGTTATGGTCAAAAATGGCTTTGGACGACCTTCGGGATAGTAAGTAGTGGTGCCGGGAGGAGGATTCTTTGAGGAAAGAGCGTTCTTTATATCCTGCTTGTAGGCTTCTAAACCTGCCTTGTATTCTTGCCATTTGCCAGCAAACCATCCGCAAGATGCATCTACGTCACCAGCCATTCCGGTAATGTCAGCAACAGCAGCGCCTGTTGGCGTTCCGCAGCCAGAATCAACAGGAACCCAAGCGTTTGCCTCGGCATTGTAAGCATACAGCTTGCCATCTGCCTCATCATAGAAGAATGCGTCTTCAGGAAGATTGCCTGGACCTTGAGAGCTTACTCCTGAATCGTCAAAGGCAACGGTTGTGGGATCTTGGCCTTCTGCAGTGTAAGAGAAAGGACCTGCCTCGTAATCAAACAGTACAGTGTCGGTTGAATAAAACACAACATTGTTAGCGGATGCAAAGTCGCAAGATTGTGTACAGACCATAGTTGTGGCCTCTACGTCGAGAGTGCCAAAGGGAAATGAGGCAACTGAACCTTCCTGCAATTCGAATGAAGGAATGCCATTATCTGCGACAACTATAACGCTACCCTCATGCAAAACAGTATCAAGATCCCCGACCTTTATAGCTGTACCGTCTGAAGTCTGTGAAATAGTGCCTTGAACTTCACTACCTGCTGGAAGAGTAATCTCTCCGTTCGGAGTAGTCAGGATTGCCTGGTCACCTACCATGTCTACAACCAGACCATCAAAACCGTCAGTTTCAACAAAGAAACCGGTAGTTTCCTGGAATTGAAATGCATTATCTGCAGTCAGGAAGGTCTGCTCGCCTGAATCAAAAGAAAAATCTGAGCCACTATCTCCCGAAGACTCAAAATCAAAGCCTTCATCCTGTGAGTGAATTGAGGAAGCTAACAAGAGCACGACAACGGAAATGACAATAAGTTGGATCCTCATTGGACTACCACCGTGAAGCTCTGCTTATCCACTGCTCCCTTGATGTCAACAACTATAACGGTGATATTATAAGAGCCTGATTTTGTAGGAGTGAAGGTTAAGGTGCCTGATATTGGGTTGGCAATCTTTGCCTCCTCTGGACCGTCAAAGACCATGAAGAAAAGTGTGTCATTGTTCGGGTCATTTGCTCGAAGGGTGTAAGTAAAGGTCGAGCCAAGGCTAATAACATGGTCGAGAACTGGCAAGAGAACTGGAGGCTCATTGTCTGCCTTTATATTCAAAGACAAGACAGCATAATCAAAATTCCCTTTATCGTCAAAAGCCTTGATGAGAATCTTGTGCAGGCCCTTATCTTTCAACCCTGGGACAAACTCAATCAAACCAGTGGAGTTATCAATGTTAAACATAGGAGTGAAATCAGCAAAGTAAACACCGCTTTCAAGGGTCTTCACCTGGTAGCTGTACAGATAACTTGTGACTGCTTCCTGAGCAGCAACGGGGGCAAGGAGCTTTTTCTGATTTGAGGAAGGCCAATCAAAGCGAGAGGCAAAAGCGAAAAGGTCATTAGGATTGTCTACTGGAAGCAGGCTGATTATCATCACTCCAGAACCCATGTTTATGAGCTCTACACGGAAATTGCCTGATTTGCCCAAGTCAATGATCCTTGAAATAGGAACAAAGCCGGGCTTTTGAGTCATGAACTTGACAATCTCAACAGAATAGTTATACAGCGAGGGCAGGGAGGAGTCAACTGTGGTCTGGAAAGAGTCAAAGCCAACAGAGACATCGCCTTTAGTAACAGTAAAGGGATATAAAACCGTGGTGGTAATTGAACCTTGGCTAAAAAAAGTCTGTGCAGTGATTGAACCCTCCTTAACATCATAACCAAGCTGCCTGAAGGCAGAAAAACCAGCTGTGCAGGAAGGCAGATTTGATGAAACAAACAAGGAAATCTGCTCGCCAATAACAGATTTTGAAGGGATGGTCACGTTACCATTATCATAATAGAACGGAACAAGCACGTTCTGCAGAGGAGTGGCAGGAACATCAGGAATGAAATAACCTGCCTGAAGAGAGACAAGGCTTAACCCATCAATCAAGGTTGAATGCAGGCAATCATCAACAAAAGCCCTTATTGGCTGGATGTCTGCAGGAGTCTCTAGAACCTGCCTTAAGCCCTGAGAACCTTCTGATTCAATAGCAGAGGAACGCAGATAAGTGAAAAAAAGCATGGCAATAAGGACTATGGCACCAAGAAGAATAAAGATAGTCACCTGGGCTTTTTTTCGCATCACTGGTAGGTTTTGGATAGATTTGTTTAAATAGTTTATGGTAAACTTGTGGCATAGCATGGAAGAAGCCATAAAAATTCTGAAAAAGTATACAGGGCACAAGACAATAATATTGACTGAGAGCGGAGACACTGCAATATTTGCGGCGATGTACTGCGCGAGAAAGCTTGGGCTTGGAAAGCCGAACGTATTGATACCTGACCAAGGGGGATGGCTTACTTACAAGAAATATCCTAAAATGCTTGAATTGAACGCAAAGGAATACAAAACAGAGCTCGGTATAGTAAGGATAAACGAATTGGAAACAGAGAACAGCTGCTGCCTCATATACGAGAATCCGACAGGCTATTTTGCAGAACAACCGACAAAGCAAATCTATGAAAAATGCAAGGATGATTGCTTGGTCATAGCAGATGTTACAGGATGCATCGGTGATGAGGAGCTATGCAATGGTACATTTGCTGACATCATGGTCGGGAGCTTTGGAAAATGGAAACCAGTAAACCTTGGCTACGGAGGCTTTGTTTCATTCAAGAGAGAAGAAGACTATCTGAAGGCAAAAGAGATATTCAACACAACAAGCTTTGATGAAAGCAGACTAAATGAACTAGCAAAAAAGCTAGAGGATTGCAGGCAAAGGCTGGACTACCTTTACAAGAAATGCAGAAAGGTCAAGTCAGAATTAAAGAATCATGAAGTGCTGCACAGGGACAAGAAGGGGATAAACGTTGCAGTCAGATTCAAGACAGAAATCGAAAAGCAGGAACTTATAGAATATTGCGAAAACAATAAATATGAGTACACACTCTGCCCAAGGTACATAAGAGTGCTTGAACAGGCAATAAGCATAGAGATAAAAAGGCTGTAAAATGGCATTGAAAGAACCAACAAGTGTGCAAGAGTGCGTTTACTTTACCAACAGGACCATAGGCAACGGAAAGGCAATGGCATGGGTATTCAAGGAAATGTGCCCAAAATGCAAAAAAGGGACCATGGGAAAACCAAAAGATGCAAAAACAGGAAAGACCCAGATAAGAGCAAAAGAATATCGCTGCCCGAGTTGCGGATTCACCATGCAAAAACAAGAGTATGAAGACACATTAACAGCAAATGTAAGCTACACCTGCCCTCACTGTGCAAACAAGGGAGAGGCACAAGTGCCATTCAAACGAAAAAAGATAGAAGGAATTGACACGCTAAGGGCCAAGTGCAGCAAATGCGGCGGGAATATAGACATAACAAAAAAGATGAAATCAAAGGGAGAGCCTGACAACAAATAAATCAGTTTTCTAACATTCTTGCAGTGTCAATAAGGATCAATAATGAAGCAGACTCCGTTGTTTTTTTCCAAATTTTTCAAGGTAATTTGGAGGATTGACCTTGATGTGAGAAAAGCCAAAATCATGAAGCATCTTGTGAGCATTAGGGGTTATCTTTGGGCTTGCAAGAATTCCGCGGACATTAGCAACTCCTTTGCTCTGCTTAATTTTCTCAACGTAACGCCTTAACTGGTCAACAGCCTTTAGGTCTGCAGCATAGCGCTTGCACTCGACAACAGTCAAGACATTATGCTTGTCAAAACCAAAGACATCAATAAAGCCGTATTTTGTCTGCTCTTCTTGTGAAACAGGCTTAAAGCCCTTTTCTATCAATCCAGGATTGGAGTAAAGCATGTCAGCCATGTCCTTTTCTGTTCCTGTAACAACAATGGAAGCACCATCCTCAAGCTTATAGCTACCAAGAAAGTAAACCTTGGAAATCATTATGTCCATGAAATCCTTGAGCATAAGGTTCTGGGCGCGCAAAACCAAACAGCCATCCTCTAGCAGAGGATGAATTGTGGAGCCTGGCTTCATGTAATTCACAGGAGCATTGCCTGTTGGCTGGTGCACGATAATAGCATTATCAGACTTGATAATCACGATCCTGTCGCCCTCAGGAAGAAAGCTTTCTGCACGGCCGCTATACTTTACAGAACAATTGCAGGCGATAGCTAAGGACTCATTATTGGAAACTGCTGCCTCTATCCTCTCGATATACTTATGCATAGAATGAAAGATAATTCAACATTATTTATTCTTTGTGGAAATAACGTCAGCTTCATGCTTGATCCTTTCAGTATACCTGCATTTGGGAAAGCGATTACAAGCAATAAAAGCGCCGTAGACACTCTTCCTCAAAATAAGCGTGCCTTCCTTGCACTTTGGGCATGGCCTTTCCTTAAAATCAGCAGGAACACCTTTTGAAGCACAATCAGGATTGATGCAGACCTCCTGCGGCTTTTTTGCCTTCCTTATCATAATAACAATGGGCATCTTGCATGTATCACAAACCTTGTCAGAGACCTTAACCAATCCAGTAGCTGGCAATTTGTAGGTGGTGCTGCACTCAGGGTATTTATTGCAGGCAATAAAACGACCGAACTTGCCCTTCCTAATTATCAAGTCGCCGTTGCACTTAGGGCATTTGCCAACTGTTGTCGCAAGCCGAATAGACTCACGATTTGCCGCAGACAACTCTTGACCTATTACAGATTCTTTCTTCTTGAAATTCTCAAGAATCTTTGTCAGAACAGATTTTGCCTCTTCAAGAATCTCTGGCTCGTTTCTCTTCTTTTCCCTAATATCTTCCATCTCCTCGTCAAAATGCCTTGTAAGCTCTTCATCAAGGATCTCAGGAATATACTTCAACAGGGTATCAACAGTCTGAATGCCAAGTTCGGTAGCCTGTATTGGAGAGCCTTGGACATAGCCCCGCTGGAACAAAGTATCAACAATCTGGGCACGAGTGGCCTTTGTGCCAAGCCCTTTCTTTTCAAGCTCCTTGATCATGGACGAAGGATTATACCTATTCGGCGGCTGAGTCTCCTTGGATACAAAGTCAACCTTCTTGACATCAAGAACATCCTTGGCATTTACAAGCGGTAACTCAGTCTCGTCAAGCTTGACATAAGGTTCGTAAAAAAGATGCCAGCCCTTCTCAACAGTGGTTGTGCCTTTCGCAAGAAATGGCTCGCCATTAAGGTCAATAGAAATGGTCATTGTCTCGCGTACAGCTGGTGCGGCAAAAGTGGAAAGGAAGCGTTTCACAATAATATCGTAGACCTTTGCCTCGCGCTCCTTTAAGGATTTTGGGGCAAGGCCTGTCGGATAGATGGCAGGATGCGCTGGGTCAGTCTTCTTGCCATTATTTGGAGTAACGGGCTTCAATTGCATTGCAAGAACAGAATACGGCTTTTGCTTTGACAAGGCATTAAAAATCTTTTGAAAGCCGATGGCTGGAGGCAGTTCCTGAGAGCTAGTCCTTGGATAAGAGATCAGGCCTTCAGTGTAGAGATTCTGTGCATGCTCGAGAGTCTCTTTAGGCTCGATGCGAAAGCAGCGATAACACTCAAGCTGAAGAGAGGTAAGGTCAAAGGGAAATGGGGGCTGCTGGTTAAACCTCGCAGTCTCCACCTTGGAAACAATGGCATTTCTTGCGTCCTTAACCTTTGCAAAAACCTGATCAGCCCGTGACTTGTCCCAAAACTTGTCTTCCTGATGAGAGGCTGAAAAATCAGAGCCCTTTGAAGAGCAGAGAAGCATTATCTGCCAAAAAGGCACAGGCTTAAACGCAGATATGTCATGCTCGCGGTCGACAATAATTTTCAAGGCAGGGCCCTGGACACGGCCAATAGAGAGAATCTTGAAAACACCAGAAGACTTGATTGCAGAGGTAAGGGCACGACTCATGTTAATGCCGTAGTAGTAGTCCAGGTAGTGGCGTGTCTCACCAGCAAAGGCCTGGCCCCAATCAAGGCTCTTTGACTTTGAAGCGTAAGCATTAACAAGGTCTGGCTTTGTAAGGGTGGAGAACTTCATCCTCGATGCGTCTTTCTGCTTGCAAATGTAGCGAATAATATTGAGGCCGATGACCTCTCCCTCAACATCATAATCGCAAGCAACAGTGAAACTGTCAGCGTTCTTGGAGATTTTCTTCAACACATCAAAATACTTCTTGCTAAAATCAGAGCCTTTTGACTCCTCGTAAGAGGGTTTCCATTCAAGGTCAAAGGTAGGGTATTTGAAGCCATGCTTCACTTTTTCAGCAACTGTAAAGAGGTGGCCAACAGCGCAACCTATCAAAATCTCCTTTTTCTTGTGAGTTAGCTCGTAATAAGGCACTCCCTTCTCGCTTTTTTTCGTAGGTTTACCGTCGGCAAGAGCCTCAGCAAGCTTCTTTGAAGCAGCGGGCTTTTCAGTTATGATAAGTTCAACCATAATGCCGAGGACTAAAGGATTCTATAAAAACGTTGCGTTTAAGCGTAGTTAGTGGAAAATCTCAGCGGCGAGCCTTTTCGCAGTCAGCCTGAAGGCTGACCTGCTTTTTTTCTCCCGTGCAGGCTTGGGAGAAAAAAAGGCAGCCTGCAAGGTGCGAAAAGGCAAAAAAAAAGACACGCATCTTGCCAGTTTAAGCGACAGGCCATGATAAACTATATATAGTATAAAACCTAACAAAAAGGAAAAAGAGGAACAAGATGAAGGTAAGTGACGCAAAAAGGATATCACAGGTAACAAGGGTTCTATTCAAGTATGGACTAGGATACGTAATAGAAGAGCTCGGGCTAAAACTGCATCTGCCATTTTTGCATAAGATGATGAAGCACAGGTTCAGGCCTGTGGCAAAACCGCAAGAAAGGATTGTGCCAATACTTGAGGAGCTCGGGGGAACTTATGTAAAACTCGGGCAGCTTCTAAGCATCAGGCCTGACTTGATACACCTGGATATCTGCAGGGAATGCGAAAAACTTCAAGACAATGTAAAACCGTTGGCATACACAGAAATACAGACAGTGATAGAACAGGAATTCCACAAGCCAATAAACAAGATATTCAAGACATTTCACAAGGAGCCAATAGCGTCGGCAAGCATAGGACAGGTGCACGAGGCAACTCTGGCAGACGGCACAAGGGTTGCAGTCAAGGTGCAAAGGCCTCACATACGCGAAATAATGGCAGCAGACATTGATGTGATGGAATACTTTGCGGCCAAGATGGAACATAATGCAAGATTCAGGAAGTATCGGCCGAGACTCATAGTAGAGGAATTCAAGAGATACAGCAAGAATGAGCTTGACTACATCCAAGAGGCACACAATGCAGAAAGGTTTTACAACAATTTCAAGGATTCAAAGAACATAAAGATACCAAGAGTGCTCTGGGACCACACAACTGACAAGGTGCTCACCCTAGAATTCATTGATGGAAAAAAGATAAAAGACCTTAAGGAGAGCGAGGCTGAGAGGAAACGAATAGTCAAGAAAGGGCTTGAAGCAGAATTCAAACAGATATTCGAGGATGGATTCTTCCACGCAGACCTTCACCCTGGCAACATACTGCTCATGAAAGACGGCAGGATAGCCTTCCTTGACTTTGGGATAGTAGGCACAATCACACCAACAATACAGAGAAGGTCTGTTGAGCTGTTCCTTGCAATAATGGAAAAAAACAGCGTTGAAACAGCGAGGACACTACTGAAAGTGGGCATTCCAGGCAAGAACCTGGACAGGAAAAAGTTCGGCGATGAAGTGGATGATGTTGTAAACGGATGGTACGGCAAGAGGCTCTCAGAGCAAAGGGTGACACACATGCTGCACCAGCTTTTCAATGTGTGCGCTGACAACGACGTAAGGGTTCCAATCGATTTGGTGCTCTTGGGCAAGGCCCTGATAACAATCGAGGGAACATGCCAGAAGCTAGAGCCCAGCTTTGATATTGCAAAGTACAGCGAGCCTTACCTAAAAAAAATAGTCGAGACAGAGGCAGACCATGAGATTGAGCAACTGGGAGACCTGTATAAAAGAATGAGAGGGGCACTATTAGACCTGCCTGAGAAAGTGGACAGCATAATCGCAAGACTCAAGGATCCAAAGGTAAAGGTGGACATAGACGACTCAGACATAATGAGGCTCGGGATGGAGATAGACAAATCCAGCAACAGGCTATCATACGGAATACTAATCGCAGCGCTGGTGATTGCAGGCGCTTTGATGGCACCGATGAAACTCGGCTACGAAATAGCAGGGCTGCCTTTGGTGTCCATGCTATTTTTTGCAATAGCAGCAATCATGGGAACAATCTTATTGTACTCTGTACTAACAGAAGGCAAATGAGGTGAGAACATGTTAAAACAAGCAAGAAAAGGAGTAAGAGCTGGAATCAATGCAGGAAGGAAAATCGGAAGGCTCGCAAGAAAAGAGATTGGGAGACCGATCATCAAGAGAGCAATAAGGAAAGGGAGGTCAGTCGCAAGAATAGGCATGCGAAAGGCGAGGCCTCTAATCAGGGAAGCTATAAGAAGAGGAAAACCTGCTGCAAGAAAAGCGATCGGCATAGCAAGAAAAGAGGCAAAAAAAGTCTTTAAAAAATAAAAATTTTTTTTCTTATGGAAAATTTCGACAGAAATTTTACATTCCAAAAACCGCAGGATTAAAAACCTTGGGCTTCAGCCCAAGGAATAATGCGGTTTTTGTTATTCTTAAACACACTTGCCGCTGAGGCAGACAGTGGTTCCGTTGCAGATGTAACTACTGCTTGATGGAGTTGAACCCGCGCAATAGTTCTCGAGAACCTGGTTGCGGACGTTGACAAGGCAGTGATCCCTAAAAGAGTAATTGCTGCCCTGGCGGTAGCCGGTGACTGTTCCCTCAACTTTGAGATTGACTCCAAGATCATTATCAGCACAGGAGTCTGGCTTCGAGGCCTCAAAACAGTCGTGGTGCTGGCTTCCACTTGAGGCACCACCAACCACAAAAGGCATTGCATTCGGGTCTGAATATAGCGCAACCCCCCAACTACAGGTTGGGTACTTTCCAGTATTAACACTGCAGTAGTTTGGCATGAGCGACCTGAATATCTGGTCTGTGCAGAGCTCCTTTGCCTGGTTAAATCCCTGGACAAGTCCGAGCTTGTATTTGGCATAGCGCAGATCAAGGTCCGGGGCATTGTAGCTTGGCGTGCCAGTTATTCCACCAAAGTTCTGATCCCAAATGCCGGCTTCTGCAATACATGCAGCATAAACTGGCAGCAATTCCGTACATGTACCGTCCACGCAATTAGCGCATCTCTCAGTTGTTTCGGTATATTGCGCACCATAACAATAATACTCCTGAATGTTTACGCCACCATCTGGCAGAGATATGCACCTGTCAGTATATGTGAAGGGGAGGCCGTTATAATAGCCGCCAACTGTCCCTCTTGTGGCAAAGTTTTTTCCACCATCAGTGTCATTACATAAATAATTTATTGACGATTTGCATTGTCCGCTTACGCAGCCAAATGGACAGTTCTGCACCAATTGATTGCTCTGGGTGTAGAAACATTTGCCTGAGCCGCACTGATAGTCGTAGAAAGTTTTATACAAAGACGAACCCTGGCAATAAACCGGGCCCCATTGGTCTGTGCCGCAATTCTCAGGCTGGCTGCTCTTCTCTGAGCCGACACACCAGTATTCCATCACAGTGTTGGAGTCCACACAATAATCATTATTACTGTAGGCAACATTGTTGAAGTAACCTGAGACGCTGCCATAAGTCATCTTGTTGTCTCCATAATCTGTCTCTTGGCACAAATTTGGCTGGGGCTGTCCTGGCAGACAGGCACCGTTATCACAACCATAATCACAGGCTTGCACGAATTGGGAAGTCAAGAGGTAGCCACATGCTCCGTTGTCACAATAGTAGTCAAGGAAATCCCTGTAAACAGAACTGTTCAGGCAATAGGATGGGGTGTAGGAATCAATGCCGCAACCGGTAGTGTTGCTCGAAGCCACGTTTCCAACGCAGAAATACTCGATTACGTCAGCGGGGTTTGCGCAAATATCAGTCTGGCTGTAAGGATTGTTGTTAAGGTAGCCTGAAACAATTCCCTTGACTCCTATAACAGAGCCTCCATCAGAGTCAGCACAGGAGTCAGGCTTTGGTGCTGCACTACATATGCCATTGGTGCAGCCGTAGTTGCACGTCTGAACAAGCTGCTTTGAGGTAGAGTGACTGCACACACCTGCACTGCAGTAATAATCAGTAAAGTCATTATAGACAGAACCGTTCAGGCAGTAGTCAATGCTATGGGCGTCTACACCACAACTAATCTGCGCGGCTTGCTTGGTGCTAGCTGAACAGTAATATTCGGCAATCGTCCCAGAGTCAATACAATAGTCGGCATTGCTATACCAGGAGTTGCTAAGGTAACCAGAGACAGTTCCCAGAACCTCAATGATATTTCCGCCGTCTGTATCACTGCATGAATTGGGATAACCGCAGTCAACAGGGCAGGATGCGACTGTCTCTCCACCTTCACAGACTCTGTCACCGCAGTTGGACTCATCGTTGTCAGTTAGAGAAGCGCAACCTGCGTCTTTCATATCAACCAGCTTATCACCATCATTATCCAGGCCATCATCGCACTGGACGTTGAGGTTTAACTCGCTGTTATCTGTTTTTGAGGAACAACCAGGATCACTAGGAAAGTCAATCCTTCCGTCGCCATCATTATCCACTCCGTCCTTGCACTGAGCTACAGCTTTTACAGCTGAGCCTGAAATCAGGTTTTGGTTTGCAAACAAAAAAACGCAGACAACAAAAACCAAAAAAACGGAAATTAGAATAACCTTAGAATTATCTTTCATGGGACAATCGCCTCCTTTTTAAACATATATCCAAATATCCAATCATCTAAACGCAGGCACCGTTAAGGCATTGCCTGGTATTGTTCATGCACGGAACCTGAAGGCCAACAGGTGTTGTGCCCTGGCAGATATACTCATTCAGGTCAGTTCCAGTATAACAATAGTCAGGATAAGAGTAGTGAGTTCCTTGGAAATATCCGGACACACTGCCCTTAACTGTGATGACAAAACCTCGGTCAGTGTCATTGCAGCTGTCAGGCGGAACAAAGCACGCGCCTGCGACACAACCAAGGGGGCAGTTCTCCAAGAGCAATGGGCTCACCTGCTTTTGGCAAGCGCCAAGGCTACAAGAGAAATGATTGAAATCCTGGTAAACAGATGCTCCTTTGCAGTATTTTGCGCTGTAAAAATCAGCGCCACAACTCAACTGAGAGCTTTGAAGGCTTGAACCAGAGCATGAGTATTCAAAAATTGTAAGGCCGTCAACGCAATAGTCAGAGTTGTTGTAAAAGGCAGTATTGAGATAACCGCTTGCATAGCCTCGGACAGAAATAACATTGCCTCCATCAGAGTCAGCACAGATGTCAGCGACAGGAGGGATAATGTTGCAGACTCCTGCATCACAGCCATAATCACAGGTAGTTACCAAGTGTAGGGTAGTGGTCTGTACGCAAGCGCCTGCGGAGCAAGATTTCTCAATGAAGTCCTGGTAAACTGAACCATCCTTGCAATAATTTGAACTGTAACCATTGATACCGCAGCCAGCATTGTAATAGCTTGCCACTGAACCACCGCAATAATACTCCTTTAAAGTCTTGGAGTCAAAACATGTATCAACAAATGAGTAAGGCTTCTTGTTGAGGAGGCCTGAGACAGTGCCTTGAGCAAGAATCATCTTGCCGCCGTCAGAGTCAGAGCAGGTATTCTTTATGACAGCATTGCCTACGAAGCTGGGCTTTGTGAAGCTGATGAATGCAACAAGACCAACAAAAACAACAGCAAAAAGAATTTTGTCCTGATTCCTCATTAAGGTTCGCCTCCTTTTGTTCTAATCAGAGCAATGCCACAAGATTGATATTTAAGCTTTGCTATTTATAAAGGAACTAGTTGCAGTTGCCATTAGAGCAACTTTTGTCACAGACAGAAGCAAGTTTTGGGGCTGTAGCATTAATGCATGCTCCACCAACGCAGGTATAGTGAGTAAACATTGAGTAGACATTGTTGCCTTGACAATAGCGGACAGTGCCAGAGTCTGTAGGACAAGCAGTTTCCTGCTTGCTATAAGCATTCCCATGGCAGGAATACTCCACAAGGGTGTTCTCCTTGCAGAAATCTGAATAGCGATAGGGAGAATTGTTGAACAAACCTGAGACAATGCCTTTTACTGATTTGTCAAACCCTCCATCAGAATCATTGCAGGTGTCAGAGCCAGAAGCCACGACTGTCTCAGCTGGGGGCTCTTCAGGGTTGATGCAGCGAGCATCCTCGCAGCCGATCCCACAAATCTGCAAAATGCGCCGCTGCTTTACAACTGTGCAGATGCCCTGTTCACAACCTGGAGTAAGGGTATCCTGGTAGAGAGCGGTGGCGTTGCAATACTTAATAGTCTGGGCCTTGCCCTCGCATGAAATGTTTTGTTCTTGGGCTGAGACATTAGAACAAAAATACTCTCGTAAAATATTTTGGCTGATGCAATTGTCAACAAATGAAAAGCTCTTGTTATTCAAGAAACCTGAGACAGTGCTTTTGGTCTCCTTGACTGCACCGTTATCAGAATCGAGGCATGAATCAACATGACCGCAATCCTCTGGACATGAATCCTGAGTCTCAGAAAGGCAGACACCGTCACCGCAACGAGGGCCGACTGGCTGTTGAGGCACCTGTTCAGCAGTCTTTACAGGCTCTTTGGAGCATGCAACAACCAGGAGCAAGAATGCAACTGACAACGCCAGCATAATGTTTTTCATCAGCAACGACAAATCTTGAACAGGCTTAAATAATTTTCCATACCTTTATAAACATCCAGACCTTCTGAGGCGCACCATGGAAGAACAATTCAAGAAGATATTATTGGAGAAAAACGCACTACCAGACATATTAGGCCAGGACGAGACAAAAAAACAGCTCAAGTCAGCATTGCTGATGGGGCATCATGTTATAATAGTCGGGCCTCCTGGCACAGGAAAGACAACACTAGCAAAGAATGTGGCAAAACTACTGCCTGAAATCACTGTGAATGATTGCCAATACAACTGCGACCCTAAGCAGCCATTATGCCCCAATTGCCTCACAGGCAAAAGCATGAAGACAAAGAAAATTGTAGGAGAAGAAAGATTTGTCAGGATACAAGGCAGCCCAGACCTGAACTCAGAAGACCTTTTGGGAGACATTGACCCTACCAAAGCAATAAAATACGGGCCGCTTAGCATAGAGGCTTTCACGCCTGGAAAAATATTCACTGCAAACAATGGCGTATTGTTCTTTGACGAACTGAACAGGTGCCAGGAAAAACTGCAGAATGCGCTCTTGCAGGCGCTTGAGGAGGGCAAGGCAACCATCGGAAGCTACAGCACTGACCTTCCTGCAAACTTCATATTCATAGGAACAATGAACCCTGAGGACACAAGCACAGAAAAGCTCTCGGACGTGTTCCTGGACAGGTTTGATTTGATTTATATGGGATACCCTGAGACAACCGAAATAGAAAAACAGATAGTGAAGAAAAAGGCAAAGAGACTGGGGCTGGAGTTCCCAGAACTATTGCTTGAGGTCTCACTTGATTTCATAAGGGAGCTTAGGAACTCTGATAAGCTAGAGAAAAAACCAAGTGTCCGAGCGTCAATAAACCTTTATGAGAGAAGTGAGGCAAATGCTTTCCTTGACGGAAGGAAAACTGTAGGCATCAAGGACATAGAGGATGCGATAGTCTCTGTGATAGGCCACAGGATAAGGATGAAGCCAAGCCTGCAGTTCCTGCAGGACCCGCTCGAATTCGTGCGCAAGGAATTCAAGCAGTTTGGTCAACACATCACAAAGGGTGGTGGCCTTTGACAGGTCACCAACAGACGTTCTAGAATTCTCAAAGGCTGAAGAGCTAAGCGGCAAGCTAAGAAGCCAAAATGAAGAAGAAAAACTTATGCACTCAGTAGTGGAGAACGACGCAGACACAGTCAAAGACGGAAAACTGGTGAGCGCTGCCATAAACCAGGGATTCTCAGGGTTCCAACCTGACATGATGTTCGAAAAACTCACAAAGGAGTACAGCATGGCAGAACAATTGTACGGGGAGAAACTGATAAGGCTGGTCAGCGGATACGAGCCAGGATATATCAAGAGAAACATCAAGGTGCCTGAATTTCGGAAAGAACTGAAAAAAAATGTCTCGGATAGATTTGAGCATCTGACGGCAGAAGGGCTGGTCAGCAGAGATGGAGAGATCACAGAAAAGGGGTTCAGCCTGGCATCGATAATGCTCTATGTGGAAGAGATTGAGCGGATGACATCAAAGGGATTTTTCGGAACAAAGCCCTCCAGCAGGAAATCAAGCCATGGAGACAAACAAGACGTCAGAGAATACAGGAAAGGTGACAGGTACAGAAACCTTGCAGTAAGGCAATCACTAAGGACAGCAATAAGAAGAGGGCATGAAATACTCAGAAGAGAGGACTTGAGAACATTTGAAAAAACAAGCAAGGGATCGATACAGATAATCTACGCCATAGATGCCTCGGGCTCGATGAAGGGAGAAAAAATAACAATGGCAAAAAGGGCTGGAATAGCATTAGCTTACACTGCCATAACAAACAAAGACAAGGTCGGGTTGCTGGTTTTTGGGACAGAGGTAAGGAGCGCAATAGAGCCGACACTTGACTTCATGAGGCTCATCAGGAGCATAACAGCAGTGCAGGCATCAAGGCAGACAGACATAAGCAAGACAATACAGAAAGCAGCCGGACTATTCAGCGCAGACAGAGTGACAAAACACCTAATAATATTGACAGACTGCCTGCCGACAATAGGAAAAGAGCCGGAAAAAGAGACAATCGAAGCAGCAGGGATGGCGCGGGCAGCAGGGATAACAATATCATTAGTTGGGATAAAACTTGATTCTGCAGGCAAAAGACTTGCAGAACACCTTGTAAAAATAGGCAAGGGAAGGCTCTATATCGCACAAAGCATAAAAGAGCTAGACATGATTGTGCTAAGGGACTATTACAGCAATGCATAAGGTTTTTATAATTCCAGGCAAACGCAAAGGATATGAAGATACTGGCTTTTGTGGATATGCACAGCAGCTACAGTTCGTTAGCGGCAATCATAAAAAAATCAGCGGAGTGCGACATGATTGTATGCGCAGGAGACATAAGCGAATTTGAAAGGAATATAGACCATCTGATGTACAAGCTTGCAGCATTACAAAAACAGGTGCTGATCATACCAGGAAACCACGAGTCAGGGGAAGGGCTGAGGCAGCTGTGCAAGAGCCACGAGAACATATTCTACCTAAATGGCAAAATTTTTGAGACAGGCAACCATATATTTGCAGGAATAGACGGAAACGGGTTTGCAATGCGAGATGCACAATTTGAAATCAAAGCAAGGGAAGTTGAAAAATCCATAGAGAAGAAAAGAACAACAGATTCAAGGCTGGTGGTAGTCACCCATGCTGCACCCTACAAGACAAGGCTTGATTTGCTCTTCGGAAAGCATCATGGCAATGAAAGCGTAAGAGGATTTATTGAAAGACTAAGGCCAAACATCGCAGTATGCGGGCACTTCCACGAAAACCAGGGAAAACAAGACAAGATAGGAAACAGCCTAATAATAAATCCAGGGCATGACGGGAGGATAGTGGAAATATGAGCTACCTCTCTAGGACATGCCATTCGGAAGAGCACAAGATAAGCTGCGTGTGTGGATGCATAGATGACATAACGTACGTTAGATACACTACAGATAAAATAAAGGAGAGGATAATGGCTCATACCCAAGGGGTGAGGACAGACGCTGACATCTGCAGGCACCTGATTTATGACGAGAATTATCTGATTGCATGCAAACGCCATCCCATGGTTAACGAGAGAATAGAGAAGAGGAGCTGGATATTCTGCAAAAGGAAATTCTTGTGCAAGCCAGCGCGGGAATTCCAAGAACTAACAGAGGAAAGTCAGGACGAAGTGCTTAAGGCAATCTCAAGACTACGGTTAGACCCGTTCGAATACGCGCAAATAATGATGAGCGGGGTTGGGCTCAAGTTTCTAGGACAATAAAACTACACGGCTCTCCTTTTTCTCATCCTTTATGGATAAGCCTGATTCTTTAGCAATCAATTCTGCAAACTGCTTAACCTCAGAATGCAATGGCATGTTCGCCATTGACAACCTTTGCCTTGAAGAGCCCACAAACATATAACCCTTGACCTCGACAAAGTCAGGGTCTGCACGGGCAATAATTTTTGCATAATCCTCTGGAGCAAGCATGTTCAAGCCCTTGATCATGGTCAGGCGAAGAACTGTCTTAGTATTTTTCTTTAGAGACTTTAAGATAGTCAGGCTTTTTTGCTGACGAGTCCAAGCATCCTTATAAGCAGAGCGCACAATCTTCTTGTAGAGGCTTTGGTTAGGAGCCTCGATAGAAATGTAAAGCTGGGTCGGAGGCTCGATCTTTGCCAACCTTGCCGGGAGAAGGCCATTAGTAACGAGAAAAGTGGTCTTTTTCATGGAATGAAGAATCTTTATGAGCTCGTTCAACTTGGGATAAATGGTCGGCTCGCCTGAAAGCGAAATGGCATAGTGCTTTGGAAACTGAGCTTCCTTGAACTTTGATTTGTTCACATCAGGGTCGCCGCCAAAGCCTGACAAGAGTTTTCTTTGCGCGATGACAGAATTCTCTACAATCTTTTGAGGGTCGTCAGGAGTATTCATCCTGATCCCTGAGACAAGGTCTATCTCCCTCCAGCAATAGACACACTTGTTCTGGCAGAAACCAATGCTAGGGCTTATCTGGCAGCACAGATGGCTCTGGATTCCATAAAACTGCTGCTTGTAACAGAAGCCATTGTCCTTCAAAGACTTTTTTGTCCAGGTGCATAGCTTCACAGCACTATGATCGCCTACAAAAGCATAACCCTGGTTTTGCAACAAATCCCTGAGCATAGCAAGAGAGCAAATACAAAACTATATAAAGTTTCAGGCCTGAATAGATAAGATGATCGAGACATACAAAACACTTGAAGGGAGCAAAGAGTTCAAAGGCTGGAAGGCCAAGCACAAACAATGGTTCCTGTCCCACATTTTCACGCTGGATGAAGGAGAATCACAAATAGGGTTTGCTGACCTAAAAGGAGAGAAAATAACAACATTTCTGGTAAAGGGAGGCAAGACAACAATAGAGCAGACAGACGAGATATTCAAAGAGCCAGAAAAAAAACTTCTTGAGTTGGACCTAGACAAAGTTAAGATTAGCCAGAAAAAAGCGCTCGAGAATGCAAGCGAGCTGCAACAAAAAGAGCATTCGAAGCACTCTGTAATCAAGAAGATAATCATACTCCAAAACCTTGAGATAGGGCAGGTATACAACATAACCTTTGTGACAAACACATTTCACACGCTCAACATAAAGGTGGATGCCCAAAGCGGAGAAATAGTGGAAGAGAAACTGAGCTCAATCTTTGACATGGCACAGGAGCAAAGCAAAAAAGACAAAGAAAAGGTGGATTACATAGGGTAAACTATATATTACATGATATATTTTTTGAAATATATCCTAAGAACTATATTTCTGGATAAAACTTGCAACTATCTCTGAGACCTTGACTAGATTGTCCAAAGACAGATTGGACGGAATATCGTTGTTGGTGTGGATAACCTTGGCAAAATTTGGCAGCCATAGAAAACCACCATCATAGCGAAGACCAATATTGTGGAAACTACCTATGCTCACAACCGGAAGGTTATAGCGAGCAAATGACAATGCATCGTTACCAGAGTCAACAACATAAGCCTTGACAAGGTTGTGGCCAAAGGCCTCTGCAACTGAAATCAATCTGTTGACGATGCCTTCATCGCAATACGTAAACTCCTTGAATTTGGATCGATCATTGCTATGGGTTTGGCAGAAAGCTTTTGAAACACATATATCTGAATTAGAGCCAATACTGTCAATGCAAATCACATATTTGGGCTTGGGAGGCTTGCAGGAAAGGATATTTGCAAAACGCTCTGAGCCACCAAGACTATGCTCTTCGAGGTCAGTGCTTACAAAGAGAAGTCCAAGGTCTTTGTCCTTGAAGAATTCTGCCAACTGCAACAGCACAGCAAGGCCTGAGGCGTTATCATCAGCACCCTTGCCTGCACGGTAGTCATGATGGGCAACAAGCAAAATTTCAGGTTTTTTTGATTTTGAAAAATAACCGTTCTGGCTACGGAAACCCAAAAACGGCACTCCCTCAAAGGTAGTCTGATAACCGAGGTCAGCAAACCTTTTGGCAACAAGATGCAATCTTGCACTTGAAGCATTAACATAATCCCTGAATTGCACAATACTGCATTTTGTTATATCATATATCTCACTGTCCAGGAAAGGCGAAACATTACAAATATCATTAAGGTGAGCCTCTAAAGTGCTTGCGCTAATATTTGGCATGGACAGAGCTAGTCAGCAGTCGCTTTAAAAAGCTTACCTGCGCCTTGCAAATAAGACATAGGAATAGATAGCAGGAATTAAGGCAGCCAAGACAACAGCAGCAACAAAAATATAGAAAGTGTAAGTGGGCAAAAAAAGGCTGATAAGAGAAACAAAGGCAGCAATCATGAAAAGTATTGAGGCAAGCGTGTGTGTCTTTTTCCAGACATAATCGCTGGAAAGTGTCCAAGGGGTTCGAATGCCCACAAACCAATTTCGCCTTGACTTGCGCATAATAAAACCCATGATTAAGAAAAGGACAGCAAAAGCAGGAACAATAAGTGCATTCATGTTGTAAGTAATGCCAAGATTCCAAACAATAGTAAGAACATAAACATATAGGAGGAACAAGATTATGACAAGGACTAAAAGGTCATAATAGGCCAAGAACTTCTTAATATTTTTTTTCAAGGGATCAATCAAAGGAATCACAAGGAAAAGTATCCACAATCCGGTAATAAGGAAAGGAAGCCCAAAAAGGCCCCAAAACCTGGGAAGATGGCCATTAACCTGGCCTTGAGAGTTCCAGTGAGATGCAATCATAGCAGGCATCGAGGGATAAAAGTAAATTGCCAAACCATAAGAGACAAGCACAAAGAACAACAGAAGCCACAAGGTTTTCCTCATAACAACTACCAAGCAAACTGATTATATTAATGTTTGCACACATCAGGTAAAATAGTTCACTTCCAAAAAAGAACAACACTTCTTCTGGAAAAATTTTCTTGGCAAGCTAAAAAACAATAATTCGAGGATTATACAAGTCCTGTTTCATTTGGAAGAGATGCGTTTCCTTTGGAAATACGATTTCTTCCAATGGAAGACCTTGGTGAAATCGACCAAATAAAAGTCCTTAAACAAAAGAAAGCAAGAAGAAAGCAGTTCTCCATCTACCCTCATGTTTGTTGCAGAATATATTTTGAAAGTTGATATTACTTAAATATGAGTGAGTACAAAAGAAGAGGTTGCTTTTTTTAGGTGATATGGTGTCCACAGCAGAAGTAATAAAGGCAAATGGCAAGCGTGAACCTTTTTCTGAAGAAAAGCTAAGCTTTGCACTGGCAAGGGCTGATGTGCCGAAAAAAGATATAGACAGGATTGTAGCAGAAATAACACAGAAGGTGTACAATCTTATTCCAACAAGCCAGCTCAGAAAGTGGGTAATTGATGAACTCGATAAGATAGACCCAAAATACAGCCATGGGTTCAAGTATAAGAAAAAAGAAGTCCATGTAGTAGGCGGTTTTGGGATATCACAGCTAAAAGACGTCTATGAGACGTTCCAGAAGCAAAAAATCGTTGATTCTCTAATCAGGGAAACAGGCATGCCACAAGAGGTTGCGGAGGAAATAGCAAACGAAGCAGAGCATTTCCTAATCGAGACAGACATACGAAACATCTCAGGATCGATGATCAGAGAGATAGTCAACTACATACTGATCTCAAGAAACCTGGAAAAGTATTATGCAGACTATACGAAGATCGGCATGCCTGTTTTTGAAATAACCAGACTGATGAGCAGAGCAAGCCATGACAACGCAAACCAGCAGTACAACCCGGAAACAGTGCACAAGCTAATCGCTGACACAATATCCAGGAGCTACTCACTCACAAAAGACCTGCCACAAAGGCTAAGGGACGCTCATATACATGGGGAGCTGCACATACATGACCTGGACTATTTTTCAACAAGACCTTTCTGCTTCTCTTATGACCTGAGGTTCTTCCTCCAGCATGGGCTAAAACCAGACGGAACTGGAGTACACGCTGCAATGGCTGGGCCGGCGCAAAGCGCATCAGTTGCAATACTTCATGCAGCAAAGATTTTGGCATGCGGCCAAGTCAATTGCGCAGGAGGCCAAGGATTCAACTGGTTCAATGTGATACTTGCTCCGTACCTGAGAGGGCTTGACTACAAGCAGATAAAGCAGATGGCGCAGATGTTCATATACGAAATGAGCATGATGTATGTTTCGCGCGGAGGGCAGGTTGTATTTTCAAGCATAGACATAGAACCAGGAATACCGAAAACACTCGCAAACGTTCCAGCAGTGCAGCCAGGAGGAAAGGTAAGCGAGAGAGTAACTTACTCTGATTACCATGACGAAGCAAACAAGTTCTTCAGGGCAATCACAGAGGTGTACAACAAAGGAGACTTTAATGGCAAGCCTTTCAGCTTCCCAAAATATGAGCTAAAGGTCTCAAAGGAAGACTTCAGCAAATACCCTGAAGAGATGAGGCTTGTAAGCGAGCTAGCTGCAAAGAACGGCGCACCATACTATTTTGTGCAGCAAGACTATCTGCCAGAATACAGCTGCTACCAGTGCTGCGCATACCTGATGCCATTATCAGAACAGAACACAGACGATGATGTTTTCAACGGGACAGTAAGGGGCGGAGGGCTTCAGGTGGTGACAATTAACCTGCCGCAAATAGCTTATGAGGCAAAGGGAAATGATGACAAATTATTCACACTCCTCAGAGACCGCATGGACAAAGCAAAAGAAGTGATGCACATTAAACAGGAGATAATTCGAAGAAGAATGGAGCAAGGCCTGCTGCCATTCCTATCACAGCCTATAGACAACAAAGGCACCCCCTATCTACTAGTGGACAAACAGGGGCTGGAAATAGGAATGGTAGGCCTTAATGAAATGCTTAAGGCGCACATAGGGAAGGAACTGCACGAAAGCAAAGAGGCATGGAGCTATGGGCTAAAAGTCATACAGAGAATGAAAGAAATCGCAGCAGAATACAAGAAAGAGACAGGATACCTTTTCGGAATATCAAGGACTCCGGCAGAGACAGCAGCATACAGGCTTGCAAAGATAGACATGAAAAAATACCCTAATGCTGTAGTGCAGGGAGACAAGACAACAGAGGCTGTATATTACACAAACTCGACACACATAAGACCTAGCGCAAACGTTGCACTAGGTGAAAGGATAAAGACAGAGGGAAGCTTTCATCCATTGCTTGACGCCGGCGCGATGAGCCATGTGTGGCTCGGAGAAGGAGCACCTGACCCAGAATCTATTACAAAACTTACTGAAAGAATAGCCAGGAACACACTTACAAGCTACTTCGCTTACACAAGAGACCTCACGATATGCAACAACTGCTTATTCACTGTCGCAGGGGTGCTGCACACATGCCCGAAGTGCAAGAGCAAAAACATAGACTGGCTATCAAGAATCACAGGATATTACCAAAGAGTAAGCACTTGGAACAAGGGAAAAAGACAGGAATTCCTTGATAGGCAGAGGTACACCTTATGAATCTCAAGCTGATCGAAGAAGAGCAGAGCTCTGACGGAAGAAAGGGATGGCCATGCGCAGTACATGACAGGATAGCCTACCCTAAAGAGAAAAAAGCGAGCGAAGCAAACGTTACTGTAACATTCCTATGGACAATGAGAGACGAGGTGCTGCCAAAACTAGAGAAAAAAAACCTAGCGCTTGCAAGCAACTTCTACACGCCAGCCGGCCTTGTAGGCATGGTAAGGAACATACTTGGCAACCCATACATAAGGTATATAATATTGTTGGGTGAAGAATATGCATCGAGAGCAGCTGACGACCAGAAAACAGAATTGACATCAGCAAACGCGTTACGGGCATTCTTTGAGAAAGGGATTGACAAGGACAGAAGAATAGCGGGCTTTGAGAACTCAGTGCACTTTGACAAGAACATACTTACAGAGATGATAGAACTAGTGAGAAAGAATGTGGCGCTGATCGACCTGAACAAGAAAATGCCCAAGGCAAGCTTGCTCGAGAAAATAAGCGAAGCAAACAGGTTGATAACCAGCCTTGAGAAAAAACCAGCTTTCATGGAAAAACCGGCTGTGTTTGAATATGAGAAAACAACAGAGGCAATGCCTTACGAGGGAGGCCCAATAATCATACATGGCAATAAGATACCAGAAACATGGGTTGAGGTAATACACAATATATATAGGTACGGAAGGCCAAACCTGATGAACGCAAACACAGACAGGTGGGTAAAGGAAATCAACAATCTGGTGGCAATAATTCATGAACCACAAAGCATTGACTTAGCCCTGAACCCGTTCCTTGTGCCGATGACAATGGAGAAAATCGAGGCGTACAAAAAGGAGGTATTATCACCAATACTTCCTGCAGGAAAGGCATACACCTACGGAAACAAGCTAAGGGCATACACATGCCTAGGCCAAGACGTGAAGAGACTAAGGAATGCCACAGAATACAAGGACTTTGAGTTCGGGCAAGGGCCACATGTAGACGCAAATGTGAACTACATAGGAGAGATATGCGAGGTAGACCAGATAGCTGACATAGTAGAAGTGCTTAAAAGAGACCCTTACTCAAAGGCATGCGTAGCAATCACATGGCATGTGCAGGACGAACTTATGAGAAAACACAAGAGCAGCCCGTGCCTTGCGATAATGCAGGCACTGGTGCAAGACGAAAGACTACAGCTAATGGTCTTTTTCAGGAGCCATGACATGGTACAGGGATGGCCAGAGAACGCTTACGGCTGCGCAGCAATACAAAAATTCATAGCAGACGGCATAGGAATTGAGACTGGCTTACTCACAATAATATCAGGAAGCGCACACGTGTATGCACACTACTATGCGCAGGTAGAAGAGATGCTCAAGAAGCACAGAAGGCTTACGGTTGACTACAAGGACCCAAGGGGAGACTACACGATAGATGTGAAAAACAAAAAAATAATTGCCACACTAGTTGATGCAAACAACGGGAAAGAGCTCGAAAGATTTGAGTCGGCAACAGCGCTCGAGTGCGCAAGAAAAATAACAGCAGCAAACAACTTCAACGCACAGCACGCAGCATACCTAGGGATAGAACTATCAAGAGCAGAACAAAGCATAAGAAACAACATTGCCTACAGGCAGGACGCAGAAGATGAAAGCTGAGAACGGAAAAACACTACTAACAGCATTCGGTGACATAGGAGAGCTATCACAAGAGAAGATAGAGGGATCACTGCTGAAAGAGACATCAATAGGACAGGAAAAGGCGCATGCAATAGCACAAGAGTCGTACGAAGAACTCGTAAAAATGAAAGTGCCAAAAACAACAAACCTTGTAAGAGAGGTAGTGTGCATAAAACTCCTTGAAAACGGGCTGGAAAAAGAAAACAAGGAATATGCAAGACTGGGCATGCCTGTGTATGACATAAAGAAGACCATATTCGTGAAAGACAAGGAGAACGCAAACACAAATTATAACCTTGACTCAATCCACAAGAAACTGGCTGACTCTATATCAAGCCAATACACTCTGTTCTATTTATTACCGCCTGAAGTAAGCAAGGCGCACATGACAGGACAACTGCACATACACGACCTTGATTATTTCCCGACAAGGCCGTTCTGCTTCGAGCATGACATACGATTCTTCCTAAAAGAGGGATTCATGTCAGACGGGAAAGGCGTACACACCGCTGTTTCCGGGCCTGCAAAGTCGCTTGCGGTTGCATTGATACATGCAGCAAGAATATTGATACTGAGCTCAACATACTTCTCAGGAGGCCAGGGGTATGATTCGCTGAATGTTTTCCTCGCGCCTTATGCAAAAGGCCTCAGCTTTGATGAGCTCAAACAGGCAATACAAGCATTTGTATTTGAACTGGACCAGTTGGATGTAGTGAAGGGAGGGCAGACACCATTTACCTCGGCATCACTTGAGTTCAACATACCAAAATACCTGAAGGACATCCCTGTAGTACTGCCAGGGGGAAAACAGACAGAAAAAGAAAGCTATTTTGATTACCAAGACGAATCAAGAAGGCTAATTGATGCATTCACAGAAGTGATGATGAGGGGAGATTATGCAGGCAAGAGCTTCCACTTCCCAAAACCAGAATACAAAATCAGAAACGAGACACTGAAAGACCCAAGCGCAGAAGACACTCTGGCGAAAGTGCACAAATTGGTGGCAAAATACGGAACACCCTACTTCCTGAACATGGCTGCACCGTACATGCCTGAGGCATTGCAGAGCCAGTGCTGCAGGTACTTCCTAAGACCTGACGGAGACTTCTGGGATGACATCAAGACAGGAACGGTTCGAGGCGGAAGCATACAATCAGTAACAATAAACCTGCCGAATGTGGCATACCAGGCAGGAGACGAGTCAAGGATATATGAAGTGATAGACCAGAGGCTTGCATTATGCAAGAAAGTGTTTGATGTTAAAAGAACCTGCATCAAACAGGTAATGGAATCGGGAAACGCATCATTCCTGACAATGGACTGCTATGGAAAACCATACTACAAGCTTGACAAGTCAACAAACTCTGTCGGATTTATCGGGCTAAACGAGATGGTAAAATCCCTGACAGGCGAGGAACTGCACGAAACAGACTCTGCGTGGAAACTGGGATTAAAGATAATAAAATACCTTTCAGACAAGATAGATGAATACAAGGAAACCACGGGAGAGAGATGGGGAACAGTGCAGACTCCAGCAGAGTCGGCAGCATACAGGCTGGCAACACTTGACCTAAAAAATTTTGGGAGCAAGGCAACAGTGTGCGGGAATGTAAAGGAAGGCGATGTATACTACACAAACTCGAGCCATGTAAACTATGGGGCAAACATACCCTTGTTCACAAGGCTAAAAATCGACTCAAGCTTCCATCCACTGGTTCAAGGCGGGGCAATATCGCACATATGGCTTGGAGAAGCAGACCCAGACCCTGGAGCATTGCTAAAGCTCACCAAGAGAATATGCACGCAAACACTGACAAGCTATTTTGCGTACACCAAGGACACAACATACTGCCACAGTTGCAAAAGAACATTTGGCGGAGTGTTTGAAAAATGCCCGAACTGCAAAGCAAGCGGAGACACAATATCATGGTATTCAAGGGTCACAGGATACATAACGCCGGTAAAGAGCTGGAACAAGGGAAAACTGCAGGAATTCCTTGACAGGAAAAAGTATGATATAGGAAAGGTGAGCTAGGTGAAACTGATAGTATACTATGGAAAGAGCTGCCCAAAATGCCCGGCAGCAAAAAAAGTGGCAAAAGAGGCAGCTGCAGAAAAAAAGCTTGAATATGAAGAAAGGGACATAGAGCAGAACATGATAGAGGCATTGCAGCTTCAGATAGCGTCAACACCGAGCATAGTGCTGGACAACGAAGTGCTGTTCAGGAGCGAGGCTCCAAGCAAGCAGGAACTTTTGGCTGAGATAGAAAAGAGGTGCGATTAATGACAGTAAGCTACAAGACAATACGAGAGAACAAGACGCTCACAGAATTTGTGGAGGAGGAAGAAGAATCTTAAGGTGAAGTAGATTGAGCGGGGTGCTAAATGCAGGCATACATAGGGGGCATAGTCCAGATGAGCACAGTGGACTGGCCAAAAAACGTATGCACGGTTGTTTTCTTCGCAGGATGTGACTTCAACTGTCCATACTGCCAAAACTCCACAATAATAGAGTTCAAGGAAGAATTCTTGAAGGATCTGAAAATAGTAAAGGAGGACATAAGGAAGAACCTTGACTTCATCGATGCAGTTCTTTTTTCTGGAGGAGAGCCATGCCTGCAAAGAGGGCCGTTGCTCGAACTCGCATCGTACGCAAAGAAGCTGCACCTCAAAGTAGGCATTGAGACAAACGGGTCAAAGCCTGAAGTGATAATGAACATGTTGAACGAAGGGCTTCTTGACTTTGTCGGCCTTGACATCAAGGCACCGCTAAATGATGTCAAACTCTTTGAGAAAGCGACTAAGTCGCAAACCTTCTTCAAGACAACTGACGAGGTGGTGCAAAACCTCAGGCAGACACTAATGATTTTGAAGCAGAACCAAGACAGGCTGCAGATAGAGATAAGGACAACAATATGCCCTGGGATAACCTACAAGAAAGAGGACTTACTCGCAATAGCAGAGGAGATAAAAGAGCTAGACTGCAGGTGGTCACTGCAACAATTTCGGCCAGACATAGGGACAATACTTGACCCAATGCTAAGGAATGTCAACTCTCCGACAAAGGAGTTCCTTGAGAACATGAAAGAGGCTGTCCTGAAGAAATACCACAACATGAGGATTGATGTGAAGGCGGTTTGAGAATAAAAGGAGAACCATAAATAATCCCATCTTGTTGAAAGATGTGAAATTTTCTATGTACGCTAAATTAATCTAACCATCTAGTAAACAGGATGATAGAAAGAAACAATTGTGTCTCCCGGTTTTGAGATGATATCTACAGGAGCCCTCAGATATTTTGATGCCATCTTCACAAAGTGCAAGCCAAAACCATCTCCTTTCTCAGGAATAGACCTCTGGAAATAGTACTCTGGAGATTCTGGAAATGGCCTGCCAGCATTTCTTACTTTGAATACGATAAAATGGCTGTACTTGGTTGCATTTTCAGGAATAAAAACAGAATGGTCTGGAAAGACTGAAGGCTCAACAGCAACCTCAATTGCCTTCCCAAAATCTGGAGAAGACCTTTGTGCTGACCCGCCGTTCTTTACGAGATTAAAGACAACGCTGTGCATGAGAGGCCTAAGCGTTAGGAAACGCGGCACTTCTTGAACTGAACCTTGGAGAGGGACATCATAAGATATCTGGCCCATATCAGAAATGAGGCGTTCAATACTAGCCTTGTCCAACCTTGTGTTGTAAAAAGCGTCAGTGAGAAAAATGCAATCATACTGGCTAAGAGCCTCAATGACTGCCTCGCCGCAAGATAAATGATCAAGAACAGCATGATATTGTTTGCTGTCAAAATCCTTACCTCCAAATTTGCAAGCAGCAGGCATTTGACTTAGCACAGCAAAATATGTCATAGAATCATGACCACATAACCTTGGTAAGCTTAGGCGTTCTTCAATTGTCAAAGGGTTGTTAAGCTCGACTTCTTTCATGACACAGGAAACGCGATTAGGTCTTTTAAAGGTATTCCCAGAACAACAACTATTTATACCATATTTAAGCAGTCTGTGCTTCCAAAAGCGTTTTTTTGTTAACTATCTTGCTGGCGTTCAATATTTCAAGGCCCAGCAATTTACCCTTTTCATCCAAATCAAGAATAATATCTTCCTTGAGCTCAACAGTCTTCTTTACTGGTCTGGGAGGATACTCCAAATAGATATAGGCTGCGTCAACTTCCTTGTCATATTCGAATTTCATGGTCTTAAATAACGGTAACTATCTTTATAAAAGTTTCTTCTTCAGTATAGACCTATGGGAGGTGATTGCATTATACAATGTGAGCCTTAGAAAGAAAAGCAACAACATTCCTTGCGACAACTTTTTATACCACTCATTACTGAAAGCTTATTATGAGCCAATACAAAAAAAGAGCGGCTGAGAAAGTGAAGGCTGCAAAAAAGGCTGAACCTATCAATATTGACAAGGAGAGGGCTGAGGCAAGACAGGCATATCATTCTGAGCAGCACATAAAAAGCGGAAGCAATCTGAGAGACTTCATACTGGGCTTCAATGACGGACTTGTCAGCATATTCTCGCTTTTAACTGGAGTTGCAGGAGCAAACGTCTCACCTAAGATAGTAATACTCGCCGGATTTGCAGGCCTATCGGCAGGGGCCACATCCATGGGATTGAACAACTACATATCATACAAGTCACAAATAGAGTTTTACAAGAGCGAGATAGAAAGAGAAGAGAACGAGATAAAGAGAGTGCCCCAAAGGGAAAGAGAGGAGATCTGTGAAATATACAGGAAAAAAGGATTCAAGGGAACAGAACTGGAAAGGGTTGTGGCAAGGATATGCTCAAACAAAAAGGTATGGACAAAGGTCATGGTTGAGGAAGAGCTGGGATTAATCGAAGACAAGTTTGACAGCCCGGTAAGGATAGCAATAATTACAGGGCTCGCATTTATCCTTGGTGCAATGATACCGATAGCCCCGTATCTTTTCATAAGATCAGCTTCTACTGGATTTATGCTGTCCATAACATTCAGTATAATCTTCATGTTCACTGTTGGGGCTGCAAAAACAGTAATAACCAAGAAGTCCTGGCTGAGGTCAGGGGCTGAGATGATATTAGTAGGAGCTGTATCTGCAACTGCAGCATTTTTTATCGGAAGGCTGTTTACACTATGAAAGTAAAATACTTCAGCTTTGGGGCAACATCTGCTGTAATCACAGGGCTTGCGGTGATAGTTGGCTTTAGCGGAACAGCAAATGCAAAGATAAGCATCATTTCAGCACTACTCCTTATTGCTATAGCGGACAACATCTCAGACTCTTTCGGGATACACGTACACGAGGAATGCCAAAGCAAGTCAATCAAGGAAAACAGGCGAACAACATATACAAACTTCTTGACCAGGATCTTGGTTGTGGCAGTCTTTGTCATTTTTGTGCTGAGTCTGCCGAGCACACTTGCTATCGCATTATCCATAACCTTTGGGTTGCTGGTGATCACGTGGATGAGCTACGCAATTGCAAAGCAGCAGAAAGCCAAAACTTACAGGGTGATATTCCATCATGTCTTGTTAACAGTAGTTGTTATGACAGCGAGTTTCATCTTGAAAGAAGTGGTTTCCGGAGGGATTCAGAGATTCTTGTGACGGTGTAGCAACACTATATTCACCAAATTTCTTGACGTTTTTTTCAAGGTTTTTCTTAACTCATAGAAATGGCCTTGTGCTTACATGCGGAAACGCAGGCACTGCACTCTATGCATGTTTTGGGATCAAGCACAACACGCTTCTCTCTTTTCAAGGCACCAACAGGGCATGCCTCAACGCAACCGACACAGGCAGAGCCGCAAGAGCAACTCGAGCATTTACCATCCTTCCAGCAACATTTTTTATAATCAATAACTATTGGCATGAAATCACACTCTTAGGGTACTTAATATAGTTTTTCATCAATCACCAATATTGGATTTCTATCATCTCCTCACAAAAACCTAAATCGGCATGGGGGCGGATTTTCTTATAATTCCTGGAAAAGACAAGGTGCGGGTTTACCTGTTCCACGAACAGCTGAACAGATTGCTCATAACCCCGCTTGCACACTTCGCGAGTATCATAACCGCCAAGCTGGCAGGCTTCAAGAACTGGGCATGGATTCCTTGAATGCCAAATAATCTTCTCCCTGTTCTCAAAAACAACAGGGGCTTCAAGTGTCGTAACATCAAGCTTTGCCATCAAGAGAAGATAAGCCCGGCGAACATCAGTAATTGCATCAGGGAACATATTCCAATGTTCTGCAAGCCATGCGAGGCGCTTTGTGGAAAGCTCTTGATTTATTGCAGACCAGTTGTTGGTCTTGATTGCGAGAGTAATCTTTTCGAGAGTTTTTTGGACTATGTCATCTGTTACAAGCATGGAACAGTGAAAGCAAAAGAGGCTTATAAAACTAACCCGGCAGACAGAATTAAATAGTGGATTAATCAATTAAAGGAAAAATGAAAAGACCCAACACCAATCTCTTGCTGTACTGGAGCCCTCGTATTTTGGCGATAATGTTCATAATATTCATCAGCCTGATTGCATTGGATTCTTTCGGTGCTTCTGGCACATTCTGGCAGAAGACAGGCAATTTTGTTGTTCACCTGATTCCATCCTTCATCCTTATAGCAGTTTTGGCCATCTCATGGAAGCACGAACTAGCTGGAGCAGCAATCTTCATTTTGTTTGGGCTTGCCTACATCAGCATGATGAGGAACTTTCCTGTGCTGGTGTACATCATGATTTCGGGGCCTGCAATCGCAATAGGAGTACTTTTCCTTGCAAACTGGTATAAGCGAATGAACTAGAGAAGCGAAATTTATTTAAAGCATGATTGTTGCTGATATTTTTTTGGGTGGTATTATGACAACATTCTATGGGCGCGAAGTGCCGCCAAGCGAAGGAGAGATGGGCTTCTTCCAGAAAGCTGGCAACGGTTATGTCTTCATTTCGGTTGACGAAAAGACTTATGAAGGATTGGCAAAACACAAGCCGATGCCTGCCTTTTACGAGGAAGTGACTGAATTGAGGCTCAATGCAGAATGCCAAACCAGTTGGAAACCTGATTCCATGTTAGGCATTGAAATGACCCCAGCAGCTATTCAAAAAATAGAGAACCTTGCGCAATGGACCTCACAAGTAGTAGAGGCACTTTCAGGGAAGTAGCTGCATGGTTTTTACACAGGAATTCGAAAAGCTGGAGCAATTGACTGATAAGGCTTATGAGCTATTAATCCCGAGCATTATAAGACCGGCCGTGACAAAAACCCAAAGAGCATTAAACTTTTTTAAGAACGGATTCTATACAGAACTAAACAGAACAGCCACAAAATACCATTCCAAACCGCTCGAATGGACGATTGGAAGCGAAATTGGGAAACAATTCAACAGAATTGCGCTGCCCTTTATAGTTGGTGGCTTGACAGCAAAAATGGCGTATAAGGTTGCTGTAAACAAAGGAATGGGGATTCAGCTTGTGCCACAAAAGCTTGAAATAAACCCGCTAACGCAGGCATTGCAGGTTGAGACTACTTCTTACCGGGAAATTGTGCAAATATCAGCAGAATTGTTTCACAGCCACAACTTTGCTGAGCTTGTCTCTGCATTAAACTATGTTTCACAACAATATCCTTTAACCAGGACATAGAGACTTCTTGAGTAAAAACTATTGATGAAGAAGGCTCTCAAGCACAATCCTTGTGGCAGTGCCTTTTGGAGCGCGGGATTCTTCTATATCTTGTCTAGAAAGCTTGGGAACATTCTGGACACGGTCGCTTATGCCAAGAAGGGCAGCAACAGCATTAAGATTTTGGTCAGCATAATCAATGACGCGTTGGACGGTGGCTTGAGGGATATGGCCAAGAGACTTGCCGCCTTTGAATACATACTCAGGCAAAATTGTCTTGCATCCATCAAAATGAGATGGTGTGGCAAGGTAAATGCGACCGTCAAAAACCTCTTTATCATCAGCAAAAACAGAATATGCGCCAGTGTTTATAGGTGCAAAATCATAAGTAGCAAGAAATTCAGAATATTTCTTGAAGATTTTTTGGTCATCTACAAGAGAAAGCTCATAATCAAACCTTCGGTAGCCATGGTCGGGCTTTCTTACTTGTAACTCAAAAAGCTGATCTGTTCGTTCCTTACCTTTGGATATGGATAAATATTCCAATTCGAGAAGAAAATTTGTCTTGTCAGGAGCACTGAGGCTTACACCATATAATCGGTTATGGGAACCTTGGGCTTTACAGTCGCGGACAAGCTGCTTTTTCTTGTATGCAATCTCCCAAATCTGGTCCATCAGTGCAGCTCGCTGATAAGACCTTGAGGGCTTGGCCTGCACATGACCAACTAACAAATGCTGCGCTACTAAACCTAAAGCCGCCTTCAGAACTGTCCTTCTCTCCATTCGTTAAAAAATTGCGCAGGAATTTAAGAAGATTATGGAATCAATACATCTCAGGAATCGAGATATTTTCTATATAGAAAATAATAAAAGGTACAAAACCTTTTAAAAACAGTAAGAAATTCTGCAGGAAGATGAAAAAACAGCTAGCGTTAATGATTCTGTGCTTGTTGCTCTTGACAGGAGTTGCATCAGCAAAGCAAGGCCACCTTGTGCTCCTGGCAGTCCACCAGGAGGACGGAGAGCAAATAGGCGCAACAGCTGACCTTAACCTTGAGATAAAGCCTGGAAACGGCAACGTGTACCTAAATACAGTACCGTTGACACGAATCGATACGCAGATTTCTACAAGATTTGCAAAAGACATAGCCTGTAGCTATCTTGACATGGACTGTAGGGGATATGATTTCTTCTACAGTATAAAAGCTGACTCGAGCATAGTAGGAGGACCAAGCGCTGGTGCGGCAACAACAGCACTCACAGTATTCCTCTTAAACAACATGAAGTATGATGAAAAAATCATGGTAACAGGAACGATCAACTCAGGAGGAATAGTGGGGCCTATAGGCGGACTGGAGGCAAAGCTTCAGGCAGCATCAAAAGTCATCGGAGCCAAAAAGGTGCTAATACCAATGGGAGAGAGATTCATCAAGGAAGGAAACCAGACAAAAGACGCTGCGGTCTACGGCCAGAACCTCAGCCTTGAAGTTGTTGAGGTTGCAACAATAGATGATGTTGTGTACGAGTTCACAGGCAAACACATCAAGCCAAAAGAGCAAAACCTGACAATTGACCCAAGCTATCTTGACACAATGAAAAACCTTGCAACACAGCTATGCAACAGAACGGGAATGCTAGCCAACCAAGCACAGGAGAAGACGGGGCTTGCCACAAGACTAGGAAAACCGTACATAGACAATGTCAAAGCAGGAAAAAACCTGACAGCGAGGGGAAGGGTTGCAATCAACAACAGCTTCTATTATTCAGCAGCATCATACTGCTTTGGAGCAAACGTCAGATACCAAGAGATCATACAAAGGACCCTAAACGGAAGCGAACTTGCAGATGCAATCAACGAAACAAATGAGAGCATCAAGATATTTGAAAAGGAACTTGTGGCAAGGCAGTTGAATACTATAACAGACCTGCAGGCATTCATGGTTGCATCTGAGCGGCTAAATGAAGCAAAGGAGCAGCTCGGGCTGGCAGAAAGACAGAATAATAGTAAGGCAGAATATCTTGCGCTTGCAATAGAGAGGCTGCAGAGCTCACATGCATGGAGCAGGTTCTTTGGAAACTCTGGAAAAGAGTATATACTAAACCAAGAGGTGCTAAAAGGCTCGTGCCTGGCAAAGATCGCGGAGGCTGAAGAGAGCTACCAGTATGCCACACTATACTTACCAAACCTGCTTGACTCAGCTGCAACAGATATCAGTGATGCGTACAAGTTCTTAGCCAACAAACAATATGCGCTCTGCCTTTCAAAGGCATCAAACGCAAAGGCAAACGCGAACTCTGTCTTAGGCGTAATCGGCGTGCAGGAAGACCAAGTGGAAACATTGATCGACGAAAAGCTTGACGTAGGCAAACAGCTCATAATAAAACAGGCAAAAGACAACAGCTTCCCAATACTCGGATATAGCTACTGGGAATATGCAACTTCGCTCAAGGCTTATGATAAGTATTCAGCACTACTGTATTCTGAATATGCGCTGGAGCTCTCAAACCTGGACATATATTTCCAGAAAAAACAGATGATAAAGATTGAGATAGACCCGACCTTTTACTGGGTGTTTGCACTCGGATTATTCAGCGGGATACTCATTGGTTGGAGAATCAAGGCAGGGCATCGCAGCGGGAAGAGTAATAGGAGCCGCAAGGTTGGGAAAAAATAACAGAATGATTATAAAACCCAACTCGCAAGCTTTTTTTGCTCACGCAAAAAAACCTTGGAAAAATAACCAATGATTATAAAACCCAACAAGCATCTCCGAAGAGATGCTCGTCGGGAAAAAGAGGTGATCATGAAGGGTTTTTAAAACCCGGCAGCCACCCTTTGCAGGACAGCTGCAGGGAAAAAGAGGTGATAGATTGTGAAGCACCCCCAACCCTATCTTTACTATAGAGTGGTATAACTAATATATAAACTTTTCGATGTTGTATCATTCAAAAGTGGTAACTAAGTAATACTATTTCATAATGAAACAAACTCAATGCCTAAAATGCCACAGAAAGGCAGAGGCTCTTCTGCTTTGCAGAGCCTGCTTTGGCACAACAATAGAGAAAAGAATAAGGAAATATGTCAGAATCAACAAGATATTCTCAAGGGGTGACAGAATAGCAGCAATAGGAGAGATAAACCAGTACCTAATTCCAAGAATAATCCCTGGGTTGCCTGTAAGGATATTCAAGAAAGAGCAAAAAGGGACAAAGGTTATAAGGAACTGGACAGCAGATGATGAGGCATGCGCGTTCCTTGAACAGGTGTTTACAGGAAAAAAGAGCAAGAGACCACTGTCAATAGTGAATTGGACTACTGACAAAGAACTTGAGAGCTTTGCGAAATTCAAGGGCTTGAAGTTCAAGCCAAACAAGAAAAACCAGGATATACTTAAAATGTTAAACACACTTGAAGAAAAACACCCTGAAACAAAATTCTCCCTGATAAAGAGCAGCCAAGAACTGGAAAGGATTGGGATAAAGCGGAAAAAATTGATTTCTTAATGTATCAAGCTTAATAGGCAGGAACAGTTGGGCAATCTGATGAAGCGATTTTTAGTGCTTACCTTGTTGTTGATTAGCGGATGCACTGGAGATGTTGTACATCAAACCCCTTTTGAAGCCACAAAAGAACCAAAGGTTTATTTCTGCCCTAAAGACAACTGTACTGCAAGATTGGTTGAGCTGATAGAACAATTTGCATCAGCAGACTGTGCCTTATATAACCTGCAATCAAAGGAGATAATCGAGGCTTTAGGGAAGAAGCAAAGCAGATTAATCATTGATGATATTTATGCTAACAAGAAGCTCAATCTAAACTACATAAGTGATGATGGCAAACAGATAACACATAACAAATTCTGCGTCTTTGACGCAAGAACTGTATGGACAGGAAGCTTTAACCCAACAGAAGAGGTTGACAACAACAATGTGGTTGTAATCCAATCAAGGTATTTGGCTGCAAATTATGAGCAAGAGTTTGATGAGATGTGGAACAGGGTGTTCGGAGGAGGAAAGAAAACTGAAAACCCCATGATTGTAATAAACGGAAAGATGGTAGAGAATTATTTCTGCCCAGAGGATAGCTGCAAGGCGCATGTGCTAGAGAACCTTGCAAGAGCAAAAAGCAGCATACGCTTCATGGTTTTCTCGCTTACAGACAAGGAGATAGCACAGATGATTGTGGAAAAATCAAGGAACGGATTAAGAGTGCAAGGAATCATGGAGAAGCAGCGCATCAATATGAAGTATGAGCAGTACAAATACCTGAACTCAAGCGGAGTAGAGGTAAAGCCCGACAAGAACAAGCACCTGATGCACAACAAGGTCTTTATAATAGACAATGAGACAGTCATAACAGGAAGCTACAACCCGACACAGTCAGGCAATGAAAGGAATGATGAAAACATACTGATAATACACGACAGGGAAATAGCGAAACAATATGTGGAGGAATTTGAAAGGCTTTGGTGAGGGGCAGTGCAAAACTGAGCACAAAACAAATTATTTAAATACATTGAAGGTCTCCATCTATATAATGAAATACATTATCACAGGAGGGCCTTGCACAGGAAAGACCACTATCATCAATGAGCTGAAGAAGCTCAAATTCAGCACAGTGCCTGAACTGGCAAGAAAGGTAATAACAAAAGAGCAGAAGAAGGGAAAAAAAGGGATATTGCCATGGACTGACCTAAAAAGCTTTGAATTGATACTCATACAAGAGCAGGTAAGACATGAGAGCAAGACAAAGAAGATGCCAGTGTTCCTGGACAGAGGGTTGCCTGACATAATCGCATACTCAAAGCTTGGCAAGGTGAACCTGCCAAAAGAGATATTCAGGCATATCAAGGAAGCAAAATACACAAAGGTATTTTTCCTCGAGCAGCTAACCTTCTTCGAAAACGATGCGCAAAGGTTTGAGGCAAGCAAGAAAGAGGCAGACAAGGTGCATAAGACAATACACCAAACCTACAAGAGGCTTGGATATGAAATAGTGAGAATACCGCCAGTAAGCGTACAGGAACGAGTAAAGATAATTCTTGAACAATCAAGGTAGAGTTCAAAAAGTATTTATATGATTGAAAAAAAGAGCAACATGTGGCAGAGGAATCAAAAAAAGGAAGGTATGAGGCCAAGCTCTACCAAAAACTGTCAAGGCCTGAAGACAAGAAACAGGTAGCAATAAAGGAAATAAGCAGGGTATTGAATGACATAGAAGAATCAAACAAGACAAGAAAAATAATCTACTTCTCAAACATCTGCAAGAAAAACATCTTCGATAGCCTTGGAAAAAAAGTCGGAAGGCTAAACGACCTGGCAATATCTGGCGGGGAGAGGTTCCCTGAGGTATCGCACATACAGCTTGAGAAAGACAAGACTTTGATAAAATGGCAAGAAGTGAAAGAGTTTGAGCATGTAATAAGGCTTGAGAAACCATACGAGAAGACAGAAAAAAGAGCAACCAGCACTGAAGACATACTGTTGAACGAGCATATACTTGACAAGCAGGTTGTTGACGTAAACGGGCTAAAAGTAATCAGGGTAAATGACCTTGCGCTAACCTACATAAAGCAAAAGCTGGCTGTGGTGAGCATTGACATAGGCACAAGGTCAATATTCAGAAGACTAGGATTTGAAAGACTGGGGGAAATGCTACATGCAACAGACCACCCTATTCCTTGGGACACCATAGAGCCGTTAACAAGCTCTCTAGAGAAGGTGCATCTGAAAATACCTTGTCCAAGAGTTGCGGACCTGCACCCAGCTGATGTCGCAGAATTGTTTGATGAGCTAAGCCACAGGGAAAGAAGAACACTACTTAGGTCGATGAAAAGCGAGACAGCAGCAAGAGTGCTACTGGAGTGCGAGCCAGGGGTGCAGCAATCAATACTGAAAGGGCTAACCTCAAGAAGGATTGCATCCATTGCAGAGAAAATGCCTGCAAACGATGCAGCAAACCTCTTAAGCGAGCATGACAGGCTTAACAGGATACTTCGGGCAATGAACAAGGCTTTGGCAATAGAACTGCAAAAGGCACTTTCGTACAAGCCAGGAACTGCCGCAAGGTACATGGACCATTGCATCAGCGTAAGACAGGATACAACAATAAGGAACACAATCGAGGAGATAAGGCAGAAACAGGAGCACCCGGACAACTTCTATTATGTATATGTCACAGACGAAGAGGGAGCACTCACCGGGGTAATCTCGCTAAAACACCTGATACTTGCAGACCCTGAGGCAAAGGCTGAAGACATAATGGTGATAAAGCCTTACAGCGTAGAGCTCAGCGAACCCTTAGAACTTGCCACAGAGCTATTGACAAAATATGACCTCATGGCAATACCGGTTGTTGATATTTCTGGCAGGCTGCAGGGAATGATAAACATTGAAGCAGTGCTGGATGTGGCAATAGAAAGGACAAAGGCAAAAGAGCCTTTCGAACTAACAGAAGAGCAGAAAATCCAGTACAATAAGAGGTTCAAGAATTATTACCTGGCGCTTGTCAGAGACGTAGGACAATTCCTAAGGGACCTTGAGCCATTGAAACTAAGGAGAAAAAATGGTGAAAATAGACAGGACCCAGATCATGCTAATTCTGAGCATAATCGGGCCTGGAATAATAACAGCAAACGTTGACAATGACGTGGGCGGAATAGCCACTTACTCGCTGGCAGGCTCGAATTTTGGATATATGCTCCTGTGGAGCCTGGTGCCGATAACAATACTTCTCATAATAGTGCAGGAGATGTCTGCAAGGATGGGGGCTGTGACAGGCAAAGGCCTTGCGGACCTCATAAGAGAGAATTTCGGGCTGAAAATAACCTTCTATATAATGATTGTATTAATATTCGTAAACCTGGCAAACACACTATCAGAATTCGCAGGAGTGGCAGCAGCAGGAGAAATATTCGGGTTAAGCAGAGTGATAGCTGTGCCAGTTGTGGCAATAGGAATATGGCTGCTTGTGGTAAAGGGAAGCTACAAGTCAGTCGAAAAAGTCTTCTTAGTTGCGTGCCTTTTCTATCTCTCATACATAATCTCAGGAATACTGGCTAAACCAGACTGGGCAAGTGTGGCAACCAATACAATAGTGCCTAGCTTTCAGTTCAACACACCTTACGTGATGATGCTCATCGGGCTGATAGGAACAACAATAGCTCCATGGATGCAGTTCTACCTGCAATCATCAATAGTTGAGAAGGGCATAAGAAAAGAAGACTACAAATACTCAAGAATAGACGTGATAACAGGATGCATAATAACTGATGTGGTTGCGCTTTTCATTGTGGTGGCGACAGCAGCAACAATCTTTCATGCTGGCGGGAGCATAAACAGCGCAGCAGATGCAGCAATAGCGTTAAAGCCACTTGCAGGAAAATGGGCAAGCTATCTATTTGCATTTGGTTTACTTAACGCAGGCATATTTGCAGCATCAATCCTGCCCATATCGACAGCATACTCTGTATGCGAGGGAATGGGCTGGGAATCAGGAGTGAACAAGAGTTTCTCTGAAGCAAAGGCATTCTACGTGTTATACACAGCAATGATAGCTATAGGAGCAGGAATAATCATGATTCCTGGGCTTTCGCTAGTAAAAATAATGTATTATTCCCAAGTGCTCAACGGAATACTTATCCCAGTGATACTAATATGCATGCTAAGGCTTGTAAATAAGACAGAGCTGATGCATGACTACAAAAACTCCATGGCACTGAACATAATCACCTGGACGGGTGCGATACTTATAATAGGGGTAACTGTGCTAATGTTTGGACTCAGCCTATTTACTGGTTAGAATAAAAATGGGAAACTTTATCGATGCAATCAAGAGGCCTTTCACAGAAGTTGGAAAGCTGGCAATCGGAACACTATTGCTAATAATACCCTTTGTGAACATGGTTAGCGGAGTATTCGCCTACGGTTATATCCTAAGGTGCGCAAGAACCAAACAAGGGCTTCCTGCATGGGACAATTGGGAAGAGCTGTTCGTTGACGGCGTAATCTTGCCAGTGATCATACTTATCTATGCAATTCCTTTTGTGGGCGTTTTGCTGTTCACAGGGTTTGAGGCATTGAAGAGCGTGCTAACCGGGGAAACAGCGGGGCTCGGAAAAAGCCTTGTAATATTAGCAGGTGTAGCTCTATTGACTGCATACATCATTCCATCTGCATTGCTAAGCTATTCCAAGAATAGAAGATACTGGGAGAGTTTTGGTCCAAGGGTTTTCATAAACGCAATAAGAGCTGATTACCTTAAAGCATGGATGGCTGCGGCACTGTATGCAAGCATTGCAGGAATAATCGCGAGTTTAGCTATATTCTGGAGCTGGTCAACATTTATCCTGCCCATGTTCCTTGGCAGCTTTGCAGCAGTAGCTATAGGCATAAGTGCTATAACAATGGTATCAGAAGGATTTCAATAAAATTCTACTTCCCCTTTCAGGTAAACACCTTGATGAAGCTTGACAGGCCTCCATGAATCGAAAACAAGATTTGCCTTAAGCCAATCAGCAAGCTCCTTGGGGTTTCCGATTGTGGCAGACAAACCGATAAGCTGCATATCAGGCAAGAGCTGCCTTAACATTGTAATCAGTATCTCAAGAGTAGGGCCTCGGTCAACATCATTCAGCAGATGGATCTCATCAACGACAACCAGAGAGACCATAGAGAGCCAGGGTGAGCGATGCCTCATCAGGGAATCAAGCTTTTCAGCAGTGCAGATAATCAGGTCATAATCAGCAAGATAACTGTCAACAGAATCGATGTCGCCAATGGAAAGGGCAACCCTGAATAGATGGCCATACTTTTGCTTGAACTCCTTAAACTTCTCATTAGCAAGCGCTTTCAAGGGAACAATATAGACTGCCTTTGCCTTGCGTTCAAGAATAGCCTGTGAAAAAGCAAGCTCTGCAACAAGGGTCTTTCCAGAGGCAGTGGGAGTACAGACAAGTTGGCTCTTTCTGTCAAGCAAGCCGTTTTCTATCGCCTTGGCCTGAGCTGGCCTCAAGTCTGCAATACCCTGGCTTAACAGGACATCGAAAAATTCCTTTGGAATCCTGCCCTTTATATCGTCCAGTTTCATGAACCAACAGAAGAGCAACTATCTTAAAAAACTTGCGTAGAAAGACAGGGCCTTGGAGATATCGTCCTTTGCAAAGTCAGTCCATGGCTTGCCAGAAAAATAGACTGTAGAACTGGCAGAATCCCACAAAAAAATGCCTCTTGTGCAGTTCTGGCGCCCGGTCTTTATTATCAAATCTGGAGGAATAAAATAAGAGGAATAAAGGTTCTCCTTGACATGCTCTTTACCAATGGCAGAGGGATCGAGCTTGCCCTGCTTAACAAGCCTCGCAATCACTTGGGCAGAGGCCACAATCTCCCCCTGGCCATCATAATTGACGCAGAAATTAAGGAAATGCCTGTCATAATCGCGTGTAAGATCAAGCACTGCCTTTATTGGGTCAACTACTCGACCGGGGAGATCATACCATTTGCCTATAACAGAGACCTTCACCTGGTTCTTGGTTATGTAGTCCCAGCTAGAAAGCACCTTGAAGAACTGGCTCAAGCCGTCCATGGCCTGCGAAAACTCTGCAGTTTGCTTGGAGGGCTCTGGCAGAAGAAGAAAACTCACGACAGGAATCTTTTGCTTAAAGCAAAACATTGCAATCTTGCCGACAAGTGCATAATCGCGCTTGACTTCATCAGATGAATCTTCGCAAACAATCGCAATGTGCTTTGGCAAGGGTGATGTCCTGAGGAGATTCTTCAAATCCATAAGCATGGTTAATGGAAAAATCTTTAAAAGCTTTGTCGTTACGAAAGAGAATGATAGCAATTATCGCGATTCTTGCGCTAGCCATCGCTTCTTATACAGACCTAAAAACAAGAGAGGTACCTGACTGGCTAAGCTTCTCGCTCATAGCGGCAGCGAGCGGTTTACGGATAATCATATCAATCATCAGCTGGGACCTTACACCAATAATTGATGGATTTTTTGGAGCACTATTGGGCATTATCCTTGCCTACATGATGTTTTACTCAGGACAATGGGGAGGGGGAGATAGCAAGATGCTCATTGGGCTTGGAGCGCTGATAGGACTTCAGTTCAGGGCCACAAGCACGCTCGTCGGCTTCCTAGTCAACCTCTTGTTCATTGGCGCATCATATGGACTTTTGTGGAGCATAGGGCTTGCAATAAAGAACAGAAAAGAGTTCAAGAAGCAGGCAAAAAACTATACTGATAGCAGCTTTTTCAAGAGAATGCGAATAGTGACTGTGATAACTGTAGCGATGTGCATGTTTGGGGCGCTGTTTTCTGCAGACAGGATAGTAAGATTAATACTAATAGTGTTCGCAGGATTCCTCTTCATCATGCTTTACCTGTGGATGTTCGTCAAGGTAGTGGAAGGGGCATGCATGCTAAAATGGATAGAGCCAAACAAACTCACAGAAGGGGACTGGATAGCAAAGCCAGTGTTTTCTAAAAACAAATACTTGTGCGGGCCAAAGGACCTTGGAATAACGAAAAAACAAATCGCAGAATTGCAGAAGAACAAGAAAATCAAGAAGGTGCTGATAAAGGAAGGAATACCGTTTGTGCCAAGCTTCCTATTGGCTTACATATTCACAATCTGGCTGGGCAACATCGCCCTCCTAATGCTTGGAGCCTAGAAATGCATATTCTTCAATCTCGCTACCCTGGCATCAATCGACGGGTGAGTTGAGAACATGGATGCAACACCCTTTGCAGTAAAAGGATTTGCAATGAACAAGTGAGCAGTTGATTCTGTTGCGCCAAATGCGCGCAAGGGCTTATTCTTGATATCAGAATCAAGCTTCTGCAATGCTGAAGCCAAAGGCAATCCGGTGTGCAGGGTTCTTGCAGCAGACTCATCAGCCTGGTATTCCCTGGAGCGGGAGATTGCAAGCTGAATAATCATCGCAATGATGGGTGCAACTATAGCCAACACAAGGAGTTCAATAAGATTATTACCTTGACGATCATTATTGCCTCCAAGACCTCCAAAAATGGCGCCAAACCTTGCCATCGCGGCCACGTAGGAAATGACTCCTGCAATAGTTGCAGCTATTGTGGAAATCAGAATGTCGCGGTTCTTCACATGAGAAATCTCGTGGGCAACCACACCGCGGAGCTCTTCAGTGGAAAGCAGGCGAATAATACCTTGAGTGAAGGCAATGGATGCATGACTTGGGCTCCTGCCTGTAGCAAAGGCATTTGAGTGCTCTGTCGGTATTATGTAGACCTTGGGCATCGGAATGCCTGCCCTATTGGCAACGTCACGAACAATCTTGTATAGCTCTGGCTGCTCCCTTTCAGTCACTGGCTGTGCCTTATAAATCCGCAAAACTATCTTGTCAGAGAACCAGTAGATTCCGAAGTTCAAAAGAAGCGCAATAACAAAGGCGATTGTAAGGCCAGAAGTGCCGCCGATGAAATAACCTATCCCTAAGGCTATAACAGTCAGAATAGTAAGGAAGAAGACTGTCTTCAATTGGTTAAAGGCCATGGTGTTTGAGAAAATGTTCTTGCTTATAAAAATTATGCTTAAGGATTAAGCTGAAGGCTATGGAATTTCGGTCCGATGCTCAAAATCTTAGCTTCTTAAAGGAGATTTTCCTGTTTTCTGACAGAGGGCTTTTTTAAGCAGGTCTTCCACAAAGAAACTGAATTGAAAACCTTATCAAGCGGCATTTGTGCGGAAGAGAAACAGTTAAATAGTAGTAAGTTATACCTTACTAATAGCATGGAATTCGCCATAGCAAAGATCAGCACAAAGGGCCAAATCGTAATACCAAGCGGGCTTCGGAACAGCATCAGCAAGGGAGACGAGTTTCTGATGGTCAAGGAGCGCGACAAGATAATCCTCAAGAGTGTTAAGGGACTGGCAACTGACCTGGTGGAAGACTTCAAGTTTGCAGAAAAGGTTGAAAAAGCCTGGACAGATCACGACAAAGGAAAGTTCAAGAGACGTTCCAAAGATGATTTTCTTGAAGAGCTAAGGGCATGCTAACAATTGAGCACAGCAAGAACTTCTTGAAGGCAGTCTGCAAGATCAAGAACTCGGCCTTGAAAGACAAGGTCAAGAAGCAGATTGAAAAGGTGTCAAAGAATCCTGAGATAGGCAAGCCGATGAAATACTCAAGGAAGGGCACCCGGGAGCTATATATCGGTGCGTTTCGCCTGGCCTATGCTTATATTGAGAAGGATGCCACCTTGGTATTTTTGGAACTTTACCACAAGGACGAGCAATAGCTTTATAAAAAGTACTTATCTTGCATAATTCATGAAATTCGGCGCAATATTTGACTTTGATGGTTTATAGTTTACACAATTGAGATTGTCTGGCAGTCCTTTAACGAGGTCTTGAAGCCTTATGGAATCCATTTCGGGGAAAAAGATATAAGAAAGTACCTAGGCTACTCTTTAAGGGATCAATTAAGAGTATGGAAACAAAAGTATGGTATTGAGCTTGACTTTGCAGAATTTGCCAATAAATCTGGAAGAATACAGTACAAGCTGATTAAAGAGCAGGTAAGGGTTGAAAGCGGGCTAACAAGACTTCTTGATGACCTAAAAAGGAACAGGGCGCCAATAGAAATTGCCACAAACTGGACCAGGGAAAGCACAGAGAAAATACTTGACATACTCAAGATTCATGACTATTTTCTAAACATAGTAACTGCCTATGAAGTGCCTAGGCACAAACCGTATCCTGATATTTACCGTACAGCAAGTAAGAAGATTGATATGAAACCTGCCAGTTGCATAGTGTTCGAGGATTCTGCAGACGGAGTAAGGGCAGCAAAGGCAGCAGGCATGAAGTGCATCGGGAAACTTCATAAATACAATAGCGCAAGGGGGTTGCATGAAGCGGACTTACTGATTAGCAGCTTTTCGGAAGTGAATTATGACAAGCTAGCTGAGATGGCCAAATAAGTATAGGAATCCTCCATAATTATCTTACGAAAGATATTTAAGCAGACATCATTTATTCAACACAAAATATAATAAGACAATATAACAAAAACATGAGGGGTGCAACATGGTAAACTTGCTTTTGTGGATACCAATAGGAATAGTTGGCATAATTCTGCTGTGGCTTATCTTCGCATACAACAGGCTGATAATCCTTAGGACAAGGATTGACAATGCATGGTCGCAGATAGACGTGCAGCTCAAGAGAAGGTATGATCTGATACCAAACCTAATTGAGACAGTAAAGGGATATGCAAAACATGAGAAGGGTGTTTTTGAGGCAGTCACAAAGGCAAGAACTGCATTCATGAAAGCAGGAAGCCTTGCAGAAAAGGCAAAGGCTTCGAACCAGATAACGAGCGCATTAAAGTCATTGTTTGCGGTTGCGGAAAGCTATCCAACACTAAAGGCAAACGAGAACTTCATGCAGTTGCAAGAGGAGCTTTCTGGCACAGAATCAAAAATAGCGTACTCAAGGCAGTTCTACAACGACAATGTGATGAGCTTCAACCAGTCGATAATGACATTCCCGACAAACTTGATAGCAAACATGTTCAAGTTCGTGCAAAGGGAGTACTTCAAGACAGCGGAAGGGGAAAAGAAGCCAGTCAAAGTAAAATTCTAAGATGCAGACAGCATATGAAAGGATCAGCGCGAACAAACGCGCTACCTTCATTCTTATAATATTGTTTGTGATAATAGTGGCGGCGCTGGGCCTTGCAATAGGCGCATTCTTCAACAACCCTATATTCGGATTAAGCATAGCAGCAATGCTATCAATAGCACTAACACTATTCAGCTTCTACGACGGAGACTCTGCAGTGCTGAGCCTGAGCAATGCAAGGCCTGCGACAAAAAAAGAGTTCCCATACCTGGTAAACACAGTGGAAGGCCTGTCAATCGCCGCAGGGATTCAAGTGCCAAAAATATATGTCATAGAAGAGAACTCGATAAATGCGTTTGCAACCGGAAGAGACCCAAAGCATGCATCAATAACAGTCACTACAGGAGCAACAAAGAAACTGAACAGGGCAGAGCTGGAAGGCGTTGTGGGACATGAGATGAGCCACATAAAAAACTATGACATAAGGCTGATGATGCTGGTTGTTGTCCTTGTAGGCATAACAGCACTACTTAGCGACCTCATACTTAGGACTCTCATCTATGGAAAAGGTAACCAGAGCAGGGAAAAAGGAAATGGGGCAGCAATATTCCTGGTTGTAGGGCTGGTCTTGGCAATACTATCGCCGATAATTGCTCAATTGATAAAACTCGCAGTATCAAGAAAAAGAGAATTCCTTGCCGATGCTGACGGAGCAATGCTCACGCGACACCCTAAGGGACTCGCGGATGCGCTAAAGAAAATAAAAAACGATGATGACAAGATTGTGGATGCTGCAAACAAGGCAACAGCACACCTGTTCATAGAAAACCCGCTGAGGCAGCATGAAGGCTGGGTGAACTCGCTATTTGAGACGCACCCTCCGATAGACCAGAGGATTAAAGCGCTAAATGCTATGTGAGATTCTTAAGGTACTTAGACAATCCTTCAATCTGCCTGACCTTAGTGTTCTTGAAAAGGAACTCACGAAAATAATTGTCAACAGTCACTTTACGCTCAGAGAGGTCCTTTTTTAACCGTGAGTAGAGAGAACGGCCTGTCCTGTCTAGGTCAGTAAGAATAACAACATCCTTTGAAAGAGCAACAACCTGCTCAACTACAGAATAAAGGGGTTTTTTGTTCAGGACAACAATGGCGTTAGAAATCCCCAGCTCCCTCAAGGAGCGCTCGTCTTTTTTGCCTTCAACTACAATCAATTTCCGGCTATTGTCAAGCTTTAACAGGAAGAGCTGCAGATCTTCTTTTGCACAGGACATGCATATACATAATAATTATATAGTATAAATTGTTTGTCAATTACATATGCTCACTCTAAGCACTTTGCTGAAGTACTACAAAAGGGAGGATATACAGAAGGCTATAGTGCAAAACGCAAAGAACAGGGAAGTGGCGATAAGATTTGGGGAGAGCGGTTTTGGCAAAAGGCCGGATGTTCTTAATTATCCAAGAGACATAGTTGAATTGGCAAAACAAGGGGCAACATCAATCCACATCTCAGAAGAGCACTGGAAAAACCCCCTGGTCTTGATGCCAAACCTAAGAAAGCAGGAGCTTGACGATATGCGAACAGGTTGGGACCTGGTAATAGACATCGACTGCCATGTGATGGAATACTCGCAACTGGCAGCACTATTGGTTGTTGAGGCGATGAGGCATCATGGAATCGATGCAATTAGCTGCAAGTTCTCGGGAAACAAGGGATTTCACATAGCAATACCTTACAGCGCCTTCCCCAAAAAAGTGCAGGGATTCGATTCTCGGCTTCTTTTTCCAGACGGTGCACGAAGAATAGGTGTTTATTTGAGAGAAATAATAAAAGCACCATTGAGCCAAAGGATACTGGAGCACGAAGGAGGCAACATAGGGGCAATAACACAAAAGACCAACAAGACAAAACAGGAGATATTCAGGCAAGACAAGACCATAAACACCGAGGCATTCCTGGACATAGACACTGTGTTAATTTCAAGCAGGCACATGTACAGGAGCGTATACTCGCTAAACGAGAAATCAGGGCTTTCGAGCATACCAATAAGGCTCAAAGAACTTGAAACATTTAGCCGCGAAACGGCAAAACCAGAGAATGTGGCGGTTGAAGTGCCATGGCTAAAAGATGGGGATGCTGGAGAAGCGAGCAAGCTCTTCACATCAGCATTCGACTTCAAGCCAGTGATCAGCACAGAAGAAAAGGCAGGAGCAAAGGTCTACAAGGAACCTGAGGGAAAGGTCTCTGAAGCGAACTTTGCCCCATGCATAAAACAGATAATGCTGGGCTTGAATGACGGAAGAAAACGGTCTGTGTTCATTCTGCTAAACTTTCTTACAGCATGCGGATACAGCTATGATGAAATAAAAGAGCTCTTAACAGCCTGGAACAAGAAAAACAATGAACCACTAAAAGAAGTCAACCTGCTCTCGCCAGTAAGATATCACCAGGAGCACAAGAAAAAAGTGCTGCCGCCCAACTGCTCGAGCAGCTATTACAAAGACATAGGGGTGTGCAGGCCTGACAACCTTTGCGGAAAGGTCAAGAATCCTGTCAATTACTCGAGAAGGAAGGAAAAATACAAATAATTCTGGCTTGAAAAGGGTATTAAAGGTTATTTCATGCCTTTATGTTAACCTATTTAACATGGGTGCAATGGGCTCAAGTCAGACAGAATCGCTTCAAAATGGCAAATCACTCACAGTGATTAGTAAGCTTTATAAACAAACTGAAATCCCATGAGCCTATAATAACGTGTTTAAAGAGGGTTTAAACACAGACGCCTGAAGAGAAGTTCTTTTCAGTACACAGGGAAGACTTGTTTCTCAAAAGAACTAGGCGAAAGCAGGTAAACAATGGCAAACATAAGATCACCACGCAGGGGCTCGATGCAGTTTTATCCTCGAAAGAGGGCAAAGAGCATAATCCCGAGGATAAACCACAAGGTCATCACAGCAGGTTTTGACGAGTTCGCAGGCTACAAAGCAGGCATGACACAATTGATGGTTACGGATAATGGGACAAACTCGATGACAAAGGGAGAGGAGATAGTGATGCCAGTAACCGTCATTGAATGCCCGCCAATGAAAGTGATGGGGATAAGGCTTTACAAGAACAATATCGCGGTAGGGCAGATGAACGCAGAACAGCTGAACAAGCACCTAGACAAAAGAATAAGAATGCCCAAGGCAAAGCAAAAAGAACAGACAAAGGACTTTGACTTCTTAAGGTTACTAGTGCATACTCAGCCGTACCTGACAACAATAGGCCAGAAGGCACCGGACGTATTTGAGGTGTCGATGGGTGCAGGCAAGGAGGAGCAGCTAAAGAGAGCAAATGAGCTCCTCGGAAAAGAGATTATAATCAACAATGTATTCAACGAAGGAGAACAGTTAGACATCCACTCAATAACAAAGGGAAAGGGCTACCAAGGACCTGTAAAAAGGTTTGGGATAGGATTAAGGTCACACAAATCAGAAAAGACAAAAAGGGGTCCTGGAAGCCTGGGTGGCTGGAGTGCACAAGGACATGTGATGTACAGGGTCGCGCACGCAGGACAGATGGGATTCCACCAAAGAACAGAGTACAACAAATGGCTCCTTAAGATAGGAACAGAGCCAAAGAAAATCAACCCAAAGGGCGGATTCTTGCACTACGGAATAATCAAGAATAATTATGTTCTCGTCAAAGGCTCAATAGGAGGGCCTGCAAAAAGACTAATAATCATGACAAAGGCCATAAGGCCACGCAAGCAAACACCAAAAGAGGCGCCGTCAATAGAATACATCAGCCTCGAGTCAAAGCAATAAGATGGAAGCCACAATACTAAAAATCAACAACCAGGAAGCTGGAAAAAAGAAACTTCCGAAGCAGTTCGAAGAGGTAGTGAGACCAGACCTGATCAAACGGGCAGTAATGTCAATAATAAGCAGGAAAAGGCAAGCCTATGGGTCAAAGCCTGAAGCAGGACAGAGGGCGAGCGCAAAGCTTTCAAGAAGAAGGCGCGACTACAAGGGAAGCTATGGACTTGGAATATCAAGGGTACCAAGAAAAATACTCTCACGCCGAGGCACAAGGATGAACTGGGTAGGAGCGGTATCGCCAGGAACTGTAGGAGGAAGACGGGCACATCCGCCAAAGAGCGGCAAGGACTGGGAACAGAAAATCAACAGGAAAGAAAACCAGAAAGCGATAAGATCGTGCCTTGCGGCGAGCGTATCAAAGCAATGGGTGGAAAAGAAACCAGCCACATTCCCTTTCATAGCAGAAAAACAGCTTGAGCAAATAACAGAAACCAAGACACTCAAGCAGGCACTAAATGCATACGGAATAGAGTACGACTTTGAAAGAAACATCAGGGTAGGAAAGGCAAAAGCCAGAGGAAGAAAATACAAATCAGGGAGAGGAACACTGATAGTAGTTTCAGGACAATGCCCACTCATAAGGTCAGCAGCAAACCTCAAAGGGATAGAGGTCTGCGACATACACAAGATAAACGCTGAACTGCTTGCACCGGGAGCAAAACCGGGAAGGCTGACGATATACACAGAGGCAAGCATAGAAGCACTAGAAAAGGAAAAACTCTATGAAAGCTGAAGTCGCAATCAAGTATCCACTGAGCACAGAAAAATCGCTCAGGCTAATGGAATCACAAAACAAGCTGATATTTGTTGTAGACCAGGCAGCAACAAAACAGGATGTCAAGAAGGCAATAGAGGAACTATTCAAGGTAAAGGTATTAAAGGTCAATACCTACATAGCCATGGACGGAAAGAAAAGGGCTTATATAAAACTCAGCAATGAGACACCGGCAATAGACATCGCGACTAACCTAGGATTGATGTAAAAATGGGAAAGAATCTAGTACAACAGGCAAGAGGAAAGGGAGGTCCTAGATACAGATCTCCGGGGTTTAATTTCAGGGGACAGGCAAAACACCTAAGCCTCGGGAATGAGCAACGCCAGGGGATTTTGGCAGACCTAGTGGACTGCCCAGGCCACTCCGCACCGCTTGCAATCATAAAATATGGCACAGTAGAAAACCTGACAATAGCGCCTGAAGGAATCAGGGTCGGAGAAAGAATAAGCGCAGGGCCGGGAAGCGAGCCAAAGCGTGGAAACACGCTGGCATTAAGGGACATACCTGATGGAACACTCATCTATAATATAGAATCACAGCCCGGGGATGGGGGAAAGTTCTGCAGGGCATCAGGCACAGCAGCAAGAGTAATAGGAGAAGTTGGCGGAAGAATTATGGTCGAGCTGCCTTCAAAAAAGCAAAAACCGTTCCAGCCAGACTGCAGGGCGAGCATAGGAACAGTTGCAGGAAGCGGAAGGGTGGAAAAACCATTCCTCAAGGCAGGAGCGAAGTTCTATGCAATGAAGGCAAAGAACAAGCTTTACCCAATAACATCAGCAAGATCACAAAACGCAGTAGACCATCCATTCGGTAACAAGCGCTCAGCGCGAAAGGCAAAGCAGAGGCCTGCGCCAAGGAATGCGCCACCTGGAAGAAATGTAGGAAAACTGCATCCAAAAAGAACAGGGAGGAAGAAGAAGTAAACCATGGCAAAGAAAGAGTTTACCTATCACGGCAAGACACTAGAAGAGCTGCAGAATATGAGCACAAGCGATTTTGCAGCAATAACAACCTCAAGGATAAGAAGGACTATAAAGCATGGATTCACAGAAGAGGAAAAAAAGCTGCTCAAGAACCTCCATAATGCGAATGTCGAGACGCACTGCAGGGACATGGTGATACTACCTATAATGGTCGGAAAGACAATCAAGGTGCACGACGGAAAAACCTTTGTGCCTGTAAGGGTAGAAAAGGAAATGCTCGGCCATGTGCTTGGAGAGTTCGCAATGACAAGAAAGAAAGTGTCTCATAGCGCACCAGGAATAGGCGCAACAAAATCAAGCTCAAGCATATCAGTAAAGTAAAATGGGAACATACAGATACTCAACAAACACTGAAAAAGAAGGCCTGGTAAAGACAGTAGGGATTGGCCTTGGGATATCCAGAAAGAAAGGCATAGAGATATGCAACTTCATAAGAGGCAAATCGCTTGAACGAGCAAAGAAAATCATGGACAATGTAATGGAGCAGAAAGAGGCAATACCTTACAGAAGGTTCAACAAAGACACAGGACACAAACCAGGGATAGGGCCAGGAAGATACCCAATAAAGACATGCAAGGAAATAAAAGTGTTGCTCGAGAGGCTCGAAGCAAGCGCAAACCAAAAAGGGCTTGAGACAAAATCACTCATAATAAGCCATATATCAGCACAGCAAGGCGGAAAGCAGTGGCACTACGGAAGACAGAGAAGGAGAATGCAGAAAAGGGCGCACATAGAAATCGTGGCGCAGGAAGCAAGGAAGCAAGAGGCCCCGAAGCAAAAGAAGCCGGAAAAAAAGGCCATAGAAGCTAAGCCAGAGCACAAAAAAACCAAGGCTAACAAATGATTGAGAAAAAATTCGTGGAACAAAAAATGAAGGAGCACCAGATTGAAGAATACATCAGCTCAAAACTCAAGAATGTGGGACATAGCCACACAAAGCTACAAAGGACCCCACTTGGAGAAAAAATCATAATCTCAACATCACACCCAGGTTTAGTCGTCGGCAGGAAAGGCGACAACATCAAAGACCTAACAATAGCACTGAAAAACGAATTCAAGCTAGAGAACCCGCAGCTCGAGATAAGCGAGGTAGAAAACCCGAACCTGGACGCAAGGATAGTGGCAGAAAGGATCGCTAGCACGCTAGAGAAATTTGGGTCAAACAAGTTCAAGGGAGTAGGCCACAAGACAATGACTGATGTGCTCAACGCAGGAGCACTTGGGGTTGAGATACTCATATCAGGGAAGATACCTGGGGCAAGGGCAAAGACATGGAGGTTCTATCAGGGTTACCTGAAGAAGTGTGGCGACATCGCAATAACCGGAGTGAAGGAAGCAAAGGTCTCTGCGCAGCTAAAATCAGGAACCATTGGCGTAAAAGTAAGGATAATGCCCCCTGACATCGTACTTCCGGACAGGATAAGACTAAGGACAGAGCAGCCACTCACAATAGAAGAAGGCAAGAAAGAGGAAATAAAAGAAGTAAAAGAAGTAAAAAAGCCAGAGGCAAAAAAGCCGAGAAGGCAGAGAAAGCAAGTAAATGAAAAGCAAAGAACTAAAGCAGATGCAGAAGAGCGAGCTTGAAGCAAAGCTCTCTGAACTTAGAAAAGACCTTATGAAGCAGAACGCCCAGATAGCAACAGGAACAACCCCAAAAAGCCCTGGACAGATAAGAAATTCAAAGAGGACGATAGCCAGAATACTCACTCAACTCAATAGAGAACAAACCAAGGAGGTTGCAACCAAAGGATGAAGGAAATATGTCCAAAATGTGGGCTGCCAAAAGAGCTGTGCGTATGTGAGACCATAGCCAAAGAGAACCAAAAAATCGTGGTGAAAGTGATACAAAAGAAGTTCGGGAAAACCTACACTGTGATCGAAGGAATAGACCCTAAGGAAATTGACTTAAAAGAGCTCATGAAAAAGCTCAAGAACCAATTCGCTTGCGGCGGAACCGTCAAGAAAGGGATAATCGAGCTTCAGGGAGATCACAAGCAAAAGGTACGCAAGGCACTCGTGCAGACAGGCTTTGCCCAAGGGACAATAGAAGTCCACTAGGGGGCAGACGATGAACGCAGCCACAAGAGAAATAATAGGAGCAAAAGCAAAAATCACAAGCTCAACAAACAAATCAACAGAAGGGATCCAAGGCATCATAATCGACGAGACAAAAAACATGATCAGCATACGAACAATCAGCGGAGACAAGAAAATCATCAAGAAGGCAAGTGTATTCGAGATTGATGGGGAAAGAATAAGCGGGGATGAACTCGTTGGAAGACCTGAAGAGAGGATAAAAAGATGGATACGAAAGTAAAATGCGATGATCAAAACTGCCCAATCCACGGCAGATTAAGGACTCACGGGAAGACATTCATCGGAAAAGTCATCAAGACAGGAATGCAGAAAACAGCAACAGTAGAATGGACAAGGCTTCGAAAGGTCCAAAAGTACGAAAGGTATGAGAAAAAAAGGACAAGGATAAAGGTGCACAACAGCGCATGCATAAACGCAGCAACAGGAGACACTGTAAAGATAATGGAATCAAGGCCTATATCAAAAACAAAGCACTTCGCGATAATTGAGAAGGTACAATGAAAGCATCAAGATCATACATCACAAGGGCACTCCCGGTAGGATGCCAGGTAGAGACCTGCGACAATTCAGGGGCAAAGGTAATCAGGGTATTTAGCGCTGTCGGAATGAAGACAGTGCAGGGAAGAAAACCCAGCTGTGGGGTTGCGGACCTGGTCATGGCCTCGGTCAAGAAGGGAAGGCCAGACATGAGAAAACAGGTGGTGTACGCAATAATAGTCAGGCAGAAGAAGGAATTCAGGAGGCCTGACGGGATGCGGATCAAGTTCGAAGACAACTCAGCAGTCGTGCTAAAGGATGAAAAGGGAAACCCAAAGGGCACGATATTCAAGGGAGCTATCGCAAAAGAGGTATGCGACAGATGGCCTGCCATAGCAAAGATAGCAAACCTCATAGTATAAAATGAAAAAAAAATATTCATCAAGCTGGAAAGGGTCGAGCAAGGCAAGAAAGCAGAGAAAATACAGGTTCAACGCACCACTGCACATAAAGCAGAAATTCATGAGCTCGCACCTGTCAAAGGAACTCAGGGCAAAACACAAACTGAGATCAGTGCAGCTAAGGAAAGGGGACAAGGTAAAGATCGCAAGAGGGCAATTCAAGAACAAGACAGGCAAAGTGGACAGAATCGACCTTAAGAGCGAGCGAGTATATATATCAAGCATCGAGATAATAAAAAAGGACGGAAGCAAAGTACTCTATCCATTGCACCCGTCAAACCTTGTGATCCAGGAACTGAACCTTGATGACAAGAAAAGAAAAGAAAAGCTAAAGGAAACAAAATGAGCAGGTATTTCAAGAGAATAACAGCACCAAGAAGCTGGAAGGTACAGCGGAAGACAAACGTGTTCCTCTTAAGGCCACACCCAGGAGCGCACTCACTGGAGAGGGGACTGCCCCTTGCCATAATACTTAGGGACTACCTCGGATACGCAAAGAACCTAAAAGAGGCAAAGATGATATTGCAGACAAAAAATGTGCTCGTCGACAATGAAAGAAGGAAGAGCGAACACTTCCTCGCCGGGCTCCTTGACGTAATAACAATCAAGGAAACCAAGGAGCACTTCAGGCTCATACTCAACAAGAAAGGACACCTCGAATTGCTCAAGATAGCAGACAAGGAAGCAGGCATCAAGCCAAAGAAGATACTTAACAAGACTGTAATAAAGAAAGGGGTGCTACAGCTGAACCTCTCTGACGGGACAAACCAGATAACAAAAGAGCAAGGCTACAAGACAGGAGACACCATATTGGTGGAGTTCCCGCAAAAGATAGTGGCACACTACAAGCTGGCAAACGAGGCGGCAGTGTACATCACAGGTGGAAAGCACCAGGGAGAAAGGGCAACAGTGGAAGGAATAAGCGAACACGGAATCATGTGCAAGACTGAGCACGCCAATTATGTGGCACAAAAAAAGCATGTGTTTGTCATAGGTGACAAGCAGCCATGCATCACGCTAGGCAAGTAATCATGAACCAGATGCAACAAGTTAAACTGGAGAAAATAACCCTAAATATAGGTGCGGGAAAAGACCAGAAAAAGCTAGAGCTTGGACTAAAGCTACTCAAGAAAATCACTGAGATAGAGCCTGTAAGGACAGTAACCAACAAGAGGATCCCAAACTGGGGACTAAGGCCAGGCCTTCCAATAGGATGTAAGATAACATTGCGAAAGGCAGCTGCACTTGAAACACTAAAAAGGCTGCTTGAGGCAAAAGAGGGAAGGCTGCGGGAAAGCCAGTTCGACCAGAACGGCAACATTGCATTTGGGTTACCAGAATACATAGACATACCAGGGGTAGGATACGACCCAGAAATTGGCGTCCTTGGCCTAGAGGTATGCGTCACACTGGAAAAGCCGGGCTTTCGGATAAAGAAAAGGAGGCTCCTAAAGAGGAAAATCCCTCCAAAGCACCGGATAAGCAGGGATGAGGCAATCAATTTCATGAAAAACAACTTCAAGGTAAGTCTAGGAGAGGAAGAATGACAACAAGCGACTATCACAAGGTATTCAAGCAGCTAAAGGCAAAACCCTTCAAGCTGCAAAAATTCATGAAGCACAATGCGCCAAAGAAAAGGACAATGGGCGTGGCAACAAGGCACTGCAGGAGATGCGGCAGAAACAAGGCACACATCGACAGCTACGGATTGAACTTGTGCAGGCAGTGCTTTAGGGAAGTGGCAACGCAAATCGGATTCAAGAAGTTCAGCTAAAATGACACTAAACGACCCAGTAGCAAACGCATTATCAGTTGTAGAGCACCAGGAAAGGATAGGCGGCACATCATGCAAGATAAAGCCGGCATCAAACCTGATAAAACAGATACTAAAGATCCTCGCAGACGAACACTATACCGGAAGCTTCACTGAGATAAAAGACCGGAAGGGCAATGTCATAAAGCTTACCCTCACAGGAGCAATAAACAGCTGCGGGGTTGTGAAGCCCAGGTTTGCGTTGAAGAGCATAGACTACGAAAAATTCGAAAAAAGATACCTGCCTGCAAAGGGCATGGGAATACTGATTGTGTCCACAAGCAAGGGAATGATGACAAACACCCAGGCAAAGGAAAAAAAGCTTGGCGGAAAACTCATTGCCTACTGCTACTGAAATGAACCAGACAACAGAAAAACTGCAGATACCAGAGGGAATAAAGGTAACAGTAGAGGGCAATTCAGTAAAGGTAGCGGGCAAACATGGCATGGTGGAGAGAAGGATAGAAGATCCAAGGATAACAATCAAACTTGAAGCCAACAGCATCGTAATCTCTGCAGATCGAACAACAAAAAGAGAAAGGACAAAGATAGGCACATGGAGGGCGCATTTAGCCAACATGTTAAGGGGGGCAGAGTCAGGCCACACCTACACACTCAAGATATGCTCAGGACACTTCCCAATGAACGTGTCAACAACAGAAAAAGAATTCACAATCAAGAACTTCCTAGGAGAGAAGGTACCAAGGAAGCTTGGCCTAAAAGAAGGGGCTAAAGTGAAGATAGAAGGAGACCTTGTGCGCATAGAGAGCACAAGCAAGGAATTAGCAGGACAGACAGCAGCAGACATAGAGCAGATGTGTAAAATTAGGGGAAGGGACTCCAGGATATTCCAGGATGGGATATGGATCATAGAGAAAGACGGCAAACCACTCAAATGAACTCATTACTACAGGCAAGAAGACAACTGAAGAAAAAAAAGCCAGACTTCATAATGCAGGACAAGCACAAGAAGGCAAGGCTAAAGACAGCCTGGAGAAAGCCAAAGGGCTCAGACTCAAAAATGCGAGTCGGCTTTAGGGGATACAGAAGGTCGGTGGAGATAGGATGGGGTTCGCCAAAAGAGGTTAAGCATCTGCACCCAACAGGATTAAGACCTGTGGTTGTCCAGAATGCCAAGGGCTTGGAGAAACTCGACAGCAAAACCGACGGGATAATAATCGGCAGCAGTGTGGGCACAAGAAAGAGGGTTGAGATAATAACCGAGGCAATCAAGAAAAACCTGAGAATACTCAACATCAAGGACCCAAGGCAATTCTTGGAAGAGACGAACAAGAGACTGCAGGCAAAAGTAGAAGAGAAGAAACAGCAGACAAAGGAAAAGGAAGAGAAAGACAAGGAAAAGAAAGCTGCAGCACAGAAGAAGGAGACAGAAAAGAAAAAAGAAGAGCCAAAGGACGAACTGGCTGAAAAAGTAGAGGAAGAAGAAAAGAAAAAACAAGAAAAAGAAGAAAAAGACAAGATACTCATCAGGAAAACATGACAAACGCAATGCAAAAACGGCTAGCAGCACAAGTGATGAAGTGCTCACCCAACAGGGTTAGGTTTGACACTGAGAAACTTGACGAGATAAAGCAGGCAATAACCAAGCATGACATACGAGGATTGGTAAGCGGGGGAGCAATATACGAAAAGCCGGAGAGGGGAGTTTCAAGGTCAAGGGCGAGATTCGCGCACAAACAGAGAACCAAGGGAAGGCGTAAGGGAGTCGGAACAAGGAAGGGATCGAAGAACGCAAGGCTCAACCAGAAAAGGGTATGGATAGAGAAAATCCGGGCACAAAAGGCATTGCTCCTAACATTAAAGGAAAACAAGACTATCACACCACAACTTTACAGAAGGCTGTACATGAGCGCGAAAGGAGGATTCTTCAGAAGCGTGAGGCACATTAAACTCTACATCAACGAGCAAATCAAAAAATGAAAACACGAAGCATGCCATACAGGAGAAAGTTTGAAGGCAGAACCAACTACAAGAAAAGACTAAAGCTCCTGTTGTCAAACAAGCCCAGGCTGGTGATACGCAAATCCAACAAGCACATATCACTGCAGCTAATAGACTACACACCAGAGGGCGATGTGGTGATTGCGCAGGCGCACTCAGGGCAACTAAAAAAATACGGAATCGACACAAGCAAGAACAACATACCAAGCGCATACCTCACAGGAATGCTCCTTGGCAAGATGGCAAAAGCAAAGAAAATCAAGGAAGCGGTGCTTGACATCGGGCTGTACAGCTCAACAAAGGGATCGAGGCTTTATGCAGCACTGAAAGGGGCGATGGATGCAGGCCTTTACGTTATGCACTCAGAAGAGATCCTGCCCAGCAAGGAAAGAATAGCAGGTAACCACATGCAGGAACACGCAAAAGCCATATCAAAACAAGCAGAAAAATACGCAAAATACTACAGCAATTACCTAAAACAAAAGGTGGAAGCTTTACAAATCACGCAATACTTCAACACAGCAAGGGAGAAAATACAAAATGAAACCAACAAATGAGCCGGCTGAGGAAAGGCGAGAGCAGCCAAAGGTAGAAATCTGGCAGCCGAGAACTGAACTTGGAAGAGCAGTAAAGGACGGCAAGCTCACAAAGATAGATGAAATCCTTGACAGCGGAAGGAAGATACTCGAAAAAGAAATAGTTGACGCACTTCTCCCGAACCTGGAATCAGACTTGCTACTCATTGGACAATCAAGGGGAAAATTCGGAGGGGGCAAGAGAAGGGTCTTTCGCCAGACCCAGAAGAAAACAAAGGAAGGAAACAAGCCACACTTCGCAACACTTGCTGTAGTCGGAAACAGAAACGGCTACGTAGGCGTGGGTTATGGAAAAGCAAAAGAGACAGTGCCTGCAAGGGAAAAGGCGATAAGGAGGGCAAAGCTCAACCTCATAAAAATCCGCAGGGGCTGCGGAAGCTGGCAGTGCGGATGCGGAAAGCCACACTCATTACCCTTCAGCATAGAAGGAAAGTGCGGGTCAGTAGAGATAAAACTCATGCCTGCACCAAAGGGCAAGGGGCTGTGCACAGAGAGGGAAGTGCAGAAAATACTTGCCTTAGCAGGAATCAAAGATGCATGGTCGCAGACAGAGGGGCAGACAAGAAAAAAGATGAACCTTGTGGAAGCGTGCATGAAAGCATTAAAGAAACTCACACAGACAAAGATGAGACCAGAAGAAAGGTCAAACCTATCAGTGGTTGACGGAGAGGAAAAACCGGCTGAGGCAAAAGAATGATCGCAGCAATAAGGATAAGGGGGTCAGAGGGGATACACCGTAGCGTACAAGACACGCTCGAACTCTTGCACCTGCACAAAAAGAATTTCTGCGCGATAATACAGAAAAAGCCGTCAAGCATAGGAATGCTCAGAAAAGCAAAAGACTACATCACCTGGGGAGAGATAGACGATAACACCATAAAGATACTATATGAAAAAAGGGGAGAAGAATACAAGGGAAACCCGGAAAGGAAAACAAAGTACATCACAGTAAACGGAAAAAAACTGAAACCATTCTTCAGGCTCCACCCACCAAGAGGGGGTTTTGAGAGAGCGGGAATAAAGCAGCCCTACACACTTGGGGGTGCTTTAGGACAGAGAAAAGATGGAATCAGCAAGCTCATACAAAAGATGATCTAGGATGACAATAAACAAAAGAAAAAAGAACTCAAGGCAGCGCGGAAGCATGAGCCATGGCTGGGGAGCAAAGAAAAAGCACAGGGGGGCAGGAAACCGCGGCGGAAGGGGCATGGCGGGCACTGGCAAAAGAGGGGACCAGAAAAAGATAAGCATACTCAAGATAAAGAACTACTTCGGAAAGCACGGATTCAAGATCAAGGGAAACAGACCAACAATCACAGCGATAAACGTCGAAGAGCTGAACAGGTTTGGCAAAGAGACAATCAACCTCACAGAGTTAGGGTATAACAAGCTACTTGGAAATGGAAGGCCGGGCAAGAAGTACAACATAACTGTCGAATCATGCTCTGAAAAGGCAAAACAGAAAATCGAGGAAGCTGGTGGCAAGGTCAACACACCGGCAAAGGCCTGATGGGAATCTGGAACGACATACTTTCAAACCTTCCTGAGGTAGCAGGGCCAACACAGAAAAAACTGTCATTCAAGGAAAAACTTAAGTGGACCGGAATCACGCTACTATTATTCTTTGTCCTCGGATATGTACCATTGTTCGGACTCGGGAAGAATGCACTGCAGCAGTTCGAGTACCTTTCGGTCATCCTTGGAGCAAAATTCGGGTCACTAATCTCGCTAGGCATAGGGCCGATAGTGACAGGATCAATAGTGCTGCAACTACTTAACGGCTCGGGGATAGTCAAGTTCGACCTGACAACGCATGAGGGAAAAAAGACATTCCAGGGAGTGCAAAAACTATTGTCAATATTCTTTGTCATATTCGAAGGGGCAATCTACGTGTTCATGGGAGGGCTTGCACCACCGCCAGAAATGGCTGGCACAAGCATGTATCTCTGGGTGCAGTTGTTGCTGGTATTCCAGCTCTTTGTGGGCGGAATACTCATACTATTCATGGATGAGGTTGTTAGCAAATGGGGATTTGGTTCAGGAATATCACTCTTCATAGCAGCAGGAGTTTCTGAGACAATATTCATAAGGGCATTCTCGCCACTGGCAAGCCCGACAAACCCGAGCGTGGCAGTAGGTGCAATACCAGCACTATTCCAGTCATTATCAGCAGGAGACCCTGTGACAGCAGGATTGATGTTAGCGGCAGTGATATCAACAATACTTGTCTTTGTGGTTGCGGTATACATCCAGGCAATGAAGATAGAAATACCGCTAAGCTTCGGAAGGATAAGAGGCCACGGAATAAGGTGGCCACTAAGCTTTGTATACACAAGCAACATCCCGGTAATACTCGTGGCAGCGCTTCTCGCGAACATCCAACTATGGGCAAGGCTACTACAGAACTTCGGCTATCCGCTGCTTGGAACCTTTGTAGGAAACAACCCGGCAACAGGGCTCGTGGCATGGATAAACTCACCAAACATAGTGGGAAACCTAATCAAGGGAAGCATAAGCTTTGCAGACATCTGGCATTCGGGAATATACCTATTGATTTTCATGGCGGGATGCGTGGTGTTCTCGCTATTCTGGGTACAGACATCAGGCATGGACGCAAGATCACAGGCCAAACAGATAATGGCATCAGGACTGCAGATACCAGGATTCAGGAAAGACGAGAGAGTGCTTGAAAGGCTGCTTGACAGGTACATTGGGCCATTGACGGTCATGGGAGCAATAGCAGTAGGATTCCTCGCAGCGCTCGCAGACCTCACAGGAGCGCTTACAAGCGGAACAGGACTTTTGTTGACAGTAATGATAGTGTACAGGCTTTACGAAGAAATTTCAAAACAGCACATGATGGACATGAACCCTATGCTAAGGAAGTTCATAGAATAAAGATTTAAATATACGGAGGATTCATAAAAAAGAATGGTGTTCGAATCAATACTTAACCCTATATTCTTGCCTTTGTTTACATTACCGAGCGCAATAAGCATAGCAATAATATCAGTACTCCTGTCATTTATCGTGACTATAGTCTATAAGTACACAACAGACCAGAAAATGATGAAGGAACTGAAAGACCACATGAAAGAGATGCAGAAAAAGATAAAGGAGCACAGGAGCGACCCAAAAAAGGCGATGGAGCTTCAAAAGCAGGCAATGGAATCAAACATGAAATACATGGTGCACAGCTTCAAGCCCACACTCATAACGTTCATCCCGATAATAATACTGTTTGGATACCTAAATTCTGTCATGGCATACTATCCAATAATGCCTGGACAAGAGTTCAGCACAACGGCGGCATTCGCAAAGGGAACAATAGGAAGGGTGACACTAACAGTGCCTCAAGGATTTGAAATGAACGGAAACGCCACGCAGCCGATAAAGGAGAACCAGGCAAGCTGGCAGCTCAAGGCACCAGCGGGAACATTCTATCTCAAGTACGAATATAATGGACAGGTGCAGCAAAAACAGGTAATAATCACAGGGCAAAGGCAATATGCGCCAGTGCTAGAAGCGTACAAGAACAGCCCAATAGTATCAGTGAGATTAAACAACCAAGCAATACATCCTTTCGGCGGACTGTCTATATTCGGATGGATGCCAGGCTGGCTCGGAACATACATTATCTTCTCAATAGCAGCGAGCATGGTATTCAGGAAATTTCTTAATGTGTACTAACACACGAAACGCAAACTTTTTAAGCCTGTGTGCAGTGACTGCAAAGAGTGAGAAACAAAGCAATACTAGGTTTGTTATTTCTTCTCTTCATAGGGATAGCCCAAGCAAAATCATACACCCTCGACCTTGCAGACATAAGCTTTACGGTAAATCCTGACGCAAGCATCTCTGTAAACGAAACCATCACTTACAGCTTTTCTGGACAGTTCAGCTATGCATACATCGAGCTGCAAGAAAACAAAGGTTCTGTTGATAACATAAATGTATATGATATAAGCTCTGGCAAAGCCCTCCCAGTTGCCTTTAGCATCAGCAATGCGGCTGGAGCAAAGAATGTCAGGTGGGAATTCAATGCAGCTGATGAAAAGAAGAGCTTCCTTATACAGTACACCTTGAGGGATGTGCTATTTGTTTATAACGACGTTGCAGAATTTAACTGGAAGATTTGGGGGGATGGATGGGACCATCAACTCAAGGAAATAAGAGGAAGGTTTGAATTACCTAACAAAGCCCAGAGCAATAAGGATGTATACACGTGGGGGCATCCGGACCTTGAAGGAAGAATAGCAATCATTAACAACAAAACAGTGATCTACCAGGCATACAATGTGCCTGCACGTCAATGGGTTGAGCTGAGGGTTGTGTTCCCGAGGGAGTTATTGCCTGGAATCAGCGATGCAGCAAAAGAACAAACAACAGGCCTTCAACAAATCATTAGCGAGGAGAGCACCTTTGCGAACCAGGCAAGAGTCAGCCTTCCACTGCAAGTTTTGTATCTTGTCATACCACCACTAATTGTAATCTTGATATTCATCGGGCTTTACCTGAAACTTGGACGAGAACCGAAAGTGCAGGAAAACCAGATTTATGAAAGAGAAGTGCCTTATGATTATTCTCCGGCAATCGTGAGCAGCCTAATAAGGCAGAACAGCAAAAAGCCCACGGCAAAAGACTTTGTGGCAGAGTTGCTAAACCTATGCCTCAAAGGAAAACTCAAACTTGAACTAATCAAAAAAAAGAAAATCCTTGGGATGTTTGGCTCTGACACAGACTACAAAATAATCATAACAAACAAGACAGGAAAACTTAAGCCTCATGAAGAAAAAGTGTTAAAGATAATCAAACAATATGCAAAAGGCAGCTCGATACTCTTCTCTAGCTTGGAGAAGGAGATAAGGCAGGACAGAAGGGACTTCCAAAAGCAATTTATTGAATGGCAGGGCATGGTCAAAAAAGAAGCAATAACACAAGAGTTCTTTGCCAAACAAAATTCCTACCTTTGGTTTAACATTGGCAGTGTGGGATTGATTGTTGCTGGACTCCTACTAAACATGAGGATAAGCTTAATCGTAGCAGGAATAGTTGGACTCATGATAAACAATATCTTCATTGACGCGCTTCCGAGAAGGACACAGAAAGGGCAGGAACACTATCTCAGGTGGATGCACCTCAAGAAATTCCTGAAAGACTTCTCTGCAATGAAAGAGCACCCACCAGAATCCATAGCTGTCTGGGAAAGATACCTTGTCTACGGAGTGACTTTGGGAGTGAGCGACAAAGTGGAGAAGGCAATGAAATTGATATTACCGGACAAGCAATACAAGTCCTCAATATTTGTCGGAGCAGTAAGCTACCATGCCATAAGCACCGCAGGTTTTAGCCATGCTGTAGATTCTTTCAGCACTTCGTTTGCAGGAGCATCGGGCACTGCAGGCGGAGGAGGCTTTGGAGGCGGCGGAGGCGGTGGCGGAGGAGGCGGTGGTGGCGGGGCTGGCTAATCGCAAAGTATTTTAAGCAGTATTCTTTCTAAAGCCTTGATGGAAATCACAGTGATTGCTTCAGGCAGTAACGGCAACAGTTGCTTGGTGGAAGAGAAAGGAGTAAGTTTGCTTATCGATGCAGGAAAGAGCTGCAGGGAGACAGAGGCAAGGCTAAATCGTCAGGGAAAAAGCCTGGAAAATGTGGACGCATTACTGATAACACATTCACACGTTGACCATATCTGCGGAGCTGATGTCATAAGCAGAAAATACAATATACCAATTTACGCAACGAAGGGTACGCAAAGAGAAGCTGCAATTGGCGGATACTGCGTAAAGCAATTTCCAAGAGACTCAACTTTTTTCATAAAAGGGCTAACAATCAGGCCAGTGCAGACAAGCCACGATGTGACAAGCTGCGGATTTACAGTCGGAAAATTCGGGATATTCACTGATACCGGCATTGTAACAGAACAAATGCAGAACATAATTCCAAAACTAGAGGCAGTGCTGATCGAATCAAACCATGACATAGACATGGTGCTAAAAGGCCCTTATCCGATATTCTTAAAGCACAGGATATTGTCTGATTCGGGGCACCTGAGCAACATCCATGCAAGCCAATTGGTAGCTGAAAAAGGCAAGAATCTTTCCCTGGTAATGTTAGGGCATCTTTCAGCAATCAACAACACAGAAGAATTGGCAAGAAAAACATTTGAGACCATAGTGAAGAGAAAAATAGAATATGCTGTATGCTCAAGAGACAAGGAGACTGGAAGCTGGAGCGTATAAAAAACTTAAGCTGTACGGCATCAAGAAGTCTGCAAAGCACAACTATTTCAAATATGCACATCACACTTAGCAGGTTTCTTCCCAGGACCTATAACACTTCTGCAATGCTTCACACCAGGAATAGCCAGCAGAGGGAATGCAGCCTTGTGCGTCGCGATCTCCACCCAGCAGATTTGCCTGAGGGCTATAAAGAGAAGAGCTTAAGCTCGATACACCAGCGTGGACGCGTATCTCAATATTTTCAGCACCCTCAACATAGTTATGCAAATAGGTGTTGCCCTGCTTTGTGAATCCAGGAAGGTCAACTGAGGAGAGACCGCTCTCAACGACAATCCTGGTTCCATAATCCTCAGGCAATTGCAGCAAAAGCTGGCTTGCGCCAATCTCAAGGTCTGCCTTTAGAGGATTATGGCCAAGTCGCATAGTAGTGGAGGAAGCCCCAGCGTGCAACTTAAGGTCTGTCACCTGCAAATTAGAGAAATCCAGATTCGCCTTGGCAGCACCGTAATCAAGCTTGAGAGAGTAGGCAATCCTTGGAGAAAGCTCGAGATTCCAGATGTCACTTGTGCCGAAGGCTGAACGCCTGCTCAAGATAATATGGTTGCCATTCAAAGCCAACAGAGGGTCCTGCGGATTACCTGTAGTGCCGCTGTTTCTGACAAGATAATCACTCGAACCTTGGCTTAAGTTCAGTTCTGCAGCACCCAAAGCAAGTTCCAGTGAAGCACTATTCAAGTCCCCAGCAGGCAACTCCTGAAGAAAATGCCTTGGCTCAACAAAATTTGGTGTTGAAGGGAACAACAAAATAATCAAGACTATAGCTATAATCGCTACAAGCCACCACTTAAGGCGAACAAGGACAGCAAAGCCCAAGACAATAATCAGAATAGGCCAGATGTACTGCCAATTAGCAATCGAGAAGCTGAAAAAACCCATTGCCCTAAACAGGAAAAACAGGCCAATTGCTACGAGAAACGCGCCAAAAAATCGTGATGGAGCGTCAGTCATTTCCTCCTCCTGAAAATAATAAACAATCCGACTGCAATTATGAGAAAAGGCCAGGCATAGTTAAAGCTAAGCCAATTGAGCTGATTTAACAGGAGGCCTACACCTACAATAAGGATCAGCACACCTGCAAGAATCCTGCCAGAAAGGTTTCTTTCCTCTTTCATTTTTTGCGCCTCCCAATCAAGTATATTCCCAAGAGAATCAAGAGAGCAGGCCAGATGAAATTAAAGCTGAACCAGTGAAACATATTCTTCAATAGGAATAAGGCACCAATAAGAATAATAACAAAGCCAATAACGAAATGGCCTGTATGGCTCTCTTTCTTATCATGAACTGACTGCGCTTTCTTTGCAAGCTTTTTTGCAGTACGCTCTGCCATAGTGTCAACAGATGGCTTTTGGTCAGGGTTAAGTGGCATTACAATCCACAATACAATATAGATAATCAGACCGGTGCCCCACGCCAGAGTCAGAAGAACTGTTGCAAGCCTTATCCAGACTGGGTCAGCATCATAGAACTCTGCAATGCCACCGCAGACTCCTGCAATAATCTTGTCCTGGCGCGAGCGAAACATCCTTTTTTGTCCTTTCATGAATATCACCTGCTCTTCAACAATAGTTTTTGGTTTATAAATTGTTCCAAGGAATCCTACATTGAAAGCTCAATCATGAGCTGCAGAATACACTCTGCCAGAACAGGATCCATGGAATCAAGGTTTCCGTCATTCATACCTGTAAATAATCAGAAGGCCTTTATAAGCATAGGCAAGGAAAGATAAATAGGATTCCTACATAAAAGGCTTTTTATAGTAGAATAAACAATCAATAAACATGCTGCAATACATAGAAACGATATACACTACAATTGTCGTATTATCATGCCTTTTTGTAGCTGTGCGAACTCATAAACTCTATAAATTGAGCGGGCATGAGGGCATAGGCTCTTTTCGGAACGCATTCATCTACATGGGCTTGGCGTTCATTGCCCGTTACGTGATGTTAACACTCTTCTCGCTAAAGTTTGTCACAAGCCCGACGCTCGGGTTTGCGCTGGCAACGCAATTGGCCATGATATACTTGTATTGCATAGCAGGGTTCTCCCTTGTATACAGCCTGGTATGGAAGGGCGCTGAAAAGAAGCAGGCATATCTAGTGCACCTGCTCGCTATAGGAATAGCTGTTGCAAGCATCTATAAGGCCTATTTCCTTTACTTCTCACAGCTGGCAGTGTTTGGATATGCGGCAATATCATGCTACTCAACATACAGGGAAACAAAGCAGAGGTTCATCCAAGTGTATTTCATAGCATTGATACTTGCTTTTGCAGGATACCTGGCAAACCTTCTAAATTATTTCCTTGCGCCAATAAGTCCAACATTCGTGATTTACACGTATGGCATAACTGTAGTAACATTCCTGATATTTGTTTATGGGGTAATAAGGGCAGAATGGCTAAGCGAGAAAGGCTAGAGGTAATAAACGACATACTGAAGGTCATACGCGACAACAGGAGCGTAAGACCAACAAAAGTGCTCCACTCATCAAACCTAAGCCCTCAGATGTTCAAGGAGTACATAGACGAACTGCTTACAAAGAAGTTTATTGAACAAAGAGAAGAAGACGACAAAAAATTCTATTCGCTGACAGAAAAGGGCTATGAATTCCTGCAAAAATACAAGGCAATGACAGAACTCATAGCAAACTTCGGGCTTTGAACAGGAGTAAACTTCCAGAAACAGTCAAAACTGGAAGCCTTTTTTTGCAACATACGCAACAGCAGCAGCAATTCCGCAATAGAGGGACAACTGACCGATTTTATAGCTCTTACTTTTCTCAAATTGTTTGTCAGTCTGTAGCATCTCGTTTCTCCTAAGTTGAAACTCGCCCCAAACCCAGTAACCAATCAACGAGACTCTGCCTGCTGCACGCTCCACGCCTGCAAAAAATGCAGTATGCAATGGCAAACATGCAATCCCGAAAACAACTTCATCAAGACTATGTTTTCCCATAAATAAAGGAAGTCAGCTCTAATTTTTAAAGCTTACTTGTCAAGCAGATTTCGCAAGCGCTGAGAAACAGCCTTTGTTTGCGAGGAAAAACCAAAGTAGCCCAAGAACCAGCCAACATAATAAGTAATCTCACCTGAGCGTGTTCTGTATATCCTACCTATATCATATACAACTCCGCTCCTCTCTTCCTTTGGAAGGTGAGGCAGCTTACGCTGTTGCCAGCCATTTGCAGCACCGTCTACAAGCGCTTCAAGCTGAGGGTGCGGTTCTTTAATGTATTTGAAGGCAAAATACTCTACCATAAACGGAAATGTAGCAGAAGATTATTTAAAACTATTGCCAGTTCAAGCAACACAACCTATTTAAATGCTGATTCTTTCTTAACGGCCATGAAAAACATAGTGATAAAGGGGGCAAGGCAGCACAATCTAAAAAACATTAACCTTACTCTGCCGAGAGATAAGCTCATAGTTCTCACAGGCCTATCCGGCTCTGGAAAAAGCACTCTTGCGTTTGACACAATCTATGCAGAAGGCCAGAGGAGATATGTGGAGAGCCTGTCTGCTTATGCACGGCAGTTCATAGGCCAGATCGGAAAGCCGGATGTTGACTCCATAGAAGGGCTGAGCCCTGCAATATCGATAGAGCAAAAATCCACGAGCAAAAACCCCAGGTCAACTGTCGGCACTGTGACAGAGATATATGACTATCTAAGGTTATTGTTTGCGAGGATTGGCATTCCTTATTGTCCAGAGCACAACCTGAAGATAGAAGGGCAAAGCGCTGAACGGATAGCAGACCAGATTGAAGGCACTGTCACCATACTTGCGCCCATAATCAGGCAGAAAAAGGGGACATACGAGAAACTAGTCGAGGACCTTAACAAAGAAGGATATGCAAAGGTAAGGATCGACAAGGTCATCCAAGGGACAGACGAGGAAGCAAAGCTTGACAGATACAAAAAGCATGACATAGAAATCGTTGTGGACAAGGTAAAGCCAAGCGAAAGGACGAGGCTTGTAGAGGCAATAGAGAACGCAATAAAAAAAGCTGAGGGGCTTGTAATAACTGTGGATGACGATGGAAAAGAGAAGTTGTACTCCAGTAGGATGGCATGCCCGAAATGTGGATTGATGTTTGAGGAACTTCAACCCAGAATGTTCTCATTCAACTCACCATTCGGGGCGTGCGAGAATTGCCATGGGCTAGGAATCAGGATGGACTTTGACCCTGACCTGATGATTCCTGACAAGGCAAAGAGCATAGCTGACGGGGCAATAACTCTGTACAAGAACGCGATGGATGGATGGAGGGTGCAATACCTTGGAGCAATAGCAAAGCACTATGGTTTTGACATATTCACTCCAATAAACAGGCTCACGAAACAACAATTTGATGTGCTGATGCACGGTGGCAACGACAGGATAAAATACAACATGAGCATGAAAAATGGCGAATCCAACTGGTCAGGGACAGGAGAATGGGAGGGGCTGATACCCCAATCAGAAAGGCTTTATCGGCAGACAGAATCAGAGTACAGAAGAGAAGAGCTGGAAAGGTTCATGCAGGTGAGCTCTTGCGAGGCATGCAAGGGAAAAAAGCTTAAGCCAAAGGTATTGGCAGTAAAAGTAGCAGGAGAGTCCATAATAGACATAACAGACCTTTCAATAAAGGACGCGATAGAATTCTTCGATAAAGTCCAACTAACTGAAAAAGAAAAGGAGATCTCCAAGCAAGTGATAAAGGAGATAAGGGCAAGACTTGATTTTCTGGACAAGGTAGGGCTGAACTATCTGACATTGTCAAGGACAGCAGGAACGCTTTCAGGCGGAGAGGCTCAAAGGATAAGGCTCGCAACCCAAATCGGCTCAAACCTGATGGGAGTACTGTACGTACTTGATGAACCATCCATAGGGCTTCACCAAAGGGACAACAAGAAACTGATAAAGACGCTGTTCAAATTGAGAGACCTCGGCAACACACTCATAGTTGTAGAGCATGACGAAGAGACGATCAGAAATGCAGACTATGTTGTGGACCTTGGGCCTGGGGCAGGGCTTCACGGAGGCAGGATAGTTGCAGAGGGAACCCCAAAACAGGTGGAGAAGGCAAAAAACAGCCTGACAGGAATGTATCTTTCTGGCAGGATGAAGATAGAAACCCCGACAAACAGAAGAAAGGCAGACAAATACATAAGGTTGCTGGGATGCAGGGAGAACAACCTCAAATCTATAAATGCAAAAATACCTGTAGGACTTTTAACCCTGATAACAGGGGTGAGCGGGAGCGGCAAATCTACTTTGATTTCTGAGATACTCTACAAAGCGCTGATGAAAAGGCTGTACAACTCAAAAGAGAGTGCTGGTAAGCATGACAAACTCGTGCTTGAACAAGAGATAGAAAAGGTAATCGTTATCGACCAAAGCCCGATAGGAAGAACACCAAGGAGCAATCCTGCAACGTACACAAAACTGTTTGACGAGATAAGACGCCTGTTCTCTGAAACACCAGAAGCAAAGGTTCGGGGTTACAAGCCAGGAAGATTCTCATTCAATGTTGAGGGAGGCAGGTGCGAGGCATGCCAGGGAGATGGGCTAATAAAAATAGAGATGAACTTTCTGCCTGATGTCTACATAGAATGCGAGGAGTGCAAGGGAACAAGATATAATGCTGAAACACTTGAGGTGAGGTACAAGGGAAAATCGATAGCAGAGGTGCTTAACCTCACAGTAGAAGAGGCATACACACTGTTCGAGAACATACCATCAATCAAGGCAAAACTGGACACACTCCTCAGGGTTGGCCTGAGCTATATAAAACTCGGGCAGAGCTCAACAACACTCTCAGGAGGAGAGGCACAAAGAATCAAGATAACGAGGGAGCTTGCGAAAAGAGAGTCAGGAAAGACGGTCTATCTGCTTGATGAGCCCACAACAGGGCTTCATTTTCATGACGTCAAAAAACTGATAAATGTACTTGACGAGCTAGTTGACAAGGGAAACAGCGTTGTTGTGATTGAGCACAACCTTGATGTCATAAAGTCAGCAGACTATATAATAGACCTTGGGCCTGATGGCGGAGATTTGGGCGGGAGAATAATAGCAGAGGGAACCCCTGAAGAGGTTGCAAGAAACCCGAAGAGCTATACTGGAGAATTCCTCAAGAGGATGCTTTAGGAATTATTGGTTTTATTTCTTACCAATTATCAGATTTATTCTTCTCACCAGCTTTGGAGAGATATAATGTGCAACTGTTACAGTATGGCTAGGCAACCATTCTTCTGTCTTTTTAGAAAACTTTTTATGACCTAACTTCTCTGCAATTTCATTATATACTTCTTTTATTTCATTCTTTGTGGGATGCGGATTTTTTTTGAGATATTTCTCAATTGTAAAAGTTGCATAATAAGACCTAACTAAATGCGGATAGAATCTTTTTCCGCAATATTTCAAGAAAGCACTTTCAAATTCAGTATCCCTTATAACATGATGCAGACCATTAGTAAAAACATACTCGTTAGGCCTTAGAGTTCTTATTTTCTTTGCAAGAGACGTGACATAAACCTCTGGAAATTCTTCCTCTATTTTTTGCGGAACCCCATTTTTGCCAGAAAACGTGAACATTACATTATCCTTTTGTATTTTTATATCTTTTTTTCGTAGGGTTGTAAGACCTTCGTGACCATTTATTTTATCGTACACCTCACCACCTACACGCATATAAGTTTTAAGTAAGGTATAAAGCGGAAGAGCCATGAAATCCTTATTTCTTAAACCAAACAGCACATTTCTTCTCAATTTAGGCAAAACCTTTTCAAATTCATCAACTTTTTTGTATTTGGTATCCTGCGATTTTAGTTTTTTGTCTAAAGTGTATACATACGCGTATTCGCCGTTCGGATTTTGATAGATAACGTCCCAATGATGATTATTTGTCTGATCATGAATAGTCAAATGAGGAGAGAACAAAGAATATGCTCTGTCCAGTTTTTTCCCATTTGGAAGAATGATTATCCTTTCTCCAGCAACATGGTTATTGGGCAACAAATAACCTTTCAGGAAAGCCTTATCTTTGGAGTCAAGAAGAACATTGAATCTATTATGCAATTTAAAATAATTAACTATTTTTTTAACATTGCTTATATCAAAGTGATTTTCCCGAGTCCAGCCGGCCCTTGTTTTCCTTTGCGCAATTAAGTCCTTTGCCCTTATTCTGATTGCACTTGCAGGAATATTTTTTTTCATTATTTGCAGAATATGCAGTTCCAGTTAATTTAAATGTTTGCATGTTTCAATAATTCGAATTTTTGTAAGATTTATAAGGCTGGGAGTTTTTCAGAACAGCATGATAAAGCTTGGGACTTTGCCAGCAAACCCTGGATGCTATTTATTCAAGGATGCAACAAAAAGAGTAATCTATGTAGGAAAGGCAAAAGAGCTGCGCAAGAGAGTTGCAAATTACTTTACCAAGAAGAATTTGGATGCAAAGACTGAGGCTCTTGTTGACCACATTGATTCAGTGGAGTTTTTTATAACAAACAATGCGGTTGAAGCGCTAATTCTTGAGAACAACCTGATAAAAAGAAACCAGCCAAAATACAACATTAACCTCAAGGACTCCAAAAGATATGCTTATATCCAGATAACAGATGAGGATTTTCCAAAACTACTCACTGCACGCAAAATCACAGAAGGAAAGTTCTTCGGGCCATTCGTGTCCGGGCTGGAAAGAGACTATGTGCAACAACTGCTTATCAGGAATTTCAAGATTCGCACATGCAAGGGATTTCCAAAAAGGCCGTGCCTTAGACACCACATCAACCTTTGTGATGCTCCCTGTGTTGGGCATGTAACAAAAGAGAGATACAATGAGAGGATAACAAGGATAACATCAATACTAAGAGGAAAGACCAGAGAACTCGCAGCAGAACTAAAAGAGCAAATGAGTGAACAATCGAAGCAGCAAAACTATGAGGCTGCCATAGAAATAAGGGATCAACTCAAAGCAGTTGAGAGCCTTAAGGAAAGACAAACAGTGGAGAGACAAAAAGAGTACAATGAAGACATCATCAACTATATTATACGAGACAACAAGGTCTACCTGCTGCTCTTCAACATCTACAAGGGAACGCTATCAAACAAAGACGAGTTTGAATTCGACTTTTCAGAAGAGTTCCTGGAAGAATTCATAGTGCAATATTATTCGGATCATGAAATACCAAGAGAACTCATCTTGCCAACAGGGGTGGATGAGTCTATCGAGCAATATCTTCATAATGTGAAGAGAAAAAAAGTCAATGTCACAATACCAAAAATAGGAGAGAAAAAAGACCTTCTCGAACTAGTAAAGAAAAACATTGAGATAAGCTTTTTTGCAGATGAATCCAAGATGGAAGAATTGCAGAAGAAACTTAAGCTGCAGGACATGCCTCGCGTCATTGAATGTTTTGACATCTCGCATCTGTCAGGAACATCCACGGTTGGCTCCATGGTACAATTCCGCAACGGAAAACCAGACAAAAGCAACTACAGAAGATTCAAGATACAATCAGTAAATGGAATTGATGACCTTAGGGCAATAGCAGAGATTGTTAGAAGAAGGTATACACGATTAAAAAACGAAAACCTAGAAATGCCTCACTTGGTTGTCATTGATGGCGGAGTTGGACAACTGAATTTTGCGCTGGAAGAACTAAAGAGACTTGAAATAAGTATACCAACAATATCACTTGCAAAACAATTTGAAGAAGTTCATTTGCCAGGACTGAAATTCCCTATAAAACCAGAGGGAAAGGCCTTGCGATTCCTTCAAGAGGTAAGGGACGAAGCGCACAGGTTTGCGATAAAATACAACAGACTTCTGAGGAGAAAGGAAATAATAGGTTAAACCACAAGCTTAGATTTAAAAACCTGTAGAGCTTCCAAGAGCAGATGGAATTCAAATTAAAAGCAAGCTTTAAGCCAGCCGGTTCACAGCCGGAGGCAATAAAGAAGCTCGTTGAAGGGATCAAAAAAGGCTATGACTCCCAGACACTCTTAGGTGTAACGGGCAGCGGAAAAACTTTCAGTATGGCTAATATCATAGCACAAGTCCAGAAGCCAACACTGGTCTTGGCACATAACAAGACCCTTGCTGCACAACTTTATAACGAATTTAAGGATTTCTTTCCAGAGAACAGGATAGAATATTTTGTATCATATTATGACTATTACCAGCCTGAAAGCTACATACCGCAAAGAGACCTGTACATTGAGAAGGATGCCCAGATCAACCCAAAGATAGAGCAGATGAGGCTATCAGCAACAGCTTCGCTGATGTCCAGAAAAGACGTGATTGTGGTGGCGTCAGTATCATGCATCTATGGCCTAGGCAATCCTGAAAATTTCAGGAATTTAGGGTTTGAACTGGCAATAAAGCAGGACATGCCAAGAGAGCAGCTGCTAAGAAGGCTCGTCGACATACAATACGAAAGAAACGATGTAGAGCTGATACCTGGAAGATTTAGAGTAAAGGGGAACATCATAGACTTGATCCCAGGATACTACAACAACATAATCAGGATAGAGCTTGAAGAGGATAAAGTGGCAAGCATAAAGGAACTGGACAAGAACACAATGCAGGCAATAGAAAAAATGGACCACTACTACGTATATCCAGCAAGGCACTTTGTCATAGCACAGGATGAGAAAGAACAGGCAATAGTTGCAATAAAAAAAGAACTGCAAGAGAGGCTGCCAAAGCTAGGGCTGATTGAGGCGCACAGGCTAAAGCAAAGAACTCTATATGACATAGAAATGATAGAGGAAACAGGATACTGCAAGGGAATAGAAAACTACTCAAGGCATTTTGACAGAAGAAATGAGGGTGAAAAGCCTTACTGCCTGCTGGACTATTTTCCAGATGACTTCTTGCTTTTTATTGATGAAAGCCACCAAACAATACCCCAACTGCATGGAATGTATAACGGAGACAAATCAAGGAAACAAACATTAGTGGATTATGGTTTCAGGTTGCCGTCTGCATTTGACAACAGGCCTTTGAAGTTTGAGGAATTTGAAACATACATGAAAAAAGTGGTCTACGTATCAGCAACACCCTCAGAATATGAGCTAAAGCACAGCAAGCAAGTGGTTGAACAGATAATCAGGCCTACAGGGCTAATCGACCCAATTGTTGAGGTCAGGCAAAGCGAGGGCCAGATAGCTGATGTGATAAGGGAAATCAAGGACACAATCGCCAAAGGAAACAGGGTGCTTCTCACAACACTGACCAAAAAACTTGCGGAAGAGCTAAGCGAGCACTTGGCATCACGGGAAATAAAAACAAGGTACCTGCACTCCGAGGTTGAAACCCTGGAGAGAACAGAAATAATAAGGCAGCTAAGGCTTGGGAAGTTTGACGTACTCGTGGGAATAAACCTTCTCCGCGAGGGATTGGACATACCGGAGGTTGCGTTCATCGGAATACTTGATGCTGACAAGGAAGGCTTTTTGCGAGACACTAGAAGCCTGATACAAACAATAGGAAGGGCAGCGCGAAACACAGAGAGCAGGGTTGTGCTTTACGCAGATAAGTTGACTGACTCGATAAAGGCAGCGGTAGCAGAAACAAACAGAAGAAGAAGCCTGCAGATGGAATACAACGAGAAGAACAAGATAATCCCGAAAACCATCATAAAGCCAATAAGGGACAAAGAGATAGAAGTAGAGGACGTAAAGCACATACCCAAAGCAGACATACCGAACCTATTGATTCAGCTCGAGGCTGAGATGAGGGAATCTGCAGAGAGGCTTGACTTTGAGAGGGCAATAGCCATAAGAGATCAGATAAAAAGGTTCCGGGGAAGACTAGAGGATAAGCAGCAAAATTTATAAAGCAGACTTGCTGGAATAAGAAAAATGGATGCATGGGGATGGTTTCTGGCTATTATGTTAGTGATTCTAATATTGCTTGTAGCAGCAATGGTCTTGTTCAAGCCAAAAAAGAAGACTCCCACTGATTATCATGGCCTGTTCATGATAGGCGCACTCTGGGTCATTATAGGCATACCCTTTAGGAACTATTGGCTTGCAGGAATAGGTGCGATATTCATTGTGGTTGCGCTTGCGAACAAGCACAAATGGAAGAAAAACAAGCAAAGCTGGCAGAAGCTCAACAGGTCTGAAAAAATCACAAGACTTGTACTATACATTCTGATGGCAATTGTCATCCTGGCTGGCCTCGTAGGGTATTTCAAGCAATGAGAGAGCTGTTCGACAATCTACCGAGAATCTCGCTACAAGACAACTGTGACTTTCTCATAGACAGCTGCTTCTTTGTATGGATATTTGAAAAGAACAAGGAGAAGGAGTTTGAAAGGGTTCTCGAAAAAAGCATATGCGCGATAACATCCTTTAATGCAGACGAACTGGCACATATTAGCCATAGACTAAATGACAAGGTCAGGGAAAGTGCGAGAAAAGAGTTAAAGAAATCAGAGCACCTTTTCCTCTTGGATGTTCCGGTAAAGCCGGGGAACAAGATGGAGGAAATTGAGTTTGTGAAGCGGATAGTCCCAGAATTCAATTGTGTGGAGCATGACCCAAGCGATGCTGTAATCCTTGCGGCGGCGGTAAGCACAGGCGCAAATGTGCTCACACGGGATAAGCATGACCTATTCAACGCAAGAATGGCGAATTGCCTGAACAGGTATTCTATCAAGGTTCTGAATACCTTTGAAAGGGTCTGACAACCAGAATGCAACAAGGCCATCTTAGTCATTATCACTAATGATAATCAAGATCATTGTTGAATTGTCGGATTTTATCAGGGTAGGAGAAACAATTCTTGTTGTTCAATAAGCTTAGCAACAATAGTTTTATAACAATACCAAATTTCTAAGGGAGCATGGAATTCAAAGGGTTCGTCCTTGACAAGTTCCAAGAAGAAGCAATCAGCTCGATTGAGAAAAACCATTCTGCAATAGTTTCAGCACCGACAGGAAGCGGAAAGACACTCATAGCAGACTACATAATCGACAGGGAGCTAAAGGTCGGAAAAAGAGTGATATACACATCACCTATCAAAGCATTATCAAACCAGAAATACCATGACTTCTGCGAAGATTATGGAGAAGAAAAAATCGGGATAATGACCGGAGACATAGTGATACGCCCTGAGGCACCGATTCTAATAATGACCACAGAAGTCTACAGAAACAAGGCAATAGTGAGAGACGAAATGCTAAAAGAAATCAGCTATTGCATAATGGACGAAATACACTTCATAGCAGATGAAGAAAGAGGGCATGTCTGGGAAGAGTCAATCATATTTGCGCCGGAACAAACAAGGTTCCTGTTCTTGTCAGCGACTATACCCAATGCAAGAGAATTTGCATCATGGGTAACCACAATCAAAGAACATAAGGTAGATGTTGTGGAACAAAGCGAGCGTCCTGTGCCGCTAGAAATCTCGTTCTATGACTCTGAACTTGGAATCACTACGCTTAAAAAAATAAAAGAAAGAAAAGAGTTAGACAATATTCCTGACTATAAAGAGCTTTTTTCCAGGCATCAAAGGCATATAACAAGAATCAGGCCACCCGATCTCACTGAACTCATTACTGAACTAAGGAAACAAGAAAGATTGCCTTGCATATGCTTTGTCTTCTCAAGAGCAAAAACGCAAGAGTACGGATTAAGACTGGCAAAACAGGAGTTTTTGGGTACAGAAGAAAAAACCAAGGTTTCAATGATTGTCTCTGCAGAAATGCAAAAGCTTAGCCAGGGAGTGAAACAACTAAAGTCAACAATAAACCTTAGAAACTGCATGGCAAAGGGAGTCGCATTCCATAACGCAGGCATGCTGCCAGAGGCAAAACATCTTGTGGAAAAACTTTTTTCGATGGGACTGATAAAAGTGCTTTTCGCAACAGAGACTTTTGCTGTAGGAATAAACATGCCTGCGCGAACAGTTGTTTTTGATTCCCTTAGGAAGTTTACAGGAACAGAGTTTCGGTCAATGAACAGCAAGGAGTTTTTCCAGCTTGCAGGAAGGGCTGGCAGAAGGGGAATAGACAAGGTGGGATATGCAATAGCAATAATCCACAGGCCAAGCGCAGACCTAGAGCAAATAGCAAAATTCACGAAGAAGGATGACATGCCCATCAAAAGCCAATTTCGGCTTTCGTATAACTCTGTCCTGAACATGATTGACCTGCATACCAAAGAGGAGATTGAAGTAATACTAAAAATGAACTTTTTCACATTCCAGGAGACCAAAGGCAACAAGAGAATGGTAAGCCACATAAGGGCAAGGTTTGACAATCTTGCAAAGGAACTACACAAAATGAAGTATGTGGAAAATGGGAAACTAACAGCGCTTGGCAGGTTCACAACAAAGATATTTTCCAACGAAATAGAAATATCACAATTGTTTGCTGCAACAAACCATGAATTTGACGAATATGACATGCTTTTGACACTTGGGAGCTTGGTCTATGAAGAAAAAAAAGAGCATCAATTCGAGGCAACCTATCCAACGAAAAAAATCAACAGATTGATGCTGCTGGTACAATCCAATCCATACCTGCGAAAGCACGAATGGATAAAAAATATGGAGAAAATAACAGCAATATTGTACCCAACATACCAGCAGAAGAAATTTGAGGACATAATGAAAAACACCAACATGCCTGAGGGCGACCTGATAAGGTTTTTTGGACAGCTAACTGACAAACTGGAACAGATAGACAGGGCCTCAACTGACAGCAGGCAAAGGCAGATAGTAAGGAATTGCAAGCATCTGATAAAGAATACTCTTTCTGGAATACAGGTACTGTAAATTCAACTGGCAGTAATCCAATAGATCGCTTTCTGCAAAACATTTATATATAAGTTTATATAAAAATATATAAATTTATATAACATGACCAGAAAGACAATTTCGCTGTCAGTGGACGACAGGGTGCATGCAGAATACATGGCACTATGCAAGAAGAATGGCATAGTCATGTCCAAGCAGATAGAGAACTTCATGCAGGAGATAATTAACCGGTTCAGAAAATGAAGTGCATCTACCTTGTTGTCCTCATAATACTTCTCTGCAGTACAGCCTACGCTATTGAGATAGACAAAGGGGTTTATGATGAGCTTGGCAAAAGAGGAAGTGCATCTGTAATCGTTGAGCTCAATGACATAAAAACGCCAGGGACACAACTTCAAGCAAGAAAAGTCGGGATAGAGCAGGCAATAGACAACACTCTTAAGAGACTGAAGAACCAGAACGGAACAATAAGAGTCATCCACGAATTCGGGAATGTGAATGCCTTTGTTGGAAATATCAGTTACGAAGCGTTATCAAAACTTGCGACAGACAGCGGCATTAAGAGCATACACCTCAAAGAAACACTGCACATCCAACTGGCAGACACCAGGGAACAGATAAAGGCTGACGAGGCGCAAGGACTTGAGCTAGGTGGCCTTGGGATTGATGGCAGGGGGCAGACAGTGTGCTTACTTGACACAGGAGTGGACTACACGCACGAGAACCTTGGTGGAGGATATGGAATCAAGGTGATTGACGGCCATGACTATGTGAACAACGACAATGACCCGATGGATGACAATGGGCATGGAACACACGTGGCAGGGATAATCATCTCAAACCACACCACCTACAGGGGCATTGCACCTGGTGCAAAGATAGTGGCAGTAAAGGTCTGCAAAAGCAACGGAGACTGCGACAATGACAAAATCATAGCCGGAATGGACTGGTGCCTGAACAATGCGAGCAAATACAACATCTCGGCAATAAGTATCAGCATAGGAGACGGAGAAGCGTACAACAGGAGCACCTGTCCGACATGGATGGACGATGCACTAAACCAGGCAAGAGCACAAAACATAGTGGTGAGCGTGAGTTCAGGCAATGACTTCAACAAGGGCGGAATATCATACCCTGCGTGCTCGCCAAACACAACCTCAGTTGGGGCAGCATCAAAGGACAACAGCATCACAGACTATTCAAACACAGCAAGCATACTCGACCTTATCGCTCCAGGTGGCGCACCAGGAAATGAGGTAAGGTCCACAAACCTGGGAGGGGGGTTTGCAGAAAGGTTTGGAACCTCGATGGCAGCGCCGCACGTGGCGGCAACGGTTGCACTACTCAAAGAATTCTACAGATTACAGGAAGGCAGTGTGCTAATGGCAGATAGAGCAATAGCTGCAATGAAACAAAGCGGGACAAATATCACAGACAGCGGAAACGGGCTTGTGTTCCCATTAGTCAATGCCTATGACGCAATAAATCAATTAGACAACAGAACTCCGATAATAAACCTGAGCCCTGAGAACGGATTCACAACCAAGAACCTAAGTTACACAATAAGGGCAACAAGCAACGAAGTGCTAAGAACTGCAATACTTGAGTGGAACGGCACAAACCTGACAATGCAGGGAAAGGGCAGGCTGTGGAACTACACAGTAACAGGAAGCACAGAGATGAGATACAAAGTCATTGCAAATGATTCTGCCAACAATTTCGGGATTTCCTCAGTCAATACAATGACCCTAAACGACTCAGCTCCAATAATCACTAACCATTATCCTTTGGCAAACAAGAGTGTCAAGGAGCCACTGAACGCAAGCTTCAACATCAGCTATGTTGAACCGAACGGCCAGGCTGTGCAGATAAACTGGTATAAGAATAATGCAATGGTATCGAACACAACAAAGTACAATTTCCCTGGAAGCTATAGCAGCGCAGGCAACTACACAATAAAGGTAGTGCTAAATGACAGCCACTACGCGACAATAATGGAATGGCGACTCTCTGTCAACAACACAAACAGAAAACCGACAATAGCTGCTGCGTGGATTAGCCCCACAAGGCCGGGAGACAACTCAAGCCTGAGATGCAACAACGGCAGCATCACAGATGAAGACAATGACAACATTACATTATTCTATGATTGGTACAATGGAAGCTGGAGAGGAATAAACAACCCAATATTGATGGAAGGCAACACGAGCTGGCAGAGCAGGTGGAACTGCTCAATAAAGGCGTTTGACGGAACAGAAAACTCGACAGCAAAGGTCTCAGCTTCAGTTATAATCAACAACACCGCACCAGCAATCATTGCTAGCAATCCGGCAGACAATCGTATCTCAATCAAGGAACCGAACAACCAGACATTCAATGTAACGGTAGCGGACAACGATCCCATAACTTTTGTTTGGACAATTAACGGGACAGATACAGGAAGCCAAGGCAGTTATGAATTCAAAGGCAATTACAGCTCAAAGGGAAGCTATGCAATAGGCGTTGTGGCAGGCGACGGCAGCCTTAATACAAGCAGGAGCTGGACTCTTGTAGTCAACCACACAAACAGGCAGCCAGAACAGACGCAAGAGCTAGTCACACAAAAACTGTACCTGAGAGAGAACAATACAATCAACCTCAGCCTATACTTCAGAGACCCTGACGGTGACAGCCTAAATTACAGCGCCTGGTCAACAAACATTACTGTCACAATAAGTTCAGGCATAGCAACCATCAAGGCAGGCAACCAGACTGGCAGTTTTCTTGCAAGCATTAATGCAAGCGACGGACTGCTCAAGAAGGAAAACAGCTTCAACGTGACAGTGACAAAGGACAAGGACGGGGATAATCACAACTCAATAAACAGTGGAGGGGATGACTGCAATGACAACCAAGCAGACATCTATCCCGGGGCAAGCTGCTCGTCAGAGTGCTACAGCGGGACCTACAGCGACCAATGTGCGTGCACAGGTGGCAGGAACACATGCAGGTCATCTGGGGGCGGAGGCGGCGGCGGAGGCAGCGCTGCAACGAAGCTTGCAGGCACTTCACGGTATTTTGATAGTATAGAACCTGGACTGGAGGTAAGGGTTTACACAGACATAGCAATAAGTGCTGTAGTGTTTGCAACCAACAAGCCAAAAACAGGTGTGACAATATCAGTAAAGGAAAGCAAACTCAACAGGACAGAAGAGGTGTACCAATACCTGCAGATTGACCATCAAAACCTTGAGGAGAGCGACATAGACCACTTGACATTAATCTTCAAAGTGAACAACTCATGGCTAAAAGACCGGGGACAGGTGTTATTGAAAAGAAGGGTGCAAAACCAATGGGAGAGGCTCAATACCACAAAGATAAATCAAACAGCAGAATACTCATTTTATAGTGCTGTGAGCAAAGGCTTGTCAGTATTTGCTATAACCGCAGAGAAGCGCATGCCTCAAAGCGCAAGCACTATGATCAAAGAGGCACCCGAACCGCAGCAAATAATCACAGAAAAACCAGTGCAATATACAAGCGAACCAACACCGGAATCAACACAGCCTGCAAAAGAGACAAAATGGTCAACGAGTATCACAGGTGTAGTACTAACGATTCTAGCTTGCATAATAGTCATCTCAATAGCTGCACAAAGAAGAGGGGCAAACCTCGGAGAGCTTGACAGGTACCTCGACACAAGGCTTGCGGCAGGAGAGAACGCGGAAGATATAAAGACCAAACTAAGGGTAGAAGGCTGGCCGGAAGAAATAATCGAAAAGCAGCTAACAAAGGTGAGGGGAAAGAATTCAGCCCAGGTCATCGATATTAATTAGCGGCACAATTGAACCTTCAGGCAACCTTGGGCAGGCAGTATTGACAAAACAGTCAACAAAATTGAAATCCTGCAGAGAATCCAGGTCAAAAGTATTGTCAATGAAGACATAAGATTTCTTGGCCAGCTTTTCGGAAAGCGCAAAGGCTTGCTTCAGATGCTCCTGGCCAGGCTTAGTACTTACAAGAAAGCCTAGAGTGGAAGAGCGCAGAAATTTTATCTTGGCAAGCTGCTTCTGCCTCAACAATGCTTGAACTGAAGAATCATCAATCCCAGAAAGCCTTGAATCAAAAGGGTTGAAGACAAATACGGGCTTTTTAGTCTTCATCTTTATCATCAAAGGATGGAACTCGCCAGTGCCAACAAAGAGAAAGGAATTGACCTTGGCTTTTTCTGCCTTAGAAACATCGCAACCTAGTACAGAACCTATAAGGATGGAACCCTTGAGCTTCCTTGAAAGAGCCTTTACCTGGGCCTCATACTGGACTGTTGTAACAAGGCCAACTGGCTTGGGAAAATCCTTGAACATGAAAAGATTAAGGTTGACCTTTTGCAGACTCGATGCTTTGATGAAAAGGGTTTTCATGAGTTGATGAATATGTAGAATGTTAATATAGGTTTATAAATCCTCTTCTGAGATTACGCTAATCCCGTTTTTCTTAAGCAAGGCGGTGGTGACACCGTCTCCCTCAAGCGATTTGCCAGAAAATGTTCCATCAGGAATCCTACCTGAACCGCAAGAAGGGCTTGCTTGCTTAAGGATTGCCTCCTTGACACCAAACAGCTTGGCAAGCTTCAAGGTCTCGGTTGCGCCTGCAACAAACTGAATTGTTACATCCTTGCCTGACTTAGAGAAAACCTTAGCGCCGTGCTGCTCTGAAGGCTCCCTTGGTGTGGGCAGGCCGCCCAACTGTTCTGGACAAACAGGGATCAAGATTTCTTTTCTTAGCAGCTGCAGAACTTTTTCACAAGGTTTGCTCTTGCCATCCCACCTGCAAGTTACGCCCAATAAACATGCGCTACATAGCTTCATAGTCATCAGGAGAGTCCATGGCAATTTAAATCTTGCTAAGCCTTTTGAGAAATCTTCTTCAAGATGGCTTCTTTTCCAGTCCAATCAATAGACTCGCGGAGCACCTCAACAATATTGCTCACAGGGATGATATGCACCTTTTCAAGCTTTTTAGCGTCAACAACAATATCCTTAAGGTTTGATTGCGGCACAATAATCTTCTTGATGCCAGCGTCAATAGCAGCTTCAACCTTGGAGGAAACTCCACCGACAGGCAAAACATCTCCCCTGACAGAGAGAGAGCCAGTCATCGCATAATCCTGCTTTATGGGAACCCGTTTCAAGGCAGAGATAATGGCTGTTGCCACTGCAATACTGGCAGAGTCGCCCTCAACTCCTTCATAGGTCTGCAAAAACTGGACATAAACATCATAATTCTCCTTGATATCCTCACCGAAAAAGCTCTTTATTATAGCAGAGACGTTCTTGATAGCCTCTTTTGCGATCTTCCCGAGCTGGCCTGTAGCAATAAACTCTGTCGCGTTTCCGCCAGGGGTTACTTCTGCTTCGATTGGAAGGATGATTCCAGAATATGAATCAGCGCCTCCTATTACAGCAAGTCCGTTAACCCGGCCAACCTTCTTACCCTTTGTAACAATAACCTCATACTCTTTCTTGCGCTCAATATAACTGTCTGCTATCTGGTGCTCAAGAGGCCTTGCTATGGTCTTTGCCTTGTTGATATGGGCAACTTCAACATACTTTGCCTTTTCCTCAGTTGCAATGTCGCCGGCTGCCCTGATAAGCCCGCCAAGCTCGCGCAACCTCAAGGTCAGATGACCTTTCCTATTTGCCATCCTTCTTGCCTGCTGGACCATCTCTGTTACAGCATCCCTTGAAAAATGCGGAATCTTCTTGTCCTTAACAACCTCCTGTGCAACGAAAAAAGCGATCTTGTCGCGGTTCTCCTCAGTGTCCTTCATCGTCTCTTTCATGAACACCTCATAACCATAACCACGAATCCTTGACCTCAAGGCAGGATGCATGTTCTTGACAGTCTCAGGGTTGCCTGCTGCAACCAGGATAAAATTGCAAGGCACAGGCTCTGTGCGCACCATTGCGCCAGCAGACCTCTCGCTCTGGCCTGTGATAGAATACTTTCCTTCCTGCAATGCTGTAAGAAGCTCTTGCTGTGTAGAAGGCTGCAAAGTGGCAATCTCATCAACGAAAAGCACTCCCATGTTAGCCTTGTGAATCATTCCGGCAACGACGCGTTCGTGAGCAGGAGTGCCTAAACCGCCTGATTGGAAAGGATCGTGAAGCACATCGCCGAGCAGGGCACCAGCATGAGCGCCAGTAGCATCACAAAACGGAGCAGTCTTCTGGCCAAAATTATCAACAACAAGCTTGGGAGGCTGGACTTTTTGATTTGCCACCCGTCTGCTAAGGTTCAGGCTGACAACAAAAAGACCTGCAACAATAAGGAAGCCAATTATCGTAGAGGCAGTCATTATTGCAGCGACGGTGGCACCGTACGCATTCTTGAAATAAGAGAAAGTCCACATAGATAAAAGAATTGAGACTGCGGACAGACCAAGAAGGATCAATATTCCCTGGTTCTTGAACATTCCCATGGCTTGAATGCGCGCCCTGTTCACCAATTCCCTGCCTTGACCAGCAGAAACGACCCTGATAAGAGGCATGTTCTCATCATTAGCGTTGCTAAACGAGAGCACATCCTGCAACTTTTCCTTGGGCAAGAGCTCTGCCAGGGCAAGGCCAAGCATAGACTTTCCAGTACCTGGCTCACCAATAAGAAGAACATGGCGCCGTTGGTTAGCAGCCTTTTTCATGACCTGAACAGCCTCATCCTGGCCGATGACCTGCTCTATGATCCTCTTGGGAACCTTGATGTCCTCTGTAGACTTGAACTTAAGCATTGGGGATTTGAATACGTAAGGCTTTATAAAGTTTGTTTTTAAAGAGTCTTTTAAGAAAGAAATCTGCGCTGCTCAAGGGCAATTCTTGCGCAACCTATGCAAGGTGGTCTTCATTACAGTCTCGATGTCAAAGTTATCAGAAACCTTGATAGTGATGTCTACATATTTCCTGTAGAGAGCAATTCTTTCTTTGAAAAGCGCTTCTAATCCCTTGTTTTTCAGCCCTACAATTCCTCTTGTTGAAGCGTTCGTGAGCCTGTTCTTCAAACCCTGCAAAGGGCAGTCCAGAAAAATGACAGTGGATTTTTCCTTAAGAAACTGCATAGCTTTGGCAGAATAAACAACGCTCCCTCCTGGAGAGATGATACAATTTTTTAGCTTGCCTAAGCCTAAAATTGTCTGTTCCTCAAACCGAATAAAGGCTTCATCTCCAAGCTTCTCAAGTATTTGCTGCAGCTTAAGCTTCCTCTTCTCCTCCATGATTATGTCAACGTCAAGAAACTTATAGCCCAAAACTCTTGCAAGTTCTTTACCGAGAACACTTTTTCCAGAACCAGGCATTCCAATAAAAGTAATATTCATAACGATATGTTTGCAAAAGAAGCATAAAAAGGTTGCTATTGCAAGTTTTGGTTGGACGAACAAGGACAGGAGCATGCTCTTAGTCAAACAACCTAAAGCTTTAAAAGAGGTTTTGCGACTATCTTGACTATAAGTCAAGTATTAATGATTTGAATCCGAAGAGGAGGTTTCTGCGGTAACATGGTAAAACACATATGGGGATTTTATGTTCCCCTTGAAAAGCAGACAGAATTTGAAAGGCTTAACAGTCCAGCCGGACCTTGGCATCGGTTCTTTGACGGAAGTCCTGATTTTCTAGGCACATACTATCTTAAAAGCCTGGAAACAGTATTGAAGGATGAGCAAAAAGCAAGAGAATATCTCACTTTTGATATCTGGAAGTCAGAAGAATCATTCTATAAATATATTCAGCAACATAAGAAGGAATTTAATAATCTATCTGAAGAAAATCTAGAACTCATTATTGCAAAATTCCATCTGGGATGGTTTGCCTAAAAATGAAGGCTAAACATTTAAATATTGCCTACAAACCAGTTGGCAGGATGAAGAAAATCCTTCTGGACACAAACTTCCTCTTAATACCGGCAATGCTCAAAGTGGACATATTCGCAGAGATGGAAAGGATCATTGAAGAGGCATATGAGGTTTGCGTTTTGGACAAGACTGTGGATGAGCTCAACAGCATCAGGGAAAAGCAGACAGTGAGATATAGGAAGGCAGCGCAACTTGCATTGAAGCTAATAGAAGCAATGCATATTAAGGTCATAAAAACAGAAAGCATTAAAAACGTTGATGAAATCATCCTGGAAGAGGCAGACAGTAAGTTTTTTATAGTAGCTACGCAGGATGGTGCCTTAAAAAGGAAACTGAGGACAAAACAGGTTCCTGTGATCGTTTTAAGGCAAAAGAAACATCTGATTTTGACATAGGGGAAAAATGTTTTACAAATCTGTAGTAAAAGACCACATAAGAGTACCACCAAAAATGTTTGAGGTGGCTGTTGATGAGGCAGTGCTCAAGAGAATCAAGCAGAAATACTCTGGATTCATTGACAAGGACCTTGGCATAATTGTTGATGTCTCAAAGGTAAACGAGATAAAAGAAGGTGTCATCATACCTGGCGATGGTGCACCGTACTATGAGACAGTATTTGAGCTAATCACTTTCAAACCAGAGCTTCAGGAAGTGGTGTTCGGGAAGATAAAGGACATCGCAGACTTTGGGGCCTTCATAAACATCGGGCCGATAGACGGAATGATTCACATATCACAGACAATGGACGACTTTGTGTCTTTCTCAAAGGACAAGGCATTGATGGGAAAGGAAACGAAGCATTCGCTGAAAGTTGGAGACAGGTGCAAGGCAAGAATAATTGCCGTGAGTTTCAAAGAGCTAACTAATCCAAAGTTAGGGCTCACAATGAGGCAGCCTGGCCTCGGGAAACTTGAATGGCTGGCTGAAGCAGCGAAGAAAGAGGAATCAAAAGAAGCAGCCCCAAAGGCCAAAGAAACCAAAGGAAAGAAGAAGGAAAAATAGGTATTTCGGATGAGCAACAAAAAATTAACGAATTTTTTGAGCACCCAAAAATCCCAAGGTGATTTTTGATGAGCAAAAAGAAAGTCTGCAAGAAATGCAAGTTGTTTGTGGAAGGGAATGAATGCCCGATATGCAAAGGCAACCAGTTCACAAACTCATTCCAAGGAAGAATGTATGTGATGGATGTCAACAAGTCAGAGATAGGAAAGAAAATCGGAATAACGGTAAAGGGCGAGTACGCAATCAAGATAAGATGAACCTGCAAATCGTAGAGCAAAAAACAAATGCTTTCCTGTCAAGGAAAGAGATAAAGGCAACGCTAAGCTATGACAATGCAACTCCGTCAAAGGAAGAGCTAAAAAAGCAGTTTGCAACAGCAACAAAGGCTGATGTGAACACTGTAGTAATCAAGCATATCTACCCGGGATTCGGGCACAAGCAGGCGACAGTACTGGTCTACCAATATGACAAGCCTGAGAGCGTAGCAAAGTTCGAGCCTAAAAAGAAAGAAAAAAAGGCAAAAGGCGCTGAAGAGAAGGCGAAATAAATATGGCAAGAAAACAATCAAAGAAGCACCCTACAAAGGTGTGGAAACTCTATGTGCAGGGAAAGTCGAAAAACAAGTTCTGCCCAAAATGCGGCAAAGGCTATTTTCTCGCTGCACACAAAGACCGGTCAACCTGCGGAAAATGCGGGTATACTGAGTTTATAAGAAAATCATAAGAAAGGAAAATAGTTCATCTTCTTGTGCAAGGAAACAAGCAAGCAATTGCTGCCTTTAAGTCCTTAATATTTTCATCAAATAGTATTCTACAGCCCACTGCTCGAAAAAATCCTGAAATTCATCCTGGGCTTCTAGCGGAACAAAAATAACATTTCTAGCTAGGATCCTACCATTCCTCTCCCTGAGCAGGCCACCATGTTTTTTCTTGCCATGCAAGGCATAATAAAACAAAACCTTCTTGCTCTTTTCCAGTGAAACAAGACTGAAACTAATTAACGCACCAGATGAAAAACCAACTTGCTCGCAAAGTCGCTTCCCGGTCAAAAGAGAAAAGCCCTCTAATAACAAGGTTCTGTACAAAACATTAGACAGGATGTTCTCAATAAGGACTAGATTCAGATGAGTTCGCTGCGGGAAGAAGGCATTAAATTTCTTTTGCAGCTCCAAAATTTTCAATGCTTCGGTATTCTTCAGAATAATAGCTACATCAGTATCATGAGTGACATCTTTTCCCCTAGCAACTGAACCAAAGAGAATGACATCTACGATATTCTTATCATATTCTTGATACAATCTCTTTGAACTCTTCGTCAAATTTTCCAAGATGGATAATTTTTTTGGTTTCATTTTTCAATAAACTGCACGAGTCTTTTGTCAATTCTGAAGAGTAAGTCTCCTGATACGAGGCAAAAACAGAGTCAACAGAACTGTAAACTTCTGGAAAATCCTTTTCCAACAATCTAAACCTTTCCGAATGATTCTTTGGAGGAAAACCTCTCTTGCGTAAGATCAACAAATCACAAAGCTGTGTAATAGCCTTAAAGTATGCTGTTACAGCAAGCCTAAACCTGCGCTTTTTCTCCTGGTCAAGACCTCCTTCAATAAATTCTATGAACCCTTCTTTTAGTAGCTCTTCAGTCGTCATTTTACCTTGGTAAATTAAAAGTCTATATAAATGTTATTATTTATCTTAGTAAATATATTGGCTTAAAAGTTATTATATTTTACCTTGGTAAATCAGGCGAAAGGAAAATAGTTCATCTTCTTCTCTTCCTTTGCCACGACAAACCAGTAATCGTCAATCATGCCAGCAAAGCGGAAACCATATGTTCTAGAAACAAAAATAACTCTTTGCTTTAATCCTCAGGCCTTGACTGCAGAATAAGCAAATCCTCAGTGGTAAGCTTCTGGCCTTTCTTTAGCTTTTCCTGGACAGAGACTTCCTTGTTCTTCAGCTCTTCCTCGAGCTTCTTACGCTTTTCCTTCCTTGTCTCTTCCTTCTCCAGATTGAGCTTCTGGTTCAGATCATTTAGCACAGGCAATTGCTCCTTTAGCTTGGAATTCACTTCATTGAACTGCTGCTTGAACTCCAAAAACTTCTTGTAAGCCTCTTCCTCCTGCGTCTTAAGCTCATCAATCTTCGAACCTGCTGCCATCACAGACTCATGGCATTGCTGGCTCAGCTTTGCAGCCTGCTGGACCTCATTATGCTTGTCAGAAGCCTTATACTTCAAGTCACGGACATCTTTATTCAAATCCCTGATCTTGTTGTTCAAAGCGACAACTTCCTTTGCCTCGTTGTACTTTTTCTTCAGGTCCTTGATGTTCTTCATGAGCTTCTTCTCTTTCTCAAAAGAAACAACATTTGTTTCCAGGTTGAATTCAAGCCTGTCAATGTCCTGCTTCAAGAAAGAGATGTCACGGGTAATGTTCAATTTCTTCATCAAGGCATCGCGCTCTGTCCTAAGCGACTTCAAGAGATTAAGCTTGTCCTTCAAAGGTGTTGTGAGATTCTCGCGTTCTTCCTTGTTTTTCTTCACAGTATCTGTGAAGGAATTACGCTGGTCCTTGGCCAGCTTGGCTTCAGAGATAAGCCTGCCTATCTCTTTAGAAAAATCTTCCTTTTTCCTGAACCACTGCTCTTTCTGTGAATCAATGAGGTTGAGACTATCTCGAAGCTCTTGAACAGTCTTCTTGGTTTCATCTAGCTTCTTGAATAGCTCATCCTTCTCTGTTGACATCCATTCCACGTAGTTTAGCCGAACAATGCGCCAAGTCCTGCGGCAGCGCTCATCTCGTCCTTCTTCTCTTCCTTTTTCTCCTCTTTCTTCTCAGGAGCCTGCTTTTTCTCGGAAACAGGAGCTACTACAGCCACTGGAGCGGCTGCGGCGTGCTTAATGACCTCATCAATGTTGACACCCTGCAAGGATGCAACGAGAGCCTTAAGTCGCGCTTCGTCAGGCTTTACGCCTGCAGCCTCAAGGACCTTTTTCACGCTAACCTCATCAACCTGCTTGCCTGCCTTATGCAGCAGCATTGCCGCGTAAATGTATTCCATTTTTCTAACCTCCTCAGGATAGTTACCTTCTCAATGTGCCTTTGCGCACAAGCTCTTTAGCGAGGTCTTCGACCTCATTAGTCTCTTTCTGCTTGACAATCTTTGCCTTGTCAGGCAGTGACTCATCAGCATCAATATTTGCTGTAGACTTCACCAGCCTTGCCTCAATGACAGCCTGCTCGACCATCTCAGAGACAGTATCCTTTGTCAGAATCTTTCCCTCCTTAGCGATTGCCCTGGCATGCAAATGAGCCTTTGAAAGCAACTGCTTGATAGTTCCAGGTGAAGCATAAGAGATTTCGAGAGCGAGCGACATTGCACAGGCATGAGCCAAAGCAATGTTTGAGACAAACTGCTTCTCGTCAACATCCAAGACTTTCTTTGTGAAGAGCACACCGTGCTCCAAAGTGACTACAAGGTCTAGGCCGACTTCCATGGGCTCGATGCCAAGCCTTACGAGCATTGCTGCAAGCTTATCAGAAATTGGCTTACCTTCCCTGCAGACAACAGCGTCTTCTCGTATTGTTATCTTGCCTGCCTCGACCTGCGTCTTGATACCTAGAGCACCAAGCTCGCCGATCACAGGACCTGGGGCAAAGCTTGTCGGGCCTGCAGTAACAATAATATCATGCGGAGCAAGCTGGCCTGCCTTTGCAGGGGCTTTGGACTTATTTTCCTTTAATACCTTGAAAAGAGCGAAAGGATTCTCTTTGGTAAAGATCATTGCAGGCATTCCTAAAAGGTGGTCCTTTAAGACTTCGAAACCCTTTGCCTTGTCAAGAGCAATCTTGAACAGGCGCTTCTTTGTCATGAAAATGATGACTTTGCCGCGGAGATTTTCTCTCATCCGCTGCAGTTGAGGGGCAGGAAGGTTAGACATGTTCACAACACCGACAATTGGATATTTGCCGATATTATCGACTATTTCAGAAACAACTTTCTGCTTGTATTGAGGGATCTTGTGCATGTTCATTCCTTCGCATCAATTCGGACGGGCTTTCCCATTGTGAACTTGAGATAAACGCTTCTTACATTGTTCTTCTCATTTGGCAAGAGATGAACCAGACCGTTATAGACTGTCATGATGTTGTCAGCAACCTCTGCATCAGGCATTGACTGGCTGCCAACCCTGACTTGAATGACAGGTTGGGTTTTCGCTTTCAATGGAAGGGTTGTCTGCAATTTATCATAGAGCTGTTTTAGGTTTGCCTGGGGCGGGACAACGCAACCAAGCTTTGGATTCGGCATCTTGCTTCTTGGGCCAAGAACCTTACCAAACTGCAAAGCAACCTTTGGCATTATGTTAGCCTGGGCAATAAAAAAGTCGAATTCTTTTGCCAGTTTCTTGATTGTCTTCTTTTCCTTGTACTGCTCAGCAGCCTCTTCTAGGGTGATTGCCTTGTCACAGACAGAACGGGCCTGCTGAAGCAGTTCAGCTGCGACAAATGCGGCAATCTTTCGCTTCTTTCCGGTGCTGTAATGCAAGGTAACAAAAGAATCAATCTGCTGGTCAGGCTTCTTCAAGTCAAGATTCTTAAGATTGATAATAAGATCATAAGACTGAGTAAAGTTCCTTTTCTCTTCGACAGATTTCAACTGTGCCAGAAATTTCAGTACGCTTGCTTGATCCATTCTACCCTCCTATTGCATCAAGGCAATAGTCTACGGGATTACTTTGTTCCAAGAAAACTAGAAGCGATTTATAAAGTTAATGGTTTTTTGGTGTAGAATGCCTAAATGACTTTGTCCGCTGGGAGGTTAGGTTCCTGCGGGATTTCCTGCTGTTGAAGTAAAGTTAGCTCATCCTTGAGCTTGTTAAGATAGGGAACCTTGTTAACATTAAGCTGGTTTTTTGTCTGGTCCCATTCCATGACACGAATCTGACGCCTTAAATCCTCAAGCCTTTCTTGCATAGCTAACACCCCTGCAGAAAGAAAAGAGTCTTCTGCAATATAAAAATGTATCTACAAAAAAAGATTTATAAGCTCATGAAGTCTTCTCAAGTTCATGGAGAAGAAACTAGTGGGAGGGCAGGCAGTCATCGAGGGAGTGATGATGCGCTGCGAGAACAAAGTTGCGACTGCTGTGAGAAAAGGGAACTCTATAAAGGTGAAAAAAGAAAAAATCAGCTCAATTTCTGATAAGTACAGGATTCTCAAATGGCCATTTGTTCGAGGCATTGTGAACCTGATAGAGCTCCTTATTATTGGAATAAAGACGCTTGAGTACTCTGCACAAGAGGCAAGCGGAAAAAAGGAGCAGATAAGCAAGACAGCGATGGCACTCACAATAGTTATAGCGCTGGTGTTTGGCATAGTGATTTTCGTATTGATACCATACATTCTGACCACAGTACTAGGCTTCAAGGAGCAGAGCATGCCACTGGGATTCAACCTTGTTGACGGGTTATTCAGGCTTGCGATGCTTGTAGGTTATGTAATCTTGATAGGATCGTTCAAAGACATCCGGAGGGTGTTTGAGTACCATGGGGCAGAGCACAAAGCTGTTGCGTGCTTTGAGCACGGGAAAACCTTGAATGTAAAAAATTGCAGGAAATACTCTACAAAGCATACGCGATGCGGCACCTCATTCCTCATGTTTGTCATTTTAGTTGGAATAGTTCTGTTCTCTTTTGTTCCTTTAGCTGTCTCTTCTGTTTCGCCAGGAATAATGAGCAGCCATGGCTTCTTGAGGTATGCAACGCTGTTCTTGTCGCGAATACTGATCCTGCCAATAATATCAGGAATAGCTTACGAGATACTCAGGATAAGCGCAAGATACGAAGACAGCAAATTGGTCAAGCCTATTTTGCTGCCTGGTTTGTACGTGCAAAAACTCACGACAAGAGAGCCGGATGATAAACAAGTTGAGGTTGCAATCAAGGCACTAAAGGCAGTAATTTAGCTGCACTTCTTCACAGTATATATCGAGCCAGAACGTGTATCCACAATGTGCTCGTTAGAATATTGGGTTGAATTCAAGGCTGGGAGAAGGAATTGCACTCTAAGCAGATAGACCTTGTTTCTCTGGAGCATGAAATCCGCCTGGCCAAGCTTGTCAGAGATGACAAAGTAAATGAAACCAGTACCAAGGTTATGGGAAATGTCAACATCATTGTAATCCGAATCTGACTTGACCTGGACTGTCACGTTGCTTGCAATGGTGCCAAGCCTGAAGAAGATAACACCGCCGTTAACACCGTACACGCAGGCAGGGTTCACTGTAACACTCTGAATATAAGAACCATTCTCGTTCGTGAGAACTGGGGTTAGGTTTGTTGTGAGCACAGGGAAACACCGGTCAACATCCTCAACAACCATGCCATTGGGGCAGACATACTTTGTATAGGTATTGTTCTGCACAATAGTTATCTTAGGACAGGAATTGATGTCTTGGACGGGGCATTTCTCGCATACCGGACATTCTTTGCATGAAGTATTCTGAATCTGCTGCAGGGGACATGTAATGGGTGCAGCGCAACCAAGCAGCAAGAGAATAAAGACAGCACCAGCAGCCAAAATCTTATACATATTAACTGCTGTGGGTTGACCGAATATATATATTTATTCCAAAAGAAGAATAAAATTTGACTTTAATATTCTTAAAAGAATAATATTGTCACAAAGATATTTAAAGGGACTGGAAAAGATGCAAGGCAAGGAGGGATAGAAATGGGAAAATATTATTTTACATCTGAATCAGTAACAGAAGGGCACCCTGACAAGATATGCGACCAGATTTCTGACGCAGTGCTAGACGAACTCTTCAAGCAAGACCCTTATTCAAGGGTTGCGGTTGAGTGCCTTACAACCACAGGAACAGTGCACGTGGCAGGAGAGGTGACAACAAAGGGCTATGCTGACGTGCAGAAGATTGCAAGGCAAACGCTTCACGACATTGGCTATTGCGACCCAAGGTTTGGCATAGACTGCGAGGACGCAGGGGTATGGGTCTCGATACATTCACAGAGCGCTGATATCTCCAAAGGCGTAACTGAGCAAGGAAGCCACGAGCAGGGAGCAGGAGACCAGGGAATGATGTTCGGGTTTGCATGCAATGAGACAAAAGAGCTGATGCCTCTGCCGATAATGCTCGCGCATAAGCTTTGCATGAAGCTTTCGGAGGTCAGGAAAAAGTCCATAATAAAAGACATAGGGCCTGACGGGAAATCCCAAGTGACTGTGGAATACCAGGACGGAAAACCAAAGAGAATTGACGCTGTAGTGATAGCCCAACAGCACACTGAGGAATGCTCAGAAGAAAAACTCAGGGCTGAAATAATAGAGAAGGTGATAAAACCGGTCTGCGGCCAATACCTAGACAAAGACACAAAGTTGTTCATAAACGCCACGGGAAGGTTTGTCATCGGAGGTCCTGAAGGAGACACTGGCGTTACTGGTAGGAAGATAATCGTTGACACATACGGAGGGATGGGAAGGCATGGCGGGGGCTGCTTCTCAGGAAAAGACCCTACAAAGGTGGACAGGTCAGCTGCTTACGCATGCAGGTATATAGCAAAAAACATAGTGGCAGCTGGACTCGCTGACAGATGTGAAGTACAGCTAGCTTATGCAATAGGCGTAGCAGAACCGATGAACATCTTTGTTGAGACTTTTGGCACAGGAAAAATACCTGAAGAGAAAATCTCAGAGCTTGTGCGAAAACACTTCCCAGTAAAACCAAAGGACATACTGGACCAGCTGAATCTACGAAGGCCAATCTACAAGAAGACAGCAGCGTACGGGCACTTTGGAAGGGAAGATCCTGACTTTACCTGGGAGCGTGTTGATAAAGCCGAGATATTACGCAAAGAGGCTGGACTTTAAGAAAAGTTCCGTCTTGAAATTTATTTTTTTGTTTTATTTTTAATGAAAAGCAGGGCAGAATAGACGAGATTTCTATCGTAACATTTAGCAAAAGTGTGGCTACAAAAGTGCTACAAAATTCATGATTTCTGCAAGACCTAATTGAAAACTTTATATATCAATGCCTGTTGATATGTTTAAATGCCAGACAAAAATAGATTGCTGCTATTCAAAGCACTAGGCGAAGAAACGAAGTATAGGATTATTGAGCTTCTCCTAAAAAAAGGAGGATGCACTTGTGAGACAGGAGAGTATTGCGCCTGTGAAATTCCTTCTATTATCAAGAGAACACAATCTAACACATCTATGCATCTTGCGAAGCTGCAAGAATGGGGGATAGTAAACTCAAGAAGAGAAGGCAAGAAAATACTTTACTCAATTAAGGATAAGCGAGTATATGAAATTTTCAAGATATTGAATGACAAATAAATAAGGGGGCAAAATGAAACATGAGGATATAAAGAAAGCAGTGAGAAAAAGCTATTCAAAGATAGCCGATACAGGTTGCGGTTGCTCTTGCGGATGCAATAATATGGATAATGAGCAAATTGCCAAGAGTTTAGGTTACTCTGAGCAAGATATTAAGGCAGTGCCAGAAGCAAATCTTGGACTTGGTTGTGGTAATCCTACTGCTTTAGGGGAGATAAAAGAAGGGATGGTAGTTCTTGATTTAGGCTCAGGGGCAGGGTTTGATTGCTTTCTTGCGGCAAAAAAAGTTGGAAAGAAGGGCAAAGTTATAGGTGTGGACATGACTGAAAAGATGATTAAGAAAGCAAGAGAAAATGCAAAAAAATATGGTCTTAACAATGTTGAATTCAGGTTAGGAGACATTGAGGAATTGCCCGTAGATGATAACTCCATTGATATTATCATCAGCAATTGCGTCATTAATCTCTCACCTGACAAAGCCAAAGTTTTTGGTGAAGCATTCAGAGTGTTACGGAAAGGCGGAAAACTACTTGTTTCAGATATGGTTTTATTGAAAGAACTTTCTGAAATGGATAAGAACGATGAAAAATTAATTACTAGGTGTGTTGGCGTGGCTATACTGAAGAATCAATATCTAAAACTGATTAAGGATGCTGGATTAAATGTCAAGATTCTCTCGGAAGATAAGGAGATAAGCGATAGGCAGTACAGTGGATTGCCTGTTGAAAGCCTAAAATTAACCGCATATAAGAAATGAGGGATACGACCATGAAAATTGAAATACTTGGAACAGGTTGTCCGAAGTGCAAGATGCTTGAAGCCAATGCAAAAAAGGCTGTTGAAGAATTGAGAATCAAGGCAGAGATTGTCAAAGTAACAGAAATAGACAAGATAGTAGACTATGGTGTTATGTCTACACCAGCACTGGTAGTTGATGGCAAAGTGAAGTCGTATGGCAAAATAGCTAATGTTGAAGAGATCAAGAAATTCTTAAGATGAGACAAAAATAAATGATAGTTACAGATTTATTCATAGCGGGCATAAAGGCAGTAATTGAGTATGTTGCAGCTCATGTTCTAACTTGCCTTGTCCCTGCCTTCTTTATTGCTGGAGCTATGTCAGCCCTGCTTCCAAAAGAAAAAATCACCCAATACCTTGGTCAAAAAGTTTCAAAGCTTAAGGCATACCCCCTGTCAGTTGTCGCAGGTTTGTTACTGGCAGTCTGTTCCTGCACAATCTTACCCTTATTTGCAGGTATAAAGAAGAAAGGCGCAGGGATAGGTCCTGCTTTAGCATTCTTGTATACGGCTCCTGCTACAAATATAATGGCTATTCTCTTTACTGGAAGCGTTTTAGGATGGAACTTTGCTCTCGCCAGAATAATCTTATCTGTCACTTTTGCAATAGTTATCGGCATAATAATATCTACAATATTCAAGAAAGAAGATTTGGAGGAAGAGAAAAAGGCAACTCCTGCTCTTGTTAGCGCTAAGGTGCAGGATAGCAAAGATATGCCATTCTTCCAGAAGCACAGGCTAATATTCTTTTTCATTACACTTGTATCAATACTCATTGTAGGAACGAGAGTGAATGGGTATTTAAGGTACGTAATCATAGCTGGCTTAATTGTTATTTTAACACTCTTGACCAAATTGCTTTTCTCAAAAGAAGAAACCAAATCATGGCTTTTTGAAACTTGGACATTCACAAAGAAGATTTTTCCACTTCTTTTAGGAGGCATCTTCTTAGCAGGTGTCTTAACAGCACTCCTACCTCAAAACTTCCTAGCTACCTTCATGGGCAAAAATACTCTGTTTGCCAATCTTATTGCCGTATTATTTGGCGTATTTATGTATTTCCCGACCTTGGTAGAAGTTCCAATGGCAAAAATGTTCTTAGGACTTGGCATGGCAAAAGGACCACTATTTGCCTATCTGCTTGCAGACCCAGTAATCTCACTTGCAAGCATTCTTGTGGTAAGAAAATTCATAGGGACCAAAAGAACCCTAGTTTATGTGGGCTTAATCATAGTGTTCACAACAATCTCAGGATTGATATACGGAGCGATAGTAGGGTGATAGGTGGAAAAATGAAAGCAACGATAATAATCATGGCTCTAATAGCTCTATTTTTGCAGGGATGTGCTGACACAAACCAGAATTCTTCAATCACAGAAGATTTGTTAAGTAATCAGAGTGCCAAGGCATCAGTAGAAAAGATTGAAGTTTTCCATTTTCACGGAACGAACCAATGCTATTCATGCAAAACAGTAGGAGCATATGCAAATGAGACAGTATACACATATTATGCTGCCGAGATTCAGTCAGGCAAGATTGTGTTCAATTCCGTTAATTACGACCTGATAGATAATAAAGTAACAGCCATGAAATATGGCGTTAGTGGTTCATCACTGTGGATAGGAGTATATGACAGCCAAGGATTCCATCCTGAACAGAACACCAATGTATGGTATAAGATTAATGACAAGCAAGATTTTATGACTTACCTTAAAAGGATCATTGATAGAAGACTGGCAGGAGATTTTAGCTAGAATGGGATTGATGGCTTTTATGGAGGCTATGGGGAGCAGTAGTATACCACTGATTGCTGCTTTCTTTATCGGGTTGATGACCGCCATAGCTCCTTGCCCTCTAACCACAAATATCACAGCCATTGCCTACATCTCAAAGAAGATAGGAGATAGCAAACGAACTCTGCTAATTGGATTGATATACACTCTAGGAAGGGCACTTACTTATGTAGCTATTGCTTCAGTAATCGTTTGGTTAGGGTTAAATATTCAAGCAATTGCTCTCCCATTGCAGAAATACAGCAATATACTTCTTGGACCATTGCTTATAATAATCGGAATAGTCCTGCTTGAACTAGTAAAGCTTGATTTTATCAAAGGATTTTCTGGAATCAATAAACTTGAGGAACAGGTTTCTAAACAACGGTATTTTGGAAGCTTTCTCCTTGGAGTGATATTTGCTTTAGCATTCTGCCCATTCAGCGCTGTTCTGTTCTTTGGTATGCTTATCCCTCTCGCTTTAAAAGCAGGAGATGGGATAGTTATCCCATCGGTTTTTGCGTTAGCAACAGGCCTACCTGTGATTATTTTTTCTTTCATCTTGGTGCACAGCGTAACAAAACTGGCAAAGGTGATGAACAAGGTTAGGATAGTTGACAGATGGGTAAGGAATGTTGCAGGGGTTGTTTTTATCGGAGCAGGAATTTACTACTCAGTGTCTGTTTTCTTGTGAAAAAACTCCGCTCTTCCCGATATATGCCCCGAAAAGTATTTATATTCCTTTTCGTCTATGTTTCTCGACGAGAAGAAACTCGACTCATCCCGACTTTGCCTGGGAGAAGATTGACAAAGCAGAAGTGCTGAGAAAAGAAGCAGGACTTTAGTCATTTATTATGACGTGAAGGTTATTTTTTTATTTTCTTCTTTCGGTTTATAGAAGTGATTTCTCTTTTAATTATGTGTAAACCCTCCTTTAAAATCAAACCATTTCTTCCTTGCACGCAACTAAGTAACTTCTTACCAAATCCAAATCAAGGCAGTCATCTGTTCTAACTCCGCTTTCAACATCGATACTTACCCTATTTGGAAAAAACGGTAATAAGGACCTAATTAATGGTCTGACATTGGATGGTTTTATCCCTCCAGCATAAACCAATCCTAAGTGGTTTAAACCACTATTTGCAATAATACTCTTTCCGAATTTTACTGCCAAACAGCCCTCATCAAGATTCAGGTCTAAATTAGTCCCGTGGCTAGGGTCAAACATTGCATAATCAATAACACCTCTTCTATCAATAACTTGGCCAACTAACGGTTCTACTTGTCCAGTTGATACGTCTTCAACTTTATCTCCTTTCCAAACCGCATATCCTTCTTGAGGAGACTGTTTGTTTGATACTGCCACTTTGAAAATCACTGTGAAACCCATTTCCTTAATCTTGCTCAGAACATCTAGTGATGCAGGCAATGTGTTAAGCTGGAGTAATGTAACTGAAGGAGTTACTCCTAACCTAACAATCGTTTCCAAATCTCCAATTATCGTTTCATTATTTTTTGTATAATAATGCACCGCAGTAATGAATCCATAACCTCTTGTTAGTCTGTCTAGATACCCTAAATCTGCAAACTTTGGCTGTCTTGTGTTTTGGCTCCCTTGGTTTATGCTCTTATTAGAGACTTGGTAACCAATAGCCAACGGAAGCGTAAAATCTACCTCATGGCAAATTCCAGCTATTCCGCCGAGCTGATCGCTGTTAGAAATAGCACTTACTGAGATATAATTTACTGGCATAAAACAATGAATATTCTATCCCTTTTAAACGTTTATATTGCAGAGAGATACTTAGCTATTCCTAATGCATATCAAATGGTTTTACCGAATTTATGGAAAGTACTCTTTGTAAAAGGTCAGTATCAGCAGATTTAAAATCTTATATGTCACAATCTCAGCTCATCCTGACCAATGCCACAAAAGGTATTTATACTTCTGGTTCGTCTACATTTATAGACGGAAAGAGAAATCCGCCCACTCTCCCGTTACCTGGGAGAAGACTGACAAAGCAGAAGTGCTGAGAAAGGAAGCAGGCTTATAGAAAAATATCAGGACGACAATGACATTTTTTTATTATTTTTTTTTGTTGAAAAGTCGGGATTATAGTCGAGATGCTCAGAAATTATAAATTTCTGGCACGCTAAAAATCATAGATTTTTGAGCGTTTCTATCGTACTAAAAAGCAAGAATGTGGCTACATTGGTGCTACAATACATAAGAAAAAAGACCACTCTTTGCATTAATGATCAAAATATTGTTTATTGATCAATATATTGCTTCAAGCTGGCCATCACTCAGAAAATCTTATAAATATGCTGAATATAAAACCTATATGAAGATTATACTACTCGGAACAGCAGGGGTGGTACCTATTCCTAGATTGGGATGCTCTTGCGAGATATGCCTTGAAGCCCGAAAAAAGGGCATTCCTTATAGTAGGACAGGTACATCGCTATTTGTAGAAGACATCGATTTGCTTTTTGACACCCCTGAGGAGATTAGGGCCTAACTTGAAAGAGAAAAGATTAATTCCTTAAAGCATGTAATCCTAACACATTGGCATCCTGATCACACCTTAGGGTTGAGGATTCTAGAACAATACAATTTTGATTTTGTCAACAAGGTTTCTTTACATGAACCTGTCATGGTATATATTTCACGAGACCAATTTGACATGTTCAAAAAACTCTCTTGCGGAGGTTTTCTTGATTTCTATGAGAAGAAAGGTATTATCAAGCTTGTTTTCATTGAACCGAACAAGAAAATTACAATTGGCAAAATTTCGATAGAACCAATATTGATAGAATTCACGAAGGGATTTTACTTTGTAATATCTGAAGGCAAAAAAAAGGTAGTCTATGCGCCTTGCGAATATCACCATTTAGAAGTAGATGTCACAACACGAAATGTTGATGTCTTCATAGCGCATAATCTTTTTTGGGAGGATAGGTCAATCAGTCCGCGAAAGGTGCCTCCCTCGGATGAAGATAGTTTTGAGCAAATGCTCAATCATGCAAAAGAGATGAATGCCAGGAGAATTGTAATTACACACATAGAAGAAACTTTCAAGCTAAATCACGATGAACTCAATGCAGTATTAAGAAAGAAATTTCCTGGGTACAATGTTGAAGCAGGTTATGATAGCATGAAAATAATTTTATGAAGTTGCTTGATTAAGAAGACAAAAATTATTACGGGCTGTATCTTGTCCTGTCCCTTGGGAAAAGGCTCGCCTGCCTGACATTCTCTAAACCAAGAAATTTGGCAGTCAACCGTTCCCCTCCTATACCAAAACCACCATGAGGGGGCATACCATATTTGAAAGCTGCAAGATAGCCTTCAAACTCATCTAGATTCATGTTATTTTTCTTCATGGCAGCTATTAGCATGTCGTAATCGTGAATCCTCTGCCCGCTTGTGGTTACTTCGAGACCGTTCATAATAAGGTCAAACGAATTTGTGAGACCATCGTTCTTACCTGAAGGCATCGTATAAAAAGGTCTGGCTTCCGATGGATATTCGGTAAGAAAAACAAAGGGCAAATTCGAGTCTTGTTATATGAAACTGAGTTATCTCACAGGAAGATGGCTGCTGAAATTAGCATATACTTGCTTGAGAATTTTGGATTAATGATTTCGAATTGAAAGTATCTTTTGCAAGGCAATTTAATAACGAAATGCCCCAAAAACTTTTTATCTAGAATATCTTGACAAGCTCTTCTTTAACTTTTTTGAATGTGTTCTCCTTCAGAGACCCAATCTTCATGATTATTAGTGATTTTTCTACACAAAATATCTTGTCAACCCTGATTCTACTCTCTGTAACAAGTTTTCCAGCAGACATATCCTGTTGGCTTATCAGAACTGAATATGGCTCATCTTTTATCACTGAGGTCAATGGCACCATTATGCAATCTGCAGACTTCTTGTTCAACAGGTCATTTGAGACGACAAGCGCAGGCCTTACCTTATTTTGCTTCAAATCGGAAAAAGGATAAGGCAACAATACTATGTCTCTTTGCGAGACAATCATTTCAGGTACGACCCCCAGATGTCATCAGATTTATTGTCCCAAACTTTCTTTAAGGATTTCTCGCTGAATTTCAAAATATCCTTGAATTCATCCTTTAGCTTTTTTTCAGTGTCCTTGGATTTCTCCAACACTATTTTCCCATCTACCTGAAGCATAACAAGGTCATCCCCCTTCTCAATCCCAAGACTTTCTCTTACGGATTGCGGGATGGCTATTTGCCCCTTGTCAGACACTTTTACAGTTGCAATGCTCATTTTGTCACCACTTTATGCAGTAAGAATTTTCTTACTTATAAAGATTGCGTTTATTTCAACAAAACTCCGCCCTTCCAGATAAATGCCCCAAAAGCAGATGGCCTACAAGATATATAGCATAATATAATCAATTCTTGTTTTAGGTTTATATCATCAATAGAAGTGGAATGATTGAGTTATTCCCTTTTTCTGTGATAATCTCACTTATCTTATCGTATCGCTCGAGGTTAAGGTAATATTTCCAGCCATGCTGTTTTTTCTTTTTACAACATATGTTCTGCTTCAACAGGGCATCAAGAACAATCTCAACTTTATCAACGTCTTCTTTTGGGATTCCAGATTTCAGGACATGAATATATGCAGAACCTTTTCCAAAACAGTTTGAGTCAAATAACTTCTTAACAATTGTCCTGCTAATTTTTATATATTCGCTCCTCTTTATCTTTGCCATCAAGTGAAATAACGCTTATCTTGTATATAATTAGATGGTCTAAATTTAGCCCCTTGTAGGCCTAAAAGAAAGCTTTAAATACATGTTTATCTTTCAAGATTCCAATGGAGAAATCAGTTTTTTTTGGCGGAGGAGGGAAATACCCCGAAGAACAGGATATGGAGTTTCTTAATAGTACATTCCGAATATGATTACTCCATGAGAGAAATCGCAAGATACTCACAAGTAGGTTACACAACATTAAAAGGAATTTGGATAGATTTTAAGAAAAAGAAGATAGTTACGCAAACACGACTTGTTGGAAGAGCAAAGATGTACAAGTTAAATCTGAAGAATCCTGTTGTAAATAAATTTGTGGAGTACTATTGGGCTGTGGTGGAAGCGGTCATAAGAAAGGAAAACAACATCAGCGAGGATGATACAGTAACCCATCCTTCTTCGGCTGATGCGATTCCCCTTTCTACAAAAAGCATTTAATGGCTGATTTTCGAACGAAGTAAAACTCTGCTCATCCGGACTTTACATGGGAATGGGTAGATAAAGCGGAAGTCCTGCGGAGGGAAGCAGGCTTGTAAGCCAAAGTCAAGACGTGAACGTCATTTTTTATTTTTGTTTTTTATTGAAAAATCGAAGCTTGTGGACGATATTTCTTTCGTTGTATAAGCAAGATTGTAGCTACATTAGTGCGACGCAAAGTGTTTTAAGGATTAAATGATTCCTCTCAACGATGGTATACTTACCTAGTCTTGTTGAGTATTTTCAAATTGAAATAGAAGCCCTCAACGGAGTCAGTTGCTCTACAAGAGCTTCTTCATACATTGTGCCTGAAGATATCTTTGCCCAAAAAGCAAAGTTTGAACCCAGATTTCAAAAGGCCCAAGAAAAAAGCTTACCATATACATGGATTGTCTGGGAAGAACCACTAACAGTGGGAGTTTACTTTCCAAGCACACTTTTGCAAAGTCTGGACAATTGCAGATTTGTCAATACAGCTGATGCTTTAGATGTCTTGGAAGAAACGAGTCATTTCTTATATATTCATAATTACGCTGCGAGATTCAAGGAAATGCCTCATTATATCAATCTGGAAATAGTAGCTTCCTTAGAGAAATATTTTGTTACCAAGCAGAAAGCAAAGACTTTGAAAGAATTTGATATGGGTCCTGTAAGAACAGTGTGCTTCAATGGTGCTTATCGAGATACTTTGGACATGGACCATATTATTGGTCACTCTTTGGCAGAGCCATTAGCCAAAAAATTGGATGAAGTTGAAGATGAAGCAGGATTATCCCAAAGAAATGAATTATACAGAAAATTCTATAATAAGGGAAACAAAGAGCAAATCCGAGTGTTGTTGGAAGAGACTAAGTTGGCACACAGGAAGATGGCTGCCGAAATCAATACTTATCTGCTTGAGAGTTTTGGATTAAATATCTCAAGCTGATGTATCTGCTTTAAGGTTAAGTACAAAAACTCCGCTTTTCCCGATATATGCCCCGAAAGCTACTGTATCTCTCCTGTAATTATCATTTATTAAGCTCCTTATTTACTTACATGTAAGTAACATTTATATACTAGTTATGATACTTACATAGTATGCGAGGCGATAAACGAGAAAGGATATTGAGAGTATTGCTCAACAGCAAAGAGCCTTTAAGCAAGAATGAGCTCTCAAAACGAGCAGATTGCAGTAGGCAGTGGGTTATCCTTTATCTGAAAGAGTTAGAGAAGAAGAAGCTTATCAAGGGCACCGCTCCAAGTAATAGAAAAAAACTTTTAGAATATTGGATTATCTTAGCAAAGAAACCTAAAAAATTCAGGAGTTATATGGTTAAGGAACCACTAGATCTTTTAAAAAAGTCAAAATTAGATTATACGCTGACAACCTATCAGGCAGAGAACATTGTTCAGCATTATCTTTTCCCCTCAAGAATAGATGTTTACATAAAAGAAGAAGATTTGAATAGTTGGCACAGCCTAATGACCAAGAATGGATTATATGGAAAAGGAAATGTTAAGGTGATAGTAGCAGATCCGCATGTTATGTATGGAAAACGAATTATAGATGGACTTTCAATAGTCTCACTGCCACAACTTATATTGGATTTAACTCAAGAAGGTGGTCCATGCCAGGAAGCTGCCGAGATGCTCATGAAGAGGTTATAATGTATAAGGAATTTGAGACTAGAATATCGTACAAGTATTTGAAAGAGGTAATCAACACTCTAGAAGAGCCTATTTGCATACTTGGCGGTTGGGCAGTATTCTTTCATGTAAATAACAGATTTGAGAAAGCACAAGGCAGGCCTTATTTAGGAAGCAGAGATATTGACTTGGGCTTCCAAATGAAGACAAATTTGAAAGAAACAACTTTGGCTCAAACAATTAGGATTCTCAAAGAAGAACTCAAGTTTAAGCCGTTAAGTTTCAGGCTTATGAAAGAAATCCATACTGAAACAGAGGAAGAGCTAAAAGAAGGTGAGACTGTCTCTACTCACTTTATCTTTCCAATGTATGTTGATTTGATAGTTGACTCTATTCCTGACAACTTCAAGAATATTTTTGGATTTAACCCAATAGATGAGCCTTTATTGAAACAAGTTTTTGAGAACAAGGAATCCACAATGGTCACTGAATTCAATAGAAAATTATTGCTTCCCACCCCTAAGCTTCTTTTAGGCATGAAAGTCAATTCCCTGCCAAATAGAGATAAAGACCATAAGCGAATAAAAGACATTTGTGACATGTTCGCTTTGTTGTGGTATACAGATATAAAGGCAGAAAAAGTTAATCTCGGAGATTACGCTTCAAAAAAAGCTATTATAAAAGCTGTTCAAACAATAAATAACCAGGATTACGAAAAAGTGGCTGCTCAAATTGGGCATAGTGCTGAAGAAATTAAGAGAGTCATCAGCCTATTATTACAATAATGAAACCTGCTCATTTAAACAAACGTCATCCAATTTTTACAAGATTGTCGGTATATTTCTTCGTAAAAAGCCAGGATAAGCAGATTTATGAATTCAAGTAGCACAAACTCTGCCCACTCCGACTAATGCCCCGAAAGCCAATCAGTTGTATTTGTCCACAGCCAGGATTACAAACATTTTAATATCCGAATACAGTGGATATCTGGTGAGGTGAGAAATTGATGTCCAAAAAAGATATGAAAAATCAGTGTTTTAACCATGGCTCCTTTCACCATGGCTGCGGCGGAGCGCTTTATGGCCTTGGGTTTATTGGTTCGGCTGTGTATTACATTTCCACAGCAACAGGCTTTTGGATGGGAGTGTTGGGATTTTTGAAAGCGATTGTTTGGCCAGCATTCTTGGTATATTCGCTAATGAAATCCTTGGGGATGTAAAGTTATAGGAGCAGAAACTCGACTCATCCTGACTTTACCTGGGAGCATGTAGATAAGGCAGAGATACTAAAAAAGGAAGCAGGATTGTTAGTTGCGTTATCGTCACAATTCCCATTTTTTTATATTTAATTTTTTTTGTGTAAAGACATCATTTTGGGATGAGATTTCTCTTGTAAATTAAATTAAGTACAAAATTCGGACGCATCGAAGATTTTACAACAACTGGGAAATTTTCACTAAACATTTGGACGATGAAGATGATGATTACATCCGAACAAACGAAATATTTATATAGAACTATTAGTTCCTATATATGAACCATTAGTTCCGATATAGGAACTGCAGGTTATTATGCCATGAAAACGCCAACTGAAAAGGAGAATGAAGCATTGTTGTTGATATTCAAGGATTTTAGTAGCGACTACAATGCTAACTCAATCTCGAAAAAACTGAATATAACGCCAAGAGGTTCTTTAAAGATATTGAATAGTCTTTACTCAGAAAAGACCCTAGTAAGAAAAAAGCTTGGCAAAGCTATCTTTTATAAAATCGATTTTGAAGATAATTACACTAAAAAATTGATTGAAGCCCTATTGATAAAAGAATCCAAGGAAAAAGCAGAAAGGTGGCTGCATGAATTTGGAGGATTAGCTGAAACTGCGCAGATTGTATTAATCTATGGTTCGACTCTAAGAAACTATGACAAAGCCAAGGATGTAGATTTACTGGTGATTATTGAGAAAGAGAGGTATAAGGAAGTTAAAAAATTTATTGATGAGAAAAACAATATTTCCTACAAGCCAATACATCCGCTAATAATGACCTTATCAGATTTGGAAAAGAACTTGAAAAACAAAAATCCTGCAATGGTTAATGCCATAAGAGAAAGTTATGTTCTTCAAGGTCATGATAAAATGATAGGGGTAGTAAAAAATGTCACAAGCTTCTAATAAAGTTAAGTGGTGTCTTAACAAGGCAAAGAAGGAATTAGCAGAAATTGGGATGCATCGTGGATTAGTAGAACAAGAACAAGACTATAAAGTGGCAGCACTTCATATAGCAAAAGCACGACATAACCTCAATGCAGCATTATTTTTTGAGAAAAACAATTATTCTGACTGGTCTGCAAGTGCTTTCTTCTATTGCATATATCATTGCTTTTTAGCAATCCTGCACAGATTCGGATACGAATCAAGAAACCAGGAATGCACTATTGCAGTAATTGAAATGCTAAAAGAACAAGGCAAAATTGCTATTGATGATAGATTCATCAGCACTTTAAAGATTTCGAAGGCAAAAGACGATGAGCATAGCTTAGTTAAGATAAGGGAAGATTTTCAGTATGGCACAAACATAGAGTTTCAGAAGAAAGAACAATTTGAAGAGCTTACCATAATGTGCAAGGAAGCAATAGAAGCAACAAATAAAATTATCTTCAGCAAATAAAACTCAGCCCATTCCGACCTTACATGGCAAAAAACGGACAAGGTTAGATTAGCAACGGACGGGATTTTAAGAGGTTCAGAAATCCCTTGATCTCCAAATTCTCTTGTTCTTGACTTTATAAACTTTCAGGAACTGAATTCAGAACCAACCTTAACGAAGTATATAAGCACCATCTGCTCTTCTTAAAATGAACCTAGGTGGTGCAAAATTATACAAACCGAAAAGACAGCATTTGATCTGCAGATGAAGGAGCAACAAGTAGCGCATTGGGAAACCTACCATCAATTGCCTGGATGCAGGGAAATGGGAGAACATCTTGACAAGCAACCTGAGGAGGCAAACTGGAATGGTCAAAGACTGACCCAAAAGTTAGAACCTACTGAGAGTTTTGTAGATGCAAGTTTTGTGGCTGAACGGGAACTCGATCTCGTCCAGTCAATCCTTGTACTGCAACGTCTTTAATTAAGGTCCTCTAAACTGTCTCAAGAGCCAGGCGAACAAGTTGTTCAACCATGAAGGCTTAGTAACAGTATGACCTAACGCTTGACCAGTAATCTGGTTGTTGTCAGTTGAAGCAGTTCCATTAGTACCCTGACCAGTCCCCCCAGTTTCTTGTCTAATGTTGGCCAATTCTGCTGTCTGTAGCTCTGTTGGCACAGTCCTATCTTGGCCTACCGCATTTGTTTCAGTATGTTTACATGGTTGCTTTTGTTTTGATATGACCTTGCTATTTGGGTAGGTGCATGTCTTTATTTGTATTCCTTCTGAATTGCATGCTGACCATTCTGAACACTGCCCATTAGCTCCCAAACTTCCGCTACCTCCTGAACTTCCTCCTCCTCCTGAGGATCTCTTTTTCGCAGCCGGATTTGTCGGAATTGTTGGTGCCTGGAATTCGTTTACTGTTATTGTTATAGCTTCGCTTGCCGATTTTATACTGTCGTTAACTGTGAAGGTCACGTTAGTTACTCCCACATCAGTCACGTTTGGCATCCAGTTGAAGGTAGCAGTCCCGTCATAATTGTTGGTAAAGTTTGCTGTTGCAGGTTTGCCGGCAATTACAAATGTTAAATTAAACCCGTCTGGACTTGTGGCTGTTATTGTGAAGTTAAGCAATGTATCCTGCGTAACGCTCATTGAACCGATATGATTGAGTATCGGAGCAGCTGTCTGTACAATAACTACGCTTGTTGCGCTTACAGTTCCGCTCGTCGCACTAATTGTAGCGCCGCCAGAAGCAACAGCAGTAACAAGACCGCTTGTAGCATTAACTGTAGCAACAGACAAATTGCTTGAAGCATAGGAGATGGTCGCACCTATCAACGAACCATACTGATCAAGACTTGTAGCATTCAACTGCAAAGTAGATCCGACAGTAAGATTTGCTGATGTTGGTGCTAATATGATTGTTGTCAAAACAGGGACAATAGATGGTAATGAGACAGTATTGGCACTTAATGTAACAGCTGTTTGCGCCAATGCCCTTCCGTTTAATGTTGCGCCAGTATTCAACACAATCGCTGTTTGATCCAGAATGTTTCCATTGAAAACAGATGTTGTTCCAAGGGTTGTTTTGTCAGCGACTTGCCAGAAGATGTTGTATGCCTGGCAGCTACCGCTGAGAGTAACAATTGCACCACTGCCCACGGTGAGGGTTCCTGGTATCTGAAAGATGAAGACACCTGCGGAGTTGCCAAGGCAATCGAGAGTGACACCAGTGTTTATTACAACCCCAGTCCCCCATTTATAGAGCCCAGGAGTGAGAGTCATCCCACTAATATCTCCCGCACCTAGTTCAGTAACATCAGGTAATGAGCGTCCTGCCGCATCAGTGTACGCTGTTTCCATGTCGCTTATAGCTGTAGCCATAACCAATGGGGTTGGATCTGCATAGTCGGCTGCATAAACGCTTCCGTTAACTAAAGATGATGTGGAAAATTGGTTCGATGCATCAAGTATCAGTCCAAATCCTGTGATCGCAGTGCTGTCGATAGGACTCACCCCAATATTTCCAACAATAGAGGTTGTGCCAGTGGTTGAGATTCCTGATTTTGCCAATATTACAAAATTCCCGGCTGTTCCGAGATCTACAGCTGGTTGTGCTGCATATACTGAACATACTACAGATACAAAAACCATAAGATATACAAAGACGTTTGATAATATTTTTGTTTGTTTCATTTTTTAATTCCTCCCTAAATAATAAAATACCGTAATGGTAGCAATTTTTTCTGCCTGAAGTTCACATATAGTCCTTAACCCATTGATACAGTTTTATTCTGACTATTTTTTACTTCTTAGCAATAGTAATTACTTTTATTACTATAAACATAAGTTATATACTATATATTCAATATATATGCTATAATTACGTCTATAATATAGGTACTGAAAATAAGTAGTTAGTTTTATATATAACACTAAGTTATTATATATACTATGGAAGATATTAGGGATGAAAGAAAATTAATTAAGTTTGGGAAATCAGCTTTTTGTATAACTGTGCCACATACGTGGCTGAAAAAAAACAGGATAAAGAAAGGCGATTCATTGTCTGTTCAGGAAACCCTAAGAAATTCTTTGGAGATAATGCCAAGGTATAGCTCTTCAAAGGATGCAGAGGAATTATTAATAGACATATCTGGAAAGTCGACTGATGAAATAATACAATTGCTGCTCTCCACATACCTAAATGGATATACACTTATCACCTTGCGCGGACCAAATGCAGGAAAAATGGAATTCGTCAGAAAGCATGTACACGAATTTATTGCAGCTGAGATTATGGAAGTTACCTCAGACAGGATAGTAATCCAGGTTTTTTGGGACATAAAGACCATAAACCTAAATTCAATAATCATAAGGATAGGACATATCACAAAGAGCATTTTTTCAGAAACAATAGAGTTGGTTGATTCAGAAACAAATGTAACAGATATAGTGGAAAAAGGATTTGAGGTCCAGCGGCAAGTCTTGCTTGCAAGAAGGGCCATCCAAAGTGCCCTCAATAATTCGGTTACAGCACACAAATTTAATCTTTCATCATTAGAGCTGCTCTATATCTCTTACATAATCTATTTTTTCGGAATGACTGGTGATTATATTGTTAAGGTAGCAAAAATTATAGATAAGGCAAAACTCAATAAATCCAAGGATCTTTTGAAGGATCAGAATTCCAAAAAAGAGTTAAAGGCGTTAATTCAACGGACCTCAGATTATTACGGAAAAGTCATCGATACTTACAATCAGCATAACAAACTTGTAAAGTTTGTATTTAGCGAATATGCTGATTTTGAAGACTCCATAGATGAGTTTAGAAGAAAGAACCTCCAAGTATGGGCACCGCTTTTGGCGGAATATCTAAAGATGATTGTATTCAAGATTAAGGAAACAGAATTCACGATGATCAGCATGGAGAATGCACCAAAATAATTTATCCTTTTTCCTCTGGTTTTATAGATGGGAAGAAACTCGACTCATCGAGACTTTCCCTGGCAGCGAACAGACAAGGCTGAAACATTCCAAAAGGAGGCAAGCACCTTAGTTTAGTGTTCTCTCAGCTTATCAATTATCTTCAGGATCCTAGTCTTGTTAACAAAGAACCAGACCAGGCCAAAAGCGAAAATCATGAAAGACTCTGTGTTAAACTTTATGAAAGTCAAGAGCCAGGGAACGTTGAAACCATTCTGGAGAAGCAAGATTGTAGTGCCGTACAATAAAACGTAGTAGCTGGTCATTATGGCCAGAATTGCAGCTAGTTTTTCGAATAGTCGCCTCCAGGAGTTTAGATAAAGAGGGATGGTTAAGGCTATGATCGTGAGAAACTCATAGAAAGTCTGGTAAAGCTCCAGAGCTCCAGTACTTGTGGCCAGGATGCAAGCGTCTTTGGATAAAATAACATTTATCCTTAAGCCATTACCTAATATAAACACGAAAAAGCTCGTCAGATAGCCTATGAAAGACCTTAAAGGGCTTACTGGCTGCAAAAAGACAAGGATGAACAGCACCAGATTGATTGCGGCAGCGGTCAGGAAGAACTTGAGCGGCTTCATTTTGAACTCTTCTTGATGTAGAATAATACAGCGATCAATGTGAAGACAAAAAAAGTGGAGGGCCAAAGGAAGTCATGGACAAGATAGAAGACTTTTGTGCCGAAAAATGTCGAGACAAGTATGGTGAAAAGCCTCAGGATATTAAGGCCTATCAGCATAAACAAGCCAAAAACTCCGTATTTGAGGGTTTTTCTTGAGATGCCATACGATACCATAAAGGCAACGAAAAGCGAGTACATCGCCACTCCAGTGCATTCCTTTACGACGATCATAGAGATTGAGTTAACTACAAGCTCATTATTCACTATGGTCACTGTTCCCTTTCCTATTATGAAAAGGAAGCACCTTATCACAAAAACAAAGAAGTTTATGAAAAAGTCAGATATTGGCCCCAGATTGAAGAACCAGCTCAATAAAAGAAAAACGCCAAGGAATTTTAAAATAAAAAATATTGATTTCTTTGCAAGTTCCTTATCTGCTGTATCTCTTGAAGCCATAGAGTCCCAATATCAGAGTGAATGCTATAAGCAATATAAATAGCTTGTCACCCATGACAGGGATTGGTTTTGGGCTTGGTATGTCATTGTTGGTTATGGTACAAGTCTTTACATCCCCAGCATGCAACACTACTCTTCCATTGATTGAGCAGGCTCCGCCAAAACTTACACTATACATTGGGTCTAACACTTCGGACACAATGTATGTACCTGCAATGAATGTGTTCTGTACACCACTAACTACTATTACACTGCCGACCTTTAATGTGAAGTTACTTACATTCTTTGTTCCACCATTATCATTAATGACAATCTTGTTCACAGTGAGTTTAGGGGAGTTTGCCGGCGGCGATGGAACATCATTATTTGTGATTGTGCAAGTCTTGTTCTGTCCCATCGTGAGCGTCACCATACCGCTTGGAGAACAGTCACCAGTAATCGTGCCGTTGTATCCTGAGACTCCAATTTCAGACACAACATACGAGCCTGGTGCAACCACATTCGCAATACCGCTCAGAACCGAGCTACCGTTAATTAACAGTGTGAAGTTACTAACATGTGCGGTGCCACCATTATCATTAATGACAATCTTTTTCACAGTGAGGCTTGTTATGTTTGTTCCATTTATATTCGCCCCGCAGACATTAGAAATTTGATTGGCATCCAATGTAATAGCTCCAGTTTGTGCCAGGGCTCGACCGTTCAAGCTTGCGCCTGTACCCAAACTGATGCTTGTGAGCGCCATAATGTTTCCTATGAAGGCAGTGCCTGAACCAATAGTCGCGGAGCTCGCGACTTTCCACCACACGTTGCATAGTGAGCCAATTCCATTGAGAAATTGAACTTTCGCGCCTACGCCTGGCGTTGTAGTGAGAGCGGCAGCAGCAGCAGTCGTCCGGAAAATCCAGACCCCAGCTGCGTTACCTGTGTCGTCAAGAGTGAGTGTTCCGGATAACCCAAATGCATTAGCACAATAGACACCTGGAACAAGAGTTAATCCAACTAGGTCCTTGGTTACAGCTCCGTAGTTAACATCACACGCTACATTCGGTACAGCGCTAAGAGCAGCAAATGCAGCAGTGCTAGCAGCCTGAGCATTAGTCAGTAAGCCAGGGTTTGTTACTCTGCACGGAAGAGGACCAGCAGCATCGACTGAGTATATTGTCCCAGTCACTTCTACGCACGTTAATCCAATACCAGCACCAGTGGCTGGACTCAACCCAACATTCCCAGTTATAGCAGACGTAGGAACATTAGTGATTCCTGGGGTTGCGGCTAGAACTGCGAAGGTGCTAGCTGCACCCAATGATGGCGAGGTCGCTGCTGAGACTTCGTTGACCGCCATTGTAAATACAGTAAAAACTGTCAAAAAAAGTATTAGATTTGTCGTAGATATATTTTTTTTGTTCATCCAGTTCCCCCCGAGTAATTTTGCAAAAGTAACGAGATGGAGCAGGCTAAAGGGCTGCAGCCATATCTCTTTATCACAAACCCTTTTTTTGTTATGCAACTACTGTAGAGTGGTCCGTTTATATATAAACATTCTTATGGTCGAAAGATTATAACTGAATGGTTATTAGAGAATATGGAAATTTTTGGGGAGTTTTGTCACTTCATGCGGTGACGATTATGAACAAAAAACCGAAAATAACATATAGTCTGACCGATTATATAGACTGGGGTGGTTACTATGTACGAGATGGATCCTAACTTTCCAAAGCTCACTGAAAATGACAAAGTGGTTCTCAAAAAAATACTTGATTCCAAAAGGATCCCGGATAGTGACATTGCCAAAACCATGAACCTTTCTCCGCAGGCGATATTTAAGATAAGAAACAAATTAGAGAACTACGGCATTATCAAGGGATATATGCCAATTGTTGATTTCAAGAAGATAGGAATTAATGTCATGGCTATACTAGTTATCCGCCTTACTTCTAAAGTCTGGAGAAAGTTTTCGGACGATCAAATCTCCGATAGAATTTCTAAAGCCCATAATATCATTGATGCCTATAGGGTTGCTGATGAGCAAGCTTCTCACGTCCTGATACTTGGTTTTAGAGACACTTATCAGAAGGAGCAGTATATTGCACAGATACAGACTAAGTTTGCAGAGGAAGTCCAGATAAAGGCAATATATACTTTTTCCGTGGACAAAATTATTTCACAAAATCCATTGGGGCTCCTGCACGAAATAGTCAATAAGAAAGAATTTTCCCCTGATGACTTGTTCTTAGAACAGCCTTCTTAAATATGATGATATTTCGTTGAGAGTGCATAACTTTTTCTTCTGTTTATTGAAAAAATTATAATCATCAACTTATTTCTATTAATCTGTTAAAACTCCCTACCATAAGCATTAGAACTTCCACGATGTTACTAATTAGAGGGTTGCGAAGGCAAAAGCACTTACGAATGCTGAAAGTGATTGCAAGTTTTGGTTAAATGCAAGATAAATCAATGATAAAGGATAAATAAAGGAGGGAACGAAATGGCAAAATCAAGCAGAGGCGGAAGAATGACTGCAGCAAAAAGAAGAGCTGCAAAGAGTTCAGGCGGCAAAGGAAAGGTTAAAAACAGACCTGCCGGAAAAAAAATAATGAAGACTTAGAGCTCTCAACAAAAGGTCTCAACAAGGAAGATTTATTGCTTCAAGGTTGAGCCTATGTTTTTTCCATTATTAAGGATGTTGATGATTAAACAGTCAATCATGGAGAAGGCAATGAAAATGGTAAAGGAAAATAAATCAACAGGGGCTTTGAACATAATCTTATGCAGGCATTGTCATAAAGAAATAACAAGTCCCGGATTAGTCGGCATGTCACTGGTATGTCCTTATTGTAAAATACCAGTAAATGGTCAATACCATCCGTGAGTGTCCATATTTACCTTTTTTTAGAGAATATTGACATTATCTGCAGTAGGTGCAGGCACTTAGACAATAGCATGATAAAGGATAAATAATGATGAGGTGACAAGAATGAACAAAAAAGGTTTATCAGGTTGGTTAGTTTATGCTATATTATTTTTGATAGTAGCGATCGTTTCCGGAATATTTGGATTTGGCCTTATTTCAGGAGTATCATTTACAATTGCCAAATGGTTAGCAGTAATCTTTGTAATATTATTTATAATTTCAGTAGTAGCCCATACAATAAAAAAAGCTTAAGCAGATTCAATTAAAATAGCGAATATCAAAAATAGATAAGAAATGAAAATACGAAAAAGGTGAACAAAATGAGAACAAGCCTTGTTATATTTGGTATGATCTTTCTGGTTGTCGGAGGATTGTTATATTTTGTACCGAAGCGAGAAATTAAGGCAGATACAACTACCACAGGAAATGCAGGTACAGATACGCGTACGTCATCCGCTAGAGTAACTGTTCCTATAGGGTGGGCATTTGCATCTGCAATCATTGGCTTCGTTTTGCTAATACTTGGATTAGCGGTTCCTAATCCAATTATAAGAAGCAACGCAAAGAAAGATTCCTACGATAAGGTAGTTGAGTCTAAAGAGAATATTGAAGTCGGCGACGGAAAGAAACGCAGGATTGTCACGGAGCGGACTGAGAAACATAACAAAAACGAGCATGATTAAAATGGAAGAATCAAAAGAACATAAACTGGAAGAAATCAAAGATTGTATAAATCAAAAAGACAGTTTGTACTATATACACAAAAAAGACGCAGCACGTTTTGAAGATGAAAGCAAGGAAGAGGGAAAAAGTACAATCCCCATAATGACTTATGGCGATTATGTCATATATTTGAAAGCAGAATGTTCAGATCTTCCAAATATTCCCTTATCCAAATTTAATTACACTTCTGGGACATTCGAAAAAAAATGGGGGCCTGATCATAAGACTATAGTGTTGACACCAAACCACTCAAGCATTAGAAAAGTTGAGATAGAGATTCAGGGAATAGACATCCATAAGATGAGGCTGCTTCCTGACAAAACAGGGGATGTGATTGAAGATACTGCTAGGATAAAAATAACAAGGCACTATAGATTCTCTGAAGGCGATGCAGAGAACAAGGAAGATACTGTTTTGGCATCTCCAGGAGAAACAGAAGCCAGGTAAATCCTGATTATAGGGGTGAATCAAATGCTCGAACGCGAAAAAGAACATGGATTTATGGATGTGATAACAGGCGGATTAGGTTATATAGCTCAAATCATATCAGCAAGTGTATTTCCACACATAGCAGAGGGTGCGGAAATGGTAATGAAGACTATTGATGACAGGATAATACGAATAGAAAAAAGAATCATCAGGAAGATGTATTCCTTTGTAATAATTGGGTTTGGAGGAGTACTCCTAATTTTTGCGCTTTTTTCCTACTTGAGAGAATTTTTACGCTGGAGCAATACTGCAGCATACTTTTCTATAGGCATAATTGTTTTTGTGATAGGTCTACTGCTAAAAATAGGGGAATCTGACAGGTGAAAAAATGGCAAGGGAAACGAAGGCTAAGAAAATTTATGGCGTAAGACAGAGAACGCATGAGAGCGTTGACAAGATAATGGACAAGGCTGAAGGCATGAGACAAATCGGCAAGGAAAGGATGGCTCATGTAAAAGAAAAGGCGATAATGATGAAGGGAAATGTCGATGGCTATATCAGAAAAAACCCCGAAAAATCAGTATTGATTGCCGCTGGAATCGGGGCAGTTATTGGCGCAGTACTTGCAGCAGCAATGATGAGAAGAAGGCAATAGATTCTATTTCAAATTGATAAAGATTTATTCGAATCTGAGTCTGTATGGTCTTCGCTCATTTTTGGGGCCATTAGCTAGAGCAACTGTATAGCTCCCCTTTACCGTAAGTACTTTATTCAGATTTATCCGAGTTTATTTGCATTAACAGGATTTTAAAGTGGGAGAAGAGTTTTATGGATGCAGATTCAGAAGAAAAGAAAAAAGAACTATGGGAAGAGATAGATGGCCTTATGCATATGGGCAGGTCTGCAAATGATATTGAGCAGGCACTGTCTGCGAGAGGCTATGATAATGCAATGCTAAAAGAGATTCTTACTGTGTCATTCTTGGAAAGGCTCATGAAGAAGGAGGAAAGTTTTGTAAATATAGAGCAGTCAATAAACAATCAGGCAATGAAGCGAGCACAACAAGAAGAGCATGAAGCCTCAGAGCACAAGAGGCGGGAGCAACAGGTGCAAAAGCAAAAAAAGGAAGAAGAGCTCTTAAGGCAGAATGAAGAGCATGTCAAAAATACGGAAGATAAAAAGAAACGCTCTGATTTTGAGGAACAGGCAAGAAGAGAGGAATACAGAATAAAGGAAAAAGAAGGACATGAGCAAGAAAGACAACAGGTAGAGGAAGAAGGAGACAAAAAACAGAAACAAGAAGAGGCAAGGCGCCTCCAATATTTTTCACACTAAGATATGGCAATCCATAATCAGTATCAAAGGATAGTCCCGTTCATAATATTCGTACTAGCATTATTTCTATTATTTTTGCTAATCCGACCGATGATAACTGTTCTTTTAGGCAGCATACTTATTGCATACATCTCCCATCCGCTGTATGAGAGAATAAAAAGAAAGATAAAAAACAAATCTCTTTCAATTATCTTAGCTTTATTCATTGTTTTAATCGTCATATTGATCCCATTTGCTTTTTTGGCATTCGAGATTACACATCAGGGATATATTTTCTATGAATCGATATCAAGTAACATCAAGAAGGGGGCATTGTTTGGCTATGGGTGCACAAGCGCAGATTCAAAAGTGTGTTTGCTTCTTAACCAGGCAGAAAGATTCAGCTCAGAACGGCTGTCACTGTTTGGTTTTGACAAACAACTGCAGAAATATCTTCCAGTATTAAGCGAGAAAATAACAAAATTTGTCCTTGGCATCCCACTCTTATTCGCAAAATTTTTCCTTACATTGGTTCTTTCTTATTTTATCATAAAAGAGCATAATGCAATATTGACGAAAATATCTGACTTACTTCCAATTAGGACACAGACAAAAGAAAGGCTTATCAACGAATTCGGAGGCATAGCCCATACAGTGATTTATGCACAGTTATTTGTTGCATTCGTCCAAGGGATTGTTGCAACTATAGGTTTGTACTTATTTGGTGTTCCTTTTCCGATATTCTTAGGTGTGGTAACTGCCTTCTGCGCATTAATCCCAACCATTGGAACATCGCTTATTTGGATACCTGCCTCGCTATTTCTGATTGTAAGCGGCTATTTTTCTCATGATTACTGGACTTTGGGGAAAGGGATTGGTCTCTTTTTATACGGCATTCTAATAATCAGTGCAATTGACAATATTCTACTTGCGAGAATAGTGCATGCAAGAGCTAAGGTAAGTCAAATACTTGTAATTATTGGTGTTATAGGCGGTGCCAGCATGTTTGGGATTGTGGGAATATTTGTCGGTCCGATTATATTGCCTTTGCTCATAACCTATTTTGAAACCTTTAAACAAAGATTTATGTAATTCCAAATTCTTAGTCGTGATATTCACATTTACTCTATTCGTCTATAGATATATTGCGAAAACAATGTGAACTAATTGAGAATATTTGGCTTGCTAGCGATTATACGCGAAGCTGCAAAGGGAAACATGAGGGTTGTCAGAACAGTAATGAGGACAAGGGTAGAGTAAAGGTCAACTGGGATGAGATTATTGCGAAATGCTATCAAAGCGATAACCATTCCAAGGGCACCACGACTGTTCATGCCCCACCCTATAAGATAAAGCCTGTCAAGAGTGAAGGAGTTATGTTTCTTTGTAAGTAGGGTACCCACGATCTTGCCTGCCAGGGCAGCAAAGAGCAAGGAAAATAGAGCAACAAGGTTAACCACGAGAGAACTAAACTTAAAATGAAATGCAATAGAAACAAAAAAGAAAGGAATAATTCCATGCATAATGACCTTCTCAAAAAGGCCAAACCAACGATGGCCGATCATTTTCTGAACTAAAAGGCCTGCAAAAAAAGCAGCCAATGCTATCATTATGAACAGGTCATCCCTTAGATAGCTCTCCTTAAGGGAATAGGTAATTGCAACAAACAATCCCAGACCCAAGAAATCATCAACGATGCCTGAGCCTACCATAGCAGAGCCAACCCTGGTCTTCAATTTCTTGATGTCCATAAGGTATTTTGCTGTGGTACCTTCGTCAGTGATGCTCAAAGCCGTACCTGCAAGCAGGGCAGCCAAGAGAGGAAAACCCAAGAGCAAGGCGACACCAAAGCCCAAGATAAAGGTTGTGGAAGCAGCGAAAAGGCCGATGAAAAGGCAGACCCCCTCTTCTTTTCTAAGGAAAGACCATGAGCTTTCGAGGCCTGTGAAAAACATAAGCAGGATGACTGCAAAATCCCCAAGGTTGAAGACAGCCTGAGTATTAGGCTCGACAAAAAAATTCCTTAGAACGGCAACATTAGCAAACAGCCCGCAAGCGATCAGAGAGACCACATCAGGCAGCTTGAAAAACCTGCCGATGTGAACAAAAACAAATGCTGAAGCGAGGAGGAAGAGAATAGTGCCTGGAAGGTTCATATGGGTGTTTCAAACAAAGCTGTTAATAAATATAGTGGTTTCAAATTAGTCTTTAAGAAATTCTTAAATTGTTCCTAACGATACGATTCACCTTTGCACCTGCTGCAGACAACCATTTGAACTAGCAGAGGACATCAGCTTGCAAACGGCAACAGCCTTTGGCCTATTAGAGTCTATGAATACTGGAACTATACGATTTAGGCAATCATCTCTTTTCAAGGTCAGCACATTACACAAGCTAAGAGCGAAATCATAGTTATCGAGAGTGAGCTGGTTTGAATAGAACCAGACAGTCCCGTAACAGTCGGAAATCTGGATGTCATCACCAAGTTTTTGGCATACCAAAGCAGCTGCTTTCGGGTCAGAGCCTGCCAGCGCGCGAGCGGCATCATTGAAACACCTACTCTTGGTCGAAATCGATTGCGATTCGCATACGGTTATTGCAAGTGCTGAATTTGCCTTGATCAATTCTGGGGAAGAAATAAAGTTATTCAGACATTGGCTCTTCACATCCATACTTGATATCTTGTTACAGATTTGAACGCTCTGGGCTGGATCGCTGTCAATAACTTCCCTGGCTATACCCTCGTAACACCTGTCCTTGTCTGTCCTCCCCTCGCATAGCAACAGCTCAACGTCCACACCCAAGTTCGAGGAACCTGCACCAATGTCACCGTAACAATGCTCTTTGAAGTTCTGGTCGTCACTAATATTGTTACAAACGGACAATGCCTGTACAGGGTCCTTCTCCTCCTTTGCCAATTGTTCAATGCAATTGTTGCGCCAATCCTGCCTGCTGATCTCGTTACAAAGTCTAAGCTTAGGAGAGGTATTGTTCTGTAGCCTTATGAGGTTCTGCAAGCAATCATAAATCGGTCCTGAATCAGAGTCCTTAGGTACTGGCATGGCCTTGCAGGCCTGCAAAGCAAGGTCAAGGTCTGTTGTCGCAAGAGCCACGGACACGGTTTCAAGACATTTTATCTTAATATCCTCCACATCAAATCTCATGCAAAGGTTGAATCTGACCTTGAAATCAGGCTGGGACTCGAAAATGGATTCGTAGCAGCCTTTCTTTGCGTTAAGGTCAAGGATCAAAGAACAGGCATTCAAAGCAGTTTCTTGATCTGTTGTTTGAAGCACTTCTGATATTCTTTGGTAGCAACCGATCTGTTCATTATCACTCGCCTTTGAACAATCAGCCATGGCACCAGTGGAGTCTTTAGTTATCCTCTCCTCAGAAAGATCTGGTTTGCATGCAACAAGAAACAGCACCAAGGTAAGTGAAATGGCCAAACCTCTTTTCATAAAAGATACATTTCTTAGCCCCAAATATATAAAACTTTCTTAATAAATTATTGCGGATCAAAAAAAGAAAAATTTATAATGAGCACAAGATGAAGTTCATATATGCCACTGAAAGATATATTCAGACCAACCAAAGAAAAAATAATCACAGACCTAATCCTGGCCATTTTGTTTGTGAGCATCTTGCTCTTAGTCCCTTATTTTGGACTTCAGAGATCATTTAATGTAGTAGGCTTAAACCAGAAAGCAGAAGGTGCCATTCTGAGCCTGATATTCTCATTTATTGTGTATTATCCCCTTGCCTGTAGTGTTGTATTTATTTACAAGTGGATAACAAGACAAAAAATAAAATACACAAAAACCGATTTTATCGTTGCTACAGTGATTATCCTGTTATGGAATCCATTTGGTCTGGGATATGCTTATTCTTTGGCAACCAGGGCGCAGAACAAGGTTCTTAATGAGCAATGCGGAGCAATTGTGACTGGATTTGCCGACATCTCGAGCGCGAGGGAGGCAGGAATTTCTGTGGGAGAAACAATAAATGAAGCGGACGAGACGAATATAGTCAATACTGCTTCGCTACTGCAGGTGCTGACAAACAAACAGCCAGGCGATAGCATAAGCATCAAAACAAATATCCGTGAGTATGAAATCCCTCTGAGGCTAGACACCCAAAGCCAGAAACCTGTGCTCGGAATAAAGGTTAAGGATGCTTACTGCAGAAAGTGAGACATTCGTGCAAAAGTTTTATTAAGTCTTAAACGTTCTTAAGCCATGGGGATGAATCCTTGAAAAAATAGTTTTCTGTTTACAGCTCTTTCACCATGTAAGGACCCTCTTTTTTGTATCCTAACTTTCTATAGTATTCGCGGACTCCAACGCCTGAAATGATGACAATCTTTTTCTTTCTGTTCTTCCTTGCAATGCTCTCAGCACGCTTCAAGAGCATCTTGCCGAAGCCGCGGTGCTGTGTGGTTCCGATCTTTCCGAGCTTTGCAGTATCGCCATACACATGCAATTCACGAATAAGCGCTGAATTTCCTGCAATTTCCTTTCTTAACAATTGGGAGGGGAAGCGCAGCCTGCAAAAACCAATCAAGGAATTGCCTTGCTCTAGGCTTATGAAAAATTCTTTGCCACATGAGGCATCGTATTGCAGGGTTTTCAAGAGGTTTTTTCCCATTGGAACAGTCCTGCCTATTTCGCGGCACCGAATACAGCGGCAAGAGATGCCATGCTGGATCATGTACTGCTCTATGTACTGTCGCAGGTTTGTCCTGTCAACGCCTGCAACAGTAGACTGGGTAGGAATATCTCGCTGAACCCGCATGATGCGCACATATTCTGGCAGAATCATCTTAACCGTGGCAATAAAGGATACAGCGTCCTGCGTTGACATTGGCACATAACTTCCCTTCCTGTACTGCAAATAAAGCTTTGTGCCTTTCATGACCATGCACGGATAAATCTTCAGCATGTCGGGCCTATAATCCTGGTCACAAAAAAGCCTTAGAAAAGAAGAAAAGTCATTATCAACTGAAGAACCTGGAAGACCCAACATCATATGATAATTTATCTTAAAGCCCAAGTCCTTTAAAACCCTGGTTGCCTTTATTGTTGCAGCGACTGAATGGCCTCGATCAATTTTCTTGAGGACTGAGTCATCTAGGCTTTGCACTCCGAGCTCAACCCTGGTACAGCCAAGCTCAAGCATGAAGTTTGCATGAGATAATTCTGCATAATCAGGACGAGTTTCAATAGTCAAGCCCACACAGCGCACCTTCGAAGTCTCATTACGGACCTGTTCATGTCCGAGTGAAACTATTTTTCTTGCCTTAAGAGCCAGAACCTTTTTCTTAATGCTCTTAGCCCTTCTCTTGTCTGTAAGTTCTCCAGGCAACTCAAAGAAATCCTTAAACTTGGCAATGTCAAGTTCGCCTTTGCTGAAGAATATCTGTGAGAAGTCATTCATTGCCTTGAACAAGAATGTGACGAACTGCGTTTGATAAAGTCTGGGAAAAGACGTAAAGGTTCCTCCCATGATTATCAGCTCGATCTTTTCAGGCAGGTGGCCAGAACAAACATACTGCTCGAGCCTGTTGAAAATCTGGAGGTAAGGGTCAAAGTCGTTCCTTATGGCGCGCCTTGTTGCCGGTTCTTGTCCTGTATAACTTTGTGGTACATCGCCAAAAAAACTTTTTGGGCCGCCAGGACAATAAACGCATTTTCCGTGAGGGCATTTCATAGGCTTTGACATGACAGCGCAGACTGTTACACCGCTTTTTCCTCTCACAGGCTTTATCTGAAGCAAGGGCAAAAAAGAACGAAACCTTTTCTCATCCAGGCTTAAAAGAATCTCAATATCGCTCGGAACATTCTTCACCTTGTATTTTGAGCAAAGCCTAACCTTGAGTTTTGAGAGCTCTGCCTTGTCAATCCTTCCATGGCTCAAATGACTGCAGAGCTCATCCAAATATGCTTCATTCATGTGCAAAAGAAAATGTGTTAAGCTTAAAAGCTTAATCAAACTGCTTTGTCAAGGCAACAGTCAGCTTAGTCAAGAGTGTTCCTGCAATGTAAACACCTGCGCAGAGGGCAAGCACGACAGAAACATCAGTAAGGTTCATAGGCATGCTATTGAAGACTGTGTTGATAGGGGTAAACACCACCAAGAGCTGTGCAAGGATCGAGGCAAGAACAGCATAAACAAGGAAGCGATTAGAGAAAATGCCTGTGTGGTACTGCTGCCTAATTATCTGCACACGAGCCATCTCGAGAAAAACTATGGTAGTAAAGGCAAGGGTCTGGGCTTTTATGGGGCTCTGCCTTAAACCAAACCAAAAAGCAAAGAGAGTTGCAAGGCAAATAAGCGCCCCGGTTGCAAATACGTTGTAAGTCATGTTCCGGCTGATGATAGGGGCTTTTGGATCACGAGGCTTTCGCTTCATTATGTTAGGGTCAATCGGGTCAACACCAAGTGCAAGCGCAGGCAGCCCGTCTGTCACAAGATTAACCCAGAGAAGCTGCACAGCAACCAGTGGGATGATTACAGCGCCCACAGCATCCTTAAAGCCTATAATCATTGCGACAAAAAGAACAAGGAGCTCACCAAAGTTACAGGATAGCAGGTAGTTGACAAATTTCTTTATGTTGTCCTCAATGCCCCTACCTTCCTCAATAGCGCTCACAATCGAGGCAAAATTATCATCTGTGAGAATCATGGCAGAACTTTCTTTTGCCACATCAGTACCCTTGATGCCCATCGCAATGCCAATATGAGCCTTTTTTAATGCAGGGGCATCATTCACACCGTCGCCGGTCATTGCAACAATGTGGCCTTTCTTCTGCAAGGCATCAACAATCTGAATCTTGTGCTCTGGATTGACCCTAGCGTATATGCCAATAGATTCAACCTCTTTTTCAAGCTCGATTGTATCAAGCTCAGAGGCATTTATTGCACGGCCGATGATACCTATGTCTTTTGCGATTGCCTTTGCAGTCTCCTCATAATCACCTGTGACCATGACGACCTTTATGCCAGCATCGTTGCACTGTCTGATAGCCAGCTTAACCTCTTCGCGAGGAGGATCAATCATTGCCTGCAAACCGACAAAGACAAGATCTTCCTCCTTGAACTCGGACTCATAATGCTTGTAGGCAAAACCCAAGACCCTCAAGGCTTGAGAGGCAAATTCCTTGTTTGCGGCAAGAATCTTTTCCTTGTCTTCATTAGAGAGAATTCTCGCACCACCATTCTCAAAGACTCGCGTACAGAGGGAAAGGACAATCTCCGGAGCGCCCTTGACAAAGGCAATATGCTTGCCATCATGGTCATGAATAGTAACCATGCGCTTTCGCGCAGAATCAAACTGAATCTCATCCACTCTTGGATAGAGCCTTTGCTGTTCTGCTGAATCTATGCCTGCCTTTGCAGCGCTAACCAAGAGGCTTGCCTCTGTAGGGTCACCGATGACCTCGTTATCCTTGAGCACTGCGTCGTTGTTAAGCAGGCCAATCCTCACCAGCATCTGGACAACAGAGAGCTCAACTGGCTTACCCTGGCAGAGCAGTTTGCCTTTAGGATCATAGCCTGAGCCAGTCACCTCAATGACCTTAAAATTGGAATACATTCTCGTGACAGTCATCTCGTTCTTGGTGAGGGTGCCAGTCTTGTCTGTGCAGATGACTGTTGTAGCGCCAAGGGTTTCCACAGATGGCAGGTTTCTGACTAGAGCGTTCCTTCTTACCATGCGTTGAACACCCAAAGCAAGGGAGATAGTGACAACAGCAGGCAAGCCTTCTGGTATGACAGCAACAGCTAGGGCAACTGAGACCATAAATATGTTTAGCAATTTCTCTCCCCTGAAAAGTCCAGAGACAAAAACAATTGCACAGACTGCAAGAGTAAGGTAACCGAGCCATGCACCAAGCTTTTTCAGCTTCTGCTGCAAAGGTGTTGCTTCTTCCTTAACAGATTGGATCAGGCCGGCGATCTTGCCGAGTTCTGTAGCCATGCCAGTCTGCACAACAACAGCAGTTGCCCTGCCTTTTGTAATGACAGTACCAGAAAAAAGCATGTTCTTCTGGTCGCCTAAAGAAAGCTTGCCTTCAAGAGGTTCAACCAGCTTTTTCACAGGAACTGACTCGCCTGTAAGAGAGGCTTCCTCTGCCTCGAGATTCTTGATGTCAACAAGCCTGCAATCAGCAGGCACCTTGTCGCCAGTCTCAACCAATATGATATCTCCGGGAACGAGTTCGCGGGCAGCTATTCTCTGAATCGAGGAATTTCGCACAACCTTTGCCTGCAGGCTCGCAAGCCTCTTTAGCGCAGCTATTGCCTTTTCAGCCTTGTACTCCTGGATAAAGCCAAAAACAGCATTTAGGATGAGTATAACAGCAATGGCAATACTGTCAATATACTCTCCAATAAAGGCAGAGACAATCGTGGCAGAAATAAGGATATAGACGATAAAGTTCTGAAACTGCTTAAGAAAGAGCAACAATTTGGATTTTGGCTTTTTTTCAATGAGCTCGTTGTAGCCAAATTTCTGCAAGCGCGCAAGGGCCTCGTCGCTTGAAAGACCATTTAAATCAGTCTTCAAGTCCTGCAAGACTTGCTTGGCCGCCTTATCAAAATAGTTCATTTTTTCTTTAACTTACTGATGAAATACTCCAGGCAATCAATCGCGCAAAAACTTGCCTTCATGCGCATATCTGGCGGACCAAAAACCAGAGAAAAGGCCTTGCGATCAGAGGGTATCTCTGAGGCACAACTGACGCAAACTCTGCCATGCTCGATTTGCTTTTTTGCAAGCTTATCATTGACAATCTTTGAGAGCTCTCCCCTGTCAACAGTATCCTTGAGCTTCTGCAGCTCGCAAAAATCAAGCGCTTCAACAAAATCCATGAGCCTTTCTCTCATCATCCCACCTTTTTTAATTATGAGGCCTGGTGGTTGCCAGGCCTCCTTCTTGCGCAAAAAACCTGATTGGGCTTTTTGCTCACACCTCTTTTTCCCTGCCGCAAGAAGCGTCAACTCTGTATCCTGAAGTCAATGTACCAGCGCCTAAGCGCTGCATCGTAATGGAAGACCACGAAGTACTTCTTCTTGAGGTCGAGGGAGAACAGGATGGGCATTGGGATTGTGGTCTCAAAGCTAGAGCCTCTCTTGTACAGCTTGCGCTTGAGC
>JAZDKJ010000006.1:0-542637 GCA_043803105.1 Candidatus Woesearchaeota archaeon
ATTGCTGAGCGTAATTCAATGTGGGTTATGCTTGTAGTGCTTGCAATCGGTGTTGCCTACGAGTCAGCAAGAAGTGTAGTGCTTCAAAAGTTTACTGTTGACCCAGTTATAATCATTGCCTTGGTGATAGGTCTAGCTGTGAAGGCGATTTCAAACATATATCTTGACAGGAAGGATTGATTATGAGAACCAAGATAGCATTTTACAGGAACAAGCTCAACATAACACAAGAGCAGCTTGGCCAGGCTGTTGATGTGACCAGACAGACCATAATCTCGCTTGAGCAGGGCAAATACAATCCTTCCTTGCAGCTGGCCTACAAGATAACGAAAGCATTGAAGATGAGGAGCATTGAGGATGTTTTCATCCTAAAGGATTGAGTAAACTTAATAAGTAAATCCTGCAAGCCTTACGTTATGGTGAATAAGCTGTATTCAGGCCTTTCAAGAGTCTGTCACACCTTCTACAGGATGTATTTTCCGCATCAGAAGATTGCTGCAACGATTGACAATTATCTTAGGCAGTACAATTGCAACAATATTGTTTTCTTCGGAGGCTTGACCGATGTTGCCGTCCTCCTAAAGAAAAAAGGTTACAACTTGACTTTTGTTGATTACACAAGCGAGATGGTGCATGAAGCCAAGAAAACCCTCAAGGGAGTCACTTTCAAAGTCTCTGACATGAGAAACCTCAATCTAAGTCAAAAGCAGGATGCGATCATCCTAATGGGACGTATAATGACCTATATGTATACCGATAAAGACATGCTAAGAGCACTTGCTGCCTTCAAACGAAATCTAAAGCCCGGTGGAATTCTATTGTTTGATAATTATGAGACCGGAAAAATCGACAAGGTCAATTATTTCCAAGGCACTATCAGATTATCTGACAAAACCCGTGTGCTTCGTAGGGTCTCAACCATTCGGCAACTAAAGAAGCAACCTGCCTTGTACAATTGGGACTGTGTCTATGAAGAAAACATCAATGGCAAAAAAATATTGTACAAGGACCAAAATCATTTGCTCCGTGCTGTTACAAGAGAGGAAATAAAGTCCCTCGTAAACAAGTCTAGCCTCAAATTTATTAAGAACTCTCCAAACTTTGAATCCCAGAGCTTCATCACTTTAGCCCAGAAATAACCCAAAATTTATAAACAGATTCTCTGAAGTAATAAGAAAAAAGAGGTAGTGGATGGATCCCTTAGCATTGAAGTTCATCACAGGTGCAGTTTTCATTCTTGTTTATGCGCTAATCATCAAGTGGTATGACCAGAAAGCCTGGATAATTGCTGGTGGTGTCGTCTTGCTTCTGTTTGCTGGCGCGGTAACAATAGGCTCAGCCTGGATAGCAATAAACTGGAATGTTATCGGCATTTATGTCGGAATGTTGTTCCTTTCCCAGGCGTTGATCGAGTCAAAGGTTGCTGATTACCTTGCTATTTGGGTTGTGAACAGGACAAAGCGTGTTAGCTTTGCCATGCTTGGTGTCTGCGCGATTGCAGGTATTCTCTCTGCTGTTCTCGAGAATGTTGCATGTGTTCTGATAGTGGCCCCGATTGCTTTTGTAATCGCAAAACGTCTAAAAATCAGCCCTGTATCAATGATAATTGGTACTGCAGTCTGCTCTAATCTGCAGGGTGTTGCTACTCTTATAGGTGACCCTCCAAGCATGATCTTGGCTGTAGAAGCAAACATGAACTTTAATGACTTCTTTTTCTTCCAGGGTAAGCCAGGCCTTTTTTTCGCAGTTCAACTTGGCTTCATCGCAGGCCTTGCCTTCCTGTACTGGGTTTTTCGCAAGCATGACCATGCTGTTCAGCCTATCAAACAAATCCAGATTAAGAGCATGTTCCCTTTGACAATGCTCCTTGCCTTGGTGGTCTCGCTTGCTTTTGCCTCTTCGGCAAATAGGGGTATCAGCCTTGGTTTCATCTGCCTTTTCTTCGGCTTTGCTGCGCTTGTCTGGCTCCTGATGGAGCATAAGAAGAATGAGAAGATTGTCTGGCGTGAGGTCTTTGCCATGGACTGGGCCACTGCAGTATTTATTGTTTTTGTTTTTATCCTTGTTGATTCCCTCACAAGGACTGGCTTAATCTTTGACCTTGCGAACTTGATTCTCGGCTTTACCGGCTCCAGCCTGCTTAGTGCCTTTATCCTGATAATCGTCTTTTCCCTCATCCTTTCAGCCTTCATTGACAATGTTCCTTATATCGTGGCTATGCTTGGTGTAACTCAGATTATTGCACAAAGGATTGATGCTTCCCCATACGTTTTGTACTTTGCTCTGCTCATCGCTACCTGCGTTGGAGGCAACATCACTCCTATTGGTGCCTCTGCAAACATTGTTGGGGTTGGCATGTTGAAGCATAGAGGCTTCAAGACCACTTTCTGGCAGTTTGTTGATATAGGTCTTCCTTTTACCATTATCTCTGTTGCTGTTTCTTGTGCTTTCATTTGGTTGATGTTTGGCTAATATTTATATATCTTCAAAAGTTACCTTTCTAAATGTTGCCAGATAAGCAAGTCAAGAAGGAATTCAAGGTTGAGGCTAGCAAGAATCCAGATAAGTATTATGCAACCTCTGTTTTGAAAGCTGAAGGCTTTATGCGTAAGCAATGCTCTTGCGGCACATTTTTCTGGACAGTCAATCCTGAGCAGAAGGTTTGCGGTGACCCTGCCTGCTCCGGTGGCTTTCGTTTTATCGGCAATACTCCTGCCACAAAGAAGCTTGATTATGTTGGTGTCTGGAAAGAGTTCGCAAGGTTATTCTCAAAGTGGGGCTACACACCTATTAATCGTTATCCTGTTGTTGCCAGGTGGCGTGATGACACTGATTTTGTTCAGGCATCGATTTACGACTTCCAGCCCTATGTTGTCTCAGGCGAGGTTGAGCCTCCTGCAAATCCCTTGGTTGTCCCGCAGATGTGCCTCAGGTTCAACGACATTGACAATATCGGCATCACAGGTGCTCATTACTGTGCTTTTGTAATGATAGGCCAGCATGCTTTCATGCCTGAGGAGAAATGGTCTCAGCCAAGGTTCTTCACAGACATCCACAACTGGCTAAAGCAAGGTCTTGGCTTAAAGAATGAGGAGATAACCTTTCACGAGGATGCCTGGGCTGGCGGCGGCAACTTTGGTCCTTGTATGGAATACTTTAGCCGCGGTCTTGAGCTTGGCAACCAGGTTTATATGATGTTTGAGCAGACTCCTTCAGGCAACAAGCCTCTAAAGCTTAAGGTTCTTGATATGGGCATGGGTCATGAGAGAAACGCATGGTTCACTCAGGGTCATTCCACCTCTTACGAGACAACCTTTCCAACAGTTGTAAAAAAGCTTTATCAAATCACTGGTTTAAGGCCAGACCCTAAGCTTGTAGCAAAATTTCTGCCCTATTCAAGTTATTTGAATGTTGATGAAGTTGACAATATTGACACAGCCTGGCAGAACGTGGCAAAGGGTGTTGGAGTTGATGTGCTGACTTTGAAAAAGACTATCATCCCGCTGGCAGCAATGTATTCTGTTGCCGAGCATGCAAGAGCTCTATTGGTTGCAATCTCTGACGGTGCATTGCCTAGCAATGTTGGTGGTGGCTATAATTTGAGGATTATCCTGAGGCGCGCCCTGGGATTTATTGACTCCTACGGCTGGAACATCGACCTGCCCGCAATTGCAAGGCTTCATGCTGATTATCTTAAGCCCTTGTTCCCTGAGCTTAGCGAAAACCTGAATGAGGTCTCAGAAATTTTGGACTTTGAAAAGAAAAAGTACATTGAAACCAGGGAGAAATCAAAAGTCCTGATTTCACAGTCTGCGCAGTCTGATCTTGATGAGAAACAACTGCTTCAGCTTTATGATAGTCATGGCATTGCACCAGAAATGATTCGGGAAGAGGCTGAGCGCTTGGGCAAGAAGGTCGTAATTCCTGATAATTTCTACACAAAGGTTGCTCAGTTGCATGAAAAAGTTGAGCAGGAACATGCTACTGAGCGAAAAGAAAAGCTTGATCTCTCAGGCGTTCCCGATACTATCTTGCTGTACTTTGATGATTTTGAGAAGATTGGCTTCACTGCCAAAGTCTTGAAAGTCATTGGCAACAATGTTTTACTTGACAAGACTGCTTTTTATCCCACCTCTGGCGGCCAGTTGCATGACCTGGGAAAATTGAACAATGTTCCTGTGCTTGACGTATTTAAGCAAGGTGCTGTTGTTGTTCATCTTGTTGCTGATCATGCAAAGTTCCATCTGGGTGAAAATGCTGAGGGCCAGATTGATTTTGAGAGGAGAAAGCAGCTTGCCCAGCACCATACTGCTACTCATATTGTGAATGCCGCAGCAAGAAAAGTCCTTGGCAAGCACATCAACCAGGCTGGTGCAAAGAAGACTGAGGAAAAGGCACACCTTGACATAACTCATTACCAGCTCTTGACTGATGAAGAGGTGAAAAAGATAGAGTTTGAGGCAAATGAAATCATCAGTAAGCATTTTCCTGTCAGGTCATTTTTCCTTTCGAGAAGCGATGCAGAGAAAAAGTATGGGATGGCAATCTATCAAGGCGGCGCAGTGCCAGGAAAGAGCATCCGAATTATTGAGATTCCGGGAATTGATGTTGAGGCTTGCGCCGGAACTCATCTTCATAACACCTCTGAGGCAGGGCAGATCAAGATACTCAAGACTTCCAAGGTCCAGGATGGCATAATCCGAATCACATTTGCTGCAGGCTCTGCAGTCAATCGTACAGCTGTTGAAGCCACTGATGTTCTGTCAGAGGCTGCTTCCATTCTCGGCTGCCCGCCTGATGTGGTTCCAACGAGAGCACAGGAATTGTTTGACAAATGGAAAGCAGCAAAAAAGAAAGTAAAAAAGGGAGAAAAGCTCTCACCAAATGATATCCAGCTTGTCTCAAACGAAAAGTATTCAGGTGACTCCTTGAAGCGCACTGCCGATATATTAAGGACTCAGCCGCAGTTCATTGTGAACACCATCAAGAAGTTCAAGAATGAGCTTGATGCTCTTCAGAGTTAGGCTAAGGGCATTGTTCATGAAGTTTCTTTCTAAAGATTGCATTGTATCCCCTGTTGAATAAAAATTGTAAAGCCCATCAAACAAAAAAAGTGATCAAACTCTGTGTTTACGAACCCTCGCGACCACAATCAAATGCGAGCACCAAGAAGGCACTACATTGCCCAAGGCCGAAGCAGCACGTTTTAAAAATCTCGGCACAAAGCGCGAAGTCATTGGAAAAGGAAAATTTGGCGCGACTAATTCCAAAACTTCAAAACCCTGTTCATCAAGCTGGTGGCAAAGCGTATCTGCAGTATAAGCAGAAACATGGCCTGTGGCGGGTCTGAACTCCGGCACGAGCTCAGGATACTTGCCTAGAAGCAAGCGAAGCCGGTTCTTTAGCGAAGCCAAGTTCGGTGTGGACAAAACCAAAAAACCGCCAGGCCGCAGCACGCGGCGCACCTCAGACAAAAAAAAGTCAGTATCAAACAAATGCTCCACGACCTCGCAAGCTACAACCAAATCAAACGAGTGTTTTGCCATAGGAAAACTTTTTTCTAGATCATGCTGAAAAGCAACAATGCCTTTCTTGCGGGCAGACCTCACCGCATCGCGCGAAATATCTAAACCATACATTTGCAGGCCGAAAGCATCCTCAAGCGATACAGAGAAAGAACCATCTGCACAGCCAAGCTCAAGACTGTCTTTAATTGATTTGCGCGGCAAAGCTGCAATAAGATCAAAAACCTTGTGAAGATAAAACTTGCTGGGGGAAACTGCAACATAGCGAGCATATTTTTGCCTTTGAAAATCAGCAAGGTTCAAGTTTCCAACTCTTCGGAATGCTTTTGCCATTTACCATCCTTGCTAACTCGAGTTATCACTTTCTTTAAAAAATCAGCGCGATCCATCCAGCCTGCGAGATGCGGCAGAGCCAAGGCAATGTTGAGGTTATGAAAGCGAAAAAAAGTTTGCAAGTGGGATAACAGCTTAAGGTCAGCTATGCATACATTGTGTGGTTGTTTGGGCATTGACACAACCGAGCGGCAACCAGTATTTATAATTCTTTCCTCCTTTAACATCGCAACCTTTTTATAACCATTCTTTTAAGGCTTCCTATATGCAGGTTTTTGCCGAACAGGTTATTAGGTTGTTGCTTGCAGCAGCACTAAGCAGTTTGATTGGCCTTGAGCGTGAGAAAAGCCACAAGCCTGCTGGTTTGCGCACTCACGTTCTTGTCTGCCTTGGTGCTACCTTGGCAACCCTTGTAGGAGTATACTATTTTACTGCTGACGGAGGCAAGATTGTCCAGGGCATAATAACAGGCATTGGCTTTTTGGGTGCAGGCGCAATTATATGGTCCAAGAACAGTGTTCATGGCCTGACCACAGCAGCCAGTATATGGCTTGTCGCTGTGTTGGGTGTTGCAGTTGGCGTTGGCTTCTATTGGCTCTCAGTCTTCTTTGTGCTTCTTGTCCTTCTGCTTCTAAGAGTAAAGCGCATTGAAAGGAAACTCTAGCACTTTCACTGGACATTTGGCAGCAGCCTATTTAAGCATCTTCTGCCAAGTATTCTGCATCAAAGAGGTGATGATTATGGACCTTTCGAACGACACAATACAGGAGCTGTTTTTTGAGCAGATACGTGATTTAACCAGAAAAAGCCAGGGGTGAACCAAGATGGACATGTATAATGAGGACTATGTCGAAGATTCGATGGACAGTGATATGATTTCCGATGCCGAAGAGGGTTTCATGCTTGGTTACCTTGCTGCGTAGTTGTTTCGCGCTAGCGAAACGTGCCCTTTATGGGCACTTATGTGCTCACAAACTTAACAAGTTTGTGGCATGCCACAGAACTTTGTTCTGTGAGCATTCCCAGGGTACATTTACGCTGGAGGGCTTCATGCTCGGCTACTTGGCTGCATAATTTTTTTTCTTGTTACTATTCTTACACAAAGTATTTATAATATTAGGTCTTCCCTGTCTTTGATGCAGGTCTTTACAAAAGAGGAGATTGAGCGCAGGAAAGAGTCCTTGTTCAAGAAAATTGCCCAAGGTGCGATCTTTATTTATCCTACAGATACTGTTTACGGTATAGGTTGCAGTGCCTTGAACGACAGGGCTGTTTTGAAGGTGCGTAAAATAAAAAAGCGCGCTGACAAGCATTTCTCTGTCATTGTTCCGTCCAAGCAATGGATTAAAGACAACTGTGTAATAGACTCTAGGGTCACTGATTATTTGAAGAAACTTCCTGGTCCTTATACTCTTATTATGAATGAGAAGGCAAGGAAGGCTGTTGCAAAGTCAGTGAATTTTGGTAAGGCTACCTTAGGTATAAGAATTCCAAAGCACTGGATTTCAACTTTTGTTAGCGAACTTGGCATACCAATAATTACACCTTCTGCCAACATTAGCGGCAAAGAGGTAATGACCTCGATTGATGACCTTGATTCTGAGATAAGGGCAAAGGTTGACTTTATGTTGGACGAAGGAGTTCTCAAGGGAAATCCATCCAACATTATTGACCTCACAGGCAAAAAGCCAGTCGTGCTGCGTTAACCGACAGATTTTTCAGCTAGTTCATCTTATTGTGTTGATTATGCGATTGGCATTTGTTTTTTTACTCTTGCTGCTTGCAGGATGCACGAATCCTGTAAAAAAGGATGCGGTGGCCAATCCGGTCAAAAAAGATGTAGGGGTGGTTGATATGGTTAAGTTCGAGTTAAAAAGTCCCGTTTTTGAAAATAATGGTTTGATTCCTTCGAAGTACACCTGTGACGGTGCAGACATTAATCCTCCTCTTGAGTTTTCAGGCCTTCCTGATAAGGCAAAAAGCCTAGTCTTGATTGTGGATGACCCTGATGCTCCCTCTGCCACATGGGATCATTGGGTTGTCTTCGACATTCCTGTTAAGGCCGAGATTGAAGAAGACTCTGTTCCTGGAACAGAGGGGTTGAACAGTTTCAGGAAGCACTCTTGGGGCGGTCCTTGCCCGCCCTCAGGTACTCACAGGTATTTCTTCAAGGTGTATGCACTGGATATAGAATTGGCACTCTCAGGGAACTCCACTAAGGCTGCTGTTGAGCATGCAATGAAAGGTCATGTTCTTGCAAATGCGCAACTGATTGGTTTGTATAAGAGAAAATAGGCAAGTTTTTTATACACTCTTTGCTTTATTACTCTTTATGAGAATCCTTGCTGCTGGTGATATTCACGGCGATACTGGCCTCGCTGAAAAGCTTGCCCAGAAAGCATTTAAGGAAAATGTCGACCTGGTCATCCTTTGCGGCGATATAACCCGCTTTGACGAGAGCACCGCCAACCTCATTGGTCCGTTTGTAAAGAGAAAGAAAAAGGTTCTCTTCGTCCCAGGCAATCATGAGAGCTTTGCTACTGCAGATTTTCTCGCACAGGTTTACGGCGTCAAGAACATTCACGGCTATTCTGTCAAGTACGGTGACGTAGGCCTTTTTGGCTGTGGCGGGGCAAACATTGGAATCGAGCAGCTTGACGAGAAAGAAATTTATGGATTGCTCAAGCAAGGCTTTGATAAGATTAAGGACCTGAAGCGCAAGATCATGGTCACTCATGTGCATCCCTCCCAGAGTAAGATGGAGCGCTTCACAGATTTTTTTCCAGGAAGCGAAGGAGTAAGAAAAGCTATTGATCGGTTCAAGCCTGACCTCTTGCTCTGCAGCCATGTTCACGAGGCAGAAGGCATTGAAGAGAAGGTTGGCAACACAACAGTGATTAATGTTGGTAAGTCTGGAAAAATCATTGATATCTGATGCGCTTAGGACCTTGGCAGGAGATCGGAAACTTTTTTGTCGGCAAAGAAGAACATCAAGATGACCCTTTACCTTCATTGCCTGACATCTCCAAGCTTGTGGAAAAGGCATCCAATGCTATAGAGGACAGGGTATCAGGCTCACTTCAAACCATAATCCCAAAGCAGGTTCCGCATTGGCTAAAGTACGGATACTTTGTGGTCAAGCCAATTGTTGACGGCTTTGACTATATGGATAAGCTTGTTCTGGACAGCTATCCGAAGGTAAAGCCGCGTTTGAGAAAGTGGCAGAAAGAGGTAAATCCTGCTCTAAAACAAATTAAAGCTAAGATACGGGAGTGGTATATCCCTTTAAAATACATTCAGTAAAGATTTTCTAACCGTACTTGAGTTTTAAGCCGAGCAATATCCCAGAAAGTATGAGTATGGCTGCGTTTGACAAGCTTATTGGAAGGCTGCTGATAAGCAGACCGTAGATTAACCAAAGGATTGCACCAATAAAAACTATACCGAGCAATCCAAACGACAAATCCTTTGTTGACCTTGTTCTAAATGCCCTGACCACTTGAGGAATCCATGCTGAGGTAGTGATGATTCCTGCACTCAACCCTAATAATTCGACATAGTCCATTTTCTCAATCCATAAACTTAAATCCAGGTGCCTTCTTCCCGTTAAACTCCACTTTCTCCAGACACATTTTCTTTGGTCTGACCCAAAGCGCTTTATTGCCAAACTTAGGGTCATCATACTCTGCCTGGTAGACAACCATCTCTTCAAGAGTCTCGCTGTGCCGCCCTACCCCGATTACCTTGTAGAATTTTCCTTTGAAGTGCTGATATCTTCCTGTCTTGAATTCCATTTTCTTCTTTAAAATGGTTTTTGCTTATATATTTTTAGCAAAACTTTAAAAGCAACGAAAGCATTTTCTCCAAACAAGTGAATCAAAATGTCAAGAATACCATCTGAACAATATGACACTATTGAAAAGCAAATTCTTGCAGAAGTTGCTTCAGGTCGACTGGAAGATGCTGTGGCCGCTTCTCTCTGCTGGGGAGATTTAGCTCTATATGTTGAGTATGATGATGAGACTGCGAAGAAATTTTATGGTTTGGCAAAACAATTTTATCAGAAACAAGGTAAACCTGAAAAGGTTGCGGAAATCGAACTTGTTATCGGTGGCGCGACTGCTTGGGTGGCAAGAGAAAAATCGAGGATTGGGAACGCTGATAAGCAACTCATGGAAAAACTTTTTTCTTGATCATCCCTTCATCACTGCTATCGGCACAACCCTTGCTACAAGGTTCCCGATTCCAAGCTTGTGTGACACCCTTACAACCTCATCTACATCTTTATAAGCAGCAGAGGCCTCTTCAGCAAGCCCCTGCCATGAAGTTGCCTTTACCTCAACTCCATGCTCTGCTAGGTCTTTTGATATCTGCTCTCCCCTGAACCTGCTTAGAGCCTCATGCCTTGACATTACCCTTCCTGCTCCATGTGCAGTGCTTCCAAAGCTCATCTCTTCTGCCACTTTTGTGCCAACCAAAATGTATGAAGCAGTTCCCATGCTCCCAGGTATAAGCACTGGCTGTCCTACATCGCGGTAGACCTCAGGTATCTCTTCCCTTCCTGGTCCAAATGACCTGGTTGCTCCCTTGCGGTGCACGCAGAGCTTTCTTTTTTCTCCGTCAACCATATGATCTTCAATCTTTGCTAGGTTGTGGCACACATCATATATTTGTTCCATCCCTTGCGAGCTGCCAAATACCTTTGCAAAAACATCCCTTACCCAGTGAGCTATCATCTGCCTGTTTGCAAAAGCGAAGTTTATTGCTCCAGCCATTGCCTGGAAATATTGTTGTCCTAACTCTGAGTTGACAGGAGCATTTACAAGTTCCCTGTCAGGAAGGTTAGCAAACCCGTATTTTTCTTCCATTTTCTTGATGTAATCTGATGCCACCTGATGCCCCAGGCCCCTAGAGCCGCAATGTATCATGACCAGCACTTGATCCTTTTGGTTTATTCCAAATCTTTTGGCAATTCTTTCATCGTAAATTTCATCCACTTTCTGTATCTCAAGGAAGTGGTTTCCAGCCCCTAGTGTTCCTAGCTGTGGCTTTCCCCGATCAAACGCTTTTGGAGTGATTGCATTAGAGCTTGCTCCCTTCATTCTTCCGTACTCTTCTGTCCTTTCCAGGTCTTGTTTGGTTCCGTAGCCATTCTCTACTGCCCATGCTGCTCCCTTGCTCACAACTTCTGCGAGCAGTTCCTTGGACAATTTTGTTATTCCTCCCTTTCCTACTCCTGCAGGCACTTCTTTAAAGGTTTCATCTAAAAGTTCTTTTCTCTTTGGTTCTACCTCTTTGAAAGTCAAATCTGTTCTAAGAAGCCGTACGCCACAATTAATATCATAACCCACGCCACCTGGTGAGACTATGCCATCATCCATATCAAATGCCGCCACTCCTCCTATTGGAAAACCGTCTAAGGCCTAATTAACAGCGCTAATTAGGAATCCTTCATGAGCATCAGGCATGGTATAACCTGCCTTGACAATGCCCTTCAAAGTGGCGACATTGAATGTTTGCTGCAATGTCCTGTCCTGCTTAATCTTTTCCATGAGTTTGTCCGAGGCGTATACAAAGCTAGGCACATTCATAGCCCCATGCTTTGGTATCTCCCACACAAACTCGCTGATTTTTTTCAATTCCATAATAGAAATCGAAAGAAGCTGTGTTTAAAAAGCTTACTGACAGAGTTTTGCAGTCCCAACAAAATCTTTCTCAACAGCCTGTTTAAGCTCGTAGAACTCAGGTATTTGATGGCCTAAAATTCCAGCTCGTAAATTTTTAAGGGTTATATCATCAAACATCAACCACTACTTGCACAAAGCAATGCCCCTTCTTTTCTTCGATTTCCATCTCGTTGTATGTAACTGCCTTTACATCCCCATGCGTTGAGTAGTCTTCTGTTGACGCGTCTCCGATTACTGTTGCAACTAAATCGTTGCCCTTAATCTTCAGGCTTTTTACACTGTGAAGGAAAAATCCCTCTGAATCAAGCAGGAACAAGAGTTCTTCCAGGAAGTTGTACAGCAATGCTTTGGTGTCAGAACCAGTTGCAGAAATCTCCCTCTCCTCTGTTTGCTTTACCTTTGTGCAGTCTACCATGACTGAGAACATTGCTTCAGCTGCGTTAGAGAACGCCTCTTCAAGGTTTTTTCCATAAGCCCTGAACTTGGCATCAGCAGTGTGCTCGAAAAACTCGTATCTCATCCTGTTATGTAAACCTGTACAGTTTAAAAACGTGCCGATAGATTTATATATTTATCTTTGAGTATCTTTCCGCCATGGAAATCCCAAGACCTCAGCATAATGAATTTGGCAAGCCAGAGACTCGAGTAAAGGCCATCTGGAAGCTTAACCCAGAGCCAGCCAAGCCCGAGACTCAAGAGAAATATATCACTTTCAAGATTAAGCCTAGGAGTGTCGAGCGCTTCATTTTCGTTCTGATTATAATAGTCCTGGCAGCTGCCTTGATTATCACCAATATGGACAAAGGTCCCTCCGTAGCAAATCAGACACTTTCCACACCTGAGCAGCAGGAATTGCCAAAGGTGCAGCCTGTGGTTGTCAAGAATATCACTCCAACGCTGCCAGTTGTTGCGCCAGCGCCTGTAGTAAATCTTTCTAACAAGACAGTTGCTAAGCCGGTCATAAATCAGACCAAGAATTTAACTCCATCATCTGAAGGTCCAATTGATCCTAGCTTGGTGGACTTTATCATAAACAGGGTTGTTTATATCAAGAAGACAGACACCTGGGCCAAGGTCACGAGTATCGACGTGACTATTAAGAATAATGGCAACACCTTAAGGCCGCTGATCAAGATTTATGCGTTTGATGAATCCACGCCAGAGGTTGCTGCGACTAGGGAAATTGGCTCTGATATTATTTTCCAGACAGGGATTCCAAAGGGTGAGGTTAGGAGTTTTACTCTTGATACATCTGATAGGCCGATTTCATTCAGCGATTTTGATACCCAGAAGACTGTTAGGCTTCAGCTTTATGATTGGAAGTCAAACGACTCTGTAAAGCAGGCTGTAAAGACCTTCACAATTAGTTAGTAAGGGATAATCTCAATTCTTTCCTTTTTCTCTGTCTTATTCTCCGGCTCAGCGAATATGTTTCCGAAAACGCTTGCCTGTGTACCTTCTTCAAATATGTTCTTGTACTTTTCTGTTTGCCCTTCAGGTATTTTCTTATGCTTTTCTGTTTGCTCCTGCTTCGATACTGATGATAGAAGATGTATTACCTTTTTTATGTCTTCAATGCTATCCTCTTTTGTGTCTATCGTGATTTTCATATTCAATACCTTTTGGTTTAGAATATAAAAACATTTCGTAAGCAATCTTTATATATGCAGTGTTTTACAGCAATCCTTGAGAGGTGGCATGATGAAGTATGTTGTGAAAGTCGACAAGCAGAAATGCATTGGCTGCGGTGCGTGCACAAACATCTGTGACAATTTCAAGATGGATGCAGACAAGGCAGTTCCAGTAAAGAAGGAGTTGACTGAGCCAGGTTGTAGTGCTGAGGCGCAAGACATTTGCCCTGTCCAAGCCATAACCGTCACCAAGGCGTAACCTTCTGTTTTTTTCTCAAAGGAATAGTCTTCCATAGTTGAGGTAGATGTTGTTTTCCACCTCGATCTTGTCCATTCCCTTTATTTGGGCAATCTTTTTGATGCTCTCTTCTACAAATGCAGGTTCATTTCTTGTGTCTGCAAAAGGTGAAAGATATGGTGCGTCTGTTTCAGTAAACAGCCTGCTAAGGTCCACTTCCTTTACCAGCTTTTGGAAGTGCTCGCTTCTCACTATGCTTGTAGGCACAGAAAAATACCATAAATTATCAGCTATCCTTTTGACCAGCCCGAAGTTTCCCATAAAGCAGTGCATCACCACTTTTTTTGCGCGTGAGCTCTCAAGCATCTCAACGCATTCAAGGTATGCCTTCCTCGAATGCACGATTATTGGTTTGTTGGTCTTCTCAGCTAGTGCAATCATTTTAAAGAACAGCTCTTTTTGTTCTTGTTTCTCTGTTCCTGTCTGAAAATCCATTCCCACCTCTCCTATCGCAATGATTTTCTCCTTGTTTTTCTCTATGAACTTGATTTCCTCATCAATACTAAAGCCCTCAAGTTCTTCTCCAACCTCATTTCTTAGTGCATCTGGCGGGTATATTCCAAGGCTTGCCTTTACTATGTCAAACCTTGCGGCAAGCTTCAAGGCTATCCTGTTTGTTTTCGGGTCAATTCCGTTGGTGTTGATAATGCTCACCCCAGACTTTCTTGCCCGTTCGATGACTTCTTCTATGTCAGGAAACTTATGGTCAAGGTGGCAGTGTATGTCGATTAGCATTTGATTGAATGTTGTCATTGCATTTATATAGTTTTCCAGCGTCGGGCAAAAGAAAACATTTAAATAGCTTGCTTGGCTTCTTGGAACCGGTGGTATAATGGCAGTTGTTAACTTCAATTTCACTAGGATTTTGGCAGAAAGGACATCCCAATTAGAGGGCAAAATCAACATCCGCAACAATGTTTCGATCAAGGATGTTACCAGGTCAGAGCTCGACTTTGGTTCAACCAAGCAGCCTGTCTTGAAATTCATCTTCGAGTTTACCTCTGATTATGATCCAAAGGTGGGCCACATCACTCTAAACGGTGAGGTTGTCTACATGGAGAATGAAAAGAAGGTCCAGGACATCTTGAAGGAGTGGAAGAAAGATAAGCGCATTTCAAAGGACATTATGGCTAACATCATCAACAATGTGCTTGCCAAATGCAATATCCAAGCCTTGATAATTAGCAAGGATGTCAATCTTCCCCCGCCAATACCGTTGCCCAAGCTGCAGCCTGACCAGAATATTTAGCCATTTCTGGCAAAAGGTTTAATAATACCATTTTGATTCACTTGTAGAAGGCGAAGTGCATGGATAAGGAAATTCAGTTGAAGGTTGCCGAGGCAATCCAGGATGATGTGAACAAGGGCATTGTTAGGGTGGACTCTAATTTCATGCGTGAGATTGGTGTTCGTCCTGGCGATATTGTTGAGATTGCTGGTGAACGCAAGACTGTCTGCATTGTTGACAGGGCCTACCCTGGTGACATTGGCCTGAACATTGTGCGCATTGATGGTATTACCAGGCGCAATGCAAAGACTGGCGTTGGCGAGATGGTCAAGGTCAAGAAGGCTGATATTAAGGAGGCCAAGCGTGTTACCATTGCTCCTGCCAAGAAAGGCATAGTTGTTCGTGCTTCTCCCATCATTTTCAGGCATGGCCTATTGGGCCGCGCTCTGATGAAAGGCGATATTGTTGCCCTCGGCGGTACCAACCGGAGAAAGACTGCCATGTCAAGCAACCCTTTCTTTGACGAGATTTTCGAGGTACTCGATGAGGAGCTTCAGGGAGGTTTCGGCTTTGGCGGTTTCAGTGACCTGAAGTTTATTGTTGCTGACACAATGCCAAAGCAGGCAGTTTTTGTTACTGAGACAACTGAGGTTATCTTTAATCCCGAAGCCATTGAATTAGAGAAAGAGGAGCGGGTTCCTGAAGTCTCTTATGAGGATATTGGCGGGCTTGAAGAAGAGATCCGCAAGGTTCGCGAGATGATTGAGCTCCCGCTAAAACATCCAGAGCTTTTCGAGAAGCTTGGTATAGAGCCGCCTAAAGGTGTTCTTCTGCACGGCCCTCCCGGTACAGGAAAGACCTTGCTTGCAAAGGCAGTTGCTAACGAAACAAATTCCTATTTTATACTTATTAACGGCCCTGAGATAATGTCCAAGTATTATGGCCAGAGTGAGGAAAACCTGAGGAAGAAGTTTGAGGAAGCTGAGAAGAATGCCCCAAGCATCATATTTATCGATGAGATTGATGCCATTGCTTCAAAGCGGGAGGAAACGCATGGTGAGGTTGAGAGAAGGGTTGTAGCACAGCTTCTTGCCCTTATGGATGGCCTGCAGGCCCGCGGTAAAGTCGTTGTTGTTGCTGCAACAAACATCCCTAATGTTCTTGATCCTGCGTTACGAAGGCCTGGCCGTTTCGACCGGGAGATCGAGATAGGCGTGCCTAATAAGCTTGGCCGTCTGAACATTCTTAAGATTCATACCAGGAACATGCCCCTAGACCATTGGGATACTGGAGCGGTCGCAAAGCTCTTGAAAAAGAAGTATACTGCTTTTGATGAGGTGGCAAACAAGAGAATAGAAAATTTCAAAATAAAATTGGAAAACCTTGAGTCAGAACAGAAAGTCAAGCAGAAGGAGATTATTGTATTACAAAGGAATATACCTGAAACAGAAGCAAAGAAAAAGGAAAAACTCGAAGAAATTGCCAAGCTACGAGCCAGACTTGCTGCGCTTGAAGCAGAGAAGTCTGACAAACAGAAGGGAATAGAAAAAATAGGGGAGCATGTTGCTATTGTGGGCAAGCTTAGAGATGAAGCTGCCAAGAATAAAAGGTCAATAGACATACTAGTCAAGGCAATTACCGAATTAAAGGAAGATTCCACTAGCTTAGATACAGATGATCCAAGAACTATTTTTGCTGAAGAAAAAATGGCTAACTTGGACGAAGAATTAAGAGTCAAGATAAACCAGCTCAGGGAAACTGGAATTTTGTCAAAGGAGTTCATTGATGAGGCAAAAAAAGAATCAATTCCAGCACTCTTAGACGACCTTGCTAGTATTACTCACGGTTTCGTCGGTGCTGATGTTGCAAGCCTTGCCAAAGAATCAGCAATGGTGGTCTTGCGGAAAGTGCTTCCGGACTTAAAATATGATGAGGATGAAAAGTTCCCAAGCCCACTGCTTGACAGGCTTGTTATCCGCGAACGGGATTTCAAAGAGGCTTTGAAAATGGTCAGGCCGTCAGCTCTTAGAGAAGTCCTGCTTGAAACGCCAAATATTAAATGGAACATGATTGGCGGCCTTGACAATGTCAAGCAAGAACTTAAGGAAGCAGTTGAATGGCCACTAAAGTATCCTAACTCATTTAAGACCCTAGGTGTTCAACCACCAAGAGGCATCCTGGTATACGGTGCACCTGGTACTGGCAAGACATTGCTTGCTAAAGCCGTTGCCACAGAATCCCAGGCAAATTTTATTGCTGTCAAAGGTCCGGAGATTATTTCTCAGTGGGTTGGCGAGAGCGAAAAAGCCGTAAGAAAGATTTTTGAGAAGGCTCGCCAGGCGGCTCCTTCCATCGTGTTTTTTGATGAGATTGATGCTATTGCAACTTCTAGGGGGGTCTCATCAAGTAATGGTCATGTAACCGAGCGCGTGGTAAATCAACTATTAACAGAAATTGACGGTTTGCAGGATTTAAGTGATGTTGTCGTAATCGCCGCAACCAACAGGCCGGACATGCTTGACACTGCTTTGCTTAGACCAGGAAGATTTGACAGGATCATTCTGACTCCTGCACCAGATAATAACGCTCGCGAAGAAATTTTTAAGATTCACTCAAAATTAATGCCTCTAAGGAATGTAAATTTGAAGGAACTGGCTGATAGAACTGAGGGTTTTACAGGAGCGGATATAAAATCTTTATGCAGAGAAGCAGCCATGCTTGCTCTCAGAAAGGATATTAAAGCAAAGGTTGTAACAATGGACCACTTTGAAGATGCCCTGAAAAAAGTCTATCCTTCAGTTAGTCTAGATACAGAAAAGTCTTACGAGGAGATAGCCAGGCACTTCTCTTCTGCACGTGCAAAGCAGATGGAGCAGGAAAGGCCTGCCTACATGGGATGAAGCTTGCCCCTTTTGTCAGATTTCTTAATCAGCAGCTTAAGATCCATGCATTCAATGATGATTCCAGGAACGGCCTTCAGGTAAATTGTGGAAAGGAAATAACAAAGATTGCTTTCGCAGTGGATGCTTGTCTTGAAAGTTTCAAGAAAGCTGCAAAATTGCATTGTGACCTCATTATTGTTCATCACGGTTTGCTCTGGAAGCATCAGAAATTTAAGGACCTTACTTTAAAGAGGATATCTTTCCTTAAGAAAAACAATCTTTCCCTTTATGGCGTGCACCTTCCTTTGGATGCCCATCCATTGTACGGCAACAATGCAGAGCTCTGCCGCTTGTTGGATGTAAAGGCAAAAAAGCCTTTTGGAATTTATCACGGTAAGCCAGTTGGCTTTCGCGGGACTGTAGGGAGACAGTCTCTTACAAAGTTTGTTTCTTTGGTTCATAACAAGCTCAATACAAAGCCCTTTATTCTCCCTTTCGGTTCAAGGCAAATCAGCAAGGTTGGGATTGTCTCAGGCGGTGGTCGTGCTGCCCTGGAAGAAGCCACTAAATTGAAGCTTGATTGCTTTCTTACTGGTGAGATAACCCATTCAGATTACCATCGCGCCAAGGAATCCAGCGTCAATGTTGTTGTTGCAGGCCACTATAAGACAGAAACCTTGGGAGTAAAGGCACTTGCCAGACTTCTTCACCAAAAATTTAATATACAGACCGTCTTTATCGACTCACCAACAGGGATGTGACTATGCAGCCAAAGCCAGGCGACAGTGTTCGAATTATTACAAAGGATTCTGCCTATGAAGGCCTTCTTATGCCCAGGCCCAAAATTCTTGAGAAAGGTATTGCGGTAATCAAGCTTGATAACGGTTACAACATCGGTATTGAAGAAGGGAAAATACAAAGGATTGAGCTTTTGGAGGAATACAAGCCAAAGAGACTTGTTCCAGAGAAAATAATTCCGGAGAAAGGTCTGCCCACTGTAGCTGTTCTGTCCTTTGGTGGCACAATTTCTGCTAAGGTTGATTATCGGACAGGCGGTACTTATGCTGATTATACTGCGCAAGACTTTGTGCAGATGATGCCTGAACTAAAGAAAGTGGCAAATATCAGAGCGGAGAAAGTTAAAGGAATGATGAGCGAGGACTTTACACCAAAAGATTGGAAAGACATGGCCAACTCCATCGCAAAAGAGCTTAACACAGACACCTCAGGCGTTGTTGTCTCGCAGGGCACAGACACTTTGCACTTTTCCACAGCTGCGATGAGCTTCATGCTTAGGAACTTGACAAAGCCTGTTATTTTTACTGCAGCTCAAAGGTCTATTGACAGGGGCAGTTCAGATGCGTTCATGAATCTTTTTTGCGCAATAAATGCGGCAGCAAAATTTGACGGTGCTGTTGTTGCAACCTGTCTTCACAGTAGCATTGACGATAGTAATTGCATGCTTATCAGGGGTTCAAAAGTCAGGAAGATGCATACCTCCCGCCGAGATGCCTTTCGGCCAATGAACGAGTCGCCCTTGGCAAGCATTGATATCAAAGGTAACATTGATGTGCTGAATCCTGACTACCCTAAATTGCAACCTGGCAAGGTTGAAGTTGATGACAAGTTTGAGGAAAAGACTGCTCTTATCATGGTTTATCCTGGCATGGAACCAAAGGTTATTGATTTCTATGTAAAGGAAGGCTACAAGGGCATTGTTTTGTCCGCTACTGCCCTTGGCCATGTTCCGACTGATACTAGCAAGAAAAATATATTGCCTAACATCAAGCACGCGCTTGATTCTGGATTGCCTGTTGTTGTCTCAAGTCAATCCCTGTATGGCAGGGTCCATCCTCATGTTTATACTAATTTGCGCAAGCTCTCAGTTGAGTTGAGCTGCATTTTTGTTGAGGATATGCTTCCTGAAGTTGCTTATGTCAAGCTCGGATGGGTTTTGGGTCACACAAATGATCCCAAGAAGATAAAAGAGATGATGCTCAAGAATTATGCTGGTGAAATGACCCTAAGAAGTGACAAGAAAAGCTTCCTATATTAGTCGCGTTATCACTTCTGCATTGCCTTTCGCATGCTCATTGTCTGATTGCTCAAAATGTGACAGTGCTTCCTGCAATAATGATTTGTCCTCCTCTCCTGCCCTGTACACCTCAACCAATGCTATTGCAAGGTCAAAATGCCTGTTGCTCGACGGCTCTAGTTCCACAGCCCTTCGAAAGTGGGTTACCGCTTCTTTGTGCTGCTTTTCTTCAAAGAGCAATATTCCTAGGCTGTATTCTGCCTGCGCATAATCGCTGTTCTCTTCTATTGCTTTGAGGAACCATTCCCGGGCTTCTAAATTCTGGCTTTGGTCATAGCTTATCACGCCCATGTTGTAGTATGCAGGGCCAAATTCCGGGCTTATCTTTATTGCCCCTAGGTACAGCATTTCTGCCTTGTGAACATCATTATTATTATAGTAATGGTTGCCCAGCTTGAAAAGTGCAAACGATACTGCCCCTGATGGTATATCTGCAAGTACTGGTGCTGCAAGCAACAAGGCCATGAACATTATTATCAATTTCTTCATAACCCTTATTCTGAAACCAAAGCTTTATTAAATTTTTCTTTTTTCAATATAGTCATGCCTAAACTATTTGCTGCAGCGCAGAAGCTTCTCACGGTAAACCTGAATGTCAAGAAGGCTGAGAAAGTCGTTGTTGTTACTGATAGGCAAAAATGCAGGATTTTTTCCTCAGTCTGCAAAGCTGTTAATGACCTTGGCTGCACACTTGTAGAAGTACATATATCTCCTAATAGGCTTCATAGCGAGCCCTTGCCCAAGTTTAGTTCCACCTTTAACAGTGCTGACGTGATTATAGGCATTACTGACAAGAGCATCACGCATTGCCCTGAAACAACCTTGGCAAGAAAACACCATGGCACAAGGGTAATCACGATGGTTCAGGTTAACGAAGAGCTCTTCCTCAAGGCTATGTCTGCTGACCGCAAAAAGATTTCCTCCTTAGCCAAAAAGCTTTCTCGCCGGCTTAAGTCCTCAAAGTTAGTCACCCTAACAACAAAGTCTGGTGCAAACTTCACTGTTAGGGTTGATCCTAAGGCAGTAAGCATCGACAACGGTGATTCAACCAAGAGGGGCTCTGTTAATAATGTTCCTTTTGGTGAGGTTGCCCTGCTTCCCATCAGCGCTGCTAGCGGTACTGTCTCTATTGATTATGCAAGGAACCATATCATGCCTCGCGATAAGGCTAGGGTTGTGTTGAAGAGTGGCAAGATTGTTGATTGGACCGAAACCGCTAAGTCATTTGTTCATTACTTAAAGAAGGCTGACGGCTCAAAAGCCTTGCGGATCGTCGAATTGGGTTTCGGAGTAAATCCTGCTCACAAGAGCCTTCGCTTTAGCATTATTCATGATGAGAAGATTATTGGCTCAGTTCATGTTGCATTTGGAGGTTTTGGTGTCAAGCGAAAGTGCAAGATTCATGAAGATGTTATTATCCTAAAGCCTACTGTCTGGTTTGATTCCAGGATGGTCATAAAGAATGGCAAGATTCTTTAGATGCAGATGATATGACCAGTTTTTGCTCTTTTTGACAAAATATAAATACCCCACTGCACATCCTTGCCTTATGGATTACTCTGCCATTGGCTTCAAGTGTGGTATAGAGATTCATCAGCAGATTGAAGGAAAAAAGCTCTTTTGTAATTGCCCCACCTTGAATTCTGATTTAGAACCGGACATAAAGGTTGTGAGAAAGCTTCGTGCTGTTGCTGGAGAGACTGGCGAGATTGATATTGCTGCAAAGCATGAGATGCAAAAAGCTAAGACTATTCTATACTTGTCGAGTTCAGTTGATAGTTGCTTGGTTGAGCTTGATGAAGAGCCACCACATCCAATAAACCAGGAGGCTTTGAGGACTGCGATAGAGGTTGCTCTCCTGCTTAATGCTCACATTGTGGATGAAATCCAGGTGATGAGAAAGACTGTTGTTGACGGGAGCAATACCAGTGGTTTTCAAAGGACTGCCTTGATAGCCCAGGATGGTTTCATTGACACTGCTCTTGGCAACGTCAATATTCCCACAATCTGTCTTGAGGAGGAAGCTGCCCAAAAGGTTTCTGAAGACCAAAAGACCGTTACATATAGGCTTGACAGACTCGGAATTCCCCTGATAGAAATAGCCACTTCAGCAGACATCAAGACCCCTGAGCACGCAAAAGAGGTTGCTGAAAAGCTTGGCATGGTTTTAAGGTCCACTGGCAAGGTCAAGCGCGGCATCGGAACAATCAGGCAGGACGTTAATATCTCTGTCAAGGGTGGTGCAAGGACAGAGATTAAGGGGTTTCAGGAATTAAAGAGTATTCCCAAAGTCATTGAGTTCGAAATAGACAGGCAATTGAAGCTCATAAAACAAGGTAAGAAAATCTCAAATGAGGTGCGCAAGGCAGAGCCCGACGGGACCACAATTTTTCTTAGGCCTATGCCTGGTGCAGCAAGGATGTATCCTGAGACTGATATCATGCCAGTGCGGGCAACTACTGAGGGCATCGAGCTATCCGAGCTTATTGAAAGCAAATCCAAAAAGTTTGAGTCTCTTGGTTTAAGTAAGGACCTAGCCTCTTCTATCGCAAAATCCAACAAGGCTTCTTTGTTCGAGTCCTACATCAAGACCTTCAAAAACATAAAGCCTGCTTTCATAGCAGAAACCCTTGTTTCAGCTCCCAAAGAGTTAAGGAGACGCAACAATATTGATATCGAGCCATTTGCCAAAGATAAGCTTGATGAGCTCTTCCTGTTGATTGACAACGGCACCCTGCCTAAGGAGAGTGTTCTTGACGCAATGCTCGCAATGGCAAAAGGCACCTTTCGCGTTTCTGATTACAAGACAGTCTCTTCGCAGGAGATTGAAGAATTTATCATTAATACTGTCAAGGAAAAGCCCGGACTTAATTTTGGCGCATTGATGGGCCTTGTTATGGCTCAATATCGCGGAAAGGCTGATGGGAAACTGATTTCTGAACTTGTCAAGAAGCACGCTAAGTAAGATATTTGCCGATGACCTTTAGATACCCTGGATTCAGTCCCCCTAACCTGAAAATCCATACTTTTTCTATTCCCAGCGCCTTCATATCTCTGAGGTCCATGTCTAGCTGCCTTGTGCTCATCACAGCCTCATCTCCACGTATTCCAGGGGCTATTGTCCCAAGTCCTACAGTTAGTCTTTTCCCGAGCCTTTTTTTCTCTTTTTCAAGTCTGGCAAAGAATTCGTTTCTGAGGCTGCCAAGCATGCTGGTATAAAACATCAAGGTTTTTTTTGTCTTGCATCCCTTGTCACATCTTCCAAGGATTATTCCCGCCCAGCTAGTCCCAAGTATGATGTTCTCTGTCACAAAAATCTCATGTTTTGTTCTCTTGAGGAAGTTGTGTATTATTTTCTTGTTGTAAAGAAACATTGGCAGATTCTTGATTAGTAGCCATTTGTGATGCACTGGAAGCTCCATGTCCCAGACAACTTTTATCCTTTGCTTCTCTCTTTCTAGTTCACTTATGATTCTTTTGATTGCCTTGCTGTCTGCAAACGGACTTATCCAATATCCCTCGCCTTTTTCAAGTATTGGCCAATATTCTGCCAACACTCTCTTGTTTTTTGCCTGAAGCTTTTTTCGCAGCTTCTTGAACTCCGAAATACTTCTCGCAGCGAGAAAGATTGTGGTGGGAAAACTTATCTTTCTTGCTTTCTCAAGGTTCTTGTCGCTTGGGAATTCCTCATAAAACCAGATTTTCATTTCAGCCTCTGGACTAGCTCAAGGTATATTGATGCCCAGAGCATTGAATCATCTGTAAGATAGAATGCGCTCGAGTATGGCCTTCCCTGAGGGTCCAATACCTCCAGCAGGTTGCCCTGCTCTTCTATTAGCCTTCCGTACTTTACAAGATAATAAAGTGCCATTCTGGGATCAACCTTGCTCACATTGTTGATGAACAGCAACCCAAGGTAGGTCCAGATAGTATCTCCCTGGAAGTTTGGCGTGAGGACGTCCATACTGATTGTGTTTTGCCTTGATGAGGTGTACTTTAGTGGCAATGGCTTGTCCAGGCCGATTGTTTTAAGGGTGTTTATTGATGATGTCAGTCTCTCCTTGTCATTTATTGTTCCGCACCAGAAAGGAAAAACGTTTGCATCTCCGCTGATTACAGCATTCTTGGACATGTCATCCATAAATGCATGTCCGTTCCAGTAGTTTTTGATGATCAGTTTTTTGTAATCATACCTCTTTAGCGGATTGTTTAACCCAAGCTTATCAAGGTTTGACGAAAGCAATGCAACCATGGTTGTGTCATAGCAGCTTGATTGCCTTATCGAGTGATCTTTTGCCGAAGAGAAATGCCCTTGCTTCACAAGCCCTGTCTTTTTGTCTACCACAAGGCTGACAAATCTTTCTAACTCCTTCTCTAAAAACGTTCTGTATTGCTCTGCAAGCTCTTCTTCATTTGACTCAACTAGGCTGTAAATCAAATACGGCAGGCTGTCCACAGCATAGGTGGGGAAATCAAACGCGTTTCCGCCTGGGGAGATTGCCACTGTCACCTTTTTTTTCTTTGAGAATCTTGAGAGCGCATAACCTAGTGTCTTATGCACACTTTCTTTGTGCCCAAGCCTTATCAGGGGTCTTGTGCACCATGCAAAATCCCTTGTGTAGAATTGGCAGAAGTGGCCTGAACTTGTCATGAAGTAGCTTCCGGTCCAGCACCTTTTGATTATCTCCTGGCATATTTGTTCGCTGTTTCCCTTGTATGACGGAATCCCCAACATTTTCTTACACATTGAGTAATGGAAGATTCGTAGTCCTTCAGAAATCATTGTGTGGTTCATCTTACTAATCTTTTGTACAGCACAAGACCCTTGTATTTGCACGTCCGAAAGAGCCTCTTAGTGGTGTTCCTTGTGTTTCCTGTTAGATTGTGGCAGAATAGCAGCATTTTTCTTTTTGCGTAATTTATCCTGTAAATTACTATTTGGTCCATTGTTCTTTCCGAAAAATACCTGTAACCTGATAGGTAAACAAGTCCGGTTATTGCCCAGAGCACGTCCCTTAACCTGATCAAAAGCCCTAGCGCTATGCCTATCCCGACGTCAACGTTAAGGATTGTGAATAATGAAGCCTGGCTTAGTTCCAAGATTCCAAGAGCTGCAGGCACAGGTATTATGTACGCGAATCCTACCACGCAGATTACGAGGAAGAGGGCCAATATTGATGGTGAATATCCGAAAGTTAGGAGTGCAGTCTCGTACTCCATGAACATAAAAACCCAGGAAAGCAGCGATAGCAAGAGCGCTATCTTGAGTGCTCTCCTGTTGAACTTAAAAAAGTTTGAGATATCCACTTCTATATCCCTAAGGTGTTGCTCATATTTCTTGAGCTTCACAATCCTGTCCAGCCTGAAAATGTAGTATGCGCTGCTGATGAAGCCCTTGTTGCGGGTTATTCTGTAGTAGAATAGGCCTAAGAGTACCACTGCAGCCAAGAGTGCGCTCGTGAGTACAAGTAATGTGTTTTGTGTGAGCTGGTAGTTCAGTATTATAAAAATGAATCCTATGCACGCAAAACTAATATGCGTTGCGAGTTCAATGCCCTTATCTATCATTACTGAAGAGAATGCTGTTGAGTTTGCAACTTTTTCCCTGTTGAGGAGTACGCCCCTTATTGATTCCCCCCCAACCTGCCCTGTTGGAGTCAGGTAGCTGAAGGAAAAACCCACAAGCTTGAACAGCGAGACTTTCCAGAATGGCAATGTTACGTGCTTTGATCTTAATATCACTTGCCATCTTGCTATTAGGGTGAAGGTTATGCCTATTGAGATTATAAGAAAGAGTGAGAGCCAAGTCTTGTTTGCGCTTGAAAATATGTTAACTATCTTTGCAAACCCCACTCGCCTTAATACCTCAAGAAAGACGATTACTCCGAGAATGAACGCTGTTACCACTATCAACTTTTTTTTGTCCATGTTAAAACCGCGCCTGGGGGGACTTTCGTGCATTTTGCAAAAGCAGGCAAAAAAAGCTGTTCGAACCCCCAACCTACAGCTTGCTTCCCTTGTTAGGAGGCTGTCGCCCTTTCTGTTGTCAAATCCAGGTTAGGCTACAGGCGCGTGTCCTGTGATAAAAGCGGTTTCCTTAAAAACATTACTGTTTACAGTAGCGTTTCTTTAGGTCAGAGAATGTTGATTTGCTGCAGTCCTTGGTTCCAAAACCCATCTTCTTTACTGTCTCAAGCAGTTTTGCTGTGCTGCGTGCCTCAATCTCTACATACTCAGGTATGCAATCATATTTGCCAAGGTAATTGTCAAAGTCTAGGCGTGCTTCGTCTAGCATATAGCTCACTCTTTTCTTCTTTGCTTCCAATATTTGTCTTAGTCCTAAAGACCTGAAGATTGATTCCATCTTTAGGTAATCTGTTATCTCGATTTCGATCTCATCGGAATGTTTTGCAAATTTGTTCGGCACATAACCCTTGAAGGTGACTACTGTTTTTCCGCCAATCTTGCGTATCCTGATTGTTGCCTTTGCTTTCGTTAGCGACCTGTCCCTAAAGTCGAACAATTTCGTATGGACAGAGCCTTCGAAGATTTTCTTTGCCCCTAACACAATTAGTTTTTTTACAAGTTCATTTCTGTTCACATCAAGAATCTTCAGCTCTACCTCGTCCATAGAATTTCTGGTGAGTATACCTGCTTAAATACCTTGTTGTCTGCAAAGCATTAAATATTCTTGAGGTAAATAACTGTCTATGTATATCCTAAAGCAGCTTCCCGAGGATTTTGTTGTTGAAGAGATTATGCCTTTGGGCAAGCCTACTGGTGGCGATTATGCTTATTGTTCGATGACAAAAAGGTGCCTCACCACATTTCAGGCCGCTGTCTTTCTTGCCAGGGCATTGAAAATACCTCAGAAGTTTGTCAAATACTCCGGGAACAAGGACAAGGACGCGGTTACCACCCAGACCATCTCAATCTGCAAGACATCAGAGGAGAGGTTAGGCTCAGTTGCAGTGAAGAACCTAAAGCTTGACTTCCTTGGCTATTTCAAAGAGCCTGTTTTTATCGGTATGCACAAGGCAAACCGCTTCATAATCACAGCAAGAAATATTGAAAGTCCTCCGAAGCACCTCTCTCGTTTCATAAACTATTTTGGTAAGCAAAGGTTCAGTCATAACAATGTGGATGTTGGCAGGAGCATTGTTAAAAAAGATTTTGCCCTTGCTGCTTCACTTCTTTCAATTCAGGGCAACGAGAAGATTGCTTCTCACCTAAAAGCCCATCCGAACGATTTTGTTGGTGCAATCCGCATGGTTCCAAAGTCTCTTGTAAAATTGTGTGTCCATAGCTTTCAAAGCCATATCTGGAACAAGGCTGCAGTAGAAATTTCCAAACAAACGCCGCAGACGAAACAGCTAAAGATTGTAGGGTTTGCTACAGATTTGGAAGACGATGATGCATCAAGAGTTATTAGATCAATTCTTAAGGTGGAAAATGTTTCCATAAATGATTTTGTAATCCGGCAGCTTCCAGAATTCAGCGTGGAAGGTCAGGAGCGCGATATTTTCTCTGATGTTTCAGACCTGAAAGTCAAAGGTCTTGAAGACGACGACTTGAATCCTGGCAAAAAAAAGTGTGTTCTGACCTTTACCCTTCCTAAAGGTAGTTATGCGACTGTGCTAGTCGACCAAATGTTTGGAAAAACTTAAATATTCTGCTCTCTGTTTTTTGTCTTGTCTAAGAAATATAGAGTGCTTCTAGGGCATTCTCAAATATTTTTTTTGGGTCTTTAGGGTCAGCGTCGACGTCCCTGATCAAGTGTTTGCTCTGGTAAAATCCAATGAGTGGTGCTGTCTGCTCGCCATACACTCTGATTCTTTCCATGATTACCTCTGGTTTTTGGTCGTCCCTTTGGTATAACTCTCCACCGCATCTGTCGCATATCCCTGGCTGTTTTGGTGGCACATTCTTTATGTTGAATATTGCCCCGCAATGCCTGCATGTTAGCCTTGTTGAGAGTCTGTCAATTATGATGTCTTTGCTTGCATGAAAATTCAGCACGGCATCGATCTTTATCTTGTTTCTTTCCAGGGCTTCTGCCTGAGGTATTGTCCTTGGTATGCCATCAAGTATAAACCCTTTCTTGCAGTCTTTTTGCTTAAGCCTTTCGCTGACCATTTGCATTACAATCTCATCAGGAACCAATAGCCCTTTGTCCATGAAGCCTTTGGCTTTTGCTCCAAGCTCTGTTTTTTTGTCTATTGCCTGCCTGAAAAGGTCACCCGTTGATATTATCGGTATTTTGTCCTTCTCTGATATCATCTGGCCCACAGTTCCTTTTCCGGCCCCTGGTGGCCCGAGTATTATGATTTTCATCCTAGATATCCTAAATCTTCTTTGTTGATGTATTCCTTGTCCCATGACTCTTTGAGTTTTTGCGCTAGTGTTAGGAGCGTTTTTTTGGTTTGCTGCCATTTGGCAAGCGTCTCTTTGATGAACCTAGCATCATCTGCTTCTGTGTTCTTTAACCCTGTTTCCAGCGAGTACCTTAGTGTTTTCATTAGTTCTTTGTAGATTATGAACAATGTCTCTTTCTCCTTGTCGCTTAGGTTCTTGAGTTCATATAGGCTGCTTATGCTTGGTTCTGGATGAAGTACGTCCTCGATCGTTTTTGCATAGAATTCAAGGTATTCTGAAATATGGATTCTTATCTGTCGCAATGGGAATGCACATTCTTCAATATGGTCTATGTCAAATTCCCGGTTTAGTTCTTCGAATTGTGGCAGCCCAAATTTCTTTCCTACTGTAAGAAATTGCTCTCTAAATTTCTCTGTCATGACCTCAGAAATTGGTGGACCTTATATTAAGCTTTCGTTGATTCTAGTTCTTTTATCCTTTTTCTGATTGTTTCCGCGTATTTCTTGCGGTTCTTGATTCCCTTGAGCTTTTTTGCAAGCTGTCCATCTCCCAGAATGTCGTTTACCCAGTTTGCAAAGTCATTTTTTTCCTGGTTCACATGATAGCTAAACGCATCATCCTGTAGGCTTTCTATTGTGCTTGCCAGCTCGTAGATGTTGCGAATAACAGCCCCATTGCATGCGTAGAAAACTACATCAGGATTGCAGTCGGCAAGGATTCTTTCATTTATTGCCTTAAAGTTCTCTTTTTTTGCCATTTATTCACCCCTTTATAAGGGTTGTTTTGATAGACTATTTATTTTTTCTTCTTAATGCGAGAGTGGTGATTTCACGCGTCTTCAAAAACCAGCCAATAAGAAAGTTTAAAAATCCCTTCGAAAATCAACAACCATCTTAGGAGGGACGACAGTGATGGCAAAGTATGTTTATGATCTTTCTGAGGGAAACGCTTCCATGAAGCAACTTCTTGGCGGCAAAGGCGCCAATCTGGCAGAGATGACTTCTTTAGGGATACCTGTGCCTTTCGGTTTTACCCTCACCACAGAGGTCTGCGACCTTTTCTATAAGAACAACAAAAACTTGCCAAGAGGTCTTGAAGGACAGGTTAATGATAAGCTTAAGCTTTTGGAATCCAAGATGGGTATGGTTTTTGGTGATGCGCACAATCCTTTGCTGCTTTCTGTGCGCTCAGGTGCTGCTTCCTCAATGCCTGGAATGATGGACACAATACTGAACCTTGGCTTGAACGACAAGGTTGTGCAGGGCTTGATCTCCAAGACCGGAAACGAGCGATTTGTTTTGGACTCTTACAGGCGCTTTATTCAAATGTTTGGCAATGTTGTCATGGAAATCCCTCATAAGGAATTTGAAAAACTTCTTGATTCTGTAAAACATGAAAGGCATGCCCAGTTTGACACTGAACTTACTGCTCCAGATCTTCGCAACCTGGTTGCTCAATATAAAGAGATGGTAAAGGCACGTACAGGAAAGACCTTTCCAGATGATCCTTTGACTCAGTTAAGGATGTCAATCAACGCTGTTTTTCTTTCCTGGAACAATGACCGGGCAATCCTTTACAGGAAGCTTAATGACATAAAAGGCCTTCTGGGTACTGCTGTCAACGTCCAAGCCATGGTTTTCGGCAACATGGGTGACTCTTCTGGTACTGGAGTCTGTTTCACCCGCAATCCTTCGACTGGAGAAAACAGGTTTTATGGTGAATATCTTATGAACGCTCAAGGCGAGGATGTTGTTGCAGGCATCAGGACTCCTCTTCACTTGGATACTTTGGAGAAGCAAAATCCGGAGATTTACAAGGAGCTTTGTGCCATTCGTCTTAAGCTTGAGTCCCATTATAAGGACATGCAGGATATTGAGTTTACAATCCAGGAGGGTAAGCTCTACATATTGCAGACCAGGAATGGCAAAAGGACTGCTGCTGCAGCTGTACGCATAGCTGTTGATATGGTTAAAGAGAAGCTTATTGACAAAAAAACTGCAATCCTGAGGATTGATCCTGCTTCGCTTGAACAATTGCTCCACAAACAGATTGACCCAAAACAAAAGCCGGATGTGCCTCTGGCTAAAGGTCTTCCGGCCTCTCCAGGAGCTGCTGTAGGCGCTGTAGTGTTTGAAGCAGCTAAGGCTCACGAGCTTGCTTCTTCAGGAAAGAAAGTAATCTTGGTCCGCAAGGACACCAGCCCAGAAGACTTGATAGGTATGGACGCTTCTCAGGGTATCTTAACAGCTCGCGGAGGAATGACATCTCATGCTGCTGTTGTCGCACGAGGCATGGGCAAGTGCTGTATTACTGGTTGCTCAGAAATCTCTGTCCATAATGACTATTTTGAGGCTAACGGTCAAAGAATTAATGAGGGTGACTGCATTACTCTTGATGGAACAACTGGTTGTGTTTACAAGGGCGAGTTAAAGACTATTGACCCTGAAATCTCTGGCAATCTTGGCACCTTGATGCAGTGGGCTGATGAATTCCGCAGGTTGAAGATTCGGGCGAATGCGGACATTCCCCGCGATGCACAGGTTGCCATTAAGTTTGGCGCAGAGGGTATTGGCCTTTGCAGGACCGAGCACATGTTCTTTGAGGGCAAAAGGATTCAGGCAATGCGCGAGATGATTCTCGCTGAAGACACGGCTGGCAGGCAAAAGGCGTTAGCAAAGCTTCTGCCATTCCAAAGGTCTGATTTCAAGGGTTTGTTTGAAGCTATGAAAGGCAAGCCCGTTACCATTCGCTTGCTTGACCCTCCCTTACACGAATTCCTTCCAAAGGATGATTCTGAGATTGTTGACATTGCCCGCGAGACTGGAGTCTCAGTGCCAAAATTGCTGGAAAAGATTGAAAGCCTTCATGAGCAAAATCCGATGCTTGGTCACAGAGGTTGTAGGCTTGGCATTGTCTATCCGGAAATCACCGAAATGCAGACACGCGCCATAATTGAAGCAGCCTTGGAGATGAATGATCCTGATCTTGTCCCTGAGATCATGATCCCTCTGGTAGGTGACCTTAATGAGCTGAAGAACCAGAAGTCTATTATTGTTCATACTGCTGATTCACTGATTTCTGCTTCCAAGTCCAAGCTCAAGTATAGTGTTGGGACTATGATCGAGGTTCCAAGGGGTGCGCTTATTGCTGACGAGATTGCCACCGAAGCCGAATTCTTCAGCTTTGGCACTAATGACCTGACGCAGATGACTTTCGGTTATTCCCGGGATGACGTCAGGAGCTTCCTTCCAAAATACCTGGAGATGGGCATTGTCGAAAAGGATCCATTCCAGGTTCTTGACCAAAAAGGTGTTGGCCAGCTTATCCAGATGGCCTCTGCCAAAGGTCGCTCCACAAGAAAAAACTTAAAGCTAGGCATCTGCGGTGAGCATGGGGGCGAGCCATCCAGTGTTGAGTTCTGCCACAGGGTGGGGCTTGATTACGTGAGTTGTTCCCCATTTAGGGTTCCTATCGCAAGGCTTGCTGCTGCTCATGCTGCAATAAAGGAGCAGAAATAATTATTTTTTCAACTTTAGCAATACTATTTCATTGCTTGACCCAAGCCTCATTGGTGGTCCCCATGTTCCTGTTCCGTAAGTTGTGTAAAGGTATGTTCCCTTGTATTCATACAATCCCTGCACTCTTGGAAACGCTAGTCTTGACAGCAAGTTGAACGGTATTATCTGTCCGTTGTGCGTGTGCCCTGATAACTGAAGGCTGATTCCTGCCGCCTGCGCATCCTCCAATCCTGATGGTGGGTGGAACATTAGTATTGCTGCTTTGCTCTTGTTGATTTTTATCTGTGAAATTTCAGAGTTGTTGCGCCGAAATCCTTCTCCTGGATTGTCTATCCCCACTATTTGTATTCCCTTGTAGTTTGCTAGTTCGTTTCTTAGTATTTGCACTCCAGTTCGTTGCACGAGTGGCAATACCTTGTCAAGCCCTTCATACTCTTCATGGTTGCCTGTTGTGAAGAATGTCTTTGCCTTTAGCCCTTCAAGCGGTTGCAGCATTTCATAGCTTAGTGGCCCGCTCCCGTCCACAAGGTCGCCTGTGATGAGCACCATGTCAGGATTAAGAGCATTGGTCTTGTCCACTATTTCTTTCAAGTATTCTGAGTTGTGGATTGTTCCTACGTGTATATCAGAAAGCTGAACTATTGTTGTTGCTTTCTCCAGTTTGGGTATTTGCAGTTCAATGGTATGCACTCTGATGAATAGAGCATTAATCAACGCAACTGATGTAAACACAATTCCTAAGATTAGGATGGCAATTCCTGCGGTCTTTGCATCTATCTTCACAAAAAGCCTAACCACTTCATGGATTGCAAGAAGGCATAAGAGAAAAAAAACAGCTCCAAGCCAGCTTGCTGCCCCTGCATAAAATATCCGTGAAAAAATGCCTGTTGAGTTTCTGACGACAAAGCTCGCTATTGGAAACCATAAGGCCACTGCAATTGCGATTACATAGAATATTATTCCCCGCCTAATCTGCAGTAATCCGGAAAGCCTTTGGAATACGTAGAATTGTGCTCCTAAGTAAACAAGAAGGAACATTCCTAAAAACGCAATTATGCTCAACAATCTGCTCATTTTTGAATAACAAAAGGATGCCCTTTAAGAAGTTTTTGAAACATCACTAGACATTCTTGCATGAGACTTAAAAGAAAATGCATCCTCATTATGGCAAAAGACCACACCATTCACGGGGTTTTCATGTCGTTTGACTTGTCTGCAATTGAGTTCAGTAAAAAAGATATGACTAGACATGTCAACCTGCCAAGGAAGATGACAGCAGACCTTGCGGAATTCATAGGGATTATGATTGGAGATGGTCACCTGGGTCTTTACATTGGCAAGCAGCGAAGTGGTACTGCGCTGAAGCGGTCATCTGTAATCATTTCGTGTAACTCAGAAGAACGAGGGTATTGTTGCCACATAGCCAAACTATTTTACACTCTTTTCAATTTGAAACTATCATTTGAGCCTGATCCAAGGTCCAAAGCTGTTTACCTCAAAGCTCACTCAAAGGCTGTGGTGCAGTTTCTTAACCTTGTCCTGGGTATCCCTATAAACAGGAAAACCGACACAGCAAACATTCCTCAGATAATAAAAAATGGTCAAGATGAATTCAAATACGCCTTCCTGAAAGGCCTTGCTGACACTGATTTTTCGGTAACATTTAGAAAAAGGCCGGGCAAAGGACATGTTTACCCACGCATAAAGGCTGCGTTTAAGAGCAGGAGTTTAATTGATGATCTCGGAGAAATCTTGAAGGGGGTAGGTTTCACTTATTGTAAAGTTTATAACGAAAAAGTATACCGAAAAGGCTCAGAGATTCCAGACTTGAGACATGGTTTGTATTTGAATGGTGTCTCCAATTTTAGGGCTTGGTGTGATACAATTGGCTTCTCGAATCCAAAATTCATCAAGAAAGTGGCGAAATGGAACAAGGAGGGTGTTTGCCCTCCAGGTTGCTAAGCCTCCGACGAGAATCGCACTCGTGACCTGCTGATAGCTTGCATGTGCTACAAGTTTCGGCCTCATTCAAAGAATGAATCAGCCGCAATAGCTACTATGCTACGGAGGCGCTAAACAAGGAAAATTACAAGCCTATTTATAAAATTATGCTCTGTCTAAGAAGTTTCACCTTCATCAGTATATTAAGAAATATGCCGGTCGATTTCTTGGATGCTGACTAGAATCTGTAAAGGTTGAGGAAAGACTTTATCTGGTCTCGTAATGCATATACATCCTTTCGTACCCCTGCCTGAAACCCGCTCTGGAACGGCTCGTACAAGTATTTGTCAAATATTGTCCTGAGGAAGAAAAACATTGGTTTTTGCTCCCACCTGTTTTCATAGTCTGTGCTTAGGTAGCCGTCGAAGACTATGTGCAGTTTTCCCTGGTTAAGTTTTACCTTCACTCCTTCTTTCTCCACTTCCATGTCCTTTATCTCGCTCATGAACATTCTCAGGCGTATCTCGTTCTTTGCGTAGTCAGAGACTTTTTTCCATGGCAGGATCTCGATTTCTATGAATTTTCCATCCTGGGAGACCCTCTCTATGTTTCGTATCTCGCGCTTGTCGTAGTTCTTGTCCTCAAACCATTCATCTATGAGTTTGTAAAGCTCTGGTATGCTGAACAGCCCTTCGTAGTCGAAGCGCATCTTGTCAACGATTACTTCGCGTTCCATTACCACCGGCCCTCTGATGCGTTTGTCTTTGTTTCCATGTCCAGGAATTCCTTTATTATCCTGTGTAGCTTCAATGTTCTATAGTACAATTCGTCTTCCCAGATGTTCTGTATGTTGGCCCTTATTATATATTTATTGTAAAAATCTTGTAGTGATTGCAGGAATCTGCTTCCTCCAAACCTGCCGCTGTAGTCAAGTTCTACTGTGGAGGTGAAGGTTATCTTCATCCTGAGGGTCACGAGTTTCTTCTTAATCCCGTTCCTTACTACATCAACTGTCCTCATGTCCCAGATGTGAAAATCAACTTCAAGCCAGTATTTGACGTAGGCGTTTACCCTGCGCCAGCCTTTTAGTGTTATCTCGTCTTCTGCTCCCCTTGGGTCAGGCACCTTGTGCTTGTATTTTGTTTCGTGGACCTCATAGTCCTGGTGTATCATCCAGTCGTATATTGTCTTGAACAATCCTTCTATGTCACAAATTCCTTTGAATTTGAGAATCTCTAGCCCTGCGCCTCTTTTGATTGACATGTTTTACTCAAAATCCTTGTTTGTGAAGAACTGTTCCCCTTCTGGTTCTGGCCTGTACCTGATGAGCTTGAAGTGTGTTTTCATAAATTCTGTGAACCTATACACTTCCCTGTAAAGTTCAATCCTGTGCATCTCCATGTTCTTATAGAATATTCGCTTGAAGAACAATGTTCTTACGTGTTTGAGGAACCAGTGATTCTTCCACTTGTGTTCATAATCAGCGATCATGCGGGCGAATATCTTTATTTCTGGTTCGCCCGTGAATGCCTTGAATTTTTTGCCGTCGATTACTACTTCTGTTCGCTTCAGGTTTACTGTCAGCACATTAATGTCCAGTTCCCACTTGTAGAATTTGTTCTGTGTCGGGATTTTTTCCATTCTCCACCAGAATCTTACCTCTTCTCCCCCTGTCTGTGTCCATCTGTGGTGGTAGAATATCTCTTTGAAATCAGAATCCTTACTTGAAGTCCACTCCTGTTCGACAAGCCAGTCGTGCATGTCAGCGTACATCTGCTTCATGTCAAATACGTCTTTGTACTTGACCCTTGTGTCGTCAGTTACAGTGATGACCAGGTCATAATCAGCGAACCTGTTCTTTACTTTCATCATCATTTCTTTCCCTGGAAATTCAGTTTATAAAACTTTCTCTTGCGCACCGTGCGTTTCAGGGTTTTGTGCTCTGAGTAAAACTTTTTCCTAGAAAACTTTTTATAAGGTCCTGCGCTTCTCTTTGCTATGCTGATCGGTGTGGTTGGAAAGGCAAATGTTGGCAAGTCCACTTTTTTCAAGGCAGCCACCTTGGCGGAGGTGGAGATCGCCAATTACCCATTTGCCACTATCAAGCCCAATCATGGTACAGGTTATGTTTTGGTTGAGTGTGCTGACAGTTTCTTTAATGTGCAGTGTAATCCTCGCTTTGGTTACTGCATCAACCACCACCGTTTTGTTCCCGTCAACATGCTTGATGTTGCAGGTCTTGTTCCTGGAGCTCACGAGGGAAAGGGAATGGGAAACCAGTTTCTTGATGACCTGCGCCAGGCAGATGTCTTGATTCATGTTGTTGACATTGCCGGAACCACTAATGAAAAAGGTGAGCCGATTGAGCCCGGGTCTTATGACCCTGCCAATGACATTAAATTCTTGGAAGAGGAGCTTGACTTCTGGTATCTAGGTATTTTGAAGAAGGGCTGGGACCGCTTTGCACGGGAAGTGCAACAGACGCACGCTCAGCTGAATAGGGCTCTCGCAAAGCAGCTTTCTGCGCTTGGAGTTACCGAAAAGCTGGTTGAAGACCAGATAATATTGCTTAACCTTGATCCAGAGAAGCCTACTGGCTGGTCTGAAGATGACATGCTCAAGCTTGCGAGTAGCTTTCGTAAGGCAACAAAACCAATGATTGTTGCCTGCAACAAGATTGATGTCCCTGGCGCAATTGAGAACTTTAATCGCATTTCCTCCCAAACCGACCGCATGCTTGTTCCATGCTCTGCAGAGTCTGAGCTTGCCTTGCGCGAGGCAGCAAAGGCTGGCTTGATTGATTATGTTCCTGGTTCAAAACACTTTAATATTCTTCATCCTGAAAAGCTCACCGATCGCCAGAAAAATGCGCTTCAGTTCATCAAAGTAAATATGCTCGACAAATTTGGTTCAACTGGTGTGCAGCAAATTCTTGATGATTCAGTTTTCAAGGTCTTGAAGTATATTGCAATTTTCCCAGGCGGTGTCAATAAGCTAACAGACTCTGAAGGAAGGGTTTTGCCTGACTGTTTTCTGATGCCCCCGAAAACCACAGCCCTTGATTTTGCCTTCAAGCTTCACACTGACTTCGGCAACAAATTCATCCGGGCAATTGACGTCCGAAAGAAGTTGCCTGTAGGAAAAGACCACCCTCTTGCCCATGGTGATGTTGTGGAGATTGTCTCCGGAAGATGAGATTGGTTACGTTTTGCCAGGTTCATCTGAGCGTAAGCGAGCGGTGCGCCAGAAAACCGTAGGTTTTCTGAGCGTTTTCCTATGGAAAAAAGCTGATAGTTTCTGGTCGTTAGTGTTTTCGGAAATACATTTTTCAGGATATAAAACTTTTTATTGGCAAGATTGTTCCATTGTTGTATGGTAGATCCTTTAAAAAAGATTGAACACACTATAGCAAATAATGTTGACAGTGTCTGTTGGTTGGGTTATTGTATCCCAAATAAAAAGGAAATCAGGCAGAGGCTTTCTGATCCCTGCACTAACCATTTGACTTTATTCACTTACGCAGTCATGGCAGCAAAAAATCCTGTATATTCTGTGTCGCGGCTAAACCTCCTGTTGGATGCTGCATCTATTGGTTTGACGCCGAGCAAGGTAAATTATGCGCAACATGATTTTGGTAATTCCAAACAATTCCTTTCATTGCCCACTCTTGTTTTTTACAATACAATTGATGATACCGAAACACTTGTTTCACGCATGAACCAAGACCCCTTTGGCAAGACTCTAAGCTTTGACTGTATATCGCCCACCGATGCTGGCAGGCTTAAGGAGTTTATTGACAGGGACATTATTCATATCATTCTCTATCCTAATTATCCCACTGCTTATGCTGCACTTGCACACACTGCATCCTATCCTGAGAACAGGTTTAAGTTTTTGAGTCTTGAAGACCTTAAGCACACTCAGCCTGGTTTTATGGACATTCCCAAGATTTAGAATTATCTCTTCTTCCTGTGCTTTTTGAAGCTTGCTGCAACGTCGATGAGGTATTTTCCGTCTTCAAGCTTGAAGATTATAGGCTCTCCCTTGAACAGGTGTACCAGGTCTAATTCGTATTTGCCTGGCTTCATTACCCTTATTGCTTCCAGGTCCAGGACGACAGGCTGGTCATCCTCGGGCTTTGCTCCCACAAGGTCAAATACATCATGCTCTATCTGTTCCTTTTCCTTTGGAGATAGGTTTACCTCCTCAGTCATTTTTTGCGCAGCTGCAAGCTTATCTTTCTTGATGTAAAAGAACAGTCTTCCGCCGCAGGGGCATCCCTTCAGGAGTTCGGTTGCTCCGTCGTCATAGAATATGCTGCATCTAACGCACTGGTGTGGCATCTATTTTTTACCCTTCTTTTTTGGCTTCAAGTCTTTGGTTAGGAGCTCTATCTTTGTCGGGTCTTTCTTTATTTCTTTCACTATACTTGCAGGGCCAATTATGGTCAACCCCGTTCTTTCTCCTAGAATTATGTCTATTACGCCTTTTTTCAATTTTGACAGTCCGCCCTCAGGCTTGGATTTGGGTTCAATCACAGCTAGCTCAATTCCCCTGAATTCCTCGTTGATTTCTTCCATTGTCACCTTGATGAGCTCTTTTTCTTCTTCCTTCTTTAGCCTTCCCTCAAGCAGCACTATCTTGTTTTCTTTTGCTATATTCAATAGCTTCCTGATTCTTCCTAATGAACTCAAGTGCTCGATTTCTGAGTATGGCACAAATTGAAGTGTTATCATCCTGCCACCGCGAATAGTGCCTCATAAAATTCTTCTATGTGGTTGCCGTATCTTGCAGATATTCCCACAACATCGTACTGCGGAAATGCTGCCTGAAGCTTTCTTATGCTTGCTTTCTTTAAATCCATCTTATTTGCCACTATTAGCACTGGTATCTTGCGTGCCTCTAAGTTGCCTATGATTGTGATGTTGACCTGTGAGTATGGATCGAGTGTTGCGTCAAGCACCACTATCACTACATCCATCTCATCCAGCCACTTGATTGCATCTATGACTCCTCTTGTTGCCTCTTTTGCTCTTTTCTTTGCAGCTGTCTCTTTCATTCCTGCCTTGACAAAGTCCTCGTAGTCTATCCGAGTGGCAATTCCTGGCGTGTCTACAAGGTTGAAGCTCAGTTCCTTTCCGTTTGACTTGATGTTTATCTGTTCCTTTATTTGTATTTCACGTGTCTCATGCGGTATGTGAGAAACCTTGCCCATCTCCTCGCCCAGCCAGTCCTGGCATATCCTGTTTGCAAGAGTGGTTTTTCCTCCGTTTGGAGGTCCGTAGAGTCCTAGCTTGATGTGTTTCTTTTTCTTGAATAGGTCCCGGAATACCTTGTTGACAAATCTCTTTAAAATTGTGAACATCGCTGTATTGCTCATAAAGTGCCGTCTTTATATAGTTTTCGATTGACAAACTCACATTGTTTGTTTGCTCTCCTGCGAGAAATATAGGCTCGACTGAACAAGCTCTTTCACGATTTCCAGGTCTGCTGCTTCAACCTTGTTCTTCAGTTGGCTTGCAGCCTTTGCCTTGGCCAGCCTTACGATTCCAACTACCAACCTGGGATTTACCTCAACTAGGAATTTCTTTTCATCTTTCTTAAGCTGCTTTGCAAACTCAACTACCTGAGCCTCAAATTCCTTTGGCAGTTCAACGTCTATTTGCCTTGCTTTCTGAATGTATTCTTTCATTAGTTTTTTGTCATGTTCATTTATGCTGATTTGCTGCTTCAGTATCCCTTTGGCTATCTCAACAAACTTGTTGATGTCAGGCTTCCTTATGAAAAATACCAGGTGAAACCTCGTCAATAGTGCAGCATCAAACGGTATCTCTTTCCTCAACTGTTCTGCGCTCTTCCCCAAAAAGTTTGAGTACCGAGGGTTTGCAGTTGCCAGAACGCTTACCCTTGCGTCAAATCTGTAGTGTTTTCCTGCCTTGTCATAAGTGACAAACCCCTTTTCCATTGCGTTGTAAAGTCCGCCTACATCAACCTTTTTCATGAGGTTAAGTTCATCAATCAATGCCATGCCCTTGTCAGCCAGCGGTAATATTCCCTTTTGCACTGCCTTTCCCTGCACTGTTACTGTCAAACCCACTCCGCTCATTCCAGAGCCAAGCCCAAACTCTGCTATGGGCGCTATCTCTTGACAGCTTCTCAAGATCTCTGTTTTTCCTGTTCCTGGGTCTCCTATCATCAATATGTTGATCTGCTCTTTAGAGCATAGCTGCAGAAACGCAGCGTCCTTTGCTGCCTCCAGCCCTACAATACCGCTTGCAATGAACTTTCTCGAATTTATGGTGATGTTCTTGGTGATCTCCTTGAAAACCCCTTCCTTTGCGTGTCTTTCGCTCTTGCCGTTGATTGTCTCTGCCGCCTCCATCGTTTCTTTGTCGTGGGCAGATATATCCACAGTTGGGAAGCTTCTATCGCCTATAAAATTCAAGCCTAGTTTTGCAGAGCTTATCCTGAGTTTTCCGTCCTTGAGACTGGCCTTTAGCGTTTTTAGCTCTGCTAGATTTAACAATTCCTTGAATTGGCCGAGAGCCAGGTTGTTCTCCTGTGACAAAGGGAACATTCTTTTGATGTAATCGACTATTCTTGTCATGATGCTGCCAAAGCGCTTCTTCATATAAATTTTTGGTTTATTATGCCAAGGGAAAGATTTATATAAGCATCATCCTCGTGAAAACACATGATTATTCAGGTAAAAACTGATATTCTTGCTGTGCTGAATCAGGCTGCGGAGGACATTTCAAAACGAGACCTCGCAGCCCTTTCTAGCCTGAGTAACCACACAATTCATAATGCCTCCATTTTTCAGGATGAGGACTCAGTTACCGTCGCTGTAGTGGTTTATGCCCTTTCCAAGGTCCTGGCACGGGAACACATGTCTATAGATGAAGATATCATCAGCAAACTGGAAAAGGCGTCAGATTTCCTTTCCGAGGACAACCTCAGAAAATACAAAGACTGCATGCACGACATTACGAAGCTTATTTCCGGTGTAGACGACAAGCTCAAGCTGTACATAGAGGAGGTCATAAGGCAGGCACAGATAAGGAAAGGCTCCAAGATATACGAGCATGGAATTTCCCTTGCACGTGCTTCAGAGATGCTTGGCATTTCGCAGTGGGAGCTGATGGGTTATGTTGGTAACACCCAGTTTGTTGATAGGACTGAAAAACTTAGAAGAGAGCGTGCCCGCCTGGCCTTCGCACGGAGGTTGTTTAGGATATGAGGAGCATTGTTTTTGACGCTAGCCCGGTAATAAGCCTCGCCATGAATAACCTTCTCTGGGTTCTGCAGCCGCTCAAGGACTATTTTGGCGGTGATTTTAAGATAACGCCAGTTGTTGTGGACGAGCTTTTTGAGAAGCCGCTTCGCACCAAGAAATTTAAGTTCGAGGCTTTGCAGATAAACCGTTTGATAAAGGCAAACACTCTCGCAATCGAAAATCAGGAAAAAATTGTCTCCCTGTCCAAGCAGCTTCTTCTTATAGCGAACAGCATTTACTCAGCCAAAGGTCATTCTATTCAGATAGTTCATCCCGGAGAGATGGAGTCTCTTGCTGCATGCATTGTCTTGGGTTCCGAGGCCTTGGTTGTGGATGAGCGCACTACAAGGAAATTGATTGAAGAGCCTTTGGCCTTAAAAAAAATCTTGGAAAAAAAGCTGCATACCTCGATAGATATCGACGAACAGAATCTTAACAAGTGGAAATCCGTCGTTTCAGTGAAAGTCTTGCGTTCCTTCGAGCTTCTGGTCATTGCCTATGAGCTTGGTTTTTTGAACGAGTACAAGCCATCTTCTCCAAATGCTGATCAAGTGCTGCTCGAAGCTGTCCTCTGGGGATTGAAGCTCGAGGGCTGTGCAGTTTCAGAAGAAGAGATTGACTCTACAATTGTCTCAGAATCTCGTCGCTAAAGCAAGCTCCCAGCTACCAATCTTGACGAGAATATCTCATCTTTCAGACGAAAAGTTTATAAACAAGTGCAATCATAGTCAAGATTCGGGGGAAATAATCCCAAAAAAAATGAGGAGGTAGACGATAATGGCAAAAAAAGTTGCTAAAGTCGGAGTAAAGAAACAAAAAGGTTGGCTTTACTTTGTTGACAAAGGAGGAAATATTTCTCGTGCCCTGATGGCAAGAGGCGGCAAGAAGAAGGGCATGGTAAAGAAGAAGGAACTAGTCGCCAAAGTTGGCGTCAAGAAAGAAAACGGCTATCTATACTTTGTAGATAAACAAGGCGACATCTCCATGGCCAAGATGGCACGCGGAAGATAAGCCTTTTTTTCTTTTTTTTTCCCATAAACTTAATAAAAGTCTAGGTTTAGTTGTTCTCCATGCAATTGCTTCTGGTCGCATTCAAGTACAAAAAGAAACAGAATATTTCTAAGGCAGTGGCAGAAGCGCTGAATTTCCCAAGAGATATACTTTATGACCACCACGATATCGGACCGTTGATAGCCATAATCAAAAGAACCAATCCGGAGTTTGTTCTCGGTATGGGACAGTCAAAGAGAGGTAAGTTGATTCGCATCGAAAGAAAAGCAAAGGATATCCTTGTCTCAAAAGGCAAGGTGATATCAAAAGGTAAGCAAAAGCTAAGTTCCACCTGGAAGCTGCCAATGGTTAAAGGCACCAGGATTTGTTATCATGGAGGAAGTCACCTCTGTAACTACACATTTTTTAGGCTTCTGCAGGAATTCGAGAAAAGACCGAGGATTGCGTTTTTGCACATCCCGAAAACTTTGTCAAAAGAAAAAGCAACAGCAATCGTTATGAGGATTCTTGCTGAGGCTTGATAAGTGCTTTCCAATTCCTTTTGTAGTTAGCAAGTTTTTTCTCAAAAACACTTCTTGGCGTCTCACTTAACCCAAGCTCGCCCAGCCCTTCTCTTAGCTGTTTCAATACCATATCCTTATCTTTATGGCTGCAAAGCCTCTCCAGTTCGATTATGTGTCCGTATCCCTGTGTGTGGTCAAGGCTTACGTCTATTTTTTTCCATTTGTAGTGAAGTCTTTTCCTTAGCCATTTCACTTCTGTTTTAAATCCTAGTTTGTTTAGGATTTGATTCATTTTGTTAAAGTCCTGTCTTGAGAATCTCACTTCAAGCTCTTCCCTTTGGTTGTCATGGATATTTCCGCTTTTTAGCCATATCTTGCCATAATACCTGTTCCTTTGTGTGCGCAAATCCTTTCCCTTGAAATAGTATGTCTCTTGGAAATCATCGCTTTTAAGGAATCTGTAGAGCTGTTTCTTTAGCTCTTGGTATTTCCTTTTGGTTAGCAGGCTTCTGATTTCTACTTCTATAGCCATAAAGTTCGCAAAGGCCGCTTTGTCTAATAAATCTTTGCAACAAAATTTATATAAGCACTGTGCTTCTCTGCAGACATGGTTAAGGGCCTTGTGGTCAGTGGTGAGTTTGGCAAGATTTTGGTTCGTGAGAAGTCAGGTGCTGCCTTTGAGTTGGGCGAGCTCCTAATTGCCGATACCCCTGATTCTAAGTTCTTGCTGCAGGTCTATGACCTTGCTTACGGGTCCCAAGTCTCTCAATCTAACAGGGAGTTGGTTGCAGGAATGCACCTTGAAGAGAATTCTTCTTTTGAATTTCTTGATCCAGCCTTAAGAAATTACAATATGGCTTTGTTGAAGAACCTGCTCACCATCGGAAAAAATCATGTCAGCATCTCAAAGACACTGCCGATTTTTTTCTCTGAGGTGCGCGAGCTCGCTGCACAAGACATAAATTTCCTCACCAAGCCTAAGAATCCTCTTGTTATCGGCAAGTTGCGCTCAGGTTCAAAAGTGCTCGATGTAGATGTTTGTCTTCCTGCTGATAAGGTTTTCGCGCACCATGTGCTCATAGCAGGAACTACTGGAAGAGGCAAAAGTGTTCTTATTAAGAATATTCTGTGGAGTGCGCTGCTCGACACATACTGTGGTATCCTTGTTCTTGATCCTCATGATGAGTATTATGGCAGGAACTCCATTGGCTTAAAGGATCATCCCAATTCCTCAAGGTTGATTTATTACACTCCAAAAAATGCCCCTGCAGGCGCAAGGACTATGCGTATCAACCTTGCTCTGTTAAAACCTCACCACTTTGCTGGTGTTGTTTATTGGTCTGATCCCCAGGAGCAGATGCTGACAAGTTTTTATCGGCATTACAGGGATAATTGGATTGAGTCCCTGTTGCTCGACAACAAGCTACCTAGCGTGGAATTTGCTGAGGGCACGATAAATGTTGTCAAGCGCCGTTTGATGAACCTTCTTGGCTTGAGAGTTGTAGATGGGGCCCTCATTTGTGAAGGCATCTTTGACAAGACCTCTGGTTTAACCACCGTTGATGATATCTGCAAGGACCTTGAGGAGAGCAAGGTTGTAGTCCTTGATTCATCATCCCTTGCTGGTGATGTTGAGGTTTTGGTCGGTAGCCTTGTTGCCTCAGAGGTTTTTCACAGGTATAAGGAATACCGCACCAAGGGACAGAAGGATAAGCCAGTGATTTCCATAGTTTTGGAAGAAGCTCCTCGGGTCTTGGGTAAAGAGGTTTTGGAAAAAGGCCCTAACATTTTTTCTTCTATTGCTAGGGAAGGCAGAAAGTTTGGCGTGGGCATAACAGCCGTTACTCAGCTTCCCTCACTCATTCCGAGGGAGATTCTGGCAAATATCAACACAAAGATTATCCTTGGTATTGAGATGAAGCTTGAGCGGCAGGCAATCATTGAGTCTGCTTCCCAGGATTTGTCAGACGATGACCGAACTATCGCGTCTCTTGACACAGGCGAAGCCTTGGTAAGCAGCAACTTTGTTAAGTTTGCCACCCCCATAAAGATTCCGTTTTTTGAGGATCTGGTAAAGGAAAATCTGTCGTCAGGCCATGCCGCAAAGAAAAGCTTTGCTGGCCTGAAAATGAGCTTTCAATAAGTTTTATATAACAGCTTTCTTTCTTGTGAAATAATGAAATTTGCCCATCTTGCTGATTGTCACCTGGGTGCCTGGAGAGAACCCAAGTTAAGGGACCTTAATTTAAAGGCTTTTTCGAAGGCAATTGACCTTTGCATCAATGAGAAGGTTGATTTTGTTGTCATTGCAGGCGACCTTTTCAACAATTCTTATCCAAGTCATGATAGTCTTATGTCGGCAGTAATCAAGCTTCGCGAGCTACGGGAAAAATCCATTCCAGTCTATGTCATTGCTGGCAGCCATGATTTTTCTGCCACCGGGAAGACAATGATTGACGTCCTGGAAGAAGCAGGTTTGCTAGTGAATGTTGCTGCAGTCTCTATGAATGAAGGCAATCCAGTATTCAAGCTGACCTTGGATACTAAAACGGGCGTATTCCTTTGTGGCATTCCCGGACTAAAGGGGATGCTCGACAAGAAGTATTACGAGTCCATTAAGCAATACGAGAACAAGCCTGGTTATAAGATTTTCCTGTTTCACACTACGCTTACCGAGCTGAAACCATCTGAACTAAAGGAAGCTGAGTCTTTGCCGCTATCTCTTCTGCCAAAGGGTTTTAGCTATTATGCAGGTGGTCATGTGCATTACGTCTTTGAAAAGACTGAACCAGGTTATGGCACTATTGCCTTTCCAGGTCCAACATTTCCGAACAATATGAAAGAGGTTGAAGACCTTGGTCGAGGCGGTCTCTTTATAGTTGATAATGGAATTGCAAAATGGCACCCTATCCAGGTGCTCAACACTTTTGTCATCGACGTCGATTGTGATCATAAAAGCCCGCAGCAGGTGGAGTCAGCTATTGTTGAATTGTCTAAGAACAAAGAATTTAACGAGACCCTTGTTGCCTTGCGGCTTCACGGCACACTTGGTTCAGGTTCGCCGGCAGATATTGACTTTAAAAAGGTTTATGGTTTTCTATACGATAAATCCGCTTACTTTGTTATGAAGAACACAGCAAAACTGGCCTCCAAGGAATTTGTCCAGATAAACGTGGAGCACAAGTCTGTTGAGGAAATGGAAGCTAAGCTTATTCGAGAGCATCTTGATCAAGTCAAGGGCCCTTCCAATGAACTGGAAGCCACAAAAGACCTTATGCATGCCTTGGGAAGGGAAAAGCCTGAAGGCGAGAAAGTCTCTGATTTTGAGTCAAGGATAGTCAAGGAATCCATGCATGCCTTGGACTTAGGTTAAAAAATGAAGAGGTTACTGAAGCCTTTCAAGAGGCTTGGCAATAAGGAGAACTTTGTTCCAGTAAACGAGCTTGTCAAAGAGTTAAAGTCGAGGAGCATCGAGACTTGGTTCGACAGGTTGACATTTTCGAGGATATTTCTTGCCTGGGCTTCAATTGTTGTCCTCTTTGGTTTGGTTTACTACTTTTTTGGCGGAAGCCATTCATTCCTTTATTACACGCAAAAGGCATCGCCTTCAAATTCTGTTCTGGACTACATATACTTCAGCTTCATTACCGCTACAACAACTGGCTTTGGTGACATAATCCCCTTTGGCTATTTCAAACTGGTTGCCATCTTTGAAGTGATTTTTGGGCTCTTGCTCTTGGCTGTTGTCACCTCAAAGCTTGTTTCGATCAAGCAGGACATAATCCTAAATGAGATTTATGAAATATCTTTCAACGAGAGGATTAACCGCCTTCGCTCTTCTCTTTTGGTCTTCAGGCAGAACATCGGCAGGGTCTCCGAGAAAATCGAGGATAAGTCGATTCACAAGCGTGAAATCAATGATCTCTACGTTTACCTTTCCTCTCTTGAGGACACGCTAAACGACATGCTTGCCTTGCTTGGCGGTCCCGGCAAGAGCCGTTTCAAGAAGAGCCTCGACCCTTTGAATTCTGAGGTGCTCTTCAACAGCGTGCTGCAGTCTTTTGAGAAGATTATTGAGTTGATCAATAATGCTAACCAGAACAAGCTTGAATGGCGTCGTGAGATAAATGTTGAGATGTTGAATAAGTGCATGTTGGTGAACGAATCGCTCTTTGCGAGGCTGAAGTCTTCACACAATGTTGCAGACAAGATTGTTAACGACTTTGTTAACAAGAAGAACAGCCTTACAGAACAGTTAAAGAAGGAGCTGCCTGGCGAGCCACAATCTGAGCAGTCAAAGGATATCAAGAAATAGAGTATTTGTTCAGGCACTTGCCGCAGATTCTGTACACCCGAACCTTGGTATTGTTGTTCACAACCACCCTGATGTATGGTGCCCTGGCCTTGCAAATATGGCATTTGCTGCTCTTGTTCAATGCGTTGTACAGCTTGTTTATCATGAGAGGTATTTCTTCTGTGTGAAAATCGATTACCTCCTTTCTTATTTTTACCATCTTAAAGCCTCTTTGGCGGAATGAACCTGTTGTTTGGGTTCCTCGGGAGTATTGGTTGTTGGTTCAAGTGCCGTTGCGGCATTTCCCCAGGGAATATTGCTGGTTGGTTCACAGGCCTTTGTGGCATTTCGTCTTCATCATATGTTTTTGGATTAGGCAATTTTCTGTCGATTAATTCCACAAAGTAATAGAAGAGAGGAAAGAATACAATTACTGCAATTATTGCGTTCCAATCTAGTAAGGTGGCCCCATAGTAGATTGGTGTCAGCATCAGCGCAAAGTATGTTACCACCCTTATCCTGCCGATGTAATGGGTCACCTTCTTCACCCTTATTCCAAGTATGACTATTGAAAGCCCGTAGGCTATCATCAAGCCGGAGAATCCCATCTTGGTCCAGAAAAGCGAATTGAGCGAAATGGTCTTGCTTTGCAGCATTGTGTATGTGGTTTTGCTCCAGTCTATCCCGACCCATAATGGCACAAAGCCGTTTGATATTGCATTGCCTAGTGATGTTCCCTTTTTTTCTTGATAGAATTCTGTGAATATCCAGTTGAGGTATATTGGGATTATCAGCCACAATAGCTCAAAGTTTCTTGCTGGTGCGGTGAACAGCCCAATCCATTTTTCAAATAGGAGCCACAAGTAATCGAGCGCTGCTATCATGCCTTAGTCTCCTGCCTTGCCTGTTATTAAAGTTTTGCCTAACAGCTATTGAATATTATCTGTGAGGATGCCATTTTCTTGTAGAACTTGTATTCAGGCATCCTTCGCGGTGCATCAGAAAATATCTTGTCTAATCCTGTCCACGTTGTGAACCAGCCTCCGGGCTCGAAAACCACAAGGAGGAATTTGTTTATGAGCCCTTCGAAGTTGGATATTAGTGCTGCCACGAATATCATGCATATTCCTATTATTGCCCAGGCCCATCCCTGTCTCTTGATGGCTTTTTGTTCTATCTCCTTTTGGATGAAGTGCTTCTGGAAATGCTCCATCAGCCTGTGCCGTATGTGTTCTTCATCCGTTGCTCGTCTCTTTCTTCCAGGCACCAGGAATCTAAGTTCAAGGTCATACCCCTTGTCTATTGATGCTTTCCTGCACTCGTTAAGGAAGTCGTCAGATAGCGCTCGCTCCGAGTACGGCCTTGGGTCAAAGTCAGAGAATATGTCATCGTAGGATTCAAGGATCATGCTAATGTTTCCTTGCCTTAGCCTGTTTATCTCGTACTTAGCCTCTTTTTTCAGTTTGCTTCACCTCTTTAGTAGTCGCTTCATAGTCTCGTTGACCTCTTTTGGCGCTGCCTGGCCCTTTGTTTTTTGCATGACCTTCCCGATAAGGAAATTGAATGACTTGTCGTTGCCTGCCAGATACTCCTGCACCGCTGTCTGGTTCTCTGCTAGTATCTCTTTGCAGATTCTGTCTATGAAATTTGTGTCGAAGACAGCTTCAAGCCCCTGGCTTTTCACAAACTCCTTTACATCAAAGGGCTTTTCCATCAGTTTTTCCATTATGCCCTGCGCAGTTGTTTCAGTGATTTTCTTTTGCTCAAGGAGTAAAAGAAGCTCGATTAGGTGTTTCTCATCGATTTCCAGTCCCTCCCAGCTTTTCTTGGAATAGTTCATCACCCTTGTGAGTTCTCTTCGTAGCCATTTTGCCGCAAGAATTGGGTCCACTTTTTCCGCCACTTTCTCGAACAGCTCTGCCATCTGCTTTTCTGCTGCGATTATTTCTGCATCCTCTTTCTTCAGCTTGTGCTCTTTGACATATCTTTTTACCTTTTCTGCTGCAAGCTCAGGCATCTTGATTTTTCCTATCCAATCTTCTGTGATTTGTATTATTGTAAGGTCTGGTTCGATTATGTAGCCGTAATCCTCTTCTGTTTCCTTGCTCCGAAGTGAGAAACTCACGCCTTGTTCTGAGTCCCATGCCCTGGTTTCCTGCCTGATATTCTTCCCTTCAGACACCTCTTGTTTTTGCCTTTCCACCTCATACTTTAGCGCCCGCTCAATCTCCTTGAATCCGCTGATGTTCTTTAATTCAGTCCTTACGTAGCCAGTTTCCTTTATTGATACGTTGGCATCTGCCTTGATTATGCACGTGTTGACATTGAAGATTTCAAGGTAGTTTAGGATTTCAATCAGCACTTTCATGAATTCCCTTGCCTCCTCAGCGCTGTTAAGCTCAGGTTCGGTCACTACCTCAACCAATGGATCTCCGCTCCTGTTGTAGTCCACCAGCACATAGCTTGATTTTTGCATTCCTGAGGGATGCACGAGTGCTGCTGGGTCTTCTTCCATGTGTATCCTTGTTATTCCTATCTCCTTTCCTGTCTTAAGGCTTATTGCTCCTTTTGTGGCAAGTGGTATCTCGTATTGTGATATTTGGTAGTTCTTGCTCATGTCAGGGTAAAAGTATGATTTTCTCGAGAATATGAGTTCCTTGTTGATCTTGCATCCTAACGCCTTTGCAAGCTTTATTGCATGGTTTATTGCCTCCTTGTTTATCGCAGGTTTTGAACCTGGGTGGCCGAGGCACACCTGGCATGTCCGTGTGTTTGGCTCTTCACTTCCAGTCCTGGGGCATCCGCAGAACAGCTTTGTTTTTGTTTGTAGCTCAACGTGGCATTCCATCCCGATTACAACATCCTGCGTGAATTTCATGTTACCAGTCCGTATAGTGTTTGCTCGCTTCGGTGGAATATAAGCCCCATTATATACATGGCAGGCAGTATGAATATTGCAGCCTGGAAGAATAGAACTGCTGTACGGTTTATTCTCCTTAGCTTTGAAAATGCCACTGTTGCGATTCTATTTATTTGCATGTTGCAATCCTCAGTATTGTGGCTTCTTCCAAGTGGTCTCCTGTCAGGAGTGCTCCTATTGGGAGCCCTTTTTCAGTTCCTACAGGCACGTTAAGGTGAGGCATTCCTGCAAGATTTGGTCCCACTGTCAGGATGTCCATCATATAATTCTGTAATGGTGTGAGTTCACTAATCTCGCTGAATCTTGGAGGCAGTACAGGCATTGTTGGTGTAATTATTGCTTCCACTTTCTTGAATACCTTTTTGTATTCTTCAATCAGCATTGTTCTGACTTTTGTAGCCTTGATATAGTACGCATCCCTAAAGCCAGCCATTCGTGCATAGGTTCCTATGATTATTCTTCTTTTTGCCTCTTTCCCGAAATTCTCTGCCCTGACCTTGGAAAAATATTCGTTAAAGCTTCCTGCTATTGTGTCGTGCGCTCCATATCTCATTCCGCATAGTTTTGCAAGGTTTGTTGATGCCTCAGATGTTGCTAGTATATAGTAAGTCTGTATTCCGTATTTTGCATTAAGGGGCAAGCTTACCTCTTCGTATTTTATTCCTTCTTGCTCAAGCTTTTTCACATAATCCCATACCTTTTTTTCTACTGCTTTGTCTATTCCCTCTCCCAAAGCTTCCTTGACTATCCCAATCCGCATTCCCTTGCAGCCTTGCGCCAATTCCTTTTCATAATTGGGTACTTTGTCAGTCAGTGTGGTTGATTCTTTGGCATCATAGCCAGATATTACCTGTTGCACCATGGCAACATCCTCAACATGTTTTCCCATCGGCCCGATCTTGTCAAGGCTGTTTGCATAGTCAATCAAACCATATCTTGATACCCTTCCATATGTTGGGCATAGTCCAAAAACCCCGCAGAATGAAGCTGGGTCAACTATTGAGCCTCCTGTGCTCTCAGCGATGCTTACGTGTGCAAATCCTGCTTTTTGTGTTATCCCACCCGAGCCGCCTGACGAGCCTCCGCATGCTCTTTCCTTGTCAAAGGGATTTAACGGTATCTTGAATCCTATCCCAACATTGACAGAGAAGCTCCCAAATCCAAATTCGTCCTGTGCTGTTTTTCCTATTATTATTGCGCCCTCTTGCTTCAGTCTTTCGACCACTGTTGCATCAAACACAGGCTTGTAACCGCTTAATATTTTTGATCCTGCCCTGGACTCTATTCCCTTTACGCAGATGCAGTCTTTTATTGAAACCGGCAGCCCGCAAAGTTTTCCCTTAGGATTTTTCTTGATTGCCTTTGCTTGCTCTATCGCCAGCTCTTCAGTAAGGGTATTGAAATAGAAGTATTCCTTGTTTATTTTCTTGCATTCATCCAGAACTTTGTGGATGTTTTCGATCGGGTCAATCTCGCCCTTTTTCACTTTTTCCACAAACTCTGTTGCTTTCATCTGCCTTTCCCGATTTCCCTCATTTGTGTAGCTTCTTCCTAAACTCCTTCACTTTCTCAATCTCTACTTCAGGAAAATTCCCTATGTTGCCGCAGTCATGGCATTGGTCTTCTGCAGTCATTATCCCTCTCCCGCCCTTTGGTATCCTGATGTCTATACCGCCGCACTGTGGGCAGATTTTAACAAATTTGTTCATACAGCCCTCGGCCCTTTGAAGTATCCTTCTTTGGTGTTTGGCGAGTTTGACAATGCCTCTTTCTGGCTTAAGCATTTTCCCTCTTTGTCCTCTCTCATAGCATCTTTGAGTTCGATTGGCTGGAAGCTCGATCTTACTCCTTCAACCTTGACTTCATCAAGCTTTGAGAATGCATCAAGCAGTTCCTTGAGCTGTGGTACGAACTCTTCTATCTCCTTCTCGCTCAACTTTAGTCTTGCCACTTCTGCAACATGCCTTACTGTTTCCTTGTCTAGTTTCATCTTTTCAATAAGGTTGGAGACCTCTTATAAAAGTTTTGCCTCAATACTAAAGTCAAGTCCTTGCCTTCGATGCTGATGTCACAGATTTTTTTCAGAACCTTGGATTCAGAATTAAAGGCAATTGACAAACCAACCTTTTTGCATACACCTACATCATTATCGTTGTCTCCCACAAACGCAACTTCCTGTAGAGATATTCCGAGCTTTTGGCTCAGACTCTTCACTATTCGTATTTTCTCTTTGGTACCGTGTCCTATTGGCCAATTGAACTTTCCAGTTATCTTATTGTCCCTGATGACAAGCCCATTATAGAAGACAAAGTCAATTCCAAGTTCTTTTTTTGCCCTGACAGCCAAGTCCTTTGGTCCAGAACTTATTATCGCGGTCTTAATACCCATTTTCTTTAATTCTTTTACTGTCGCTTTCGCACCCTTGGTGTATCTTGTTTTTCGCACCAGTTCAAAATACTTGTCTGCTTTTTTTCCTTTCCAAAGCTTGGCAACTACCTCTTCAACAAGCCTTGCGTAGTCTTTCTTCAGGTGTTTCTCGGTCAGTTCTTTGCCTTTCTCATAAGTCCCCAGCGCTTTGTGCAATTCCATCCAGAAATTCTTTTTCTCGAATATGACCCCATCCATGTCAAAGCAAACAAGCCTTATCATCCTTCACCTTATCAATGGATATTTTCCATTGTTTTGACCCCTTCTGTGTTGCAGGAATACTCTGACCCAGAAAAGCATTACGTTGAAATATCCTAGTCTTTCAAACCTTCTGATAGAAGTCGCAGCGTTTGAGCTTCTGATGAAAGAGTATTTGCCGTACAGCAGTGCTTTGTGCGTGAAGTCCCCGTCTTCATACCTGTATAATGAGGTGTCAAATCCTCCTACTTTATTGAACAGGCTTTTCCTGCAGAAGATTAGCCCATTTGAACCAGGATACAAATGCAGTGTGAAAGCGAGATTTTTCAATGCCATTAGCATGCTTGCGATTGCTTTCTTTGGATAAGGCTTAACCTTGAGTGTTCCAAACTCATTTTCTCTGGTAAGTTCCCGCATGATGTCCCTTACCCCATTCTTGGAAATTGTTGTGTCTGCGTCAAGGAATATGTAATGTTCAGATGCTGCGTTGCTTGCACCTACATTTTTTGCTACCCCAGGTTTTCTGGCTTGCACATAATATATTTTTGCTTTGTATTTTGATGCTACTCTTTTTGTGTCATCTGTGCAGCTGTCACAGACTACGATTGTCTCAATCCTTGGGTAGCTTTGCTCTTTAACAGATTCCAGCGTGCGTGCAATGTATTTTTCTTCATTGCATGCTGGGATTATTATGCTTACCTTCTCCTGCATTATCGAAAAGCTTTTTCTCTGCTTTATATGTCTTTCCAGAACAAATTACTGCGGTTGAGTGATAAACAAGATTTATAAGCACACCGAATCCTCAAATCAAAAAAGAGGTAATACAAATGGGAGTTCAATGTAACATCTGTAATGGTGTGTTCAACAACAGTCCTGATTCGCTAGTCTTGTGCGATTTCAAGGATGGCATTGTGCATCTTGGCTGCTGTGTGGATAATTGCAGCATAGATAAGAAACCGTGCAAGCACGCTGTTTCAGTTTACGACAAGCTTTAGGTTTTTTTCTTTACAATATCTATTTTTAGGTGTAGGTCTTTTAATGTCTCCGGGGGCACATCTGATGGGCATCCGTCCATAGGGCATTCTGCATTCTTGTTCTTTGGGAATGCGATTACTTCTCTTATGTCACTAAATCCAAGAAGCAGCGCCGATATTCTGTCCACCCCTAAACCCATTCCACCGTGTGGTGGAGCACCGTACTTGAACGCTTCAAGCAGGAATCCGAATTTCTTCATCGCTTCTTCATGGCTCAAACCGATGACCTTCATCACTTTCTCCTGCATTTCAGGCTGGTTAATCCTGATTGACCCGGAGCCGAGCTCTAACCCGTTCAACACAAGGTCATGCAAGAGGCCGATTACCTTTGATAGGTCAGATTCAAGGTATTGAATTGTCCCATCTGATGGTCTTGAGAAAATATGATGCATCGAGTCCCACTTTTGCTCTTCCTCATTCCATTCAAATAATGGCCAGTCTATTACCCAGCAGAACTTCAATTCTCCAGGTTTTATTATTTCCATTCTCCTTGCAAGTTCATTCCTGAGCTGTCCTAGCACAATGTGCACTGTCTTGAAATTCCCTGCCATAAAGAATAGTGTGCTCCCTTTTTTTGCCTTTGTTGCTTCCAGGAGTTCCTTTTGCACCTCTGGTTTAAGGTACTTTGTGATCGAACTCTCAAGTCCTTTATCAGTCACTTTGATCCATGCCAAGCCCTTTGCACCGTATGATGCTACGAATTGTGTTAGCTCATCAATTTCCTTTCTCGAGAAATCCCTTTCTGGGTTTAGGCATTTGACATGTTCAGCTTTCTTGAAAATCTCAAAGTCAGATTTCTTTGCAACATGAGCTACATCAATTAGTTCCATTCCAAACCTCAGGTCAGGCTTGTCCACTCCAAACCTGTTCATTGCCTCTTGCCAGCTGAATCTTGGAAACTTTTCTTTAATCTCTACTCCAAGTGTTTTCTTGACTATGTGTTTGTACAAGCCCTCGACAAGCTGCAGTATGTCTTCCTGATGCACAAAACTCATTTCGAGGTCTATTTGTGTGTGTTCTGGTTGTCTGTCTGCCCTAAGGTCCTCATCTCTAAGGCATCTTGCTATTTGATAATACCTGTCGCATCCTGATACCATCAGTATTTGCTTGTAAAGCTGAGGGCTTTGCGGTAGGGCATAGAACTTGCCTGGATTAACTCTTGACGGCACCACATAGTCTCTTGCCCCTTCTGGTGTCGCCCTCACAAGTAAAGGTGTTTCAATCTCAAGAAAATCATGATTGTTCATGTATTCTCTTACTGCTGTAACCACATTGTGCCTGAATGCCAGTCTTTGCTGCATTATTGGTCTTCTCAGGTCAATATACCTGTACTTGAGCCTTATTTCTTCATTTCCTTCTATCCTGTCATCAACCTCTAAGGGAGGTGTTTCTGCTCGGTTGAGAATCTCGATTTTTGAGCATATTACTTCTATTTCTCCTGTGGCAAGCTTTGGATTCTGCATTCCTGGCTTTCTCTCCCTGACCTTGCCAACTATGCCTATTACATCTTCGCGCCTAAGTTTTTCTGCCTCAGAATGTGTTTCCTTGTTGAGCGCAGGGTCAAACACTACCTGTGTCAACCCATATCTGTCTCTTAGGTCGATAAAGATGAGCCCTCCATGGTCTCTTCTTGACTGGACCCATCCTGCAAGCTTGGCTTCTTTTCCCAGGTCGCCTTTCCTAAGCTCTCCGCACGTATGGTCTCTGTACATCAAACCATGGAATGCCGACGCAATTTATAAACGTTTTGGCAAAAAGCTTTTTATATGCAGTGCGCACTTTGTTTGTTCATGAGCACTTATACTCCACGGGATTTGTTGAATTTTGTGAGAGCCAGCTACCAAGAATTAGCTGTTGGTCATTCTAATCAGATAGTAGCTGTAGTTGATTCTGCAGAAATGCACATCCTGTACGGAAAAAATTATGACGAAGTGATGACGAAGCTCCTGCAAACGCCCACTTCCGATCGTCAGGCGAATGTTGTGATTACAAAGCTCCCAGCTTCTATCGACCAGAAGGTTTTGGAAGAATAAAACTTATAAGGGGTTGGCTTTCTCTGTTTCTTATGTTTAGGATTGTAAAATCAGACTCTTCCGCTAGGTTGGCAAGGCTTTCCACTCTTCATGGCGTCTTGGAGACTCCGGTCTTTCTCCCTGTGGCAACAAAAGCTACTGCAAAGCATCTTAGTCCGCACGAATTATCCGCTCTTGGTTCCAAAGCCATTATCTGTAACTCTTTCCTGCTGTCCCTCAGGCCTGGCGTCAAGCTTGTGAAAAAGTTTGGTGGTCTGCACAAATTCATGGACTGGCATAACGTGATTTTTACCGACAGCGGTGGTTTCCAAATTTTAAGTGAGCCTTTCTTCAAGAAGACCACCCCTGCGGGCGGCTATTTCAAGTCTCCCTTTGATGGCCAAACCTCTTTTCTTTCTCCAGAGAAAGCGATTGGCATTCAGGAATCGCTTGGTTCCGACGTGATGATGTGCCTGGATGAAATGCCCTTGTTCTCACAGACTAAGAACCAGGTTGCAGCATCCACACGAATGACTCACAGCTGGGCTCGAAAATGCTTAGCTGCCAGAAAAAATAGAAAGCACCTATTGTTTGGCATCTGTCAGGGAGGGATCTATCCTGATTTGAGAAAGGAAAGTGCAAAGTTAATCTCTTCCCTGGATTTTGATGGCATCTCGATTGGCGGTCTTGCCGTGGGTGAGCCCCAAAAGAAGATGCTAGACATGCTAAAAGTTGTAGAGCATATACTTCCTGAAGACAAGCCTCATTATTTGATGGGTGTTGGTTCTCCTGATGACATGATAAAGGCCATTTCCCTTGGAGTTGACATTTTTGATAGTGCTTTTCCTACCCAGAGTGCAAGGCACGGCACCTTGTTCACTTTTGGCGGCAAGCTTAAGATAACAAATGTCAAATACAGGGAAGACAGGAAGTCGGTGGAAAAAGATTGTGATTGTTATTTGTGCAGGAGCTTTTCCCGTGCTTATCTTCACCACCTTTTCCGTATTAACGAGCCATTTGGTTTGAGGCTTGCCTCAATGCATAACATCCGTTTCATTAACCGCTTTATTGGTCAAGTAAAGCTCGCAATAAAAGACAACAATCTGGAGAAATATAAGGCAAGGTTTCTGCGTTCCTTTTGTTGATAATCCGCAATTTCTACCACAAACTATTTTAAACCAGCTCAAAACCTTCAATCTATGCAGAGCGTCATGGACTTCTTCCCTTTTGAATCTGTACGACCTGTGCAGAAGGACTGCATGGACCTTGTGGATAATGCGATTTCCTCAAAATCTCATCTGATAATGCACGCTCCCACAGGCTTGGGCAAGACTGCCGCAACACTAGTTCCTGCAATAAAATATGCTTTGGATAACGACAAGACTGTTTTTTTCCTGACCTCAAGAAATACTCAGCATCATCTCGCGATAGAAACCATATCAGCAATCAAGCAAAAGAGCCAAAGTGATTTTTTGGCAACTGATATTATCGGCAAGCAATCACTATGTTCAGTTCCTTTTGTCGAGAAGCTTTACGCTGGCGAGTTTTCAGAGTTCTGCAATAAGATGAAGGAGGATCGAAAATGCATTTTCTTCGAGAAGACAAAAAAGCAGAGCGGTGCCATGACGCCTGAAGCCAAGCTTCTGCTTGACCAGCTCAAGGTGAAAAACCCTGTGCATTCTGAGGAATTTCTCGACCTCTGCAAGTCTGCAGAGCTCTGCCCTTACGAGATGGCAACTACCCTGGCCTCGCAGTCAAGAGTGATTGTGGCTGACCAGTATCATCTGTTTCATCCTAGCATCAGGCCTGCTTTCCTTGGCAAGATAAAAAAGAACCTAGCTGATTCCATCATCATAGTGGACGAAGCACACAACCTTCCTCAACGCTTGAGAGACACTCTCACAGCAAGGCTTACCACGAACTCGCTGAAACTCTCTGTCAAGGAAGCAAAAAAGTTTGGGTTTACAGCCGCTCTGGAGAAACTTGTTAATATCCAAGACGCACTTAATGCGCTTTCCAAAGGCATGAGGGTCTCAGAAGAAAAACTTCTCAAGATGCAAGACCTTGTCCTAAAAATAAGGTTTCCCTATGAAAAGCTTGTTGAGGAACTTGCTTCAATAGGTGAAAAGATAAGGGAGGAACAGCACTTGAGTCACCTGGCAAGGGTTGCCGAGTTCCTTAAAGCGTGGAAAAGTGATGCCTCTGGCTTCGCCAGAATAATTTCAATGCAGGAACTTCAAAAGCAACCCAATATTGTCTTGTCTTATCGCTGCCTTGACCCAAACATCTGCTCTGCCGAGGTCGTTAAGGGGTCTCATTCAACCATACTGGTCTCAGGTACACTCAATCCCACCTACATGTACAAGGACCTGCTAGGCTTTCCTGATAATACCAAGGAAGCGAGCCTCTCAAGTCCTTTTCCAGCTGCAAACAAGCTTGCACTAATTGTTCCTGAAACGACGACAAAGTTTGCGAAGCGCAGTCCAGAACAGTTTGACAAAATTGCCAACATTTGTTCTAGTATAGCCATGTCTGTCCCAGGAAACATTGCTGTTTTTTTTCCGAGCTATTCCTTGTTGGAGGCTATCAAGCTTCGCCTTAATCTTTTTTCAAAACCAGTTTTTGTTGAGGACCCTCATTATTCAAGGCAGGAAAGAAAGGAGCTTTTGGACACTTTCAAGAAACAAAAGAAAGCAGGTGCAGTGCTCCTGGCAGTCTCTTCAGGCTCTTTTGGTGAGGGAATTGACCTTCCAGGGGACCTTCTTAGGGCAGTGATTGTTGTGGGAATGCCTTTCAAGACCCCAAACCTTGAGACCAAAGAACTCATTAATTATTACGATAAGAAATTTGGTAAGGGTTGGGAATATGGTTATGTCCTGCCAACCATGACTCGGATTCTGCAGAATGCTGGCAGATGCATCCGTAGCGAGACAGACCGCGGTGTTATCGTCTTTTTGGACGAGCGCTATTCATTCTATAGAAGGTGTTTTCCTTCAGAATGGGACACTGAGATTTCCAGGGATTGCATTAGCCGCATCCGGGATTTCTTCTCTGTCAAATAGGACAAAAGTATTTATATAGTAGTTATTAGTGTGTTTAGCCAGTAGATGAGAGTAAAAAGAGGGCAGCTTGAATCCCATAGTTTGGGTTATTTTTTTCTAGTCGTTGTGGTGCTTGCAGTTTTGATTATAGGTTATAATGCTGTTTTGAGCCTTGCTACCAACAGCGATCGCCTGAAAGTCCAAAATTTTCAGACAAAGTTGTCTGCAGATACTGATGCTTTAGGTTCAAAGGTTCAGTCTGTCCGCCAAGTTCAATACTCTTTGCCACAGTATGCAACAAAAGCCTGTTTTTTAGATACAGAGGCGAGTACTCAGTCTATTGGTGCAGTTGAGATTCGTTCCTATCCTTCAATCTGGAATTCTTATGCTTCAGGTTCAGACAAAAATGTGTTTATTATTTCAGACACGCTCAAAGATTCTTTTCATGTGGATAATCTCGCCTTGCCTCCAGGTGTTCTTTTCACTTGTCTTCCTGTGCAGAGCGGTGTTGTTCATTTGTCCTTGGAAGCGACCTCAGATGGTCCTATACTCCTGCAGAACTTTCGGGTGACAGAGACTTTTGATTCAACTACGACCTCTGTTGTAAGTAACGGCAAGGTTACTGTCACAGTTAGCCCAAATTCTGCTGTTCCAGTTGGTCCAATGCCTTCTGAGTTGTTTATCGAGACAATCCCTTCTAAAGATACTGAGGGCCATCTTACCGAAACCTACAAGTTTGGTCCGCCTGGCCTGCGATTTGAGCCTGCTGCAACCCTGACCTTGGCTTATTATCCTGAACTGATTGGCGAGGATTGTCCATCTGAGCTTTTCTTTTTCCATTATGATGATGACGGTAATTTCATCGAGAGGATTGATGCAAACAGCATTGATTGTGCTGCAAACACTGCTGATTTCAGCCTTTCTTCCTTTAGCACCGGCTTTGGTGGCAATGCTCAAGCAACCTGTGATGTCTGTTCTTCCGGCCAGAAGAAGTGTGTTGCCGACGGTACAAAACCATATTATCAATGCAAAAAAGTCAGTGGCTGTTGGGATTGGTCCACAGACACAACCGATTGTGGAGGAAACAAAGTCTGCGACGGCGGTGAAAACGGTGAGTGCTGCATCCCAAATGGTGTTTATTATGCTGGCAGCAAGAGCTATTGCTGTAGCGGTATTATTGATCCAGATTATCATTGCTCCGCTACCGCATGTCCTGAAGGGCACGCTTGTGATGACGGTAAATTCTGCACAGAAAATCCTGATCACTGTGCCAGCGGAGTCTGCACAGGTACTCCAATGGATTGTTCTGCTTACAGTTCTCAGTGCAACACTGGTTATTGTGATGAAACTTATGACCTCTGCAATTCAAGAGCAGACACAGGCACCTCTTGCCCTTCAGGCAAGTGCCTTGCAGGCAATTGTTGTGTTGGCTGTATAATCACATCATCCAATAGCTGTGTTGTTGGCACAAACAAGCGTAACTGCGGCAAGGGCGGCGCTTCTTGTGTTGATTGCGGCTCCTCAGGCACCTGCACCAATGGCGCCTGTGCAGGCTCGTGTACAGATCCCTGCAGCGACGATTCAGTTTATTGTACATACGACGATCATTGCGTCAGCGGCACCTGCGTTGGCACTCCAATAACCTGCCCAGGTGATGAATGCAACACCGGGATATGTATGGAATTAATAGGGGGTTGCACTAAAAAGCCCAAGACTGATGGCACAGCGTGCACAGGTGGCCAATGCGTTAAAGGTAATTGTGTTCCTTCATCCTGCCAGTCCGTTACCAGTTGCACTTCAGGCGATGGTTGTTGCCCAACCTCTTGCACGAATCCTACTGACACTGACTGCCCCGCAACTTGCTTGGATGGATGTCATATTGGCAGTAACTGTTACCGAGGTGCTCAGGCCAATGATCCAAGCCATTGTGGCTTGCCGAACACCGTATGCATTGTTTGTGGAGGGAGTACTCCTTTCTGCCAGAATGGAGCCTGCGTAGCTCAGTCTGCGTGCAAAACAATTAGTCAGCCTTGTTCTACTTCAAGCCCTTGCTGTGCAGGCCTCTCCTGTCAGGCTGGAGTTTGTGCCAATTCAGCTGTTTCTTGCAGTCCTTCCCCCTCCTATAGTATCTCACCATCTGGCGTTTATGAGCCCGAAGCCCAAATGACAATGACATGGACTTTGCCTGCTTGCGCCTGCAATACCCAAAACTGCTGGGTTAAATGGTATGAAAGCAGTGATAGCTCTGCTTATGCACAAGTCTTCAAAGTGCAATGTGCTGATCCTGGTCTGGGTTGTCCAACCCCAACTTCTAACACAGGTCCTGTGCACGCTGCTGACCACTGTTATAGCAAAACTGGAGTGGTCTTAAATGCGCAAAAAATAGTGATAACTAGTTATGATGAACAGCAACAGCTTGCTGAATCCAATTATGTTGATTATAAATTGAATTGTGGTTGTAACGCAATAGGCTCGCCTTGCACTGCTGCAACTGCAAGAGCATGCTGCAGCACTTTCTGTAGTAATGCTGGTCAGTGTTCTTGCCTTGACCCATGTGAACTTACAGAAGAAGGTAATTACCAGTGTTCAGATACTGGAGTTGGTCCTGTCAAGAATTACGATTTAAAAGTCTGCTATAAAGGATGCTGGGTTCACCAGACAATCTGCCTAGAGTCTTGTAATGCTGCAACAGGCACATGCACTGATCCAGGTACATGTAAAGGAACTTGTTATTCTGGTTCCTGTTATTCGCTTGGTGCTACTTCTTGCACTCAGGCTACTGGCACTTGCTCTGACACATCGAAGCCATATTGCTGCTCAGGCACGTGCTCGCAGCAGTGCAGTTCTGCCAATTGTCATGACAATATTGGTTGTGGCGGCCTTAACTGCTATTGCCTTGGCAGCAATTGTGTTTCATGTTCTGGCTGCGTGTTAAATGGCCAATGTTACACTTCAAGCACTGACTTGCACTGTGGTACTAGTGGTAATTGTGTTAATTGTATCTTACAAGGCAAGGTCTGCCAGAATGGTATCTGCAAACTGCAGTGCGATAGCTCAAATTGTTACGGTAACACCGGTTGTGGCACTGGCCAGACTGGATGCCATTGTGAGAGTGGAGTTTGTGTTCCAGGCTCTTCTTGCACCCAGCACACGATGGTCATTGATGGAAACACAAATGATTGGGCAGGGATTGATCCTTTGGCAAGCTACACTTCCGGAAACTTTGCCAAGATCTATGTTGCAAATGACGCCCCAAAAATGTATTTTTGGGCTGTTTTTGCCGGGTTCAACGATGTTATTCGTTGGATAATGTTTGACCTTGACAATAATGCAGCGACAGGTTGCTGGGGCGGTGCAGATGCTTACCTATATATCAAGCCTTCCTCGCCTAGTCAGGTCATCTTCGCAAAGACAAATACAGATTGCACTGGCACTACTATTGAAGACGCTCCTTTTTCCTTGTCTGGAAACAACATTGAAATTTCGCTGCCAATTTCCACGCTAAACTCTGTAATGGCTTTTTCTGACAGGTTCAAGGTTTTTGGTTATGAACAATCTGGTTACGTTTATACTGTTTGCTCTGTCTGTTCTGCTGAAAACTGTCATGACAATATTGGTTGTGGTGCTGGCCAGACTGGTTGTCATTGTAGCCCCACAGGCTCTTGCGTGCCTGGTGCCTCTTGCTCAGAGACTGACAGCGGCAACGATCCTTTTGTTTGGAGCATAACTCAGGCAGCCTCTCTTAAATCAAATGACACATGCGTAGGCACTTCGGCAATTACCGAATGGTATTGTCAACCATTGGACAACATACATTATGACATGGGGGCAGGGCTTTTTTTGAATTATCCTATATCCATTTACGGGCACAAGATCATGGCAACGCAGTCAACCGTAAGCTCTGTGACCTTCCAGTTGGACAGCCAATCAACTCAGGCTTACAACCAAGGGCAAGTTGCAGAATTCGGTTCGACTGGGATAATGATTCATCTCCAAAGTTGGGGCGGCAGCCCTGTCATAGTCAATTATGAAGCTGCTAACAGGTTCTTTAGAAACGACATTTTGTCTTGTGCTGATGGTTGTCTCAATGGTGCTTGTATATCCGGGACTTTGCCCGATTATTACGTTAATTCCGGTGCATTAGTAGACATTGGTGGTGTGCCCCAATTCAATGCTACTATATGCAATAATGGTCTTGTCGCTGTTGGTGCTTCAAATTCGATTAGCTACAGTTTTGGTGTTAACGGCCGTCAAGGAACAGGATCTATTGGCGGAGGCATTTCCACTCTGGTGAAAGGTTGTCAGCCCGTTCCATTGGCTTTGACTCAAGAGCAGACGGCAGGCCTTCAATGTTCGAACAACATTGAGTTTACGATTGACTCAACTCACCAGATTACAGAGAGCAACGAGAATAATAATGTTTACAGTGCAACGAATGTTGCTTACACTCCCAGGTGCGCTGTTCAGTGTTCCAGTTATGCAAGCGCTGCTACCTGTCCAGTCTCTAGCTGTGATTGGTGCCCCAAATGCAAGAGCGCTTTTTATACTGGAGGCAATGACCGTTGCGTCAATAAGGACTCTTGCCCCGTAGGCTCCTGCACCATCAACCAATGCAGTGCAACCTGTGACTCAACTCATGGATTTGTTTTCCCTTCAACCTGCACTTTAAGCACTTGCTCTCCTTTGTGCGTTGATACAGATAGGGGCATGAATTACACTGTCAAGGGAAAGACTGCTAAAGGTCTTGAGTTAAGGATAGACAACTGCACTTCAGGCAAGCTTATGGAGCATGTCTGCATTGATAATCAAATTGTTGCCGAAGCATACACCTGTCCTTCGCCAACCACCTGCTATAACGGCACGTGTACAATCGTTGGCACGTGTACAGACACTGATCCTGTTGGTGATTTATTCGTGAGAGGAACTGTCTCCGGCCAATTGAAGGACGGGACACCTTATACTTGGTATGATACTTGTGTTGCCAGCATGGTAAACGAGCGCTTCTGTGTTTCACAAGGCATTCACAAAGTGCCTTCTTCCAAGACTTACGACTGTGATTTTGCCTGCGAGAATGGCAAGTGCATCAACTTCAGTTCCTGCTCCAACTGTACAAAGAACTGGTTCAGTTTATTCACCTGTCACAGGCAGGATTGCCAAAGGATTCCTGGCGGCTGCTATTTTATAAATAATCCACTTTTTGTCCAATGTCTGAGCTGTGCAAAGGCTGTCTGCTCTAACTTCACCCAGGACAAGACTACCTGCGAGGATGATCCATGCAGGTTAGGTTGTGTCTGGGATTATAGTAAGCGGCTCTGCAAGACGCCGCAAGCCTGCGTAGCAGAGGTTTGTTCCAACGGCAAAGATGATGATTGTGATGGCAAGGCTGATTCTCAGGACGAGGACTGCTGGCAGTGTGCAACAGGCGTCTGTTGCGATACCCTTGCCCATAACTACAGGCCCCAGAACTTTGCCTGCTCCACCGAACAGACATTACATTTTTGTAATGAGGGTGAAGGTTGCGGCAAGAATGTCTATCGTCAGGACAAGAGGCGTTATTGTTCCGGTACTTCCTCTGGCTGCACCGGAAGCATAACCTGGGATGTGCCGTACATTACTGACTACTGCACCTCCACTGAAAGATGTGTCTCTGGAAATTCTGCCTGCCAACCGTGCTGATGTATTGACTTCTCCCGAACAGCAATCTTTTAAAACCCTGTGCGCACTCTTTATTCTGCGTGGATAATATGCGATTGGAAGAAATAGCTAAACTTCATTTTGTTCTTATGGCAGGAGGCGGTCCTGACACAATGAAGGTGGATGGCCGCAACAAGTGCTTTGCCGTCCTACAAGGCAGACAGGTTTTTGAGTATGGGCTTGATGCCTTGTTTAGCCTTGGCGCCAAAAATATATCCGTTACCTGTTCAGATGAAGACAGCTCTGACATTACCAGGTACAATGGACACGTCAATATTCTAGAGAGCAATAAACAAATGAGCCTCGCCGAGCGTCTGCTTCTTCTTGCTGACGGATTTAAGGCGCACGAGCCTGTTGCCTTATTGTATGGTGATCATCCTTTTGTTTCGGCAAAGTCCTTAACCCATTCCTTGATTGCCGCTGACTTGGCAAAAGCAGATTTGTTCCTTCCAGTGATTCCATCCGAGTTTGAAAGTGTCTTTTCACACTATCAGCCGCATGATTACGTATACTTTAAGGAGTTCAAATGGTATCACAGTCCATTGATAATAGCAAAACCTGCAAACCTTGACCTCAGGCATTTAAGAAAAGTGGCTGGGATGAGAAAGGTCTACCAGAAAGGCACTTACAACTCTGTCAAGACGTATTCAAATATCATTGCGTACGGAAGTTGGCATCTTGGACCGAGGATCGTGCCTGCAGTGCTTGCTTCTCCAGCCTCAAAAATGCTTGAAAAAGGAGGTTTTGATTCTTTGGCACACTACGTGCGAAGATTAGCTCCTGCCTCTCTTTTTGTTTCCAAGACGCAAAAATTGTTTAACGCACCCTGCTCATTTTTGGTTAGTTGCTACGGTGAACTTGCTTTAGAAATCGACAGGCCATCCCATATTGAACCTTTTAGAGAGCATTTTTTCGAAATTCAAGAGAAAATATCTTCTACTCATGACCTCATCGAAAGTTTTCATCAGAATGCCGAATTTTTTGCTGAACTCGCAAAATACAATTATGAGGATGCGTCAAACCATCCCAGGGTGCGGGAGATTTTTTCCAATCACAAAGCTCACCCTTTAGTCCGTTCTCTAAAAATCAATTGGAAAAATGCTCTTGCCAGTCTCAAGACTTACAACTTAGTCTAATATACAAAAAGCTATACCAATACACAAAAACATAACATTTATATATTAGTTAGTCTTGATATGTCTAATGGTTATTTTGTATGACCGCTTTAACCTCTCTGAGGACATCTTTGAGGTTATCTTTTCCACAGGCTCGCAGAAGATTGTGGCAAAGGCACTTATCGAGTACTTGAAAGAAAACGAGGGTGAAGTGAACAAGACGCAAATGTCCTTGTTTGCTACAGCACTTCACGAAGGTAAGTTCCAGACTGTGCTCGACGAAGAACCCTACCGAGGGAAAAAAGTCCAGTTGGCCTACAACAAGAGGCAGTTTTACGACAGGATACTTACCCCTATGAAGAGTATGGGCATAATAGATTATGACATGTACAAGAAGACCTACAAACTTAGCGATAAGTTCAACAAGGATATGCTGCGCATCGGCTTGATGTGGCTCCAGGAGCTGAGGAAGCCTGCGCACACCTACAAAAAATGACGATCAAAAGGCTCCCTGCATAACGCCCTTTCTTCCAAACCACCCCCTCAATTCTCAGGGAGCCTATCCTAATCACACTGCAATGATATAATTATTAGCAAAATTTATATAATAGCTCTCCAAGTAAAACCCTTATGGACGACATGGGTATGGACAAGAGGTCTAGGGATAAGGTTCTGAATCAGATAATTGAGGACAAGCAAAGGCCCAGGAAATCCGGTGCTTGGAAATTTATCACCTTAGCTATATTGATTATTGCTGTTCTTGCAGCGCTTTCCTTCGTCTATTTCAAGCAAGGTGGCAAGATTACCGGCAATGTTATACAGGAGACAAAGACAGCAACTGTGCAGAACACGCAGGCCCAGGTTGCTGAAAAGCATCTTGCGGAGCCAAGTGAACTAATCGCTTATATTCTCGATTTAAGAGATTATTCAAACTCCGGTGACATTGTCAAGATTGCCGATAGCGTTTCTTGGCTTAATCAAGAAGTGGAAAACTATGATGCTGCAGAGATAAAGGTTGGCTGGCAGGCCATTGTTGGTTGTGCTTACCAGAAGTGTTCTGATGCTGATTACCTGAGCATGATTGATGCTATCTCGATAAAGCAGATAGCCAAGAACAATAATGGGCTCATACATTCCCTGATCGAGACTTTTAACTTATGGAATGGAAAGAACCAGGTGTATTTTTCAGATTCCTTGAGCACCACCAACGCCCTGATCACAGGCCTGAAGAATGCAAGCGTCACAGCTGCCTGGAATAACTTGGTCACCTGTAACGGTATCTGTGAGACATTCTCTTCCCAGACACTCGGCTTGATTAAGCTGATTAATTCTGCTTGATTACCTTACTATTTTTTTCAGGTTATGCCACCAATCGTTAGAATTAGTCTTTTCTATTAATGTCAAGAGTCTTTTCCCACTCTCAGTCTTTATAATTTTCCATGTGTTATCTATCCAGTTTTGAGCATCTTTATAACCAATCTCTATATACTCTTTTGCTTGGCACGCTGTCTCCAGCAAGTCCGCATCTCTCGCAACCTGTGCCTCCTTGCTCTGGTCGTTTCGTAATTCTTCGAAAAGCTTTAACAGTTCGTCTGAGGCCTCAACAGGAAGGTTTTCATACTGCTCAAGAACAGCTTTGTGCTTTGCTGCATGAGAATCTATGTATCTTTGATTGACTTTGTGAAAATCGTTAAGTCTTGTCTCTGCAACATTGTGAAAAAGGCATTCCAGCACTACTTTTTTCGTATCTGCACCTTCCAATCTGGCAAGGACATAGCCAATAAGTGCTGTCCTGAATGAATGCTCTGCAACACTCTCCGGGTCTTTTATGTTCACCAGCCACCAGCCGCTTCTCTTTACTCTTTTGAGCTGGCCCACCTCGAAGAAGAAATCCACAATCTGTTTTTCGTCTTTCATCTTCTGTCCTACCGCGTTATATTCTTCAAGTCATGCCACCATGAACTGGAATCAGTACCTTCAATTATCCTAAGTAGTTTTTTCGCAGACTCTGTTTTGAGTAAGCTACCTGCATTGTGAATCCAATCCAATGAGTCTTTATAACCAATATCAAGATATTCCTTGTGCTGCACAACATCTTCCAATAAATCAGCATCTCTGGCGATTATCCCTTCTTTTGTAGAATCTATTCCATATTGCTTGAAAAGTTCTATTGATTCTGCTGCCATTTCTTTTGGCAGCCGCTGCATCTGTTCTTCAAATGCTTGCTTTTCTGCACCCTTTACCTCAAGGTATCTTTGTCCTATTTTGTGGATGTCATTTAATCTTGCCTCAGGCAAATCCTGAAGCAGGCACATCATTACAACCTTGTAAGGGTCTGCTTTTTCCAGTTTTGCAAGCACATACCCAATCACTGCAGCGCGGAAAGAGTGTTCAGCTACTGTATCAGGGTCCTTTATCTTTGCTATCCAGCAACCGCTCCTTTTAACCCTCTTCAGTTGCCCTGCCTCAAAAAAGAAGTCTACGATGTCTTTCTCTGTCAAGATGTTATCCCCTTTTCATTGCCACATCATAAAGCAGGTCGTCTAATCTCTTCAGATTCCACTTGATAGAGTCTGCTTTTTTTCTTAGTTCTCCGTTGCGCAGATCGAATTTCAAGAATTCCTCATAGATCTCCTGCACAAGTTCATGTATTTCATTTGCAGAATTAAAGTCTTTGTTTATCCCGTCCATCACTGCCTTTCGCACAAGTTCTCCTGTTAGGTCGCACAGCCCAAGAAGATAGTTTTCATCCTCTACTCCTAGCTCTTTCGGCGTGGGTATTTTCTTGTTGGCCACAAATTCATAGAAGCACATTGCCTCAACAAATTCTTGTTTTGCAACGTTCTGGATATTCGCGTCAAATTGTTCTTGAGGCAGTTTTTTGACGAGCGCTTTTATCTCTTTTATGAGCCCTTCTGCTTTTTTCCGGTCACTTCTCTGCAATCCGAAGATTATCTGTTTTGAGAGGTTGATGATTACCCTTGATGTCTGGATTACTGTTTCCCTTTGTTCCTCGAATCTCTTGAATTCCTGTCTTATGCGCTCAAATTGTTTTTTGTCAAGCATTTTATCTGAAAAACGAGGTGATATTATTTAAACCTATTGCTAGCTTTCCGGAGGTTGAATTGCCCTGCCTCACTCTAGTCAACTGGTTCAAGGAGTTATACTCCCTATACTTACCATCACCAGTGACTAAGTTGCCGTTAGCGTCGTAAACTAAATTGTTTTGGGCACAGTAGAATATCATGATGTTGTGGATGTATTCAAATGCACTTTTCATCTCATGCTGTATTTCTTTCCGATGTTCATTTTTAAGAAGCAGTCTTGTTTAGTGGTATATAAACCCACACACAGATTATCAAAGCGTATAACAGTGCAATAATAAAATGTTCTACAGCAGATACTTTGAAATGACTAAGGTTAAGGTCAAATGTTAAGGGAATAAGGTCAAAAGTGATTGCCGTGAGACATATTGATGCAATTTTCTTCTTTTCTGACCAGGCACGTTGGGTATAGGCTAGATACTTGTTACTAGAAACTAAAAATAAAATCGAGCTTCCAGACCAGACCAGACCAATTGCAAAGAGATGAATGTTTGTAAAAATTGAGAATAGTAAACAAATCAAACCTACCAGGAACCCGTACTTAGGCTTGGGTTGTATTTGGGTGTTTATCAGTCCTGAGCGACTAATAGAGTAAATATAAACAAATAACCACAAAATGAGGCTGGCGGCAACCAAGGGAGTGAGAGTTACTGGCACACTTTTATTGGTGTCACCTAGTATGGATTTTATAAAGATACTTATACTTGCTATAATCCCTAGTGAACAGAACACATAAAATAAGAAGGATATATGTAAATAAATCTTTTTCTTCGCCGAATTTTGTGGATGGCTTTTATTTGTAGAGTTATCTAAGCCTTTGTTTTCCATTTAATATTACCTGTATCAGGGTTTATAAACCAGATTATATCATTTTGTTCTACTGTTCCAGTACTGCTATGACTTATGTCCTCCCTTATGTTTTTTGCCCTATTTGGATTGCTTACGCTGTATCGGTACTCCGATGATTGCACCATTTGGGTCCTGCCGGAAGCGAGTCCGTAGCTGCTAGGTTGAGTATTCACAGTAGATGTCCCTACCATCTTGTTGCTCTCGTCGAGAGATTTGGAAATGGTTTTTGAACTACACGTGACATAAACTTGTGATTCGCACACTTGATTGTCAAGAGGCCCGTTTCTTAAATCATAAATCGGTTTGGCATCATGCATAATCGGTTTTTCCTTAGGTTTGAACGCCTCATTATTGTTAGTGTTAGCTTCATCGGGAGTTCTTGCTGTTGCATAGACGTAAAAAACGAAGGTCACGATTATTAGTCCAATAGTTACTATCGCTCCGAATTGTCCCATAAATAATGGCCAAGCAGGAGGTATCTGATGTCCCGTTTTATCAATATTTTTATAGGGGTTATTTCTTTCAAACGAGTATCTGTTTAGGCTTTGCGGGTCATACACATTCTGTATTACTGTGTCTGGCTGTGTGAATTTTGCCCATTCGGGGTTGTATTGTCTGAAGTGGAAGTCAAAGTTTGAGGAGAGTGAGTCGAGTTCTTTACCTTCGTAGGTGTACCGAGTTTTTGTTCCTCCTGCAAGGATTTTGCCGAAGGGCTCGTAGAACGTCTGCTCAATGATGCTTCCGGTGCCGTTGGTCACGACTGCTACACTGCTTTTTTGGTCATTGTGATAGAACAATGTTTTGCCTTTCGTGAAATTTTTGTCTTTTGCTAATCGGGTGCCGTTGTATTTAATTTCTCCGATGGTTCCTGCGTCGTCTTTTGTGTAGTACGTATCGTTTATTTTTAGGTAGCCGCTGTTTAGTGCTCCGTATTCTCTGACAAAGTTTTCGTTCACATAAAGGATTATTTTTCTTGGTTCGTTGGTTCCGTCGTAAATTCTTTTAACGAGAACTCGTTCTTCTGTTGGGTGGTAGATATAGTCTTCCAGGAGGGTTCCTGCGGTTGAATTGCCTTGCCTGACCTTAACGAGCTGGTTGAAGGCGTTGTACTCGCGATACTTGCCATCACCAGTAATTAAATTACCGTTCGCATCATAAACTAAGTTCTGCTGCGAAGCAATCGCAACAGGTATGGAAATAACTGTAAGGCAAAGAAACAAAGCGATGACACTCTTTTTCTTGTTCATTTTGATTTAATTCAGGTTATTGTTATTGTGACTAAATTGGACTTGGCTTTGATGCTGTTATTGGATATTTTACTGGCGTTGATAAAAAAGAGGTAATCTCTCTTGGTGCCTGTTGCGTTGACTTTCCAGGTTACGTTCTTGCACTCGTTCTGTTGCAAGTCGACGAGATAGGGGTTAGCGGTTGTGGTGTAGAATGGTGTTTCCCCTTTGGTGGTGGAAACTTTGCCTTTGAGGATGTATGTTATGTTTAGGTATGGCTTGCTGCCTGTTGAATCTCTGGAATTGAAGTCCACGTCCCCACCTGTAGTAACTAGCTGGCTATTGGTGTAAAGGTAGAAACTTTCATTCATCTTTTTCTGCCTCACGATGGATGTAACATTCCAGAAAATGTACTGGCTGCTAGTTCCGTGTGCGATGTTAATCTTGTCTGCGGCAGTGTGATTAAATTGGGTTGCGTTGGGCCTTTTAGCCCACGTGACGCCGGTTTCTGTCCAATTATACGTGTGGTATATGCGGTACACTGAGATGTTAGCACTCGCACCACTGGGAAGGTTATTGGCATAGATGTGCAAGTGAAGTCTTGCATTTTCAACTAATGCTTCTCTCGGGATTTGTGAAAGGTTAAACTTAATCAGGGAGTACATCATGGAGGTTGTCGTATTCCTGACCATAAGCCTGATGTCAGTACCGTAATTTGTCCGATTATAAGTCGCCTGGCTCCTTATGTAGGCATCACCCAGATTCTTGCTAGAAGTGTCCCGAATGGTGACTAGGGTAGAATGCTCGCCCCATTTGAATGCTTGTGTCAGCACAGTCTCTGCTGTATCTGAGAGGTCAATCACAGCAGTTTTCTTTTCTTTGCTAAAGAAATTGACACTGATATCCTTGTTCACGATGTTTCCCGAAGTGTCTCGCGGTAAAGCTGTTGAATTGAACCTGCTGTAAACCCTTAATGGAATGCCTCTCAAAAGATTCCAGCTTGAAGCTATGCCAACATTCAAAGTGATAGAGGTAAGATTAAAATCAACGACTTCCACAGGAAAGCCAGGGTCCTGTTCAATGCTGTATTTTAGTGTGTCTTTCAGACTGTGGGCGGACTCTATTTTTTTCCATGTGCCATCTTCAAGGACAAATCTGGTACCGGAGTAGATCGCTAGGTTGCAGGAGCTGCCGTCGCAGTGAGTTTCAGTATTGGTTGTGAAGCCTTCTTCGATTGGGTCCAAGGTCAGGTTGATACCCCAACAATCATTCTGTCGGCAGCAGGCTTGTCCTGTGACGTTGAAGAATCTGAACTGGCTGACAGTTGTGGACTGGTTAGGTTTGATTAATGTTAGCTGGATGGTTGCTGAAGGTCTGGAGATTTTGGTTACAACCGAAGGAGTGTGAGGCAGATTACTGTACGAGAAAGTACTGTTATATTTGTCCGAGATAGTCCTTAGCATGTTCCCAATCCTATCGTACTGGTAAATGAGTCGCTCGTGCTCCATGCTATTGAAATCAGATATCTTTGTTGTGGTGAGCCTGCTGAGATTGTCGTACTGCATTGAGTACAGTTTATTGTTCCTAGAGTCATTTATCTGCAGGATATTACCCAGGGAGTCATAACTGTAATTCAAGGCTTGGACTGTGCTTCTTAATCCAGTCGTTCGGCCAAGATTGTCGAAAGAATATTTTACAGCAATGCCATTGGCAAAAGTTTTGTTGGATTGGCTCCCGAATGCGTTGTAGTTGACGGAATCTAGGAAGCCTTGGGCCTTGGCCACTTTACCGATTAGATTGTAACTGTAGTTAAGGTTGGTCTGAGGTAAGTACATCTTTATGACCCTATCGGATGAATCGTAATCGATTGATGTATTAACCCACTGCTTGAAGGTGCTTGTAACCGGCATGTAAACAGATTCCTTTATGACCCTTAACCTCTCGCCATAATAATACTTAAAAGAAATCGGCACGGACGGCGAAGCGTTCAAAGTAATGTTAGATAAAGTTCCTTTGTACTGCACATCATAGAAAAATTTGACTGTGTTGTTAACTACAGACTTCCTAACGACCCTGTTTAAAGTATCATAGACCAAGGAGATGGTCTTGTTACGACCGTCAGTCTGGTTAATTAGGTTACCATTCAAATCATAGACGTACCTCCATCTGGCCATGTTAGGGTCCTTGAAACTAGTTTTTCTGCCCAAACTGTCATATTCGAAAACAAATAAGTTACCTTTCGAATCGGTGATGTTCATTAGCAGATCGTCTGCTCGATACCTATAGGTAGTATTGTAAATTTCTCTCCCGCCCGTAAAGTTGGTGTTGTACTCCCGAACCTTGATAATCCTGCCGTAGACATCCAGTAAGTAGTCAATTCTGTTGTGGTTTTCGTCGAATTGACTCACAGTTGTTTTATTGAACAATATAAGGATGGACTTTGCGTTCTGCTTCATTACTTTGGTAGTCCGATCAAGAGCATCGTATGTATACGAAATATTGGGACCTGGTAATGGGGTGGCAAGACTGGTCGAATAAGGGTCAAAATAGGGATTTTGTTCAGCCTTAATTCGGAACTTCGAGTCATAGAAGTAGTTTTTGACGATTTGTTTGGTAGCGGAATATTTGGTTTTGGTTTGTACTACGTTACCGAAGCCATCGTAGATAAAGTAGTCTTCGGAGTATGAGGTAGCATTGTTCTTGGTTTGCATCCTGATTATTTCCGGTGCTACTCCGTCAAAATAGTATGTGTAGTTCTTTGATGGGCTGATTATGTTGTCAGGCGGATATATTTCTGTAATCAACCTGTCGCCAACATCATAGTCGAAGTAGTTTATGATGCCGTCGCGTTGTAAGGTAAGCAGGTAGCCAATCGGCAGGTAGTAATCGTAGAGAGTTTGGTGTCCGAGAGCGTTAAGGTCTTGAGTTTTAAGGGTGCCGGTAGCGTCGTACTGGTAAAAGGTGGGATTGCCTAACGGGTCAGTCTTGGAAAGTATGTTTCCGAAGGAATCGTACGTGAATTGTGTCTCTGGATTTGTGCCAAGGCTATTGTAGTTCATTACTTTAGTCAGATCGCCTTTGCTTACTCCAACTGTCTTGTTGTCATAATAGTAAAATTCTTGTTTAACAATCGTGAGGTTATTCCGGCCTAGTAGGCTGTAGTTTGAAGGTTTGCTGACCACAAAGGACGTCAAATTGTAAACATAACCAAAGACTTCAAATTTCTCGTCACCGGTAAATTGTGCGTTTCCCAGATGCATAATTGATACTGGGTTGCTGTAGTAATCGTAAGAGAAGGATGTATTGATGGTAACTGGTTGCGGGTTACCGTCAAATATGGATGAAGATGTTCGTCTTAAGAAGATAGTGCGGTCATCCGTATAGTCAAAGAAATTTGAGTCTTCTTTTAATTTTATGCTTGAATTGTCGTACATGATTGTCTTGTATTCTCGGCCTTTCAAGACCTTGTCTTGGTGGAATAAGTGAGTTCTGACTGATTTGTCCGGGAGGCTTTCGTTTACTTGGCCGAAGCCCCGGAATTCTTGGTCTTGGTAACTGTATTTTCCTCCAGAATAATAGTAGGAATTCGTTGAAATGATGGAAAAGGGCTGTCCTAATGAGTTGTTGAGGGTCAGGTTCCCTACTATCCAAAGATTGAATCCTAAGTCCCAACCGTTGTTTGCCAGGGTTGACTGTGCGTACCCGATGTTGGTTTTTCCGCCGTAAGCGTTAGTTACTTGTTTGAGCAGGAAGGCACTGTCAGCCTTTTTGATGAACGTAACATTTTCGTAGCCGGTGCCCTGGTAGGCAACAACAATATCTGGGTAACCGTCACCGTTGACGTCAGCGATCCTGCGCCCGATATTGTAGCCTGCGGAGGTGAATCGTACTGGGCTCAGCCAGCCTGCTTTGGAGACCCATCCGGTGCCGTTATTGAGTTTGGTGTTGGTGTTGAAGCTTGCGTTGTAGGAGATGATTGTGCAGTTCTCAGTACTGTTCTTTAGTTCCATGCAGGTTAGGTTGATTTCTCTCTTCGTGATGTTGCTGAAGAAATTTTGTAGGATGTCCACGAGCTTGTCGCCGTTGATGTCCATGAATCTTACTCCTAAGTCTGGTCTGTCTCCTGGGTAGTCTGTGAAGGTTAGGTTTGGCCTGAAACCTGTGTTGTTGAGCCAGCCTGAACCGTTGTTCAGCCATGCGCTGCCCGGGGTTCCGCCTTTGATTAGGTCGGGGAGGGCGTCGTTGTTAAGGTCCAATATTCTTAAACTGTTGTCCTTGCTGTCGTTTGTTGTCAAGAAGTCCGGGAGAAGCCATTCGGAAACGTTTTTCCATCCGGTTCCGTTGTTTAGGTAGGTTCTTTTAACATTTGGAGATCTTGCAACAGTTATGTCTGTTCGCCCGTCGCCATTAAGGTCTACAAACTGTACTCCGAGGTCTTTTCCTTCGCTGTTAACAAAATATTCGGGAATTGGCCATTGCGTAGTGGAATTTGTCCACCCTGTGCCATTATTTAGGAATACTGCTTTTCCGGTGTTGTTTTGGGAGATTATGATATCTATTAGTCCGTCAGAGTTTATGTCTTCAAACCTTGTCCCTTTGTCCTTGCCCTCACTGTCGACAATATTTATACTGGCCGGAACAACCAGCATTGAGCTGTTTGCCCAGCCGTCAATTTTGTTGTTTATACTAGTTCTGTGGGGACTGCCTGCTTTGGCTTTTATTAAGTCAGGAAAGCCGTCATTGTTTACGTCTAGGAGTCTGACCCCGAAATCCTGGCCTTGAGCAGAATTTGAGGAAAAGGCAAAGTCTGCCGGGACAACCCATTTGTTTGTGGTGTTGTCAAAACCCTGTATTGAGTCGTAGTACTGGAGCCGGATGGTGTGTACCCGGGTGTCGCCAAATCCAAGATAGGTTATGTTTGCAAGAGATGATAGTGAATTCCAATCATTGAGGGTTTTGTAACCTAGGGCGTATTTCCTCACCGGAGTTTCGTCGTTGTAGATGACAGTGATTTGTTTTAGTCTTCTGCTTGTGTCAACAACGTTTCCTTGCTCGTAGGCCATTCTGCGGTCAGGTCTGGCTTGACTTTCGTATGTGAAGGTGATGAGTTTTAGACGGTCAGTGTTGTACGTTATATTATCTAGGTATGCTGTTCCTTTGTCTTCCGGAAAGGGATTTTGTTTGTAGGCATAAAGTATTGTGTTGTTATGCATGTCTTTAACTAAATCCAGGTTCCATCTGACGCTATAGTTTCTTCCGGAGTTGGAGCCAAGTAAGGAGTCTGCAGTGTAGCCGAACCTGTATTGCATCCCGTTGACTGTTGTTACCAAAAAGTATGTTTTTCCATTGTGACTTAAGTTTTGTATTCTAAGTTGCCGCGGATTGATTTCCTTTTTGAAAGCAGTTCCGTTAAAGCCGAACTTGTATCTATTGTTATTGATGTTTAGGATGAAATAGTCGTCTCGGGTGTTGTCTAGACTGTAGTTTACGTGTCTTAATATAGAATTTTCCGATACGGACCATCCTGCTCCCAGAATTCCTGGTCTTTCGGTTCCTGATTGGCTGTTGTATGTTAGGGAGAGTGTTGGCTGCATGCCTGCGGCACCGGGCGGGACTTTGATGTCATAAGTGTATGTGCCGGCACCGAGGTATAGTTCGGTGGTAAAAGTTCCGAAGGTGTCTAGTTTTGGCGTTGAGCCGACGCTTGGCTTGTGAAGGTAAGGCTTGTATTCATCCGCAGCCAAGGCAAGAGAGGATAACAGAATCAGCAAAATGAGAAGTTTTGCTATTCGAGAAAATGCCTTCCCCGAAAAATAGAACTGTACCAAACAATCCCCCAGAACTACCTTTGAAAAGGCTACTTTAACTAATTATGTAATCACACAAGAATAATATCTGACAAAGCGCCTTGCATTCTTTTCACAAGTTCTTTCTGCAATCATAAACCACTGTGCAAGAAGTAGACCCATTCCCCGTATAGACAAGCGAAAGTTTTATATACCAACATTCTCAGTTGCATACTCTATGGTATCGACTTTTAGAGATATACTAATATTTTTCGATAAGATCGGTGTCTATGATGTTATCCTTCCCTTTCTGCTTGTTTTTACGATTGTCTTTGCAATACTTGAGAAGACAAAAGTCTTCGGCACAGAAGAGGTTGCGGGCAAGAAGCAGACAAGGAAAAACATCAACGCGATGGTTGCCTTTGTCATCAGTTTCTTTGTTATTGCCTCAAGCAAGCTTGTCGAGGTCATAACAACTGTGTCTTCCTGGATGGTCATACTCCTTTTGCTCTCAGTCTTGTTTCTTATACTCATCGGCTCGTTCATGAAAGAAGGAGAGGGTGTTTTCCTACAGGGTGGCTGGCAGACGCTTTTCATGATTATAATGTTTGTTGGTGTCGTTGCCATTTTCCTTGAGGCCATCAAGACTGACAAGGGAGAGCCCTGGCTGGAGTTTGTCATCAGGTTTGTTGTCGAAAACTTCACAAGCACAGCGGTTGCTTCAATTGTGCTTATACTTGTCATCATTTTGTTTATGTGGTTCATCGTGCATGAGCCAAAGCCTAAGGCTGTTGAGAAAAAAGAATGAGGTGTTAGAACATGGTTATCAGTGGGAGTTTCCAAGAAGCTTTGCAAAACCTGGAGGACCTCGGATTGTCTGATGTACTTCTTCCTTTCCTTTTGGTCTTCACGATCATCTTTGCTGTGCTGCAGAAGACCAATATTCTTGGCAAGGACAAGCGCAACTGGAACATAATTGTTGCCCTGGTTATTTCACTTTCTGTTGTTATTCCGCACGTCACAGGCACTTATCCTGCTGACGGCGACATTGTAACGATAATGAATCACTCTCTGCCTAATGTCTCGATTGTGATAGTTGCGATCGTGATGTTCCTGATACTGATTGGCCTTCTCGGTGGCGAAGCCAAGTGGATGGGTGGCTCTCTTTCCGGATGGATTGTGATCCTGTCAGCGATACTCGTGTTTTTCATATTCGGCAGGTCTGCTGGCTGGTTTGAGACATTGCCAAATTGGCTTCAGTGGCTGGACAATTCAGAAACGCAAGCCTTGATTATTGTCATCCTGGTGTTTGGCATAATCATCTGGTTCATCACAAAAGATGACAAGAAGGAAGGCCCGCGCACGAAGTTCATGAGCGACATTGGTGACTTTTTCAAGGGAAAATAAATGGCTACTCCAATCGACTTTGGCTTTTTGGCAAAGTTTGGGGACATTTTTCCCTTTTTATTTGTCTTGATTGTTGTCTATGCAGCCTTGGTTAAGATAAAGGTTTTTGGTGACAACAAGACCCTTAATGTGCTCATCGCTCTTGTTCTTGCACTGATAACAATGCTCTCCCGGACCGCAAAGGATTCTATAATGCTCATGGCTCCCTGGTTTGTCTTGTTTTTTTTTCTCTTGGTCTTCCTGTCTATTGCCTATATGATGTTTGGCGCAAAGACTGAGGATTTCTACAGTGTGCTCAAGAATTACTCTTCTGCAATTTACTGGGTGCTTGCGATTGTCATCATGATATGGCTTGGCTCCATCACCTCAGTTCTCTCGCAGCAGGGTGGGGTTGGCACAACTACAACAACCACCACAGTCAATGCTTCAGGTTCTGTGATGTCTTCTAATCAGCAGAGCGCTTTCTGGGCTACGCTTACTCATCCAAAGGTCTTGGGTTTGGCTTTGATATTGTTGATTGCGACCTTTACAATTCAAAGGCTTACCTTAAGCCAATAATCGAAGACCAAAAATTATTGAAGAATTAATCAAGGCCTCTTCTTTATCCCCTTTGTTATCCTTGACAGTTCGCTTACATTCTCTGTGAATGTTGGCAATATTTGCTGGAACACCTTTTCCATTGCCTTTATTTCAGTGCCCACGTTGAGAATGTTCTGGTCATATTCAGCTATCTTTCCAATTAGCGCCTTGTGCAATTTGTCAAAGCTCTCCTTTAGGTCTTTCATCTCCTGCTCGTTCTTGAGTAGTCTTGCCTCTGTCTTGTCTTTCCAATCCACTATCTTGTTGATGTTCTTTATGAGCTCGTCCCATTTTTCATCGATTATGGTCTCTGCCATCTCTTCGATGCGCTCCCTCTCGCCTCCAAACATTGCCTGGGATGGGTATTGCTGGCCCTGGTCATAGCCTTGCTCTTGTGGCATAGGTTGCTGCATCTGCATTTCCTGGTATCCCTGCTGTGGAGCTCCTGTTTGCAGGTCAGCCTGGCTTAATGCATCAAAAATCCTTGCAGAATCAAATCCATCCCGTTGAAGTGTTTGTACTATCTGGTTGTTTGTTAAGCCTTGTTGCCTCATCATCATGACTTGGTCCACAGGCAAGCCGCTCCCTGGTTGCGGATTGTATTGTGCTGGTGCGCTGCCTTGGCTCTTCTTTCCAAAATTGAATAGGGCCATCTTTGTTTCACCGCTTTTTAGCTAGAACATGCAGTCGACGATATTTAAACCTTTCGTTCAGCTAGCATCTCCTCAATTATCTTTTCTACCTCTCTTCTCGTCACAAAATTCACCGGCGCCCACATGTTGATGTATTTCTGCAGCACATTGACCTCTTCTTTTTTTGCGCAGAGCCTTATCTCCTTGATTATTAACAGCAAATTGTTTTGCATATCATCCAGGATGTGCCTAAGTTCGTTGATATCCATGTTTACCGTCTTTATCTCTGTGATGTTTTTCTTGTTGTAGCTTAGCATGTTCTGGTCTGTTACCTGCATCTTTCTTCGCAGGTTTGTGTACTGCTCTTCGAGTATCCTGAGCCTTCGGGTTAGTAAGGTTACCTCGCTTAGTTTCTCATTTTTGTCTTCTGCGAACATGGTTCGCTTCTTGTCGTCAGGGATAAGGCTATCCATGACAAGTCCCTTCTCTTGGCAGTTTATTAAATTTATGTTCCCATACTGTAGTGGTACATGCACCATCGAAAGCTTTATTAAGCACTATATTATAAAATGTACAAAATAAATAAAAAAATATAAAATATATTTTATAATATGAAGCGTCCTATTAGCGCAACGATTGATGAGGGTCTGTTAGATTGGGTTGATTCCCAATTGGCTGACACTAAACGGTATAGGAACAAGTCTCATCTAATTGAGATTGCGCTTGAGCTGTTAAAGTCTGAGGTGCAAAAAAAGAGGTAGATCATGGCTTTGTTTTCGTCTGAAAAAGTATGCAGTTACGAGCTCGTTCACCAGGGTGAGGACACGATCCTCCGGGTCAATTGCGAGGAGTGCTCCCGCATCCCTAGTGTTGAGGATAATGGTTTGTGCATGGCAAAGACCATTGAGAAGCTTAGCGAGGCTGGCAATGTCACCAAGCTCGTCTTTGCTCAGAAGCGGGATTATGAGTATGATTATGCCCAGACCCAGATGCTCTTAGAGGTTGCAAGGCTCTACACAAAGCTTGTGAGGCAGAGGATTGTAAGTTATGATGCCCTTTCCCAGAAGCTTCCGAGAACTGGCACTGACGATAAGTATGCTGAGATACAGAACATTGTCTATCATCTCTTGAAGAGTGATCCCCTTGGCGCCTATGTTGAGTTGAAGCGCATTCTAAGAAGGGAGAAGATTGAGCTTGAATCCCTGGCTGATCCAAACATGGTAAACAGCCAGCAAAAGTACATTTCTGTGATATCCTATCTGATCAATGTGCTGGACAAGACCCGGCTTGTTACTGTCGCCAAGCCCTATCTTGCAGGCTATCAGGTCGGCGACCGCGACATTTACAGACGGCTTTTCTCTCCCACAATCAAGCCCGATTTCATGTATACAAAGCTCATGGCTAATTATCCTGTTGATGGTGAGGAGATGGACAGCTACGACGTAAACGGCGCCGAGATCACAATCTTTGGCCTTCCGGATACGACACAGGTGCTCTATCATGTTCTTCCACCTGAATTCAAGCTTAGCGAGGACAAGTACGACCTGCTTGATATTGCTAGGAAGATCCTCTCAGAGCACAAGCCCAACAAGTCTGAGTTCGTAGATCCAGAGCGCATGCGCCATGTTTTTTCTTCAGTTGGTTCGGACCTTCTTGAGGAGCTCTCTGCCAACAGGGGCATGAGGCTAAGGGATTCTGAACTTCAGGAGTTGACTGAGATCCTTGTTAGGTATACAGTTGGTTTCGGCCTTATCGAAGTTCTGCTAAATGATGAGAAGGTTCAGGATATTACGATTAATAGCCCGATGGGCCAGATTCCCATGTTTCTTGTTCATTCTGATTATGATGACTGCAAGACAAATATCATCCCCACTATGACTGAAGCAGAGTCTTGGGCCTCCAAGATGAGGATGATTTCCGGTCGACCACTTGATGAGGCAAATCCCATCCTAGACACCGAGCTTGTCTTGCCAGGTGCTAATGCTCGCGTCTGTATCGTTTCACCCCCTTTGAACCCCAGCGGCCTTGCTTATGCCTTCAGGCGCCACAGAGACAAGCCATGGACTTTGCCGCTTTTCATTAATAACAGGATGATGAACCCGTTGGCTGCTGGGGTCTTAAGCTTCGTGATTGACGGTTCAAGGACAATACTTGTTGCAGGAACAAGGTCTGCAGGCAAGAGCTCCCTTCTCGGTAGCATGCTTGTTGAGATTATGCGTAAGTACAGGATAATAACTATTGAGGATACTCTTGAGCTTCCATGTGACCAGCTGCGAAAGCTCGGTTACAACATCCAGTCCTTGAAGGTTGCCTCAGCCCTGTCAAAGGGCGGTGCCGAGGTGCCTGCTGATGTGGGCATCAGGACCACCTTGAGGATGGGTGACTCTTGCCTGATTGTCGGTGAGGTGCGTTCAACCGAGGCTCGATCCTTGTATGAGGCTATGCGCGTCGGAGCTTTGGCAAATGTTGTTGCAGGCACAATTCACGGTGATTCCCCGTACGGTGTATTCGACCGTGTGGTTAACGATCTCAACGTCCCGAAGACGAGTTTCAAGGCAACTGATATTATTGTTGTTGCAAACCCTGTGAGAAGCGCTGACGGATTGCACAGGTGGAGGCGCATCACGCAGATAACTGAGGTGCGAAAGCACTGGCAGGATGACCCGATGGCTGAGAACGGTTTTGTCGATCTTTTCAAGTACGACGCAAGGACAGACCAGCTTGAGCCTTCAAAAGATTTGATGAATGGTGAGTCAGAGATTCTCAAGTCCATAGCAGGGAATGTCAAGGAATGGGCTGGCAACTGGGATGCTGTCTGGGAGAACATAATGCTGCGCACCCAGATAAAGCAGGCTATTGTTGATTCTGCCAACACCCTGCGCATGCCTGACCTGCTTGAGGCAAAATTTGTGATCCAATGCAATGACCAGTTTCACCGGATTACCGAGCAAGTTAAGGAAGAGTTTGGTACTGTCGACGCCAAGCGCGTTTTGTTCAACTGGACGAGCTGGTTGAATAGGACAGTCAAAAAAATCAATTTGAGCTAAAAAATGTCAAGTGCTGAAGTCCAGGAGTTGATGCGTAAATACAAGGACAAGATAGACTCACAGTTTGGCACTGATGAAAAGGAGCCTCTGCCTGTCGAATCCCGGGAGTATCAAGAATTCAAGAAGGCCACCTTGCCGAAGGCGATGACCATATATGAGTCTCTCTGCAACCAGGCTGAGCATCTTCTTAAGATCAAGCCTGATCCCAAGCGCGAGCAGGAGTTGCAGGAAGCCATTAACATCTGTCATCTCAATGTCACCCCTTCCGGTACAGCGAGCTTTGCGATTGTCTACCCGCTGCTCTTGATGGTTGTGGGTGGAGCCTTCAGCTATCTTGCGACTGGCAGCATGTTCTTTGTTGCTTTCTTTCTGATTTCCGGAAGCTTGCTGATGGTTTTCCTTGGAAAGATTCCTCAGTACCTCGCTACTTCGTGGAGGATGCGCGCAAGCAACCAGATGATTATATGTATTTTTTATGTTGTGACCTATATGAGGCACACGAGCAACCTCGAGAAAGCGATTGCCTTTGCTGCAGACCACCTTGCACCCCCGCTCTCTCTTGACCTAAAAAAGGTTCTCTGGGATGTGGAGACAGGCAAACGCGAGTCTGTTAAGGAGAGCCTTGAGACATATCTTGAGTCTTGGCGCAAGTGGAACCTTGAGTTCATCGAGGCCTTCCACCTGATTGAGTCATCACTCTACGAAGGCCTGGAGGAGCGAAGGCTTGCATTGCTCGATAAGAGCCTGGACGTAATCCTCGAAGAGACCTATGAGCGCATGATGCATTATGCGCAGAACTTGAAGAGCCCCATAACGATGCTTCACATGATGGGCATAATCCTTCCAATCCTTGGCCTTGTTATCCTCCCTCTTGTGGTTAGCTTTATGGAGAACGTGAAATGGTACCATATTGCCACCCTTTACAACATTGTCCTGCCGATATCTGTTTATTATCTTGGCAAGACCATCCTTTCGACAAGACCTACAGGCTACGGTGACACTGATATCGCTGAAGAGAATCCTGAACTAAAGAAGTACCGCAACATCGTGGTCAATTTTTTCGGTGCTGAGATCCAGATAAACCCTCTGCCTGTCTCTGTCTTCATAGGTGCTGTCCTCTTTTTCATAGGTATAAGCCCCCTCGTGATTCATTTTCTTAGCCCTAGCTTTGACATGCAGATAGTCGAAGGCGTTGAACTTATTGGTTATAGGGAATCTGTCACGACCCCTGGCTTGATTCTTGGTCCTTATGGCATGGGTGCTGCTGTCTTGAGCCTATTCGTTCCCTTGAGTTTTGGCATAGGTGTAGGCCTTTATTATAGGTTGCGCTCGCAGAATGTGATAAAGATTCGTGAGCAGGCAAAGCAGCTTGAGGACGAGTTTGCCTCAGCCCTTTTCCAGTTAGGCAACAGGCTTGGAGACAACATTCCTGCTGAGATCGCCTTTGGTCGTGTAAGCGATGTGATGGAGGGCACAATCTCAGGCAATTTCTTCAGGACTATAAATACCAACATAAAGAAGCTGGGCATGAGCGTGCCGGACGCAATCTTTGATTCAAAGGTAGGTGCCCTTGTTTATTTTCCAAGTAATGTCATTGCAAGCTCGATGAAGGTTCTCATCCAAAGCATCAAGAAAGGACCTGTTATTGCAGCCCAGGCCCTGCTTAACATCTCTCGTTACATCAAGGAAATTCACAGGGTGAATGAGCGCTTGAAAGACCTCATGGCTGACATTATCTCATCAATGAAATCCCAGATTAGCTTTCTCACGCCAGTTATCTCTGGCATTGTTATTGGAATCACTTCCATGATAACAAATATAATCGGTAAGCTCGGCTCCCAGATGAAGACCCTTGGAGGCGAGGCTGGTGGTACTGCTTCAAGCATGGCTGACTTCTTTGGTGATGGGCTTCCAACCTATTATTTCCAGATAGTTGTCGGTGTATATGTTGTGCAGATTATTTTCATCCTGACGATTCTTGCAAATGGCATCGAGAATGGCGAGGACAAGCTCCAGGAGCGCTACATGCTCGGAGTCAATCTGATTAGGAGCACTATCATTTATTGTTTTGTCGCAATGTTTGTCATGGTCGTTTTCAACATCATAGCGATGAACATAATGGGCGTCAATGTCCCCACGCAGTAAATCGCGATGTGCTAAAAGAATCAATGGGTCTGCCCGGATTTTCGTTCAGCTCTCTCGAACCGGGGACCTTCACCGTGTGAAGGTGACGTCATAGCCACTAGACTACAGACCCGTATACTTTGTTGTTTCACATGCCTATTTTAATTTATTGGATTCTCAAACTGTCAAGATGAGGCAGCTAAGGAGCAGGTGTGCTAGAAGTCTGTTTTGCCTCAAGTTTCTGCTTTACTTTGTTTGCATACTTGTGGGCAAGTGCCAGCGGCAGAGGTACTTTGTAGGGTTCTTCTGCGAACTTTTTGACGATCTCGATGCTTGTCTTCAGGCTGATGAGGTGTCCTGGTGAGACCACAACAGGATTGCCGGTTTCCTTTATTTTAACCTTCTTTCCAACAGCTTCCTTGTCAATATATATAGAGTCGCCCCGTACTATTCCGTATAGGGGTTTTTTCGCTACTCCTATTGTTGGCTTGTTCAAAAGGAGTCCTATGTGTGATGCAAGTCCTATTCTTCGCGGATGCAAAATCCCGTTCCCTTTTACTATAAGTATGTCTGGTTTGTTGTTCAGCTTGTTGTATGCCTCGATTATTGCCGGCGACTCCCTGTACGCCAGGAATCCTGCCACATACGGGATTTTTGTCTCAAGCACAGCGTATTTTTTCTCCACTATTGCCATTGTCTTGGCGTCTATAACCACAATTCCACAAATTATCTGGTTGCCCATCGCTAATTGGTCCACACCAGCTATGGTTGAATAACCTTCAAACTCATCCTTTAGAATTATCTTTAGGGCGAGCTTTTTTTGCTCTTCCTTTAGCTTTTCCAGGTTTAGATCCACCACTTTTGATTAACCCCGTCAATTCCGAATGAAGCTGTGCGATTCTGTTCGCAGCCATAATCCCGAATTTCTTTTTAAAGCTTTCTAGTGTGCTCGAGAGAGTAATACATTCGTCGTTTTGGCCTACCAGTTTGTCAGCATAACAGACAATCTTTTCCTCTGTTGTTAACGGCAAGAAGTCTTTTCTTGGCAGCCTAAGCCTTCGTTCGATTATGTCCTCTTTGCGCAGTCCTCCCCCTAAGTGCCTTTCTGCAATCCTCGCCAGACTGCAGTGCCCTTCAGCCCTCAGTATTTTTGCTCCTTCGATTCCGTGTCTTTCTGAATCTTTCCATGGTGGGCACTTGTATCTTCCTATGTCATGCAGGAGTGCTCCACACCTGACAAGGTTCAAGTCCGCCTCAGGAATCCTCTGTGCGATTTCCTCTGCGACCTCCCTAACTTTGATTGCGTGTCGCAGCACTATCCTGAAGGTTCTATCGTCAGGGCTGTATTTCTTGAGGAGCTGAACAGCCTGTTTTTTATTCATAATATCCTTCACGAAAGCACTGATTATTAAGCTTTGGGGATTAGGCGGTTCTGTAGAAAGTCATATTAACCCGAGCAGCCGTTAGGCTGCTTGGGGGTGGGGAGCACGCCCCACCATGAGAAGTAAAGAGACACTGAAAGAAAAAGCTTACTATTTGTGGAAGAAAGCAGGACTTCCTAAGTTCTTGAATCACTTCGGTCCGAAGAAGACACCTGCATGGAAGGTCTATCTGTGCTACCTCGAGTACACAGCGCATGCTCCGGCATGGAGAAGGGTGGCTGGATTTATGGAAGATTACCATAGCGAAAAAAGGCATTGGACATCTTGGCAGAAGGCCATTGCGAAATGGCCTCAGAGCGTCTGGGACGCTCTGAAAGTGGCTAGCATCGAGGCTGACGAATGCAAAGTCGGAGCGATTGACGGCACCACACTCACAAGGAGCGACGCCAGCCAACACTACCTGAAGCGCATCGACCGCGAAGACAAAGTAGGCAGGCCAGTTCAAGAGGTGCTCCTGGTAGACATTGCCAAGCGTAAGTTCCTGTCGTGGCGCATCCGCGCCACACCCCGAGGAGAGAAATGCGATGTACCTTATCTTATCAGAACATGCCCTGTCCAATTAGATGGCGTCGTTATGGACAAAGGATTTGACAGCAATCCCTTGTATGGATTTCTGCGGGACGCAGGAATCTGGAGCGTCGCTCCAGTCAGAAAAGGATGCAAAAGAGGTCAGTACCGTCGACAGCTAAGAGACTGCTTCGACTGGGCACTCTACTGGCAGAGAAGCATCATCGAAAGCATGATCAGCGCGGTTAAAAGACTATTTGGCTCGCACGTCCGTGCTCGCACTGCGCGCATGCAGCGCGCAGAACTATCCATGAGACTCATCGCTTACAACATAGGCGCAATAACAATCACGACTTTCTACTAAGCCGGATTAGGCAGCCTTCTTAAATGGCATAGTTTTATGCTCAGAATTGAATTTTATCACTGGCGTGCCAGCGTACCACCTATCTGCCAACAGTGTTGCAACATCTTGCCTGTCATTAACATTTGCTTCGTTTGCAGTAGTTGTACCGCAACGCTGCGCTAATTCTAGGGTGTACTCCTCAAAAACACTGTCTAAGTCCAATTCAGGATAATTGTTGTAGACACCTAGCTGTATTATTTTTCCTTGGTTTGTCATTGCTATCAGCCTTCTGGCCATGATGTCACCTGCTTTATCAAAACAATAAAGTACCCTCTTGTTAACATCCAAAGCGTTCGTCACAGTAGTCCATGAATTAGAACCGTCTGTGGCAAGACAGCTGCCTCCAACAACATTGCCCATCTGCAATATTTTTATTGGGTTCTGTTCCGTGTAGACTGTTACTCTTCTTGCATTCTGTATGAACTGTGTCTTGCCTTGCAGTCCTTTGATCGCGTTCAGATGTCCTGCTATATCCTTGGCTAAGTCCTGCTTATCCTTCAAATCAGTGAGTCTTTTATCAAACTCATCTTCTTTGACTTCTAAACCTGCTTCCCGAAAATGGCGTACTATTTCTTCCCTGTGTTCTCCGATTATTTTCTCTGTGTTTGCCGAAAAATCAGTTAGGTTTGCTAGGTACTCTTTTTTAAAACCTTCAACCCAAATGTTCATGTCTATTCCCCAGCTTTTCATTTTCCCCATGTATTCAATATTTGCCTGTTGGTTGTAAGGATACGCTTGAGGTAATCTCTTGAATGGATACGTATTCTTGAGGCATATCTCCTGTACAAGCCTTTTGGCCGGCTCTCTATTCTGGCCTGGATGGCACTTGACTGCGATTTGTAGCACATCCGTTATGTCCTCCTCATTGTCCAGCTCAGCAGGCAAAGGTACTCCACAATATTTTTCAAAAGCATCCCGCACTTTCTGGCTGGTTAACGCATTAAAGTATTCAATTGATAGGTCCATCAAGACTTTATTGATGTATTCAAATGCCGACTTCTCGTTTTGTGTATTGAACTTTTCTATGTTCTTCCTCAATTTGTCTAGGTTCTTTGGCTTCTTTGAGAGTTGTGAGGTTAGGAAAAGATAAACTCTTTCTATGTCTGCTGGATTCAAGCTTTCTTTGTTGCCTTTTGAGACAAAAAGTCTGTAACTTCTGCAGGCTCTTGCCAGCACAAGCAATTCCCTTGAGATATCCTCATTAAGTATTGTTAGGTGCGCAATATTAAATAATACTCGCATGAAATTTTTGGGAGATTGCTCCATCAGGTTGATTATGTAGTCACCAAAATGTTCAAAAATACTTGAGCTTATCTTGTCGAGATACTTCATTTGCCGAAGTTTTACCCTGCTGTGCTCAACCTCTGCAGACATGAACCTGAAGCAACTGTTGAAAATGCGAATCACTTCTGCGTTGGTACTTGGGTCCACCTTTTCAACCATTTTGCTGCAAAGGTTCAGCAATTCTTCGCGCGGTGATTCATTAAAGTCCTTTAAGGTCTGGACTACCTCTTTTCCACCGTTCTCTATGAAAGTCTGAAAGCTGGCAATATGCTTGGGTTGCAAGATCTTGAGCACTGAAAACAAGCTGGCAAGAAGGTTTGTGTCAAAATCACCCAATACTTGCCACAGGTAGTCCACCTCATTCAGATTTGTTAGGAATGGCAAGATCGAGATTAGGTTGCCTTCATAAACGTCAATGTTTGGACCATATTTGCTAACGTTGAATTCAAGGTAGCCCAGTAAAGTCTTATGTTCCAATGCTGTAGACAATCTCTGTCCAGTCATCTTCATTATACTGCGAAAGAGGAGCTTAGGATATTTTGTAGACCTTGCTGCTTCAATTATCTGAGGAAGCTGCTGCCTGACCCCTTCTCTTTGCTCCCTTGCCAGGAGCATTTGCAGCAATTCTTCATCAGTAATCTCTTCACAAAGGCTTAGCAATAGGTCGATATCTGATTGTTCTAGAAGAGGTTTTGAAAGCCTGGAAATAGGTTGGCAAAAAGAGAAGAAATCCATCTCTGTCCCCGGTTCTGCGAATTGCCATTTCTTGTAAACTCTAATGAGTCTTTTTAGGTTTTTTTCGGTGAAAGACAAATCACATGCAAATGACCTCCAATCTCGCAAGCAAAGCCATAAGGCATATCCCAGTTCATCCACCCTTAGGCCTGCGCTCTTATAGCTCTTCATAACTGCAAAAAGTGTGTCAAATAATTGCCCATGATAATTGTTGAAGAGGTATCCTGAATCTTCAAAAACCGCAGTCAGCACAAAGCAAGGAGCACGCTCATCAAATAAAAAGAATTTCTCCGCCACTGAACTGATTAGATGCAAGTCTTCTGGGCTTTTTATTTCTTTCCTTACGCGAGGGATTTGTTCCTGGCAGACAGTCCTGCCAAGGTGTTCTCCGGTTGTTCCTCCTCTTATTATTGTGGCGAGCAAAATTAATGTCTCTCTTAGCCGAACTACTGTTGCTTCAAGCATCTTCGTTTTCTTTGCTGTCCATTGAACATAAAAGTCTCTCAGATTCTCTTGGAAATATGGGTCCTGGTAGACTTCTTCTGGATTTTTGCCATATGCAGAAAATTGGTCCCTAAGGTTTTTTATCTCTTCAGGAGGCACATCCTTGAAAATGATATCCTCAAATGGCACTAGGCATAACCACACATACCAGTAGTGGTCAGAATAGAACTGCGCAGGGCCAATGATTTTCTTGACTTTCTCAACTAAGTTCCAGTTTTCAAGCAAAATCTTGGTTAGAAACGGATTAGCAAACTGGTTGTAACCATTTTTCAGGAGCCATTTTCTTCTTTCAAAGTATTGGTCTTTTTTATACATGCTCTGCAATAAATGGAGCCTTCGGATATTTAAAAGAAAAGCCGAATCTAATTGGCAAACAAGTCTCTGCATTTTTTCTTGAAGTTGTGACTGTGCATCTGTTGATATCGAAGTTGAGTTTTTCATTTGTTCTGCTAAAACCCTAAGCGATTTGAGATACTCATCTACATGATTGAACAATTCTTCCAGATTGTTATACTGAAAGTGTCTTTTCCAAGTGTAACCTGGCATTTTTTTCATTCGCGTTTCAATCAATTTAGATACATCTATCAATGATTGAATCGACTCTTTGTGCCAGAACCAGCTCTTGGGGATCTTATACTTTGGTGATGTCAACAAATCGTGCAGCTTTTGGATCTCAATAACAGTTTCTTGGATATTTCCATTCGGCGGCATTCCATTGATAATTCACAACTTACTTTATTTAAACATTTGGACAAAATCTTTGCATTCTAAGAAAAATTATGGGTGAACTAAAGTTCACCCACACCATATCGAAAGCTGACTTCATTTATAATGCGCTGGTCAAGCGCAGACAGCCAAATTACTGCAAAATAAATTGCTATAATAGTAGACACTTATGTATACTAATATATAAACTTTTTGATTTTTGGCGCTTTTGTTCTCTATTTTACCTTCAAATCTAGTATTGTTCTACATATACTAACACCAGTTTCCATAGAAAAGATAAACTAAGGTAGTGAAAAACAACATTTATATATCAGTTGCTACTATACCTTTATAGGGGATGGCATGGTAGTTTTGTTTGATAAGTTTAATCTTCCTGAGGAAGTTCTGGATGTAATTTTTGCTACAAAGCAGCAGAAAATCGTAGCTACTGAGCTTATAAAATTCATAGTCAAGAACAAGTGTTCTATCGGTAAGGTTGACATGTCACTTTTTGCCACCCAGCTTCATGATGGTACATTTGAGACAACAATAGAGGAGGAGCCCTACAAGGGAAAAAAAGTGAGGATCTCCTACAACCGTCGCCAATTCTATGACAGGATCCTTACCCCAATGAAAAGCATGGGAATGATCGACTATGACTTGTACAAGAAAACATACAGCATCTCTGAGCATTTCAATGCTGAGATGATAAGGATTGGCATTATGTGGGTCGCTTACCTAAACAAGTTAAAAGCTCAAACACAATAAGCACTCTTTCTCTGCATTTTTTTGGCAAGTATGTGTCACACAAATATCATACAATGAATTACAAAAAAGCAATATTTATCGGTAAGTTTAAATATAACGTATTACAAATATCACATAATATAATACAATTAGCAACTTTAACCGCCTTTTACAGAAATGACAGCGATGAAACAGAAAATCTCTGTAGTGAACGTCAGACTTCCAAGCGAGGCTGTTGCCTGGATTGATTCTTTAGTAATTAAGGGGATCTACTCTAGCAGGTCCGAGGCTATCAGGGCTTTTGTTCGCGAGTATTTACATGAACGGTGACTTTGAGTGACTGACAAGCTGGTGAGCTTTCGCGTACCTTTAGCCTTAGTTCTTGAGTCAAGGAGCCGCGTTGAACAAGAGCATTTCAAGGACCTTTCTGAACTCATCCGGGCTGCTATCAGGAGAAAGTTTGCTGAGTCGCAAAAGCCTGAGCTTGCCGAACTTACAAAACAGGACATCATCAGGGAACTTCAAACCCTGATTGAGAGGCTGAAAAAATGAAAAAGCCTCTCTTGACTCTTGTTTGCCTCCTTGCCACGCTCGCGGCCTTGCAGATTTCGCGTGCCGACGAAACAAATTCTTCTATGTACAATCTCACTTTCAACAAGACCATTTGCCTGCTCTCCAATGGAACCAATTTCACTTCTTACGACTGCGATAACGACAGCTTCCCCTATTGGCTCGACTGCAATGATTCCAACCAAAATATTAATCCAAATGCCACAGAGCTATGCAACCGCCTTGATGACAACTGTAATGGCCTGGTTGACGAAGGCTTTGACCAGGACATTGACGGATTTTATCCTGCCTCTTGCGGGTACGGCACATTTGACTGCAATGATTCCAACCCATTTGTAAACCCCAACTCAACAGAGGTCTTTGGTAATGGATTGGACGATGATTGCAATGCCTCAACCCCTGACAAGCCCTATCTTAGGGTTCTCATCACAAAGCCTAGCTATCTCCTGGGTGAGACAGGTGCATTAATAGTCAACGCTACCCAAGGGTCATATGTTTACCTCACAATAACCACGCCATCGAGCTCGCACAATTCCATCTTGTCCTTGCACGGGCCCTATCCTGTGGTCCAGATGCTTCCGTACATTAGGAAGGTTGGAACATACATTGTTGACGCGAGTCTTGATTACATGAATTATGCAAATAGCACCAGAATAACATTCTCTGTTGAGAATACAATCGCCGCCCAGATCATTGGTAGCTCATCAGTCCCAAGGAACGGGCAGCTCCAATTAAGTGCCACAGCTGCCGGCGGCATAGGTACACTAAGATACTACTGGGATTTTGGGGATTCTACTTTCTCCGTAGGAAGCTCCCAGACTCACATTTATACGAGTGTTGGCAGGCGCACTATTTGGCTGTATGTAAATGACTCTGAACAAAACCAATGGAGGACATCAAAAGATATTGACGTTTATGACAATTACCGCTTGACTGTTGCTGTGCGCAACTCCTCCTTTGGGGTGAAGAACGCTAAGGTGGAGCTAAATAGCGACCAAAAACTCACGAATGATTCTGGCCTCGTGCAATTCACTTCTCTTCTGAGGGGTATTTACTATCTTAAGGTCTCGCGCTCAGGTTATGAGCCCTACTTAGAGACAATCAATCTCACTGCGAATCTGTCAAGGATTGTGCAGCTCATAGCAACTGAAACTACCCTGCCAGTTGTAACCCTGGTGGCTCCTGCTGATGGTCAGGAGTTTGAACCTGGCAAGGTACAGTTGCGATTTCATGCCTCTGACAGCAGCAACATGGAATGTGTGCTCTACTTGAGCTTGGACAATTCTTGGTGGAGCAAGGAGGCTGTTTTCGAAAATGTGGTAAGCAACCAAGAGTACTCGTATGCATTGAACAACCCTCAGCAAACTACCTACTGGTGGAAAGTCCGCTGCCAGGATTCTGACTCCAATGCGCAGTTTAGTCAGGTGTTTAAGTTCATTGTGAGATCAAAGGAAGCACAGCAAGACGCGTCCCAAGACACGACAATACAACCTGTTGCCACTGATGATGAGAATGCCGACCTCCTCGCCCAGATTGATACTTACCGTGACTCTCTGGCAAAGCTTCCGTCCGTTGAAGCAGAGGCGGCTCAACTGCTTGGGCTGGACGCTCAACTGCTTGATGCCAAGAAGAATATCCAGAACTATGGTCGTGATATCTTTAATGTCAAGTTCCGCAAACTCACCGATGCCGAGAAGGCTAATCTTACTTATGACCTAACACAGAGGCTGGAGTTTCAAAAAAAGAGCATAATCAAGAACCTGCAGGTGCTTAAGCACAACAACTTTGTCAAGTATAGTTCCAGCGCAGACCTCAAGCTCTTGGTCTCGCTGCTCACCAATTCGTCTGTCACAGCCTCTTCCCTCACACCGCTTCAACACCTGCTAACAGTCTCTACAAAGGTCTTTGTGGTGAGGCTTGAGTTCTTGGGCTTGGAGCCCAAGATCCTTACACTAGTGCAAAAATCAGTGCAAATCTCAAACGCTTCTCAACTGGGTTCTGTTTTGGAGGTTGTGCCTAAAGAGTTTGCTAGGTCAGCATCTGAATTGAAGGTTCTTGGCGTTTACAAGGTTTTGCAGGATGATCCAGTCCTTGAGTTTGTTCCTAACGATTCTCTTGTAATCCAATACAGTGTGGATAAGGAGGTTGATCCGGCGATTGTTGAGTCATCAATCACCGCTGGTCTCCCCACAACTGTTGCGTTGTCAAATAAGGTTACCGGATTTGCGGTTGGAAATCTCTCAAAGGGTATAATGGATAATTCCCTTTATATCCTCATAATTGCAGTCCTTGTCAGTGTCATGCTACTTCTTGCATACAAATGGGAGGACCTTAGCCAAAGTTTTGCTAAAGTCAATACCCCTATGCCTCGAGAGTTTATTGTTTTATCACAGAAGTTGATAGAGCGCCTGAATAATGACAATCTAACAAGCGCGAGAACTATCTATAGGGAGCTGCAGCAGGAATACGCAAAGTCACCTAAGGAGGTTAAGGCTGCTGTCTCGTTTGAAGTTCTTCATCTCTTTCATCGGTTGCAGTTCTCTGAGTTGCAGCACACCGCAGCCCGCATAAAAACCTATTGCGAGGATGGCGATCTTGAGCAGGCAAAGCACCACTACCATTCAATTAATCAAATGTATTCCAAACTGCCACGGCACCTAAAGGAGCAGGCCTTTGAGACCTGCATCGGGGCTCGCAAGAGGATAGATGAGAACTAGAAAAAAGAATAGCATTGGAATAAAGTACTTTCTCTCCATAACTGTGCTCTTAATACTTGCAGTCTCTGTCATGGTGTTGGTAAATCGTTTCATAGGTTATGTTTACGTTGAAACCGAGCCTGGGACTATCACCCAAATCAACCTTGCTATAAAGGATCCAACAGTTTACTGGCATGGTTTTTATGGTATTATTATGATGGTTCCCCAGTTTGACGCCCAGCAGTCTGCTTTAGCACAGAACGGCAAGATTGACCTCATACATTTGTTATTCCCTTGCCTGCAACCCAATATACCGCATGAACTCTATGCCTCCTTGACCCAATACCCTCAATGGGAAACTGTTGTTGCCGCCTTGCCAGCAGATGTGGACGCTTTCCTTGGCCTAAATTCTTCCGCATATTCCTCAGCAAATAATACATTCACCACAAACATCACCGTAAGATTAGGCCCGACAGTCATTTCCAATGTTCCCGGTACATACACAAAACAGCAGGTTGCCAACCTTTCATCTTTCAATCTGGGAATCTTGAAAGATGGGCTGGGCAATCTGATTTATGTCACGCAGATTGCTGATTACGTTGAAGGTTTTAGCGGCCTTACCACAAATTATCAAATAATGGTTGCCACCGGAAACAATACAAACCGGAGGTACTACTTTTTTACAGATCCTTATGATGAGTGCCCCAAGGGCATCACCTTCGGCCTTTTTGGCCAGCGCGCCAGGTTGTATGGTTGGGTGAAAGACAATGCCACAGGAGCAAGACTGGATACAGTTGCAGTGATGCTCGCTGACAACATGACCTTGACAGATTCTCATGGATTCTATAACTTCAGTGTTCTCTCTGGCATCCAGATAATCGCAGCTGCCAAGAATGGTTACAACAATTTCATCGATCTCCTCAACATCTCCCCAGATTCTGTCAGGGAGTATAACATTTCCATGTCCCAGACTGCCAAATATACCTATACTTCTACTGGTGTTGGTCCTGGAATCGGGCCTGGCCAGTCTGTTGGTCCTGGCGTAGGTCCGGGCGTGTCGTTTAAGCCTGACGTAGGGCCCTATACTGAAGAGCCAAAGAGGTTCGAAGGGCTTGACATCTGGATTTCCACAACCAACATAGACAAGATTCTTCGCACAGGCACTTTTGCAGAGGATCCTATTTTTATCTTCAATTTCGGGGTTGATCCATTGCTTATTGAGTTTTCTGTGAGGGGTAACGTGAGTCCTTCCTTAAAGCTGGACCGAACAACGCTTAGGATTCAGCCTAACTCAATGGCTAATTTGACTGCCACTTTCTTCGGAAACCAGCCGCTTGGAAACTATTTCGGAAATATTGACCTTGGTGGTGATATCAATTTCTCAATACCACTCAAGGTGAAGATTGTCAGTGAGGAAATGCTGCCTGTCGAAGCCCTTATTGTTACGGTCACCCCGACAAAGACCCGGCTTACTCCGGATTCTGACCTGAGATACAAGGTGGACTTGAACAATCTGTTGACTGATCAGGAGTATGAAGTTTACCTCAAGTATTTCATCAAGGACTTGAACAATTCAAAGATTTTTAGTACCGATGAGGACAAGGTTCATTTGCAGACCAGTTATTCCCTTTTAAAAAGCTATCATATTCCACGGAATGCTTCGCTTGGTGAATACATTATACAGGTTGATGCCCACTACCTTGAGCTTGTTACTACAGGAACAGCCATCTTTGATGTTGTCGCGCCTTTCTTCCAGTACATGGTTTTCGGTTTGATTCCTTTGTGGCAGCTTTTTCTTATGATTGTAGCTCTGCTGTTCATAATATTCGCAGTCTGGTACATCCGTCGTATGATAAGCCAAAAGAAGCGCTTCCACGTCAAGGTGGAGTTTGACCTTCTTCCAAGTCAAGGCCCGCGGTCAATTTTTGTGGGCAAGGTCGCAGAGACCAACAAGAAGACCTATCTTGACATGGACAATTTGACTGTCCATACAATAGTTGCGGGTTCCACCGGTGGTGGTAAGACAATCTCAGCCCAGGTTATAGTAGAGGAATGCTTGATGAAGAACGTGGCTGTTGTGGTTTTTGATCCGACTGCCCAGTGGTCTGGCTATTTGCGTAAGTGCACTGACAAGAAGATGATGACCTTCTATCCAAAGTTCAACCTGAAAAAGTCTGATGCAAGAGCATTTAAGGGTAACATCCGTTATGTCGAGAACCCCTATGAGATAATTGACTTGAAAAAGTACATGATTCCCGGCAACATACAGGTTTTCACCATGAACAAGCTTGACCCAAAGGACATAGACATTTTTGTGGCAAACACTGTTCGCGAGGTGTTCCACTTAAATCTTCCTGAAGCGCGCGAGCTCAAACTCCTGCTTGTATACGATGAAGTTCATAGGCTTTTGCCGAAGTTCGGTGGCTCGGGTGAAGGGTTTATCCAGATAGAAAGGGCATGCAGAGAGTTCAGAAAATGGGGTGTGGGCGTAATGCTCATCTCACAGGTACTTGCTGACTTCGTTGGCCAGATTAAGGCAAACATCAACACAGAAATCCAGATGAAAACTAGAGATGAAGGCGACCTGAACAGGATAGAGACCAAATTCGGCAAGGGTTTGATTCAATCCCTTGTTAAGAGCCCGATTGGTTCAGGTATGGTGCAGAACGCTGCCTACAACCGTGGTAATCCCTTCTTCATTGAATTTAGGCCTATTCTCCACAGCGTCGAAAGGCTCTCTGACGATGAGCTTGCCCGCTACAACAAGTACAACAACCAGATTGATGATGTGGAGTACCAGATTGACCAGATTGAGGAGCATGAGATTGATGTCTTTGATATGAGGCTTGAATTAAAGCTTGCAAAGGATAAGTTGCAGAGCGGTAACTTCAATATGGTAGATATTTATCTTGAGGGCCTTGGCCCTAGGCTGAAGTCAAATTTCGAGAAGTTGGGTGTAACCCCAAAGAAGCGCACCATCAAGATGGTCGACAAGGCAAGCCTTGAGTCTGAGCTTAAGGCTGCCAAGGACGCTCGTGCTGAATACGAAAAAGCAAATAAGAAGGACCAGCCTGTTGAGGCAAAGCCTCAAGGACCCTTGAAGTTTGGCGATGATGTGCCTCCTGACAAGATCCTCAGGCTGAAGAACGATATGCTTGTTGTCAACCTAAAGGGTTTGATTGACGAGATTGCTGCCTTGAAGCCAGCGTTGTACGCACAGCAAGTAAATGAGAAGAAGAATGATTTTGCTGATTGGATCGAAAACGTGATTGGCAACAAGAGGCTCGCCAAAAAGGTTAGGGAAACCTTGGGCCAGCAGCAGCTTGTTGCGCTGCTTGATGATGCTTACAAGAAAGAGAAGAGTGGCGTTGTAGAGCCTGAGGAAAAGGAGGAGCCCCAGAAAAAGGAAGAACCTCAAGAGAAAAAGGCAGAGCCTGCAGCGCAAGAGAAAAAGGAGGAGGTCAAGATGCCAGCACAAGCAGTTCTACCTGAGTCAATAAAGGCTCAGATTTCCAAGACTCAATCGTTTATTGACAAGCACGATGTTGATAATGCAACCATTGCGTACAACGAGCTTACTGCGATGTACAGGCAGTTAAACAAAGAGCAGCAGGCTTTAGCCTCTCAGATGTGCATGGATCTTAGGAACAACCTACAGGAAATCATACGCTTGAGCAGTATGTTCAAGACAGGTTCACAGCAGATTGCTGAAATAAATGACCTGCTTGAAAAGGCAGATGCCTTATTGAAATCAGGCCAGCATGCACAGGCTTTCAACACCTATCAGCAGATAATTGCAGAGTATCAGGCATTGCCTCCTGACCAAAAGCCTCTCGTATTTCAGAAATGTGTTGACCTACATTCGAAACTGTCTAAAAGGGTGGTAGCATGATTGAAGCTGCACAAGCAGACGAGGTTGCAATCTTAAGGGAGCATTTCCGCTTGTTAAGGGAGCGCTTGAGCCAGAACAGGAAGCTCGGTATGGACACAAAGATAGCCGACCTGAAGCTGATGTCAGTTGCGCCCAAGATTCAGATGGCTGCTATTACCAGCGAGAGGCGTGACCTTGAGGTTGTGCAGAGGCTTCTTTCTGAGATTGAATCTGAGATGAAGCAGTTAAGGAAAGAGCAGCGATTTGAGGACGTCCTCTCAAAGGTTGCTGTAGAAGAGCGGGAGCGCCTGGATAAGTCAGAATCCCCTGTTGAGTACTTGAAATTGAGCCAGGATGAGATTATCGACAAAACCAATAAATTAATAAATCAGGCAATTGAGTTCTTGGACAAGGCAGAGTTCGAAAAGGTTTATCCAATCTATGTGGAAATACAAGGCATCTACAAATATCTGCCAAAAGATTTGAAGCAGGAGGTCTTCACGCAGGCAATCCTCATTTATCGTCGCCTGAGGACAAGTGATATCTTCAAGAAAAAGTCACGCCTTCAGCTGTTGGTCAAGAAGGTTAAGTGGAGGTTTGGATTGTGAAGCTCAAGTTTTGGAAGAAGACCGAGGCTGCAGAGCAGCCAGAGCAGCCAGAGGAGGAAGAACAGGCTGAATCTCAGCCTGATAGCCGGGCTTCCTCAGACCTTCTGGCGGAGTTTAACCGTTTAAGGGTTAAGGTTGAATCCTTGGATGAGATAAGGAAAGCAAACGCAGAGCGCTTTGCCCACACGAGCGAGCAGATTGGCGAATTGAGAGGCATGATCCTTGACACCAATCGCACAGTTTCCGGCATCGAGGTCAAGATTACCAAGACAAATGACTTGGTTGAGGCTGTCCAGCCCGACAAGCTGATGGTTGAGGTAAGGAAGACCGATGGCAAGATCGAGGCTGTGCGGGCAAACATTGAGAGCAATGAGGCATTGTTGAAGACCATGGTTGCTGAACTCAAGGATTTAAGGAACAAGATTTCATTTTTCAGGGGCCTTGAGCAGATTGTCAAATTGAACGAAGACATAAAGAAAGAGCTGACAGAAATCCAGAAGATAAAGGCCGTGGTTGAGCGTCACGCTGACAAGTCGGAAACCCTATTCTCAGAGATGCAGAATCGCTTTGCCGACCTTGACAAGTTTTCAGGCCAATTGAAAGACCTAGGTGATAACATCAAGCAGCTTAATGATTCAGCAGACAAGCTCAAGGCTCAAACTGCGAAGAAGGCAGAAAAACAGGAGCTCGAACGGCTTGTTAAGAAGTTCAACGAGTTTGAGCTTCATGTTGGAAATGTCATTGACCTAATGTCAAAGAAGGCCAAGGAGTTAAATGACCAATTTAAGTCTGACACTGAGAAGTTTCAACAGTTGTTCGATACAGAGCTGAAGCGCGGCAAGAAGATCATTGACCTTATTGGTGAGCTCTCAAGGGAAAATCCAAATCTTGAGAAAAATCTGCTTGCCGTAGAGGAGATGGAAAAGTCGCAGGAAGAACAGAAAAAGGCAGAGCAGGTTGTCGCCGATCTGCCTGCAAAAAAGGCATGGTTCACCTGGCCAAAGAAGAAGAAAGAAACAGAAAAGCCAGCGCCCAAACCTGCTTAAGCTATTTCTAGAAAGGGTCACTTTTTTTTTCGAAAGATTTATAAATCAATATACTAAAAAAGATATATAAATATAAAAAAAAAGAATAATATAATATCAATTTTAATATAATGGCACATATGGATTAAGGGACGTGCTGATCACAGGGACTAAAAGTGGCTGCTAGCAAGCTCGAACAGAGGATAGTTGGGCTGTTTGTTGACGTCAAATCAGCCTTTAGTATTCTTCAGATTGCAAAGATGATGAACACATCCTATCCTCATGTATATAACGCTGTTCAAGGTTTGATCGAGCAGGGCATACTCTCAAAGCTCGTTGTTGGCAATGTTCATCTTTGCCAATTGAACCTTGATAATGATCTTACCATAAGCCTGCTGTCGCTTCTCGCCTTACAAAAAAGAGAGCCGCTAATTCGCAAGCACAAATCTGTTCACCAGTTCCTCGCAAGCCTAAAGCACTCAAATCTGAGGTTTTCCGTTGACTTCTCATTCTTCCTCAAGGGTGAATACTATCTTGTGGTGCACGATGCACATGAATGCAAATGGATACAGCAGTCCTTCGGCACAGCAAAGTGCTTGGACTTGGCTAGCGGCCTTGATCTCTTGGCATTGCATCACACAGAAGCTACTGTCCTACTGGGCTTCGAGCGCTATTATCAGGCCCTTTTCAGCATTTTCGACAGGCTTCAGGGACCGCTGGAGTTCAAACATGAATAAGGCAATTGTCTTCATTGGTTTGTTTGTAATCCTTGCCGCTCTCTCCTATAGCGAAGAATCCATTTTTACAGACAAGTTCGAATATCAAGCTGGAGAAACCGTGAACATCTTTATAGGTGCAAACCTAAGCCCAGCGTTAGAGCTGGACATAATCTTTTCAGGCCAGCTCTTTACTTTCAGTAGTACCAACAATTCTCGCTACGCATTTAAGCCCAGGACTGCCGGCGAATATTTTGTTACGCTCGTGAACCTGAGTTCCAACAGGTCTGTTGCAGTGATCTCATTTAAATTACTTGGTCAATCGCTAAGATGGGTTCGATGCACAGACCATGCGTCCTATAATATTGCTGACCGCGTCTTAATTGCTTTTAATTCCTCAATAATAGATCTCAACCTTTCAGTTGGTGATAGAACTTATCAGTTTGCAGGAGACCTGGAAAAGCCTGTAATGTTTCGCCCTTTGTTTCCTGGGGCCTATTTGGTCCAGGCAACTGATCACACTGGTGAAAGTCTATTCTGCAATTTTTCAGTCTCTGGAAATCAGTCTGTGGTAGGGCCGCAAATTCTGAACAATACACATTTTGTTTCCCCACCACGCTTCAAATTGCACGACTCAAGAAAGCATGAGCTTCTTGTACTCAACTATTCGATAAATTCTTCAGAGGCTGTTGTCTTGCCGCTAAACTCCTTTGCAAAGAAGATTGTTTTTCACGGGCTTCATAACAGCACGAACTTGTCCCTTGGTTTGGATGAGGTGTCTGGTTCCGTGCCCTCTCCATCAGGTGTTCGTTGGAAGCGCGTTTTTGCCATCGATCCTTCAAATCTAAATTTTACCTCCGCTCTCGTCACGCTCAGGGCACAAGGCAAGGCCCTATACAAATGCAGAGAGTGGGACTTCTCTAGACAACAATGCCTAGGTTCATGGGAAAAGGTTAAGGACATAACCCCGGGCATTGACTACAACATTACTCTTGGTCCAGAAGATCCAGGCTATGCTGAGGCAGAAATCAATATCATAAACGTGCAGAGCTATCCTCAGGTTGGAGGCACATGGACTGTAATGTTCACCACTGTCGGTTCTGCTGACCTGGTTATTACGCCCATAAATGGAACCACATGGAATGGTCCTGGCCAAGACCTGATGTTTATGGAAATACGGTGTGGCGAATCTCCGCTTTCTTTTAGCTGGATAAACAACTCAGTTGTTGTCTCAAACTTTTCCTGCAATGATACAGCTTATGAGGTGAGTAAGGTTCTGACTTCAGGCAAGCACCTGCTAGAATTTTCTTTTGGTGCCAGCAAGGCTTATGCTAGGAACGCTGCAGGAGATGGTTACCTGATCATGCTCTGGGATAAGGCAACCATTCCAACTAACTGGACCTGCATATCCTGTACTTCCACCAGCCCGTTTTATCAGAGGTTGCCACGTGGCAACAGTACCTATGGTGCACCAAGCGGTTCTGCAACTCACACCCATGCAGTCTCATTATTGTCTATAAGTTATGCCTCTTCCACTGTTTTTGGTGGCGAGACCAATACGGATGCCACTTCAACAACCCATACTCATGCAGTTGCATCCCAGACCTCCAGCTCTGCTTCGAGCCTGCCGAGATATCGCAACCTAAAGTTTATTATGTACAACTATAAGGTTCCTAAGACTCTGCCTGCAGGCATTATCGGCCTTTTCAACTCTTCTCCACCTGCATTTTGGACTTTGTATTCCAAAGAGGATGGCTACTTTATTATGGGTGAGAACACTACCTCGACAGGAGGGGCAAACAGCCACAACCACACTGTCTCGTCATTCAGTCTTGACGCGACCGGCGACCTTGCAGGTAGGGTCTGGACAAACCAAGCGGGAGATGATGCTCGCGCAAATCACCAGCACACTGTAAGTCCTCCAACTTCTCAGAGTGCAAGCACTATGCCACCTTATATTCATGTTATCTTAGCCAATCTTTCAAAGGATTCTCCTTTGCCAATTGGTTTGATTGGTATGTTTAATGACACCCCATCAGCCTATTGGAGTCTGCTTTCAAGCTTAGGAGGAAAGTTTTCCGGCAAGTTTATTGTGGGAAATTCCACAGCGTACGGAAAAACCAGTTCTTCGCAATCGCATGCTCATGCAAATTACTTTTTTGCTTCTGGAGCAGCCACAACCAATAGGTTAAGCAGGTCAAGCGGCACTGTTGTTGCCAGTGATTCTCATACCCACAATGTGACCTTGAGTTTCACTAATGTTACAAATCTGCCGCCATACATCAATGTGATATTTTCTTGGTCAAGGGCAGGTTGGGCCTATCCTAACGTGACGCAAATCACACCCGCTCCCGATTATGTGGATTCTGCCACCTCGCCAACAATACAGGTGAATTTTACCTGCCGGATTACTGATGACTATGATGCCAAGAACCTTTCCTTGTATCTCACCAACAACAATAACCGGAGCATTAAGCTTAATGAAACATGTCTTATCCCTTCTGTTAACGGTAGCTGCTCCTGGATAAAGGGCCTTCGCACAGGTAACTACACCTGGAACTGCGAGGGTTTTGATGAGACTGGTCTTGGCTCCTTCACCAAGAACAGGACGGTAAGGTTGCTCTGGGCAAACTCAAAGCCGCCCATAATCACAATTACAAGGCCTAAGAACAACACCTTTTCCAAGAATCCGGTAATCCTGAACCTCACCACTGACGAGGATGCTGTTTGCAGGTACTCAACAACAAGCACGTTTAGCTTTGCCGCAGGCACGCTCTTCTCAAAGACTGGAACAACCATTCACGGCACAAACCTTGGAACCCTCTCAAACTCAACAACATATGTCTATTACGTGAAATGTAATGACACAGTCGGAAATGTGAATAATGTCTCAAACCAGGCTGCTGTGCAGTTCACTGTGGACAACAAGCCGCCGAGGATTACCCTGAACATTCCTGTAAACGGTTATAACACTACTTCGGAGATAGTCAATTTTACCTGGACAACTTATGACGCGCTTGATACGAACATCACCTGCAACCTCACTCTCGACTCTGCTGTCATTTCTGCCTCAAAATACTCTCCAAACAACTCTAAGACTTCTATCGTCTCCTCTGTGACAGAGAAGATCCATCAATGGAATGTCTCTTGCTGGGATTCTGCAGGTAACCGAAATACAAGCAGCACAAGCATCTTCACAAGGCGCATTATCAAGGCAGTCCTTAGGGTGCAGACCAGGAACTACACTTACAAGCAGAACAAGGCAGTGAACCTTACCACACGGAAAGTCTATGACTCAGGGGACTTGGAGCCATCCACTGTTTTGGTAACTTCATACAACAGGACAGGCACAGTTGAATACAATTTCACAAGTTATTCTGCCAAGGGCCACAGCGCTTTTTACAGCGATTCCGCAGGCAGCCAGCCTCCTGCTTCCGGTCCTTCAATAAACGGCGAGGCTGTGTTCACAGCAGCAGCTTACAACGCTTTGAATAAGTCCGATGATTCGCGCGCAGATTTTGGCAACGTGAACGATTTCAGGAGCCATAGGTTTCAATTTCGCATAAATGAAACCTCAGCCATAATGACAAAACTTGGCTTCTATTACGAGGGCTATGATGCAGGTGGCGATGTCTATCCGCTACAGTTCTTCCTCTGGGATTTTTCACAGCAGAGCTGGGTCTACCTTGGAGAGCATTTATCCTATACAACAGACGGTATAATCACCGCAACAAAGAGTTCCAGTCTTGCAAGCTATGTAAATTCGAGCCATTACCTGGACATCGCTGTCGTGACAGGCAATCCTGGAAGCGCAAAGACTCTCTACACTGATTATGTTTACGTGAACGTTACCAAGCATGACGAGCTGGACGGTGACGCCTCTTCCGGTTTCACCAACTACTCAAATGTTATTGCGGGTAACTTTACCAAGTTGCTTGATGCTTATGTGAGGCTCCAGGTTACTGCCTATAACGCATCTGGCTCAAAGAACGCCTCAAACACATACCCTGATATTGAGATACAGCTTTACGATGGTTCAAAGTTTGGATACTCATACCGCTGCAACCTCACCGGCAGCCTTGGTCTAAGCTCAAAGCAGCCAACAAACTGCTCAGTGCACGTTGTCAACTCGACTATTGTTACAGCTTGGACAAACTCTTCAAACAGGAGGGTCAGGGTCAGGGCTGTCAACCTTGACAGTACCACCAAGGCCAGCGACTTGATTAGCTGGAATGGTTTTTTTGTCAGGCTCGAATCTCCATCTGAGCTTCAGAACTACGGAGACCTGAACCTGACCGGAAGGCTGATCATTCAAGTCAAGAATTCTACCGGCAGGGTGCTTGGCGTGCTTTATAACCAGTCTATTAAGGTGAGATACAACTCCAGCCTGAATTTTTCCGGTCTTCCCATATCTTGGAACACTGATTCTTATCCCTTGGGCATGTATAGGGTTTATGCAGGATTGTTCAACGCCTCCAATGGCATGATCCGAAACTATGATGGCACCTTTGTCAACGACACCTCACCCTTTGTGATAGATTACCTGAGAATAACTGCGCAGTCCCCAACAAACAGGTCAGTGGTTGATGCAACTAGCTTTTGGGCAAACTTGACCTTAAGCTACCTGAGCTATAAGAGCGGCGGTTGGTGTGCCTATTCCATGGATAACAAGCCCAATGTTTCCATGCGCAACAACTCGGCAACACATTTTTTTAATCGAACCTCAAATATCTCTGTCGGCCAGCACAGCATTCGCTTCTTCTGTAACGATACCCAGAAGGATATCTCCTCATCACTGAAGATATATTTCAATGGCACTGACCAGACAGGCCCCCAGGTTCTCCTCACGTCGCCAGCAAATGAAGCCGAGGAGACTGACGGAAACGTTAGCTTCTTCTACAATGTAACAGACCTTGTGTCAGGGATTAAGAATTGCACCCTGGAATTCAATTTCGCCCCTGAAGCGACAAAGACCAGCATTCAGGAAGCCAAGAATCTTAATTTTTCGATGGCAGAGATTCCAAACGGCGGTCCATATTACTGGCGCGTGTACTGCTATGACAATTCTCCCGCCAGAAACATCGGTTACTCATCATATAGGAGTTTCATCATTGGAACTGATACAGATAAGCCAGTTGTCACCCTGAGCGACCCTGTGGACGGCTACAACACCTCCAATAATGACTTACCCCTCATATACAGGGTGTATGACCCCACCACAGGAATCAAGAACTGCACCCTTGTGCTCAACAACAAGAAGAACGAAACAAGGACAAACATAATCCAGCAGGGCTTCCCATACAAATACAACAACTTTACTCTCCAGAACCTTGGTGACGGAAATTACACCTGGAGTGTGAACTGCACTGATACATCTTCTGCCCATAACCAGGGCAATTCCTCAACATGGCGTTTTACCGTGAACCGTGACACAGACTTTCCAATTGTTTACCTGGTCTTGCCAGCGGATAATTATACATCCAGTTCAGGCGCCATGGACTTTTATTTTAATGTAACAGACTTTTCATCAGGAATTGCAAACTGCAGCCTGCTGATTAATGGGACAGTCAACTCAACTATCGACAATGTTACCGAAGGAATCCTGCAGCATTTGTATGTTCCGGGCTTTAAGGACGGAAGCTACGTTTGGCAGGTGAACTGCACTGACGATTCTTATGATACCAACACTAATACCTCTGCGCACCTTCACTTCAATGTTGAGCGTCTCATGAATATGCGGCTCATTATGACAGCTTTCATGGCTGAGTACCAAAAAGGTAGCCAATTGAACGAGACTGTGAACATTACTGCCCTTCTCTACGACCTTGTGGGTTACCCCCTAAGCGGCATGGTGGATTCTGATTTCATCAAGGCAAATACATCTGTCAAGTGGTGGAATTCTTCCTGGCAGCGCAGAAAGCCCATATACCTGAACAACTCTGTGCCATACAACAAGCCGAATTATCTCGTTGAAGTGAACATCACAGGCTTATCGAGCTTTATCCGTAACTGCACAAAGGAGATAAGGATTGTTGACATACATAATATAGAGGTGCCAAGCCAGGTTATTTCAGGCAATGACCTGACCTGGTGCTCAGTTGCTTTCAAGGCAAATGTTTCTGCCAGCGCAGTAAATGAGAACAGGTATTTTGCCTACCATAATTACACCTTGGCTACAAAGCCAAGCTACAAGACCATTGCCCTGAAGGGTTGGCGAACCTACAACTTTTCCAATCGTGCCGTATTTGGCCACCATGCTTACAACAGCAACAATCCTTCGGATGGTGGCCCGCAGCCACCGAATATTGGGCCTGCCTTGAACAATGAAGTCGAATTTACCCCTCAGCAGTATTCAGACGTGCAGTTCTCTGACAATTCAAGGGCTACCTCAGGTACTGTAAACACTGAGCGCAGCCATCGTTTTGTCTTCAACATCTCAGCCAATGCCTCAGACGCAGATTCCATAACCTTTGTCTGGGAGGGTTATACCACAGGCTCTGGCCCTAGCGTTGTTCTTTACCTTTGGAATTATTCCAGCTCTGCCTGGGTTCAATTTGGCACTCATAGCATTACCTCTGATAGGAACCTTTCCAACTCTCTTAACGGCACTTCCCTTTCTTCTTTCGTGCATAACAATCTTTTGCATATTGCTGCAGTCTCTGATGACCCCTCAAATGCTCAGACCTTGTACACTGATTTTGTGCAGGCAAAAGTGCTAACAAATACAGTCACGAACAACTCCAAGGTCGGTTCAACTGAAGTATTTGTCGCAAGGCTTGCGAACAGCACAGGTTCAGATGGCATCCTCAAGATGAACCTCAGCACTGATTTCATGGAACTAGGATTCTTCAGCGTTGTCGGCTTGGCATCAACCTCAAGCTATTTCAACACCACAAACCACACGCATTACACGGTTGCGATTGACCACACCAGCCCCCAGGTGTTGCTGAAAAAGCCGATAGACCTTAATATTAGCTACGTAAGCGACATCTCTCTTTTCTTCAATGTCACAGACCTGCTTTCAGGGATAAAGAACTGCTCTCTTATACTGAACAACAAGGTTAACCTGACCAACACCACAGTCTCTGAAGGCTCAACAATTGGATTCTCGCTCTATAATCTTGCAAACGGTGATTATAATTGGACTGTCAATTGCACTGATGATTCATCGCTGCAGAACCGAGGTACTGCTGCAAAGCGCAAGTTCACAATCGCAAAGGATACGGTTGCTCCAATTGCTAGTCTCAAGAATCCAAGCCCTGGTTGGACTGATGCAAACGGCAACATTACGCTTTTCTTCAATGTTACAGACAACCTGATGCCGACTGCTGATTGTACGCTGTATTTCAACAGCTCAAGAAACGAGACCAAGCAGGGCCTGCAGACCGGTGCGCACACGCATAACTTCACCCTGACCGGTTTGAATAACGGCTTTTATTCATGGTTTGTTAACTGTTCCGATACATCATCCCAGCGAAATTATGCCTCTTCCCAAACCTGGAACTTCTCGGTGACTATTGACTTTGCCACTCCACTCATTAAACTCAGGTTTCCCCACAATGCGACCCAGCTGACAAACGAGAACATAACCTTTGCTTACAATGTGACTGACGCCCTCTTTAACGTCTCCAACTGCTCGCTTTACCTTAATGGAGAGCTGGACCAGACCAATATTACCATTAAGGAGCTTGCAAATAACACCTTCCGTTACTTTTACATGGCTGGCCCATACAACTGGTCTGTCTATTGCATTGACAGTTCAGAGAATGCCAATGCTGTGATGTCTGACATTTGGGAGTTTCTTGTAGCGCCAGACAACGATGGCCCTCTGGTGAATCCTGTTTTCCCACCTGACAGTATTGAGCTTAGCGAGGGGAACATAACATTCTATTACAATGTCTCTGATTTTGCCTCAGATGTTGAGAACTGCAGCCTGTTCATAAATCAAACAGGGATGGCATTCTCTTCAAACATTGCTGAGGGCATAAAGCAGAACCTCAGCGTTGTCCTGCAGAACGGCAGCTATTATTGGATTGTTAACTGCACTGACAATTCGGAGAATCACAATACTGGCGCGTCGGCCGCAAGAAAGCTCACCATCGGCCTTGACCGCACCGGCCCTACTGTAACCTTGTTAAGCCCTGTTCCTCCTTACAATGACACTGATGGCAACGTGCTCTTGCAGTATAGCGTTATCGACTATGCCTCAGGGGTAAGGAATTGCAGTCTTTTCATCAACGACAAGGTGAATGCCACCAACTCAACAATAGCTGAATCTGAGAATCTCCATTTCAGGCTAAGCACGCTCTCAAACGGCTTCTATACATGGCATATGAACTGCACCGACACATCCTCTCTCGCGAACACCGGAAAATCGCTGAAGTGGAATTTTACCGTGACCCTGGACAACGAAGGCCCAGCCGTCAACCTTGTCTTGCCTGATGATTATGCTACAGACACTGACGGCAATAGGATTTTCTACTACTCTGTGGATGATGTTATATCAGGCATAGTCAATTGCAGTTTAGTCATCAACAATAAACTAAACCTAACCAACAGTTCCCGCATAATCGAAAATGCTTTGTCGAACTTCACCATCACTGGCCTCGGTACTGGCCAGTACAATTGGTCTGTGAACTGTACAGACAATTCTGACAATCATAATCGCAAAGGTGCACAGACTCGCCATCTGACAGTTGTGGTTGATGCGACAGCACCGGTTGTTGAACTCATTTCGCCTTCAGACCTCACTGCTGACAATGACGGCAATCGCACCTTCTACTTCAATGTGACTGACTCTTTGACCAATGTCTCTTCCTGCACGCTGCATGTTGGTCCGTATACTTATATCAACACCTCACTGCTCCAAGGGCTAACCCAATCATTCAAGCTCTCCGCAATGTCTAACGGTGTCTATCGCTGGAACATTTCTTGTGTTGACAGCTCAGAAAACCAAAATAACGGGATTTCAGGGTCGCGTACCTTGACTGTCAGGATTGACCTAAGCCCTCCTTTAGTCACATTGAAGCTTCCCTTGAATTATACCCAGAGCTTTAGCAATGATGTTGTCTTCACCTTCAATGTTACCGATGTTTCGCCCCTAAAGAATTGTAGCCTGATAGCAAACAGTACCATATTGGCCTCAAACTCGACAATTGCGCGCAATGTCACGCAGGATTTTGCTCTCACAGTTCCAAGCGGCTCTTACCTCTGGAGCATAAACTGCACTGATTCCTCAGAGCACTTTCTCAAGTCCAGCTCAGAGAAGCGCGTCCTTGTTGTCGGCCCTGATGTGATAGGCCCGACTGTCCGGCTTACAAACCCCCCTAATAATGCTCAGGACACGGACGGAAACGTAATCTTTGAGTTCAATGCCTCAGACTTTGCCTCGGCGTTGAAGAATTGCAGTCTTATATTGAACGGTCACCTCAACAGGACTAAGGACAATCCCCCTGAGAACACCTACCTGAACTTCACTGTCTACAATCTTGGTAACGGGAATTATACCTGGCAGGTAAACTGCACTGATGATTCATCGAATTTCAACACTGCAGCCTCGGAACAACGCCTTTTGGTGGTGGGTGTAGACCAGTCTCCCCCTGCCATTACTCTCTACTCGCCGGCAAATCTCTCAATCTACAACAGCAAGGACGTGGTTTTTGCCTTTATGGTTTATGACTACTCATCATCTGTGCCGAACTGCAGTCTCATCTTGAACAGCAGGTTTAACCAGTCAAAGAAGCCAGTTGTTGAGCAAGCCCCTCAGTATTTCTACTTGCAAGACCTTGCAGACGGCTTTTACAACTGGAGTGTGAACTGCACTGATAACATGTCAAACGTGGGAGCATCATCCACCTGGAAGGTAACAGTTTTCAGGCCGCGCCAACTGATTGCAGATGTATATGCAAGTGCTCCATCTTATGAGCTTGGCCTGACAGCTATTATTGTTGCAAATGTGACCAACTCCTCAAAAGGTAGTATGAACGCAACTGTCTTCTCTGATATTATCAGGGGCAATGCCACATCGCCGTGGTGGAGTTCCAGTTGGAAGCATAGGCTGCCTGTAGACATAAATTCCACAAACCTGACCCGCAAGGATTCGCTTGTCGAGCTGGCAGTCAATTTTACCAAGCTTCTGAAGACGGATATTGGCAACCTCACGGTCAGGTTTGATGCAAATTCAGTCAGGGTGGTGGAGTGGGCTTCCAACCAGTCAAAGGAGACAGTCTCCCAGTTTGACCAAGGTCCTTCCTTCAACAAGTCAAGAAATGCTATCGGCACAGTTCGCTGGATTATGAATGGTACAACCCAGCAGAATACAATTAGAAAGTTCTATGTCTATTTTGACGTAGAGGAGAACGGCGCCAAATCACAGCCAAACTATGCAAAGCCCTCCTTCACATTCAAAGGCTCAGGCAAGAGTGTCCTTTATGACGGTGCCTCCCAATCAGCTGACCGCTTGACTATAAGGAAGTCTAACAGCTCGTTTACCCTGCAGTTCGGTAGCGGCCAGTCAAATACAAATCAGCAGAATGTGCACTTTCAGGGCGCCGGAAGCATCTGGAATATTACAGTCAACCGGACGCGGCTGACCAATTATTTTGACAGCATTGTCCCGATCTCCATTTACAACAGCTACTTCATCAATGCCAACTCATCGTCGGTTGTGCATTCGGGTGCTGTTCTTTCTGCTGTCAACATTCCAGGCTATATCAACGCAAGCCCTGGCTCTAAGGTGAACTTGAATTATTCTGTGTGGTTTACGAACGACGAAATCCGGCTTCGCGCCAATCTTGTTGCACAATTCAGCCAGGCAAACAACAACCCTGCAAGCTACTTCAACAACCTCTGGTTTGCCTACATGTTTGATTATTTGTCAAGCTGGAACTCGTTTGTGCATAGGCTGAACTCTTCAACCTATGGCCAGACCCACAACTATCACTCTCCAACAACGATGCAAGATACCACAAACCAGTTCAATGCCGGCCGCTGGTATTCAGAGTATTGGGCTACAGTAGGCTCCCTCAACTTGTATGCAGAAAAATTCCTGCTTAATGGTGCCGCCAACACCGTTGGAGTAGTCACTTATGATGATTATTACAATCCTGCCCAGGGAAAGCTGACTGAGTCTGACGCAGCAGGTTTTAACTACAACCAGGACAAGGCGATAGCTGCTCTTGACAAATACAACCTGACTGTCTGGCTCGTGTTTTCCAGGAACGGTAGTTATCGTCGCGGCAGTGTATTAAGGTCAGAGCTCACCACTCCGCTCTTGATTCGACAGAGAAATCCTGAGACTCTGATGAAAAGACAGTCAGGCGTCACAGGCAGCCAGGGCTTTATTTCCTATCAGTGGGCAACCTCTGGCAATAGCCTGGGGTGGTATGCTGCAACTATGCTTGCTAACAAGTCATTGTATTATAATGGGGCTGATTACTTCCCTTTCCAGATAACCCAGGACATAACAAAGCCGAATGTAACACTGATTAGTCCTTCGGGTTGGATCAATTATTCCTCAGTTCTCTTTACTTATAATGTCTCTGAGTCAAATCCGCTTGTTCCGAATTGTTCTCTAATCATTAACGGCAAGCTCAATAAGACTAACAAGACAATTACCAACAATGCAAGGAATTATTTCAGGTTGTCCAACTTGGGAAATGCAGACTATAACTGGACCGTGAACTGTACTGATTATGCAGGCAATGTTGCATCTGCTCTAACCAAAAAGATAATGATTGACACTGTAAGACCTCCCCTTAACATCTCATTCCCGCCCCAGTCAGCCCTGCTTTCAAGCACAAAAGTGGATTTCAACTTTACTGTGACTGACAATCGGGCCACCAACCTTACCTGCGAGCTGTTTGTTAATTCTGCCTTGAGGAAGACTGTTGTTGCTTTTAACAATACAAGAACAAACATGACAACCAATCTCTCTGACGGGACCTACACTTGGTATGTCCGTTGTACTGATTGGGCATCAAATCGGAACACCAGTTCTGTAAGGTCGCTCTCGGTTGATACTGGCCCGCCAACCATTCAGCTGATAAGCCCTGCGCCCGGCTCTTATGATAATGATGGCAACTTTGTGCTTGTGTATAAGCCATACGACACAGGCGGTCTTAAAAATTGTAGTCTAATAATAAACAACAGGTTGAATCGGACAAATCAATCTGCTTTGAAAAACAACCTGAACAACAATTTTACGATTTCTGGATTTGGCCAAGCTGCTTACAACTGGAGTATTAACTGTACAGATATTTTTGGACGGGTTGCCAATTCTTCTACCAGAACACTTTATCTGGATCTGTTCAAGCCTTCAATTTCTCTTCTCAAGCCATTGCCAGGCTCAATCTTTAACATTAGCACTGTGAAATTCAACTTTACTGTGTATGACTCATTTGACTGGAACCTAGTCTGCAACCTTACTGTTGATTCTGCCGTCCGCTCTCCAAATATTGCAGTCTCTAATGGTACCATCGGCTCCAGCTCTGTTTCCGGCCTCGTTGATGCTGTCCATTATTGGAATGTTTCATGTTGGGACCATGCCTCTAACAAGAACACCTCGCGTACGCAGAACTTTACAGTAAGGCAGCCACCAATAGTGCGTCAATTGCTTCCGTCAAACAACTCATGGTCCCAAAATCACAACGTCACCTTTTATTTCAACGCAACTGACAATGATGGTATAGAGAATTGCTCGCTCTTCTTCGACAACAAGTTGAATCTAACCAAGACGGTAATTGTGAACCGTGTAAAAAGCAACATCACCCTGGTTGATGCCCCACAAGGCCTGCATAACTGGAGCATCAGGTGTTTTGACAACAGTTCTCTTTTCAACAACGCTTCAACCCCTGTATGGCTTGTCAAAATTGATTACACTTTGCCTAATGTTTCTCTCATCTCTCCAGCCACAGGCACTTGGAACCATTCAAGCACAGTCTCGTTTTCCTATTCCTTTGTTGAGGCTAACAAGGATGTTTGCCAATTGTATGCTAACTTCAGCGGCTCTTGGAAAGGCAATGCTTCAAACAGGACAATGATTTCCGGCCAGGCAAACAAACTCACAACAACCGTGCGTGACGGAAGCTATAAATGGAATGTTAGATGCAATGACTCTGCTGCAAACATTGCATTTGCAGGTTCTAACTGGACCATAAGAATAGATGCCACTCCACCCTCGATAAGATTAAAGGCACCCGCAATGAATTATTGGGACAATAATGGCCTCGTTGTCTTTAATTTCTCGTTCACAGAAAAGTATCCTGACAAGTGCCAACTGTGGGCCAACTTCTCAAGCACTTGGAAAATGAATCAGACCATAAACAGTCCTCTGCCAAATGTTGATAACTTGTTTGATCAGCTAAATCTCCCCGAAGGTGCCTATAAGTGGAATGTTTGGTGCAATGATTCTGCAGGAAACTTTGCGTGGAACTCAACCAACCAGACACTCTTTGTTGACAAGTTTTCGCCTCACCTCTTGCTCATCTCCCCACTCAATGGCTCGAACGCCTCTGCCGAAGTTTACTTTAATTTCACAGTTTCCGATAATGTGGACTCCAACCTGACCTGCAACCTCACTCTTGATAACAAGGTCAATAGGAGCAGGCTTAATGCCTTAAGCGGCTCAGTCACCTCTGTTCTGGTTGAGGGTCTTAAGATGGGATATCACAATTGGAGCGTTTTGTGCTGGGACAATGCCCTTCATTACAACCAGTCTGCAACACTTTGGTTCAACGTGAGCTTAAGTGATTTGATTGCGCTCTACACCAATTTGCATTTTAGCGACAACACTCCCGAGGAAGGTGTCAATATTACTGTCAACGCGACTATCCTGAATGACGGTGGTACAGATGCATTCAATATTACTGTAAGGTTCCTTGAGCGGAAGCCTTCTGGCGCTTTCTCCCAAATAGATGGATTGAAAATAGTAAATATTAGCGTTGGTGCCAATGCCACATTAGCCGTTCCCTGGACACCTAAGATTGGTTTGTATTACATTCGTGTTGCGGTCGATCCTGCGAACAAGATAAAAGAGATCAGTGAGTCCAATAATAATGCTACTGCCAACATCACAACCTCGCTCTGGCATACAGTTAGGGGTAATGCTACCGGCGCCCTTTCAGTAAGTGATACTACCAATAGCTCAATTTACAGTTGGTCTGTATTGAACTCGTCAAGAAGCAATGTCTATGTTGCAGATTCTGATTCATTGATTTTATGGACCAGGCTTGAACCCCTTACAAGGAACCTTTCACATCACCTTAGGGTTGTTGATATTGAATATCTTGATCGCGGCTTGGGCTCTGCAAACCTTACCGATTCGCTCAACCGGACCTTTGTCTCTCAAGGTTCAATTCTCGCCACAAGGAATATATCTGTCTACAACAGGCTCCTGTTGTATGTCCCTGTTGCGAATAGTACCAACAGCTCCGAGTTTGTGACAGGCATTCTATGGGATGCCTCTGACCTGGATCTTGGTTTCTACAACGGGACCCAGGATGTTGTTTTTGTCACCCAGGTTCGCGCCCCGACCAATTCATATGGTTTTGGTTACGAATTGAGGATTCCTGCTTATCTGAGAAGCTACAAGACAAACACTTTAGGGACTGTGACCTTTTACACAGAGCTAAAATGAGAAGGTTTTTGATATGGGTGTTGTCATTTCTTGTTCTTATCCAGTTGGTCGCCTCGCCCCCGCCCCTTCCTCACAGTGTCTCAGGCACGATCTACAACTCAGATGGCATCAACCAGGTTTCGCTCGGAACAAAATATATTCTTAATGACACAACCATTAATTCATTTGTTCTCGGCGAGACCAATGTTCCGATTCCTGGCATGTCAGGCATGTATTTTGAGACAATTGATGGTTCCGAATCAGATAGCCTAGCTATTTTGGCATGGAACTCTACTTACTACGGAAAAATGACTTACATCCTTGTTGGTGATATGGAGAATGTTGACGTTTCTTTGGGCACTTTACGGCCGCCCGAGGTAAAGGTTGTAATAGTGTCTCCTCTCAACAACACCAATGTGGAGATTAATGCCTCTTTCAACCTTACCGCTAACATCACCTCAATTGGCGGCTCATCAAGCATCGGCTGCAATGTGACAATCAATTTCAGCAATCCATTCACAGTGCGCTTGAAGAATTCTGATGCTAGGCATTCGCTTGGCAACCTGCCACTAGCAAGCTCTGTCTTGACTAACTGGGAGCTTGTTGGTTCAAAGGGCTGGTCTGTGAATCTTACGGTGGCTGCAAAATGCTCTTCTGACTCCCAGAACTTTGACAATCTCAACCATTATACCGTCTATAATCTTGTTGTGAATGATGATGATCCCCCCATCATTCAGCTATTTGAGCCTTCAAACAATTCTTGGGCCAGGTCCTCACCTACAGTATTTGTCTATCAGGTTAGTGACCTTAGTGGAATCGTGAACTGCAGTTTGTTCCTTGATGGAAAACTTAATAAGACAAACTTTTCTGTCTCCGATTCGATCAAGCAGAATTTCTCTATCCGCCCAACACAAGCCAATCACACCTGGAAGGTTTCCTGTGCAGATAATAGCAGCTGGCATAATCTCGGAACTAGCCTGACCTGGTTCATGAGGGTTGATACTGTCGCTCCCAATATCACCTTGGTCGCTCCACCTAATGACACTGCTCGTGCCAACAATACTGTTGCCTTTGTGTATAATGTGACAGACTCAAACCAGGTACTGAATTGTTCACTCGTGATAAACAGCTCTTTTTTTTCCTCTTCGTCATCAATCACTAAGGCAGTAAATTCTACAATCACCTATACCCTCCGGCACGGCATGTATTTCTGGAGCATTAACTGCACTGATGCCGCAGGCAACATTGGCCATTCATTAAGCAGGGAACTTAACATTACAGACCCTGACCTTGAAGTTTCCAGTTTGCTGCTGAGTAATCCCAAGCCTGTTGAAGATGAGCTCGTGATTATTAACGCCAGTATCAGCAACATTGGTGATGAGAACGCTACTGGTATTGTCGTGAAGTTTCTTGAAGGAGACCCTGGTGTGGAATTCTCGAACTCAACAATAAACATTTCAAGGGGTAAAGTTGCTTATGTTGCTGCAAGCTGGCACGCCAAAGTGGGCCAGAACACGATTTTTGTGCTGGTCGATCCGCCAATTGAGACTAACGGATCAATCATGGAGATCCGAGAGGACAATAACCTGGCAAATATTACAGTCTATGTGCCGATGTGGCAAATCTTCTACGGAAGCCTTTATGGTCAGCTCTTATTAGACACTACAGGTGATAGTTCACTCGTAAGATGGTCCAATATAACTGACTTTTTTGGCAATGTTTATGTTGCAGATTCTGACTCCAGGGTTTCCTGGTCTTCTCTTTCTGCCTTGAGCCTCAATCTGTCCTTTCAAGCGAACCTGTCAGACTTTCAGGTGCTGGATAATGCCTTGAACACCTCTGCATTCAATGATTCAATCAATCGCTCTTTTCTGGGCCGCCAAGGCTCGCCGGACAGGCGCACCTTTACAGTTTTTGACCTAAACATCACAGGGGTTCCTGTCATCAACAGCACCAATACCTCTAATTTTGTTACAGGCATTCTTTGGGACTCGAGCGATTTGGCAATAGGGCATTACAACGGCACCCAGGACATAGTCTTTGTTGGAAACGTTCAGCACGCGCAGGGTTCTCATGGCATTTATGATTATGAGGTTCGGATTCCTGCCTACCTGCGTTCTCTGGTGAATCCAAACAACCTTAACACTCTCACTTTTTATGTGGAGATTACCTGACTTGCAAAAAGTATTTAAACCATAAGAGCGCATCATTGCCAAAAGAGGTATGAATGACAAATTCTGAACCTGAAAGGATTAGGGTGGGAGTGCCTGGGTTTGATGACCTGATTGAAAAAGGCCTGCCTAAAGGCATCAATATACTGATTTCTGGTGGGCCTGGGACAGGCAAGACCACTTTTTGTCTTCAGGCGCTTGCCTATGGTGCGAAAAATGGCGAGAAATGTTTGTACATGTCATTTGAAGAAAGCAGGGAAAGGTTGTTGCAGCACATGCGAGACTATGGGTTTGACCCAGACAGCCTGCTAGAAAAAAATCTTCTTATGATAAAGTGCATTGACCCATTCCAGATTTCGCGTTCGGTTGAGGCCTTGCTGGCAAGCGCACGAGGAGAATTGCTGATTGATATTAATGAGGTTGCACCGATGCTGCCTGTCGATTTTAAGCCTGACAGGATAATCTTTGATTCTTTATCTGCTGTTGCAGCTGCCTTCGCAGAAAAAGAGGAAGGCTTTAGGGTTTATATAGAACAGTTATTTCGGGAGTTGGGAAAAGTTGGAGCCACGTCATTTCTTATTTCTGAGGTGGAACAGGGGCTGACCAGATACAGCAAAAGCGGTGTTGAAGAGTTTCTGGCTGATGCAGTGATCGCTTTCTATAACCTGCGGAGGGAAAATCTGAGGCTAAATGCTCTTGAGATCATCAAGATTCGTGGTGCTGCCCACCAGAAAAAGGTCGTTCCTTTTAGCATGTTGTCTGGGAAAGGAATCGAGGTTTATCCTTTGGAGAACATTTTCACAACAGACAAAGACTAGACTTTTTTTTAACATAAAAAGTGCGAGTTCTAGTATCTAATATTAGTAACTAATGATAGAACATTTGTCGAAAGATTTAAATACGAACATTAGTAATTATCATTAGTAATGAAGACTGGCATAAAAATTCAGAAGGATATACTAGAATTGTTGGCTTTGTATGATAGACCTCTCTCAACTAGGGAGCTTGCGCTTGACCTTGACCATGCCTGGCATTCTATCCAGAATAACTGCCTTCGCCTGCAGATTGCCGGCAAGGTGCGCGGTTTTAGGGTCGGCAACATGAACCTATGGGAATTAAAAAAGTAGGGAAAGGCCTTGTACTAGGCTGCGCAGCAATACTTGTTATTCTTATAGTCATTGCCCCGGCAGGCAATGATTGTGGAAGCAATTCACCTTGCACTTGTGGGGTTGCCTGCCAAGGCCAGCTTGATCCACAATCCAACGGTTACAATACCATCGACTCCTGCATCGATGGTTCTAATCCAAAGTATGAGTGGGTTCAGGATATCAACGTTACAGATTTTAACAGCTCCCAGTTTCGCACAGGTCATCGGGTTCAGGTAGATGTCTTATTCAAGTGCGACCTTGGTGAAGGTGATGAGGTCTCCATTAACTACTATAACGGGTCTGTCTGGCGTGTAATCAATAACGGCTCGTGCAACATCAATGCCTATGTTCACTTCAGGAAAAACATAACTCTCGATAAGGCTGTTGGCGCCCAGGCGTTTAGGGGAGTGATTGCTTGGGGTGGCATCCCGACAGGAATGATATGCGGTCATGATTATGATATCACCTATTCTGATACTGATGATGTCCTCTTGGATGTCTTGAGCAGTTCTGACACGGTTGGCCCGACAGTTAGTCTGATATATCCGCCCAATGCGGCATCAGTAGTGTCCCGATACATGGATTTCAATTTCTCTGTTTCAGATAACAGCTCAGTCCTGAACTGCTCTTTGTGGTTCAACTCCACCGCTGGTTTCAAACTCAATAAGTCGATGACCTCAGGGCTCAACAATCACTCCCAGACCTACCGCTTCCAGGTTAACCTCTCTGACTCCAGTTATAGATGGAACATCCTTTGTTATGATGACTGTGGCAACAGTGCCTGGTCTTCCGCAAATCGAACCTTTGGCCTCGATACCCATCGCCCAAAAGTGTATTACCTTCCCTCCACTCCTTCCGCTCCCTATCTAAACCTTACCTCTCTTGTCATCAATGTCTCTGCATTCGATAAGAATAATGTCAATCTGACCCTTGAGTTTAACGGAACAAACCAGACTGGTGTTTTTCAAACGTATGACCACAACATTTCCACTGTGGTCAAGACTGGACTTGCTGGTACATACTCATTCAAGATTTTTGCAAGAGACAGGTATAATAACACAAATCTTACTCCCAAAAGGACAGTGACGCTGGACAATGCGCCGCCTGCCGCATTTGACATAAACAAGCCTGCCAATAACACGCAAGGCACTCAGCCCATACACCTTATCCCCTTCCTGAACTGGTCTTGGTCCTTTGACCAGAATTTCAAGAATTATACCATCGAAGTTTCATCAAACCCTAGCTTTGCTTATAGGAATTACACCTATTCTGTTATAGGTCCCTTTTCCCTGTCACATTATCAAGTCAGCCTTACTTGGACCGACCAGACCATTTGGTACTGGAGAGTCTGGGCTTTTGACCTTATAGGAAATGCCAGACGCTCCACAAACTACTTTGTTTTCCGTGCGAATACCAGTTATCCGTCCGTGTTCTTGTCTTCACCTTTACACAATCTGTTTTCCAATGACGAATCTGTCGTTTTTACTTACACGCCTCGCGATTCAGACCTGGACCAATGCATGCTCTGGCACAATATTTCTGGAGAGTTCATGCCGAACGAGACAAACAGCTCGCCAGTCAGTTTTCAATTAAACCAGTTCAGCCCTCTCTCATTGCCTGAGGGATCCTTCATGTGGAACGTCCTGTGCAATGACTCTACAGGCTTGCAGTCCTTCGCAAGTTATGAATTCTTGTTCACAATACACCGCACCCCTCCAACTGTGGATTGTGATTCTTACACTCCAGATGAGGGAGAGACAGTTACGAACAGGACTTTCCATCTCGGCGCAGAAATTATTGAGAATTATCCAGATAGTTTGCTCATGCAGTTTAATGGCTCAAATCAGTCCTTCATGCTAAACAGTTCAAATTTCTCGATTAACAAGACAGTCACCTCTGATGGCTCTTACTCCTTGCGGTTCTTTGCAAATGATTCAGCAGGCAACAAGGGTTCCACAGTTCAAAGGAACTTTGTTGTGGACACCTCTCCTCCAACAATATCCGACATCCAGGTCACTCCGCAGATTGCTTTGCCATCCAAGGTGTTCAACGTCTCCGCAACCCTGTCCGATCTGACTGGCGTTCTTTCTGCTCATTGCGTGCTCACGATGCCTAACAGCACTGTCCATAATTACACAATGTACGGAACTTCAAAAAAGTATTATGCTTACTCAGGTGCATCTGTAGGAAACTATTCGGTTGTGGTTTGTGCCACCGATAATAATGGTTTTAGCGGATGCAATTCTACTGCTCTCATTTTCACTGTTGACAACTCGACCATCTTAATATCGAATATCTCCACAAAACCAAACTCTAGCGATGCTCTCGACCCTAACGTTGTCATCTACATCAACACCACCATTCACTCCGCCAGGTCGCTTGCTTCTGTTTTGTTAAAATACAAAGAGCATAACTCTACTGCTTGGTCATCTTCTAAAAGCAAGGAATACATTGCAGACCATTTCGTTTTCAATTTCACTCCAACGCGTGGCAATAATTGGACGTACAAGATATGGGCTAACAACACCTTAGGAAAGAATGTTTCTAGCAGTCTTTCAACTTTGCAGGTTTGGCTTGACCGTACGTGGACTGCGCAAAAATCCGGCTTGACCAGCATTGCTGCGCCCTACGGCGCAACCAATGTGGATTTGGGTATAATCCTTGTAAATAACACTGGTGATTCGCAATTGACTTTCAATTTGTCCAGGGTGTCTGGTGAAGTCCAGGTCAGCTTTAACCTTACTGACCTTTTTACCATTGCCTCAAAATCTTCTCAAGCCATAGCTCTTCACGCCTCCGCCCCGGCCCTGGCAGGCTCTTATCCAATCAGGCTGCGCCTGGATGCCCTGAATTCTATGGCACAGCCTTCTGAAACAACCCTTAACATTACTCTTATTTCATATTCTTCAGGACCTTATGTACTGGTTTCTATTGCCGATTATTCCAATGCAGTTTCAGTGGGAGAAAATGTCCCTCTGCTCAAGGCTAGCGCCCGTAACATCGGAAACTCATCCTGCAATGATGCCTATCTTGTTTGGTCTCTGCCTCCTGATTGGACTTCTAGGGATTCATTGAATAATTCGCTCGGAGATATTGAGGTTGGTGCAGTTTTATACAGCAATATTTCTGCTGATGTTCCAGAATCTGCAGATACAGGAACATTCTCCCTGTTGGCAAGCCTGGATTGCCAGGATGGTTTCCACTTTGAGGATTCGCGTGCAATCACAGTGTCTTCTAGTGCGCCAGAGCCTCCGCAGCAAAATCCTGCTTCTTCATCCAGTGGCCGTGGTGGCGGAAGCATTGTGACTAAGACCATCCGTGCAAAACAACCAAACTTGAACCTGACCGCCCCTTCACAGGTTTATGCAGCCCTTGGGCATTCAGTTAATTTCACAGTGCTTGTTTCTAATGAGGATTTTGGGATAGACAACGCAACCCTTATTCTCACCGGCTATTACCTTACGCATACAATAATCGAGCCTGTGCTGCTGCATCAATTGGCTCCGGCTGCCCAAGGCAAGTTCAAAGTTAATCTGTTTGTCCCAGATTACCTTCCGGTAAAGTCTTATGACCTCAAATTAATAGTTGAGGCAAAACTCGCAGGACAAAATCATTCAAGTCGCTACTCCAAGGACCTGATTTTGGTTGTAGCGGCTTCTAGCATGCAGGATGTGGCAAACTCTCTTATGGACGCACAAGATGATCTTTCCTCCCTGTCCAGTTTGGGCATGGACACAACTATTCCAAGAGCATGGCTAAACCAGGCAATGTTAAGCTTCAATGAGTCAGATTACAGTTCTGCATCCGAGTTTGCATCGAAAATACATGACCTGCTTGCCAAAGCTAAACAATTTACAGCTTTGATTGCTGAAGTGCGGTTGCAGCTTGCAGAATCTGCTTCCAAAGGAATAAATCTTTCCCTATCAAATGATTTGATATCAATTGCAGAGCGTGAATTCAGGTCAGGTAGGGTTGATGATGCACTGCAGACCCTATCCAAAGCCTCTTTTGCAGAGCGTCTGCAGGTTAAGACTGAGCAAGCCAAGCTTGTTAGGAGCCTGGTCTGGTTTTTGCATGATAACCTTCTTGCACTATCAGTTGTATCTCTCATTGCAGCTGCAGCTTTCCTTCTCTCCTATAGTAAGCTTCATTCAGTTTTTATCGCTAAAGGTTTACTGTTAATTAACAAGGGTGAACTTAAAGCCTACGAGGAATTAAGAAAGCTCCAACGGCAGTATTTTGTCGAAAAGATAATCAGCGCCAGGTTATACGCTAAAAACGTTCAGCGACTGCAGGAAAGGATTGCCAAGCTAAACTACAGGCGCTTCAATCTTACCTCTAAAAGAAAGTATGGCTTCAAAGATAAGCTGGCAGTTCAGGATGAGATCCAGCAGCTTAACCTGATGCAAAAGGAACTCGCAAACAAGTATTATGTGCTCAAGACCCTTGATAAAGCCTCTTTCATGCAATTGAAGGTCTTGTGCGAAAATCGTCGTGCAATCCTCGAGGGAGAACTGGTCAAACATGTTTAGCAAGTTGATCTTTGCAACCTTGTTTTTATTAGTTTTATCCACGATCACCTTTGCTGCCGACAATTCGGCTTATTCCCTTCTGCACAAGGCTGAGTCTGCTGTCAAAATGGTTGAAGCAAACAACATCAGTTCTGCACGATTGACAGACCAACTTTCCGAAGCAAAATCCCTGTTGGCTCTTGGTGAATTTAATGAGTCAATCAAGGCCAGTAATATGACTATTGTGCTAGTTAATCTTGTTATCAATATCTCTTCCGAATCCAATCTCTCTCATGAACTCTTGTCCATCTGCGAAAATCTGCAATTCAATGTGACTTCAGAACAACACATGTTGGACCTGGCACAGTCTGAATTCTCATCAAACCTCTTCGAGTCAGCAAGAAGGCGTATAGCAGATGCAAAGCAGTCATTAGAGTCAATACTTGAAGTATTCAATGCGCAGCAATGCCTAATCTTAAAGAACCTATTGGACCAGGCAGCTTCACTGAACCTGACTTCGCAACATCTTCAAGTGCTTGCTTTTTCTTGTGCTGCAGGCTACCCCCCTCTTGAAGCTCCTCAGCTCATGAGCGAGGTTACATCACTTAACCTCTCGCTCCGCTGCCTTGGTGAAGTGCAAACGACAATTGATATCCTTCAATCTCTGATGGCAACCCCTGCCTTCTCTGGTTTGTACCAGGAGGAACTTGCCCTGGTCAGGTCTGGGCAATTTGATTCTCTTGGTTCATTGTGCTCACAGCAGGCAATCCTTAAAGAGCAGGCTATCCAGGCATATCAGAGCCTTCAAATGCTGAATCTTCAAATAAATCAGAGCAAGCTTCCTGACTTGCAGTCTCCCAGGCAAATAGCAGCTACAGCAGAAGAAGAGCTGGCCACGAATCGCTTTGACTCTGCATTTCTCCTTGCAAAGCAAGGTTTGGCAGAGCTCGATAGATTAGCAGCGGAAAGGTCGCTCTATGCTGTGGTCTTCAATAGCAAGGTTTCTTTTCATTTGTTTGTGTTCTTAGTCAATTATTGGTTATTGCTTTTGATCTCAGCATTGCTTCTCTCTGTTTTCAGCTTTGTTTCTTACAGAAGTTTTTCGCGATGGCATACGACAAGTTCAATCAGAAATCTTTCCAGGAATGAGACAATAATCCGTAAGCAGATGCAAGATGTGCAAAAAGACTATTTCATTTTCAAAAAGCTCATGAAAGAAGACTATGAATCAAGGATGGATGCTCTTGAGGCAAACCTCGCAAGAGTCAGGGAAAAGCTTTCATTGTTTGAATTCAAGAAATCCAAGGTACGTGTACCGTGGCTCCGGCCGAAAGTTATCAAAATGTTAAAATACTTCCTGGCAAAGCTTATTGAATACGAAGAGGCTCGCAAGCGGTGAAATTTAATGTTTGATACAGAGGTGGAGAAAAATCAAGTAATCTTATGCGTGAGTTCTGAAGGCAGTTTTTATGTCTCCAGGTCAGAGATATTAAAGGCTTTGAAGCTGACAGGCAACAACATCTGTTATGTTGGTTTCTCAAAGCCATACCAGGCGTTAAAGAACGAGTTAACGGAGTTTCCCAGCATATTTTACATTGACACCTTGACAATGTCAGTTCAAATGCCCCCTCATGTGGATGACTGTTTCTTTGTCCAGGCTCCAAATGCTTTGACTGACCTCTCTGTTGCCATCTCCAAGGTTATGTCCGAGAAAGGACCTTCAAACATATTTTTTGACTCCCTTTCAAGTCTTCTGCTCTATCAGGATAGCCATACTCTGATCAAGTTCCTTCATAACCTTATCAACAAGGTTAGGGTGCTTAACGTGAAAATAGTATTTGTTGTCTTGCAGAAAGACGCCAAATCTGACCTCGTGAAAGACCTGTGCATGTTTGTTGATATTGTAGTCAACTGATTCTCCCTTCCCTTATTGCCTGGTTTCCTGGATAAAAATCAAACTTTTTTTTCCTTTTTCCTGGTTTATTTACCTAAAAATTAGGATATTTATCCGAAAAATTTATAAAGGTTTAAAAAGTTATCATGTATATGGCCTCCATACTGAGCTCAAGGGTCAAAGATGATGGAAAAGTGGTTTTTGAAGTCATCGTAGATTATGATGAGGCCATCCAGCTTCAGGGCCACCTTGACAACATCCATCTTTTTTCAGAGAATGTGATCAACGTAACTGCAAATCTTTCCCAAAGGGGCAAGAATGAGGCTACAAAGTACTTCCTTGTTCCTCGGGAGCTACGGAAGAACCTTAAGATGTCAAGCGAAGTCACCTGCCAAAGGATTGAGACAAAATCAAGGATCTTTTTTGTGTATGTTATGGATAAGCTGAGGCCTTAAGATGGAGAAGGTGCGAACAGAGATTCCCGGATTTGACCGCCTGTTGAAGGGAGGTTTTCCAAAGGGTTCGGTCATTTTATTGAGCGGCTCCCCCGCTACTGGCAAGACAATTCTCTCGCTGCAGTTTCTTGTGAACGGTGCAATAAATGATGAAAAGTGCCTCTTCATCACGTTTGAAGAGAAGATAGGAATGATTATTGAGCAGGCTAGCCAGTTTGGCTGGGACCTCCCAAAGCTTCAGAAAAAGAACACCCTATTCCTGCAGCATATTCCTTCTGAGGAGATTGACCACAGGACAGTCGAACGCATCATCGATTCTGTTAAGCGCTTGAACATCTCTCGGCTTGTTATAGACAGTATTAACATTCTTGCGTTAAACATCCCAGACCTTGCAAGCGACTACAAGAATATTGGCAAGTATTCTGTAAAGCGTTTTATTTATAGGTTCATCAACTCTCTCAGGGGTCTGAAGGGCGTTACCACTATGCTGATTTCTCAGACTGTGAATGAGGGCGCACTCTCTTCAGATGAGGTTTCTGAGTTCCTTTGTGACGGGATAATCCATCTTTCGTACGAGAGCATGGGCGGCAAGTATTCTCGGAGCCTACTTGTGAGAAAGATGCGCCAGGTAGAGAATGATGAAGACATCCATCCCTTGGAGATATCAAAGAAGGGCCTTGTCGTGCACACGATAAGATAACTATGGCAACCCCAAGTATCCTGGAAAAGATAATTCGTTTTCAAGCCTTCAAGTGGAAGGACGGTAAGATCATTCTATGGAATGTTCCTGGTTATCTAAGCCCCCTCTTCTCCGTTGTTTATCAGCAAAGATTGTTGGAGAAGCTGCATGGCCATAATGAGGCTGCCGAGTTCTTTTACAATGTTGGCAAGTTCCAGGGCCAGCAAACCTTTCGCGTGATAGCCCGAAACTATGGATACAACAACCTAATCAAGGACAAGAAGAGGCTGCTCGAGTTTCAAACAGGTCAAAGTGCTCTTGTTGGCGTTGGAGAATACACCTGGGTAAAGTTTGACATGGACAACAAGAAGTTTGTTGTGAGGGGTAGGTCCTCATTTGCAGACGAGTACGTGGCGCTATTCGGGATTCAAAAAAAACCTGTCTGCCATCTTGTGCGAGGTCTTTGTGCTGGCTTCATTGAAGAGCTTATCAAAGAGCCGTGCCTGTCGATTGAGACGTCATGCATTGCATCCTCTAACCCTGTCTGTGAGTTTGTTGTCCGGCCATTGAAGGCCTGGGATAAAACTGATCCTTTGGTAAAATCGCAGTGGGTTCGAAAAATCCATGACCTGCGATCCTTGGGAAGCCTGAAATCTCCTTGAATGCTCCTTCTTCGATGATGATGTTATCGCTCCTCTCAAACAAAAGCTTATCGTATGGGTGCGCAAAACCATTCATTTCTATATGCATCGGCACTGCGCCGTTGTGCATCGGTCCGTAGTACTTTTGTTCTCCTATGACTTTTACCCCAAGTTTTTCGTATTCCACCACTCTGGCAGGCGGCACTGTGCAGACAAAGTCAGTAAGCCCGATTTTTCTCGAATACTGGCACATTGCCTTCAGCAGCCCAAAGGTTGCCCTTGGATGGTTCGGGAGCGTTGCGCGCCTCGTTATTTCCCCTAGCCTTTTCCCCTGCATTCTTATATCCGAGATGTCATACAGCTCTTCTATCGGCAGTCCAAACTCGCTGTCTGGGATGATGCGTATGGTTCCCACAACCTGCCCGTCCGCCTTGTTTCTTGCATATATGTTTATTGAGAAGTTGTCGTACATATCGCTCATAAGTTGTCCTGGAAAATCCTCGGCTACTATGAATTTTGAATCAAGGTACACAGAATATCTGAGCTTGAACACCTCTCTTTGTTCCTCTTCAGTGCATGCTATTCTGAATTCCAGACCCATTGTACAGAAATGAATTGCGCTCTCCGTCACGAGAGTGTTTGGTTTATTGATTCAATAGTCTTCCTGACCTCTTTGTAGTCCCCGGTTGCAAGATGCTTTCTCATATTATCCCGAAATGTCCTCGGGTCTGTCCCGCAGCAGCTGGCCATGAGTATTATCTCATCAATCACTTGTGTAAGGATTCCGTGCTCCTCAAGACTTTGCGCGAAATCATTGCTTTCCCTTGCCAGTTCCAGGAAGCTCTTTCCATCTACCTGGTAGGACAATCTGTCCCACTGGCTTGGGGCCAGTAATAGCTTGGGCGTGAAATACATCAATTCCCGGTTGTGTTGCTCAGTTAACCTGATCCCGTATTTTTCTGCCTGGTTGTACCATTTGCTGTGCGGAGCTATTATTGGGATGCTTACAGGCACAGAGTCTGGCCTTGTCTCAACCAAAAGTTCGAGGGTCTCTTTTTTTGTCTTCTCTGTTTCGCCTGGTGCAGGCACGATTACGCTTGTGATTACAGTTATCCCTGCTGCCTTGGTGTCTGTCACAACGCGCCTGATTGTTTCTTTCTTCAGCTTCTTGTCTATCGAGTAGTCGAGTATCTCTTGGCTGCCTGATTCCATCCCGAAGAAAATGCTTGCATATCCCGCCTTTCTCATCGCAGCAAGATGGTCGCTCCTGATGTTGTTCATGTGGGTTGTTCCTGCGTATGTGAACCCGTACTCCTGGCTTGCAAGTTTCTCTGCCACGCCCTCAAGCGCAGGTCTGCTCGTGTCAGAGTCTCCGCTCCTGAACACATGCGCGCCATAGGTTGTTTTGTATGTTTCCAGCTCCTGTACAATTCTTTCAGTGCTTCTGTCCCGCGATACAATTCCGCTTTTTGCCGGATGCACGCAGAAATTGCACTGATAAGGGCACCCCCTGGTCCATTCCGTGACCAAGATCCTTATTTTCTCTTCAAAAGCTGGATATACCTTTGTATCATATGTTGGCACAGGAAGCGCATCAAGGTCTGCTATCCTTTGTTGCTTGTTCTTCTTGACCGCTCCATTTGACATATACATCAGGTTTGGCACCCTGGTGATGTCCTGTTTTCCTTTAATGAAGTTAGCCAGTTCGACAATTGTTTCCTCTCCCTCGCCTGAGGACAGAAAATCAAAAGAATGTGTTACCTCAAAAACCTCCTCCCCAAATATGTCCACATGCGGACCCCCGCCACAAACAGGCAACTTTGGATTGAGTTTTTTCAGCCAGTCTGCTGTAATAGTGGACACCCTGAAGCCTTCACCTGTCCAAAGCTTCATTCCGACAAGGCTTGGTTGCTGGTCAAGTATGATTTCAGCGATTTCTCTTGAATATTGGTTCTGGTTGTTTTCAAGCTCTTCTGGCGATTTTCCGTACAATCTCTTCATGGACTCTGGAGTGTTAAAATCCAGGATTAGTGGTTCATGGCCTGCTTGGATTAGGCAGGCTGCAAGCCCTCCCAGGCCATTATCAGGCAGAAACGCGCTCGGTGTTTGTGGATAACCGTTAAAGCTCACAAGGACTATCTTGTCCATTTTTTGCCCTCTTTTTAACAGTTGTCCAGGATAATCAGATATTTAAACCTTATCGGCTAAATTTATCCTAAAAAAGTATTATTAGGATAAAAAAATCAAAATATTTACAATAAAATGGCAATATTTATATAATATTGAACATCTAGGGAGAGTATTCAACAAAACAGGTGTAGCTCCATCAGTAGTCCGAACCATCATCACATTACCCGGAAGCGCCAGCCAGGCAACGAATCTTCCATCGACCTCCTGGCGCTTCTGAAGTCTCACATGGGCTCTAGGCCAACCTCAAATCGACTGCTGCTCTTTCTCTTGAGTGAGGGCCAGTATGTAAGTCGGTTGTTATACCTTCTGCATTTGGTGGGGATGACGAAGAATAAGATATGTTATGTTTGCCTGACCAAGCCTTTCAAGGACTTGCTGCAGGACTTTGCTGACAACCGGATTGATAGTAGTTTTTTCTTTTTTGTGGATGTGCTGAGCAGTCATTATGGCCTCCCTGATCCTTGCAGCAATTGTATTTTTGTCGATTCACCACAAAACCTTGAAGGAATTGCTGATGCTATCGCACAGGCTGTTGAGCGCGAGAACTGCAACCTAATAGTTATAGACACAATCTCAAATCTTCTTTTGTACCAGGAAGGGTTTCCCTTGCTGCGCTTTGCCCATCAGCTTGGAGAAAAAGATATAGTTAAGCTCTTCCTTGCCCTCAAGCATGACAGTGTCCCTGCAAAAGAGAATCTCGAGTTGATAAATGACCTCAGGATGCTCGCTGACCAGACTATTGATTTAGGATGATAGCTTTTTTACTCTGGCTACAAGGTCGTCATTGTCGAACGGTTTGGTGATGTAATCAAGAACGTGCATCTTGTTCAGCACCTCCTTTCCCACTTCAGAGAATCTTGCGACCGTGACGAACGCGACCTTCAATTTCTTTGTCTTTGGGTTTGCCCTGATCTTTTCGCAGGTCTCTCTTCCTGACATTCCAGGCATCATCATGTCAAGTAGTATTGCGTCAGGTTTTGTTTTCTTTAGTTTTTCCAAAGCCTCAGGCCCTGATCCTGCAGTTATCACATCAAAACCGTTGCCCTCGAGCACTGCCTTCACGAGCTCAACTATGTGTTCCTCGTCATCGACAATCATGATTTTCTTTTTTGCCATCTGGTTGTTGCGCTGCACAGCGCTGTTTATTAATTTTTCTGTTGCGCCTTCATCCTGTTGGCAACCTACCTTTTGTTACTATGTAGTTTGTGCGCACGTTTATATATCAATATCTTAGAATGCTTGCCTGTGACTGGTTTGAAGCGTGACATCGTGGGTATTATTTCAGGTTTCTTTGGCAAGGAGACTGCCGATATGGTTGACAACTACTATTCAGAAGATAAGCCGGACGAATTGATTGCGGTGGCAATAAAGATGCTTTCTGGATTCCTGGGACCTGCAAGCGCGAACAAACAACTGCAGCCGCTGCTGACAAAATATCGGAAGGTGATCCACAATGCATCATAAAGACCTTTTCAAGATTCTCTTGGTTGTCTACACCCTAATGTTGGTTTTTGCCTACTCGACCACTTCTGTCCCTGTTGAACTGAGAAACCTTTGGCAGAATTCATTGTTTGTTATTGCTCCTCTTGTTGCCACAGGAATTGGTATCTATGCCTTGCGCAGGTTTGATTTTAGGAGCATCCACGGCAAGACCTTGTTGTTGGTTGCAGTCGGCCTTGCTTTTTGGTCCATCGCTGAATTGCTGTGGCTGATTTTCGAATCAATCCTGGGAAGCAGTGCCTTTCCGTCGGTTGCTGACTTCTTCTACCTTGCAGCATATCCAATGTTTATTCTTGCTGCAGTTAATGAGCTTAGGCTTGGTAGCATAGAATGGACAAAAATCAGGTTGCTTGTCAGTCTTGCTGTTCTTGCTCTCTTGTCTTTTGTTACCCTGCATTTTAATAGCTATTTGTACAATGCAAACCAGAGCTTTTGGGTAAACATGATTCTGCTTGCTTACGTTGTGGCTGACCTATTGGTGATAGCTGCCTTGGTTCTGTTGGTAAACCTCTCTCTTTCCTTTAAGGGCGGTGCCTTCTTCAGCTCCTGGTTCATTTTTGCGTTTGCCATGTTGTTCTACTGGCTTGCAGATCTCTTGTTTGCAGTCTATCAGAAGCAGTATGGCGCATTGCAGCCCCTCTACAGGCAGATAGATTATTTGTGGATTATAGCTTATCTCCTAATCTCTTATGCCTTGTTCAGGCAAATAGATGCAGTCAACAAGATGAAAGATATGGTCCTTGCCTCAGTGCGGAAGGCTTCTCGCTGAGGATTGTGCAGCGAATTTTTTATAGAGCGGCAGGAATTTCTTTTTTGATGTCTCCTCACCCACTAGTTTGCCAAGAAAGTAGACACATTGGTCAAGGAAATCAACAGGATACTTGTTCGGATCCTCAAAAGTATCTAGCTGGTGTGCCACTTCGCTGCCAAAGGTCTTTAGCACTATTTGCGCTGCTTCTTCCTTGAGTTTCATTGTGTCTACCTCCTTTGTTTTCCGTTATGAGATAACCAGTCTGCAGTGAGCAAACTGCATGATGCCCCCATGCAAGGAGGTTTGAATAGATGGTTGTTTGCTCTTTCATATTTCTTTCGCTTCCTGGTGTGTTATTGTGCTTGGCTTGAAGGGTATGGTAAAAAAGAAAGTAGAGCCCTTCCCCAATTTGCTCTCAAACCATATCCTCCCTCCCAAACCCTCTATCAATTCTTTGCATATTGAGAGTCCTAGGCCGCTGCCTCCAACCTCTCTTGTTAAGGGGTTCTCAATCTGGTAGAACCTGGTGAATAATTTTGAGAAATACTCTTTAGGTATTCCAATGCCATTGTCTGCCACACTGATCCTGACAAATTTGTTGTCCCGTTTTGCTGCAACCTCGACAGTGCCTTTTTTGCTGTATTTTATCGCATTATCCACCAGGTTGATGAGCACCTGACGTGTTCTTTCCTTGTCTGTTTCTGCCTGCGGTATGCCTCGATCCACCTTAATCTTTAGCTTCAGTCCCCTTGCTGTTGCTTTCGGTTGCAGTTCCTCCACGACCTCTCCTACCATCTTCGGAACATCCAGTGTTTCTATGGTGAATTTCAATGTGCCAAGGTCGAGCCTTGACAAATCAAGTACCTCTGTCACTAGTTTGGCAAGGCGCTTCACTTCATCCCTGATTATGCCCAGATACCTACTCCTTGTCTTGACGTCGCTGATTGTCTTTTCACTTTCAAGCAGCTGTGCAAACCCTGTTATTGCAGTCATTGGTGTCTTTAGCTCGTGCGCTGCAATCGATATGAAGGTGTCCTTTTCTTGGTCGAGTTTTTTTAGCTCTAACACATTAGCTTTAAGGCCTTTCTGGGCTTCCAAAAGTTCTTTGTTGCTCTTGTCTAGGTCTTCCATCATGTTGAGCATCGCATTTTTTGTGCCTGTGAGCTCGGCAACTTTCTTCTTCAACTCCCTAGTTCGTGCGTCAACTGTTGTTTCCATTTCTCCGCTGTGCCTTTCTATTTGAGCCTTTGATTTTTTCAGCTCTTCAGTCATTTTGTTGAATATCTCTACAAGCTGCCGGAATTCATATATTGCACTTGGTTTCACTTTCGTGCTTAAATCCCCGCTGGCGAGTCTTGTTACTGCGTCCTTCAGGTCTATTATTGGCTTCTCAATCATCTTGGAAACATAAAGGCCTATGCCCAGGGAAACAAAAATCATGCATATGACAATGAGTATTATGATTGCCTGCAGCCGGGTTACCGGTGCCATGGCTTCCTGCTCGTTCATTTTTGCGATCAGGCACAGTTCTGTTTCCGGCAGCCAAACATACATTGTCAGGCTTCTTACACCTCTATAATCCGCGAAAACCCCTTGTCCTGACTCTCGCTTCAGGCACCTTTTCACAGCCTCCGTGAATATTGCTTTGTTGAATTCTGCTCCTGGTATGAATCTGGATGATGTAACCAAGAGGTTTAGCCTGTTCACGAGTATTGTCTCGCCGCTCTGTCCTAGCCCAGCCCTTTCTGCCATTATTTCAGATACCTCATCAGGATCGATTTTGCCTGCCAGGACTGCTATTGTGTTACCAGCGCTGTTGCGCAACGGTGTGGAAATGATTATGATTGATTTCTGCGTTGATGCATCATAACGGAAGCTCTGGACAAATGTCCTGGTCTTTGCTTGTGTGAAAAAATCTTCTTCAGATCTCATTTTTCCTTCTTCCTGTTCATCCGTAGACAGGTGCACCCTGCCTTCTTTGTCCATCACGAATAACTCTAAGAAATCCGGCGATATTGAGAGCGATTGTATCAGGAGCTGCCTCATCTCATTGTGCGTGCTCAGATTGTGATATTTTGTCCCGTTTGGCAGAAAGAGTGGGCTAAAGGCATGCACCAGGGCATGCTCTGAGGCAACCCCTTCCAGCTCACGCTTCTCCTGTTTGATAAACATGTTGATTTCTGTTTCCTTGAGAACTGCCACGCTGTTCAGTTGGTCAAATATCCTGGCCCCTACAGCATCTCTACTGTACAGGTAGATTCCGTAGCTCCCCAGGGACATAACTATCAGTGAGGATATTGTGAACATTACTGTCAGCTTAAGTCCTATTCTCATTGTATTCGTAGTTCAGGAATTCCATTGCATACACTGAACTTACATTAATTTCTCCTGTTAGGTTCTCTTCACGCAGGATTCTGTATATATAATCCCAGTTGCTCTTTTTCATCGTGCCAAGGTACGAATCTCCTGTGTTTATCAACGGTATGGAAATTCTCAAAGTCTCGAGTTCATATTCAAGATTTCTTCCAGGTGCGTACTTCAATGTTATTGCTGCAGCTTCCTTGTTATTCTCAATTGCATATTGCCAGCCTTTGAGTGTGGCTCTCAGGAACCCTTGCACTATCTTCGGGTTGTTCTCGATCATGTCATCCCTAGTGAAGAGCACATCCGCATAAATGTTTGCTCCGTAGTCTGCCATCATGATGATGCTTACATTCTTTCCCTCTGCTTCTGCCAGCCTTGGCTCATTTATGATGTACCCTGTGGAGATATCAGTAGTCCCATTCAAAAGCTCCTTGGCATCGTACCCGATGGTTATCTCTCTAATCTTGCTTCTGTTGATGCCAAGCTTTTTCAACATGACTCTGTACAGCAGTTCCACATTGGTTCCCCTCTCCAGCCCAACAGTCCTGCCCATAAAATCCTCAGGCTTTGTTATTCCTGATTCCTTGAGAGAATAGGCGCAGACTGGATTTATTTTGTAGATTACTGCGAAGGCCTTAAGCCTCAACCCTTTTGATCGTGCCACCACAAGTTCGTCTGCACCTGTGATTCCGAAATCTGCCTTTTTGTTGGCAACAGCCTCTATTGTTGGTTCTTCAAACGTAAATGGCTCAAACTTCACTTTCAGGCCTTCTTCAGCATAGAATCCTTTTTCCTCTGCCACATAATTGCCTGCAAACTGTGCATGATTTATCCACTTGAGTTTTAGCGTCACTTGCTGAAGCTGTTTTTGATCATGCTCGCAACCGATAAGGAGGATAATCAAGATTGCCAGCCAGATTAGGGCATGCTTTCTCATTTTGCACCCTTTAGCTTTTCTTCAAGCTCTCTGATCCTTTTTTTCAGTTCTATCATCTTCAGCTCCCTACCCACTGTAATTTTGCTGAGTTTTTCAAGCTCGTCAATTTTTTCTTTCAGTTTTTTCGTTCTTTCAGCAACCTGTGTTTCCAGAGTTTTGCTGTAGTTTTCCAGCTGGACTTTTGACTTTTTCAGGTCCTCTGCCATCCTGTCGAATGCCCGCGAGAGTTCCCCTATTTCATCTGCTGACCTTATTCCAGTTCTTGCGTTCAAGTCACCGCCTGATATTTTCTCTGCAGCAGATATCAGATCTTTTATCGGCTTCGTAACCCTTCTTGAGAGATAAAACCCGGCAACGACTACAAATCCAATATTTAATATTACTATTATTGCAGTGAATATAAGCTGCTTAAGTACTGAGGCATATGCCTCCTGGACCGGCATTTCCGTAACAACCGCCCAGTCGGGCGTGCCAAGTGGCACATAGTTTATGATCACAGCGTTGCCCCCTATGCCTTTTGTCACCTCGGTTCCGTGTGCCTCAGTCGTCTGATTGCTGCTGACAAAATCGCTTACCTCACTCAACCGGATTAGGTTCTCCCCGCCTAAAACGCGGCTGATGTCTCTGGAAGCTATGAGGTTGCCCTGCCTGTCTACCACATAAGCCTGGCCTGTATTGCCAATCTTTATCCTTCCCACCATATCCCACAGGAATTTTAAATTAACCTCAGCCATGAGTATCCCTTCAAAATCACCGAAGACGTTTTTCACAGGAACTGTCATTACCACCATTGGCTCGCTGGTTACTTCATTTATATATACTGGGCTGATGTATGTTCTTCCTTGCTTTACCTGGGAGAACATATGGCTCCCGGCCCGCTCTGTTAAGTTGCCTGACATAAAACTTGACAGCCGGGAGACCTTTAGCGATTCATGTCCCTGCGCATCTAACAGGGTCAATTGGCGAAAGGCTGATTCAATGCCAAGCAACTTATTCAAAACTTGTTTCTGATCTTCTTTTTTTGCGTTTGCCAAATTGCCAAGACTGGCTGCCATATCTAGAATAGTAAACTTCTCTTGCACAAAGCTCTTGACAGAGTTGGCAGCCTCTTTGGCAACGAGCTGCTGCTGGTTGGCAACGATTTCTTGCTGTGCTTGGAAGTTGAAATATGTATTCAGGCCGCTGGAAATTAGCAGTATTACTGCGCTCAAGGCCAAAAAAGCTATCATTAAAGTAACAGTGAGGCTCCTAAACTTTGCTTTTTTTGCTTTGGTTTTTTCAGACATTTCTACGTTATTCATTCAGCGGATGATCTCCTTTGCCCTGCTCAGTAATCCTTCACTAACATTCAGCCCCAGTTCTTGAGCAACTTTGTAGTTGATCCGCAGATAGTTCTCGGGTGTGACAACCGGAATTGTGCCGGCTGGGGTGCCTTTAAATATTTTATCAGCTATGACTGCGGCCATCCGGCCTTGCTCAGCCATGTCAGGAGCATAATTGCATATAGCTCCAAGGTCTGTCATAAAATTCAGAGTGCCGCCAACAGGGATTTTATGTTCTTTTGCGAACTTCATGATTGCCGCAAAACCATCGGGCGAAGGGGTAAGGGTATCAGGCATCATCAGAATGGCATCAATGCCAATATCTTTCGCTTCAGCTCGTACCTTAAGATCAGCCTGAAGTTCTTCTAGATTACTGACAGAATCTTGCACTAATGTTATGCCTAAAGAGGAGGCCGCCAAGCGCGCCCCCTCAAGAGCGGGAGGGGTATTGGGGTAATTGAGGTCATAGATTAAATAAAATCTTTTGGCCTGAGGTACCAACTCGTGCAAAATCTCAAGACGATTGGCTGTATCATCCACCAAGGCCGGGCCACGAACACCGGTGATATTTCCGCCCGGCCGCTGCACACTTTCTATCAAATTATTCATATCTACACCGGTTTGGGCAAAAACCACCGGGATGCCTGTTCCTTGGGCGACTGCTTTGGCCTCTACGGCTGGCTCACTGGGAAATGCAAAAATCAGGTCAACCTTGTCATCCACGAATTTCTTGAGAGCTCGCTTCTCTCCTTCAGGGTCAGCGTTAAATTTCTGAAAGTCATAAACGATGTCCTTGCCTTCTATGTAGCCTAATTCAGTCATTTTTGCCTTGAAGCCGTCTGCTATAGGGGTAAAAGGTTCTGCGCCAGACAGAATCCCCACGTGATAGACCTTTGGCGTTTCTGGTGAAGTGCAGCCGCTCAAAAAAATGACAACCGCTAACAAAACTACAAGCGTTATTTGCCGCCTCAACGCGATTTCCTTGTCCCCAGCCATCCCTATCCCTCCTTCACTTCTTTCTAGGCCCTTCCTCCTGCTCCGCTATCCTCTTCTTGAGCTCTATCATCTTGAGTTCTCTTCCCACAGTGAGTTTGCTGAATTTTTCCAATTCCTCAACTTTTGACCCTAGCTCTTTGTTCAGTTTAATCAGTTGTTCCTCTGCTTTCTTGCGTTCGCTGATGTCTCGAAAAAAACCCAATAATAATTCTCGATTTTTGATTTTTATTGGTTTGGAGCTAACATCGCAATAAATTATTGTTCCATCTTTTTTTAAAACCTGAACGTCTTTTGCAATAATTATTTTTCCTTGAAGTTGTTTTTGGAATTGTTCTAAGATATATGGCAGCTCTTTTTTTGGATGAATGTCGTTTGGGCTAAGCTTAAGTAATTCATGCTTGAGATAGCCGGTTATCTCACAAATTCTTGGATTGGCAAAAACAAAATTTCCTGTTTTTGCATCGGCAACTAAAATTCCATCTGCTGCCCCTTCAAAAATTACCCTGAATTTTTCTTCGCTGATTTGTAGTGCCTCCTCTGCTTTTTTCCGCTCGGTTATGTCTTGAAGCGTCTCCAAAGCGCAGGTTGGTTTTCCTTTTTTGTCTTTGAGTGCTATGGCTGTAAAATGCAGCCATATTCCTCCCTCTTTCATTTTCGGGAAAAAGGCTGTTGCCTCGTATGCACCTCTCACAAATTTTGATTTACTGTGATTATCTCCGTACCATTTTCTCAAATTCTGCACAGAGCCTTCTAAAAGCAGGTCTGCCATGCAGGGTCTTCTTTTGCTGTAGAAAGCCTTCCAATGATCTCTGGTATTAAGCACTCTTTCAGCTTTTATCCCGCTGTATTCTTCCAGCGCTTTGTTCCAAGCGATGACTTTATGGTATCTGTCAATAATGAACTGTGGTATAGGGGAGCCTTGGATGATTTCCTTTAATGTATTTTCAGTATCATGCACCGCTTCCTCCATCTTCTTGGACTGTGTGTTGTCCGTAAAAAGCCCCACAAGCACTTTCTGTCCTCCTAACATGATGGAACTGGCATTAATATCGCAGTAGATTATCCCCTTATCTTTCCTCAAGATTGGAACGTCACGATCAATCGATATTTTATTGTTTGACAGTTTCTTGAGTTGGTCAATTGCTTCAGGCAAGTATTTTTTGGGATGAATGTCGTTCACACTCAATTTAAGTAATTCTTGTGTTGCATAGCCCGTTAACTCAGACATCCTGGAATTTGCAAAAACAAATCTTCTTGTTAGAACCTCAGCACCCAAAATTCCTGCACCCGCTCCTTCGAAAATCGCCCTATATTTTTCTTCGCTTTCTCGAAGCGACTCCTGTATTTTCTTAAGGTCTAACATCTGTTTATTGTACCTTGCGTTCGTGTCTTTCTTTTTCTTGCGAGACCATTTTTTTGTCATTTTTATCCTGTATTATGGTTGGTTATGCCTAAATTGCGCAATATAGAAGATAGCATTCATCTGGCCCTCTTTTTTACCTTAGCTTCATCCCTGACAGGCATATCTTATAAGCTTTTTGATTAAACACATTGCCGATTAGGCCTTTCTCCTGTCATTTTTCAGCATGTCCAGTCTCCTTTTTATTTTCCTGTTTTCTTTTGTGATTTTAGATTTATTCAAACCCCTGCCCATGCTGACCCTTAGAGTATAGAAATCCTCAAGTGTTTGTTCCAGCTCCATATTCTTTGCTTCCAGGTGTCGTTTCGCCGTTTCGAGCTGGTTTTGCTGGCCTTTTAACTCGTGCGTTAGCCTTGTAAGTTCCCGGTTTGAGTTTTCGAGAGCCTTGCTCTTTTGAATAAGCTTGAATATCAATGTGAGATTAGTCTTCATCATGAACACTGCAAACAGCGCTGCTGTGGCAAGAATCGTTGCGACCAGGATGTTGCTGAAAAACAAGTTTGACAGTCCGTTCCTCACCACGTAAACATACGCCACATAGCTCAAAAGAAAAAAGCATACAAATGCGAACAGAAAGAGCCAAGGCCTTCTCAGCTCTTTGTTCTTTATGTTGAGTATCGTCGTCCTGCAGAGAAGCACTGCATAAACAAGCAATATAATGCCTATTAGCCCAAACAGAACTTCTATCATTCTTTCCTACAAACAGGAACCTCACTTATAAATAATTTGCGCAAGTCTGCACATCTTTAAGCAGCCATTATGTTGATAAGCGCAGTTTGTAAGTAAAATATAGAAAGCCTTAAATACCACTACTTACAGATTCGCTGTAAGGGGTTGCTTTGTTTACCAGAGAGTTCGAGTGAATGCAGAAAAAGGGGCATGTAGTAACTAAAACGAGGCTTGAGAATAATGCTTTCTTTAGGTTGAAGAATCAAAACCATCTGCAAGACATTCGTGAAAGCCTTTCTGACCTCTCTGTAAAGGATGTTGATAATCTTTTACAGAGCATGATTGAGAAGTATAATCTCCCTTATGAGGAGGTTGTGAATCTGTTCAGGCAAAAATCCCATTCTGCTCCTGCAATATCTGTGCCCTTGCTCGTTTTCCGTGAGAAAAGGCTAACCCATCTACAGTCTCTCGTTAAGTACTTGAGAGAATCAGAGAATGTCTCATTGCCAGAAATAGCACTGCTTTTGGCTAGGGATGTTTCCGCTGTCTCTCAATTATACTCCCAGGCAAAGCACCTCACGCCTGAGCCATTTCAGATAGTCGATGACGAGATCTGCGTGCCAATAGCTGTGTTTAAGGACAGGAACCTAAGCATTCTCGAGCATCTCGCAGAGTTCCTAAAAGACACGATTAAACTTCGGTATAGTGAGATTGCGAGGCTTCTTGACCGTGACCAACGTACTGTCTGGACAGCCTATGTGAGGGGCAAGGACAAAAGGTTAAGGCTTTTGGAAGGGGTGCCTGCATGAGGTCTGTGCAAAAAATGATTTTGCCCCTGATTTTCCTTCTTGTTCTTGTACTCGTTTCAGCCTCTGATTACGAGAATGCCTCGTTTTCCAACATCACCATGTTGAACTGTACCGATTCCTCAGAGATGCAGGTCAATCAGACAATTAACATTTCCATTTCTGCTCAGGCTAACCTGTCTTCATTGGCTAATGTGTCCCTTTTCGGCAATTTGTCCCTGCCTGGCAATCTTTCGGATGCAGGCAACTGGTCCAACGCAAGCTCCTTTACAGCTAATGAGACTCAACCGATCAACTGGACCAATGCAAATGTCATCAATTCAACTAATCTGTCTGCTAACATCACCTTGAATCAATCAATGAATGGCTTGAACTCCCCTAATTCAAGTTCTGTGCAAGCCGCTTCTTCCCTTTGCGACCGTATCTCTGTGTTCAGGGAACAGGCTTCGATTGCTGGCCCTAAGAAAACGATTGCAGTTCATCTCGTTCTGTTATCTCAAGAGTTTGTGCCCCAGTTTGTTTTTGATGAGTCAGTGCCTGCAAACTGGCAGGTTCTTGATTATTCTGGTTCACTGCCTTATAGCATAGTCAATTCAAGCCATCTTCTCTACCGCCTCTCTAACCTGACCGGCCTTCAGATTTTTGGTTATCGGATTCTGGCACCTGAGGCTCAAGGCAATTACACCTTTGCCGCTTCCTTGAATTTTGTCAATCAAAGTTGTCCTCTTCCTTTGCATAAGGTCGAGGTTGTTCGCTCAAGAGCCTCTTTTGAGGTTGGAATATCCTCTAACAGGTCTTTGCCTCTCCTGGACTTCTCTTTGTTGAATTTTTCTGTGAGAAATATTGGTGACAAGTCTGTTGAGGATTACCACACCTTTTTCTATTGGTACTATAACAAGACTGTTTTTGATATACTCTGGGTTGAGAAGAACTGTCGCCTGGCTCACGGTCTGCTCTCTTGTGAATGGAATACTTTTCTTGAGAATGAGACCAAGTTTTTCTCTATAGCAATTTTGCCAAAGCTAGCTTCACCGCAGTTTGTGAAATCAAACATCACCTATGATCCTCCCGAGCAGCCTGCAAAGGTTTCTGTACTCAAACGCATAACAGGGCTGTTTTCCAGTGTCTTCAGCCTGCTCAAGGAATTCTTTGTCCGGCTGTTTTCAGGCGGTATCACTGGCGAGGTTGTAAAGGAAGTCGGTCCAGATAAAGAAAATAAGAATGAAACAAGACCAGCACCCAATGTTTCATTGCCAGAAACAGTGCCGACAATAGAACCTCCTGCCGCACCTAATCGGACAGAGCTGCCTGCAAGTGTGCCAGAACCAGCACAGCCTGTAAAGAAAGTCACCCAGATTTCAGGCTCAGGCTCTTCCTCAAGTTCTTCCTCAGGCTCTAATCATCATCCTGAAGAGCCGAAAGCACCTCCCGAGGCGCCTAAGAAGATTTGGTATACCTCTGTCGCTTACAATTTCCTGAGGGCTTCAAACGTAAGCACAAATCAATCACGTCTGCCTGCTGTAGAGATTTTTGACTCAAATCATCATCGCGTGGAAGCCACAGAACTTATTGAACAAAACAGCTACGGTTCATACGATATTTCTTTCTCATTCTCTTCAGGAGCAACACTTGAGATACTTAATTTGTCAGCAGGCTTTGACCATTCTAAGGCTATCGGGTTTGAGGAGTTTGTTCCAGCGCAACACTCAAATCTTGAGTCTTTCAGTCGGGTGATTTCCATTGATCCTAGCTCGTTCAATTTCACTCATGCCGTCCTGCGCTACACTGCTTTAGGCACTAAGCTCTTTAAGTGTGCTGATTGGAATTTTACCCTGCAAAAATGCCTGGGCAGTTGGGAAAACGTAATGAATCTCACCCCCGGACAAGAATATTCTGTCTTGTTCAACAATCTTGATCCTGCTTTTGCAGAGGCCTCTGTCTCTGGACCAAAAAAATTGCGAAGGCATGATTTCAAATCCTTTGAAAATCCAATTTTTGAGATAAACATGACCTCCAACATCACTTCCTATCTGTTGAATCCGGACGGGGATATGCAGAGGCTTCCTGACTCAAATGTTTTGAGGAAAGGGTTTAGCTCTTTTGAGATTACTGTGGACTCAAGGCGCTACTTCCGGCCAGGGCTTTACAAATTGCTTGTGTATTCTGGTAATGCAAGCTATGAGCAGAATTTTACCTGGGGTGTTCTTGCGGTCAACACTCAAAAATCAATCTATAATCAGAACGAGCTTGCCAAGATTGGCATGGCTGTCCTTGATGACTTGGGAAAGATGGTCTGCAATGCAAACGTCACTTTGTTGATTACCTCCCCTGATAATCTTACCACAGTCCTTAGCACTGACAATGCCTTGATAAAAGTCAGCCCAGAATGTGCTGTTTACGGAATCACTGAGCTGCCTGATTACTATGCTAACTATACGACCACCATTCCTGGCACCTACTCTCTTAATCTTACTGCGGTAACCTTTAATGGTGTAAGGTCAGTCTCAGACTCTTTCATCGTCGGCAAATCTGACTTTGATGTCTCGCGCAAAACTGCCACAAGAATATTCCCGTTTGTGCCATACATCGTGAATATTTCTATCACTGCAAACCATAATTACAAGGGAACAATCTCAGATTTTGTTCCCTCTGTCTTCGCGATTAACCCTCAGTCTGGCTTAACAATATCTGAATTAGGTGACACAAAATCACTTTCTTGGGATGTTGACTTAAAGAAAGGTGACACCTTGAGTCTTGCCTATGAGTATGATGCCCCTGATACTAGCCCTATGTTCTATCTGCTCGGCAAGCTGCAGATTGGCTCTTGGCAGGAATACCGTTACTGGCAGATTGCCTCTGACGCAGGCTGCAGTGCGAACAACATCAACGCTCCTGTGAGCCCCTTGAAATGTGCTGTTGATAGCTCTTTTTCCATGAACTGCACTGTTGTGGTAAATGGCAAGGATACCTTTACCCAACACGCACAGTATTCTTTGGGTTCTTCTTACCCAGTCATAACTGGTACTTCTGTCCATATGGATACCTTCAGCTCAAATCCTGTCTCTCATTCAAGCAGCGGTACAGTCACAGATGTTTGGACTGTTAACTGTAGGTTTCCTGGTGTTTATGCTGTCAGGTGCAATGTGGTCTGCGGCACAAACACCACAAGCTCTACACGCCAGGTCAACATAACAGATGCATATCCTCATTGGTCTGCAAACAAGACTGACTATCCTTCAACCTATTCAAAAACAACGCAGACAAAATTCAATGTCACCTGGGCTGACAACAAAGGAATCAGTCTCGCCAGGATTGAATTGAATTTTTCAGGCAGCAAGGTCAATTATACAATGAACAGGATTACCGGTAGTGTTACAGAGGGGGTCTATAACTTCAGCAGAGTTTTCAAGGTCGGCTCTTATCAGTGGAAAGGCTTTGCCAATGACACCTTCAACCAGAAGAACAGTACCCCTGTCTGGCGCTTTAATATTGTAAGGGCAACGCCTGTCCTTAACATCACTATCAACAGGACAAGGAGGAACTGGACTGTTCAGGAACGCTCTTCCCTCTGGCTTAACGGCTCTATTGTTGTTGGCGAGTCACCCTATATTGAGCTTTACCTGAACAGCACTAAGATTAACAATCGTTCAAGCCCTGCTGCAAACTATACTTATTTCCGCAAGCCTGGCAGATACAATGTTACTGCTAAAGTGCCTCAAACCCAGAACTATACTGCAGCTCAGACTATTATCCTCTTCATCAATGTGACTGATGCAAGCCCGCCGAATATAACCCTTTTATTGCCTTTGAACAAGAGCTTCAGCAATAACGGGAATGTGAATTTCACCTTCAATGTTGCTGATTACTCTAATATTGCGAACTGCAGTCTCTATTACGGAACATCACTCATTACTGTCAACAAGACTGTGAATAAGGCAATTACCCAAAGGTTCGTTAAGACTGGCCTTGCTGTTGATGTCTATGACTGGAAGATAAGGTGCTTTGATGTTTTGGGATATAGCTCTAATTCTACTGTCTGGAGGGTTATTGTTGACAAGACTGCTCCTGCTGTGGTCTTGTCTTCTCCTGTCAATCGCAGCTTCAGCTCAACCGGAACAGTTCAGCAGTCTTATACGCTGACAGAAACAAATAAGGACAGGTGCATCCTTTATACTAACTATTCATCAGTCTGGAAGGTCAACCAGTCGCAGGTTCCTGTTTCTGGCTCAAACAGCTTTGTGGCAAAGACTGTGCCAGAAGGTACCTATATATGGAATGTCTGGTGCAATGATTCAGCAAAGTTTTCTTCCTGGCACTACATCAACTGGACCATTTTTGTTGATATGTATAAGCCGAAGATTAATTTCACCGGACCCACACCCGCCAACAGGACCAATCTCTCTACCCGTAATGTTGTCATTAATGTTACGCTCTTTGACAAAAATCCGAACACCTTTATCCTCAATTGGAATGGCACAAACCAAAGCATAAAGCCGTATGGCACTTACGTAAACATTTCCAAGACCTTAAACGATGGTGTTTATTCATATTATGCTGTGGCAAATGATTCATTTGGCCAGACCAACAACACTGGAAAAAGGATTCTTATTATTGACGCAACCGCTCCAAGGTTGTACCTGCGCCAGCCTTCCAATCGCACCTGGATTAATAATAACTCTGTGAAGTTTGAGTATAATATTACAGAAAATCTTGCAGGCCTCAAGAATTGCAGCCTTATTATCAATAACAAGCTGAACCGCACCAATACAACTGTCCAGCTTGGAATAACCCAATACTTCAGGGTTAATCTCAGCAACAGCCTTGGCTACAATTGGATGATTAATTGTTCTGACAAGTTTAGGAACCGTAATTCCTCGCCTCTTAGGCTGATTAAGGTTGACTCTGCATTTCCAACCGTAAAAGATGAGAAGAGCAACACTTCAGGAACTGTTGGCATTGGCAGCACTGTCTGCTTGAATCTGACCACCTCAGATGCGTTTTCAGGTGTCAGGAACGTTACAGTAGAGCTTGATTTGCCTGCTACAGGAAAGAAAAATTATTCTTTTAGTAATGCCACTGGCGGCTGTGGTGGTGCCGGCGCATCTGTCTGGTCTCAGAAGATTGCCTGTACAGAAACCGGCTCCTATGCCTGGGTCAGGACCTTTGTTTATGATAATGCAGTAAACAAGAACACGACAGTGCCTTCGATTGCTGTCGCCTGGTCTGCTGTCACCCAGATTTTCCTCAACATCAACATGTCAAAGCCCAAGGTAAACTTTGAGCTTAATGAGTCAAAAACCAGCAGAAACTCGTCATTTCTCCAGAACTGTAATGTCACATGCAACCAGTCATCTACCGGCTCATGCGAGGGTGTATTGATTTATGCACAATACAAGTACGGCACGTGGATAGAGTTGAACAAAACGACAACCTTGTTGACGAACAGTCTTAACTTTAAGAACTGCAGCACACTTGCCAAGGGGCAGAATTGCAGCCAATCTTTTAACATTACTGTTGGGAAAAATTCTGGCGCAAATACCTTTGGCCTGCGATGCATGGTTTATTCGGCAAACGGCGGAACAATCTTTTCAAAGACTCAGATTAACCTCACAATAGATGATTTCCCTGTTGCCAGGTTCACATCTCCGCTTAACCGTTCTTATCTTAGGTCAAAGGTCAGGCTCAACGCCTCGAGTTCCAGTGATGATAAGTCAATTGTGTCATACTCTTTTGAGATTGACAATAACGCAGCCTTCAGCCATCCATCCACTCTCTGCGTTACAACAAATAAGAACTGCACACTTAACACCACTTCGCAGACTCAATGCTCTGAGAACAGTTGGGCCTGCTTTTTGAGGCTTAATGTGACTGATATCAGCAGCCTAAAAAACAGCACCATCATTAATGTCCAGATAGACAACGCAAAGCCTACTGTCAGGCTTAATTTACCGTCAACCTCTTCATGGTCTGCCTCACCTAGTGTAAGCCTCAAGTACACCCCCACTGACCAGAACCTTGCTTACTGTGTTCTTTATGATAACTCTTCTGGATTTGCTGCTGTGCAGACCCATGGTTCCATTACCAGTGGCTCAGAGGACACTTTTACTGATTCATTGGCTGACGGCTCTTACAAGTGGAATGTGCGCTGCAATGATTCTGCAGGAAATTTTGCTTTTAACAATACCAACCGAACTTTTTCTGTTGACACAACCTATCCAAAGCTGGTCTATGCTGGCGGCACCTTAGCCAATAACTCTTTTGCAGGGCAGGATTATGTTTATGTTAACGTCTCTGTTAATGAGAAGAATACTGCAAATCTTACTTTTTACCTGTATAATGTCTCACGAAAGCTCGTTAACTCCACTTTCAGGTCTGCCGGCTCAAGAAGCGTGAACTTCACAAAGCTTAATCCTAATTCTGTTTACTATTTCAATGTCTCTGTGCTCGACAAGGCTGGCAATCGCAACCGCACTATCTTGAGGAAGATAACCCTGGATAACACCAGGCCAAAAATTGTGTATGGCCTCGGCACTTCTCAGAATGGGGTGTTTGTCAATCGCAACTGGATTTACGTCAATGTTTCTGTGACAGAGACTAATTTCAATAATATCACATTCTACCTGTATAATATCTCTGGCCTTGTTAACAGGACAAATTACACCTCCTCCAGTTTCTTCATAAACTTCACGAATTTGAAGAACACAAACATGGTTTATTTCTATAATGTGACTGTGAGGGACAAGTCTGGTTTCTCAAATTCAACTGTGAAGCGCAACATCACCCTGGACACTACCCTGCCTTCAGTGAAGTTGTTGCAGCCTTCGAATGCAAATATTACCCGCGGCAACACTAACCTGCGGTTTAACTTTAGTGTTATTGACACAAACATAAAGAATTGCTCATTGTACTCTAACTTCAGCGGGGCATATAAGCTGAACCAGACCAATACCACTGTTAGGAACGGCACAAAGACTGTCTTTAAGCCGTTAACCCTGCAGTCAGGGACCTATCTTTGGAATGTACGTTGTTATGATATGGCCGGCAATAATGCCTTTAACAAGACCAACTGGACTTTGCAGGTTGACATCTCTGCTCCCTCTGCTTTCATCCTGAGGTATCCTGTGAACGGCAAGGTCAGCAAGGTCCTGACTCCGCTTTTGAACTGGTCTCCGACTGTGGAGGCACACTTCAAGAATTACACTGTTCGGGTTAGTGAAAACAAGAATTTTGCCAGCATCAATTATATTTACTCTAACCGCAGGAACATTTCAAACACCTCTTATCAGGTTTCTTCTGCCTGGACAGCCAACCGGGTTTTCTTTTGGAGGGTTACCGCTTATGATACCCTTGGGTTCTACACCAATGCCACACAAGACTTCAACTATACCACAGATACAATATCTCCAAGGACAAGGCTGCAGAGGCCTTTGAACAATTCAGTCTGGACCTCAAGCAATCTTGTGCAGTTTATTTTCAATGCAACAGACTCCAATCCGATAGCAAACTGCACTCTCCTGGTTAATGGGGTCACCTCATCCGTTAGCCCAGTGTCAAACAATACTGCCACAGTTATTCAGCGCTCGCTTGCCAATGGCAATTACAAGTGGTATGTTAACTGCACTGATATTGGCGGAAACGTAAACAAGTCTCTCACGCGGAACGTAAGTGTAAAGGTGCAGATTCCTATTATAACATTTTTTGAATCCTATGGTTCTTCCGGCGCTCCAACCATTGACTTGAACTACACCCAGGACCAGACACCCAATTCCTATGCAAAGGTATGCGTCAAGAATTCAGAAAACACTTTGGTCACCGCAACAACTGTTCAGGGTGTCAAGGTAAATGGTTTTCTTATCAAGGCAAGTCAGCCTATCAATTTCAGCGGCTCATTCTCAGGAGCCCAAAACGCGTACATAAGCTGGAGGCTCTATTACAACAACGGCACTCAGGAGCCTTTGATAGCGCAGGACGGTGACCGCCAGTTGGGAGGGACTCTTTATACAGCCACAGCTCAAAGCACTGTCTCAAGCAAGAGGAATTCGACTCCCTCGCAGGACATCCACCTTGGTCCGAATGATAAGGTTAAGATAATTAATTACCTCTACTACAGCACAGGTGCCAATGTCGAGTACACCCATTATTGGGACAACAGCCAATCCTTTGTCAAGCTATATGGTTATATTCTTGGCTGGCTAAAGACAAATCTCTCAGCACCCCTTACAGACCCTGCGCCCGCAGAGTCCGCCCAGTTCAATGCAACATGCAACATTTCGTGCTCATCAGGCTACTGCATGGGAACTGAAGTGACAATCCAGACAAGGCCAAACCCCTCAAGTCCTTGGTCAACTATTAGCTATTCCTCAGGCAACATAAGGCTTTATTCTATTGCTGCATCAAATCCGCAGTCTGCAGGTAATTTCAACGGCTCTGCCAAGAGAAACTTTACCCTTGTTGCTTATGCAATCTCAAGGAACAATCAGCTGAGATGCCTTGCCAACTCCACTTATTCAAGTGTTGCAGGTAGTCTATTGACCACAGTCACTGTACGCGATATAACAAAACCCTCTGCCTCTCTGGTTAGCCCTGCAAATGCCTCCTTTAGCAGCAGCGGTAACCTTACTCTTGGTTATATTCCGAAGGACAATTACAATGTCTCTAACTGCAGCCTTGTCATCAACCGCAAGCTGAACCAGACAAACAAGACTATAACTGAAGACCTGACAAACTATTTTAGGGTCAAGAATCTTGGCTCAGGCAGGTATAATTGGAGTGTTAACTGTACTGATAGTTTTGCTAACAAGAACAACAGCATCTCTTGGCTGGTTATAGTTGACAGGACCCGGCCTTTGATAAGATTCAATAACGGAACTGCCAAGAACAACACCTTTGCAAGCAGGAATTATATTTTTGTTAATGTGAGCGCTTTTGATGCCAATGAGGCGAACATCACTTTCTACCTGTATAACTCAAGCAAGAATCTTGTAAACCTAACCACAAAGCAAGCCGGCTCAAGGAGCATCAATTTTACAAAGCTCAACAGCAACATGGTTTACTATTATAATGTCTCAATCCGGGACAAGGCAAACAACTACAACAATACAAGGACCAGGAAGATCACTCTTGACACCACTCCCCCGACTTCAAGGCTTGATGCTCCGTCCACAGGTAGTTGGACAAGGACTAATCCGCAGTTCACATACACCCCTTACGATGCCAACCTCGACGCATGTAAGGTCTACCATAATGCAAGCGGCATCTTCAAGGCAAATGCCTCAAACACCAATGTTGTTTCCACCCAGCAGTCCAGCTTTACAGTTGCCTTGTCTGATGGTAGCCATAAGTGGACTATCTGGTGTAATGACACTGCAGGAAATTATGCCTTTAACAGCACAAACCGAACAATCCTTGTAGACAAGACTGTTCCAAAGATATTCTTTGGGAGTAATACTGAGCCTGCTGACACATATTTTAACAGGGATTGGATTTACGTTAACACAACTGTTTTGGAGCTTCACGAGTCAAACATAACCTTCAAGCTGTTCAATGAGACAAAACTCCTCAACTTGACAACCCTTGCTGCAGGTACTCGAAGCATAAACTTCACCAAGCTTGCCAGCAACAAGGACTATTATTACAATGTGACAGCTGTGGACCTGGCAGGTAACTCTAACTCAACCCTGACAAGGAAGCTCACCCTCGATTCCACCTTCCCAACCATCCAGCTTGCCTCGCCCGGTGACAGGGAGGCTGACCCTGATGGCCTGTTGACAATGAGCTACATTCCGGATGATCCCCTCAGCCCGCACCTTGATAATTGTGAACTGTTTGGCAACTTCTCAGGTTCATGGAAGTTGAATCAGACAGACATTAGCCCAAGGGAGCAGGTGACAAATTCATTCCTGGAGATGAGCCTTCCTTACGGCACCTACATATGGAATGTTCGCTGCAATGATTCAGCTGGCAATTCCAACTGGTCTGCAAGCAACTTTACGGTTTTCGTTGACAATATTGCGCCGGTTGTTTTGCTTCTTTCTCCCAAGAACGCAAGCTACACATCCAACAGCGTACTGACTTTTGAATACTCCTTTAGTGAGGCGCATGAGGAGGTCTGTATCCTTTGGTCAAATTTTTCAGGCACTTGGAAGAAGAACGAGACTGACCCTACTCCAAGGCCTGATTCTGTTAACTCTATTGAAGCCCATGCTCCTGACGGTTCTTACAAGTGGAATATCTGGTGTAATGATTCAGCTGGCAACCATGCTTTCAATAACACGAACCGCACTCTTTTTGTTGACAGGGTTCCGCCCAAGATTTTCTATGCCGGTGGCACTGAGTCAAATAATTCTTTCATGTCAAGGAATTGGCTTTTCGTCAATGTAAGCATAATCGATCCCAACAAAGCAAACGTCACTTTCTACCTCTACAACAGCACCAAGAAACTTGTGAATCTTACCGTGCTCACAGGCAGCTCTCACTCGATTAACTTCACGAAGCTTAACGGCAATATGGTGTATTTCTACAATGTCACTGCCGCTGATCGCGCCAACAACAAGAATTCAACAGTTTTAAGGAAGCTAACACTTGATTCAACAAAACCAAGGTCCTCCTACCTATACCCCACCCCTCCAGAAAACTGGAACCAGAGTTCAACGACTGTGGTCATCAATGTGAGCCATATCGACGTCAATCCCAACACTTTCATCTTCACCTGGAACACCAGCGTCGAAGCGTCCAAGCCGTATATTGGCAATTATACCAATATCACAAAGCAGAACCTTGTTGATGGTGTATACACATACTATATGTGGTCTGACGACAAGGCAGGCAATGTTAACCAGACGCGGACAAGAACATTAAGGGTTGACACAAAACCCCCATTGGTTCAGCTGCGCCTGCCGCTAAACAACAAGTGGATAAATACAGAGAACCTGACCTTCTGGTTCAATGTCTCTGACCAGCTTTTGTCTGTTGCGAATTGCACCCTTTTGATTAATGGTTCTGTGAACCAGACCAATCGGACGATCAGGAAGGACATTTTACAGTCATTTAAGGTCAAAGGCTTGCGGGACTCCGGCTACAGTTGGCAGGTGAATTGCTCAGATTCAATAAACAACCGCAATGGCTCACCGGTAAGGATTACCAAGATTGATCTAACCTATCCCACCATAGAGCTAATGTCTGCTAATGTGACAAAGATAAATATCACACAGACTCTTTGCCTGAACGCAACCGTCTTTGATGCACTTTCAGGTGTTAATCAGACTTGGGCTATTGTGCGGGCTCCAAATTCCATACAGTTCAAAGTACCCTTAACCCATGGGGCAACTAGCTGCAACAAGGTGAATAACCCTGATGTTTATTCCTCCACCTATAAGGTGACTAATGTTGGTATTTACAACTGGACCTTCACCTGGGCAAACGATACTGCCTCGAACAAAAATTCGACCTATACAGGCATTATCTGGAATTCGACAAGCATTGGTACTATCACTGTCAACGCTACAAAGCCTTCAATCAATCTTAGGCTCAATGAGTCAGAACCGGGTCGGAATTATACATTTGAATTGAACTGCAAGGCCTATTGTGACGACAAGCCTCAGAACTGCACCAATGTTACACTGTATCCTATGTACAATTATAGTGACATATCTGATATCAATAGCACTTCTCCCTTCCTGCGCAGCCATAACAACAGCTACAATCTTGGGAATCTTACTGCAGGAGGTTCACCTAAGAACTATACTTTCGTGATTCGGACCACAACAGATTCTGGTCATACAAGCTGGAGTGTTTTCTGCAGGGCCACCTCTAACATAGTTGGAACATATTATTCAAAGAGGCAAATGAACATCTCAGTTAATGACCATCCCCATGCCTTCTTTACTTATCCTTCAAACGCCTCGTGGCTTGCGCGCACAGAAAGGCTTAATGCCTCAGCCTCAATAGATGAGGGGAGCATTATTAGTTATTCTTTTGAGCTTGACAACAATGTTGCTTTTAGCAGCCCAACCACACTATGTGCTTCTCAGTCCAAGAATTGCAGTTTCAATACCATAACTCAGGGCCAATGCGCTGAACAGAGCACTGCCTGCTTCCTCAGGCTAAATGTTACTGACAACGAAGGACTGAGAAATGATTATCGTCTGTCAATAGGCATTGACAACATAGGCCCGACATCAGTCCTTGACATTCTGCGCAACTTCACAAACATCTCGCAGTCCTCTGTTAATGTGAACGCCTCTGTAACTGATCTTGGCTCAGGTGTTGACACTGTAGTCTTCAAGTACAGGCAGAATACCACTTCTGCATGGAATACTGCCTGCGTCAAGAGAGGCCTTCCATACCAGTGCGCCTGGAATCTTGCAGGGCTTGCAGACAGCAAGGCTTACCAGCTCAGGGTTTTCTCGAATGACAGCAAGTCTAACCTCGGATTGAACAGCACCCACTCAAACATCACAATTGACAAGACCCCTCCGAAGATAATGATTCAGTCTCCTGTCAATAATTCTTGGAACAATACTGTCATCGTCTTCTTTTTTAATGCAACTGATCGGACTTCTAGGATGAAGAATTGTAGCTTAGTCATCAACAACAAGGTCAATCTTACTCAAAATGCCACTGCTGTAAGGATGAATTTCTCCCAGCAGTTCGCTGAGGGAGCCTACAATTGGCGCATCAACTGCACAGACTATTCAGGCAATACCAACACCACAAAGGCCAGGATATTTCACGTTGATACCACAGGTCCTGTTCTTGTGCTTGACAGGCCCAGGTCATTCTATAATACCTCTCGCGCCCTGATACCTCTCAATGCCTCTGTCTCTGACTCAGGTATAGGCGTAAAAGTGGCAGTCTATGAGTACAGGCAGAACTCTTCCTCGTCTTGGATTCCTGCCTGCAACTCCTCTGTTGCACCGTTCAACTGCACATGGAACAGCGCCTCTTTGCCTGACAGCAACCAGTACGCAATACGTGCAAAGGCCTTTGACCTGCTTGACAACAATGGTTCCCTAAGCATTCATTATAACATAACTATTGACAGGACTAACCCCATAATTCGCCTTATTGGTCCATTGAACAATTCGCGCGACATTGACGGCAAGGTTATCTTCCTGTACAATGTTACTGATGCCTTGTCCAAGATCTCCAACTGTTCTTTGATCATTGACCAGAAGCTTAATAGGACTAACAAGACAGTTACCAAGGGAGTGCAGCAGTACTTCAGGGTTACAGGAATAGTTGACGGTTTCCACAAGTGGAGCATCAATTGCACTGACAAGGTTGGCAACAAGGCCTACTCCCTTACCTATAACCTTTCAGTTTTCCCTGACACAGAGGCACCTGTTGTAAGGCTGGTTTCTCCTTCCAACAGGTCCATCTACACCAGAAATACTGTTTTGTTCGTTTACAATGTCACAGACATGTGGTCTGGAATAAAGAACTGCAGTCTCTATATCGGCAGCAGGCTAAACAAGAGCTCAAACAATGTTCCAAGAGGCCTGCTCCAGACCTTTACAACAAATCTTGGCGACGGCAACTATTCGTGGAGTGTTAAGTGTTTTGACAACAGCACAGGCTACTTTAACATGGGCTCAAGCCTGAAATACAATCTTTCAGTGATAAAGGCTACCTCCATCATTGTTTCTGTTGTTCCTGAGCACACTCTCTTTGAGAAGGGCGAAATTGCCCGCTTTAACATTTCAACTCATGACAGGTTCAACAATCTCCTGGAGACAAATATCACCACTGATATTGTAACCTCCAACACCTCGCTTCCCTGGTGGAATACCTCCTTTAAGTATCGCAGCCAGATAAACATTACTCCAAGGCAGCTCCTCGAGGCAAACTATACGATGAACCACACCCTTAACACCATGGCCTTGATAAATGCGAGCAAGATGCGCCAGGATGCCTTGGACCTTAGGGTTGTCTGGTGGGATAATGAGACCAATTCCTGGAAGCACCTTGCGCGCATACTGAGGAACATTAACAAGACCACCACAGAGGTCATGTTCAGGATACAAAGGAATATTACATCAAAAAATTATTTTTACTATGTTTATTACGGGAATTCCACTGTTTCAAGCGCCCCCTCAAGCAGGAGCGAGATATTTTTCTTCTATGATTCCTTTACTGCAAACACTCTCGGTAACTATTCTCTCGCAAGCTCATTCGACGATTCCAATGAGGACCAGAACTCAACACTTAGGTATGATTCCTCAAAGAGGCATCTGAACTACACCTCTTCTGCAGGAAACGGCAAGTCCATTAGGATGATGTCAAAACCGATCAAGGATGCAATTATTGAGGTCAGGCAGAATTACCAGCAGAAGAACGGCTTGTATGCCAAGCTTGAGCTAGGCACTTTGGTAAGCGGTTCCAGTTATTACTATTTCTGGGCCTCGACCAACAACTATCCAAGCGAGCTTGGCCGCTACAACGACGGTTCAAAAACATTTTCTACGACCAGCGACACCCAGTACACTGATTTCAACGTGAATCATCTGCTTACCTTCATTGTTTATTCCAATGACACCACTGTCTTCCTCAAGTCGTTTGTGGACGGCAGCGCACTAATAAGCTATAATGACAGTTCTGCACAGCGCCTCTTGGGCCCTGGCGGCTTTGGGCCTGGTGCTTTCCAGTTCAATGGCTCCTGGGACAACATAAGTGTTCGCAGGTTTGTGAAGAACCTGCCCTTGACTGGAAATCTAAAGGAGGAGCGCTTTGTCTTCAGGTCTTCAAATTCTTCTGGTAAGGACGCTTTGTGGACAATGTCCTGGAATACCGCTAGCGCCTCCCTTGGCAATTACTCTGCAGTCTCTTTGGCTGCAAACTCCAATTACTTAAACGGTGTTGGCTATGCTAGTTTCAGGCTTGGCCCTGATTTGAGCCCTCCGGTCATTACACCTTTGCTGCCAGTTCATGGGCTCAACACCACCAACACAACAATCGTGTTCAACTGGCTTGCGACCGACAGGGTTGACACAAACATCTCATGCAATTTCAGCCTCAATGGAGTCTTCAAGTCAAAGGTCTACAGTGTTAACAGCAAGCAGTCGAATTACACACTTGCCAATCCTGCTGCTGGCTTCAACTACTGGAATGTCACCTGTATTGATGATGCCAACAATTCCAACAAGAGCCAGACAAGGTTTGTTGTAGTTGTAAAGGCTCCACAAACCTTTATGGTCATGCTTGCACCTGACAACCGTAGTGTGAGCCTTAATTGGTCAAATGCCAGTTATTCTGATTACTATGCAGTCTATATTGGCAAGAACCAGACATATTTCTACTCTACACCAAATATTACCCTCTCGAAGGTTTTGAACTGGACTGACCAAAGCTCTGCGTCCTCTCTAATTAGGTTCTATAGGATTGCTGTTGTAAGGGGAGATGCAAGAAAATTCCATAACAACACTGTCGGAAAGCACCTTGTTACTCTCTATCCTGATTGGAATATGGTGAGTCTGCCGCTCATATTGGCAAATTCTGAGCTGAAGAACCAGACCAATAATGGCTATGACCCGCTCTTTAAGCCCTCCCATTGTGTTAAAGAGATTTGGCGTTATAACTCCACAATGTCTGCTTTGTGGGAGGAAACAGTTTACGAGGGCAGCTACTGGCTTCCTGGCTCAGGGAGCACTAACTTTACCAGCCTTGACCGCGTGGCTGGTTACTGGTTCTACAACAATCTTACGCAGAACTGCAATTACACTGTTGTGGGCAGTCTGCCAACCTCCAATACTACAGTGCATCTCAATTCTGACTATAATCTTGTTGGTTGGAATTCTGAGGACTCATCGCTCTTGCCAACGAACGCACAGCCAGATTATCCGCTTCAAATTGCCCCTGTGAACTCGATCAAGTATGCCTATTATTATGATTCTGTCATTGACCAGTTTAAGGGTTCAATTCACTATGACAACTGGGGTTGGTGGCCCTCTTCTGCACCTAGAAACCTGCTCGGTCTTGAGCCAGGAAAATCCTATTATCTCAAGACCTTGCGCAAATCCAATTGGACTTTGAGGTCGATAAAATGAGGCTTTGTGCTTTCGGATTGATTTGCCTTTTGATGATTCCTGGAGCCTTTGCCCTTGTATCACCTCATGGAATCACTGGCAAAGTGCTTGAGCTTGACGGCCTGACTCAGGTGCGGGGCACCACATACTTTACAGTCAACAACACTAATAATGGTTTCTTCCTTTCAGGCATGGTCGGTCGCGGCCAGTCTACAGGAAAGTATCTCGCTGCCTTGAATGGAAAAGACGGAGACCTAATAACAATAAAGGTCTCAAATGATTATCATTTGGCATCACGCTCTATTATCCTCCAAGGTGTAATGCACAATGTTGATCTTTTACTGAACACCACAATGCCGATTAACCCTCCGCAGTTTACTTCTGTGCCAATAACAGGTGCCCTTGAAGATTCACTTTATCTGTACAAGGCTTTTGTTTATGACCCTGATCTGGACACCATTGAATACTCTCTTTCAACGGCCCCTGCTTCAATGCAGGTAAACTCTACCTCAGGCCTGATAAGCTGGCTGCCAACTGGCAATGATGTGGGTTCGCATACAATTGTTGTCAAGGCCGATGACGGAATCTTTTCAGTTAACCAGTCATTTGTCTTGATTGTGCAAAACGTTAACGACCCCCCAATAATCAGCTCGTCCCCAATCATAACTGCAACAGAGGACTATCCATACTTCTATCAGCTGAACGCCAGTGACGAAGACAGCGCAAGCTTGTCATATCTCTTGGTTGTCGGCCCAAAAGGTATGTTTATTGACCAAGCATCAGGTCTGCTCCGATGGATTCCAACAAATTCAGATATAGGAATAAATCCTGTTAGGCTTTTGGTTGATGACTCTGATGGTGGCCAAGCCTTCCAGGATTTCAACATTACAGTAGCCCCTGTGGATGACCCTCCAGTCTTTATTTCAATTCCTGATATTTCTTCCACTCAAGGCTATCCTTATTCGTACCAGGTCCAGGTCATTGACGAGGAAAATGATGAATTGTTTTTTTCCTTGGCATCGAGCCCAGAGGGAATGTCTATCAGCCAGTCAGGTCTTGTCATTTTCACTCCCTCAAGTTCCCAGGTTGGAAGTTTTTTTGTCTCCATTATCGTAAGCGAATCCGCACACACAATTTCCCAAAACTACACCCTCTTTGTAGAGGACGTGAATGATGCTCCAATCATAACCTCAATCCCGATGCTGGTTGCGGTGCAAGGCAGCAATTACAAATACATGGTGCTGGCATTTGACCCGGATCAGGACAATCTTTCATATTCTTTGGGAACTGCTCCTGCAACAATGCAGATAGATTCCAAAACCGGTTTGATAAACTGGACTCCTGCAAATGATGATGTCGGCTTGCACAATATCACTGTTTTTGTTAGCGACTATAATTCATCTGCCATGCAATCATTTGTTCTCACTGTCTTGAATGTCAACGATGCTCCGCGAATCGTCTCCGCACCTGTCTTGTCTGCAACACAGGGTGTTTCGTATTCGTATCAGGTCATTGCGTCTGATATTGATAATGATCCTCTTTCATTCAGTCTTCTTTCAAGTCCAAAAGGCATGACAATAGATTCAAGCACAGGCCTGATTATCTGGACTCCAACTGCTTGGCAGGTTTCTTCGTACAACATTACTGTCGTGGTTTCTGATGGTCTGCTCACAGACCAGCAATCTTTTGTTCTGTATGTCCAGAATGTTAACGATGCGCCAACAATAACCTCTGAGCCCATAACAATCGCAAATGTTGGTGTGCAATACACCTATCAGGTAAATTCGACGGATTTTGACCATGATATATTGACCTATTCTTTGCTTGCCAAGCCTTCAACCATGAGTATAGAGCCATTGACTGGTTTGATTACCTGGCTTCCAAAGCACAAGGACCGTGGCCTGCATTACATTACTGTGATGGTTAATGATAGTTCACTCGTTTCTGTTCAGACCTATCCCTTGGTTGTGCTTGACGATAATTCATGCCGCAAATCGTGTTACGAAGTCTCAGATGCAATTTTGCAGGTCTCTGCCACAGCATATTCTAGCTGCAAAACAATTGCCTCAGATGATTTAGATTCCTGCTCTAAATCCTGTGCTGGCTGTAGTTCATGCAAGCAGTCATATTTCTCTTCCCTGCACTCCTGCTCCTCATCCTACAAAACCTCCCTTTCAGGAGCTGATGAGGTTGAGCAATCTTGCCTTGATGCCTGCATCGGCGAGTCGCTCAATCTTCAGTCTTACAGTTACAGCGTTGACAATACCTCCATAATTTCTCTTGATGTGCTATCAAGTCAAAAACCACTCACTGAAGTCCGTGAGCTTGATTCCAGGCCGCTTGACAGCTCTCCTCCAGGTGCCACTGTCTTCAAGTATTTGGCAATTGACCAGATTGACGATGCTTCGATTAGTTCTGCGAATATTACTTTCTATGTCGAAAGGCTTTGGCTTGTTGAGCACGGTCTTATAGCATCTGATATAGTTCTCACCCACTTCCACAACAATACCTGGATTGTCCTGCCCACAATCTTGCTCTACTCTGATGAATCAAGGTTCTATTATCGCGCAACAACACCCTCATTTTCTTATTTTGCAATTGCCTCAAGCCACCTGTCACCGAAGATTAGCGATGTCTCGACAAGTAGGCTCATACGCGTGCCGATTGTCATGTCAGGCATCCTTTTCGCCCCTGATTCGACAGAACTCCCTAGAGGCACACACTTTGTGATTTTTAACAGGAACAGTAACAAGACTGTTGAGGCCTTTACCGGAGGCCCGTCACCTGGTGCTTTCTTTATTCTTGTTGAAGGCAATCCTGGGGATGAGCTTGTATTCAGCGTAGAAGGGTTTCCAGATGCAATTCTGGCCAGCCCTGGCGATGTTGACCTTGGAAAATTCAGGCTTGACCCTGTTAATAATAAGGTTGTTTTGGAGATGCAAAAGGTCTCAAGCGAAGTGCCTCAGCCTGCAGCAGATGTTGTTTCCGAAGTTGTTTCTTCTGTCAAATCCATGAATCCGGTTTTCTCCCTTGTTGTGCTCTGCGCATCTTTCCTTGCAGTCTACGCCTTTGTTCGTTTTAGGAGGAAAAATGATTAAGGCCTTGTTTCTCTGCTGTCTTCTTGTGTCCATCGCTGTGCTATGCACTCTCGTTTACGCACCTCCCACACCTCACAGCATGGCTGGCTTTATTTTTACAAGCGGCAAAAGGCAGGTCCCCTTCAACACACCATTTTCAGTCAACGATACAAATAGCTCTGATTTTATCCGTTCCAGGACAAGCGTTCCGGCTGCAGCCCTCTCTGGCCGCTATTTTGTTGTGATAAATGGTACAGACAATGATACAATTCTTATGTATGCGTGGAATATAACATACTATGGTAAGACCACCTCAAAGCTCAAGCCTGATGAGGATAATGTCAATGCCACAATAAACCTTTTGAGGTCCCCTGAGCTCAATATCACAGTCACATTTCCCGCGCAAAATGCGAGCCTGGAGACAGACCTGTTTTATAATGTGTCTGCTAGCGCTAAGGTCCTGGGTGCAGATGGTGTATCCTGCAATCTTACCCTAGGTTTTTCTGACACTGGGCCTTTTAACATAAGTCCTTCTGACAGCGTGACCCATGGCCTTGGAAATCCCTCCAGGGGTTCGACCCTCTCCACTAAATGGAATATTACGGCAGACTCTGTTGGTAATTCTTCTCTTGTGATTACTGGGAGATGTGCAAACGAAAACCTGAAACTTGAGGCAAACCAATTTGTTTCCCTTTCTGGAATCCAGGCAAAAGACAAGACTCCTCCTAGGGTCAGGCTAAAGAGCCCTGCAAACAATACTGCCCTGTTCAGGTCAAAGACTGTAGTCTTTTACTACAATGTGACCGATGCCTCTGCCATCAAGAACTGTACACTGAACATCAACAAGAAGATTAACATGACCAATTCAACGCGGATTGTAAGGAATACAAGATTGAATTTCACCCTGTCTCTCAACAACGGAAGATACAATTGGTCTGTTAACTGCACTGATATTTATGGTAATGTTGGCTTTTCAGGTAATTTCAATCTTACCATGAAGGTCCATCCGCCGCTCTTCACTCGCCTTGCAATAGATGATCCCATAGACCTGGTGTCTGGTGGTCTCATAAACGTGACTTGCAATGCCACAATTTTTGACGAGATTAGTGCTGGAAATATCCTTCTTGTCAATGCCACTTTTTTTGACTTCTCTCAGGCTAAATCAACCTCTTCTGATGACCGCAATAATCATTACCATAACCATAATTGCTCGAAGATCGCAAACTCGAGCAATTACCTGAACGTGAGCTGCAAATTCGAGCTTTTCTATTATGCAAACAGCGGCACCTGGATTTGCAACCTGACCGCCTTTAGCACTGACAACCTGACCAACCGTTCTTCGGTTAGCACCACTGTTGACGAGTTGTTTGCAGTTGGCGCAGACCCATTTCTGGATTTTGGCAACTTAGGTCCATCGTCTGTTTCCACTGACTCAAACCTTAGCCTGGTCAATCTTGGTAACAAGGACATTTTGGTGAGCCTTGAAGGCTATGGCAAGGTTCTTGCAGACAACCTTTCGATGCGCTGTCCAAAGGGAAACATTTCTGTCGGCTATGAGCATTACTCAGTGTCTTATCAGACTCCCTTCTCTTCAATGACCAACCTGACCTCCGCGCCTGTTCTTGTTGAAGGCTTTGTCCTGTCCCGCCGGACTAATGACTATATATATACTAATGATACGAATAAGACTTTTTGGAAGCTTGCAATTCCATACGGTCTAAAGGGGGCCTGTAACGGTACTGTTGTGGTAGGCGCAACACCTACATAATTCACTAGTAAATCATGACAAAACTTTTTAAACAACAGCCTGCGAATTTCTGTTAGATACCTATGCCTATATTCAGCCTGAAAAAGGAAAAAAAGGACGATGCCAAAGGTTCTGAGGTGCCAGACGAGCTTCCTTCCCTTTCAGAACCTGAGATTTCTCCCCCTAAACCTCAGGTTAAGCAAGATTCTAAAGTTGGGGTTCAGCCCATTCAGGCCAATCCATTAGTCAAGCCAGTTGAGCCTTCCCCTGAACTTCCAAAGCTTGAGCCCGAGCCATTTATTCAACAACCCGTTGCTGCACCTGTGGCCACTTTTGTCATGCCTGAGGATCCGGAACCTTCTCAACCAAAAAAATTGATTGATCACATCAACCTTATCGACAAACTGCGTGGCCAGCTCACTCTAACTGAGTTCGAGATAAACCAATTGGGTAAAATGCTTTCTGACAAGCATCGTTTCCTGGGAGAGCTCAGAGCAGAGCTCGAAAGCGAAGTGCTAAATGTCAAGGTTGAATTGGGTCTTGAGCAGAGAAAGCCTATGCAGCAGATGGTTGCCTCGCAACAGGAGCCCAGAAGGCCTGTTGTTGTCAGTCCAGACAAGGCTTTTTGTTTTGCCGATGGTTCTCGTGCAACCAGCCTGCTTGAACTTTATGAGAAGCTAAGGTTTATGCCAGATTCTGTCTTTTCTGCTTATTGTAACGAGCAGAAAAATGATTTCTACCTCTGGATAACAGAGTTTTTCAAGGATGATTTGCTTGCTTTCAAGCTCAAGCCATTAACCTCTAGACAGGCTGTCATTCAGGTGCTTGCTGACTTTCTAACTTAACAGTAAATCATGCTTTTTCTGTTGATTAAAAGCTGTATTACAGCCTTAAAATTAAAAATAAGCCTAATTTGACTTTAAAATATTTTTTTGAGTTATATTTTTTGATTATGAGTCAAAGAATCAGTTTTATTAGCTATTTATAACCTCTTTTTCAAGCAAAAGATTTATATATAAGTATACCAATTAGTATACTAATATAATATATATCGTAAAAACTATATTAAGATAGTACAAAGGAAATTAAGATATGGATTATCATCGATTTATTCAATAAGCAACCTGGAGGATTACAAATGCAAGATTTGTTTTCGGATTTTGTCGGGCACCAAGTGAAAGTCCCTTATAAGGATGGAAACCAGATTAAGGTTGCTCGAGGCCGCCTCGAAGTCATCAATGATGGCTTTGTCCGCATTGCAGGAGATCTTGGCACCATCATCATCAACACGAAGAACATAGAGAAGATGTCTAGGATTAGCGACGGGAGTCGCTTCAGATGATCAAAATAGAGCAAAAGGAGGTTAGGAAAATGAGGTTAAGCAAGAGCATGGCAAGAGCGTATGGTTTGCTGATAACAATTACTGTTATCCTAGCATACATGGTGTTTGCAGGGAACAGGGATCCTGTCGGCCCTGAGAAGTTGAATGTTGTCGACAGCCAGCGCATGGATTCATGGGGCGGTGCTCCTATTGATGCAGAGGCTGGTAACGTGACAGAGCTCTTCTTAAACGCTACAAGCATCACCCAGCATTGGGCAGGCTTCTACGGTAATGTTTCTGGTATCATCACTTTGGATGATTTGTCCAACAGCACTATGTATGATTGGCTTGTTGCTGAGCCTGGTGGTGCGGTTTACGCTACCCCAAGAAACCCTCCTGTATGGACGGCAATTGACTGCCTGAACAAGACCTCCATTTTTAACGAGACTGAACTTGAGCACAACCTTTCAATGGAAAAGAACGACGAGGACGGTGTTAACGAGACCTTTTGCCCCGGCTGTAATGCTGGCTCAAAAGACGATGCCACAACCCACCCTGGTTTTTTCGTAGGCACAAAGCAGTTCCTTCCAGGTGACTGCTGGGCCTTGAATACATACGTTAACAACAGTCGCCAGACTGGAGACTTTATTGAGGTCTTGCTGCAAGACCAGCGCGACGCAGTCTACATGACTATTATTGAGGATGATAGCCCTAACTCAAAGGGCAAGAAATTTGGTTTTGATGGTAGACTCCATGACTTCCAGATGTTGGTCGGCGAGAACGGTAATGGTACCCGTGTTTGGACAACCACTACTTATTACTTTTATGTAGAGCTTGAATGAGAGTTTTTTTTATTTTTTTTTTAGAGAAAGAGAATTTGTAGAGGCAGAGTATGATAACAAGAGGTAAAGAATACAGGACAATTGCCTGTTTGGCACTGATTGCGCTATACCTTGCGGTAACTGTGCTGGCAGCGCCTGTTGGGCCTGATTCTATTACTTATGTCCAGAATGCATCTAGGGGCGTGAAGGGCCCTATTGCTAGGACTCAGGACGAGCGCGGCACAATAACCACTATTCGCATCAATGTTACCCAGCAGAGCCTCTATTGGAAAGCCTATCTAGGCAATGTTTCTGGCAAGATTACTTTGGATGATAATCTCAATTACACAATGTTTGATTGGACCCTCACCTCGTCAGGAGGCGAGGTCTTTGCCTCAAGAAAAGCGTCCACTGTATTATGGACCTCTATAAGGTGCGCAAACAAGACTGTTGTAGAGGCAGAAAGCCTGGCTCTCAACCACACCTTTGAGAAGACCGATGGTCTCAACAAGACCTTTAGGCGCAACAACCACACAAGCTTCTTCGTGGGCAACCAGCCTATCGGAGCTAACTCCTGTAATCATACAGCGCATCCTTATGTCAATGATGGTCCCCAAAAGTCCTCTTTTTCTGAGGTGCTTCTATACGATACCGAAGGTTGGATAGTCTACGCCTCTGTGATGAACCAGTCAGTGCATGGTTACAATAATCAGCACGTTGATTTCCAGATGCTTGTTGGGGAGAAAGGCCAGGAGGGTTTTCAGACTCCTGTAGCCTATTACTTTTATGTCGAGCTCACATAGTTTTTCCAGGCTTGAAATTACAGCCATCAGCCTTTTAGTCTCACTTATTTTTTATGCTATTCTTATTTCTTTCATTTTGCCTTTTGATGCATCCCGGGCATTTGCTGCTCCGGGGTATGTTAATGATACTGCAACAACCTTGCTGAATATCACCAACTTCGCACCGCGGGTTATCAACGTGCTCGTTGATGATATTAACTCTTCTCCTGTTCATGAGATTGATCTTGTTTCAGGCACCACCCGCAAGGTTTGGTGTAATGGTACTGTTGTTGATTGGAATGGCAAGGATGATATTATTGCGGTGAACGCCACTCTTTATTTTATTGCGAACAAGTCTTCAACCCCTAATGATAAAAATGAGCATTACTCCAACAGGAGCTGCAATGCATACAGGTCAGGCACGTACAACAAGACTTATTCGTGCACTTTCGCTGTCTGGTTTTTTGCTAACAACGGCACCTGGTACTGCAACATGAGCGCCTGGGATAACGGGACTGCAAATTTTGATGGTCGTGGTGCTTACAACTCCTCAACCAACAGGACAAAGGTAAATCCTCTCTATGGCTTGAGTGTGCCCCCAATCATTAATTATGGGGAATTGGCCCTCAATAAGACCTCTCTAACTGATAAGATAGAGAACGTCACAAACACAGGCAATATGAATATTGACCTACAGCTTTATGGCTATGGCGGCTCAGTAAGAATTGAGAACAACCAGTCCCTTAAGTGCCGTATGGGCACGATTCCGATAAGGAATGAACACTTTTCTTTAACTGTAGACACTGCGTTTGAGTCAATGACAAATCTCTCCGGCCAGTTTGCCAACCCTAATGACATTAACAATTTCAATCTGGCTCAGCGCAAGAGTGAGACAATCAACAGCACTAGAAACACTTACTGGAAGATAAGGGTTCCTCCAGTTGGAGTCAAAGGCCAGTGCAACGGTACCATCGTTTTCTCTTCGGTTATAGATGATTAATATTAATAATTATTAATCTATGTAATTAATAAATTATTGAATTACTAAAATATATTTATTACATGAATTAATTAATAAAAACATATTTCTTACATAGTAAGTTTCAACTGCCCAATAAACCGCAATATTTTAATATAACCTTCTTACATAATAGGAAAATAATGGCAAAGATAGCTGTATTTGCACTAATTTTATCCTACATGATAAGTATAATATGAACAAAACCACTGTCACTTCAGATAAGCTGCTTGACATTTTCGTGCAGCATCTCTCTTCTGAGCATCATTGGTCAAAGCATCAGATTGAAAGGTTAATCATTCACGAGGACAAGTCCTCTATCTCTATTCCTGTCACTGTATTCTCTACCCGCCTTCTTGGCTCCTTCGAGGCCTTGGTCAAGTTTATGCACGAGAACCTTGGGCTTAGATTGAGTCAGATTTCAAAGCTTATCAATCGTGATCCACGCACTATCTGGAACGCCTATCATGCTTCGCAGAGGAAGATGCCCGGGCCATTGCAGCCTGCAGATTCAACATTCCACCTGCCATTTGACGTTTTTTCCTCACGCAAACTGAGTGTTCTGGAGTCAATCGTCCACTTCCTAGAGCCATCTGGTCTTGGCAATAGCGAGCTTGCCAGGCTCATTAATCGCGACCCAAGGACAATCTCCACTGTCAGGTCAAGGATTGCAGTCAAACTGAAAAATGAACGATAAGAATATCCGCAAACAGTATTTCGTCTTGATTTTGTCTCTCTTAATTATATTGCAGTATGTAGCAGCTGTGCCTATGGGCCCTGAACAGATAAAGAACCTCTCGACAGTTACCGCTCCTGTAAAGTCAGCCTACAAGCTTAACACTACTGGAGGAACCTTCACCACTCTGCTGATCAATATCACCTCCCAGACCTATAGGTGGAAGGCTTATGCAGGTAACATAACCGGAAAACTTTCCCTGGACGACAACTTGAACTCTACTATTTACGATTGGTCAATTGCTACTGTTGCAGGTGAGGTTTACGCAACACGCTCCTCAACCACAATCACTTGGCAGAATATTATCTGCGCGAACATCTCCACTGCAAGGGCTGAAGAACAGGCTTTGAACATCAGCTCATCCAATGATGACAGCATAAACAGGACTTTCATAAAGAGCGCTCTTGCCCATAAGGAGTTTTATACAGCCACCAAAAAGTTTGCCTCGGGCAGCTGTCCTGCGATTGCAACCTATGTCAACAACACTGCTCAATCAGGAAATTTCCAGGAGGTGCTTTTGTATGACTCTGCCCGCATTGTATATGCTGGCCTTCTGGAAAACAAGGCAAAGGGCTTCAACAACCAGTACTATGACTTCCAGCTCATCGTGCCTGAATCAGGCCTCGAGGGCTCTCAGCCAGTAACTGCTTACTACTTCTATGTTGAGCTCACTTAGAAAGTAATTAATTTATTAGTTAATCATAATTGATATATTAATCACATTAATTTATTGTTTTATTCAAATTTTATCTGTTATCGAAAGTTGCCTATACTTGCCAAATTCAACCATTTTGCTGTCATTTTTTTTGTCGTCAGAAAAAATCAATAATAAACTATTTAATTAATTATTAAAATTGATAAACATTTAAAATATATTTATTTTTGTCTCAATTTATTGACTATAATTAATTAAAAATCGAAATGTTTATATATGAAATACCTTATGGAATACCTCAGGATATGAAAAACTATAGTGATGTATAGAAATTTAACAAAAGACAACTGATGTACTAAGCAGTGGATTAGGAGACGACTAATGGACATAGAGAGTTTGTTTACAGTATCCAAGTGGGAGATTCTCTCCCATCTTTCTCTAGGCAAGTTGTCTCCCCTCGAGTTGTCCCGCAAGCTCAACACCTCCATGGCAAACGTTAGCCAGCAGCTTCGCCTGCTTGAGTTTGCCGGCATAGTCAAGAAGGAAAAGGTCTCAGCGCGCGAGGCAGGAAAGCCACGGACCCTCTATTTTCTTGCTGATGATTTCTGCGACCTGGTTTTGCTTAGCAAGAATTTTGCTAGAAAACGCCTTTTGCGCCTGACCGAATATCACAAGATTGTCTTGAAGATTTGGATGATTGAGGATGTTTCCAGCCATTATTTCCTTGAAAAATTCTTCTGGAAGATAGAGCATCTGGTTGAGCAGACCAAGGCTATAGCGGTAGAAACCAAGGGTTCTGATATCACTGTTTACCTGGTTACTGACTCAAAAGACCTTGAGAAAAAGGTGCAGGACATCCAGTTGAAGAATGTCCAAGGCCAGACCAAGAGCATTTCTGTCAAAGTTATCCTTGAAAAAGAGCTTTTCAAGCTCTCGAAGCAGGAATTGAATGTAATTCATGATCCTGAAGGGATAATGTTAACAAAAAAAGGAGAGGTGTAAAAATGGAAGAAAGGGCAATAATCAGGTTGTTGGTTTTTGCGGTTATGATTGGCTTAAGCTTGTCAGCAGTAGTTAGCGCTGATCCAACAGGACCTGGTGTCTTGAATGCTGGGCCCTCGCAAAGGTCTGATGCTATAGGCAAGGATGCAAAGCAGGTTGCAGCAGAGGCAGGCAATGTAACAGAGCTTGACATCGACGCCAATATCATCACCAAGACTTGGCAGGGCTATTATGGTAACATTAGCGGAGTGATAACCCTCGACGATGCACAGAACAAGACGATGTACAACTGGATTGATGCGAACCCTCAGGGTGAGATATTCTCAACGAACAGTACTTCAGTATCCTGGGCTGATGTGTTTTGCTTCAACATGGATCCAGATCTGCCAAACGAAGGTAACCTTACCACCTTTGAGTCTTACATAGGTGTTCCTGGCTCAGCAATGGACGGAATTAATGAGACCTTCAAGACCAAGGACCACTCTGCATTCCAGATTGGCTCAAGGACAATCAACGCTGATTCATGCTGGTCTGTGAAGACCTATGTTAATGACGCAGTGCAGGCCTCGAGCAACTTCATTGAGGTGATGCTGGTTGATAATGACTCCAGGGAGGCGGTGTTTGCCACAATCCTGAACAACAGCGTTACAGGTTTTGACGCTAAGCCGCATGATTTCCAGATGCTGGTGCCGGTTGCAGGAGGCCATGCGATTCCAGCAACGCTTGATACATTTTACTTTTATGTAGAGCTTGAGTAAAGCTGAGTAATAGAGAAGAAAGAAAAAACACACCATATTGAAAGCGAATAGAGGTTTGGAAGAGTTAGTAATAGCCTTTTTGATAGCATTTGCTATCATGGCTGTTGCTGTTGCAGCCCCTAACGGGCCAAATAATTTGGAGGTTTTGAAAAGCGAAAGAATGAAGCCGATTGCCGGTGCAAGTGTGCCTGCCCAGGCAGGGAATGTAACTGAGTTGAACATAAACGCAACCTCAGTCACAAAATCCTGGCAGGGTTACTTCGGTAACATTAGCGGAGTGATAACCCTGGACAATGCAAACAACATGACGATGTATAACTGGGTTGATGCTAGTCCCCAAGGCGAGGTTTATGCATCGCCTGCACAGATTAGCAGTTGGGCTTCGGTCAAGTGCATAAATTTTAGTGCGCACAGCCCAGAGCTTAACCTCTCTAACCTTGAGTCTTCGCTTGGCATGAGGACTGCTGATGTGGATGGCGTGAACGAGACCTTCAGATATAGTTTCAGTGGCGATTTTTGGGTTGGCTCTGTTCATATTACCTCAGGGAATGAATGCCCTGCCACCTACACCTTCAAGAACGATGCCCCCCAGTCTGTGGATTTTGTTGAGGTATTGCTAACAGACTCTACGGATGTGATTTACGCATCCATCCTGGAGGACAGCGTTGCTGGTTTCGATGAAAAACCGCATGACTTTCAGATGCTTGTTGGGGAGAATGGCCATAACGGTGACGTTGCCGTTACCCAATATTACTTTTATGTCGAATTGGAGTGATAGAGTGATAATTACAAAGGAGGTCAATCAATATGAGAATTTCGGGTTTACATGATGCAGTTGTTATTGCCATAATCCTGGCTCTCTGCATCAGCATAGTCTCTAGTGTGACCTCTGCAGTCCCGACAGGCCCAAACCAGGTAAAGAATCTTTCCACTTCCACAAGGACCAGCGGCCTCTCGCCTAAGGCCAGGGGTTTTGACCAGCGCGGTACCATAAACACAGTGCTCCTCAACCTCACGCAGCAGTCCAGCAAGTGGAAGGCTTACATCGGGAACATTACAGGGAGGATCAGCTTGGATGATGCTGACAACTACACGATCTATGATTGGACCATGGGCGTTGTCTCAGGCGAGGTCTATGCAACAAGGAGTTCCACCACAGTCAACTGGAACAACATTCGATGCGCAAAAATACCTGATGTTGAGACTGAGCAGGCTGCCTTGAAGCAGAGTGCGCTTTCATCCGACTGCATAAACAGGACTTTCCTGGACATAACCCATCCTGCCTTTTATGCTGGCCCAACATACATCTCTAATTCAATCTGCAACAAGTCTGCGAACCTCTACAGGAATGATGTTGCGAATGCATTCACCTGGCATGAGGTCTTGCTGCACGACGGCACCAACATTGTTTACACAGCCATAATCAACGCTACAAGGCAAGGCTATAACCCGAATAAATACCATGACTTCCAGATGCTCGTTGCCGAGAACGGCTCAGAAGGTGTCCCTACTGTCAACACCTATTATTTTTATGTTGAATTGACTTGATGAGAATATGAAATCACAAAACAATTGGTTTAAGGAGCTTGCCTTGCTTGGCTGCCTGGCCGCATTACTGTACTTGGCGTTTTATTTTGCTGTCTCGCTTTTGTCAGTTGAGGTTAGCACTGCCGGCACTCAATGGGTAAATGACTCGATTATTACAAGAGTCAACGTAACAAACTATGCTCCCAGAGTGATTGATGTCCTTGTTGATGATATTAACTCTTCTCCTGTTCATGAGATTGATCTTGTTTCAGGTACTACTCGCAAGGTTTGGTGTAATGGTACTGTGGTTGATTGGAATGGTAAGGATGACATTGTTGCTGTTAACGCTACCCTGTATTTTATTGCTAACAAGTCCTCTACCCCAGATGATAAGAATGAGCATTACTCGAATAGGAGCTGCACTGCGTATAAGACAGGGCTGTATAACAAGACTTATTCGTGCACTTTTGCTGTTTGGTTTTTTGCGAACAACGGCACCTGGTTTTGCAACATGAGCGCCTGGGACAACGGCACTGCTGATTTGAGGAATGGCATCTCTTACAACTCATCTGTAAACCGGACAAGGATCAATCCACTTTATGGCCTGGATGTTCCGCCAATTGTTGACTTTGGTGAGGTCCCGTTGAATGCCGAGTCACCGACGAGAGCAGTCAATGTCACAAACACAGGCAACATGCCGCTCGACCTGAGGCTTTACGGATATGGTGGCAATGTCCGGACTGAGAATAATCTTTCGATGAAGTGTAAGATTGGCAATATCTCAGTACGGAATATGCGCTTTGACAATACTTCAGCCCATACATTTAGTAACATGTGGAATCTCTCTGGACAGTTTGCCAATCCTATATACATGAATTTTGGCGTGAAGCAGCGCAAAAGCGAGACTCTTGACTCCATAAACAACACTTATTGGAGAATCAAGATACCTCAGTATGCTGTGAAGGGTAAGTGCAATGGTACCATTGTCTTCAATGCAGTCAAGGACACCTAGGTCTGCTGTTGCACTCCTTTTTGTTGTCCTCTCCTTGTTTTCTGTTGCTTGTTCATCAGTTGATGAGGCGCACGCAAGAAGTATAGCTGAGGATTTTGTGCGTTCTCGGGTTGTCTTCTATGCCAAGAACAGCACTGTTTCTTCCACAGTGCAGGAGCTTGCCATTTCTGTCGAGAGTGTGAGCCTGCTTGGTGATTCATGGTATCTGTCTGTCCGGGCCTCCTCAGAGGTTAATGGGACTGTCAAGCAGAAGCTAATTCCAATAGTTATTGATGCCAGAAGCGGCACTGTTACAGAATTCAATGGCCTTCCCGTACAATGAATCGCCTGTTTGTTTACAACCTCATTGTCTTATGGTGTTGCAGCACAGTTCTTGCAGGTGTTACTACAACTGTGGGTGAGAGATACAGCTTTGTTGGGGAAAAGTTCTGTAACAACCATGGCCAGGTTCAGTTTGCCCTCATACAGCACAGTGGCAACTTTCTGGTAAATGACATAAAGGGTGTTGGCTACAAGTTCAACAAGTCAAATACATACGCTAAGGTTGATGGTGCCTGGTATGATTCAGATTACCTTCAAGCCAAGGTCTTTCGTGAGGACGAGCCCTTGTTCTTTATCTCCAATGAGTCTTTCTTCCGCACGCCTGGTAATTACACCATCATAATAGCCAACAAAAACATCTCCAAGGATGCTCAGCTTCAACTCAATTATTATAGTGGACAAAACACTCTTGAGGATGGCTCTGGCCTAAGCTTCAAGGTTTATTGCGATCGCATAGAGAACACCTGCAGTCCGATTCACCTGAGGATTCGCTCGTGCAACATGACAGACTCAGGTTTTGTTCTTGAATTTCACGGCCTAGCTGACAGCAGTATAAATCCTGCCAAGGGTATTGAATTCCTGCTCAACTATGAGGTGCACGCAGACAGCGTGGAATATCAGCTGCTTCCAACTGACACAACCTTCTTGTCACTAGGAAATTCCACATTTGTTATGAATGTTCCTCTTGCCAGCTTGATTGAGCCAGTATCAAAGGTCAGGTTGTCTTTCCCTGTGTGCAATCCCAAGCTGTACGACACTGTAGTCTATCGCTCATGCAATGTTCCCAAACGCATTCAACTCAATAATAGTTCCCCATCTTTGAACCCGGTTCTGAATGCGAACCAAACCCCTAATGTACATTTGAATACTGTGATGCAGCCTGCCAATCTTACCAACCTGAATTCAACAAAGCGACTTATCCTTGACATCCCGATTGATATTTCAAGGCTGATTTCTCAGAAGCGCGCAATCTTTTCTTGGTTTGGCTTTCTTCTCCAGAAGTTATTTTGATAGCCTAAATAGATAATTTCTCCAAAAACAACACCTGCGCGACAGGACTAAGCACGAAAAGTTTAAATATAACCCTCCTAGGGTTTTTTCTTGCGGAGTGGTCATGAAAAAAAGGGTACTTTTTGCAGTGCTTCTGTTCCTCGTTGCAGTCTCTACAGTCAGCGCAGTGGATCATCTGATTGTCAATTCAGAGGATTGGCGTGATGTCTATTCAGCCATGGTCTATTCAAACTTGATGAAGGTCCCAAAGAATTTTCTCGTAAGCGATCGCCATTCAAGAGTCCTTGCCCAGACACTTGACAAAGGCAAGAAGGACCTGCTCCTTGTTTCTTCCAGGACAGTGCCATTTGTTGTTGGCTATTCGTCTGTTTTGCAGGGTGAGGGCTTCACTGTTGAAGAGATAAGCCCTTCAAATATTAATCTTGAACTTGCCAGGCGGACCACCACCCCAAACTTCATTGTTGTTGATGACTCTTACGGCTACAATGCTGTTGCTGTTGCCCCATATGCTGCAATCAAGGGTTCCTATGTTATCTTTGCTGATAGGCGTAATATTGCTGACGTTGTCTCATTGCTGCAGGCCCGCACTCCAACTGAGCTCATCCTCTATGGTCACGTTGACCGTGAGGTAAAGTCAGCCCTTGACCAGTTTAATCCGATTATTATTAACAAGGAGGATCGCTTTGATAACAATATCGAGATTGTTAAGCTCTACCAACAAAAATACAAGTCTGACAATGGTGACATCAATAAGCAGGTGGTCCTTACAAATGGTGAGTTCCTCGAGGAGGAGGTCATGTCAGGCTCAGAGCCTGTGCTTTTTTTGGGTAAGCAGAATGTTCCTGACCAGATAAGGCAGTACATCTCTGCAAGCGGTTTGGAGGTTGCTGTCCTTATAGGTAACCAATATGTTGGTGCAGCCACAAATATCCGGCGCCAGATTGGCATAAGTGTTTTTGTCAAGTTTGCCCGAGGTGCCAGGATGCCAAGCGGTCCTATCTCTCCTGTTGAAGGTCTCGACATTTTTTACGTTCCCACCTATAGTATTACTCTGCAGATTGCAAGCATCAGATACAATTATGCCACAGCAAACCTAGAAGTGACTATCCAGAATAGTGGTGAGGTGGCTGCTTACTTCAAGGGCTCTTATTCACTGTCTTCTGAGCTCGGCGGCCAAGGCACTGTCGGTGACCTCGATCCTGTTTTCATTGATGCCCATAGTGTGAAAACCCTCACATACTCTGCCTCCATGCAGGGCCAGAACCTTTCTGGGGATGCCTATGTTCTTTATGGTGAATCACCTCGTTCGCTTGAGAGTGAGTTAAGGCAGAGATTCTCCATTGAAGGCATACGAGTTATTGACAATTCCCAGATAGACATAGTCTCTGTGGTATATGACCTTCAGAAAGGCATCTTTTATGTTGAGGTCCGGAATACTGGCGAGACAGATGTTTTTGTTGACATCGAGCTGATAGATGTGATTATTGACGGTGAAAGGTATTCTTTTGGCTCAACTGGAACGACAGAGATCAAGGCTGGAAAGTCAGCGCTTGTTGCCATCCGCCCAAATCCTGTGCTTGCAGAGGTTGACCTTGCAGACAATCCAAAAGTTATTGTGCAGGCAAATTACGGTGAGCGCAAGGAAATCCTTGTTAAATCCTTAAGAAAAGAACTTCCCTTCACTCTGAAGAAGGCCAATTATATCTTCTATGGTGCAATTATTGTCATCCTTGCAGTCCTGCTGTTGCTGCTCTTCCTGTTTAAGCGCAAGCGATGCCCTGAGTGTGGCCACATCAACAAGCGCTCGCGCCACACCTGTGAGAAGTGCCAGGCGCGACTCAGATAATTTCTTTTGTAAAATCTATTAATAGGAAAGTTATTAATTAACAAAACTAATTAATTAAATAATAAAATAGTATAATTAATAAATTTGATAATTAGTCCAAATGTGCATTGACGATAAAGTTGAAGAAAAATTTATATAAGAGCAAAATGGGCTAAATCCTATGACCATTCTTTCCAGGAATATTGTGATGATTTCTGCTTTCGCGTTTGTCCTGGTCTTAGGTCTTCTCTATTCATCCTCAACCCCGGGCTTTCCGGTCATAACAGGCTGGCCTATTGCGAGGCTCACAATCGTAGAGGTTTATCATAAGATGTGCAACATAAGCTTAAATCCTGGCTTCAACTATTTCTCTGCTCCCTGTTTTGGCGACGAGGTGGCTATTTCCACAGCCCTTGAGGAATTCTACCAGAACCTCACCAATAGCTCCAATATGACAGTGTGTAGTTATAAATTTCGTTCAATCCACGCATATGATTCTACAGACTCTCTTGATCACTGGAAAAGTTACAATCCCTGCCTTCCTTCCTATGTTGTACAGGACATGGCAATTTTGGATGACAAGAAAGGTTATGCAATTTACATGAATCTGTCAGCACGCCTTGAGTATGGTTCTGATGTTAGCATCCCGAATTATGTGCCTCTGTTTGCTGATTGGAATTTTGTAGGTTATCCGAGTAATGATACTACAGGAAATCGCTCTGTTGGTGTTTCTATTGGTAGTATTAATCAGTCTTATCTTGCTATTTATAGCTATTCTGCTGGAAAATGGCTTTTTTATAATGATTCAATCCACAACTTTTCGTTTTTTGAGCCATTTCATCCTTACTGGATGAGAATGCTTGAGAACGCTACCTGGGTGATTGACTGGTGAGACTCTTAATTTTTCTTGTCCTGTTAATTCTGTCCGTTATTCCTATCTATGCAGTGCCAAGGGTTGCCTCAGAGTTTTATGGCAATCTCTTCGAGGATTCAATTGCAGTTCCTGCAGGCAAGAACATTACAGTTTATGACCAGAATGACACCTTCTGCGGTCTTTTTCGCCTTCAGACTTCAGGCAGGTTTGGTCTCCTTTCCTGCATGGGCGATGACCTCTCTACTTCTGTTGATGAAGGCCCTCGCGACCTAGAGACAGTGCGATTCTACGTCAATCGCACTCTGGCCGTCCCGTTTCAGGAAAATCTTGGCAATTCCACTTGGCAGGAAGGTGCCTACAAATTCTTGAAGCTTAGGGTGCTCTTCTGCGGAGATTCTTATTGTGATCCTCCTGAGAATTGTTCAGGCTGCTCTGTTGATTGTGGCATATGCAAGTTTTGCGGTAACGGGATTTGCGAGCAGGATACCCATGAGACCTGTCAGAACTGTCCCATCGATTGCGGCGCATGCCCGCCTCCAGGCACTGGCGGTGGTGGCGGTGGAGGCGGTGGTGGCGGTGGGGGTGGCGCTGCTGGAGGCGGTGGTGGCGGTGGCGCAGGTGCTGGTTTTGAGGAGGCTGCAGCTGCGCTTTCTCAGGCAGGCTGCCAGGAAAAGTGGCAATGCTCTTCCTGGGGAAATTGCACAGTTGTTGGCCTCCAATATCGCAATTGTGTGGACACAAACAACTGCAACACTCAGAAGAACAAGCCACCAGAGGCACAAGACTGTCTCTATCTTGCCACTTGTCAAGATAAGGTCCAGAATTGCCATCCCGATGACAAAGGCACCGCACTTTGCGAGTCTGGTGTTGATTGCGGTGGTCCTTGCCCGCCATGCCCTGGCTGCTTTGATAATGTCAGAAATAACGGCGAGACAGGGATTGATTGCGGCGGGCCTTGCCAGCCATGTGCCACTTGCACTGACCGTATAAAGAACTGCCAGCTTCTTGATGCTGGTCTTGTGTGTGAGATTGGAATTGATTGTGGTGGTCCGTGCCCGTCCTGCGAAGGGGCAAGAGGAGCGCCTTCAGTTGAGATGCCTGCTGCTCCTCGTTGTGGTGACGGCGTTTGCTCTGCAGAAGAAAGCTGCACATGTCCTGCTGATTGCAGTAGGTTTCCATCGTTTTTCTTTGTTCTGGCTTTGCTGATAATCATAATCCTTTCATCTGTTTTGCATCTTGTCTTCTATTGGTTGCATTCACAAAATAAGATGAAGCAGCCTGTCTATGACACAAGGCTTAAGCAGGTTTATTTTTCTGCGCTCTTCGTTGCCTTCTGCGTTTCTGTCGCCTCAGCCTACTCTTTCTTTTTTTGCAGCTGTCCTTCAACCTGTCAAAAGTTCTTTTACCTTCCTTTTTTTTTGGTTGTGATGGTTGCCCTCGCTGTAGTCTATGCTTACCATGCCTTGACTTTTGATGAACAGCGCAACCTAAGAAGGCTCGCTGAAATGGCCCGTGCCCACGACAGGATTATGGAGAAGCTTCTTGCCTCAGAGGGCATGCTTATCGAGGAGCTTGAGGCAGAGTCTGCCCGCCTGATATCCTCCTCAAATGACCCTGTGCTTGAAAGTTTACCAGGCATCTTCGCGCTTGCACAGAAGTTTAACCAGCTTGCGCTCTTGCGTGAAGCATACGGCAAGGAAAAAGTCCAGGACCTGGTGGTGCTTAAAGAGATGCGTAAGCACGAAAACGTTGTGCTTGACATAATCACTGATGCATTGAACAACAAGGACTTTGTTGCCTCTTTAACCTTGGCTCCATTGAGGCAGGAGCTGCAGCTTCTGAGCAACTATTATTCTGAGAAAAAGAAAAGCCTTTCCGACCTTGATGCCATGCTCAGCCAGTACTTGTCGTAGAGCAGGTGCAATTGCACTCATTGCAGCGTATGCCATGGTCAATGAACCTGTCTTGTACATACTCCATTTCCAGTGCCTGGCAATTTCCCCTGCACCTGATCCTGCAGCTGTCCTCGTCTTGCACTGAATGGAAAATGTTCCCCTGTATTGGCCCGCACTCGTCCTTTATCACATAAGTCTTCTGTACAGCTGCGCATGATGTTAAAAGGAGAGCCATAAAAAGAATTCCACAAGATTTCTTCATCACGCACATTTTCACCGCCTTGTTTTTAAACCTGCGTTAATATGATAAAAGTCATTTTTATCATAAAAAAGAGAAAAGTATTTAAATGATAAATATCAGTTTAGCACTATGCAGACAAAAAAGGTCAACATTTTTCTGAAGGATAATGTCCACACAGAAGCCAAGATAGCAAGCGTTCTGAAAAAGACAACCTTGAATCATTTCCTTGAAAAGGCCATTTCTGAGGCTGTCGAGCAGGACCTCTCACTATTGAAGGGCTTGTTGAAATAATGAAGCGCGTTAACATTGCCATTGGAGAGGACATTCACAGGAAGGCAAAGGTAATCGCAGTTCTGAAGGGCGTGACACTTAACGATTATCTTGAGGCAGCAATAGAGAAAGTGTTGAAAAAGGATTCAGGTAAGATAAGATGAGTACGAGAGGCTACTTTAGTGTTGGGATGTTTGTCCTGCTTATTTGCATCTGCAGCCCTGCAGTGTTGGCGCTTGACTTCAGCATTAGCGCTCCCGAACTGGTTTCGCCATCAGTTGCCTCTGACCTTGCAATCACGATAAGGTCGAACCAGAGCCTTGACGGATTGGTAAGGATTAGCGCGACCAACGCTAACACATCGCAGAACATCTTTGGCTTTAGCAGGTTTGAGTTTGTGCAAGAAGGCCCCTCTCTCGTTTATTCACGCCATTTAGGCCTTTGGCCCAGGCTTCTTGGCAACTATTCTGTTACTGCCAGCCTCTTCAACCTTTCCGGCTCTCTGCTCGCCACAGCCTCTGCCACAGGGGTGGTTGCGCTTCTCGATGACCAACCTCCCCGCGTTGTCACTCTTCTCCCCCAGGGGGTTATTCGCTCAGCTCTTGTCAACGTTTCTGTAAGGACTGATGAGTTCGCTCTTTGCAGGCTTGACTTGAACAACCTTACATGGGCATCGATGTCCACGCAGATGTCAGACCAAGGTGCCTATCATTTCAAGACTCTTGAATTGTCCTCAGGCAAGTTCAGGTATTTCCTTTCCTGCATGGATAGGTACGGCAATGTTATGGTCCCTATCGCTTTGGATTTCGAGATTCGCCTGCCTCCTCTTGCGGAGATATCCTTGAGTGATCCCTCTCCTGTAAAGGATGGTGTTATTGAGGTCTCGCTAATCTCATCAGAGGACTTGAAGTCTACCCCTAGCTTGAGCTATGACCTTGATGGCAAGGACCAAAAGTCAATCTCCCTCGAGGGTTCTAAGCGGTCCTGGCATGGCTTCATTGTTATAGAGAACACTGACAACCAACGGATTGGCACTTTTCATTGGTCCGGTACCGACATTGATGGCGAGACCGGTTCAACAATAAGCAAGGGTGTGATATTCATTGTTGATACCCTGGAGCCTGCGGCACCTCAGGGACTGCTTGCAAATTCAGGCCAGTCAATAAGCCTTGAATGGTACTATGACGGCGAGCCTGTTGATCATTTCAATATCTATCGCTCTCTCTCCCCGTCGGTGGGCCTTGCGAATTACTATACCAAAACAATTGGAAAGAGCTATGTAGATAATGACCTTGCCCCGGAAACTCACTATTATTATCGGATAAGTGCCGTTGACGAGGCCGGAAATGAGGGGTCTCTCTCTGCAGAGGCCTCTGCCCTCTGTTCCAGGCTGATGAAGCATTCCGACAATTCAACTCAGTTTGTGTCTGACGAGAAAAAGGTTCTGCTTGACGATTTGCTTGTGCTCAGGGTCAATGACTCCCTGCAAAACCTTGCCAACCTCGAGGTTGACATTGACTGGGCAAGGTCTGCTTTGTCCAAGCTAGCAGACCAAGACCAAATCCAGATTCTAGAAGACCTTTCAGTGTCTACGCTTCTGACCTATGCCAAGTCCAAGCTCAATGACTATCGCAGTCAATTGCGTGAACTCTGGTATATGGACATTTCTGAAAAGGATTTGGATAAAAGATTGAACAATATAGTCGAGAAGATTGGTCTCTTGAAGAGTGCTACTCCAAAGTCAGCTTCCATTTTATCCAGGTCTGTTGTTGTCCAGGGATTTGATGAAAAGGCCTTTGCCACATCTCTGGATCTTGTCTTGCCGATAGTGGGCTCCCAAGATATTAATGCCTATAGCCAATCGAGCAGGCAATTGCAGCAGGCTCTGCGTGTCTCACAGGACATCATAGTTGTTGATATCACCTACCTTGACAGCTCAACCCAGAACATCACTCTTGTGTCAAAACAGCTTTCATATGATGGTAGCCTCAAGGACTGTAAGCTTGTTGAGTATATCCCTAAGTCCCTTGCCGGAGATGTTAAGGATGTTGTCTTCCTCTTCCCTGGTTACAACGTTCTGGTGTCTGATCCAATTGTCTCTTGGGACATAGCCCTATTCACCGGCGCCAAGATTAAGTACTATGTCAAAGGCAGCCAATTGGAGCAGGCCAAGTCTGCATCCACCTTTGTTTTCGGTTCTGGCTCCTCTGCCAAGATTCCAGAACAGCCTCCTGCCACTGCCCAGGTAATCAAGAGCAGTTCAGGCCAAACGTTTACGCCTACAGAGATTGCCATGATAATTATTGGCCTTGTCTTTGTCATGGGCCTTGCTGTCTATTATTTTACTTTCTCAGGTGCATCACTAGACGACCTGCTAGCAGAGCGATATATGAAAAGTTATATGAAAAAGGCGCAAAGGCTTGAGGAGCGCGCATTGCGCATGAAGCAGGCTTCTGTGACTCCGCTCTCATCTGATGATTACCTGTATGCGAAGATGCTGCTCGCCAAGGCTCACGTGAGCATACAAGAGCAAAACCTTGACAGGGCAGAGCTTATCTACAACACAGTGCAGGAGATATACATTCGGCTTGAGCCAGCCAACCGTAAAGGCATTTATGATGAATGCCTGAAGGTTTATGAAAAGATTGAACAGCTGCGTTGGATAAAATGAGGCCTAATTTTGTTTTCAGTAACAGGAAGCTTTATCGAAGCTATTTGCACATCAAGGCCAGGTCATTCTTCATTAAGCATCAAAGAACCACTTACCTTTTGTGTACATGCCTGCTCATTGCCCTGTCTCTCGTGCTCATGCTGCTTGTCAGCTCATCTGATTTGCCCGCAGGCTTGATCATTAGCGAGGGCAATACTGTACCCGAGCCTGCCTGTAAAACCCTTGCCTTTAGCCAAGACAACCGCTCACTCAATTTCACGATCTGCAATGACATCATCACAAATCTTAAATAACACAATGCCCTGCCAAAAATCCGTGCACAAAAACAACTTTGCTCTCTGTTCTCTGATTTTTCTGCTTCTTTTGCTCGAGACAGCATCAGCTGTCAACATTGGGATAAGCCCTGGGGCAGTTGCTTTCAACAAGATGCTGCGTGCAGGCTATGCGCAAAGGACTGTGACAATCAGCACCTCTGTTACAGAGCCCTTGACCGCCCACTGTGAGCTTTACGGCGAAATTAAGGATTGGCTCGAGGTTGATTCTAACATTACAGAATTCACATTTTCCGCAGGCTCTCCCCACCGCATGAAGGTTATTGTCCAGCCGCCTGACAATGCCCAGGCAGGCAATTACACTGGTAGCATCCGCATTGTCACAGATAAGCTTGGCTCTCTGGGTTCAGGCACAGGCAGTGTTGTCAAGGCTGCTGTGAGCCTTCAGATCAAGGTAGAGATTACCGGCCAGGAGATCCTTTCTTGCCGGGCTGGCGGCTTCTACATCCCCTCAGCAGAGGTGGGATTTCCCCTGATGTTCTCTTACACTGTTGCCAACGACGGCAATGTCTGGCTTAGGCCTCACATAGAAATAGACATCTGGGATCAGGCCCAGGAAGAGCTTCTTCTCTCCCAGGAGTTCAACAATGACATGGTCCGCCAGACCGAGGAGCAACGATTTACAAATCAGATTTCTGCGAGTCTGCCTGTAGGCCAGTATTGGGCACAAGTGCGCGCCATAGAGTGCGGTGCCTCTGACCTCCTGACCTTCAGCGTGCTTGAGAAGGGTGCGATCGCGGATGAGGCTGAGCTGCTTGACATCAAGGCCAAGCCGTGGGTCAGCCTTGGAGAGATAGTTCCAATTAATGCGATCTTCCGCAACACTGGCTCAAGGACTGTCTTTGCCACCTTCAAGGGCAAGGTCTCACTTGATGACCAGGTCATCCAGCTTCTCCAATCAGCAGAAATCCAGGTCATGCCCAATGAGAATGTCAATTTCACATTGTATTTTACTCCAAAACAGCAGGGCAAGTTCATAGTGACAGGCCGTGTCCAGTACAATCGAAAGCTCACCTTTGAGAAAGGTACTGTGATAAATGTGCTACCAGGAAAAGAGCTGCCCTCTGTTGTTGAGGGCTTGCGCATTGTTCCCTTGATTGTCTTTGTTATACTCCTGCTCTTCATAATCATCTTGCTCTCAAAGATAAGGAAGGCACGGCACAGGCGTTAAGCCAGATTACGGTGTCCAAAATATAAACCTTTAAATATTGTTATTCATTCGTTATTTGTCAATCTATATGATAGAGACAGCAATGGGGGGGTAGTATGACTAACTTAAAGATTTTTAACGTATTGTTCAGGGAAAAGCCAGCCATGATGCTCGTCGAGCTGAAGAACGCCAAAGGCGAGATCTATGCGTCTTCTCTTGCGAAAAAGATCGACTGCACCTATTCGCATGTCGTCAAGATCCTGCAGGAGATGGAGAAATCCAAGCTGATTAATTTTGACAAGCAGGGACGATTGAAGCTTTTGACCCTGACCAAGAAGGGCCAGGATATTGCCGAGAATATTGAGAAGATAAGGAATCTTTTCTAAGATTTGTTCAAATCCAAAAAAAGGGGTGAGGTAAGCTTCTTGGGAGGCTAAACTTTTAAATACTTTTGTGCAACAATTGCCTCATGGTCGAAGGTTTGGAGCAGTGGGTTCATTCATCCCGGACTGTTAGGGCTGAAAAGCCCTGGGAGAGAGTGTTTGCTTACAACATCCGCGTTAACCCAAAGCTAAACTCAAGAGAATCTGTTCAGCAATATTTCCTTGATGTGGTTGATTACATTGCAACAGATGCAAAACTTCAGGACAGCATAGACCAATTGGTCATTGATGTTGAGGTTGGATACAGACAGTTTCTGCGCGAGGCTGCTAAGGCCAGGGTGGACGAGAGTGTGTTACAAATGTCCAGGCGCAGCACAGGTTCACACAACTCTTACTATAAATTTCCAGCTGTCAGTGGCCTTGTTCTAGGTGTTGCTGCTGGCGCTGCAGCATGGTATCCTACCTTCTGCGGTTGGGCGACTGATTTTGGTACCTACATCAATCAATACAGCAAACTTCTTGCTCCTCTGAGCGGATTAGTTCAGTTTACTGTTGTGGCAGTGCCAACTGCGGCAAAGGCTTTGCTCGGTGCAGCCATTGGCGATAAAGCAGCCCGCTTGATTGCCGCACCCTTCGTGAAGATGTGTACTCCAATGGCCACTAAAGCCGTTGCATATGAAAAGGTTCAAAGGGCTGTAGGAAAGCTGGCCTAGATATAATGCCTTTACAATACCTTCTCTTCCATGCTCTTCTGTCTAAGTGTCTCTATAGCCACGCTCAAGAATTCCTCTTCCTTTTCGATTGGCACGATTGCTCCTGCTGCATCAGTGTGCCCGCCTGACTCGCCGCCAACCTTCTCTATTATCTCTTGCAGGATTGACTTTAAGTCAGCCTCCTCTTTTTTTCTTCCGCTGATCCTAAGCGATGCCTTTATCGTGCCTTCTAAGGTGTAGGCCATCGAGAGTATGTAAGTCTTGTCCTCGAATTCGTTCGATTTCGAGAGTATTGAGGCAATTGTGCCTGCAAAGGTGAATGGTATATGGTCTTTTGCGTTTATCAGTATGAATCCCTTTTCTTGGTGCACAAGCTCGCTTTTCTTGTTGTCCTGGTACCACTTCAGTGCAGCTATGAGCTCTTTTCTGTACTGGAACAATTGGTTCACGGCCTTTTGTTTTGAATCCTTGTTACCGATGCATGTCCCTATGCCAAGCGATGCCTTGTTCATGCGTCCGCATGCGTTAAGGAGTGTCGAGAATTCCTTCGCGTCCTTCAACGGAGACTCGGGAGCCTCCTCGGTAAGCAGGTAGGTGTACCCGAATATGTCTTCAGGGTGTGACTCGAGCGATCTCTTCAGTATTATCGCGCACGCTAACTTTTGCTGCTCCTCTTCTGTTAGGTTGCATAGCTTCTTCCATTCCTTTCCCTTCTTTGGGTTGATGTCTATCTGCTGCAGGAATTGGATCGCAGCCGATTCAGATCCTGTTACCCCAGGTATGTATGGGTCTGTGGTGTATTCAATCACCTTGTGTATTGGCCTTGTCTGGCTCCCGAAAACCCTCAGCCCTTTTGTGACCTTGATTTTCCCGTTCTCTTTTGCCGTCGACAGTATCTCGTCGTTGAGCCTCTTAAACCCATTTTCTTCTTGCAAGTCCCCGATTGCTCCGACTATCGCAATGTGTGCCATCTCCCTGTTCTTGGGATCAATAGCCATCACGAACTTGTATGTAATGCCTGCCCCAGAGATCTCCCTTGAACCATCTATTCCGAACAGGTGCGGGTTGATGTGTACTATGTCTTCAGGGTTTTTGTCTGTGCTTAGCTCGTGATGGTCAAGGATGAATATGCTCCTTCCAGGAAGGAATCTCTTGATGTTTGAGATCTGTCCTGAGCCGAGGTCTGTGAACACGTATGTTTTGTAGTCTTCGTGCGATAATTCCCTTAGAATGTTTTCCTCAAGCTGGTGAACTATACTTATCGAGTATTTCCTGTTTTCGTTCGTCAGCGCCCTTATGAGGATTGAGCAGGCGCAGATGCCATCGCTGTCCAAGTGTGAGACTATTCTAATTGTCTCGCTGGTGTCAACCTTCTTGAAAGCCTCTGCTGCGCTATTTATGCAGGCATCCAGCTGCTCGTATCTGTCCATCTTAAGCGTAAAGCCTTATGCTCTGCTCGTCGTATTTCCAGTCCTGCGGCAGCTTCTTTGATCTCTTGTAGTACTTCACTAGCCTTTTGATCTTTGATTCTGTGAGTTGGAGTCCCCTGTTTGCAGTCTGGTCCTGTTTGTTCCTCTCTATGTGCTTCTTTACCTCTATGACCTTCTTGATAAGGCTCAACAGGTCTTCAGGGATCTTTGCAGAAAGCCCTTTCTCCTTGAGCATCTCTGTGATGCCCTTGCCAGCAATGTCTTTTACGCTTGGTATCCCGTAGCTGTCTCTGAGTATTATCCCGATCTCTGACGAGCTTTTCCCTTCCTTTGAGAGCTTTATTAGGAGCATCTCAATCTCCTTGGGCTTGTATCTTATCCAGCTTGGTATGCTTTTCTTGCTTGGTTTTGTTGATCCTGATTTTCCTTTCTTTCCTGAGTACATTCGTGCCATTTTGTTTTGCGAGAAATAGAGTATGCCATCTTCTCCAGCATAGGCGAGCTTGTGACCAACCTATCTCTCGATAACTGGCAAAAACTGGAATTTGTTTATAAAGATTGTGGTTGCATAAAAGGTCGGAAATATAACATCGATAATACGCAATAATTTTTGCAGGCATGATGACAAGGTTTATACAGTCTTTCGTCAAGGAATTCTGTATGAAACACTTGAAGCCATCTAAAGAATCCTTAGAAACACAATATGCTACAAGAGCCACAAAGAGAGCAATACGTTTGATTTTTTGGTTGTTCGTATTGTTCGTAATTGTGATGGGGATTTTTTGGGCAGTACCTCGGATCTGGAAATTTGTTTTTGGATGAACCCATTAAAAAGCCTCCAAAAATTACTTCTGCAGTTTATTGTTTCCCTGTCGGGAGCATAAACTTTGAACTTGCATCTCTGAATTTTGTCACCCCACTTGCTTCCACCCGTGTGGCAACAAAATTTGAGGCAAGGGAAACCAACACCAATTAAACTAAATCCGAAGGGGTGTCCGCTGGTTCTGTAATAAAGAACTCCTTTGCAGATGGTAGCTCTTTGATATTCCTCTTGTATCTGTGCTGCAGCCTGGAATTTCTCCCTTAAAAGCAAAGGTTATATACTTGCAGTGCACCCTGCTTGGCTGATGATTGAGACTGAAATCCAGGATAATGCCTCTAAGGCAATAATCACTGTAAAAGACTTGACAAAGGATTTCAAGGGGTTCTTGGCAGTTGACCATATATCTTTCTCTATCCTTAAAGGCGAGGTTTTTGGTTTCCTTGGCCCGAACGGCGCTGGTAAGTCCACCACCATAAAGATGCTAACAACGCTCTTGCAGCCCACAAGCGGTGCTATGGATATGTGTGGTTTTGATCCTGTCAGGGATCCTGATAAGGTCAGGTCTACCTTTGGCATCGTGTTTCAGGATCCCAGCCTTGACGAGGAGCTTACTGCTTTTGAGAATATGGAGTTCCACGGTGTCCTCTACGGCATTCCAAAAGCTCTTCTTAGGGAAAGGACTGAGCAGCTCTTGAAGATTGTTGAGCTGTGGGATAGGCGAGGTAGTCTTGTAAAGACCTTCTCCGGAGGTATGAAGCGCCGTTTGGAGATTGCCCGAGGCCTTTTGCATCATCCCAAGATTCTTTTTCTTGACGAGCCTACCCTTGGGCTTGATCCTCAGACCAGGAATCACATCTGGACTTATATTAAGGACCTAAACAAGACCGAGCATATAACTGTTTTCTTCACCACCCACTACATGGAGGAGGCAGACCGTGTTGCCGGAAGGATAGCAATTATTGACCATGGTAAGATTGTCGCGCAAGGCACTCCGCTAGATTTGAAGGAAAAAACTGGTAAGTCCTCGCTTGAGGATGCATTTATCGAGCTTACAGGCCGGGATATTCGTGATGAAGAAGCCTCCAATCTCGACCATATGCGTTTGCGAAGGAGGATGTGGCGAAGATGAGGACTATCTACATTCTTTGGCTGAGGCAGTTGAAGCGTTATTTTCGCTCTCGCGCAAGGATTATTGGTTCGCTTGCGCAGCCCCTGCTTTTTCTTCTTGCCTTAGGCTTCGGTTTTGGCCCGATTTTTGCCAAGGCTGGCCAAGGAAACTATCTCCAATTCCTTGCACCAGGCATCATTGCCATGAGCATACTGTTTTCATCAGTTTTTACTGGCATCGAGGTAATCTGGGACCGTCAGTTCGGCTTTCTGAAGGAAACCCTTGTTGCGCCCGTTTCAAGGGTGAAGATAATGCTTGGTCGAACTCTTGGAGGCGCCACAGTTTCTGTCATGCAGGGAATAGTTGTCCTTGTCATCGCAACCATTGCAGGCTTTCGTCCTAATCTCGCTATGTTGCCTCTCTCGTTTCTGTTCATGGCCTTGATTGCTGTTTTGTTCACCGCCCTCGGTACTGCCATCGCCTGCATGCTTGAAGACATGCAGGGCTTTCAGCTTATAGTCAACTTTATCATCATGCCTCTGTTTTTCCTTTCAGGAGCGCTTTTTCCATTTGAGGGTTTGCCCAAAGCGATTGATGTTGTGGCTAAGCTTAATCCCTTGAGTTATGGTGTTGATGGTTTGCGCGGTGCTCTGACTGGAACTTTTTCCTTGGGCTTGTTTAATGACCTTGTGGTCTTGTCTGCAGTTGCTGTAGTTCTGCTAGCTGTCGGCAGTTATCTGTTCTCTAAGATAGAGATCTAGATGTTATCGATTACGTCTTCCTTGATTATGTTCAGGACTAGCCTTGTTTCTGTCCTCTCAACAAAATCATAGGTCTGTATTTTCTTTACAAAATTGTCAAGCTCTCTCCTGTTCTTGAACTTGGCTATGACCAGGCAGTCAAACGAGCCGGTGAGATCATAGACAGCCTGGACGCTTGGGTGCTTTGCTATTAGCCTTTCAACTTCAAACAGCTTGCCCTTTGCTACCCTTATATCCACGCACACAACAAGGTCAAAACCAAGTTTCTGGTAATCAAGTTTTGCAGTGTATTTCTGTATGATTCCCTGTTCTTCTAACTTATCTATTCTGTGCATCACAGTTGCCACAGACACCAAGAGCTTCTTCGATATTTGCCTGTAGGAGAGCTTGGCGTTCTCGAGTAAAGTCCGTAGTATCTTCTTGTCTCTCTCGTCTATGTTGATTTTGGTCAATTGTTCAGATTTTCTCATTAAACTGAGTCTCTATTGAACAAGTATTTAATTTTTTCCATTTTTTATAGGTATTAGTTCAATATATTAACATAAATTATAAATAAAATGACATACTTTTGGTTATCGGAGGTAAGAACATGGCAGAAAATGGCGCTAAGAGTCTTGATGACCAACTTGCTGGCCCCATAGGCTGGCTAAAAGGCCCTGAAGGCAAAAGAATAGTATTTTTCGGAGGCTGTCCAGGGTACCTTGGAGAGCATTCTCAGATATTACTGGCTGTTCGCACGAATAGCCATATTGAGCACAAGGAAATGGAGACCCCTGACGGACGAAGAGAGGATGTTCTTGAGAAAATCCGCGAACACCCGATATACTGTCCTCAATGTAGCATGGAAATCATGAATGATAGGTATAATAGAAGCGTTCGCCAGTTTGAAGAAGGATAAAAAAAAGAAAAACCCTATTTCTTAGGGCATTCTCCAGTTGTCCAGTATTCCACGTTTGGGTTTATGCACGCAGTGCAGCCATTTGATTCAGTCACTGCACAAGGGTATTTTACGCATCTGACTTTGCTGTTAAACCAACCGCATACTGGCACATAGTCCATTGTGCAAATCTTTGCTTTTCTCGACTCAGCTGAGCAATTGTGCCTTTCTAGTTCAGGGCATGGAGCAAATTCGCAGTTAGGCCCTACTCTGCCTACAGCACTGCCGTCAGGACAGACCTTTGCCTCTTGAGTGCATGCTGCTGCCTCGCAAGTTGGCGCTCCAACACATCCGCAAGCATCTGGTGTTGCAGGAATGATATTGCCATTTACGCAGAATTCAGGGCCCGGTGGTGCTAGCTGGGCGCACAGTGCACACGCAGTTGGGCACTCTCCTCTGTAATATGCCCATTCCTCGCATTTTGTTCCATCAGTCAGTGTGCACATTCCTTGCTGGCTTCCGTCTGTTGCAGTGATTATGTCCAGTTTCCCGCCCTTGTCCACGCAGTTTACAGATGCAGGATTTGCTATCTGTGTGCTGCCGGTATTGCCTGATTTGCAGGCAAATAAGGTTAGCAAACCTAATATTGTCAGAACTAAAAAGATTTTTTTCATAAATAACACCTCTTGTGGTGTTGTGTGAGCAGGCAGTATTTAAAAATGTATATATAATTTCAAATAGGTTTGAAACTTTCTTCAAAGCAACTTAAAATCCCACTTCTTTTGATATTGACTGCAATGCCTTTATTGAAATTTCCAAGAACTCGTCAAGGCTTAAACCCAGCCTTTCGCATTCCATGATTATGTCCCTGTTGACTCCTGCTGCAAACCTTTTGTCTTTCATTCTCTTCCTTAGACTGCTGACTTCCATTCCTTCGAGCCCGTTTCTAAGGATTGCATACGCATGTATCAACCCGGTTATGGTCTCTGCGCTTGCCAGTGCAAATTCCACTTTTTCTGTCCTTTTCTTTTCCTTTAGCCCTGCGCACTCCCAGCCATAGCCATGCGAGACAATAATCTGGATGAATTCGTCAGCAAATCCTGCTTGCTTAAGAATTTCAGGCGCTTTGCTCAGGTGTTGCTTTGGATCATTTTTGGTTATTCCCCAATCAATGTCGTGCAACAAGCCGAGCATTCTCCAATTTTCTTCGTCCTCTCCAAGCCTCTTTGCGAGCGCTCCCATTATAGCCTCGCTTTCAAGGTAATGTACGATGTCAGACCTGTCAGTATTGTATTGTGCAATAAGGCCAAGTGCTTCTTCTCTGGTTATCATAGTTGATGAAAGATTGTCTTGATATTTAAAAATTCTTTCATAATGCCAACTGACTAAATTTCAAGAAAATAATAGCCCCTGACGGACTTTCGGAACTTTTTCCCAGGTTTTTTCCTATGGAAAAAAGCTGCTTCGAACCGTCGTCACCAGGTCCAGAGCCCAATACCAGAGTTTATCTGTTAGTATGCTTGACCGCTACACTAAGGGGCTAAATTGTTGAGTCAGCAAAAAAAGCCTTTTCCCAGGTTTTTGCATAACACAAAATCTTTGATTTTGTGGGATTAAAAAACTTTGTTTTTCAATATTGCAAAAAGCTGACTGCTACACTAAGGGGCTGTAGGACAAAAGAACTTAATATTCAGTTAAAAAGTTTTCCTATTTGAACACTGTCTGGGCTTTGGTATTCCTTGAGATATCTGTTTTGTCAAGAACCCTTGCTAGGTTAAGGTATGGTTCATATTCTTTCTTAACCTTGTCAAACAGCCTCTGCCCTTTTGGTGTCAGCTTCAAGCAATAGTTCTCGTATGTAACGAATTTTTTCTTCTCCAGTACCTCAAGGTTCTTGTACAGCGCACGCTCTTTCTTTTCAGCAAGGTGTGCTCGCTTTACTATGTCTATGAACACCTTCTTGGATATGACAACCTCGAGCAAACTGCCTTTCAAGCGTTTGTTTGCCTCGATATAATATTGGCCCAAAGTGAAAAGTATGAACGTTTGTTTCTTTCCAACCCCCATAGCTAACCTTAGAAATCCGTGCTATATATACTTTTTGGCTCTCAACCAAGGATTGAGCTAAGTGCTTTGCTTAGGTCGTCATGCATTGCTTCGCAGTATCCGTGCCCACAGCCCTGTGCAATGTTAAACACCTTTGGTTCCTTGGCCTTGGCAAATGTCTGTTCTGCCTCTTCCAAAGGCACCTTTGAGTCATTGCTTCCGTGTATCATCACCAATTTGTTTGGAGAAATCCTCGCTATGTAGTTGTCCGGGTCTATAGAAAGCATGAATTTATTTTCAGGGCTGTTGTCATTTGAAATATGAAATCCTGCGCTGCTTATTGCTATTACTCCTTTTATGTTCTTGTCGAGCGCTGCTGCAATGATTGCATATCTTCCTCCCATGCTAAGGCCTGCTATTGCGATCCTTGTCTTGTCAACATTTTTTACCTCTTTCAATACGTCAGTGGCTCTAAGAGCATCGAAAACACACATGTGCTGTACTGGTTCCTTTCCTTGGCTAAATAATTTGTAGTCATCCTCAAGGCTTAGATAATAGCCTCCTGTCTGCCCTATTCCTCTTTGGTCTATGGTTAGCACTGCATATCCCATGTTAGCGATTATTTCTGCGTGTTTTAGTTCTGCCTCCTTTGTTATCCCGCCTCCAGGCAGGAGAACCACTCCGGGCACATTTGTTGCTTTTGGCATGAGAAGGATTCCATAAATTAGGGTAGGATTATCCAGGAATTTTCTGCTTGCAAAACTTATGTCATAGACATCGAAGTTATTGTTCTGTGACCTTAGGCTTATTTGGAATTCTGGCTTTCCCCTTTCTGTTGAATAGCTGAAGCTGTCTTTGCCCATCCTATATACTTTGCCTTGCAGACGCGGAACAATGATAAATACTGCTATTAGAATAACAAACGCCAACGCAAGAATTTTGAGTGTTCTTTTCTTTACTCGCACTTCCTTGCCACATTTCTTTCTTTATTTAAAGACTCTGGTTTTGTTGACCTTACTGTCCTATTCTTTCTTGCTGATCTTCTGGAAGAACTCCATGACTTCCACAGGCAGAGCTATGACCACTGTGTTGGACGAGGTTGGCCCTAATCCATCTAGGGTCTGTAGTGTCCTGAGCTGCATTGCACCCCTTGATTTTCCCATGGTGTCTGCTGCACTCGCGAGGTTCTTTGCCGCATCCCTATCTCCCTCAGATTTTATTATTACAGCGCGCTTTTCTCTTTCAGCAGCAGCCTGTCTTGACATTATTCTTTTGAGGTCGTCCGGCACCTCAACATCCTGGAGCTTTATAACCTGGACGTCCAGGCCCCACTGGTCTGTCTCCTTATCAACTATCTTTCTTATTTCGTCTCCAACATGTTGCCTTTCAGCCAACAATGTATCAAGCGACATTCCGCCTATGACATCCCTTAGCGCTGTCTGGGCGTACTGGGAGATTGCATATTCATAATTTTGTACCTTGATTATTGCATCCTGGACCTTGAGCACTTTGAAGAAAACCACTCCGTTCACGTCAATCGGCACATTGTCCTTTGTCATTACTTGCTGCTTGGTAATGTCCAGAGTGCGTATCCTCATGTCCACTCTGATCATTGTCTGGAATATTGTAAAAACAAAATTCAATCCAGGCTCTCTCACGCTTGTGAATTTCCCTAAAGTGAACACTATTCCTTTTTCGTACTGTTTCATTACCCTTAAACCGATAAGAACATAAAACACCACAATTCCAAGAACATACCACCATAATACCATAGTCTCAACCCCCAAGAACAGCTTTGTTATTTAGATATATAAAGTTAGCGAAAACATTGACTCAATAGCCTAGCCGGACCTTTGGAGCATAAATTCCTACATAAAAATCTTGTGGATTACCGCTTTGAGTTCAAGCCCAGGAGAGTAATCACAAATATTGCCAGGTACATCACAAATCCATAAACGCATGTCGGTATTCCAAGCAGCCCTGCGCACCCTCCACCTATCGGGCAAACCCCTCTTATCACTTCCCCAAATGATAGATAGCCTGAGAACAGCATGCCAGCAATCGATATCACTAATATAATAGTTAACGACGTCTTTTTTTGCATCTTGCACCTCCCTTTTGTTCTTTTTAACCTATTCAACTATTTTAATCTTACCAAAACATCAGCCTTAAATATAGCTTTTTGATTCATCAGCCTACAATGTCTGAGGTCTATTTTGCAAAGAATATGGAAACCATTATCCGCAAGATTGATTATTCCAGGCTTGGTGAGAAGGTTGCAATCAAAGTCCATTTTGGAGAGCATGGCTGCAATACCTACATCAATCCCGAGTTGGTTCGTCAGCTCTTTGAGAAGGTTAAATCTCTAGGGAAAGGTGTTTCTTTAGTCGAGTGCAATGTACTTTACAAAGGTAGCAGGGTTAACAGCACAAAACATGTGAAGACTGCAAGAGAGCATGGTTTTGGCATGCCTATTGACATTCTGGATGGTGAGCATGGTAATGAGTTTGTCGATTTGCATGGCTGCAAGGTTGGCAAGGGAATAGAAAGGTATGACTCAATAATTGTTCTCAGTCATTTTAAGGGCCACATGGCTGTTGGTTTCGGTGGCGCAATGAAAAACCTTGGTATGGGTCTTGGAAGCAGGGCTGGAAAGCTGGATATGCACTCAAGCATCAAGCCTTCTGTAAATGAAAACTGCATTGGCTGCGGGATTTGCGTTGAAAATTGCAATGATAAAGCCATCTCAATTGTGCATGGCAAGGCAAAAATTGACAACCAAAAGTGCGTTGGCTGTGCCATGTGCATTTCTGTATGCAACAGCGGTGCTGTAAATATACCTTGGAGAGGCAGGACTTCTCATGAACTGCAAAGGAAGATAACAGAGTACTGCAAAGCATTGCTTGATCGTTTCCCAAGTGCGATTTTCATCAATGTTCTTGAGAAAATCACAAAAGAATGTGATTGCATGGGTACCTCCCAGAAGCCTTTGATGCCTGACATTGGCATCCTTTATTCAAACGACATTGTTGCAATAGAAAAAGCAAGCCTGGACTTGGTGAACAAATCATCAAATGGTCAATTTGATGGAATAAATTCAGCTGACAACAATTCTCAGGTAGAGTTTGCAGAAAAGCTTGGCCTGGGCAGCTCTAAGTACAGGCTCGTGGAGCTTTAGTTGAATTGGTTCTCGAATTCATCTTTGGAAACATAATTTGATGTTGCAATGAGTTTTCCGTTTTTGTAATATCTGTAACAGATTTTTGATCCATGAATTCCTAAGCCTTAATAAGCGGATTCTTAATTCCACTCGATATGAAAAGGATTTTGCTTGTCTACCCTCCCTTCTGCACTCCTGCCAGCCCTCCGTATTCGATTACTGCTTTGCACTCTTTTCTGAAAGCCAATTGCAGTGAATCAATGCAGGTTCTCGACCTTAACCTGGAGTTTCACAAATTGAAGTTTCCAACTTATCAAGAATATTATCAGGATAGCTCCACTTGGAAAGATTATGACAAGATAACCAATGAATATCACGCCCTTACCTCCAAAGTTTATTCCGAAAACAACAAGTTGGTTGTTCGTGGCCTTGATCCTGAGCTTCTGGATGATTTGGTCAAAAAAATTAGGTCTTTTAAGCCGGATATTGTTGCTTTTAGCATCGTTTACTCCAGCCAGGCGTTTTACACCTATGCCCTGATTCGCAAGCTAAAAGACTTGAAGTGTGTTGTTGGTGGCCCTGCAGTTAACAGCAAATTGGCTTCCATCGCGCACCAAGTGCTCGCAAACGAGCGTGAGCTTTTAGAATATATCACCGGAAAAAAAGACAATGCCTGTGAGTCTATCCCTGATTTCTCAATCTTTCCTTTACAAGAATATTTTACTCCAAAACCAGTTATCCCAATCAAGACCTCAACAACTTGTTACTATCAGAAATGCGCTTTCTGTTCCCATTTTTCCAAGGTGCCTTACCGCGAGTACCCTCTGGAATTGATTAGGCAGACGATTGTGGCTTCAAAACAACAATACTTCTATTTGATTGATGACATGATCCCTCGTAAAAGATTATTAGCCATTGCAAAAACCATGAAGCCCCTAAATGTCAAATGGGCATGCCAACTAAGGCCCTCAGCTGAGTTTGATTACCAAACCCTAATAACACTTCGGGAATCTGGCCTCACAGTCATTATGTGGGGTGTCGAATCAGGAAACAATCGTGTATTAAAGCTGATCAACAAGGGAACAGATGTTGATGCTATCTCAAAAGTCCTTGCTGATTCCCATAAAGCTGGCATAAAGAATGTTGCTTATGTTATTGTGGGATTTCCAACCGAGACTGAAATTGAATTTGCTGAAACTGCAAGCTTCCTAAAGCAAAACTCCGAATTTATCGACATGGTTTCTCTTGCAGTTTTTGGTTTGCAGAAAGGCACTATTATTTACGATAATCCGGCAAAGTTTAGTTTGACAGGGATTGTTGAGCATTCCAGGACTATTCTTGACCCCAGGCTAACTTACCAGGTCTCGCATGGCTTAACTCATGAAGAGGCCATCAAATTGCGAAGAAAGTACATGCCCGCACTTGAGAAAATCAACAAATATCCCAGGGCTATGAACTTCTTTAGGGAGCATTTGCTTTGTTTGGTTGAATGATACAACAGGAATCCTGAGTGCGCTCTAATAAAGCGCACTTTTATAAATCCACAATAGACATGTTGGTTAAGGTGATAAACTATGGCAGCAACCCCAAAAGGGCCTCAAAAAGTTAGGATTGATTATAACATCGACAAACCCACTTATGACGATTTTGTCAGGATGTGTTCTAGCCAGGGATACGCTCCCAACATTATTGTGGAGCGCCTCATGAAAAAGTATATAGAGCAGGGCGGACGCCTCTAATTGGCAAAAAAGTCGACCTTAATGCGTCTGTACTTAGCAAATTATTTTCCTAATGATGCTCTGCCTTTTCCGCATCAGCCTTTGTTTTGTGGATTGTCTTGTCAGGATGGTTCGGTGGTGAATATATTGTATATAACCTCACTTCCTTTGTTTTGGAATTATTGATTACATTGTGATAGGTTCCGGCTGGTACTATCACAGCATCCCCATCACCTACAACGTGTGTCTCCTTTCCATTAAAGACAAATTTTGCCTCTCCCTCTTCTATGCGAAAGAACTGGTCAACATGATCGTGCACCTCGTTGCCTATCTCTTCACCAGCCTGAAGACACATGACCACAAGCTGTGCGTGTTTCCCTGTAAAAATCACTCCCCTAAAATAATTGTTCTTCAAAGTTTCGTTCTCAATATTGCCAAAATATCCTGTCATAATGCCCACCTCCAATATGCAATAGGTTTCACTTGTATGCTTAGCGCTTTATAAATTTATTTAAAAGTCTTAAAGAAACTAGACAGCTCTTGGCTGGACTCTCAAACCTTGTACTAGACCTTCCCTCTATGGATCGTCGTTAGGTCTTAAGTTACTTTTTTATAGCTGGCAATGTTTCCTTTCATATGATTGTCTATTTTACCAAAGAGAGCTATGAGCGGATGGTCCAAGAATTAAACAACCTTGAAGAAAAGACCAAGAAATTGTATAATCTGGTTAATGAGACTTGCGGTGGTGACTGGCATGATAATGCGAATTATGATAACCTTATGAGGGACATTGGACTCAGCGATTCTAGGATACGGGAAAGGAGAAATCAGTTGGCCCAGGCGAAAATAATATCCTACCCAACATCTGTTGATTCTGTGGTATTAGGTACCAAAGTAAATATCACCAAGGATGGTTCTCCTGACACAATTTGCATTGTTGCAGAAGGCGACACAGATATAACTGCAAAAAAAATCAGGTATGATGCACCCTTGGCCAGCCGATTACTAGGAAGCAAAGTTGGCGATTCTTATACTGCCAAAATTGGCAATAAGGATGTCAGGATTGAGATATTGGATGTTCAACCGATTGACAAACCTTAAATATTGCTTGATTAAAGATTTACTATGGAGATCGAGATAAGGGCATTTGTAGAAGATTTTAGTCTAATCCAACTAAAACTAGCCGAGATTGGTACGACGCTTTTGGCAAACAACCATATTATTGATCTTTGGTTTTGTGAGAGCAGATATACTAAGTTTGAAGAAGTACAACAGGACAAACCAGGATCTTATGCTCTGCGCATACGACAATGTGATGATTCAAAAAGTCATAAGGTCGAATTGAATTGCAAGGTGCTTGAATTAGAGGGAGACCATAACGCATTTCATGAGTATGAGACAATTGTAGGTGACTTAGGGCAAACAAGAAAAATTCTTGAGGCCTTAGGTTTTAAGGTATTTTGCACAATTGACAAAATGCGGAAAACTTACAAGTTTGGAAATTGCACCATAAATCTTGAAGATATCAAGGGTTACAGACCTGCAGTTGAGTTAGAGATAATTGATGATAAGGATATAGAGAATAATAAACTCAAGTTGCATAAATTAATGGGCCAGTTAAATATCCTGGAAGCAAACAAAATTGAAAAGAGTATAACTTACCTTTTTATGAAAGAGTTTTCGTTCAAGTAGTCAAAATCAGCGAGTATGACATCCAAGTATGGGATATATCATGCCAACTCATTTTTTATCATGTTATGCAGTATTTCTTGAGAGTCGGAGAACATGTGGTCAGCCTCTACTGGAATATGTTTTAACTCAAAAAACTGGGCTATGCTTTCCGAATTTGCAGGATCAATTCGAGTGTCATGTATTGCACTAATGACTACAGTACTTTTTGGCACTCGGAATGCACGGACATCTATAGGTTCTCGATGTTCATAAGGTACTTGTTTCCTCTCGAAGAATGTGTTCAAGACAAAAGTTTTTCCAACTCTGCTGGAAAGGTTCAGCGCGACCGCCCCGCCGAAACTAAAACCTATGACAACATCAACCGAAAACTGTTCAATCATTCTAGTAACATCAATGCAGATCTCTCTGAATGGCCTATTATAGTTAAGCAATGGCATAATAACTTTGTATCCGTCGCGGTTCAAGGATTGTCTGAGTGAGATCAGTTCATCTAGTCGCGGATTGTAGCCCGGAAGGTAGAGGATTGTCGGCCCATCGCCATCAAATATTTCTAACTCTTTTTTAGGGCAAACCATATATCGGAACTCAGAACAGTAGGATCCTTCAGAATCCCTCAACCACAGATTATGTGGTAAATAGGGTGAAATCGATACTCCTTTTGAGGACAATTTGAGCATTTCGTATACCAGAAATGGATTCTGCACATCTACAAAAATGGGTTTTCTACTTGGTGAGTATCTTATGAACATTTTGTCTGGTAGCTTGTTGTGCAGTTGCCAATTATGGATTGCATCCATCATTCTCATGACAAAACCCCCAGTAATCTTTCTTGGCAACTTTATATCTGGGAGGTCAATCCATACGCTTTCCCTTAAGGTTGTCCTACTATGCGTTTCTGGACATAACACCTTCGCCAATCTGAGAACAACGCCTGGTAGGTAGTCACGAGCCCACATCTCCATATCTGAACTAGTCGAATTATATATCAACCGTCTGCCGATAGCTAAAGGGAAAAAAAGTAATTTTTTTGGATCATGCTGGTTGGTTGATCTGTAGGCATAAACCCTTGTGTATTTATTTGATATTTTGTTTGCCTGAGTGACAATCTCATTTTGGATATTTATGGGTATATGGTGGGTGAAATCCTTTCCTTTTTGGAGTATATAAGGTTGGAAATCAATTCTGTCCATAGTTATTTTTCGTATTGCTGAGACAAATTTGTCAACCAATTCATTTTTACGAAATTCGAACATGGGATTTGAGATTACTGTGGCCGAAACATGAATCTCGCCGATGATGATTACATGACCATTCTCCCCAAATTCAACACTTATGTCTGGAGCAAACATGGGTGGCATGACTTGATATGGATAATCAATCATGTCAGGTGAACTGATTCCTTTATCTATCATCTCTTGAATGGTCTCCTCTGAATATCTCAAGAAATTATGGATGACAAACTCTTCAGTCTTGTCGCTGGGTATGTTATCCAGTAATTTTTTTGTCAGTAGGGTCAGATAAGCTCCAAAAATAGAGTTCAAAATGTCGAGGTCTTTCTTCAGTTTTGATCCCACCAAGAAAGAAAAAGGTCTCTTTTCAAGTTCAAAGAAGGTTTCGCGGCTTTCATAGTCTTTTTTTCTCCCAGTAACGCTGTTCACATGAGGATTGGTGATCCCTTGGAAGATATCTTTCATTTCCATGAATAAGGTATCCCTCCGGTCAGATGCAAGTTCCAACCTGTATTGATCCAGTAAATCCACAAGTCTATCTAACCTGGCATCTGAGTATTTACGAAGTATCGAATAATCTTCTAAAATTTTGCCATAGTCATCTTCAGATACCTTAATCCCAAGATTATTAATGACTGCTTCCAGCGCCCAGTCTTCGAGCATGATGTACCTGTCACTTTTTTCCTCAAACAATTCAATGTTATCAGCAAAGTGATCAAACCTGCCTAAGGCCACTGGACCGTATGACCCTGCTGTGCAACATTTGCAAGCTGCTCTTTGTAGGTAGAGCATGGCTTTTCTGTGGTATTGTGATAAAAGTGATTTTGTTGATGAAAGCTTGCTTAGAAATGATAAGTAATTAGGTGTGGAGATTCGGGTCATGTCACGAAAACGCCGATCATTTCGGAGCTGGCCAAAATTGTTAAACTGATTATCAGACTCTTCTGGTCCTATATTATGTCCTGTCCTGTATCTTTCCAGGATCTCGAAGGGCATACCTGAAGTTCGTAGCACCACAAAATTAATGGGTTCGTAGTTTATTTTATTTTCAAAGCACATTTTGGGAGGTTTGATTTTTTGTTCTGTGATGACATGATTCTCCTTGCCGATTCCGCAGGTATCTCATACACATTGCAGGTCTCGATATTACAGGCTAAATACCCAAACTTTTCTTTTCTCACTTTTATTTTTTCAGTCATTTTTGCCCCAGCATATGGGATCCTTGCCGCTCACGTGATTATTTACATAAATACTCCTTGCTCTGCATCCTCCGATACACAATGATCTTTCTTCGCAAGAAATACAATCTTTATCGACAGTTAGGCTGGCTTGTCTTAGTGCAGCCAAAACCTGGCTTCTCCAGATAGTGCTCAATTCTGTACGGAAAATATTGCCGAGTTTAGTGTCTAAAAATGGACATGGAAATACATCACCATTATAATCAATTCTCAAAAAATAGTCCCCGCAAAGCTTTCGGTATTTGACCAGATCTGTCTTGTGTAGCAGAAACGGAAAAAATTGTGATTCGTCGATTGATATTTGAATATCCTTCCTTTTCTTCAAAATGTACAAATTTTTTGCTATCTCCCTTGCAGTATCTGGTTGAATGTTTAACTTATCATAGTTTTGTAGGCCTCTGCCCATAGGTTTGAACCACGCGAAATTCATTCTTTTCACGCCTAACCTGATTGAGAGATTCACAATGTCGTTGAGGCTCTCCTTGTTTAGGTTTGTGATGACAGTCTTTGTAGTGACTGGAATTCCCTCATCAATCATCATTTGGATGCCATGACACACTTGAGCTAGGCTTGTACCGCTTCCCCTCTGTTTTCTGTAAATTGTCTGATCCGCAGCATCAAGACTGACATGAACTGATGCAAGGTTGTAGCTTGCAAGTTTGCGTGCATACCTCCTGTTTACAAGAGTACCGTTTGTATTCATTATTATTCCGAACCTGCCTAGCAAATTATCCATTAGATACCAAATATGCTTATACATTAAAGGCTCACCACCAGTGAGTACAAAATAGAATATCTTGTTCTTTTCTGCTTGTTGAATTATTCTTGTCACACCATCCTTTGAAAGGAATTGTGCCTGATTGGAGGCATTTGCGCAGCAATGTACACATGTGCAGTTGCATTGGGTAGTAACAAGAATATTTAGGTTAATGGGGCTGGAAAGGGCACGATATATTTTGCCATTTTCTCTGGCACATACTTGATAAAATGGTCTGACCCGCAATTAAATCCACCCTTTATATGCCTCATTTGCCAATGAATTTCTTAGCGATGATTCCGAAAAAAAAGGTTTATACCCTTTTTCATGATAGATATCTGAGGCGTGCCTATACAAATTGATGATGTAATCATATGGCGGGCTTTTCAGTTTTCTGCCAAAAATTGCTCCTCGATCCGGATGAAATATGTTTGCGCCCGGCACCACACCCATATTTGCCATTTCAGTAAAACCCTCTTTGAGGTCTTCAAGACTGTTGATTCCACCAACAAAATTGCACCAAAGAGCCCCTTCACCATACAATTCTTTCACGCTGTACCTATATGCTTCCAAGATTGTATCATAACCTCTGTATTTTTGTTTACCAGGGCATACATCTGCGAATCTGTCCTTTCCCCATACCTCTAGGTTGAAACTTGGGTGCTCCATTCCAGTTTCATAGAGTTCAGCCAGTCTTTTAAGTTCTATTGGGGGCATAAGAGCTGTGTTCCCGCGAATTTTATGATTCCAAGGAGCATATTCTCTTATAATATGTAGTGCACGGATGTGAGCTTCAAACTCCTCATTTGGGTTGACTGTAGACCCACCTGTTGTTAGTACGAAGTTAATTTTGTCGCCTGATTTGAAGGATTTCGAGACTGCTTCTCTTATTTGAGATTCATCCTTCTTAACAAATACTTCGTGATATTTTTCCTGTGTCGGACTTACACTGCAGAATTTACATGGCAGACCCACATCCCAGAATTCACATCCTGAATAAATATTGATGTTTAGGGTATCAAATCCATAGAAGTTTATTATCTTTTTTATGTCGCTGCCGTCTGCGAGCTGATTTGCCCAAACCTTTGGTCTAGGAAGGTAGTTGACAATGCTTATTGGGTCAATTCCATTTTCGAAGAAGTGCAGCTTTCCATCATCTCCATATTTGACTATGTGTGGTGAGCTTGGTCTAAGATGTGTGCATACCACGATGTCGCCTGGCAGCAACAGCTCAGATGGGACTATTAGATCAGAGCTAATACCCCAGTTTGAATCGTCATACCCTCGGTGTTCTTCCTTAAACCTAGTACCTAGACCAGTTAATGCATGTTCATCGATCCTAAATCCTTTTTCGAGGATCAAAGCCTTTACATGGGATGATATTTCTTTTTTCATGATATCACCTTTCAAAATACGCACGTGAGAATATATTAATCCTCCTTTTCAGCAATAGTAAAATCCCTGAAAGCAAGGCCAGAGTAATTACTATTGGGAAGAAGATTACAAACAGTGGCATCGTGACCAGGTCAATAATTCGGAAATCACCAAAGTGGATCCTTGTATACAATAATATGATTAGTATTGACAGTATGAGCACTAAATAGTTGACCAAGAATTCAGTTTTATGGGATATCAAGTAGGCTAGACCCAAAAATGTAATAAAATAATAGAGGCCGTACCATAGGAGTGGGTAGCTTAGTAAGATAAGCTTTCTCCGCAGATTGACCTTTAGCATTGTTTTTGCGAAGTGACCTATAGTATAGATGTTTCCGATGGTCCATCTGATTCTCTGCATAAAAAGGCATCTGAGTGTAGTTTTTTCCTGCTCAAAGGCCATCACCTCAGGGTAGACTCTGAGTTTATAACCAAGACGGATGGACGTATATGTTAGGACCAGGTCTTCCAAGATATGATAAGCTACCAGCTGCTTGTATTTTCTTGTTTTTACCACTCCAAAACAGCCAGGAAAGTTGGACATCCGGAAATATTCTTTGCCAAGTTGAATAATTCTCTGTCGTAGAATCCTGTCCCAACTAATAAATTGGTATACAAAGTTCTTTTTAGTTTCAAAGGGGTCAATAAGACAGGTGGCGAAGTCAGCCTTGGTATCAATGGTATATCTGTAAACTGACTCAATTGCTTGGGGTTTCAGGATGGTATCAGCATCCACAACCACGAAATAATTGTCTTTTACCTTTGCAAGCCCCAACAATATGGATCCCACCTTTGACGGTTGATGGTCTTTTTTATGGATCAACCTTATCTTGTCACTCTTCCACGAACGACATATCTCTTTTGTCTTATCCTCACAATTGTCTAAAATCACTATTATTTCTTTTACTATTTCTCCCTGAGCAACCACGCTTTCCAGACATTTTGACATCACTTTGTCCTCGTTATATGCAGGGATAATAATTGATAGTGGGGATAGTTTGTCCTTGATTGGTTTGCTTTCGTTTCGGACCGCTCGTGACCCAAGGAGAAAAATTACAAAATACCCAATGAAGACTGATGTTATCAGATTAACAATGAACATTAGATATCACCTGCCACATCTCGTCAGCGATATCATCTAGCTTCCGATGCGTCGTGTTGATAACATGCCAACTATCTGGGTCTGTGGTTATGAAACCTTGGTATAGGGCATTGGTTTGATTTGAATACTCCTTTGTCAAATTGTCATTGATGCTATTGTTTGTTCTGCCAGATACTCTATGTATTCGCTGTTCATGGTCACATGTGAGGAGAAAGCTTTTTGTCGGTTGTAGGATCATGTTATTAAAGAAAGTATAAATAGGGTAAATTACCTCGAAATCAAGTTTCTCTCTTATGGCATAGTCAACAAAACAACTTGTGATATATCGATCACATATTACCCTGGGTTCCTTTGGGAATTTTCGGATAGTTGATTCAGCAAAGAATGTTGAAGAGAGATAGTAAAGGAACCTGGCATGATTATTTTCACTATTGTCTACCGAGACCCTTATGGGTGTATATTCAATTTGGGGTGTTTTGCATAATACTACATCTTGGATACCAGAGATTATCTGCAACACAGAGGTTTTCCCAACCCCATTGTCACCTTCCACAACAAAAAAATTGCTCATTAATCCCACCTTAGGCTGATATGATGTTATTGCCTGTCTATTAATAAAGGTTTACCCAGGTATTTCTCCTGCAGGGCGGTCCATATTATATATGATATTCATTGTGGACAAGTATATTTGAATTCCAACGCAGGTCTATGAAATAAAAGAAAAATAATAATAGCCCGGGCGGATTCGAATTGCATGTGCCCAAAACTTTAGAATTTTATGCTTTCAGACCATGCCTCATCTGTTCCTGTCATTTCTCTTCTTTAAAGCACTTGTAGGAAAAAGCTTCGCGATTATACTGCCCTGCTTTTTGACAATCTTGTCCATGCAATCTGAACAGATATCAGCAGCATGAGTGTCGTCTATCTTGAGGTGATGCCACTCAGGCAGATAGTCCTTTATCGGTTGATCACATAAACTGCATTTCATGTTCTCCACTTCAATATTTTAAAAAACATCACTTCCTCATCATCATGAGGAAGATATACAGCTCGGGGCGGATCGCCCATTTTCGTTTTCGCGTTCAAACCCTGAAATTTAAGTTTCTTGAAGGTTTTGCCATCTTCCATAATAGTTTAAAGTGTTTTCTGAATGATTCAGCCAACTCTGGGCTATCAATGAATATCAAATATAATGGTTTCCATTGAATCATCACAATAGTGTTACCATAGATTAATGTCGGAGTCGGCTGAAAAAACGCTTTATCTACATATCTGTATTCACTAATTCTACTACCAAATACTTTTGCACCTTTATAGGTAATCAATTTTTCTTTTAGATTAACTGCTTCTGCATCCCTATAATATTGCTGGAGACCTGTTTCATCCAAATCCATATACTCTGCATCATCTATACCTAACCCAAGCACTTCATTTTTTTTGTGTACAGCATCTCTGTATAAATATCGTATTCCTTCAATTCCCTGCCTAACTTCAACAGTAAATGAATATCCTTTTGTATGTAATGATTGTAAACTTGGAATCATTTCGGCAAATCTATTTTTTCGTTCCTCTAATAGTTCCAAAATCTTTTCTGGAGATGTTGCAGAGAACGTCTTGGAGTTATGAGATATTACCTGACTAATATATCCCTTCTCTAACATTTTCAACATGATGTAATATGCAGTTGTCCTATCCATCCCCAATTCTGCACCAATTTTGCTGGCGGGAGATGGACCAAGGGATAAAAGTGTTTTATATATGGCGACTTCTTTTTTCTCAAAACCTATTGATTCGAGCACATCCAATTTCATATGACAGTCAAAAACATTTAAGTTTATTAATGTTGTGAATTTTTCACAGCATAATAATATATACTCATTGTATACCTACTAAATAGTAGTTTTACGGAGGTAATGAAATGCCAAGTTATTATGGACGAGGTGCGGTTTATAATTGGTATTTGTCTAAACAGATGGATATACCAAGTCCAGATTTACAGAGAGTAATAGAGAAATGGGATAATAAATCCTTGATTGGAAAAGTCCTATATGCAATAAATCTATTTTCAGGTAAAGAACTGGAAATTATTGTGGCAAGAGACATATTAGATGCAAGAGATGATCCTCAAGGAGAAACAGCACAAAAAATTAACTGGAAAATAGAAGAGTACAGAAAAGAGAAGAAAGAAAAAAGGATGAGTGTATCGGAATATCTTAGGTCTTTTTTTGGAGGTTAAAGCAATCACTTTTCTACGTCTTTGACATCAAAATCAAATGGCCCTGCCATTTTTTATGAGGAAGCCTTTCAAATCGCCTAACAATGTTTCCCTTCATCTTTTTGATTTATAAAAGAAAAAAAGACATCCAGAAAAATCTAGCCCTGAATCCCGTCAAAAAGGAAATAGCCCCGGGCACGTAAGCCCTTTTAAAAACCCACTTTACGATTAAATGATCCATATTCCTCTCATTTCTAGGTTACTTTTGTCAAAGATGATATTTGCCCAAGATAAAATGGGCGACCTCACACACTACAGAGTGAGCTCACTAGGGCTGTCTTTGAGTGGGATGGCGATGCGCATTTTAGTATCTCCACTGAATTTTATCCTTGAAAAGAAATCATAGATTAGGTTAAACCACTCGTCCACCTTAGCGGGCGCCCCTTCCAGGTCCACCACAAATTTTAGCCGCCGAACTTCAGCAGGCAACTCTTGTTGTTTGCCGAAGGTTTCCTGAAGAATCACGGCCAATGCTTTTTCATCAATAATAAAAAGTCGGTGTGCAACTCTATTTCGCAAATGATTTAATTGCATGGTATAACCGTTTACTTTGGCAGCCTGCTTCTTGTGCAAGATGGTTGTCATATTAGTAGATGCAACGGCGTCAAAGGTGCTACGGTAAGGTTCCTGCTGTAGAATTTTTTCGAAGACAATCTCCCGCTTCTTGTTAAATCCTAAGTTATCAAGCAATAAGTCCTGAAAAATACTAGAAGAGTCCAAGTTTGCTTTGTCCCCGCATCTGCAACATCGAAAAATGTATTTACTAATGAAATCATCCATCAAGAACTCCACTTGTAGATGCCTTTCCAGCGTTAGCGCTCGAAATTCCCTTATCCTCTGTAAATTACTAACCATTTTAGTAGTACTTGGCTTAATATATATTCATTATATAAAAATATGTCCGCTTTTTGCAGTATTCAAGTACATAGTTAAAAGTCAGCAAGAAGGGCAAAAAATAGCCCTATAACCGCGTCAAAATGGTGGATAGCCCCGGGCGAGTCCAAAAGTACCTTTTTCCGTAACAATCCTTACCACGATTAAGGACTGTTGTGACCAAAAACAATAGATTTATATATAAATGTTGCTTTTATGCAACATATGTTGCAAATACGAAACAATTTTGAGATTGTTGAAGTGCTGAGGAAAGAGCCTTGCCATATCAGGGATATTGCCGGCAAATTGAGAATGGTACCTTCTACTGTCATGCGCACCCTCAGATTCCTGCAGAAAGAAAAGGTGGTTGACCTTAAAAAAGAGGGAAAAAACAGTAAATACTTCCTAAAGGATACTTTGGAGGCTACAGTGTATCTATATTTATCAGAGCATTATAAACTACTTAAAACATTAGAAGATCCTATGCTAAGAAGGGTAATCAAAGAACTGAAGGCTACAACTTCTGGAGAACTAATCATTTTGTTTGGGAGCCATGCCAAGAAAAATGCCGCGAGCACTAGCGACATTGACATATATGTCGAAACTGGGGACAAATCCCTGAAACAGAGGCTTGAAAAAATTTCCGGAAAGCTTAGCATAAAAATTGGCAACTTTAATAAGGAAGTTCCTCTCGCAAAGGAAATAATTAGAAACCACATAATTGTTCAGAATGTTGAGAGATTCTATCAATTGCTCAAATGAGACAGATAAAATTCGTGGCAAAACTGATAAGTGAAGAAAAAATAAAGCTTGTTGAGCCCAGTAAGGAAGTATCTGATTCATACTCAGATAAATCCAGGAATTCCCTTCGGGCTGCAAATATCCTACTTGAGCAGAATCTGCTGGAAGAAGCTATGTCTATGGCATATTATGCCATGTACCACAAAGCAACCTCACTATTTTATCTAATCGGAATAAAATGCGAGAATCATGCTGCCACAATAATACTCTTGAAGGAGCTCTTTGGCGTTGACAACTCAGATATCTCATTTGCTAAGAATGAGCGTTTCGATAAGCAGTATTACACTGATTTTGTTATCGGAAACAATGATGTAGATGATCTTGTCACCAAGGCTGAATCCTTCATAGCCACAATGGATTCATTCATTGATAAGATCACTGTGGAGGAAAAGAAGAAGTATCTGGCTGAGTTTAGAAGGGTATACTTTAAGAGAGATAGCGGTTCAGCAGAAGAATCTAGTCCTAGTTTACGTCAAAAAGGGTAATAGCCCCGGGCGGACTTTCGTGGCGAAAAGTCATTTGCTCCTTAATTATACAGGCCAACCTTGTGTTGGCCGAAGGTGATTCAAGCTTTGCTTGAATTGCCACAGACTTTGTCTGTGAGCATGGCTGACTTCTCAGCTCTTTCGAACCGCCGTCAAGGCCTCCAAAGGGCCCTATGATTGACCGTTGTGCTTGGATTTTGCCAACCTACACTACGGGGCTGTGGATTAGAACGGTTCACTGACGATATTTAAATTTAATGCTTCTTTGGAAGTATAGATCACTTCTTTGGCGTAAAGAATTCAAACTTCAGATCCACAAAAGGTCCGTTGTCCGGAACCTCTATTCCTCGACGCTCAAGCAAAGGTGTATACGCTTCTTTGGAATTTGCATAACCAAAGTTTCCGGTAGGGTCAAGAATCACATGCTCGTTATCAATTTCCTGTTCCAGCAGTGCATGATTGTGGGGCCTACCCTTGCCTCTAGGAAACAGCTTCTCTGCTATCGACTCTTGAAAGCAAACAGGTGTAGGGTTCGCTCCAATCGAATAGAGGATTGCAAATTCCAAGGCAACGTACTGTGCACAAACAGGTCCATGATGCATGAAAAGTTCTCCTAGCGGGTAATGCAACGGCTTAAAGTCCAATAAGCCACCTTCGGGAAATTCATATATGCTTCCATCACCTGGCTTAACCCTGGTTCCTACCCATCTGGTGAATTGGTCTAAGGTTTTTGATTCATGAAACTTCTGTTCTCCTTCTAGAATCAGGCTGTCAAGGATTGGGTCTTCGGGAAAGAAAGTTGCCACAGGTGCTATTAATCCGTAAGGGCTCGACATTACTGTAGCCGAAGGAAATTTGGTCTCAATCCTTACTGTCACAAACTGCTTGCCTTCAAAACCCTCTACTCTGATTGGATAAGGTGGCCTCTCTTCGCGAGCTTCTAGCACAAATTGAGTCTGTTGTCGCGCAATAGTATAAAGAGGAGGTATCACAACAGTAGGGTTGTTAGTCCACTTAGACGACTCCAGCAATTTAAGATGTTCCAGGACAAGTTTTTTTCCATCCACTGTTCTTGCGTACGCAAGCTCGTAGTTGCCAAGGTCTACAAATCTGCCTTTCAGATCTTCTAGCTTGTCACCAGTTACCATGTACCTGCAAATAAGCTGGAGAAACAACAGGCTGGAACGTGAGAGCTTACTTAGGTCATTTCCAAGCATGGCCAATAAAATCTGCTTTGCTTTAAAAGCCTTAGCCAAAAATTTATTAGTGGAAATCTAGTGTTTGTTTATAAAGTCCATATACTGAGCCAACGCATTCACAAACGTCTGCGTGTACTTTTCAGGAGAATTCTTCATGTCTTCCAACAGAATCATTGGCCACTGCCAGAATACTCTGCCTATTTCTTTAGGATTTGGGGAGAATGGTCCGGGGTACTGCACCGCATAGAGCTTTGTATTCTCCTTGTTTGTCTCCCTCGTGTCATTTTTGTAGGATGCAATCTCCACAAGACTTAGTCCTGATGGAAGGTTTCGTTTGCTGTAGAATAGTTCATCCCTGAGTTGCATAGTTGCCCCCTCAAGATGGTTCTGGCCAGCCATTGGATGGCCTGCTGCTGAAGGATGCAGTTTGCCTTTGCTTGTTTTTTGTTTCTGACTTCTTTCCGCAACCAATATTCTGCTTGTCAGGTTCCCCAATTCGTAGTCTGTCGCAAATATCTGTGCGCTCCTGTGCCTTAATCCTTTTGCATGTATCTCTTCGAAATCAGCCTGTCCGATTACATTATCGTCTTCATCAACAATATCAAGTAAGCCCATGTGTTTGAGGTTATCCGTGACAATAAAAAGCTTTTCCACAGTTTCAAGTACAAAACTGACCTCAATTGTTCTTTCCCGCGGCAAAAATCGCAAAGATATTTAAGAAGGGAATTGCTAATAGAGGGCATGGCATGCAAATGGTGCACATTTGATGATCAGCACTTGATTATTAAGGAATACAAGTATTGGAGGCTATCTATTGCAGAAAGCCAGATACTTTTGGGTTGGACTCACGCATCATTGAGAAGGCATGTTTGCTTCTTCGACGAACTGGAAGATAAGGAGCTCGCAGAGCTGAAAGCTGTCGTGAAGGAGATTCGTCATGCCCTTGCAAAAACCTTTAAGCCTGATTGGTTCAATGTCATGCAGCTCGGCAACATGACTCCCCATCTTCATTTTCAGTTGGTTCCAAGGTACCGGACCAAAAGGACTTTTGCCGGTAGAGAATTCGTTGACAGCACTTTCGGAAGGCCAATAGCTGACAAATGGGTAGTTGAAGATGACAAGTTCCTGGTGATGATTAGGGACCACTTAAAGGATGCAATGCAAAGCTAGCTTCCAGCGTGGTTGGTCCACTTTCAGTTGATGCTCTCTAGTTCAACTGAGCCTTCCAGATCTTCAGCGCTTCCTCTTCCACAAAGTGCAGTTTGCCAGGCACAATCAGGCATTGTGGCCTTTTTGTGAAATGCTCTTTGAAAGCCCCTGCCGCAGAAAAAGTCTTAATCTCTTGTCCTTCCTGTCCAAGCCCAGCAATCCCTACGCAGGTTTGCTTCGGGTCAAGCCCATTCTTCAATAGGTAGTCAATTCCTTCTATTATGCTCATGAACTTGTTTTTGCTCGGATCAAGATCCAGTAGAAACAGCGTGTGCAATCCCATCTTCTGGTTGTTAAGGAACACCTCATAAGGGCTTGCGATTTTCATATTGTCAAACGGTATTGATGTCACCTTGCCATACTTGTAAAGCTCCAGCCCAATCTCTCCAACAGCGTTTATGATTGACGCATTGTGTATCACTTTTACATTAATGCCTTCCTTTTGTGCCCTCAGCCTCAGGTCAATGTGTGTTGTTGCCCCAAACGGGTCTCCAACCACAAGGAATGCCACATTGCCTTCTTTTGCTTTCTTTAGTATCTCTTCTGCGCGTTGCTCGACCAATATCCTGTTTGCTTCCATCACAGGTTTTCCATAGAAGGCTGCCAATTCCTTTAGGTTGCGCTGCATTGCTGACGTGTAGCTTTCAAGATAAACATAATCGCATTTCTTGACAATCTCAAGTCCTCTTATGCTTATGTCTTTCTCATCCCCTAGGCCAAGGCCGACAAAATACAGCACCATCAGATTTTCCTAAGGCTATTACTATAAAAAAGTTGTTATGCAGAAAACTTTATATATTTCTCCTGTTAACCCACCCCGAAAGTGATGCTAGGAGGTGTTTGCTATGGATGACTGGGAATCTGAGTTCTCTCCTGAAGAAGATAGTGACGAAGAGGATGACACTAAGCGCCTCGATGATGATACTGATTACGGCGAGTAGCTTTTTTCTTTCTCTTTGATTTCTAAGATTCAAAATTGCCAAAGCTTTATAAGAACTTTAGCCATTTTTCTGTAGGGTGAATCTGAATGCCAAATGTTATTCACGGTGCGGAAGAGTTATGTGATGTGACTGAATTAGAGACAGATGACCAATTCCAGAAGGAAATCAAAGGCGTTGATGCGGTTGTTTTTTTCATGGCAACTTGGTGTCGGCCTTGCCGGACCGCCGTAGCTACTTACGGGCCTGATCCTGCAATAAAGGATTTCCGCAAAGAACAAAAGATTAAGACTGTCTATGTGGATGTTGACACGCTTTGGGGAACTACAGGCAAATACTATATTCGAGGTGTCCCGACAATGATGGCATTCAGTAAGCAAGGGCCACAACCTTTGGGCATGCAAGTGGGTAGCACTACTCCAGACGCAGTTCTGAAGCAGCTGAACGAGTGGTACAAAAAAGGTTGATTATCAAAAAGAAAAAAAATCCCCCGAATGGGAAAAATGCTTTTTCTATATCTATGCAAATAAAGGATTGATATTTTATTTAGACGTTACGCCAAACAGGATTATTTTGCTACTTAACGGTAGTTATAAAAACAAAAGATTTAAATACTAATTGATGAAAATATTCATGAAAATAGGTCATTACTAAGACCTCAAAGGTGAATTTAATGAAACTTGTTAAACCGGTTCAAGATTTTGATTTTCAATCTGTAGATGGTAATTTGCAATATGCAATGCCTCAAGGAAGTCTTGAGCAACAGCAGAAGGTTTTTGTTGCAGGAGGGTTTTCTTGGCTTCCTGCAGTCGCAGTTAGGGAGATAATTGCTGATAATCCTGAGTTTTGGAGAAATTGGTATAGGAATGGAACTGGTGCTGATTATGCTCATCATGAAGGTGGAGCAATTAAATTGTATTTGTCTCCTTCAAACAGAATTCTTACGGCAAAGGGAGATGCTTTTGACAAAGCTCTTGGAAGCATCAGGAAAACAGGCAATATTCCTTTGGATAGGCCACGCATTGATGCTTTGGTTTTGGATGCCCAGAAGAATGATGCTGGTATTTATGTTATTGATGTTGATGTTCTGCAAAAAAATAATAAATGGGTTTCTGACAATCGTGAATGGGGTCATTTGGTAATATCAACCAAAGATTATGCCAAGCAGATGCAGGACAGCCCTGATTTGGCTGCACTCGTTACTCCGCTTTACGGAACAGGTGTTAAACTTGACAGAACAATGAGTCAAATAAGGCAAAGATCAAGAGAGACCTTGGCTTTTGTTCTGTTACCTACGTATGTTAGACTTAATGCTCCTGAGGGAACAGGACTCGCGCGTTTGTCTGCTCTCTACTACTTCAACTACTTTTCGGATGCTATTGCTTGCGGTAGAAGCATTGACGATAGTGTCGCCTTTGCTTTTGGGGTGCGTCAGAGGACCGCCGAAGGCGGTTGCACCGAAAATCGATTAAATTTGAAAAGGTGAATCTTTCATGGCAAATCAAAAAATTACTTTGGATAATGTGGTTCAAAAACAGGGAACTTTTGAACAGCAGTATGCTGCTTTGAAGGGCGCTACTTGGCTTATTAGTTCTGAGATTCAGGGTTTAAGGCAGAATAATCCTGAATTGAGAAATGGAAGGTTTCGGACTGGCGATGGTGCAGTCTACCAAAAAAATAATTTTGGCAACTTTATGTTGTATGTTACAAGTGCTGGCCTTAATCCTATTTTGAAGGCTGAGAATTTCAGTGGTGCTGTTTCTCAGATTAGAGCGACTGGCAATTATAAAGTTAATCCTGCCGATTTAGGAGCAATTGTTGCTGCGTCTAAGAAAAAGGCTGAAGGAGCAACTGTAATCGATACTTCAAAGCTTACAGCCAAGAAATATGATTCTGAATGGAGCTACATTGAGTTTAGCACATCTGATTATGCAGATCAACTCAATGGTGAGGACAAGAAGCTTGCGCAGGCCTATCATGGCAAAGGAAAGCAGTTTGGCAAGACCATGAAGATGCTTGCCGATAGCGAAGTTAAGACTACAAGAGCGTATTTCTTGGGTCAAGGGTATTTGGCTAAGAACGCGGATAAGCCTATCGCGCGTTTGTCTGCTCTCAACAACTTCAACAACAATTCAAATGCTAATGCAAGCAATAGAAACATTGACAATAATAATGCCTTTGCTTTTGGAATGATCCCAAGATGGCACAGAGAACTGAAGACACAGGCAAGATGCCAAGAGATCTATGGCAGGAACTTTGCAGCATAAAAAATCTTGATGTTTTGTAAGCCAGAAATCTCCGCACTTTAGTGCGAGAGATGAATGGCGACACTTTCTTATTGGTGAAAAATAAAAAAATGCGTGACGAGCGTAAGCTGCGTCACGCATCTACTCAGTCAAAAGTAGCGTGAGCTTTGCTCGTCGGAGACGAGCAAAATGGCAAAACTTGAGATCAGGCATTTCGCGCACAAGGTCGGTGTCAACGTGCACCATTTGGAATGGTGCACAAAGTATCGTTACAAGATGTTTAAGCAGGACAAGTATAAAACTCTTGCGGAAGAAATTCTTAGGGAGGTGGCTGAAAGACTTCGTTTGGTTGTTCGTGAACTGAGTGTCATGCCTGAGCATATCCACATAAGTGTTGAAGCTCCACCTTGTATATCGCAGAGTAAGGCGCTTCAGCTTCTGAAGGGTAATTTGAGCTTCAGATTTTTTCGCGCCAATGAGAACTTTCGGTTGAGGTACCCTCAAGGACATTTCTTCAGCCCAGGAGGATTAGCAAACAGCACAGGGTATAACACAGTGGAAGTGGTGGATGAATATGTCAGGACTCAGCAAGACATTCACCAAAGAAACCTATCAGAGCTCACTGCAGGAAGCCCCGCACTTTAGTGCGGGGAGGAGGTCACTTGAGGAATAAGAAAAAAGAAAAATCCCCCCGAGGGGGGAAAAGTTTTGCCTTCATTTTAGTTTTTGGGGGTGGTAAAAATGAAGGCAGAACACACACTAAAGACTAAAGGGTGTGATTGTCTACCTGATTATTTCTATCCCAAGCTCGTCGTTAAAGACCTTTTGCTTGGTCTGCTTGTCGTACTGCATCTTGCCAAGTATCCATGGCGATTTTACCCCTGTAATTATTGTCATCACTACAAGCTTTCCCTTCATGTCATCGGTGACTCTGGCGCCCCAGATTACGTTGGCATCATCGTCAAGGGTCTCTGTGACAAGCTCGCCAACCCTGTTTATCTCGTCCAAGGTCAAGTCAGGTCCGCCTGCTACGTGTATCAGCGCTCCGGTTGCTCCGTCATAACTGATGTCCAATAGTGGGTTTGACAGTGCGCCTTTCACTGCTTCGTCGACTCTGTTGTTTGTGTCTGACATCCCTACTCCTATCGCTGCTACTCCACCATTGGTCATTATTGCTTTTACGTCCGCGTAGTCGAGGTTTACTAACGATGGCAAGGCAATGGTCTCTACAATCGCTTTGATCATTGTGGCTATTAGTTCGTTAGCAACCGCAAACGCCTGCTGTACAGGCAGATTTCCTGCTATGTTGACGAGCCTGTTGTTGTCTATCACTATTACTGTATCGCATATCTGCCTAAGTTTCTGGAGCCCGAATTCTGCTTTGTCAACCCGTGCCCTTTCTATCTTGAAAGGCATTGTCACTGTTCCGATCACTATTGCTCCAGTGTCTTTTGATAGTCCTGCTATTACCGGTGCAGCCCCTGTTCCTGTGCCTCCTCCCATTCCCGCGCACACGAATGTCATGTCTGCATCTTTGAGTGCTGATTTTATCTCTGATGTTGCCTCTAGTGCTGCCTCAGCCCCTTTCTCAGGAAAGCCTCCGCATCCCAGGCCGCGTGTCACGCTTTTTCCTATCAAGAATTTCCTGTCAGCATGTACTATATTGAGGTGTTGCTGGTCAGTGTTGCATGCAAGTATCTCTGCTCCCTTGATGCCCTTGTTGAAGAGCCAGTTGACCATGTTGGTACCTGCCCCTCCCACACCTATAACCTTGATGTTTGCTTGCCCTATCTCAAGGCCCCCTATTTCTTCGTTGCTGTTTTTTGCTGCGTTTTGCACCAAAAAGTCCATTCGTTTCACCCCTTTAGTGTCTTCGTTAGTGTCGTTGCAATATATATTTTGCAAACTATGCTTCCAGCTACAATAATGTTTATAAGTTACTGCATTTTGTTAACTACCTAGAAATCGTTTGTTTATCTATGCCCAATGGATAACCAAATGCTAAAGGTTAAAAACTAATTAAGTTTGTGCCCAAACAAATCTTAATTAACACACATAAAATCTAGGTTTTGCCCAAAAACCGAGATTTTTATATTTTCTTCAGTCTGTTATAACCAGTATTTATACTTTACCATAATGAAATATATATTTTATAAAGGCTACTTTTCCTATGGAATTTTTGTCGTCGAAAAAGCTATGTTTCCTATGGAAAATACTGCTATATTGTCCTCGGTATGTGACTATATCTCAGTATAGAAATTGTGTGCTTTTGGATACTTTTTACATTGAAGGAGTAATCAATTTAAGCCTTAGCTGATTCTTCAGATTAAAAATGAACTCAAAGCTGATAGCACTTGAACCCCGCATTTCCACGGGCTGGTCTTTATATGGCATAATCACAACCAACGAATCTCAAAGGCAGTGGATTGTTGGACTATCAAGGCCTGGAAGCGACGTAAAATCACTCGGCATAGATTTGGTTGGTGTAAGGATTAGAAATTACAATCCTAATGACCGGCTGTATGTTCCCGAGGAGTTTCTTACGGACACAAAACTGCGCCAACTCTTTGTTTACGTGCCCGACCATGACAGGTTAGCATACCTTCACCTTTCTAACAAGATAATAGAACAGTTCAAGGAAGTTCCACTCGAAGGAAGGGTTTTTGACCAGTGGGACAATGAATTGTCTAACCGAATAGTGTTGTGCTTGGTAATCCCAAAATAAATTTATTTCTTCTTTACAAGCCCTTTAAAGAATTCCTTTCCCTTAGTAAATGAATTTCCTATCTTCTTGTTGTACTTTCCATCAACAAAATCCTTTCCTGTTTGTATCGCTTTCTGAACCTTTGCGCTGTGGTAGCCAAACACATGGTTTATGTCTGCTGTGTGCGCTCCCCAGCTGTTTGGATATACCTTGTCATACAGCGGCGCCCTTGGCGTTTTTTTGGCTACTTCTGCCGCATAGCCTAATGGGAGTATTGCCTGTGGTCGTATGTAGTCAGGGATGTCAAGTATCCTTTTGAGCATCTCTTCTTCAAACGCTCCTATCCAGCATGAGGACAGCCCTTGTGCGTGTGCTGCCAAAAGAAAGTTCTCTATTGCAGCAGCGCAATTCTGCACTGAATACAGTCTTTCTCCTCTTATGCCGTAATATTGCTCTACCTTTTCTGGCTCTGCGCACACCACCACATGCACAGGCGCCACCGCAATCCAGTGCTGCTGCAGCGACGCCTCCCCAATCTGCTTTCTTTTTTCAGCGTCGGTTACAACCACAAATTTCCAGCTTTGAAGGTTTCCTGATGATGGTGCCTGGATTGCTGCCTCAATGCATATGCCCACTTTCTCCCATTCTACTGGCGCTTCAGTAAATTTGCGTACGCTCCTTCTGGTATGTATGCATTCCAAGACGTCCATTATTACAAAATTTTATATATACTGGTATTTAATAGTTGCGCTATGGATTATGACACTCTTGTCGAGGTGTATTTGCAGCTTGAGAGGACAACCAAGCGCCTCGAAAAGACTTGGATTATCTCGCAATTCTTGAAGTCAGTTAAGCCAGAGAGCATGCCTGAGGTTGTGCTTCTCCTGCAAGGGATTGTCTTCCCTACCTATGATGAACGAAAGCTTGGTGTTGCAGACCGCCTGGTGATAAAGGCACTGAACGTAGCTACAGGCATCGATGTTGCCGAAATCGAATCTGTCTGGAAAAAGTTTGGCGACCTTGGTGAGGTATCAAAATCACTTGCCACAAGAAAGCGTCAGCAGACATTATATTCGCAAAAGCTAACTGTAAGAAAGGTCTTCACCAACTTGCAAAAGCTCGCAGAATTTGAGGGAAAAGGCACAGTTGATCAAAAGGTAAAGCTCATCGCTGAGCTTCTCTCATCCGCAACGCCCGACGAGGCCAAGTATATCATTAAGACAATCATGGAGGAGCTCCGTGTCGGCGTTGCCTTTGGTGTTCTGCGCGATGCAATAGTCTGGGCTCACTTTGGTGAAGAATCAGGAATATCCTTTGACCCAAAAACCAAGGAAGTCACAATAAGTAATCGAGATAAATACCATGAGTTTGTCATCGCTGTGCAAGAGGCTTATGATGTCTCAAACGATTTTGCCACTGTCGCAAAAGCCGCAGGCTCTGGTGTTGACCAACTAAAAAAGATTGGCCTTACTGTCGGAGTGCCGATAAAGGTGATGCTCGCCTTGAAGGCAGAAAGCCCGGAGGATGGTCTTGAGCGTGTTGGCATTCCTGCAGAGCTTGAATACAAGTATGACGGCTTTAGGATGCAGATACACAAGTCAGAAAAGCGCATAAGGATTTTCACCCGCCGCCTCGAGGATGTCACAGCACAATTTCCAGAGGTTGTCTCCTTTGTCTCAAAACTTGTAAAGGGTTCTTCCTTCATCCTGGATTCTGAGGCTGTTGGCTTTGATTCAAAGACAAAAAAATACATGCCTTTCCAGAATATCTCCCAGAGGATCAAGCGCAAGTATGACATTGATGAGCTTGCCAAGAAGCAGCCTGTCGAGTTGAACATTTTTGACATTGTTTCCTATGAAGGTAAAAGCCTGATTAGCACTCCCTTTGAAGAGCGTAGGAGATTGCTCGAAAAGGTTGTTAGAGAAGAGCCCCTCAAGCTTGTTCTTGCCAAGAAGCTCATAGCAAATTCTGTCAAGGAGGTTGAGCAGTTCTTCAAGGAATCTTTGGATAAGGGCAACGAGGGCATTATGATAAAGAATCTTCAAGCGCCTTACAAGCCTGGCGCAAGGGTTGGTTATATGCTCAAGCTAAAGCCAACCCTGGACACAATTGATCTTGTTGTGGTTGCGGCTGAATGGGGTGAGGGCAAGCGTGCAAAGTGGCTCAGCAGCTACACTGTCGCTTGTGTTGATGAGGACGGCACTTTTAGTGAGGTTGGCAAGGTCTCTACAGGCCTTAAGGAAAAGCGCGAGGAAGGAGTCTCTTTTGATGAGATGACTGAGGTCTTGAAACCATTAATCCTCAAGGAGAAAGGAAAACAGGTCTTTGTCAAGCCAAAGATTGTTGTCTCAGTCACTTACGCAGAAATACAGAAGAGCCCGACTTATGCATCCGGCTATGCCCTAAGGTTTCCCACCTTTGTGGCAATTCGTTATGATCGCGGAAAGGATGACGTTGCCTCTTGCCAGATGATGGAAGACTTGTATAAAAATCAAAAAAAATGAAATTTACTTAGTCACTCGCCTCAATCCATGTGTCCTCAAAGAATTTCCTGAAAGATTCTGATAACTTTGCGCTTTTTACCACAATCACATTATATGGCGGTTCATAGTCCTCAAACAGGATTGTGTTGTCAAAGATGATGATATCTGTCGGCACTATGTGCCCTGTGAACCTTACTTCGCAGTACTTGAGTTTGACATAGTCTTTCAATAACTCCCTGCTTTTCTCGTTTGCGAGGATTCTTGCCCTGATTTTCTTCTCTATCCTCCTTGAGTGAATGTTTTTCAGGAATGTTGTCACGTTCCTGTCCTGGAGCTCTTTGCTTGAGGCAGCAAAAGCAAGGTACTCGTCGCCTTGTTGCAGGCTTTCAAAAAGAATCCTAAATGAGGTCTTGACCCCCTCCCAGCCTTCAAAGACTATTGCTTCATCTCTTGAGCTGTCTATCGCATGCATCTGGCTTAGGTGCGGGATGGACTTTTCAAGTTCGATTTTCAGGGTTTGCATCTCCCTTTCCTTTTCCTCCAGATAATCAACAAGCCTATGCGGGTCATACGCGTGGTAAAACCTGGTTTTCTGCTTGATTACAAACGATACAAGTCCTTTTTGCATCAGCCTCTCAAGTATTGCGTAGACCTTTGATCCTGAAACCCTACTTTCCGCTATTATAGGCCCAACAGTGGTCTGTCCCAACTTTAGCAAGGCGACGTAGACCTTTGTTTCCCCATCGCTAAATCCCAGTTTTCCAAAGATTCTCGTGTCCATTGATATGATGAAGTATTACGATTATTTAAATTTTTCTAACTATAACCCCCTCATGGGGAGTTACATTTTATATAAGATTAAGAACATAGAACACCTTGTAGTTAAGGTATGGCATCTGTGGAAAAGGGGGTAACAATGGGGCCAAAATCAACTGTTGCATCCTGGAAAGGATTGGACACTGAAGGTGATGCTGTAGGCATTGTCTTGGACGAGCCAGTGATATGCGGTATGTGTATGGCTGAAATGCTTGAGATCAAGAGTCACTTCTTCGAGTGCCCTCACTGCGGCAACACATATACTAAACTGGAAGAATAAGGATTTTCTAGAGGATAATTAGAGGTAACAATATTTCGGGCGGCTGATTTAGCGCACCCAAAAAGATAACTTTATATAGCAGTATATGCATCTGTATACAAAAATTTTTAGGAAAACAGGTGATTTTCATGCCAAAAGGACGATGTATGCATTGTAAGAAGGAAGTAGAGATCAAGGATTCAAAAGAAGTTATCATGAAGAATGGTATGAAGGCAGCTAAGGGCCTCTGTCCAACCTGCGGAACAAAGGTCTTCAGGATCATAGGGAAAGCTTAATTCCCTTTTTTTTCTTAGAAGTTAAGGAAACCCATTGTCTTTGACAGTTCTTCTTTTTTGATTACCATTATCGTGTCTGTCCAGCAGGATATTGTCTCGATTATGTTCACATTGTTTTCCCCGAACAGTGTGTAAATGTAGGCCATCACTCCAGGCACTTGCTCCAACCTTGCAGGGCTCTTCATCATTATTTCTACAAGCCCTGTGCTGACCTTGATGATGTTCTGGCCAAAGATTCTCTTGACAAGCCCTAGGAAATCCTCGGTCACTATTATCGTAACAGCATTTGCCCCCTTCATTATGTGGACTGTCTCGTTGGATTCATCTGCCTCTTTTTGCAGGTTAAGCAGGCCCTGATACTTGACATCAGGTTCAAGTATGACAACAGCTATCTTGTCCCTTATTGAGAGTTTGGTTCCCTTGAGCAGGCTGATGATGTCCGTCGATTGGGCCTGCCCCTTGGTTTTATTGTAGTATCTCCTGCAGGCTATCAGAACAGCATCCTTGCTTTTCATTCCAGTCTCTTGTAGAATCTTTCTTGATAGTTTTGAATAGTTTACCAGGTTTGCTCTGATTGCCTGCCTTATGGTAGGATGGTTGTTGATATACGCCTCTGTTACCCTGGTTATGTTTGTCATTTGATTCATCAATAAACCCTTGTTTATAAATGTTTCTTTTGGGACAATTTTGTCTTTTTTGTCCTGATATGGTCGGTACCTTTTTAAATTCAGAAATCACTTTTCTCTCATGCTGGAAAAACTCTTAAAGACTGACTGTAGGTATGTGCTCGAATTCCATAGCGACTTCTCTGATATAGACACTGAAAAACTTGGACTACTTATCAAAGTCGCCTTTGGAACCAGCCTCGTTAAAGGTTACTTCGCGCAAGAACCAATAAAAGTAGTTTTGCTCGAGAGCTTTCATCGTGCTGCTGCTATTATCCTACCTTACCAGGGCTGGGATTATCTCGATAAGTTTGTGGTTCATCCTCTTCTTCAGACTAATGGTGTTGGTAGTGAAATCTTTCACCAGGTCATGGCTGTTGACAAGGTATTTTGGCGAGTGGATCAAAGAAAGCCTTGCCTTCAGTGGTATTTTGATAAGGTTCCACAGTATGACCTCCATTCTGCCTCTGCGGGTAAGTGGATACTTTTTTGGAAAGGCCAATCCTCTGCACCCACCGTGTTGGAATACGCTGAGCACAAGAGGGAAACATTGGAGGAGGTCTAAATGGAAAAGGTGATTTTGGCTTATAGCGGTGGTCTTGACACCTCAGTCATACTCAAGTGGCTTTTGGACAAGGGCTATGAGGTTGTCTGCTTCATTGCAGACGTTGGCCAGGATGATGATTTTCAAAAGGCAAAAGACAAGGCTTTGAAGATTGGCGCAAGCAAGGTCTACATCCAGGACCTAAAAAAAGAATTTGTCGAAAAATACATTTTCCAGGCCTTGAAGGCTGATGCAATTTATGAGGGCAAGTATCTTTTGGGAACTTCGCTTGCAAGGCCTTTGATTGCCAAAAAGCAGATTGAGCTGGCAAAGCTTGAGAAAACCCATACAGTTGCTCACGGTGCAACAGGCAAGGGCAACGACCAGGTGCGTTTCGAGCTTGCCTACATGACCTTGATGCCTAATGTCAAGATAATCAGCCCATGGAAAGACCATGAGTTCTTGTCCAAGTTTAAGGGAAGGACTGACATGATCAAGTTCGCAAAAGAGAAAGGTATTCCTGTCAGCTCAACAATGGAAAAGCCTTATAGCATGGATGATAATCTCATGCACATAAGCTATGAGGCAGGCCAATTGGAGGATCCTGGCTTCGAGCCGAAAGAGGATATGTTCAAGAGGACAGTCTCACCAAAAGATGCTCCAGATAAGGAAACAAAGATAGTGATAGAATTCAAGGCTGGCGTTCCAGTCAAACTGACCAATCTCTCAGCAAACAAGTCAGTTTCAGGCCCGCTTGAGCTGGTTCAGTACTTAAACGAGCTTGGCTCAAGGAATGCGATCGGTCGCATTGACCTGGTCGAGAATCGTTTTGTAGGAATGAAATCACGTGGTGTCTACGAGACTCCTGCAGGTACGATCCTGCATAAGGCGCACCTTGACATTGAAGGCCTGGTTTTAGACAGGGAGGTCTTTCATTTGAAGGAGATGCTCATGCCTCGCATAGCCTCCCTTATCTACAACGGTTTCTGGTTCAGCCCTGAGATGGATTTTCTTATGGCTGCTATTGACAAGAGCCAGGAGAATGTTGAGGGCAAGGTCTTCATGACTTTGTACAAGGGCAACGCTTTTGTTACAAGCCGTAAGTCAAAGAAGTCTCTTTATGATGAGGATATTGCAAGCATGGACAAGCTTGGAAACTACGACCAGACTGATGCAACAGGTTTTATCAGGCTTAATGCCTTGCGCTTGAAGCTAGGGAAAAATGAAGCTATGGCTAGATAAGGATTTGGACAAGGAAGTGGAGAAATTCACTGTTGGCAATGATTATCTGCTAGATGCTAGGCTCTTGAATTATGACTGCATTGCTTCAATTGCTCACGCAAAGATGCTGCATAAAATAGGTGCGCTTTCAGGAAAAGAGTCTAAGTCAATCGTTAAAGTACTCATTGATATACAGCACGATAAGTCTTTCAAAATATCTCCTGAGGATGAAGACTGCCATACTGCAATTGAGAATTATCTTGTGACAAGGCTCGGCTCTGTTGGAAAAAAGATTCATCTTGTAAGGTCAAGGAACGACCAGGTCCTAACAGCCCTGCGCTTGTATGAGAAAGACGAGTTAAAGCAAATCAAAAGCATGTTATTTGGCTACAAGAAATCCTTGAACAATGTGGTTTCCCGTTATGGTACAGTAAGGCTTCCCGGATTCACTCATACCAGAAAAGCAATGCCCACCACAATCGCTGTCTGGTTTGGTTCTTTTGCGGATTCGCTCAATGACAACATCCTTTTGCTTGCTACTGCAAGCAAATTGATAGACCAATCTCCTCTCGGAAGCGCAGCAGGCTTTGGGGTGCCAATATTCAAGATAGACCGCAAGTTCTCCTCAAAGCTAATGCATTTCTCAAAGGTCATGGAAAATCCGATGTACTGCCAGTTGAGCCGTGGCAAGTTTGAGTCCACGATAATCCACGTCTGCTCGCAGATAATGTTTGACTTGAACAAGCTCGCCTCAGACATTATCCTTTTCAGCATGCCCGAGTTTGGCTTTTTTGCCCTGCCTAAAAACATGTGCACAGGCAGCTCAATCATGCCTCAGAAAGAGAACCCTGACCTGCTTGAGTTGGTTCGGGCAAAGTATTATTTTGTTCTGGGAGAAGAGTTCAAAGTTCAGAGTATTGCATCCAGCTTGATATCAGGTTATAATCGTGACTTGCAGCTCACAAAAGAACCCTTGTTCGTCTCAATTGATACAACTAAGGATTGCCTTAACATAATGTCTGCGCTATTGAACAATCTTTCAGTTGACAAGGCAAAATGTAAAAAAGCTCTAACCAGAAAGGTTTATGCGACAGAGCATGCCTTTGCTCTTGTAAAGAAAGGTGTGCCTTTCAGGGATGCTTATAATATCATTGCCCAAAAGTTGAAAAGACCTTAAGTCCGCTTCAGCAATTGTTAATCAGCCTTTGCCTTCCAATGCTTGCCTACCCGCAATTTCAGGGTTGGCAAGGAACTCTTCTCTCTTGATGTCAGCTATTATGTAGTAGAGCTGTTTCTGCCTCAACTCAAACTTCTCCTCTAGTTTTTCTATGAAGTCCTCCATGTCCTTCACATGCCTGAATACTCCTTCTATTAGGAAATCATAGCCGCTGTTCACTCTGTAAAGCGAATTTACGTTTTGCTCTTTCACCAGGTGTGCCTGCAGCTCCTCCCTTTTTTCCCTGTCCACCTTCACAAGCATGTGGATCCTTGTGTTGAATCCTAGCTTGCTGAAGTCAACAATCGAGGTATGCTTCTGTATCAGGCTTGCCTCTTGCTGCTTCAGTTTGTCATAGAGCGTCGACACCGGTATCTTTGTGAGCCTGCTCATTGAAGTGAGCGTTTCCCTGCTGTTCTTGCGCAAGTGCGTTATAATCAATAGATCCTTGTCAAGCATTGTATCACCATGCAATGCGGTGGCTATTCAGGTTAAAAACACTTACTATGCTTTTGAAGGAAAATTTTCAGTTTCTGCGTAAGAAACGGAAAAGAGTTCTTTTCCCCAGTGCTGGTCCAAAAACCGGCTAAACCGTGCGTACCAAATTGAGCCTGCCGGGATTCGAACCCGGGTCTGAGGCTTTCTGCATCTCTTCCGCAAGCCCCCATTCTATTTGCCTACCGGCAAATCCCTGCAAATCCGTGGGATTTGAGGTTTCCAGGCTATACTACAGGCCCACTATATTGTATGTGTATTGTTGGGGCTGGAGTGACCACAGAACTGTGTTCTGTGAGTATACTACAGGCCCTAAGACTATGAGGGTTAGTTAGTTTGTTTATAAAGTTTTAGAACTCCTACAGCCTTTCAAACCTGTAGTCTATCCTTTTCCTGCTCCGTTCTGCTATGTCCCTCACTCTTTCTATTCCTGTCTCTTTCATGCTGTCTATTCTTTTTTTGATTAATGGCATATGGTACTTCAATGATGGCTTGAGGCTCACCTCATAGCGTAGCTGCATTGTTGGCTTGATGTACCTAAGGTGCCTCCGTAGCATTCTTGAGCCGCTCGGTACCTGCTTTATGTATCCTATTTCTTTTCCTACGACAAAGTTCTCTCCGTTGCGTATGTTTTCTATGAATCCCTTTACACTGTTTGCCTTGCTGTACGTTAACACTTTTCCGAGCTGGAACAATGAATGCCCGTCGCTTCCTCCTGTGAACCCCTTTCCAAGCTCTTCTGCCCATTCAAGTGCTTTCCAGTTCATCCTGTTCCTGCTGACTCCATTGATGACCTCGATGGCATTGATGGCTGAGAGCACATTCTTGTCTACATAGCCCCTGCTTATGTTCTTGTATATGCCCATGAATCCCCTCATGAACGGGTGGGCTGCACACACCAGGCAGTCGAAGTTCTCCGCCTCTTTCATGATGTCCTGTATCTTTACCTGCGTGATACTGTAAGGGTCCTTGTTCTTGAACTGTTCCACTCCGTTGTAATAAAATGCTTTAAGGTCTGCAATGTTTTGGAAGTAGAAAAGCAGATGGCATCTTTCCAGGCAAGAAACCTCAATTCCAGGTATGAGCATCTGGCCTTCTTTCAGTTTTGCTGCCTCAAGCACTCCCTTGATTTCATTGTGGTCTGTTATCGCAATGCCTATGCCAAGCCTTTGCGCTTTCTTCAGTATCTTGTCGATTTTTGTATAGGTGTCAGAGTACTGAGTATGAAAATGCATGTCCACCGCTTTCATTCCTGCATCCCTGACCTGCTCTAAGTCAGGCTTTTTGAAGTCCACTCTTGCTCTCAATAGCATGTTTATGCCTCCAAATTCCGAACTTTATAAATGTTGCACCACGGTTGCACCTCTTAAGATGCGGGTATGAAAATTCATGAGCCGTTCCAACAAGCCCCAAAAGCGAAATATTTATATAATGTTCTTCAGACGGGGATACTAAAAAAAGAAGGTGATGATGACTTGTCCACAGATGTTATCCAAAAGAAGGGAGACATAAAAAGAATCAAGACTTATATTAGTGGTCTTGATCAGACAATGGAGGGAGGCATCCCTGAGAATCATATTGTTCTGATCTGCGGTTCTTCTGGCACGATGAAGTCTTCCATCTGTTTTAACCTTGTCTACAACGAGGCTCTGGCTGGAAAGGTCGGACTATATTTTTCTCTTGAGCAGGGCTATTCATCGCTCTTGAATCACCTTATCAATATGGGTTATGACTTTTCCAAGGTGGAGATCATAGTTGTAGGCTCGAACATCGAGGATATCAAGAAGAAGTTGAAGACTCTCAAGGACTCAGGCAAGGGAGGGGTCATAATCTCTGACCTTGGTGACCTGCGAAAGGAGATTAAGGACAGCAAAATGGGTGCCAGCGGTGATTGGTGGGTTTTTATACGCAATGTCTTGAGTAGCATCAAAAAGGAGATCGACTTCAAGATCCTTGTGTTGGATTCACTCGATGCCTTGTATGTTCTCTCCAATTTTGAGGAGGCGCGAAACAAGCTCTTTTACCTCTTTGAGTATTTACGCGACCTGAACGTTACATCCTTCCTGATTTCTGAGATGCCCCTTGATGGCCATAGGTATGGCCGCTTTGAAGTAGAGGATTACCTTGCTGATGGTATCATCATGCTCAGGCTTGTGGAGCGTTATCGCAAGGTTACCAGGGAAATTTCTGTTGTTAAGATGAGGACTACCAACTGCAACATTGATGTCTTTACCCTTGTCTATGACGGACGTATTTTCAAGGCAGAATATGGGGGAAAGCCTCCCCTTATCTGAACATGTCAGTCATTACTGCAATCAATCAGTTGCATGAGCTGAATAGCTCTCTTTCAAAGATCTGGCAGTTTGAGGTGGGCTCTCCCATATATTCTGACATTGCGGTTGGGGACATTAATGCCGATGGCAAGATGGAGATTGTCTTCAAGAGCAATGATGAGGAGCTTCACGTTATTTCTTCTGACGGCTCTAAGCTCTGGAGTTTTCACCTGGATGACGGCACTGAGCTCGAGCGCCTTTTCCTTGACAAGGACAGCGTCCGTGTTGTCTGTTCAAGCCCTGTTCTTGCAGACATCAATGATGACGGACGGCTTGAGATAATCATTGGGAGCACCAACGGTAGGTTGTATTGCATCGACTCTGCTGGCAGGAAGTTATGGGAATTTAAGACCAATGACTCGATAAACTCAACACCCCTTGTGGCAGACATAAACAATGATTCCATCCCTGAGATAGTCTTTGGCTCAAATGACCACCTCTTGTATGCCCTGGATTCCAAAGGTCGGCAGCTCTGGACTTTTGAAGCTGGCCTCGAGATTGAGTCCGGTGTTGCCCTTGCTGAATTTGCAGGCAAGCCTTCAATTCTTTTTGGCTCAAATGACAACCATGTTTACGCTCTCTCTGCAAATGGTGAACTTGTGTGGAAGTTTCAGACCCAAGGTCCTGTCTGCGCAACACCAATGGTCGGTGACCTTCATGGCGATGGCCAGAAAAAGGTTGTTGTTGGTTCACAGGACGGGCTTGTTTACGTGTTGAAGCACACTGGCCAGCTCGAATGGAAGCTTAAGACCTCCGGCAAGATAGTCTCTGAAGTTGGTCTCGCTGATATTAACGGTGATAACAAGCTTGAGATTGTGGTCACGTCCTGCTGTTACGAGAATAATGTTCTTATTCTTTCGAACACAAAGGATACGATTGGTTCCTTTGGCGCCGGCTTCTGGGTGACAAGCTCCCCTATAATTAAGGATATTGACCAGGACGGCAACGATGAGATAATATTCGGTAGCTACGACCATCACCTTTACATCCTTACCTTTAAGAGGGAACTAAAGGAGTATTACCGTGGCGAGTTAAAGCAGGAAGTAACTCTATACAATGCAGAATGCATGATTGTAGGTACGCCTGCAGTCCTTGAGGGCAGAGGTACAATCATCGTTACCGCTAATGGCAAGGGCAGTGTGATAGCGCTTAAGATCTAGGGTATTGTCCTGTATCTTGTGCTGATTATTATCCATTCAGTGAACAGCAATATAAGGACGGCTATCATCAGCGGGGTGGCCATTTGAATTGGAATGTCTTTTTGCTCTGTCGTTGCGATCTCCGCTAAGGCAACCCTTAATGCCTCGTTGTCCGAGACCCTGAAGTACCTTCCTCCAGTGCTCTCAGCTACGCCCCTAAGGCTGTTTTCATCAAGTTTGGAGACTGTATCAATATCTGTGAACTTGCCGCCTTCGGGTGTGGCTACCCCTAGTGTATACACTTTAATGTGGTTCCTTGTTGCAAAAGGCACTGCAACAATTGGGTCTATCCCCACATTGCTTTGTCCGTCAGTGATTATTGCCACTACCCGGGCCTGTCCATCATCTTCAAAAAGGTTGGCTGATGAGACTATTGCTTCACCGATCGCAGTTCCGCTTGTGAACGCTATGTCTATTGAGCTTATTGCTGTCTTTACCAGGCTCATGTCGTCAGTTAGTCTTTGCTTGACAAACGTTGTTCCTGAAAAAGAGAGAACCCCTACTTTTGAGTGTTCTCCTACAGTGTCCACAAATATCTGTGCAGCATCCTTTGCCGCCGCCAGTCTGTTGGGCGCAAAATCATCTGCAAGCATGCTGCCTGAGGCATCTATCGCGACCACAAAGTCAAATGTTGTGCTCTTTCCAGAATACCAGAATATCATTCCAGACAAGGATAGCACTAGGAATATCAAGGTGAATGAACGAAGGATGAGAAAGACGATGTTCTTGGTTATGATTCCCCCTGAAAGAAATCCTTGGCCACCAACGCGCTGTATTGCCTCAAAATTCGCGAAAAGAAACGCCTTTCGCTTTGTGAATCTTATCGTAATTAGATGAAGTACTAAAAGGAAGGGTATGCTTGCAAGGAACCATAGGAATTCAGGGTGCGTGAAGCTGACGTCCATCTTATTTTCCTGTTCTGGTCTTCAAGAAGCTTGTCACCGGGTTTACAAACGGCTTGTCTGTTGTGAGTGACAAAAAGGGTATGCGGTGTAGCTTAAGCACATTCAAGACCTTTTCTTGTTCTTGCTTCGCGATGCGCTCAAAGGCTGCCTTGATATTTCTTGAGTCAACCACCATTTCCCTCTCGGAAAATGGGTCCTTGATTACTACCTGTCCCACATCTTCAGGGATTGTCAGGTCATGCGGGTCTCTTACCACTATTGCCATAAAATCGAATTTGCTGCTTGCTACCGTGAGCTCCCTTTCCCATTCTCCCTTTAGCCCAAAGAAGTCTGAGACTATGATCACAATAGCCTGCTTCTTCAGGTATCCGGTCAGGTACCTCAGTGCCTTTCCAAGGTCAAAGCCTCCGCCGTACATCTGCGGATTGCTAAGTTTTGTGGTGAGCATATAGTACTGCCGCTTCCCCATCATTGGCGGTGAGACGTTGACGATGCCCTCATTGAACATGATGAGCCCGACATAGTCCCCTGCCTGAAGTGCAGCAAATGAAATCGACGCTATGAGTTCTGCAGAGTATTCTGCTTTCATCTTGTCAGTTGATGCGAAGAGCATGCTGTTGCTCACATCAAAGAGGATTATCACAGTTATGTTTCTCTCTTCTATATACTTCTTGACAAGCACCTGTTGTGCTTTCAGTGTTGCCTTCCAGTCTATCTGGCTTGCATCGTCGTTGATGCTGTAAGGCCTAAATCCCTCGAACTCTAACCCTCTTCCCTTGATTGCTGTTAGGTAATCACCCGTAAGCTCACCCATCATATTGTTCTTCATCGATACCTCAAACTTCTTCATCATTGGCTTGAGGTTGAGCTTTAGTTCTCGTACTGGCATTTTATGGTACTGGTACCTTTGATAGAATTTCCTTTACTATGTCGTCGGGCTTTACTGCTTCTGCCTGTCCCTCATAGTTTACTATAATCCTGTGCCGCAGGACATCAGAGGCAACCTCTTTGATATCCTGTGGTGTTACAAACAGCTTTCCGTTAAGCATCGCCTCTGCCCTTCCAGCTATGTGTAACCCTATGGATCCCCTTGGAGATGCTCCCCATTCGATGAACTTCCCAAGATTTAGTTTGTACTTGTCAGGATTCCTGGTTGCATCGATTATCCTCACTATGTATTTCTCAACCTTCTCGTCTACGTATACCTGTCTCACTGCCTCTTGGATATCCATCAGTATCGGCCCGTCGAGCACGGGTTCTATTACTATGTCCTCAAATTTCCTGGTTGTGATGTTGTTTGTCAGCACCCTCTGCTCTTCCTCGACCGTTGGATAGAGTAGCTGCAGCTTGAATAAGAACCTGTCCAGTTGTGCTTCCGGCAGAGGATATGTTCCTAGCGATTCTATCGGATTTTGTGTTGCGAGCACAAAGAATGGTGGATCTAGCAGAAAGCTCTCTTTACCTATGGTTGCCTGCCTTTCAGCCATGCATTCCAGGAGAGCTGACTGAACCTTTGGCGGTGCGCGGTTTATCTCGTCTGCAAGCACGAAGTTTGCGAAGATTGGTCCTTTTACCACATAGAATCCCTTGTCCTTCTCGAACGCTGTGATGCCTACAATATCTGTTGGCAATAGGTCTGGAGTGAATTGTATTCTCGAGAACGAGCACTTCATCACCCTTGCTATTGTCCTCACAAGGAGCGTTTTTGCTATGCCTGGAACTCCTTCGAGTAGCACATGTCCGTTTGCGATTAGTGCCTTTAGCATGCAATTCACAGCTTTTTCCTGGCCCACCACAGACTTGGCAATCTCTGACTTTGCTAGCGTAAAAATCTTGGAATATTCCTCCACTTTCTTCGATAGTTCTCTATCTACAGGCATACCTGCTTCTACCAGGGCGTGCTTTATATATTTTATTAAACCACTCGAGAGTAAAGACCTGTTTAACCAAAACAAATAAATAACAAGCAGTAACACCATTTCCTATGACACTTGCCATAATCGGTGGAACTGGGCTTCTGCACCCTGACATTTTTCCAGGTTCTGCGAAAAAAAAAGTGGCTACAAGGTTTGGCAGTGTGCAGGTCAATGCCTACAATTCTTGTTTCTTCCTGCAACGTCATGGACACAATCTCCCACCTCACCTGATAAACCACAAAGCCAACCTAACAGCACTAAAACACCTTGGTGTGGACGAGATCATAGCCTTTTCCTCAGTTGGTAGCCTGCGACGCGGCATTAAGCCAGGAGACCTTGTGATCATCGACGATTTCATTCAATTATCAAATATTCCCACATTTATTGAAAAAGATATGAGGTTCGTTGTGCCCTGCATTGATAAAACTTTGCGGACCAGATTGATCAAGGCATGCGCAACGCTTCGTCTGCATTTTAAATCAACTGGCATTTATCTGCAGACCATTGGTCCTCGTTTCGAGACAAAATCGGAGATTGCTATGTATAAGAGGTTTGCTCACGTTGTTGGCATGACTATAGCTAGCGAAGCAACACTCGCTAATGAGTTAGGTATCCCTTATGCATGCGTATGCTCTGTTGATAATTATGCCAATGGGCTGGTAAGATCTCCTCTCGATTGGCAATCAGTTAAAGAGACGCAGGCGAGGAATCTTATCTCGATAAAAAAGCTTCTCAGAGTTTTGATAAAATGAGCATTCTCATCAAGAATGCCATAGTTTTTGGAAAGGTCATGGACATTTTGATAGAAGATAACCTTATCTCAAGGATAGCTCCAAAGTTGAGTGACAACGCAGAGTACACGATTGATGCCTCTCACAAGGCTGTGATTCCAGGGCTCTTCAACTCCCATACCCATGCTGCTATGACACTTCTGAGGGGATACGCAGACGACATGCAGCTCCAGAGCTGGCTGCAGACAAAGATCTGGCCGCTTGAGGCCAAGCTCACTGATAAGGATGTGTATCTAGGCGCAAGGCTCGCTTGCCTTGAGATGATAAAGACCGGAACCACATTCTTTAATGATATGTACTGGCACCTGGAAGGCACTGTACGGGCTGTCGAGGAAATGGGCATAAGGGCTGCATTGAGTTATGTGTTCATCGACCTTTTTGACGAAAAAAAAGCTGTTGAACAGATTCGTGTTGTGAAGCGTCAGTTTGAGCCAACCAAGCAACAAGATAGCAGAGTAACCTTTGCCCTTGGCCCGCACGCAATTTATACTGTATCAAAAGACAGCCTGCAATGGGTTGCAGATTTTGCAAAGCAGCATGACGTGCTGATTCATATACATCTCGCAGAGACTAAAAAAGAGGTGGATGATTGCCTAAAATCCAATGGCAAAAGGCCTGTCCAGTTTTTGGAAGACATCGGTTTTCTTGGACCTAATGTCATTGCTTGCCACTCAGTCTGGTTGACAGATGAAGAGATAAGGATTATGGCAAGGCACCAAGTCAAGGTTGTCCATAATCCTGTCTCGAATATGAAGCTTGCTGTTGGAGAGGTCTTTCCTTATTCAAGGTTCAAGGCTGCCGGAGTGCTCCCCTGCCTTGGCACAGATGGTTGCGCATCAAACAACAGCCTGGATATGTTTCAGGCGATGAAGTTTGCTGCTCTCCTGCAAAAATTCTGTTACAAAGACCCCACAGTCCTTCCTGCGCATGAAGCCTTTGAGATGGCCACTTCAAATCCAGCCTTGGCCTTTAGAATAAATTCAGGAAAGATTGAAGAGGGTAAGCTAGCAGACCTTCTGCTCATCGACCTGAAAAATGTAAAGCTCACCCCGAACCACAATATGGTCTCAAATCTGGTCTATAGCGCTGATGGTTCCTGTGTCGATACAGTAATCTGCGATGGCAAGATTCTTATGGAGCACAGGGTTGTCGAAAACGAAGAAAAGATAGTAGACGATGCAGCCAGGGCTGCACTTGACCTGGTGGCAGGGTAAGATGGAGCAAGCCCTGTATCTTGATGATTGTTATCTGTCCGAATTTGAGGCTACTGTAGTATCTGTTAAGGATGATAAGTTTGTCGTGCTTGACAAGACAGCTTTTTACCCGACTTCAGGCGGCCAGCCTCACGATACTGGAATCCTCATCCGTGGAAGCGACGAATTCAAGGTTGTCTACGCAGGCAAGTTTGACGGTACAATAAGCCATGAGGTCTCAGTTCCTGGCCTAAAACCAAACGATAAGGTCATAGGCAGGATTGATTGGGTTAGGCGCTACAGGCTGATGCGCTATCACACCGCAGCCCACGTGGTCTCCCAGGTGATTCGCTCCGAGACCAATGCCCAGGTCACAGGCAACCAGCTTGAATTGGACAAGGCAAGGATAGATTTTGACGTGCCTAATTTTGATAAGGAACAGCTGAAGTCCTACGAAGATAAGGCAAACGAGATTGTTGGTAAACGCCTTGAGGTAAAGAAGTATTTCCTTCCTCGCGCCATTGCCCTGGAGAATCCTGCCCTATTCAGCTTGAAGAATGTCCTTCCCCCTGATGTTCCAACCTTAAGGATTATAGAGATTGTTGGTTTTGACATAAGCGCCTGTGGTGGCTGTCACCTCAACAATACTGGAGAGATAGGTCATATAACTGTCACAAAGGTTGACAATAAGGGCAAGGACAACCGCAGAGTCTATTTTGTTCTTTCGGACAACAAAATTTAAATAACAGCCCGCCAAGCTTACCCTTGATGAAGGTTGCCATCTCAATGGAAGAGAAACGGCAAAGGGTCAAGGACAGGGCTCTTCTGCTTGTCGATAACTTATCAAGCAGTCTCTATGAGGAGGACATCCATGCTTTGTCCATAAGGTTCTTCTCGGTGATCCATGAGTTTTTCGCTGATTTTTGCGGTCTGCGCTATCAGTTCACCTATCCAGAGCTCATTTCAGAGATTAGGAAGCGCAACTTATTTGATGATTTCCTGTCCAAAAAGGTTATTGACTTTATTGCTGTGCTCCAGGAAAAGGAGTATAGTAAGACAGAATTTAATGTCTCTGAATTGAACAGGTGCCTAAAGGGATTCAGGCTGATCATAAAGAGTTGTTCTGTCTCGACTACTCACCATGGCATGCACCATAGATTTTATTACCTATTCCAAAGGTTTGGCTTCCTTACAGCCCACCTTGCCAAGCGTTTTGGCAAGCGCGATGTAGATGATATAGTCTGCCTCATCAACTCTGCAAGGTCAAACCTCGACGAACATAACATCGACCAGGCTCAGAAAACTTATGAGGATATCATCAAGCTCTACAACAGGTTGTCTGCTGAGGAGAGGAAAAGCGTCTTTCACGGGATTCATTCCCTCTATGCATCAATTGAGAAGGCTTATACAGAAAGCCTGCTAAAGCAAATTGACAGTCTCTTTGAGGATCTGCATCACCAGCTTGATTCTGGAGACCTCGCCAAGGCCGCTGAAACCTATTCTTCACTTCAGGCGCGATATGATGAATTGCCTCCTGCGAATAAGAAAAGGCTGTATTCAGAGATTGGACATTGTTACACAGATCTGCAGGCTCTGCGTGACAAGTCAGCACTCACAGACTTTGACAGGCTTCTCGTAAGGATAAAGGCTGGTGTTACGAGCCAAAAGGTGAGCCTTGCGATGTCTTTGTATAATGAGGCAGACAACCTATATTCGCAGCTCCCGTTCAGACTGCAGCAAAAGGTCTATACCAATTTGAAGTCCACTTTCAGTCTGCTCTCACGGTTGAGCTGACTAAGGATTGCTGCCCCGGTTCTTGGTTATCACAAAAACTGCATAGCCTATCATCGCCAGGGTTGATGCCAGCACAATACTGAGTTGCATCACGTTCTGTTTGGCAAAACTTATCAGGGTTGCCAGCGTGCCTTGCTCCATTGGTTGTTCGATCGTTCTCATCTGGCTGGTAATTAAGTACCTGCAAGCGTCGATTGCGTTCTTCAGCAGCTGCTGCGCTTCTGTGATTAATCCCGATTCTATGTCTGCCCTTGCCTCAGCCAACAGCTCGTTCAGCTCAAGGCATTCTGGGTTCGAAGATAGAAGGTCCCTGACAAAGCGTACAGAGTCGTTCATTGATTCAAGGAACGGCAATGGGTTTATGGATATAACAGCATTGTCTCTGAAATATGGGTCTTCTGATATCGCGCTTAGGTTTATCTGGTAAGGCTTTTGCTTTGGCTTGCTCGTGGTAATGTTTAGTTCAGTCTCTGTCTTTTCTCCAGGTCTTAGCTGGTTGAACCTCATTTCCTTGAACGTAAGTGTGACATTGCCTTCAGATGTTTGAGCCATAAGATGTATCTGTTTTAGGGTCACGTTGCCGCTGTTTCTCAATTCAATCGGTGCGATTATCTCTGTAGGAGAATTGAATTTCAGCGGTTTTGTCAACACAAGTTCAAGCGATATCGGTCTGGTAACATTGACAAGTTCTTTTCTTGGTACGCTTATGTACTGCGTCGCCCCACCCCCGCTGGAGCTTGCCTGTGGCAGGTATTCCTCAGGTGCCTTCTTTACAGAGACCACTACTGTATTTGACCATGCCGTCCTGTTTCTGGAGTCAGTGGTCCAGAAGACGAGGCTTGCATCTCCTGTGAAACCTGCCTCCGGGTTAAGGTTGACATACTTTTGGTTGTTAATGCTCAACCCAAGATAGTCTGCATTCTGGATGCTCGTGTAGTTGAAGGTCAGTGAGTCATTGTCAGGGTCTTTGAAATAGTCATCCAAATCAATCCAATTCTGTACAGAGTGGTCTTCCACAACGATAAAGTTTGCTATGGAATAATTCATCTGTAAGCTTTCAATTACAGGTGTAACACCAATGTTGCTTGTGCTCATGTTTATCATGAACTGCACGAACCTTGTGTTCCAAGTTGCAGGTGATGCATTCTGTTCGAACTCGTGGCTGAAGTTGATTAAGGTATGTTCGCTGTTTGTGGAAGGCTTGCCCCACGCGCTCCAGTTTATGCCGTCTGCGCTTGTTCTGGTCCTGATTGTTATGTTTGTCCCGGCAGGCTTTGATTCCATCCAGCTAACAATCGTCAGGTTGGGCCTTGCCACTGAGGTATAAACACCTGTCTGAGAGTCAACAGCACTTGAGATATAGCTTCCCTTTGTGTAGTAGCTGGTGCTGTTCTGTCTGGACAAGGTTATGTTTTGCGCTGTGTTGTTGGTTCTGTAGTTTGTGCCTCCTGTTAAACCTATTGTCTTTCTCCCAAAATATGATGGCCTGTCCAAGTTTTTTACAGTGACATTCCAGTAGAAGGATGCCTTGTTCCCTAGTTGGTCGCGTACCTCAACTGTGACGTTTCTTGTTCCTGAATCAAACCACCCGATGTTATAGTTCCAGCTGCTGGCTGTGCCTTGAAGAACCCCGCCAAGTATCCATTTGTAATATTTTGGGTCTCCGTCTGGCTCAATACTGCTCTGGTTGAAAAGGATTGTTCTGTTCTCTGTAATATTTATCCTTGTTCCTTGGGGGAAAAGGTTGCGGTTTGCAAAGGCAAATACTGTGTAGCTTGATATCGGCCATCCATAAGGATATATCATCGTGATGTTTGGCGCGTAGTTTGTTCCGTTGATTCTGAAAATCACCTTTCCGCCGGTCCATAGGCTTCCGTCATTCAAGGATATGTTTACTGTGTGATTGCCCACCATCCCGCTGGTTATCGTATAGTTGATTAATCCCATCTGCAGTGAGATGTTCGTAATATTGAACATGGTTGAGTTTGTGTAAAAGAATAGCCTGTCGCCATCCACGTCTGAGCCGTTCACGTATATCACAGCCCTGTCTCCTACTTTGTACACTTTGTTCGGTATGTTTCTCATGATTGGCGCATCATTGACTGAGGTCACTGTCACGGTAATGTTGTTGCTGTACGTTACGTTATGTGTGTCATTGAGGCTGAAGTAGAATACCTCCACCCCATGCCAGTTGGCTGAGGGATAGAGGGAAATCTTGCTGTCATCCTCGATATTGACATTTACGTATACATCATCATAGACCTTGTAGCTCAGGTTATCCTTCTGTGAGCCTGAGCATAGGTGAAAGTCTGGGTCATAGAAATAGTCTGTTAATGTGAAATTGTCAATCAGGTCATGGTCCTCCTCCCACGTGATATTGGGGAAGGATATGTTCAGAAAAGGCCCCCTGTTGACATTTATTACTGTGACATTCCATGTTAAAACCGTTGTAGCGTTCTGTGAGTCCGTAGCCCAAACTGTCACATTATAGCGTCCTGCCTCACAATATCCTGGCCAATACGTCCAATTCCTCTCATACGCTTTGATGGTGTTCATCAGGTAATACTTGAATGTTACAGGCTGGCCTTCCTCATCATACACCTGTGTGATATTGAAGAGCAATGAGCTTCCTTCAAATACAGAAACATTAGTCTGGTTGGGTTTGTAGCCTAGGATTACAGGAGGATCATTGACGTTCACGATGCGGAATACCACCAGCCTGGATACATTGTTGAATCCGTCGCTAAGCGAGATGTTCACTGTGTGGTTTCCAACATCTTTCTGTATGGGTGTAAGGCCTATGTGATAGCTTGTTGTGTTGACCTTTGTCAAGTTGAACAGCGTATTATTGCTCCACATTGTGAGATTTGCCATTTCCTCGTCATAGCCGCCTATGTATATGCTTGCTGTCTGGTCTTCCAGCAGGGTGTAGTTTGTCCGTAGATTTGTAAAATAAGGTAGATCATTGACAATTGTAATGTTTAATGTGAAGATTGTGAGGTTATACCCACCATATCCATCAGTGACATTCACCCTGATTGTATGGTTTCCCGCGTCTGCCTGCTGTGGTGTGAAATTAATGAGGCCTGCCGTGCTGTTGAATAGGGATATCGAAAAGAAGCTAGCATTTGTCTGGAATATCAATTGGTCATTGTCAGGGTCAAATCCATTCACATAAAAGGTTAGTCTCTGGTCCTCTGCTATGGTTTTTGGTCCTATTGGATAGATTAACGGCGCCCGGTTCACGAATATGGTCAAGTGCACGACCTGTGAATCGCTTTTCTGTATTGTGGTATCATCATCATGTACGCTGATGTTCACAAACCATTCTCCAACCAGTGATGTGTTTGTGATGTTTAGGTTTGTACTGCTGCTTGCAGGGCTTATCACGTTTGCTGCGTCAATGTTAAAGAAAGTGCAGTTATCAGTGAAGGTTAGTATATCATCTTCATCAAGGTCTGTCGCACTAAGATTCAGCAGATACGAGCGGTTTATCCTGAGGTAGGTGTGTGGGATTGCCGCCAGGATTGGTGGGTTGTTGTAGTCTACTATGCTGAACTTTACCAGGGTGTAGTTGATTGCACCCTTTGAATCAGTGACGGTTATCCTTACAGTATGGTTTCCAACGTCTTGATTGACTGGTGTGAAGCTGATTTGCCCTGTTGCATTGCCGTCTGCATGCCTTACCGTGACTATGTTGAAGAATGTTGCATTGTCTGTGAATGTCAGGTTATCCCCGTCCTGGTCTGTTGCATTGATTGTAGTAAAGAAAGGGGTACCTTCCATTGCTGACTGGTTGTTTATGTGTTGTATCCATGGTGCTGTGTTGTTTCTTATTGTGAACTTGACTATCTGCGAGTCCCAGAGCTCTGAGTCATTGACTGAGATGTTCACGAAATGGTCACCTTGTTGCGAATTGCTGGGAGTAAAGTTGATTAAACCGGATAGTGCGCCAATTGTAAATAACGTGGAGTTGCTGTTAAAGTATAGGTATTCTCCACCATCCACGTCTGTTGCGTTTGCCCAGAATTCGTACTTCAGGCCTGCAATCAAGGTTTGGTTGGGGATGAACACGAGCTCAGGCGGGTCATTGACACCAGTCACATTAAGCTTTATCGTGTTGCCGAATGCAGCATTGTGGCTGTCATTTGCCTTGAGCGTGATGTACTCAACACCCCAGAAATTTACCTGCGGCAAGAAGCTCACCTTGGAACTCGTGGCATTGATTGTAACCATTATGTATGTATTGCCACTCACTGTGTAAATTACTGTGTCTTTGTTTGCACCGGTGCAATTTATGTCAGGGTCAACGAAATAGCTCTGCAGTGTTAGATTGTTTGTTAGATTATGGTCCTCCTGCCAGGTGATGTTGGCAAAGCTTCCATTGAGCACTGGAGGCCTGTTTGTGTTGTTTACTGTTATAGTCCAATTGTGTGTGTCTGCAGTCTCGTTGAGGTCCCTGACCACAAGCGATACATTGTGTTTTCCTGCTGAACAAAAGTCCGCATAATATGTCCAGCTTCCGTTTGACATATTGGAGATTTTTTTTGCCGTATTGTCCAGGTACCATGTTGTGTTAAGCCTGTCTCCCCATGGCATGTCCTTGTCGCTTGTGCTGTAGTTGAACCAGAATCCTACGCTGAGGTTCTCTTGTGTGCTCACATTTTTCTGCACTGGATTCCACCAGGTGATGTTTGGCTTGTCGTTCAAGTTCTTTACGTAGAAGTACAGCAATACGCCTGAGAATTCTGTTGGTTTTCCTGCGTCCAGCGCGTTCACAATTATGGTCCAGTTCAGTTGGCCTGTCAAAGGATCTCCCACGTCATTATTTGTGGGAGTGAAGTTCATCAGCGCTGCAGTATTGTTCTTGCTTACCAGGCTGAATGAGCTGAATTTTCCAGGAGGCAGGTCGTGGGTAAAGTTTATTGGGTACTCCAAGTCTGGGTCTGTTGCTATTATGAAGAACTGGAACCTCTGTCCTTGTGTCAGGTTGAACATGGTGCCGCTTGCAACATTCTGGAATATCGGGTTTGCTGCATAGACTCCTGTTACGGTTAGGATGAGTGCAACTGCGATCAACACTGTTGACCTTCTCATGTCATCCTCACTTTTATTGTGCAATTGTTTTGCTTATTGTCCACAGTATATTGCACCTCAACAGTGTTCTGCCCAACTTGTACATCTTGCCATGTGCATCTTATTCCTTCTTGTATTGCTGAGCAAATGTTTGTGTCTGCTTTGGTTGGATAGCCTTCAATCGTTGCCACTATGTTCTGCCCTTTGCTTAAAATGATTTCATCATTGCACCTGATGTGGTGGATTTCTTCTTGCGACATTACCAAGTAGCTGGTTAATGACTGAGTGTCGAGCATCAGGCTTATAGCTGCTAATATGGTGGTTATTAGCACCAGGAGCCCCATTTGCTGTTTCCACTGCCTCATTTCTTCTCCTTTGTTGATTTATGTAGTTCGTCGTACAGCCTTCGTACTGCTGCAAAGTATTGTCTCTGGTCTTGCTCGCTCAAGACCTTGTAAAGTTTCATCACTTGCTTGTACCCTCGAACCGCTGCCTGTTGGTCATTCTTGTGCATTGCCTCAAATACATTGTATATCAACTCAAACATCTGCCTGGATTTTCCTTCTATTTTCCATGAGGTTTTGTTTTGTATAATACGCATGTCTGTGCTCTGCTTGATTATTCTGCGAAGTTCTTCTATCAAGTTTGCTAGCTCCTCGCTTGACACTACATAATTGCTGTACTCTATCTCTTTGATTCTTCGCAGCAATGATTCCGCTATTCCTTGCAACTTTGGATCAACCCTCCTTTTCCTAAGTTCTACAGCTATCTCCTCGTAGGTAAATTCATAATCCAGTCTAAGCATTGCCTTGAAGAATTGCTTGGTTGCGCTGCCAAGCTCCTTGATGCCTTCCTTTGGATGTCTTACATCAATCGAGTCCAGTTGTGCCAAGACCTCCTCATAAGTTGTCGTCTCTGTTCTGAAGGTCAATTTCATCAGCTGTGCAAGGTTCTGGCTCGTTCTGTGTTTTTCTAGTACCTTGGTTACATATGGTTTGCTAATCATGATACCAACTAGGATTGCCATTGTAAGGAGGCTAATCAAAATAATTGACCATCCTGTGAAAGCCTCCTGCAAAGTCTCTATTGATATCGGCTGCTCTGTAGCTATTACCGCCTCTCCCGCCCCGCCAGGTTGCGCTAGGCATGGTTCGCAAGGTCCTCCGCAATCTATGCCTGCCTCTTCCTGGTTCTTTACCCTGTCATAGCATGTGGCGCATGGCTGGCATGGTCCGCCGCAATCAACACCCTCCTCATTCCGGTTCCACACTCCGTCAATGCATTGGGGTATGCCCTTGCATGGCTGGCTTATGCTCGGCCTCTTCTTTATGGTGTTGCAATTGTTTAGGTCTATGCAGTTCCTGTACATTGTGCCGTTTTCAAGGCAGCCATCCCACCTCTGGCAGAACCACTCTTCAACGCACTTAATGCTTCCACCACCTCCGCCTCCGCCTCCGCCTGCAGCTGCCGGTACTATAGGTGGTGGTGTAGTGACGCGGAGTGAAACATTGTTGCTTCTGTTGCTTGCACCCCAATTGTCTGTTACAGTGAAGTACACCAATTCATTGCCAATCCATCCTTGCGGCTGTGAGAAAACCACAAAATTGTTGCTCGTTGGGTAAATGTCTGCTTTTATTACGTGCAGCGGATTGAGATATACAACATTGAAGTATAGGTGGTCGTCCCTGTCAGGGTCAAACACAAAATCATTCAGGTAGAATGCCGCCCTTATCTGATTTACAAACCAGGTCTGTGGCTCTAGGTTCCTGATAAACCTTGGTGGCCTGTTGACATTGGTTATGTTCACTGTCCAGTTTAGCATTCTCGTGTTGTTGAATTGGTCTGACAGCATGATTGACACATTGAAAATGCCTACCGAAGTGAAGTTGGTGTTAAGTGCATACCTGCTGCTTCCAGTTGCATTGGCTGTGCTGTTTCTTGTCTGCCCGTTGACTCTCCATTGTAGGCTGACTGTCTCATTTAGGGTTTCAAAGAATGAGACCTTGAACCGCAAGGTCTTGTTCTCGCTTATGTTGACTTTCGGGAATTTGCTGTATACTGATTGATTTGGGTAATAACCTGTTATGTTTGGTGGTAGGTTTTTTATTATCGTGATGTTCAGGCTTTTGGTTGTTAGCCTGTTTGAGCAAATTGAACTGTCATCTGCTGTTATGTTGACCGTTTGCCTTCCTGTATTGGCATTGCTGGCTGTAAAGTAGATTACTCCGGTAATTGGGTCTATGTCAAACATGGTACTGTCATCAAAATAGGTGATTGTGTCGTTGTGCGGGTCAGTTGCATTGGCTCTGCAAAAATAATAGTAGAAAGCTGTGAAGTTCTTTGGGCAATTGATATTGAGTTGCGGCGGTACATTGATGCACAGGTTCAACAGTGCTTCTGAAAAGTCGCTTGCTTTGCCTGTTAGCCGTGTTGGTGCACTGGCTTCTTGGTAGATTCTCACGTTTATGTAAAAGCCTATGATTACGAAAACAACCGCCACTGCGGCTATTGTGTTGTTTGAGATCCTAATCATTGTCCTTCTTTTCTTTGTACTTGAGCAACATGTGCCTGATTCCCTCTCGTGTTATCTCTGCTTGGTTGCTGAACAGTCCCTTATCTATCAGCTCCTGCATCTGCCTCTTCATTTCTTTTCCGACACGTATATGGATTAGCGTTGCCATTTTGCTATTTATAAGTATCAGAAATATAACTAATTGATATATATAAATATTTGTATATAAGTAGATAGAATAAAACAGATATATCGAAATGATACACTTAAGATACACTTTATTATAGGGCAGTCAAAATAATCTACAAAAGGCTTAAAAACCTAGAAACCGCAATCTCTACCAGGCTCTTGTTATGACTATTCTCAGCTTGCCGTAATATGTGCCGTTCACAGTGTTTTCAGGCACAATTCCTGATGATTGCACCTGTTCTTGCGTGCCCTTGTCCAGTCTAAAGCTTGTATTGGAGAACCTGACAAACCTTGCCACATCTCCAGAGATTTGGACGGTAACTTGAACCGGCATGTTATAGATGTTTCTAACAGTGAAAGCCCGATGTCCTGTTCCGCCCGGAGGTACTGCTCCGTAGGTAAGGTTGATAGGGTTTACATCAATGCCCACAAAGTCTGCCACCACGAGCTTCACATGGGTTTCCTTTACATCAACTACATAATAGAATGAGTATAAGATTGATGTTGCAGTTATGGAAATCAGCAGCGCCACAAAAAGCAGAATCAGCGTTTGCTTAAGGTTCATTTTTCCTCCTGCCTCTCATCAGGAGCAGCATAAGCCCTGCCACAATTATCAAGAGAGCAATCAATCCTAAACCCCCAAATACTATCATTGGTTGTTCAGTCAGTTTCTTCTTGGCAGGAGTGGTAATCTCAACAATTCCTTGGTAACTGTTTGTGCCACCGTCATACTTCAAAATGATGGTTGACTGGTACATACCGGGCTTCATGTTTTTTGTGTCAAAATATGTCTTCATGGTTTTTGTTTCCCATGGTTCAAGGTCGGTTGATGGTGTTTGGAATGTTGTGTTGCCAACGCTCACAATAGCATATTGATTTGTTATCCTCGAATTCCACAGGCTTTGCACTATTACCTCAAATGGGCTGATGGTTTCAAATCCTGCTGTCCTTGTGTAGTTTATCAAACCTACTGAGAGGGATCCTATCTTGAATTGCCTGCTCATATAAGAGGTATTTGTCCTGTAATGGAATGCTGCCTTTGCCAGGTACTCGCCTCCCTTGTAGCCTTTGCTTGCCCATTTCACAGCATACGATTGTCTTTCCACTCTTGAAGCCAGTGGTTTTGTATCAGTTTTTAGTTCTGCAATTGTCTGGCCTGCCATATCTACAATCTGAACATCACCCCAAGACGCAGTAATATTTTCATAACCATAGTTTGATGCATATATCGTCACTGGCAGAGTCTCATTCTCGTTGATGTTCGGGACTGCAAAATCTGTCAAGACAAAAACCCCCGGAAAAGGGACAACTATGACAATGAATGCCACTACAGTGGTTGCGGTACCTATCATGTCACCGCCTTGCGGAACCTCAGCAGCGCTGACTTCGATTATGTTCTTGCCAGGTGTTTTTATGAACTCAGGCAGTTTGAGATGTATCGTTACAGCCTGTCCCTTGAGGTTTTGCGCCGAGAATTCTTCTGTTTTCAATAAGCTTGCGTATTGTGCCAGCCCTCCACCCAAGTTGACTCTGATTTGTGCAGCATCCCCTACCAGGAAGGTCACATCCTGTTCCAGGTTGGGTTGGAAATCAATATAGGTTTTTGCTGGAGAAATGAACGTTCCTTGTACTGCTTGCACTGAAATAAAGATAAAAAATAAGAAAAAAAGGTTATGCCTCCTCATAATGCTTCCTTAAATTTTTGGTTTACCTGTCGCTATAACTGTATTGCGTTTTAATCCTAGGGGGGCTGTGCCGTCAAAACTGACTTGAACATGCAGGCTAATTGTGTTTGCCGAGACACCATAGTAGAATCTGTCGCAGGTTATATTGCTCCATCCCTCATGCGTAACCTCAACCCAGTCATTCACGAATTTTGACATATTGGTTGACAAGACGCACCCTGCTGTGGCTGTCGAACCTGTCCTTGTGCCGTTAAGCATCTTAAAAAACAAATGGGCATTTGTCCCTCCAACAAATGCTGAGCTGTTCTTGAAAGTGATGTTTAGTGAGCAGTTGTTGTTTCCGATATTCCTTAACTCCAATGCCTCAGTACAAGCCTGAAAGGTTGTAGAGCATCCACTTGTATTGATATATCCGCTCGTGTTCAGTTTGCAGGTCCTCGTTGCGTATCCGGTTCCCCAGTTGCACCTTGCCTGGCTAAAGTTAATCCAGTTTACGTCGCTTATTGTAAGACTAATGTTGCCTACTGTTTTGTTGGCTGAAGCGAATCCTGCTGCCCCCGGTTTAATCCCTGATAGTTTGTTCAGGCTTATAAGTGACCCTCCTATTGATACCACTATAGCTGATATAAGAAGTATTGTTAGTGTCTTGTTGGATATTTCTTGCATTTTTTTCCTCCTTATGGCTTTCGTATCTCTAGGTTGATTTCTGCTTGTGTTGTTGGTTGCGGTTGTATGTTCAGTTGTATTTCTGCGTTTGCCGTCGGTATATCTGTTGGTTGTTTGTTTGTTGTTTGTTGGCCTGGTGCTTTCGGTATATTAACACTAGTTATAAAAGCCCACGTGCTTATTACAGAGCTCATAATGACTAGCACCAACAGAATTAGTACAGTGTTTTTTGATATGTCTGTCATCCTCTTTGAACCTCCTTGAGTGCGATTCTTCCTGCCGAATAGTCGCATTAGTTGCTTGTCTTACACCTTTGGTTTTCCTGTTGCTATTATAGTATTGGTTCTCACTCCTGTCCTTGCCGCTGCGTCAAATTCTACTTGGACTTGGAGGGTTATTGTGTTTTGGTTTACTCCGAAGTAGAATTTGTCGCATGTGATGTTGCTGTATGCTTCTTTTGTTACTTTTACCCAGTCTGCTGATACGAATCTTGAGAAGTTTGTTGAAAGGGTGCATCCAGGTCTTATGTTTGTTGCTCCGGTCCCGTTTTGCAGTTTATAAAATAGTTTAGTGTTTGCTCCTCCTATAAATTCTGAATTGTTTTTGAATGTGATGTTTAGTGAGCAGTTGTTGTTTCCGATGTTCTTAATCTGCAGCGGTAAGCAGTTTACTGTGCTGAAGCCTGGCGAGCATCCGCTTGCGTTTATGTATGGGCTTGTGTTCAGTTTGCACATTGTTGTTGCGTAGCCTGATCCCCAGTTGCACCGTGCTTGTGAGAAGTTTATCCAGTTAATGTCGCTTATCGTGAGTGTCACATTGCCCCTTGTTATATTTGCCGTGGCAAAGCCCGCAATGTTTTGCACTGCCGCAAGCCTGTTTAGGCTAATAAGCGATCCTCCTAAGGTAATTATGATAGCGGCAATTAGCAATATAGCCAATGTTCTGTTAGATATTTCTTCCATTGTGTTTTCCTCCTTTATGGTTTTTTTATTTCTAGGTTGATTTCCGCCTGTGTCGTTGGTGGCGGTTGTACAGGTTGTATAAACAGTTCTATCTGACCGTCTACTGCTGGCGGCATGTTTATCTGTTGTTTGATTGGTGTTTGCGCCTGTCTTTGCAGAGTGTTCACATTGGTGATGAACGCCCAGGTACCAATAACAGAGGTCAGGATAATCATTACTAATAGAACCAATATGATATTCTTGGACACGTCCGTCATTAGATCCTTTTTTAAACTATGTTTGTTGAATCCTAAATATGGTTTTTGATACTGCACATATTTAAGCTTTTCTGTGACCTGAAACACAGGTTGCCTGACTTTGTCTATATTTTTGGTTTTCCTGTTGCTATTATTTTGTTGATTCTAAATCCTGTGGTTGCTGCTGCGTCAAATTCTACTTGGACTTGGAGGGTTATTGTGTTTTGGTTTACTCCGTAGTAGAATTTGTCGCATGTGATGTTGCTGTAATATGTTTTTGTTACTTTTACCCAGTTTGCTGTTACGAATCTTGAGAAGTTTGTTGATAGGGTGCATCCGGGTAGTGTGTTTGTTGTTCCGGTCCCGTTTTGTAGTTTGTATGATATTTTTGCGTTTGCTCCTCCTATGAATGCTGAGCTGTTTTTGAATGTGATGTTTAGTGAGCAGTTGTTGTTTCCGATGTTTTTTATTTGTAGTGGTGCGCAGTTTGTTGTTGTGAAGCCTGATGAGCATCCGCTTGCGTTTATGTATGGGCTGGTGTTCAGTTTGCAGGTCTTTCTTGCGTAGCCTGATCCCCAGCTGCATCTTGATTGTGAGAAGTTGATCCAGTTAATGTCGTTGATTGTAAATGAGACGTTGCCTCCGGTTTCGTTTGTTACTGCATAGCCTATTATGGCTAAGTGGCCTTCGCCAGTGATTCGGTTTATGCTCAGTAATGTGCCCATTACAGTCACAAAGAGCGCAACCACTGCAATGGATGCCAGAACTTTGTTGGACACGTTATTATACATATAATGGACCCTGTATACCCAATCTTGACATCCTCGGGAGTCTCTTTATATAAATTTTTCTACCTGCGTGTAACAATCAACCTCCACGAACAGCCTGAAACAGTCTCGCAAACATTTATTAAATAACGCTTCTTAGTCCTTTCCGTGGCCACTCGAGTCAATCGCAAAAACCCTCATTATGTCTTGTTCACTTATTCGATTGATAAACTAAGGCAGAAGGATAAGGTGTTGTTTTACTATGCGCTTAAGGGCCGCAAAGGTCATTCTGGAATATTGGCAGATGATACAATAGTCCAGCTCGGGAGGACTGTAGTACTTGTGCCGAAAAGCAAAGAACTGAAGTTTTCAAGATTCTTGAGGCAATGGAAATGTCTTTTTGACAAGCGCTACCTTGTTTTGGAGAAATAGTAAAAACAAAAAGTTATTTAAGATGATAGTGCTGCGGTAGAATATGTTCAAGTTGCTGGCTTCAATTCCGTTTGTTGCACTTGGAGTCTTTCTGCTCTTCCTCTTGTTTTGGAAATTTGTTTTCCTTCGTGACCCTGAACGAATTGTTCCAAAGGGCAAGGTCATTGTATCTCCAGCTGATGGAAAGGTGATAAGTGTTTTGCACTGGAAAAAAGCAAACCTAAAGCTCACCAAAGGTCTTGGCGCATTGTCAGTTTTGTGCTCTGATGTGTCGCCAGGCTGTCTTGTTGTCTCAATTTTTATGTCTCCCCTTGATGTCCATATTAATAGGATACCTTTCGATGGCAAGGTTCTAAAAGTTAGCCATAAGCCAGGCTCGTTCCGCAGCGCAAACAAGCTTGCCCTTGAGAATGAGAAGAATGAGGTACTGTTAAACACAGAGTTCGGCAGGATTAAGGTTGTCCAGGTTGCTGGCTTCTTGGCAAGGCGCATTGAATGTTGGGTTTCTGCTGGCGACATCGTAAAAAAGGGCAGTCGCTTTGGCCGCATAAACCTTGGTAGCCAGGTAGTCTTGGTCTTGCCAGACAACCTTAAGGTAAAGGTTAGACCTAAGGACCAGGTCAAGGCTGGAGAGACCATAATAGCAACAAAATGAGCATCCTAAAACTAATCAAGCTCGCTGATGTGTTTACTGCTGCAAATCTAGTCTGCGGTTTGCTTGCAATGATATTCTCAATCAACAGCTTGTTCTTTGTTGCTTCCATCTTCTTGTTCTCTTCAGTATTTTTCGACTTTCTCGACGGCAGGATTGCGTACTTGCTCAAGGAGCAGAACAATTTTGGCAAGGAGCTTGATTCACTTAGCGATATTGTTTCATTTGGCGTTGCACCTGCAATCTTCTTTTATTGCCTAAGCTCCAGAAGTACTGTTGTTGTTCTCTCCATTGTATTTTTTGTTGTGTGTGGGATGCTTCGGCTTGCCAGATACAATATTACCAAGACAAAAGACTTTGTCGGAGTGCCAATCACTGTCAACGGTGTTCTATTTCCTGTGTTATATCTTTTGGCAGTCCAGGTGCCCATAATCCTCACCGCTATCCCATTTGTTTGCTTGGTTATGGGTTTTCTTATGGTTTCAAACATTACTGTTCGGCGGGTGTTCTGATTTGGCCATTGTCCAGCTTCTGGCCAAGACAACCTATTTCATGCTGCCAGCTATCATAGCCAACATCACCCCTGTTTTTTTCAGGAGGTTGCATTTTTTGGACTATCCGATTGATTTCAACTTGACTTTTAAGGGCAAGCCACTTCTTGGAAAGAACAAGACCTTTAGAGGCATGTTTTTTGGCACTTTGGCAGCAATCCTGGTTGCTTATTTGCAATATCTATTTTCGAACAGTTGGCTATTGACAGACTATTCACATTGGTTTGTTATTGGATTTCTTCTTGGCTTTGGAGCATTGACTGGAGATTTTGTCGAGAGTTTTTTTAAGAGGCGCCTTGGCATTAAGCCAGGGAGAAGGTTTTTTCCTTGGGACCAGATTGATTTTGTTGTTGGTTCTCTTTTGTTTGTTTCCCTCTCTTTTGTTCCGACCTGGCCAGTTATGCTTTCAGCTTTGATAATAATTCCTTTGGGCACAATTGTCGTGGCTCATTTGGGATACTATCTTCACCTGAGGGCTGAGCGCTGGTAACTGCCTTCTGAGCTTGGTAGAAAATTTTATAACCTACTCTCTGTTCTTCCTGGCTTGCGGGCCCGTAGCTTAGTCTGGTGGAGCGCTGGTCTTATATGTCCACGTTCTAAGTGAACCAGTGGTCTGGGGTTCAAAGAGCTCTCCCTTTTTTGGAAGACCTAGAAAATCCCCGCGGGCCCATATCTTTTCAAAATGAGAAGAACTCTTTTCACACAATGCTCTCCACCATAGAACAGCCAGGAATTTGTATTGGTCGTTACAATTTCAACAAACACAATCAACTGTATTGCTGCTTTTCAGATAATTCGCTTTTTGTGGTTCAATTCTTTGGTCCTTTCTCTTGGTTACAGTCAAAGCTTTGCAGTCTTGAGAATGTGGTTCATGAGTTCAAACTTCGCCGAAGTTTGGGTTCGACTGAGGCTAGATATATCGCCCTTGACTTTGTCGACAACTATTCCGTGCTGAAGGAACATGAATCTCTTCATCTCCAGCATAATCTGTGCCGGGTGGATGCATGGCTCAGGATGACAACCTCTGGTCTTACAGTCCAACAGTTTCTTGCATTGAGGAGTCCTTATGCTCGACAATATGAGCATAAGCTGCAGCTAAGTGCTACAAAGACTTAGTTCATTCGTTTTTTGTGCGCGGACCATGTTCATATAGCGCTACAAAAACCTCTTTAGGCACCTGAATCCCTGCTGCAACTAGCGCCTTTGCAAGTTCAAGCCCAGGCACCCTCTCTCCATAATCATCATCAGGTTTTGGCTGCGATAACTCTTGAAGTCTTCTCAAGGTGTAATTGCATAGGAATCCTTCATTCATGGCTATTACTTTGGTGTCAGTTCCGCTTTGATCTCTTATCTCTGAAGCAACAAAGTCTACTGCCAAGCCTTTAAGATTGTGCTGTGCAAGTTCCCAATCTATCAGGTCCTTAATTATCGTCGAGAAAGGCCTTTGAAGATATTCCTCCTTGTTGGTTGTCTTAACATGCTCGAAGAATTCAACCGATGTCTTTTCATTTCTTGTCACCTTGCCAAGGTACTGTTTCACCTTCTGTTTTGCCTGTCTCCTTTCGCTGTTCCATGAATTCTCTACAAGATAGGCAAATTCACACTCTGCGCCGTCACCTTTTTTTCTCTTCTTTACTCGAATGAATGTCATCTCTGCACCTCTTTTGGGCACTAGGGGTATTTATTTCTTTTGCTCTGAGAATATTTCTGCTTGAAACGAGTATAGCTTGTTGTTCATATCCTTCCACGCATCCTTGCTTAGTCCTGCTTTTATGCATGTATGTTCAAGAAATTCTTTAGGTTGCCATTTGTATTCTTCTGCCACTTGAGGCAAGAGCAGTCCTGAGCCATATGATCCTCTTATTATTAGACCATCCTGTCCTATCCTTACTTTTGTGAGGTATTCTTCTGGCTTCTTGACTATTATCTGTTTAGGCTTTGTGAGTACGCTGACCTCAAATCTGCAATCCTTGAACTCTTCCTCAGACAATTGTGGAAATCTTGGGTCTTCAAATGCTGCTGCCTGGCTCGCTTGCGCTATTGCCTTGTATAAAGGCATTACAGGTTCTGGGAATCCGATGCATCCACGCAATTCTCCATTCATATACAGGGTAACAAAGCAGCCCTGGTTGTCGCAGAACTTTTTTCGGCAGTATTCATCAATGCGCACTTCCCTGTGCTCAAATACGCTTTTTACTGAGTCTTTAGCCAATTGCAGAAGTTTAATCCCCTCTTCTGAAGAAATCATTTTAATTCTTTGCTTATCTTTTCCTTAAATGACTCATTAACCTTCTTTAGTCTTTTTATTGCCTCAGTTAATGCTTTTTTTGGGGCTTCTGTACTGTCTGTCTCTATTGTCATGGTTGGAATTCCAACAAGCGGATGTTTCAAATTATACCCGCTGATCTTCACATGAGGGTCGTTCCATAGCTCTTGTTTGATGCTGTTGCACACTGTGTGGTCTGCTCCTTCCAGCTCAACCACAAGCCTTGTCTTTTTGTCCTCAAGAATCCTTACCTCAACCATAGGCAACCCGAAACAGTGCCATATTTAAAAAGTTTTGGTTTTTAAAAAGCACTCAGCGAACTCTCACTTTTTGCCATTTACACCTATTTTTATAGTGCCCACAATACCATTTACATCCTTCATTACAAAAAGCCACAATTCAGCCCCTTTTGCACCTTTTCTTATAGCGAATCTCATTAATTATTGAACAATTGTGAGATTCGCTAGAATAGCAAATTGCATGCCAAAAAGTTCCATTATTTATACGATTTGCTATTAGACAGTCCTTGAGAACCTATAAGCGCTGACTTTTATCCTCAAAATTCGCCTTTTGTGGTACTTCTGCGTCATTTTAAGGGGAAATTCAAAGTCCAGCCTGTTTGTTATTCTAAACCCATGTTCCGCAGCCAATCCTTCAGCAAAGCGTGTGCTCTCGCTTTTGTGAAACGAATAAACGATTGGTGCAATCTGGAAAGCCTTCAGGAGAAACTCCCTGTCCGCATGCTTCACCTTTGTTCCAAATGGAGGATTTTGTATTACTACCTCAACCTCTTTATTAAACGAATCAATGCCTTGATGAAGGATTTCAAATCTGTTTTCCAATCCTACGCTGTCTATGTTTTCCTTTGCCACTTGAATTGCTTGAAGGTCTCTTTCAATCATGTAAACTTTTTTTGCACCAAGGATTGATGCGCCGATTCCAAGTAATCCCGTGCCGCTTCCAAGGTCTGCAATAATCTTTCCCTCAATATCTCCTTTCAGATATGCCTGCCACAGCACCTCTGCAGCTACTTCAGGATCAGTTGTATACTGCTCGCTTTGTGCCTCAGGTTTTTCAAAATCCCTAAGCTTGCTTAGCACTATTGCTAAACCAGATTTTGTTATTCTTTCCTGCATCTGTTTGTTGTCCCATTTATTTCTTTAATAATCTTGCTCTTTTGATTTGCATCAAACTTTTTTTCTTTTTTGCAGAAAAAACCGTAAAATTTCCGGTAGTCCCAGCCTAGTCCTGGGACAGTCCCAACATTGTCCCAGGATTGTCCCAGGTTTTGGACATTTCTCGTCTAAATGATTGTCCCAGGATTGTCCCAGGATTGTCCCAGGATTGTCCCAAAAAGCTTAAATAATGCCTTGATTTGGGTGTTTTCATGGCAGTTTTTTTTGCATCCAAGAAAGATGATAAGTTTGCCACGCTCCATCATCGCCTGACAAATTCCTTTGCTTACGTTAGGAACGATATCTCTGCCCTTAGGCGAAATGAAGAGCTCTATAAGCAATGGATAAGTTATCTTCATCAAAAACTTCAAGCCCAGGAGCGCGAGATGTCCTCGCTCATGGAACTCTTAAAACAGGTACCGAAAGCACCGCAGGATATCAAGCAGATAATCGATGAGCATTACCATTTTGAGGACATCCTGAAAAGGATTGAACAGCTAAATCGGCAGGTTGATGAGGTCCTCGTTAAGCATCAGCCATTAAATAAAAGGCTCGAAGAGCATCATCAGCGAATAACAAATCTTGAACAATCAAGGCCTGTTGCACACTTCAAGGAAAAGATGGTTCAAAAGATTACCAGACAGTCAAAGGATTATGTCAAGGGGCTTATCCTTTCCCTGATAAGAAAATATGATAAAGCCTCAGGCACCCAGCTTAGGGAAATTATTGTTGAAGAACAGGCTTTGTGCTCTAAATCTTCATTCTACAGGATACTCTCTGAGCTTGAAGAGTCAAGGCAGGTGAGTGTGATTGAGGACAGCAAAGAGAAATATTATCTGCCCCTGCAACTGCGAAAGCAAGCTAAGGATTGAGATATAACAGTTTCATAATCGAAATGTATTTAAACCAGTTGTAGTGATTTTTTTAGTGGGGGTGAAGTTGGTTTGTTTCAAAAGAGTGTGGACTTTAGCATTATTGAGGGAAACGTAAGAAATGCCTTCTCTAAGATTAAGGAGGAGTTTTCTGAGCATCTTGAGGCAATTAACGAGAACACCAATGAGATCCAGGCCAACTATGAGTACCTCTGTGAGCTTGAGTCAAAGATTGACAAACTTGCTGAGCGCATTGACGAGCTCTGCATGTTCGTTAAGCATCCTAGCGCTGAAGCCTCAAAGAATGATTATAACATCTCTCCATTGACCAAGAATGAGCAGGAAGTCTTCCAGGCACTGTACGCAATGGTAAATGAGAAAGGTCAGGCTTCATATCTTGAGATTGGGAGGCGAATTGGTCTACCGGAAACTCTGGTCCAATCCTACATCACCAACCTTATTGAGAAGGGCATTCCTGTACAAAAAAGGTATATTGGTAGTGACGTCTGGCTACTGATTGAGCAAAACTTCTGCGAGATCCAAGCCAAGGAAAACATTTTGGGCATCAGCGAAGTGATTAGTGAAAAAGTTATATTGCAATAGATATTTCTTGTTGATGTTTTTAAAATATATACATTACAGTACAATATAAATATGTCATAAAGATTTAGTCATAGACTAAAAGTTTTAGTAATTAATTTCTATATAGAAAATAATGCCGAAGCCTGCCTTAGTAAACCTTTTTAAAACCATGTTGCATTACGATGCCTATGTATGACATTAGAAATGTGAATTTCCAGGGCAAACCTCAAGTTCACTTTGTGGGGCTGGAAAGCAAAGTCTCAGACCCTGACCGCGTTAAGATCAACTCTGCCTTCTTGCAAAGGGGTTATGGACTTGAGTGGGTGCTTGTGGCGCTTCATAGTAAGCCTTCTGAGCTTATGCTTATCGAACGCAAAGAAAGCGAGCATATCCCGAGGGACCCTCACCACGACGTTCTCGAGGTCTCAAAGAGACTTGGAATCCCGATGGTCCTTAAAGCTTCGTACGTGGAATTCTATGAGCGCTAAAGACTGTCAAACGGGCTCTTCACCTTCTTCAACTGCTCATTGGACACTTTTGTGTATCTCTCAGTTGTGGACAGATTGGAGTGCCCAAGCAATACCTGAATCACCCTTATGTCTGTTCCTGCCTCAAGCAGGTGTGTTGCAAAGCTGCTTCTTAGCGCATGACAAAACACTCGCTTCCTGATGCCAGCCCTTTTGGCTGATTCTGTGACAATGGCTTGCGCTTGCCTAACTCCTATATGAGTGTCCCTGACTGCAAACAAGTAAGGATTCTGGCCTTCCCGGTTTTTTAGGTATTCAGATATGTCCTTTACCAGGTTGCCTGACAATATTATATGTCTATCCTTCTTGCCCTTGCCGCTTCTTACTATTCCCATTCTTTCAGCAAAGTCAAGGTCATCAACCTTGAGGCTGACAGCTTCGCTTACCCTTAGCCCAGAACTATATAATAGTTCCACCAGAACCTTGTGCTTAGAGTTTTCTATCACAGCCAATAGCTTCTTGACCTCTTCCTTTGTTAGTACTGTTGGTATCTTTTTCTCTTGTTTGGGCGGCTTAATGGTTGCAAGGACAGGTTTTTTCAACACCTCATGAAAGTAGAACTTCAGGCTGCTTAATGCTAGGCTTACAGAACTTGGCTTTTGCTTGTTTTGCATGAGATAGGATATATACTTCTTAACGTCCTCGCTACTTACATCTTGCGCTTCTTTCTTAACAAACATCAGGAATCTAAGGTTATGCCGGACATATGAGAGCACAGTCTTGTCAGAGAACCCTCTAATAACGAGCTCAGTCCTAATTTGTTCTTCAACTTCAGCCGTTGTCATTTTTGAGATTTAATTTCGTCCCTTCTATCCACATAGCTTGTGGGATGCACCTTATCAACCTGGTAGCCATTCTTCTTCAGATTCTCCTTTATCTCTATATAATATTGGTACATATGGATCATCTTATGGCAATTTGGGCAAAGTCCAACAACATTGTCTGATTCATTGTTGCGTCTGTTCCCATCTAAATGATGGATGGAACATAATTTGTCAAACCCACAGCTTGCACATTTCTTTGTTACTTCTTGCCATCTGCCATATGCAATACCATAAAGTCTCTTCGCGTTATTTGCCTTAGGGATATCATAATGGTGAAGTCTTACATGACACCCCCCACACAGCCCAAATGCTTGATGAGGTCTCATTCTGCCGCAAGCCTTGCATCTTATTAGCTTCCGCTTCCATCCCAAGCGCCTGTAACAATTATTACAGTATCCTTTGGCATGGTGCTCAACCCTCTTACCACATCCAGGGCAGTCAATGAGGTATTTGCCATTGGGATTGGGATTAGCAAACTTGCTCGCAGTTGTCATGTAAAATTTCCAAGCAGAACTAGTATTTAATACGTTCGTTATGTTCGCATGATGTACTTCACGGAAGACATATTATATGCACTTTCTTATAAAGTTTGCTCTTAGAATGCTAGAAAGTGCCTTTTTTTCGATGCTTGGGCCCACCCAAACAGGCAAAAAGGTCTTCAGAGCAGTCTCTTGCTTAGTTTAGCTCATTTAGCAGGTAATTGCCGTTCGGAAGCCTTTTCGCAAATTCTGCGCAGCATTCTTTCTTGAGACATAAGTATATAGTCAGGTATTTACCTCCTCCATCCAATGCCTCAATGTCCACAAAAGGACTGAAAGGCTCTTCGCGACAAAGCGTTTCAGGGTCTTTGTTTGACATCGCCTCAACAACCGTTTTCCAGCCGCTTGCCATGTTTGGTCTCCAGTAAAGTAAAGGTTCAAACTTCTGCAGGAGCCTTTGCCTCAGATTGTCATTATTCGCCGGCCCTTTTGCTTCACCCTGCTCTGTGATTTTTAGCCTCAAAGACAGAATATCATAGTCTGTCTCATAAGGCTGAAACAGAAAGCCTTCAACCTCAGTGCACCATTGCTCCAGGTCGCCTATTGTATGTTCAAGGCTTATTAGGGCATGTTCCACCATACCAGTCAGTAGCAGAATGTCTTTTATTAACATTTCGGCTCTGCATTATACAAAATGAAAAATGGAGCTTTTCAGCTCCAAAAAGTTAACTTCTTCCAGACTTCACTAAAGAAGCCGGTTCTAGGGGTCTTTGCATGATTATCCTCATCTGGAACACTGTTGCCAGTGGGGCTTCCTGCAGCTTGACTAATCATTGCTTTTGCCATTCCGCCAAGGTTATTTGTTAGAATGGTATTTGTCCTGGAGTCATAGTCTGCTGATGCCTTTGCCTCTGTTGCATAAGCTCCTGGCAAACCCTCCTCCGCGTAGTACTTATCCACATCTTGCCGTATGTAGCTCAAGGTTTCTGAGTATCCACCTGTTTTTTCAGCAATCTCTTTCCAGATTCTTGTGCCTACCTGGTCCATGCCCGAGCAGATTATGGTGTATATTCTGATTCCCTTTTGTGCAGCTTTTTCTGACTCATCCCTGTAGTTGTATCCGTTTGGACTGCCACTTCTGTAGCTTCTGTCTGCTCCTCCCTCTCCGTGTGGTGGTGCATCTCCAATAAGGATTATTGCTTTTCTGGCGTTTTCGTCCCATGTCATGTCGTGTTCCACAGCCTCATACAGTGCATCTGCCACTGCTTCAGGCTGGTCTCCACCGCCATCAGCTTCAATTGTCTCAATAAACTTGAGTGCATCGTCAATATTGTCAGTCAAGTCCTTTGAACGAACAAGGTATTCCTTCTCCTCTTTCTCATAGTCTCTGTATGTCACAACTCCTACTCTAAGTTTGTAGCTTGTGCGTGGTGCGAACTGCAACATCTGCGCTATGTAGTCTTTTACTGCTCTTATCTCATCGTCCATTGAGCCTGTACTGTCGATAACAAACACAACATCCACTTGTGACTGGCCCGGGCAGTTGCATGCCTGTTGTTCCCACTCTATACAATTGCCATCCTGGTCTCTTGCAGTGCACGTAGGCCCAGGGCAAACGCACGGGGGGCATGTGCATGTTGGTTCAATACAGTTTCCGTATTGGTCTTTTGCAGTACAGTCGTTAGGCCGGCACACGCATGTGCTAACAGCTTTCTCCCCTCCGCTTGTTAAAACAGTTGGCTCTTCTGCCAATAGGCTTCTCATCAAAACATCCTCTGAAGGCACCTCTTTTGCATATGACGCTGGTATGCACGATAAAACCAGCATCAAAATTAAAAATAATTCCCTTTTCATTTTTTAGCCTCCAGGTTTTACACCTAAAAGATATTATGCAATGCTTATTTATATACTGTCGAGTAAGCTTCAATTTGACTTGAAGCCAAGGAGTTATTGCAGCATAAATAATTTAATCATAGTCAAAATATTTTAGTCATATTAAAGATTATAATATTTGAGCTATACTTAAATATTAATATCACAAAATGAAGCAAAAGTTTCAACCAAAGATTAAAAGTTTAGAACCAGTTATTTTACTTGTTTTTTTCTGTTTCTTATATAGTCAACAAGTAGGTAAATTGCCAGCGCAGAAACAGCACCTACCCCAAACCACACCAAAAGGTACCCGGTGGACGGTGCAACACTTTGGATCATTGGCGCTACCTCAGCTGCCCGTGATGCTGTCTCGTTCACAGCATCGCCTCCTGCAGCACTAGGAACTGTCATCAGCGGAGGAAGTGCCCTGTCTACAGCTTTCTGTGCAGCCATTGTGCCTGTTGTAAAACTCCTGGAAAAAAGTCCGATAAATGCAGCTCCAACTCCCAGAATCAGAACCACTGGAAGTATTGATTTCAGTTTCTCCTTGATGCCGTAGACGCTTCTTGGAGCGATGATTATATACTTATTGGCTAGTCTATAATGGTTTACTTCCTTTCCCTTCTCACTATAATGAAATTCCTCTGATTTAACTAAGCCTCCTTCCACAAGTTGTTTTAGGTTGTAATGCACTGTGGAGATTGGGATCTGAAGCTTCCCAGAAAGTTCAGACTCAGTAGCGTCCTTCTCAGCTAGATAGTCCAGAATCTTCCGGCAACTATCATTTGTTATGACCTGGGCAAGCTTTTTTGCCTTGTCATCTTGTAGGCTCACCAATACAAACTTTTCATTGGGCATAGAATAAGAATAGTGTCTTCCTTTATAAATACCTTTTGATGACTTTGAATGTGATTGCAGCTAAATCTTTAAAAAGAAATTAAGATTTACCTTTTTTGTGGATGTAATAAAAAATCCGATGATTCTTGAAAGATCTTTCAAACATGAGTGTAGAAAACCAATCGTTTACGTCAGCCGTGACTGTAAATTTATGAACTTTTTCTATTCAATAATTAAGCAAGTAGATTCCACGATTCTTGGTCTATATGAATTCAAAGTCATCTATCTACATTTTAACCACTCAAGTGCAATGTTATCTTACGATGGGAATTGTATTGATATAAAAGTTAAGGCAGACGACGAACGACGTGAAACAGAAACGCTTTTTGAGCTAAACGGAGAGGAAGGAAAAAAGAGGAACAACTGGCACAGCCTTATGGACTATGTTAGTAATCTTCAAAGTTTCGGATTTGCCAAGATTATTGATCCTTATAATTCCCCCTTTCATTGTTTTGGTCATTTTGCTGGATGTTCAATTTCTGTTGCCGGATTCCGTGACCTTCAACATATAGTAAGAATATATTGTGAGGATGAGGAGCCCTTGTTAGCTGCTTACAAGCAGCTTTTCATGGCTGGCCTTCGCTGCAATCCTCATCCAACATAATTCATCTGCTTCTTTTCCTGCATGTCCATTGCTTTCTGGCTGCTCTCCATTAGCCCTTTGAGCTTCTCTTCAAATTTCTCAGCTTGTTTTAGCAGTGGCTTGTAGTCAACCTTTAGTCCAAGGTATTTGTCCAAAACCTCAATTACCTTTGCTGCAGCCTTGCTATCAGGCAAGGCAGAGTGCGTTTCCGCAAAGAAGCATGTTGTCGGCCTGTCTGTCTTTAGCATTATTGCTGAGGTTACGCCCAGTATTATTCCTTCAGTCAAAGGCTTTACCTGTATTGCATCAAGCTTTTTTCTTAGCCCTGGATTGTTTGTGTATGAGAGTATGTTTGTCGTATCGCTCGGTGTTGATGTTCCTACTCCCTCGATGCATATGAGCTCTTTTGCTTTGGTCCTGTTTGCCAGGTCAACTATAATGTCTGCTGCCTTCCACTCTATTCCGCTTGTGCCAGAGATGGAGTGGACAATCAAGATATTGTTCTTCTTGTTATAGAATATCCCTATTGGATTGATTAGCTTCTGATCATGAATCGCTATTGATGCAGGCAATTCCTCAAACCAGTAGCGGCCGATGCAGGGGCAATCACAATGGTCTATGAGGAATTCTGTGACTATTGTTCCGATAAGCCCAAACCCTGGGAAACCTTCTATGATTGTTGGATTGACAGGCTTTTCCGTAAGCTTTATTTCCATCTTTACACCTCAGTTCCTTCTAGTAAATCACTCTGATAATTATATTTTTCCTTTTAACCTTCTCTCCATCTCCTTATCATCGCTAAGCCTTGAGTCAAGCTTGGCCCTGATCTTGCGTATCTCGATTAATACATCTTCTGCATATCTGCTTCCTATCCTGGGTACACCCTGCAACCCTTTTATCAGTTGCTCGAAGTCCTTGAGTGATTTTATCCTCTCGTTCTCTAGCATCAATGCGTTGTATTTTATCTCCTCAAGGCTGAAGAAATCTGTCTTGAAGCGTTCTATGCCTCTAGCTATTAGGTGTTGGGTATCCGTGTATTCTTGGCTTGTTTTCGTTCGTCTGGGGTCTTTTTCTATTGGGGGGACTGGCTTTCTCAGTATCTTTTCAAGCTCCCTGTTAACCTTGTCTGGCACATCCGCATTGTTTCTTATTGACCAGCTTTTCCTGCTTATCTCCCTTGCAAGCTTCCAATCAGGCCTACTGCTCCAAAAGCCGAATCTCATGCTGATTTTTCCATATTGTGCATTATTTAAATCTTGCCAAATTTCTCATGTGTATTAATGTGTATTAATACAAACATGCTACGTATGTAAGTATATTTATCGATAAAATATACAATAAAACTTAATTATACACACAAATACATCCAAATTTATTGCATTACATCGAAAGATTTATAAGCAAATCGTGTGTATAAATAAATAATTACTCATATTTTGTTGCAAAAGTACATACAAATACACAATGCCAAGGCATCATTCAGACAAGGAGAGGTACAATTTTCTCATTGACAGGTCTGTCTACGATGATTTTTCCATGCTCTGCGAGGACCTTGGATTAGTGCGCTCAAAAAAGCTTGAGAACTATATGAAACAGTTTATTGAGGAGAATAAGCAGTTGTTGAAGAAGCTTAAAGAAAAATGAATCACAAACTTTCGCTCTCATTGATTGTTTGCTTAGCAATAATTCCCATTGCCTATGCAGCCTTCCCATATCCCTGGTCTTCTAATTACTATAGTAGCTACCCTGGAACCTCTTACGGTTATTATCCAGGTACAGGCATTTATACTGCCTTTGGAGCTGTTGGCGAGCAGATTTTCGGAATCCTTACCAATACATATTCTGTTTATGCAGTGACTTTTGTGTTGTTCTTTATCCTGCTGTATTCAATCTTCTGTGTAGGTATCACCAAGGTCAAAGTTTTTTCTTCTGAAGGGAAGATTAGCAGGCAAGGTAAGATGGCAGCAATCGCCTTTGCAATGCTCGGTGACATGGGCATTTTCTACTATGTATATAACAGCTATGATGCTGTGCAAAGGATTCTTGGCACAATGGGCTGGTTTGGTAGTCTTGCCTTTGCTGGAATGGTTTTTGCTATTACCTATTATAATCTTAAGACCAATGACACTGGCAAGGTGCATAAGGGCCCTGCATGGTTTGCTGCTGGCCTGGCTTTGCTTGTTTACGGCATGTTCACCAATAGTCCTGGTGCAGCTACGTGGGGCACAATAATCCTCATAGTTACCGCAATCTGGGCTGGCATTAGCAGCTTTGGCGGTGGCGGGCAAAGAGGTGAGAACGAGCGTTTGCGCGACTTGAGGGAGCGCGACCATGAAGAGCGCGAGCGTGCAGGGCGAAGGACTGCTGAAGAGCGTGCTCTGACGCCAAGCAGGGTTACCGGGCTCCAAGGTAACTTGCAAGGAGCTCCCCCGCAAGTACAACTTACTTGGACTGCTAATCCTGATGGCGAGAATATTTCGCATTATGAAATCCGCAGGAGGACTGCCAGTAATGCCACCGGTTCTTGGCTTAGGAGAGGCTTAGGCTCATTGGGAAGAACCTTTGTCTGGGGTGGATGGACCACACTTCCGTCCGTTACAACTACAAACTACAATGACACATCAGTTTCCCCGGCCTATACTTATGAGTATTGCGTCCGTGCAGTCAACACCTCAGGCAGGCATGGACCATGGAGCTTCAATTGGCCTACCACAGCAGTTGCTGCGGCCGCGGGACCAGGGAGGATTCGAGGTCATGTTGTCTTCCATGATGGCCGGCAGCCTGTTCCGAGGAATCTCACCAATATCAACATTACAGTCCTTGGCCATACCACTCCTGTCAATAATCAGGGCCGTTTTGACATACAAAATCTTGGTGCAGCTGTTGCCTACAATGTAGTCATAACTGACCCTACCAATACTTACACTCAAAGGACTATCCAGAACGTGCCTCCTGGTATGGATGCAGACTTTGGCGATATTGTGCTTCAACCAAGGCCTGGTGCCATGGCGCAACTTATTGTTGTTATTCAAAATGCTGCCGGTGCTCCATATAATCCTCCTGTCACGATCGCTGCTCTCGGCGCCTTGGGAGCCCCCCAGGTATTTCCCGTTGCTGTTGGTTCACCGATGCATTTGGGTGCCGGCAGGTATTCGTTTCCTGTTAGGGCAGGCTTTTTTTATAGTGCCTGGGCTACAGACCTTGCCACAGGTGCAGACTCCGGTCATGACAGGACCAATGGTATCCTTCTCAGAATGCCTCAAGCTCAGATTCCTAATCCGCTCCAGATGGCAGTTCCTGGAGGGCTGGCCGTGGTCAATGGGACTGTCCAGTCTAGCGCCTTTCCAAATGCTCATGTCGGCAATGGTGGTGTGGTCACAATTGGGGCCAGTCCACCAGTTAGAACTAATGCTATGGGACAATATGCAACAGGCCCAGTAAACATAGGCCCTAACAGAGTTCAAGTGCATAATCTTTTCGGTCTCTACCAAGACTATGACACCGCCCCAAATCCGGGCATCGTGACTGTGGCAGGGCCAAATCCCTTCCCTATTTTTGTTAATCCAATGGTGCAGGTGCCAGGTCCAGTTAACGCTACCATAACAGGTCCTGGAGTTGCAGCCTATAACTTGATATTTCCATGACAACAGAAAAAGAACAAGCAATCGTTGAAGAGCTGAAAGATAAATTGTCCCAGGAGCTCGAAGAACAAAGACAGGAACTAGAGGAAAATCTTTCCAAGCTTGCTTCTGAATTTGAGCAATCCAAAAAGGCCATGTTTGAGGAAGAGCAGTCAAAGCTCAAGCATTCTCTCAAAATGCAAAAGAAGTATTCTTCAGCCAAGGATTTTAATGCTGAGCATCCTGAACTTGTTGGAAAGCAATTAATCGCCCATTTTGTCTTGCTGTTGCCAGGAGAATTGAAACCATTTATCGCTCCAGAACAAAATACCCCCATTAGCAAGCTTGCAGGCAGGTTAGTTCACGTTGAGCCGATATCCTCACAGGAAAAGGTTCATTTGGAGTTGGATATCAAGCAACAGAAAATTGTGGACTGGATCAAAGACAGGATGGTTTCCGTCTTGAAAACAAATCAGTGTTTCATAGGTTTATTCTTGACTCCTGGAGGGGTCAGTATGCAGGATTCGAACTTTACAGCCAAAATACAGCTCACAAGTCAGTTGTTGTGGCCAGAATGCGATGAGGAAGAACTGCCGCTGTGCAACTTGAACCCGGACAGAAGCCTGTCCTTGTCAGTCAAAGGCAGAAAGCCTGAAGAGGGGAAAGACAAGCCAAAAGAGGAGCGGGAGGAACTTCTCGAGCTTCAGGAAGAAATAAAGGATGATATCCAAAAAATATCAGAAGATGAAAAAGAAATCAAAAAAGAGCATGAAAAAGTCAAGGTAACCATTGATAATGAAATACCTTACAAGGATAAGATTATGAGAGACCTTCAAGCTATGAAAAAGATTTTGGAGGATGCAAAGGCTCAGGGCGGAATCTTCAGGGAAAAAGAAGCAGCTAGGATAGTAACTGACAGATTAAACAAACTTAATGGGGAGATTCAGAAGCTTAATAATAAGTTCTTGCCGTGGCTAATAAAAGCAGTCAATGAGGTTGAAGAAAATTTAATCTTTAAAGAAGACCAGCATGCAGAACTTTTGGCAAGAAGAATACAGGAACATTTCAATCTTCCCAAATTTGTTGAGAATGATTCAAACGCACCTAGGATGTACCAGAATTGCCTGCAGTATGCTGAACAGCTAAAAAAATTGATAGCGAATCGCAATAACTCAATAAGAATCATTAAGCAGAGATATATACCCTACATCGAAAACAAATATAATAAAAGAAAAATCGAACAGGGCTTTATTAAGGGACTGATCACAGACCTAGAAAAAAATAAACTGGACACAGCCATAAACAAGATTACACAGCTTTTCAATGATTTTCATATGGTGCATGTGCACATAGATAGTATTAAGACTCATCTTAAACAAGTGGATGTATACACTGCACAAATTGACACACCAAAAATACTAGGTGATATCTTAAGGTATGTGACCGAAACTCAACCATCATTGAAACAGTAAAAAGATGAAGCATCAAAAAACATTAGATAAACAAGAACCCGGCTCAGTAACCATCCAGCTCAAGGAGCTGGACAACAACGAGCCATTGCAGGGTGTTGAGGTCACAATAATCATTGGTCCTAATAGCTCTAAGCAGCGTTTCACTGATGATAGCGGTGTAGCTATGTTCTCCAATCTTCCATCTGGAAAGCTCGAGCTTAGCATTTCAGATTCAAACTTTATCTTTGACCACATGCAGTTTAGGGGGAAGAGCCATAAGGACACAAAGTTCACTTTGCAGCCTAATGAGAGCCTTAACATTCTTGTTTACATGAAGACAATCGTTATGCAGGAAGGCTTGGACGAGCTTCTTGCTTCAGAGGGCTCCTCAGGGCATGCAGAGCCAACAAGCGACACCGTATGGAGCTTTAGCCGTATGGTCTCAGGAAATGATGATGCAAGAAAGTCTATTGCCCTTGCCTGCCTTTCAGACATAAATAGTGAGCTAAAACAGTTATTGGCAGAGCCCACAAACCTAAAGCAGAAATTCAGCGAGACTGAGGCTTCGCTAACTTTCAAGGGTCATAAAGACCATAAGGAGATGGCGATAAGGATTCAGGAGCACCTGGGATTGCCAAAGTGGGAGCATGAGCATCCAAAAGCGCCAGCAATATGGGAGCTTTGCCTTAATGTTGCAAGAAAACTGCACCCCCTTGTGGTTGAGCGCGATAATCTTCGCCAGGTTGTGAGGACAAACATCGAGAAGATGGAAGAATACGCTCAGCTTATTTCTAGCCAACAGCAAGTTGCAAAAGTCTTGGACGAGCTCGAAAATTCAAGGACTGATAAGGCCTTGAATAGGCTTAGCCAATTGTCCGGACAGCTAAAGACTTTCAAGCTGATTGTTTCATCAACTAAGGCCAAAATTTATGCGATTGGTGAATACACAAATCTTATTGACAGTAAGCAAAGGATTGCTTGGATTAAAGATAACGTAAGAAAACCTTTAGAGGTGTGAATATGCCTGGAGAAAACAAGATAATCTGTGGTTCAAGATCGTTCTACAGGGTAAAGTTCCTGGCCAATTTTCTTCCCAGGATAATGTCTCTAGTGACGCAGGATGAGAGGGTGCAGGTAGACGAATTGATTAAGAGGATTATGCAGGTTGAGGGAGAACTGCACGAGGAATTGCATGGGGGCATCAAGATAGGTGCCGCAGACAAGGTTGTCAGTGTTGAGAAACATCTCGTAAAATTGTATAAGAAAGAGATTGAACAGCTTTATATCATTGACGAGGACAGCCTGAAGGTTGAAGGCGAAGAAATAAACCATCTGAACTTGATTGGCAAATCATTGGATTCTGTGATGCAAAAGCTAAAAGACCCTGCCAAGCTCAGAGGTTGCAGGCATGCGCTCTATGACTTTAATAAAGAGCAGGTTAGGCTTAACATGATAATTGGCTCAATGGGGGACAGCCAGAAGACTATGTGGGTCAGGCAGGGAAACCTTGTCCAGAAGTCCATAAAGAACTTCAGTGTTGCGACAGCTACTGATAAGGTCAGGGGGCTCGGAACCCAAATGGTCTTGTTTGGCAGGCAGATAAGGAAGCAGACACCAGTCTTCACGCAGGCAGCGCGAGAGATAGAGCACTTTGATAAAGAGCTTGAAGCATCTCTTGACAATCCAGAAAAGGTGAAAGATATTCTAGGAAGTATTACTAAATCAATGTCAAAGTTTGAGGAATTCCTTAATGATCTTTTCAATGCGACAATAGGAATGAGAATAGCTACTCTCTATCTCTTGATGATTGTATTGCAGCACGAGGAAGAGGACGTAAAGGCGCTTGATGCCCTCTTAGGAACAGGTTTTTCCAAGGCAAAACATGATGCCATAATTGTAGAATACAACAAATTGGACAAAGAGGAAAAGAGTATTGAGCAGAAAGAGATGTGGCTTGAGGAGGAGGCCTACCGCCTGGTTCAGGACATCCTTGCATTGGAACAGCGATTGCTCGAGGACGAAGAAATTGACCTTAAGCTGGCCACCTAAACAATCTCAACCTTCTGGCCTACTGATTGGCCAGGCATTCCCTTTTCGAATAGAACCCTTACAGCGCCCTTGTTTCCGTGCGCTGACCTTATTTCTCCCTTTATCTCCTTCTGCGCAGGGCTTTTCCAGACAACATGCTTGCCCACAAGTTTTCCTGCCTTGTCTCTTGAGTCTATTTTCTCAACTATGACTATCATCTGGTTGTTTGTCTGCACATGCCTTCCGCGCTTGAAGTTTGCTATGACTCCTTTCATCATTCACCAAAAACTTGGGGTGCTTTAAAAAGGTTTCGTCTTCTCCTCGATGGATTTCACCTTATCGAGCCCAACATAGCCTGCAGTGATTGCATTTGAAAGTCATTTAGTGCCCATAACTATTTCCTCATTAAAAGTTTTGCTAGAAGTAGCTGATGATCACAGGCAAAAGCAAACAACCCATTGATTGTGTTCTTGAGACCTTGGTAATTGCAGGTATTATGCCGATTGATGTGCTGATGACCAGAACGAGCACTCCAATCCAGCCTGTAACAAATGCAACAAGCATTGTTACGAAGCAGATTATACCTAACAGCAATTTCCTGTAGTTCACTTTGCCGATTATTCTGGAAAACATTTTTCCTATTTCTAAAGCCAAGACAACAGAAATCCCTGCAGAAATTAACATGGTTGCTATGCCTGCAAGCAAAGTTGTCGCATTGATAGTGGGCATCAACTTCTGTATTGCAACAATGCTTCCGTTCCTGGCTTTGCCTACGGCAATTAGAGTGGCCATCGAAATCACAAAGTTTGCTGTCCCAATGCATCCTATGAGCATCATGAATCCTTCTTCCTTTAGCTTTCTTATGGCCTGCATTGACATTATTGCGGCTATTGACGAGCTCAAACCAGGGAATACTGCAGTGACAAAGCCTGACAATTGCCCGGAGACGAGTGCTTTAATCGTTGTTGCTTTGTCAATTCTTACCTCTTGCTGAATCTTCTGTGGAGCTATGCTTTGTGTTTTGTTCAAGGAAATTATCAAGGTCGAAATCCCAAACATTCCGGATAGCATTGGCAGCAATGGGTTCTCCAAATTTGGCATATTTAGTGCAATCAAGCCTAAAAGCCCCGCAACACAAAATACAAACAAAGCCCATGTTCTCCTTTTTTCTGTAAGTATCATTATCGCAGCAACCCCAATCAGGACAAATCCAATATATGGCTGAATGAAAACATATCCCTTGATAACAATCAGAAGCAATGGGAACAGCATTATGGAAATTATGATTGCCCCTAGGCTGCCCAACACAGACAATTTGAGTGCAACCATCCCTTCTCCTCTTAGTAGGAACCTGTGTCCAGGCAAAACGCCGAGAGCAGTTGCCTCTTGCGGAGCTCCAAGAAATATTGATGGGATCATGTCGAGGAATGTGTGCGTGACTGACAGAGCAATCAGGAAGATAACGACAAACAACGAATTTACATGCTGCAGTATCAAGGCAGAATAAGAAATGATCATTGCAGCAACAAGATTGATATGCAATCCTGGGGTAAGGCCTGTGATAACTCCACAAGCTATTCCAACTCCGATTGCAACCAATATTTCTACAAGCATTTTGTGCGGCGTGGGCGGGACTTTCCAAGCTGATGCGAGCTTTTTTGAACTGTCAGAAATCGTAACGCGATTTCTGAGCATGCTCAAAAATCTATGATTTTTGACACCGCATGAGAATTGGGAGTCTCACCAGAGCATCAGTCTGGCGCAATGACCAGATTATGCGACCACGCCTTTGCACAATGGTAAATTTTATATAGGTGTCCCATCTTCTTCTGATTGGATGGACATCTCACCGGAGCTTTTTGCGGCCGGCTTTCTTCTTTTTTCTGAGGACTCAGTTGTTAATAAGCATTAACCATAACTTTTCGGCAAACTTGCGGTATTTTAGGACATTCATCACTTTGCCATTCTGCGGAAGAACTTCATAAGCTGCAACTCAACCAAGAATAACATGCCGAAAATCACAACTATTGTTCCTGTTATGGAGTATGCACGGCAGAACATGAAAACAGAGCTGACCTAAGCGAGGTCTTGGCTCCTGCAAAGGGTTTGGGGGATATTTGAGGCAGTGATAGACCTTCTTGAAGCATTATCTCTTAACTTGTATTTCCTCCGCCTCAATCTCCACTCTTCCATTGTACTCCTTTAACTGCCCCCTCACAACAATCCTGTCTCCTCTTTCAAGTTTTGTTTTGTCAAATGTAATCACTTGCATCGATGTTGAATAACCAACCTCTAAAATCATCAAATTGCCTTTGTCCGTGACCTTCTGCACAACACCTTCTATCTGCACTTCCTTCTCCTGCATCAGGCTTATCTTCTCTATCGGGGTGGTCTCGAGTTTTATACTTCTGCTCACAACAAACAGTATGATTAGGCCCAGCAAACAACAAGTTACTGCAAGCCTGAGTATTGTATTATCACGCATTACAAGTCTTTTGCCTAAACATAATAATAAAGAAAACCCTTATTTAACCGTGCATTTTTCGGAAATCTTAAATATCTTCAGAATAAATATAGCCTATGAATAAATCCTTTAGCTGTAAGCGCTGCGGCGAATGTTGCAGGCACTATGTTCTTCTGACTAAGGATGACTTGAAAATCCTGCGGAATGCAGGTTATTCTGATGCTATAACACCATCACGCTTTGACCAGAGAAAAAGATGTCTCAAGTTGGCAGGTAATGACTGTATTTTCCTTGGTTATGATAAAAAGAATACGTTCTGCAAGGTCTATTCCCTTAGGCCAGAGGTATGCAGAATATACCCTTTCTTCAACAGGAGCATTAAGGCTTGCCCTACCAGTCAATCTGGCTCAATTGCTCATCAATGTTCTGCAAGCCAGGGTCGTTGAGCCCTGTTTCGTTCATCTCTGCTATGCTCGCGCCCAAAGGGCTTGACTCTGTGGGCTGTGGTTCTGGGGTGCCAGTCAATGGATTTTCAACAGGTCTTGGCTCGCTCTGCGACCGCCATACCTCTTGCTTGCATCCTGCTAGAGCTGCACTGAGCAAAACAATGACAACTATTGTTGCTGTTATTGCCCTCATTCTAGCCCTCCACTATCTGATAGGTCTCGTTGTCTCCCAGTCCTTGGTTGCTTTCTTCAGGCACCTCAACTCCTTTTGAGTGTATTTCCTGCACTATCTGCATCAAGATTGCGTGCGCTTCTTTGACCTTGTCTTGCGCTTCGTTCAAAAGATCTCTTGCGTCTTTAACCAGCTGCGATGTCTGGTTTGAGGTCCTTGCGCTGTCAAGCAGGGCCTGTGCCTGCGCGTATTTTTCTTTTGCAGCAGCAATGCTTGAGCTGAAATTCAGCAACTTCTCACCGATATTGGTTGTATTGATTCCTTTTTCTTGCAGCTTTGTAATTGCCTCATCCAGCCTTTGTTCAAGGTTTTCGCTTCTCTGCACCACATTCCAGACTTTTGAATTCAGCAGCTGTCCGGTATAGATTTTTTCCTTTTCCTGGATCTGCTTCCATAGTGTTGCTGCCTCTTGTGCAGAAGCCTTGACCTCTTCTTTTGTTGTAGCGTTTGTTGCGTCTGCAATTATTCCTTGTAGCTGTGCTATATAATCATCAATCTGATTGATTATCGCCTCTACTGTGCTGTTGGTCATGTCTGTTGAGCCTGCAACAGTCTCCTTAACTTTTTCAAGGTGGTTTATCATCATCTCTGCTCCGTTAATGACCATCTCTTTTGCATGCGTAAGCAGTTGTGCCTGGCAGTCTGTGCAGTTTCCTTTTTTTGCCTGCTCGAAAAGTTCTTTTTGCTGTTTGTATTCATCGTTTGCCTGCTTGTATTGTTCCTTTGCCCTTTCTAAGAGATGTTTTGATTTGTTTTTTTGCTCTTTGCTCAGTTCTCTTCGCGTGAATTGGAGTTCTTTCTTAACCACTTTTAGTTGCATTTTTTTCATCGCGTTCTTCGCTTTTATGATACTCATATTCATCAGGTTCCTTTGTTGTGCCATGGTCAGATGAGCAAACACCCTTGCTTTTTCTTCTGTCAAGTTATTCAAGAAATCTTTTGCTTCATCTTTTTTGGCAAGCATCTTGTCGATTTGTTCTGCCTTGTGAGTTGCTATCTTGTCTTTTATCTGTGTAAAAGGCTTAAGTGCTGAGACTGTCCATATAGATTGCAAAAGGCTCTTGCATCTTGCCTCAGGTTCTGCTATACCATTTTCTTCTAGAAAGCTCGTGCAATCCAACTCCCTGCTCATTAGCTGGCTGCAGGTTTCACCTGGGTCCAGGCTCAGGTTCTGCTCCTGCAGGAAGTTGATACATTTTAATGATTTGGTCTCGTTTAGCCTTGCCAAGGCGTTCTGTGCCTTAGCTGCCAATACTCCTTGTTTTGGTTCTGCGTGCCCTGTCTTTGGACTGTTGGCCATGTTCTCTGATTCTGCTATAACTATGCTGGTAAGCATTATTGCCAATGCTGCAAACAAAAATATTTTTCTCATTTTTAGGTTCCTCCAGTTGGTGATGCAGTTTCGTATCTTTACGGTGTTTATAAACATGCTTTCTAACGCTTTATTCATCAATCCTTTACATCCTTTACCACGCTTTACCAAGCTAGAATTCTGGCTCTAGAAAGGTTTTTAAATCTCGGGCTAGAATAGTCTTTTTTATGCAAAAAAAGTGGTGCCTGGCTATTTTTCTTGTCCTGTTGATGCCTTATTCCTATGCAGCGAATGTGCATGGCACAGTATATGACCTTGACCTAAGACCTGCAAAAGATGCTGTCATAACCGTTGATTCTGTGCCTCTGCAGACTCTTATTGCCAAGGATGGAACATTTTCCTTCAACCTTCCTGTTGGCTCTTATCTTCTCACCGCAACCCTGATTGATGGCAGCTCTATTTTCGTAAGCCAGCAGAACCTGGTCATACGGGATGACGGTGATTATGTTTCTGACATGATTCTGCTGCCTGACCTTGCTGCTGAGGAAAATCTGCTAAATGACAATCTTTCCTTTAGCCCATTGGATATTCCTCGGGATTCATCCAAGACATTAATATACATTATTCTTGGTTTCATTGTTGTCATTGTGATTGTAGTGGTCGCATTCCTAGCTGTAAGAAAGCTTAGGAAAAAGTTGCCAGTTGATGCTTCAATGGCAGATGAAGTCCTTGCCTTTATCAAGTCTCATGATGGCCGCACAACCCAGAAGGACATTAGGAAGCAATTCCCTGTTTCTGAGGCAAAGATAAGCCTTGTCATTACAGAGCTTGAACACAAAGGCATTGTGGAAAAAGTAAAGAAAGGGAAAGGCAATATAGTGATTTTAAAACGTTCTTGAAACAACTCCATTTTCAATTCTGTGTTCCCAGTAGACAGCCGTTCATTTATACACAAATTTTACACAGGTATCAAGATCCAGCATAAGCGGCATATTCAAAGAATCGATCGGCAAAACCCAATCAAAACTCTTGTGTTCTTTAAGATTCAGCCTAACTTTCGGTTTTTTGTCCAACGCACACTGAAAGATGTGGTAAGTAAAATCAAGTTCTGGATACCTAACATAAGCAGTGGACAAGAACTTAGTTAAGGATGGCACTAACAAAATTCCGGTCTCTTCCTTAACCTCACGAAGAATGCCTTCCAATGAGGTCTCACTTGCCTCTAATTTACCAGAAGGAAGACCCCAACGGTTTCCTTGGGGCGACACAAACGGCTGTCTCAACAGCAGCAGAATAGATCTGTCATATTCGATAAAGCAGCCTGCTGCCTCAAGTTGTGGCTTAAAATCGACAGGAATATCAAAATATAGCATTTTCAGAAGGAAGAAATCGTCAATTTATAACATTAACGGGTGCCTAAAACCAAAAACTTCCTCATCCAATTCAAGCGCTGACAAAACTTAAATACATGTTGTATTGTCTTGCCTCATGGAAAAGATTCTTGTTCTCGATTTTGGAGGCCAGTACACTCAGCTTATTGCCAGGATTGTCCGCAACTGCAATGTTTATTCTGAAATAGTTGATTGCGAGGCAGACCTTTCAATGATCCTCAGCCAGAAGCCTAAAGGGATAATACTTTCAGGCGGTCCCGATAGTGTCTATGCCAAGGGAGCTCCTTCCATTGACAAGCGTTTATTGTCTGCCGGAGTGCCTGTTCTGGGTATCTGTTACGGTATGCAGCTCATAGCGCATCTGCTTGAAGGCAAGGTTGTGAATGGCTTAGGTGAGTTCGGCCAAACCAAAGTTGAACTTGACACTTTTCATCCATTGTTCTTCGGCCTGCCTAAGGAAAACAATGTTTGGATGAGCCATGGAGACTCTGTTATCGAATTGCCAAAAGATTTCAAGGTGATAGGCAGGACAAGGCATCACACAGCTGCCATCGCCTCTGAAACCAGGAAGATTTTTGGTGTGCAGTTCCATCCTGAAGTGAGCCACACTGTCATAGGCACGGACATTGTGTCCAATTTTGTACACAAAATTTGTGGTTGTGCTTATGATTGGACAATGGCAAGTTTTGTTGAGGAAGCCAAGCAGTACGTGCGTGATACTGTGCACCAAGATGATATTATCTGCTTTGTCAGCGGTGGAGTCGATTCCTCTTTTGTTGCGCTGCTTTTGTCAAAGACTGAGGGTATAGGAAATGTTTATCCTGTTTATATCGAGGCGCTTATGCGCAAGAACGAAACAGCCGAAGTTGTAAATGCCCTCAAGTCTGCAGGCATAAAGAACCTTATTGTAAAGAAAGCAGAGGACAGGTTTATTTCTGCATTACATGGTGTAACAGAGCCTGAGCAAAAGCGCAAAATCATTGGCAACCTGTTTGGCCAGATTCAGGCAGAGGTAATAAAAGAGCTAAAACTTGACCCAGAGCATACATTTCTTGCCCAAGGCACTTTGTACACTGACCTTATTGAATCTGGTCTTGGGGTTGGCAAAAGAGCTGAGCGCATAAAATCACATCATAATGTTGGCTGTGAGTTCATCGAGGAACTGAAGGCAAAAGGTAGGGTTGTTGAGCCATGCCGTTTAATCTTCAAGGATGAGGTTCGTTTGGCTGGAAAAGAGATTGGTCTTCCTAAGGAAATCTTTGAGCGCCAGCCTTTTCCTGGCCCTGGTCTGGCTATTCGTATTGTTGACGGTAATTCCTCCTGGATAGACGATTCTTTCAATGTTGCTGATTCCAAGGTTAAGGAAATAGCTTCAGAGTTTGGTCTTGCTGGCTGCCTTTTGCCGATTAAGATCGTAGGCGTGCAAGGTGACGCAAGGACTTATTGTTTCCTCGCCCTGCTCTCTGGCGCAAAGGATTGGAAAAATATACGGCTGGCTGCTGAGAAGATTCCCAAGCACGTGAGGCTGGTCAATCGCGTGGTTTACATTCTTGGCGATCAACCCTCGCATCCTGAAATGGTTATTCCAACAACTATTACAAGAGAAACTGTAGACCAATTGAAGGACATAGATTTTGATGTCCGCAAGATTATCGATTCATGTGGCTTTTCAGATAAGATTAGTCAGACAATTGTAATTCTTTTTGCTTCAGATTTATTTGGAGCAGCCAAAAGGACAGTCTGTCTGCGCGCTGTAAATACTCCCACATTCATGACTGTCTCTCCTGTTGCTCCTGATGAGATTTCAATGTCCTGGAAATGTCTGGAAGAAATTAATTCTGTCTTGCTGAAAAAGCATTCTGTTGGCGCTTTTGTGATTGACGTAACCGATAAGCCTCCTGCCACAACTTGTTGGGAATAGTTAAGTTTATTAATATCTTGCTCTTAATTCTTTTCATGGAAATGAAGGAGCTTCTCAAGTTTATAGACATCGAAGACAAGCGGCTTCACAAGCATTATGGTTATTCTGACAACGAAAAAAGAATTCTTGCAAGGAATGTCAAGCTTGCAGAGGAGGTTGGAGAGCTCAGCAATGAGGTTCTTGCCTCTCTTTCTTTTCAAAGGAAATCAAAGCTTGATAAAGCTGAGTCTGACAATCTTTCGGAAGAATTTGCTGACGTAATTATTACCGCTCTTATTCTTGCCAAGGCAATGGATGTTGACATCAACAAGGCATTGGATGCTAAGGTTGAAAAGGTGAAGAAGAGGTCCCTTTCCTGAACAACAAGATTTATTAATCTACAGGCAATATTGCTTCTCATGGACATTCAAAGCCTTATTCGAAAGCACGCCTTGCACAACGCCTCAAAATACCATGGCAAGGCAAACATTGGTGCTGTCATAGGCAAGGTGGTGCAGGAGGACCCTGCGCTTAAAGCAAGGATTGATGAGATAAAAAAACTTGCAGTTAAGGTTGTTGCTGATGTTGGCATGCTCTCTGTTGAGCGCCAGCTGTTGGAGTTACAGGAGATTGCCCCTGAATTGCTCGAAAAGAAAGAGGAGAAAAAGCGTGAATTGCCCGAGCTTACCAACGCTGTTCCTGGCAAGGTTGTGATGCGAATTGCTCCTTATCCTTCAGGCCCTCTTCATATAGGCAATGCAAAGCCATTGATCCTAAATGATGAGTATGTCAAGCGCTATAAAGGTAGGCTTATCCTTGCTATTGATGATACTATTGGCTCTGATGAGAAGAATGTTGAGCCTGATGCTTACAATCTTATCCCTGAAGGGTGTGATTGGCTTAATGTCGTTTTTTCCGAAACCATCTTCAAGTCAGACAGGCTTGAGCTTTACTACAAGCATGCTTCGGACTTGATAACAAAGGACGCTGCTTATGTCTGCTCTTGCGATTCTGATACCTTGCGAGCTAACCGCGAGAAATCTGTTGAGTGCTCGCATCGCAAAGCCTCTGTCTCCACTAACGAAAAATTTTGGAATGACATGCTGTCAGGCAAATTGAAAGAAGGCTCTGCTGTCTTAAGGCTGAAGACTGATATGCAGCACAAGAATCCTGCCTTCCGTGATAGGGTGCTTTTGCGAATCTCTGACAAATCCCATCCCAGGGTTGGCACAAAGTTTCATGTCTGGCCTTTGCTTGAATTTTCCTGGGCTATTGATGACCATCTGCTTGGCATGACCCATATCCTAAGAGGCAAGGACCTTATGATGGAGTCAGAGATGGAGCGCTTTATCTGGGATATTTTCCACTGGCCTCATCCTGAGATTATTCATGCCGGGCTCGTTACTATCGCCGGAGTCAAAATCAGTAAGTCAAAATCGGCAAAAGAGGTGAAGAGCGGAGCTTATTCTGGCTGGGATGATCCCCGCACCTGGAGCCTTCAGTCCCTCAAGAGAAGAGGCATTTTTCCAGAGGCCTTAAGATCATTTTTGCTTGAGACAGGCATTGGTGAGGGAGAGACAACTGTCCCTATTGACAACCTCTATTCAGAGAACCGGAAAATCCTAGACAAACTCGCTGACCGCTATTTTATGGTTGAAGACCCAGTGAAGATAGTGATTGAGAACGCACCCTCAGTTGAGATTCATTTGAAAAAGCATCCTGAATTTGCTGAAAGGGGTCTGCGTGTTTACAGGACTGATAAAGAGTTTTATATTCGCAAAAAGGATTTTGACGAGCTTGAGGATGGCTCTTTGTATCGCCTCATGGACTGTTTGAACTTCAAGAAAGTTAAGTCTAAGTTTGTTTTTGATTCTCTAGAGCACTCGAAGTACAAGGATTCTGGCAAGAAGATAATGCATTATGTTCCTGCAAACCTGGATGTTGTCAAGGTTGAGGTATTGATGCCTGATGCCTCTGTTGTTAAGGGCATTGCAGAGCCAGAGGTCAAAAACCTTAAGGTTGGCTCGCAAGTGCAGTTTGAAAGGTTTGGGTTTGTCAGATTAGATTCAATAAAGGATGGAGTCTATCATTTCTGGTATACCCATCCGTAGCTCTGTTGCTTCATTCGTAAATTTGTCATTTTCTCTGACCAAAAATTTATAAAGCAATGAATCAGTGGTTGTTGCATGAAGGATAAATACGTTAATCGTGTTCTTTACACTGTTATTTTGGTAATCATCATTCTCTTGCTGGTGTTCCTTATCAAGAGGTTGTACCTGTGAAGACTAACTGGGACCTGGTTGTAAAATTGGCCTTGATTATTTTTGGCATTTTTTTGATTTATCAGATAGCCCGCTTGTTGTTGGGTGGCTCCTGGTCAACAGAGGAGTTAATAGTTGCCCTTCTTGTATTGAGCCTTACTATGACTTTTCAACTGGCAAAAAAGGTTGAAAGTATGTCAGCAGACATGAGGAATTTCAAGAATTCTTTCAAGGCCTTAGCAACAGATTTTAAGTCTTTGAGTTTAAGCTACAACGACCATCTGGGTCAGTACAAGAAATCACCAAGGCAATAGAAACCTTTAAATAACTCGAAGAAAAGTTTTCCTGCGGGGTGATTGTTGATGTCTTTGGTTGTCAAGGCTAAGATTAAGGAATACGCTAAGGTTGATGACAAGCTGCTCAATGTCTCTGGGGATTTTGCAGACAAGCTTAGCGAGCGTGTTGAGTCTATGATTAAGGATGCCTGCAAGCGTGCTAAGGATAATGGCAGAAGTACTGTGATGGCAAAAGACCTTTAGCGCTTTTTTATCTTTGCTTCTAGTTCCTTTACTCTCTTGTCCCTTTTCTCGAGCGCTGTGAGGTATGATTCGATCCTCTTGTCCAGGGCAGTTATCGTTTTTAGAAGTTCCCTGCTGAAGCTGTCATGGTGGTAGTCATGCCTTACAACTGTGGCCTGCTTTTCGAGTGCAAGCTCAAGCTTTGCCTCAAGCTCTTTTAAGTCTTCTTTTATGCTCTCTGATTGCTTAGGTTTTGAGCATGATACCTTGATTTTTTGTATATGGTCAAGCAACTCTTGTTTTGTGCTCTCGCTGTCCTCTCTTTTCTTGTACGCTAAGGAAATGAAGCGCAGGAACCTTTGCACCTTGTACGCGTCAATCTCATATGCTGATAGCATCTAGAATCTCGGGAATTCTTTCCTTGGTTTTTGCGGTGGAGGGCTCGGGTTTGGCCCCATGCCTGGATTGAATGTAGGGTTCAACGGTGGCTCACTTGGTGCGTTGAACCTTGGCGCCGCAAACTGGGGCTCAGTCCTCTGGCCAAATTGAGGTTCAGGCCTTTGTCCAAATTGCGGAGGGCCAAAAGGGTCTGGCTGGCGCTGCATCATTGGCGGTGGCGAAAGTGGCTCAGGTTGCCTGAATGGCTGGCTTGCTGGCTTTGGCTCTTCTCCCTTGATTAGGTCTGCCACTGATAGAATTCCCTCTCCTATCTTTTCGTTCTGGTCTAGCAGGATGTCGATTTTTGTTCCTAGCTCTTCCAGTTTTTTGTAAAGGTTCTGCTCCCCTTCCTCTGCCTTCATCTCGTGTGCTGCTTCCTTGAACAACACTATCATTTCAAGCATTGTTTTCTGCAGGTTTGCCATCATTATTGGCAGGTTTTTATCTGGACTTATTGAACCGTCCCTTAGCTTTTTCAGCTGTTCTTTCAGGTCCACTAATTCCTTTCTAGAAGTGAGCTGGTACTCTTCAGAATCCATTCTTCAACCTCTTTTTAATTTACCAGCTTTCCGGGTTAAACTTACTTTATAAATGTTTCGCTGCCCTGAACTTTGCAATCCTAATATGGTTGCTCAGAACATCTCGTCAAATGCTGAATTGATTTTGCCTGCAAAATAATCGTACAGGATTTTTTCCTCTTCAGAAATCTGCTCTCTTTCGTAAACAAGTCCTGATTCTCTATTCTTAAAGCCTACCACTGCCCGGTCCAAAAGCTTGTTGTATGTTTTTCTCTCTCCCTCAGCAATGAACAGCGGCGGGTAATTATTTTTGACGAGCATTAGGTTACTCATGAGCCTAGCTGTCCTGCCGTTCCCGTCTTCAAACGGATGGATTCTTACCATATGCAGGTGCACCCATGAAGAAATGTCAAGAATGCTTTCGCTGCTTTCTTTAGCCCATTGTTCTTGCAAACTGTTCATATTCTCGAAGAACTTTTTCATTTCGTGAGGGATCTTTGCAGGGTACGGTGGTGTAACCGAGGCATCTCGTCCAGGCCTTACACCCAAGGTTAACCTTCGGTAGTCTGCTTTGCTGTCATTGAATATTTCCGGTTCAACTCTTGATGCCACTTCAAGTACACAATTCTCGTCAAATGGGAACCTGTAATGGTCAACGCCATAATTCCAAGCCCTGGTTAGGTCTGCCAAGGTTTTTCCCAGGTTTTCTTCAACATATTTTTGTTGTTCTTTTGGAGAAAGGTCTTTCAATTGTTCCATCGCAGATTCAGCGATTCTCGCAGAATGTTGAAGGCTCTCCCTATAGTTTCTGGTGTCAAACCTTCCTGTGAGCATTGCCTCTAATACAGGTCTTTGTGACAGTGTTTTGCGCTTACTGGCTATCTCTTCCAAAAGCTGCTTGTCAGTATACATAATAGAAAATCAGAATTATCAAGTATATAAACTTTTCTATTTTTACTACTTAAAAATAACAACAAAAATAAAAAAATCAGTATTCAGGCATTCCGCCTCCCATTCCCCCTGGTGGCATTGCTGGCGTCTTTGAGCCCCCTGCAATGACATCATCTATCCTTAGTATCATCTGCGCTACTTCAGAGCTTGAGCTTACTGCCTGTGTTTTTATCTTCAGGGGTTCTATCACTCCCCTCTTCCAGGCATCGACTACTTTGCCTGTGAAGACATCTATGCCTGCCCACTTCATTCCCTTGTCATGGGCTGCTTTTAACTCTGTTAGCACGTCTATTGGGTCAAGCCCTGCGTTCTCTGCAAGCGTTCTTGGGATTATCTCTATTGCGTTGGCAAAAGCCTGGACAGCCAATTGTTCCCTTCCTGATAATGAGTTTGCGAACTTTTGCAGTCCCCTTGCTAGCTCTATCTCTACTGCTCCTGCCCCCGCAACAACTTTTCCAACCTTCAAGGCAGCATTAATGTCTCCTATTGCATCTTCCATTGCTCTTTTGACTTCGTCTATTACATGCTCTGTTCCGCCCCTTATGAGTATTGTGACTGATTTCGGGTTTTTGCAGTCCTTTACATAGGTCAGTTCCTCATCGCCAATCTTTTGCTCTTCTACTACTCCTGCAAATCCCAGGTCGTCTTTGCCCAGGTCATCAAGGTTTGTAACGATTTTTGCGCCTGTTGCCCTTGCCAGTGCTTCCATATCTGACTTTTTGACTCTTCTGGCAGCAAAGATTCCGCCCTTTGCCAAAAAGTGCTGTGCCATGTCATCAATCCCTTTCTGGCAGAATACTGCGTTTGCACCGCTTGCAACTATCTTGTTTACCATGTTCCTGAGCATCTTTTCTTCCTGCTCCATGAACGCCTGCAGTTGCGATGGGTCGCTTATCTGGATTTTTGTCTCTATCTCTGTGTTCTTTATTTCCACTGCAGAATCAATTAGTGCAATCTTCGCGTTCTTTATGTGCCTTGGCATTCCCGGGTGCACTCTTTCCTTGTCTATCACTATTCCCTGGACAAGCTCTGATTGGTCAACTGAGGCCCCTACCTTTTTCTCAAGCTTTATGTCTTCCTTGTTGATGTAGACCTTGCCGTTCTCTACCTCTGCTACTTGCCTTATTGCCTGTACTGCAATGTCGCCAAGTATTTCCTTTGATGCCTCTGCTCCCTTGCCAGTCATTGCGGTTAATGCAATCTTCTTCAATAGGTCAACATCTTTGATTGTGATTGGCTCTGCCATCTTTTCCAGTATTTCCTGCGCTTTTTCTGCCGCCATCCTGTAGCCCTTTGCAAGTATTGTTGGATGAACTTCCTGGTCTAGCAAAGCCTCTGCGTTTTTCAATAGCTCTCCTGCAAGTACCACCGCAGTTGTTGTCCCGTCTCCCACTTCGTTCTCCTGCGTCTTTGCTACCTCAACTATCATCTTTGCGCTTGGGTGCTCAATGTTCATTTCCTCAAGGATCGTTACTCCGTCGTTTGTGATTGTCACGTCTCCCATAGAGTCGACTATCATCTTGTCCATTCCCTTTGGCCCAAGTGTGGTCCTTACCGTTTCCGCAACTAGCTTTGCTGCTGCAATGTTGGTTCTCTGAGCATTCTTCCCTGTTGTCCTTTGTGTGCCTTCCGGCAGAATAAATATTGGCTGGAACTGTTGTGTCATATTCTCCCCCTCCAAATTATTTTAAAATTAGTGGAAAACATAAATAACTGGTTATATTTAAATATGATGGTTTCTTGAGCTGTTAAGTAAACGTCACCTATTTAGAAAGAATTATATATAAATCTCCTTAAATCAATCTGAATGGATATACCAGAACCTTTTCTTTCGATTATCAAAAAACATTACAGTGCTTATGCTTTAGTAACCAGCGATGAACTCAGTAAATTTTTCAATGGTTGTTTTAAAGAATTAATTAAAACATTGAATATTACCGATTATCAGGCACGAGCGGCAAAAACCGGTAAGATTTTTGAATATGCTTTTTATTATCTAGTGCGACAAAAATTTGGTTTTAATTTGGCTAATGATGTTAGTTTGCGTAAAGCGTGTATGTGTGATGGTGGAGAATTGGATTTTGCAGTATTTAAGAAGGAAAAGCCCATTGCTGAAGCCAATTTAGTATGTGGAATTGAAGCCAAAGGGTCTGACCCTGATAGTTCTGAAAGACCTGCACTAAAGCGAACAGACACCATGAAAAAAGCAATATCACAAGCATACCAATTCAAGAGGGTATACCCAAAGCTTCCTTTTTTTGTGGTATCAAATGTTTTGCCTGATTCTGGAAATTCACTATGTATGATGAAACTTGCAGAGGGGGATATTGTTGACGAATTTATTGATGTAACAGATATAAAACAATTACAGAAATTTGTGGATACTATCAAAGCTTATCAGTAAGTTTCTTTTGAGACCTTAATTCATTTATTCTGTTTTCAGCGAGTTTGCAATACTCTTGGTTATTATCATAACCCACAAATTTTCTTTTTGTTTTCAGAGCAGCTAAAGCTGTTTGTCCGCTTCCTATAAAAGGGTCTAATACAACATCGCCCTCAAATGTGTAGAATTCTATTAGTCTTCTCGGTAATTCTTCTGGAAATGGTGCAGGGTGACCTATACTTCTTGCACTAACAGCGTTAAAATTCCATATACTCTTTGTGAATTGCATGAATTCGTCTCTTGAGATAGTGTCCTTTCCTTTGAGGTCTCTGGAAAAGTTGCCTTTTGAAAATACAAGAATATACTCGTGAACATCTCTTAAGATTGGATTCTTAGCACTTTTCCAACTACCCCAAGCAGTACTTGTTCCAGCACTTGAAGCCTTGTCCCAAATAATTTCTCCTCGCATGAGAAACCCAAGCTCTGACATAATCTCAATTATGTGTGAATGTAAAGGGATATAGGGTTTCCTTCCAACGTTAGCTATGTTTATGCAAGCTCTACCGCCATTGACGAGCACTCGATGTGTTTCCTTCATGACATTTCTTAATAGTGCTTTGTACTCGTTTAATGTCAGGTCTTGGTCGTATTCTTTACCCACATTGTATGGTGGAGAAGTAACCATAAGATGTACAGAATTATCTGGTAGTTCAGTCATGGCTTCTGCGGACTTACAATAAACATGATTTAACTTTTCAAGCGGTATAGTTTGCTCCGGACTTCCTGCCAGGTTCTCTTTATTGCCATTTTCGTTATACAGTCTTGAATTGTAAAATCTTGAAGAGTCATGGTTTAGTCTTGAAGTGCTTCCAAAACTACTGGTAGAAGTGCCATTTTTTGTCTTTGTGTCCATTTGTAGGCTTTTTGACTTCTTCTTCTTTTTATTAATTGTTCGTTTCATTTTTCGGAAATATTATGCTCTTTATCGGAAGATTTATTTTTTTCAATTAACAGCTTGTTTCCTTTGACTTCTGCTTTTAGTTCGTCGCCTTCTTTCCAAACTAACTGTTCTATATGTTCTGTTTTGAGGACAATGACCCATTTGGCGTATTCTTTGTTGCCGTATTTCCGAGAAATGTGCTTTTGCAGATGCATTGATGGATTAGGTACCTACTTGTTTATAAGCTTTTTGGTACCTAAAACTATATATTCTGATTTTCATTTTTAGGTACCTAAATATTTATATAGTTGTTTAGGTACCTAATATGTTATGGAACAAAAAATAAAATGCATCCACTGCCACGCAACAGCCTACAAAAAGAAGGGATTTAGGACCACTCAAAATAGGGGTAAAATCCAGAAGTTTCAATGTCTATCTTGCCACAAGTTTTTTACAAATGATGAAGGGTTTTATAGGATGAAAAATGACGAGAATAAGATTACCCAGGCAATAGACCTTTATTTCTCTACTCTCTCAAGCAGGAAGGTAAGAAACCACTTTAGAAGGCACCTAGACCACAACGCAAGCCACGTAACAGTCTTAGACTGGTGCAGAAGATACGTTCTCAAAGTATCAAAGTATGTAGATACCCTCAAGCCAGAATTGTCAGGAGAATTTTATGCTGACGAAACAGACATTGACCGAAGCAGAAAGGACAACAGAAAGGATGTTTTTTGGTGTAATGTCGATTGGCAGACAAGGTTCATCAATGCCACTTTATACAGCCCGAAAGAACCGGACGTTCAGGATGCTGAAACCTTCCTAAGAAAAGTTGTTAGGAACGGATTGCCAAAATACATTCAGACTGACGCAGCTACTTTTTACCCAAAGGCTTTCAAGAAACTGTTTTGGTCAAACCAGATAACAGGGAAAGGATGGTATGATAAGCTGACAGTTGACCACAAGGTTGTGAATACCAAAAGGACAGGGAGATACAATGTCAGAATCGAAACAGTATTCTCAAAGATTAAGGATAGAGTTGATGACTTCCGAGGACTAAAAAGTCTATGGTCAGCACCAATCCTGATGCAAGGAATAATCCTACAACACAACTACATCGAGGCTCACACAACAACAGGACAAGTACCTTGTGAACTGGCAAATCTAAAATTGGAAGTGGGACAGAATAGGTGGCTGGGAATGATTAAGATAGCCACTTTCTAATCAATTATATTTTCCGATTTTAAAACTTTCTTTACTTCTGAACCTGTTGTGAAAAGTAACGCGAGCAAGGCACCATATCCGAGCAGCAAAGGAATAGCAATGAAAACAATGATAAATATGATTTTGCTTAGGAAAAAAATTATGCCTTTGTTGTCTATATCATACTGAATGTAAGCAATTGAATAAGCTATTATTGAAGCAAAAACAAACAAAGTAATGTTGGTACATTGGTCCCAGAGCCGATTATATTTTGTATTAAGTTTGTCATATTTAAGCTGAAACCTACAATCTTGGCTTAAACATTGATTATTTGCCTTCGATTTCATATTTAACAAAACTCCACTTATCCCTAGCCCACAAATATATGTAGACCACGATTGCAATTAAGTAGACAGCAAAGAAAAGAAGCACAAAGCCAGACAATAAACCACGTATATAGGCATATGGAACAATTAAAATAGCTATCACTATTGAATAAACCAAAGCAAAATTGGAAATCAATTCCCACCTAAATTTTCTTTCTTCAGCCATTATTTACACTCTGTGCTCAAGTTAAATCCATTTGAGTAGGCATCTTGCAAAGACTTGAATATTACTATGTTTTCTTTGTTAACCTTAGAGAAAAGTTGTGGACATTTTTGGTAGTCATAGTATATATGCGTGCTCGAATCTCCTACCCAAAAAGGACCAGCATTGAAATAGGCTGTAACTCCTATTCCAAGGGTGGTTAAGATAATAAGAATTATTGCACCCGTTTCTATAAGCTGTCCTCTTTTATTCATGCCTTTGTTTGTTCTCAGTAACTTCATTATTTAAACCCTTTTAACTACTTGCGAATAGGTATTCCAAGCAGCTATTTAAACATTTACCTGGTCTAATATGGAGTTTGTTTGGTAGTTTTTGGAGTATTTATTTTTTGGTTTGAATCAAAAAATGTCAGGGATTGCCACCTAGAAAGGTGACGTCAACTTAACAGCCCATGGTTTCTTGGGCTGTAAACCATATTCTTGCGCAAACTATAAGTATATGAAGACCTTGAAATGAATAATTGTATTTAATGGAGGGATTTAATATGGGTTTCAATCAGTGGTTAAACAAAAGAGTGAGAAATCTGCATTGGAGTGATATTTCATTGGTGAAGCTTAGTGTTGCAGCGTTTATGCTTATGGTTGCAAAGCTCTGGAGCCCAATGCTAAGTTTGGATTGGTATTGGTATGGTATTATTTTTGTGATAGCCGCAATTAGACCTATGTGCAAAGTTTTTTGTAAATAATTTTATGGCCACTTAATCGTCAAAGCCTGGTTTTTTGGGCTTCCAATCTTTTTGTTATAGTCACTGGACATTGTGACCCAATATTTTTATATAAGTAAAAGATATTCTTCCTTATGAACGAAAGGGAATACATACGCAGCAAATTGGCAAAGTTCCGCAAGGACGATATTATATTTACAGAACATACGGAAATCAGACTACTTCAAAGGCAGCTCAAAAGGGAAGAAATTATCGAAAACATTATAAATCCAAGTCGCCTGGAATATGCCATTAGAGAGGAAGCGAAAAGCCTTCATGAAGAAAAATTTGATTGCTATTTTGGATATAGCAAGACCCGGTGTCACAGATACGTTTTAGCGGTTAATAAAAAAGTGATTGTTGTAACTGCAGTGAAAATTAACCGGAAGTGGCAGAGAATTGCCGAAAAGAAATTAAAGTCAATCCGTACATTAAGGAGGAAATAACACAATGTTAAGAAAATTCAAGTTCGATTATGATAAGGAAAATGATAGTCTTTTTCTGTACGACCCAAAGGTTAAATCAAATGCAAGTGTAGAAATTGATGATTTGATCATCGATTTTAGCAGTAAGAAGGAAATATCTGGCATCGAAATCCTAAACACTTCAAAGTTTATGAAAGAACTTGATTGCGAAATCAATCTAGATAAGGAAATGCTGCAATCATTGACTGAGTGCAAAGTGGACTTCGTATCCAAACAAAATTGGCTCTTAATGAAACTAATGTTCGTATTTAAATCTCAACAGAGGTTTTGCACGACTCTGCCTATACCCACTATCAGAGAACAAAGCCCGGCAATTATACAATGATTCAGCTTTAAGATACAACGTTTTCCTTTAGGATAAAATGTTTCGATTTTCTGGACTCTAGCCATAAACCTTTATATCTTCTTGTTTAGTTCTTCTCCTCATGATCGAGACCATAATCTTTGATTTAGGTGAGACTGTTCTTGTTGGTATGGCCGGAATTGAGCCCGTTATCGCAAAAAGGTTTGGCATCCCGGAAAAGGATATGATCCATAATGAGTAAGGCGGTTCCAAGAAGTGGGATCTCTTCTTTGGCAAGATTAGTGAAGATGATTACTGGAGCAGGGTTATCCAAGAGAACCAACTCCAGGATGCTTCTGTTCAATATTTCAAGAACCTGGTAAGGTCAAACTTTACTGAAGTCCCCGGGATGCTTACATTACTTAAAGAATTACGAAGAGCCCATATTAAGACCATCTGCCTGTCAGACCATTGCCGCGAATGGGTTGAATATTCTGAACAAAAGTTTCATTTCCTTGACCTGTTTGACTATGCCTTTTTTTCCTTTCAGACCGGCCTCTCCAAAAGGAATCCTCAAGCTTATCTTCACTTAATTGAGAAATCATGTGTAAATCCTGCGACAACCATGCTGGTGGACGATAGAAAGACCGTTATCGATATTGCCAGAGCCAGCCCAGTAAACATAAGATACGTGCATCACTTTAACTGTGCCGAAGCGCTGTTAAAAGATTTGAAGTACCACAATCTGATTTAACCTTTAACTGAATAGGGCAAATAAAAAAAAGAAAAAAGATTTATGCTACAACATCTCCTGTCGTTCCGTAATAAAAGTTGTTCCAGCTTTGGCTTCTGTAGTGGTAAGTCCATCCCCAGTTCGGCTGGGAAAAGCCACTATAGCCTGGGAAGTAGTCGCTCAGGAAACTGTACGGGCTGCTTGGTCCAGTCTGTCCTGCGCCATAAGAGCCTAGCAACACATCTGCCTTTGTTCCGCCGAAGTCAAAGGTGCCTATGTTCCCATGCGTCTGCTTGGTTGCATCCAGGGTTCCTGTAAAGCTGGCAATATATCCTCCCTCAAAATTTACTGTTGCATCCTTCCCTTCAGTCGCTCCAACTCCAGGGCTCAACGCGCCTGCAAAAGTCTGCGACTTTCCAGTGTATCTGGCAACAACATAGTTTAGCCCGTCCGGTGCCTGCCAGACCTGTACGTGCTTATTGTAGCTGTCTAACGCCCAATAGCCGACATTGCCTGAGTCTTCGTCATTGGCAACCTTGTATGTGATGTCCACAATCAGCTTCGACCCTGCCGGAACCTCTCCGGCGTTTGTGAAGCTTCCCCACGTTGGCTTTGTTGGTGCAGCAGTCACTGCCGCTGTGAGCAGCAGCATCAAGCCAACCAGCAATAATATTGTCTTTTTCATGTTTCCACCTCCTAAGAATTTCATTGTTTGCAATACTTTGGCCTTTAAAACTGTTATGTTGAATTTTAAATCTTTGTTATAATCATTAAAGAGCATTTTACGGCCATTAGGAGCCACTCGTCAACCTATCGATTTTTTATCTTGCTTAACAGGGCTTAAGTTCAATTCAGAAAAACCTTTTGATTTAGCAAGAGGTTTATAACCCTGGTTAATCCAATTTAATTCACAATTCAACAAGTCTTAACTAAACTTTTTTCACATTGACTGCTTTTAAGCCTTTATCTCCTTGTTCTACATCAAATGTAACTGAGTCATTATCATGTAAAGTTACACCCTCTCCTACTGATGACTTATGCACAAAAACTTCTTTTCCATCTTCACCAGCAATAAATCCAAATCCTTTTATTTCATTGAAAAATTTTACGGTTCCTTTCATTTTTTTAGCTCCTTGTTTTACTCATTTTTAATTTTCAGAAACAGTCAAACAAATTTGTTAAATAAAAATTATTCGCCAAATAGTAAAAAAGTTCTGATATATTATAGAATAAATCATTGCTTTTTAAAGGCTTCTATTTATTTTTCCTTATTGCAACTATCACACCTTATTTAGGATCACAAAACCCATTCTTTATCCTATTTGAAAGTTCTCTAAACCTGAGGAAAAAGTTTTTCCTGAAATATGTGGATGCAGTTTTCACACAATTCATATGGGAAAAGACCTTAACAGCGATTGCTTGGAATTGCGAGCCAGCCAATTAATAAAACACAATATTATGGCCTGGTTTTACGTTGTCCCATAGTTTTTTAAGTCCCCACATACCGACAGGTCCTGTATAATAATGCAGGTGTTCAGTGCAATCTTTTACTGCAAGCAAATACGAACCTGTTACTAACCTGAATAATTCTTCCTGCTCTTCAGGGCAAATTCTTTCTGCCAATGTCTTGAATTTCTTCACCAAATCCTCAGGCTCTGGCGTCTGAATAGCCACATTGATGTGAGTCATTAAATTTTGTTGCTCCATTTTGTAAACCCCCTGATTAGATGGGAAGAAACGCGTTTTATTATTTAAACGTATCTCGCTACAATCTTTATATAATCTAAGCAATTCATCTCTATAATGGTCCAGCTAACTTTCAGGAATTGGGTTGCCGTTGGCAGCACTGTTGTGCTCGGAGCAATGACAAAACTTTATTCCGGGCCCTATGAGGAAATGGTCGCAGGGCAAGCTTGGGACGCTCTTGCTCCTGTCTGCATGTACAATCTCTTTTATGATACTGCAGAAAACGATTTTCTTCGTGCAGGCATAATGTTTGGTAGTTTATGTGCTATAGAATTTGCTCAATACCTTGGTATATATGGAACTTACGATCCCAAAGACTTCGCTGCCTACGCGGTCGGGACCGCACTTGCTATTACTTTAGATAAGATTACCAGACCTTCACACAAACAATCTATTGATGATGTGATGTAGAGTGCCTATTCGTTGCTCTTTTTACCAGAAAGCGGACATGACACAACAGCAAGTTCGTAGCATTGCCATGCTTCTCTGCCTGCCTCAAAACAATTACGAGAACAAAAACAAGAGCTAAAGGTTTAAATACTACTTATTAGTTACAAATAAATAATGGCATTACAAAATTGGGGACTTTTGGAAATAATGGCAGATTATTTACATGTTAAAATAGATCCCAACAAACCTAGGGATTCAAGACTTGTAGTGGCCTTAAGGTATGATGATTTGGGTAGTGTACCCGAAGCTATTGAAGCTATGACTGCAGTCCAGCCTCATTTATATGACCGAGAAAAATTAGAATCTCTTATGCTGGCAAGAATTGTTGCTAAAGACCCCTGCCATTTCTATGAGGGATTTCCTCCTGTCGACAAATAATTTCGCAACTTATAGAATAAGCTATTTATAGATTAACCAATTCCTTTTCATCATGAAGACTTATGCAGTCAGGCTTGAGCCCGGTCAAGACTTAAGGAAAGCCATAGCCCAATACTTTGTGACAGAAAGAATTCACAGTGGCGCAGTTCTGAGCTGTGTCGGAAGCCTGGAGAAAGCAATTTTAAGGTTGTCTGACGAGAGCATTTTAACCTTGAACGGCAAATTTGAGATTATCTCGCTTACCGGCACCTTATCCAAAACAGGTCATCACCTGCATCTCGGAATTTCTGACAGGGAGGGAGTGGTTTACGGAGGCCACCTTAAAGAAGGCTGTATAGTCTACACCACTGCAGAGATTGTAATTGGAGCACTGGATGTTTTGGCATTCTCACGGACATTTGATCCAAAAACAGGATACAAAGAACTCAAGATTAGCAAGAAGTAGGTCATAGAAATTATAGTCACAATCTTTATATACTACTCTAGAGTTGCTATTCTAATGCTTTACAACGTCAAAGTGTTTTATGACCCGAAAACAATGAACATAGAGTTATTACAGAAGCTCTATGAGGTCTACTCTAAACAGCCTCCTTCAACAAAAGACTTAGAACAGGCTCTGTTTCGCCGCGAGGGAGATGGCTTGGAAATGGCCCTCACAGAATTTAACGGTTTGGAAAACTCCCAAGCTATGGAACTAATAAGGGCCGTTAGCCAATTCAAGGATGTCACGGCAGAGATGTCTGACATCAAGGATGCCACAACCGAGTTGCCTGACCTTTAAGTCTCGCTCATCGCAGCCATTCTCTTGCTCTGTCTGCCCTTGCTCATCATGTCGCGGACATGCGCAGTCATTGCCAGGGTCTCTGCCTTGAAGTCTTCATACTCATATTGCATACCATTCAGGTAGGTGCTCCAGCCCATTGTTGATTTGGCAAACCTCATTGCTTCCTTTATTTCATCCTCAGTTGCGCCTGAGAGTTTTGCTGCCTCTGTATGGAACAGTGTGCAGTACTTGCATCTTGTCGCTGCCGCGACCCCAATCCCTATGAGCTCCCGATACTTGTTTGGGATAAGCCCTGGGTCGAACTGGGTCTTTTTCATGAGCTGCCATTCCAGCTCTATTGTGTCGTCAGGTATGCTCTTCAGGAATGTTGGCACAGTGCCGAACATCTCCTCTATTTCCTTATACACCTTTTGTTTTGTATTCATTTTTCCACCTCAATCTGCCCCAATAGAATTCATGAGGCATTAACACCAAAATGCCAATACAACTATTAGGTTTGTACCTTTAGGGGTTAAACCAAGAATTACTGAAAGAGCTCTTCGTACCTTGGCCAGAAGATGTTGCGGTCAATTCTTGCAAGTCTTTTTTCCAAAGGCTGAAGTAAAACACCAGATACTGGCTGCACCAATAATATTAACTGATTATTCTGCACATCTGCCCTATAAAGGCATAGTCCCTGATGCACGTGTGCCACACCTGCAGAAATGTCGCAGAGTGAATGCAGCAACAAGTACTCATCCCTTTTTGGGTTGTAGGTTTTTTCAGAAGCTTTCAAATATAGTAGTGAAATATAGATGTCTACAAGGTCCTCACCTTTGACAAGTGCCCCAGTCAAAACAACAGCCTCAAGTCTGTCTCTAAACCTGGGTTCTTCAAAGTCTAGCACGTGTTTCCCAGAATGATAATCAATCGTTGCAACTATAGGTTTTGCTGTTGGCAGCAACCTTAATTTCCCACCCATACGAAAAAGAAGCTGCGCAGAATATTTAAAGTTTTAGCTACTGCAGAGTTACCTTTTTAAGATTCTAGGCAATTCTTTACGCATGCTGGACACAATAGTTGAGAAGCTCTTGGATGACAAGGAATTTGTTATTGCCTCCGCTGCTTACGTTCTTGCCTCTACTGCTGATTACCTTTACACCAGTGTTGGCTTGAGTAACGGCGCTATTAGCGCTGAGTTGAATCCTGTATTGAACTCATACATAAGCTTGTATGGCCTCCAGGGCCTGCTTCTGGGAAAGTCTCTGTTTGTGGGGCTTGAACTCCTTGCTTGGAAGCTCATTGATATGGAAAGCAACTTTCGCGTTGAGTCCATACTGTATCCTGCTGCCCTACTTACTGCTATTGCGCCTACTGGGATTGTGCAGGATTTAGTCATCCAATTAATGCAGAAATCCCCGTAATCACTATTTTTCCTGTCATGAACCACGTTTTCTGGGTTTTCAAAACGAAAGTATTTAATATTCTTATACTTACATCTATTAGGATAAAAGAGGTGTGTGATGCTTGTATTGTTCCAGCTTGTGGTTCTGTTCTTTGTTATATTTGACCCTCCCATGAGTTTTGCAGTTTTCTCTATAACAACCCAAAACCTAGATGACAAGGAGCGACGCAAAATAGCAGCGCTGGCAATTTCGGTTGCAGCTGTCCTGTCTTATGGGGTTTTGCTCCTGGGTCCAAGGCTTCTCGACACCTTCAGCACCAATCTGGAGGATTTCAGGGTAGCTGGTGGCATTATTCTTGGCTTCCTTGGCATCAAGATGGCTTTAGGTTATCCTATTGCCAAGCTTGACCCAAACAACTCTTCCAAGGCAATAGCTGCAATCATTGCAACTCCGCTGCTTACAGGCCCGGCCGCCATAACAGCCCTTATCTTGAACTCAAGTGATTATGGCCTTGTCAAAACAGCCCTCGCTGTGACAATTGTTCTTGCCTTCACAGCAGTCATCTTCTTTCAAGCACCAAGAGTCCAGAAATATCTTGGCACCACATCCATCCAGGTCATTTCCACTATTTTGGGCCTTATAACTGTTGCTTGGGGTGTCAAGTTCATAAGGATAGGCTTAGGAATTTAGAACTGTAATCTGATTTTCTTTATGTTGTAGATGCCGGTGCACTTGTTCTCCATCTCTGATTGTGCCTCTTCAATCATCAGCCTTTTCTTGAACAAAGGACCGCTTATAACCAATGTTTCTGCTTCGCCTCCCTCAAATGCTATGTTTATCCTGTTCTTCTCATGAAGAATTGTCAGCTTATCAACATCTTCCTGGCAGATTTGCTTTCCAAGCCAGCTCTTGTCAAGCCCGTCTGCTGCTATTTTTATCACGATAAACTTGAATCCCTGGTTAAGTATTTCCCTCATCTCGCTTTCCTGGTTCAGGTGCCACAAGGGTGAGAATATCTTAAGTCCTAAAGAATCAGCTACCTTCTCTATCCTGCTGCGTTGGTATGTGGAATATAATGCTCCAGTAACCACTCCTTCTATCTTGTGCTCTTTCTTTGCAGTAACTAACGCCTTTTTCAGGTCCTCGAGCTCCAGTCCCTCAATTCCCTTGGTTCTCTGCTTTACAATTGGCATTTCCATTGCCATTGCCTGCAGTTCAGTTAGGCCAATGTTTGGCGTGTGGAACATGTAAGAGTCAGGATTCTCGCTTTCGATAGTGATTAAGCAGCAGACTTTGTAGTTCTGCCTGTTCATTACGTACGCTGCATAACAACTATCTTTCCCGCCGGAAAATAAAACGCCTAACCTTAGGTTGTGTTTAGGATAGAACCTTCTCATGAATTCTGACTTGTATTTCAACCCTGCTTTCCTGGTAAGCTTTTCTATTACTCTCATGCTCCCGCTTCCGTACTGTGCAGCCCTTTTCTTTCTCTCTGCAAACTCCGGCGGAACTCCGACTTTGGTTGCAATATTCCTTAGTATAATCTTGTCCCTTTCTTTGTCCAGCTTGAGCCTTGCAGGCAATCTGAGACAGTATTCCACTAGCTTTGTGTCAAGGAATGGTAACCTTAGCTCCAGGCTGTTGTGCATGGTTATTACGTCATCACGGTAGAGATCCCTCTCATATATCTTCAGCAATCCTGACAGGCACTCTTTGTTTATATCAGAAGAGTTCTTGTGCCTTTGATATCCTGCGAATATCTCTTCTGAGCCAAGCCCTGAAAAAATTACCTTGCATCCATCCTTGTGTGCCTGCCTGCACGCCAAAAAAAATGGTAGGGCCACTGCCACTTTGGTTACGTTTGTGTCCTCTATCAATGGGACTGCTTGCTGTAATAGCCTAGGAACCTCTTTTTCTGTGGCATGCGTTACCTTGAGCTTTAGCCCAAGTTGTTTTGCTGCCTTCTTGGCATAACCTAAGTCTTCAGCGTGGTCTCCGACACATGCTGTGTAGCAGTTAAACTTGCAACCCAATTCCTTCAATATCTTTGCAATGATTGTTGAATCAACCCCTCCTGAGAACAACAGCCCGAATTTCTTGTCAGGAACTCTCTTGCGTATTGCCTCAAGCAACAGCTCCTGCACTTTCTCCTGTGCACCTTCCGGGTTCACTTCTTTGTCGGTCTTGAAGAACTTCCTGTCAACAAATGTCATCTTGTCAGCAGCTAAATTATACACAACTATCTGTCGCGGATTAAGTTCAATTATGTCACCATACCCTAAATCTTCAAGCGCTTTCTTCTCAGATGCAAAGGCAAACCCTTCTGAGTGGCTGTACCAAACTGGCTTTTCTCCGATTATGTCCCTCGCAAGCCAGAGTGTTTCTTCCTGTAGAAATGCGAAAGCATAGACTCCGTCCAGTTGTTCTATAGGTTTTAAGCCGTGAACTTCCATCATCCTTTGTATAAGCTCAGCATCATTCCTTGCGTTATACTCTTTATTCAATTCCTTCCAATTGTATATCTCGCAATTTGCCACAAAACAGTTTGCCAATGGTTGGTCAATCTTTCCAACGATCGAATGCAGCGCATGGCCAAGGATGTTTCTTGACTTTAGAACTGGGAGTTTTGAGGGCTTGCTTGCAAAGTAAGTCTTTTTGCCATCAGTTATTCCATACCCATCCTTCCCCCTCTTCTTTAATATCTCGAGGCCTCTCTTTATCTTTTGTCCCGCCTCTGGATTGTTGAATATTCCTATTATGCCGCACATATCCTACAAAGTTAAGGGAGCACTTTAAAAAGCTAGCGTTGACCAAGCTTTAAATATGGCTTACTGATTTGCCCTGGTATGAAGAGCGCTTTGGTCGGCCTTTCATTGTTGATTGTGGGGTACCAGTCCATTAACCCATTTACAACCCCTGTAGTTTCTGCGCAGGTGCAAAACGAGACATTAGAGGATAGGGTGTTGATGCAGGTCGACCGTGCCAAAAAGCTCCTGGATCTAGGTAGGGAAGACCTTGCCTATGACCTGTTCAAGAGAGCTTTGTCTGTGATGGCATGCAGCCCATCAACTTTTAGGTTTGAAAATGTCCTTGACTGCCTTGATGGTTATGATACGTCATTCCATACTTACATTGCGAAGAAGGTGTGCCTCAGCGTTGACAATAAGGAATCGCTTAAAGAGGCAAATGAGAAGATAGTCCGTTTCCAGGGTGAGAGGTATACCCTGACAGACAATCTGAAGGATATGAGCAACCTTGCCTACGTATTGCTCGATATAAAGAATAAGGATACCTTGCACTTCTACAAAAAGTTGGCTGACTTTCTGGGTGAGGATGAGCACCCGTACACCCTCTTGGTGTATTCGGCAGTCCGCAACTCTCTCTTGACTGCTTTAAAAGAATCAGTACGCAGCAAAGGAAACATTAGCGAAGGTTTTTCTATCTGCAAACTGCTTATCGACTATCCATCCAACCATGACGATTGGCAATCAGATTTCATCCTCTCTATTGCTAAAGAGCTTAGGCTTAACCGCGAACGTTTTGAGCAACTGCCTTGTACTCACAGCAAAGAGGTCTTATCTAACCAATTGAACCTTCTTAAGCAGTTTGCTTATCTTGTTTTGAACGCTGTACCTACATTTGAAATGTTAAGAAAAGAGGATTACCAAACAGAAATGCGCCAGGTTGAGTTTGAGGTCGCTATCACTCAATTTTACGTTGACTTTGCAATATCTTGTGTCCTGCGCAAGCCCTTGCCCACATCCCCACCAGGCAAGCCTCTTGATTTCTTGGACCTTGGTTAGGACCATCGATGAAGCAAATTTTTGTGCCAGAGTTCTTCTTCTAAAAACCTTTAAATATCATCCAACAAAACTCTGTTAAAGTTTACCAATTGCGGGAGTGCCGGAGTGGCCAAATGATGCCTAGAAAGCTTCAGGCTTGACGGGTACGGTTCAGGGCCGTATGGCTTAGACAATTCAAGGGCTTCCTTGTCTTGGAGCAGTGCCTACGAGGGTTCGAACCCCTTCTCCCGCATTTTGTTCTTCTGAATTTTGTAAAATCCTAGTTACCTTGAATCCAATAATTGTCCACAAAAACGAAATATTTATATATAATGTGGACAATACTATCCTTATGGCATATATCGATAGAGTCAAATCCGGGAAAAAGACCTTCTATTACCTTGGGAAGACAATAAGGTTGGGCCAAAAGGAATGGAAGAAGATAAGGATTAAACTAGGTGAAAAAGAGCCCACAAAGGAAGAAATCGCAGCCAAACTCAAGGATTTGAGACTTGAGCAATACAAAGTCTATAATGAGGAATACCTTGATGCAGCGAAACTTGAGGTCATTGATGATTTCAGAGAGGTTTATCAAAACCATGTCAAGACTATCCCGAAGACAGTCCTTGAAAAGGAGGAAAATGCCTTTGTTATTAGGTTCACCTACAACTCAAATGCCATTGAAGGCAATAGGCTGACTTTACGAGATACTTACCTTATCATCAAGGAAAAACAAATTCCATCAGGCGCTCCTCCAAAGGACTACAATGAAGCCATCAATGGCAGGGAAGCCTTTGACTTCATTAAGGAATACACGGGCAAGCTGACGATAGAGTTTATCGAAAAACTGAACGGCATCCTCACAAAGAACACAGGAGTGATTTATCCTGGAAGGGTGCGCTTCTTTCCGGTAAAGATCGAAGGAACGGAATATCAGCCGCCTGATGAAAAGGACGTGCCAAAACTACTGAAAAAGATGATTACATTCTATGACGAAAACAAACGAAAGATACATCCGTTTGTTTTGGCTTGCCTGATTCATGCGCAATTTGTTGAAATCCATCCTTTTGAAGATGGAAACGGGAGAACAGGCAGGGCACTGATGAACTGGGTCTTGCTGCAATCAGACTATCCCAAGCTGTTTGTCCCGGTCAAGCTGCGGCCAAAATATTATGAGGCCATTGATCTGCACAATGCAGGAAATGTTAAAGGATATTGCGAAAAGATGTTTGAGATAGTTGTTGAGCAATTCACCTTGTGAGGCCAAGAGTGGTAGCAACAATATCGCCGCATCCAACGATACGGTTGCTGTGCTTCTAACATACGTCCTCTCTCCAAAACTGCTATTGTCAAAAGAAAGATTTATATACACAGTATATATTAATGTATACGTGATGTAACATGGTACAAGCTGTGATAGATATTGATGAGAACACCAACAGGGTCCTGAATATTGTGAAAGCTAAACACGGGCTCAAAGATAAATCTCAGGCCATTAATCTTGTTGTGACTGAATACGAAGAGAGTTTTCTCGAACCCGAATTAAGACCTGAGTACAAGAACAAGCTTGCCAAGATTTTGAAAGGTAGACACCTTTCCAGAGCAGAACTTGAGGGAGAGGCAAAATAATTGTATGCAGACCAATACAGTGAAGAAATTACTGATAAATTAGGCAGGCTCAAGAAGAAAGACACTAAACAATATCAAATTGTTTTCAAAAAGATTGATTGGATCCTCGCAAATCCAAATCACAGATATAAAGATCTTCACCACAGCATGAAAGGGTTGCAACGCGTCCACCTGGGGCATTTCGTCCTGGTCTTTAGGATAGACCATGCCAACAAGATTGTTTCTTTTGAAGACTATGACCATCACGATAAGATATACATAACTTGAAAGAGCAATATCGTCCGCATCCAACTGTACGGTCGCCACGCTTCTCATGCACATTTTAACTCCTATTGTAGTCACCCAAAATAGTAAGACTTAAATATGTAGTCACCTTACATATCCTATGCATGTAGAAATCAGAAAAAAAGGAAAAAAGACCAAATATTACTTGGCACATTCCTTCAGGGAAGGGGGAAAAGTCCGAAAGATTCGGAAATACCTTGGGGAAGGCATTTCTAAAGACCAGATTAAGGAAAAGCTGCAAAAAGCAGAATGGCAGATAAAAGAAACACTAAAAATCTATAATGAGATAAAAGACCCTCTAAAAAACTTGCTAACGAATGAAGAGTTGGATCATTTGAAGATGCTAAGCTTTGATATTGGGCTAAAAATACAGCATCTTTCCGAAAAAGACTGGCAAAGGTTTGCCGAGGCCTTTACCTACGACACAAATGCCATAGAAGGATCAACAGTCACACTAGGGGAAGTAAAGAATATCATTGAGGGGAAGGAATGGCCAAGAGATGCGTCCAAGGAAGACATCGCAGAGACATATGGGGTGGCAGAAGCAGTGCATTACATCAGGCAAACCAAAGAGCATGTTTCCATCAACCTCATAAAGAAACTGCACAGTATAGTATTTGCAAACTCAAAGCATTTTGCCGGAAAACTGAGGCCTAAGGGGGTTGAGGTCGTGATTCGGGATGGCAGGGGGAACATAGTCCATCAAGGTGCACCTGCAACAAAGATCACCGCGTTGATAAGAGAACTTGCTGGTTGGTATGAGGTAAACAAGGCAAATTACCACCCAATCATCCTGGCTGCGGTTATCCATAATCAGTTTGAAAGCATTCATCCATTTCAGGATGGAAACGGAAGGGTGGGAAGGTTGCTTCTCAACAACATCCTGATAAAACATGGTTTGCCTCCAGTCAATATAGAGCTGAAGAACCGTGCGGAATATTATACCTCGCTCCAGGAATACCAGAGCAATGGCAATTTGAGGCCAACGATAGATTTGATTCTTAAGGAATACAAAATCCTTAAGAGACATCTTAAGAGGTGACTACAAAATGATGATTGTGTAGTCACCCAAAAGAGTGAATGGTAAGAAGATGTCGAAGTCCGATGGGAATTTTTACACAGTGCAGGATCTTGTTGACAGGGGTTTTAGCCCTGAAGCGATCAGGTATGCACTTTGGGTACAAATTCTCTGGTGACTAATCTTTAATGTAGGAGGAGTCGGATTGCCTCATACTTGTTTTTCACTGCTTTCTTCTGGCCAGGTGATAATTTTTGCCATGACTTCTGGTATTTTTTAAGGACCCATTCCTTGGCTTTATCATGATTGAACCCGTTTATGCTGTAACCTTGGAATGCTTGAAGTACAAAATGGTCGAAATGGGATAGTGCATCAGCGTCTGTCAATGCGGTAGCTTCCTTCGATTTGAGGTCATCTAGCAGATCATGCTTCGATATACAATCCTTGACCCTCTTGATCATGGCCTTATCATAATGCAATTCCTCGAGTATCTTTGCAGCCTCTCTTGCCCCTGTTTTACTGTGAGATTTGAAGTCACCGCCCTTGATCAGATCGATATCATGTAACCATGCTGCCAATTCCACAATTCTTGGGTCTGCACCATTTCTAGCTGCGAGCTTCTTTGCATATCGCACAGTGGACTTGATGTGGCTTTCCCAGTCAATCTTGTCGTTAAGACCTTGAGTTTCTTTTGTCCTGCAGAGCCTCAGCACAACATCTTCTACATCTCTCATGGCACACCTTATGTTGCTGGCATTTATTAAATTATTGTTTGCAGATGCCTGTTTTTATGATTTTTCGTACTACTTGATGCAGTTAAAACAAATTTACCTTTCTGATCAAAAAAATCGATTGACTCGTTTGACATATAGTCTCTCATAGCGTTTTATTTCAATAATCTTTCGTTTCATTTCGGAATGCACCGATAATCCTGAATGTCCAACACCCAGCAATCTCCAGTCTTTACCACTTTATTATCCTTTAGGTAGATCTTTCCGTGGAACAAGGGGCTGTCGGTCACAAACGTGTGAAATTCACCGTATTCTCCACAAGGGTCTAACCCCTTCCCTTTTAAATACGCAATGAACTGTTCATCAAACTTCTTTCCAACCCAGCCCATGTCTATGAGTGCCGCATTTACACAAATGATGTATGCTTCAATCCCCGATCTAATAGTCTCCCTTGCTAATTCTTCGGTGTTTTCATTCGCAAACTTTAAATACTTATAACTAATTATAACAACTTATGGCAACAACAATACAAGTCTCAGATAGGGTAAAGCAGACTCTTGACAGGATGAAACTCTATGAACGAGAAAGCTATAATGACGTGATTGAGAACCTGATTGAGGATCATCTGGAACTGAACGAAGACACGAAGAAACAGATTGAAGAAGCAAGAAAAAGAATCAAGTCTGGCAAATTCGTGACACAGGAAGAGATAGAGAGACGACTCCAATGTTCAAGATAGTCTGGGACGCGAAGGCATTCCAGGAGCTTGAAAAGCTGGAATCCACTGTTTCTCGCAGGATACTTAAGAAAGTGAGGCAGCTGGAGGAAGACCCTTTCGCAAAAGACGTCAAGAAGCTAAAAGGCAGTGATGGCTTCAGGCTGCGTATTGGTGATTATAGAGTTATCTTTGCGGTTGATAGCGGGCAAATCCAAGTTCTAAAAGTAGGTCATAAGAAGAACATCTACAAGGACTAAGACCTTTGGAGACTCCTCTCCGCATCCAACTATAAGGTTGCTGCGCTTCTCGGGCATTATGCCTTTTTCCCAAGCAGCTGTGCAGCGTATTCGTCCATGACTGAAGAACTTTCAGGGCTGACTTTCCTCTCAAGCTCTTGCAATTCATAGTAAACCATCTTCAGCTTTCTAATGGCTTTGGGATGGGTTCCTTCCTTAACTGCAGCCTGGAGACCCTTCGTGTAGTCAGCCAGGTCGCTGGCAAACCCCAAGTCCGGCAGTTTTTTTACCAGATTTTCTAGCGGATCCATTTCCGGCCGGTTTCCGAATTTGCTGTGAAGCTCTGCGTATTTCCGAACAAATGACTTAATAACTGCAAGATAATCTCTCAAGTTACTAACCTCTTCGCGTGAAAGCCTAAGAGCATTCTCCGCTTCGAGCTTTCTATCGAATTTCTTGATCTGTTGGTGGCTCCTCTCCATAAAAATTTTCGAATTCGAAAGTTCATTCTCATAGTGTCTGCCGATTGGGACAAAATGTGGCTTATATCCCTTTGCTTTGAAGAATTCGGCAAGGCAAGTTGAAATGTAATCCATTTTCTCAGCCATGCTCCAATCGCTATGGATTTGAAAGCGCAATCCATTGTATCCAAAAGGGGCATTCATTACCTTCTCGAGGCAGAACGTTGTGAGCGGCTCGCGTTCAGACCTTGGGAGTTGTCTTGCATTCTGCAGATGATATTCTTTATTGTCTTGAACAGCATCAAAAAATTTTCTGAATTCTTCAATTATTTTTGGTCTTTCTCCCTTGTCTTCATAGAAAAAGTACATGTCGTTATTCTGCACTTCAGGCAGCGGCCAATCGTCAACTTTATTTATGCTGAGATTGATAACTAACTTTATAGCTGCGTCTTTTTCCGTGGTTGGAATCTTGAAATATTCCTGTCTGGCTATTGAGCTATGGTCAATTTGATCAAACGTGAAAGCTGGTCTCCCAGTCTTGTAGTTCATAACCAGCTTTACTGCTGTTTTGCCTTCTAGGTCTTGGCGTTTTAAGGTAGGAACGTCCCCATATTTAGCAGCATAATACACCCTTATTGTGTCCTTAAGCTCAACTAATTTTTTTTTCCAGAATTTTTCTGCGTTTGAATTGGTTTCCAGATTTTCATAATAGTGACTAAGTCTGTAAAGATGTTCCTCAAGGTTCATTTTTGTTTTTGACATCGGCGAATCACTTACTATTTAAAACAAAACAAAGAAGGAGGCACGCTTACTTCTTATATAGCTTTCTCCTTGTCGGTTACCGCATCCAACTATATGGTTGCTGCGCTTCTCCCGCATTTTTTTGTGTAATCCAATATCAGTGTAAAGCCTTTTGGACATAACAATAAAACCATGATTTGGTCTGTGGAACGGTACCTGCCAAGAGGATATTCTTCTGCTGAATCTTTTCTCTCGTTCTTCGCAAGATTCGTATGATTGATATGAACAAGTAGCATAGAGCCAAAAAAGCAATATTATTATATATTAATATTGGAGGTCAGACTCATATGGAGATTTCAGATAACGACTTAGACTTCTTAAGAGAAACAGCGAGGCCTTGGAAACATTATCTGCAATATTATAAGGAATATATTCAATTGGCTCAAGGACTTGAGGAAATTGATGTGGACCCACACTATTTCAATAGGGCAGAGAGACGAAAGCGGATTATGATAGAATTCTTAAATAGATTTCGCATTGACGATTTCACCGGCGATTTACGGAGCCTTAGGAAATCGCTAAAGTCAGGCATTCTCGTCGGTTGGAAAAAAAAGAAGTTACTAAAAGGAATAGACCGATGGGCAGTAATTGGGATTGTCCAAGAATCCATGCTGGATCTTCGTTGGTTGGTTCATTTGAGAGATAGCAATTTTAATGAGGGAAAACCCTTGGAGTTACGTTTGAGAATATCGAGTAGGGATTGTCAGGAATTTCTTAACATCTTGACCAAAAATTATGAAGTTCTGGAACATATGATACAAATTGAGGACTCACGTATTGCATTTTGGAATTCGGTCAAGAGCGAATGCGCCAGAAAGAGACTAAATATTTTTGGACAAGCCCTGTCAGTCCATGCAACCAGTTATAATTGGACTGTCAGGGAAATAATGAGATTTCGCCGTATAGGATTAATGTCCCCAAACGAGATTGGAAGGGTAGGAAAGGGAAGCTGGGCAGGTAGTCATTTTCCGTCTTGCATTTCTCTGTGTTTTAATGAAAGTGGTTATCAACGCTACGAAAAGGGGAGGGTTAACTTCATCATAGACCCTAGTTTCGTAAGAGGTAGTAATCAATTCTTTTACATAGGCGACAAGCCTGATGACAAAGGACGGCAGGTACTGGCCCAGGCAGGAATCGGAATTGAGCAGGGCACTCGTTTTTGCCGAGATTATGGACCCAATCCTGGTTTCCATAATGAGGTTCTTTCATTGATGCCAATCCCTTTTGAAGCCATAATCGGAATTGTCATTGAACCAGAGCATCTAGCGGATATTTCTCCATTTTTACTTAAGTTTGCGGAAAGAGACTACAAAAATGCCATTCCAGTCTATGATTTTGACGGGAATATGATATGGCCTGTCTAATTTTTTTGATTAAATATGTCCTCCAAGAGTGAAACAACACTATGCCTGGGGTTCGAACTATACGGTTGCTGCGCTTCTCCCGCATTATTTTTGTTTATGGGTTCCTCTACCTTTGGCTGCCTTCAGACATCAAGAACTATCTTATCTGTTATCTCTCCAGGCTTTCCGCCCTGGAAGTTCATGAAACCCTTATGTAAAGAAAAATCTGGAAACATGAATTTCTTTGTCGCTTTCTTTCCAATAAATTCCTGCATAGCCTCACGTATAGGCTGGTAATTTGATAAAGTACCTGCTTTGGTATTTGCAACTATATCCACCTGTTCACTATATAATTCCTTTAGTTTTGGTAGGAACTCCTTGAGTACCTGATAAGCTATATTCTTTGTGAATTCAGGGCATTGGACAGAATCTATAAGAAGGCTTCTTCGTTGTTCATGCAGGACGTCAAAGTCCTTGTCACTTTCCACTATGTATATGTTTCCGACATATTTTTCGTCTGCATAAATCTTGAAGTTGTGGCAATTTGCCTGATAAAATGGCAGTGGTTTATCTCGCGTGCAATCCCTTGATACTTGGCCTGCCTTGAAGTCTATTTCCGGATTGTATTCAGGGTCTATTCTGTATTTCGTGGTTTTTTCTACTGAGTTTATCGCTGGTGTCAGCACTTTGGTCAGACTCTCACAACCTTTGGCTAATTCAGTATAAGCTCGGTAGGAGGGGACGAAGTAATCTGCAACGTTCGAGAGTTCAATCATCATCTGCTCATCTTCCTCTCTTATCTTGTTCAATTGCCGCACTATTCTACGTGTCTTGGTCTTGGATGCAGTTTTCAACTGGCTTGCCAGCTCTATCTCTAGATTATGTAGGGGAAGTTCCTTGCGCTTGATGTTCCGAAGCTTTTGTCCTATTTCTGAAATGCTCAATACCTTGAGCCTGTCTGCTATTTCATCATAGCCGTATTCGTCTGCAATGTATCTTAGCAATTTTCCCCTGAAGAAAGGGGTTCCCATCTCCTCCTCAATTCTTTTGTGATATGTTTCAACCAAGAAATCCTTGTCTTCTGTTATGCTTTTTATTATTGATGCAAGCTTGTATACTTCCTTGAAATCTGCACTTATTCTTTCACCCATCTCATCGAGTGGCTTTGCTTTTGACAACAAAAGGTAACGGTCATTAGATAATTGGGTTAACATTCCTGTCAGCTTGTGTACGTGGCAGAATAGATTTTCATCAACACAACCAAACACACTTGAGAGCTGCCGATTCGTCCCATCATCCAGTATGTATTCGCCTCTCCAGTCAGCACCAAATGCCTTTGTCAGCTCTGCCCGGCCAAGGTTATCCCAGTCGCAATACAGCCAGTTATTGTATCCCCTTGCTTTAAACATGTCCTCCCTGTCTAATCTGTCACGGACAGCCAATATTCTTGTGACCATGGTTTCCAGTGAGTCATCTGCCAATTCCTGTTCCCGCCATTTTAGCTCGCAGTCTATGACAGGGACAATTCTATGACCTTTTGCCTTTTCCATGGAGCAATTCCCTTTGAATACCTCTATATAAATCTTTCCTTTTGTAATTACTATAAAGAGACGACAATAACTCGCTCTTTAACTGTCCTCCAGAATAGCATTAACCTATACGCCTGATACGCTTCTCCCGCATTTCTCTAGATGACAAAAAAAAGAAAAAGGGTTCGCGGAACATGGTTAACGAACCTGACCAAGTCTTCAAATGGTTTTATTTTAATTATTCTATATAAAACTTTCTCCAATCCGTGCGAAACTTTTCCGAAAATTTTTGGCAAAAGTATAATACAGTCTTGTTTTGATGATTTAACCGTGCGAAGCCGGGTTGCAGGAACATGGTTAACTGACTCTGCTGAAAACAGAGAGACTTGACCAAGTCTTCAGGTGTCAGAGACAAAGTCTCTGAGCATGCTCAGAAATTCAATGAATTTCTGACAGTTCAAAACTTAACAGGGAGAATCCCTGGCCCGGCGCAAAATTCAGCGCGGATGTTTAAGCATTTCGTTAAATCTGTTCAGCGATTCTGCATAAGCGTCATGATACTCACTGGGTGTTTGTGCCTTATGCTCGAAAACGATTATCACATCCTCAGGTATTTTCTTCACGAATGGTTCAGTTATTTTTGTTCCGATTACCATGTGTCTTTTTGTTCCATCAAAATCTGATAAATGAATCACCTTGATATGTTTGCCAATTTCCTTCAAGAAATCATCGATATTAAGTCCGCTCTCAAGGGCATGGCAGGTGTCAAAACACAAGTTTATGCCTGAGTTTAGTACCATACCAATCTCTTTCACGCCCATTTTGAAGTTAGTTTCTGCTGCATTTTCCACAATGATAGAGTCACTTGAGGTCTGCATTTTTATTAGTTCAACGATGGATACTAGATTATCATGATCTTTTGGATGTATGATGAGGTATTTAGAACTCAATATTTCTTTTACTTCCAGGTACACAGCAAGAGTGTTGATTGATTCATTCTTAGCGGTCGGGAGCCATCCGTGAACAACTGGAAAGTCAAGCTTATACCTTGCAGCATTTTCTTTCATCTGTCGAGCCTTATCTGGAAAAGAATTGTCTAGAGATGGATTCTGCTCGTTAATGCCATAATGAACGAAACTGAATTGTGCGTGCTTGAAACCAATAGAACTTATTTGGCTAAATAACAATCCTAATTCAATATTCTTTGTGAGATTGGCACAGACTATCATTTGTAAAGCAATAGATATGGTAGTTTATATGCCTTTTTGCCAAAATCCCCAAAGCTTTATAATTCTCAAACGAACAATATGATGTTATGAAGGATTTAACTCGCCGCGAATTCGGGCATCTTTGTTTACAGGCTGCAGCGGTAATGGCTCTTCCTTCTGAACTTGAAGCAATAACCAAAGAAGAATCGAAGTACTTTCCGTTGGCTAAAGGCAACACATGGACTTATGTAAGGAATCTCTTAAGGCCACAAGAGGTTTCGAGTTACTATGAAGCAACTGTGTTATCTCAAGGGGAAGGCGACGCTCCTGCAGGGTCAAATGTGTTTTGGGTCGAACATTTGTCATCTGAAGCCAAGAAAACCTCAACTGAAACATATACAATCACAGGTCTGAAGCGCGAAGGGTTTGAGGTTGAGCGCTCAGCAGCTGATGTGCGCGACGGCAGGTATGACATAACTTCAGATCTTGACACCTTCCCAAAAGTCTTCTGGACGTATTATAATGCTTGTGTGAAGGAAAGTTATACTGAGGGCAGCAAAAAGGCAGGCCATAGGAACATCTGGAGGTTCACCGCAGTTCTAGACCCAGGCACCATAGTCGGGCGCCATAAGAATCCTCGATGGCATGTTGCAGCAATTGAATACGACAAGTCAATAACCGTTCCGGCAGGAAGATTCGGCAACATCTTGAAGAACGTAACTCTAGTCTTTGGAACGAATATTGCGGATGTCATCTTTAAGGACGCAAAGCCAATTTACCAGAAGGATAGGCGTGCTGACAATTGTTTCATGACCGTGGTATATTATGCTCCAAAGGTTGGCCTCGTAAAGGAGGTCCAGTACAATCGGGAGGGAAAAGAGACGTACACCTTGGAGCTGCAATCATTTAACGTAAAGAACTTCTTGAAACAGACCATTTTCGCAAAAATTTAAATATCTCTTTGACAGACTACGCTTCTATGTCAAACAGGCTTGCCATCAATATTGTCCTTCTTCCTTCTCCCGAGATGACCAGAAAATGTATCTACCTAAACAGGAAGCTGCCTGACAGAGATATTGTTCTAGATGCGCAAAGCTGCATTCCTCACCTGTCACTTTGCATGGCAGGTATTGAGGCAGGGAATCTTTCCAAAGTCTCAGCTGTGCTTGACCAACTGAAAGTTAAACCGCTTAGCCTGGAATCCAATGGTTTACAGGCATACCCTGTGCCAAAAGCAAAGCCTTTTTGCGGGCTCTACATAACAAAAACCCCAGAGCTCACCAAATTGCAAGAACAGGTCATAGACATCATAAAGCCATTTGCCGTAAAAGTTGGTGTTGCTGACTTTATAGATGGGCCAAAGCCCCTTGATGCTGTTTGGGTAAGTAACTATGTGAAGAACGCATCCAGTGGCAAATTTAATCCCCATATAACCATTGGCTTGGGAAAGTTTGAGCAATTATCCTCTCCAATAAGTTTCGAAGCAACCAAGCTTGCTATCTGCCATCTTGGAAAGTTTTGCACTTGCAGAAAATTGCTCCATGAGGTTCAACTAAAGTGATAATCAAGAAAGCACATAAGGCGATTATTTCAGCAGACGGCTGCATTTTAAAAGAGCTCCTGACAAAGAAAGATAAAGCCAAGTACAGTGTTGCCCTTGCCAAGCTTGCTCCCAATAAGTCAAGCAAGCCTCACAAACTAAAGAGCTCTGAAGCCTATTTTATAATCAAAGGAACAGGGATCATGCATATCGGCAAAGAGTCAAGGAGAGTAACACAAAATCAGTTGATTTATATCCAGCCAAATTCTTTGCAGTATATCAAGAACATAGGGAAAACAGACCTCATCTTTCTTTGCATCGTCAGTCCGCCTTGGAAGAAGTCCGATGAGGTAGTTTTCAGAGGTAAATCGGTTTGACTTTTGCTCGACTTATAAATCTATGACTTCTCTCAACTCTGAACTGGCTAAGAAATGCGCGCACGTATTCTATTGATGCGTTTCCTTTTGACTATCTCTCGCAATGCCCACGCAGCCATCTCGATGCTCGTGAGTAACTCTTCTGCTCCGGTTCTCACCTTTGGAAAGAACTCACGGACATCCTTATCTGCAAAGTATTGGTCGATGGATTTTATGGTCTTAGTCCTTGTATCCTCGCCCTTGCCGTACATCTGGCCAGGGTGAAAAAGCTCAATTTGTTTTCCAAGAAAGTACTGCCATTCATCTATCTCTTTGCAATCTAGCACTGAATCAATGCTGTCACGGATTCTTCTGTTTGGCATGAGTGCATCCCTTGCTTTGAAAATATCCTCTGCAATCAGATATCTTGGAAATTCTGTGTGCCTTTCATCAGTTAGCTGTCCGACCTTGACAAGAGCTGCATAGTATCCCATCTTCAAGGGAATCTCACTGTATTATTTAAACATTGATAGGAAAACCTTTTTATTGCCTGCCTTGTTCCGCAACCTCATGCCTGGGAAAAGCATTGTGCTGATAGATGGTCTTGATTGCTATATAGAAAGTTTGTCTATCTGCATTGAGGATCTTGGTTATGTGGCTAGACCCCTTATCCTTGACCTGGAAAAGAATGTTGTGGGCCAAGCCAGAGACTTCTTTACCAAACTTGACAGGTTTTCTATAGAAAAGGTTATTCTCTCAGAGCTGAGGAGAGAGTACTTGCCTCACATTAATGAAAATGCAACCAGGCAGGAGGTGCAGGCAGAAATATGCAGATATCAGTCCATTGAGGACGCTAACTATGGGCAGACATTGAGCGTTCTGGTGTGGTTGAAATCAAACTCTTTCAAGGATATTTCAATGGTTCTTCCGAGTTTGCAGGCAGCTCAGCACGAGATATTGACTTTGTATCGGCAGCATGGGGCAAGCAGGATTTTAGAAAAGGTCGCAGATTGTGATAAAACCTTGGCCGCGATTCTTCATGGCTCGCCACAATTCCCTTCGTGACCACAATCACTGCACGAATTCTTCTCTTTGTACCAAATCTTTTTAAGCTTTGCAGGATTTTTTATCTCCCATGTCAAGGACTCTTCTCTACATTGAGGATGATGAATCTCTGGTTAGGATGTGGAGGTCTGTCCTGCAGGCTTATGGCCATGGAACAGAGGAGCCAAAAGAGCCGCTTGACGACTCTAATCTGAACCAGACAATTGATATGGTCATTGTCCATGACCTTAAGAATGCTGCTGGTTGGTACAGTGGTCCTGTAATCCCTGAATCAGATTTTCAGAAGGCAAAACAACTTGTGAGGCAGGAGGAACTTAAGCCCTATGCCTTAAGCATTCTTGTCATCTACACCTTCAGGCACTTTTTTCAATACACCAATCCGATTTGTGTCTTGGTTGATGATTTATCCTTTGCCCCAAAGGCTCTTGTGCCAGCATATCAAAGTCTTGGCGCAAATTTTGTGCTGGAAAAGCCTTTGTCTGTCATGGACTTTGTGAGGGATACCCTGCCGTTTCTCTATGATAAGCCCCTGGCTTCATCGTAGAAATTCTTATAAACAATTTGCATTTCTTCTCTCTCAAGGGCACGTAGCTCAGTAGCAGAGCGTTCCCCTCGCACGGGAAAGGCCGCGAGTGCGACTCTCGCCGTGTCCAGTCACTTTGAATCGGTTGGACGAGTTCGTTTTCCCAGGTTCGCCCGAGCTTAAGCGAGCGGCGTGCCAGAAAACTGATGGTTTTCTGAGCATTTGCATATTGCAAAAAGCTGCGCGAGTGCGACTCTCGCCGTGTCCAGTTCTGCTAAAAGCGTGGTCGTTTTTCCCAGGTTTTTGCGTATCGCAAAAAGCTGTTCCGGCTCTCGCCGTGTCCACTCTTTGACAATTAAAAAAAAAGAAAAAGCTCGCACAATCAGGCTGGGTTCGCGTCCGGTTGTATTGAAAATATTCAAATATATAAAACTTGCCTCGGATTTTCCGGAAAATCAGCTATATTTTGTCAGTCAACAATAAGAACCAAGTGATACCGAATATAGACGCGAAGCCGGGCTCGCATAATCAGGTATTGCGTCTGCCTGAAGAGCAGATGGATTCGCGTCCATCAGGGTTCAAATTCTCATCATGAGAATCCCTGGCCCGGCGCAAATCAACAAGATTTTCTGCCAGGGTCCGGCCTTTACTCAGGTGTATGTCTAGCTTCCTGTTGTTAGAATTCTATTGTCTGCAGCCAGAGCAGAGTGCAGCCTCTTTGCTGCTTTGCGACATTATCTTTGTGTCTGGCCCTTTCCTCAGCAATGATTCTGTCAACCTTTGAAGCGGGTCAAACTGCTGATGAACACTGTCTGGCAGAATGTTGGGGCTTGGTAATTGACTGTAATTATCATACATCCTTAAAAGTCCTGGAAGGCCACCATACAGTGGAATGCCCATTGCATAATCCTTTTTTTCTGGAGGAAGAAACGGAATACTCAGTGCATAATCCTGCTCCTGCTTTCGTTCCGGTACATTATATCCTACTTCCATAATACTAAGAATTCCTTTATTCTTTAAATTCCTTTCTATATATCCAGGTTAACTACTTCCTTCGCATGCTCCAGTATGAAGATTCTTCTCGGCTCAACATCGTCTCCCATCAGGATGTTGAATATCTCGTTTGCTTCCACCGCGTCTTTTAGTGTCACCTGCACAAGCTCTCGCCTTGCAGGGTCCATTGTCGTATCCCAAAGCTGCTGCGGGTTCATCTCTCCCAAGCCCTTGTACCTCTGCAGTGTAACGTCTTCTGGCCCCAGCTGTTTTTGTAGTTTCTCAAGATCCTCGGCCTTGTTAAGCCAATATTCCTGTTTTCCTTTCTTTAACCTGTAAAGTGGAGGCTGTGCAATATAGATGTGCCCTTCCTGTATCAGCCTGACCATGTGCCTGTAGAAGAATGTTAGCAATAATGTCCTTATGTGCGCTCCGTCGACGTCTGCATCTGTCATTATGATTACTTTGTTGTACCTCAGTTTCTGTACGTTAAACTCCTCTCCTATCCCTGTGCCTATTGCAGATATCAGGTTCCCGATTTCAGTGCTTGACAGCACCTTTGCGAGCCTTGCCTTCTCCACATTAAGTATCTTGCCCCTTAATGGCAGTATTGCCTGGAATTCCCTGTTGCGCCCTTGTTTTGCTGAATTGTGGACAAAGACCCCTGCAGAAAGCGCGAAGTTGTGTGTTCCCTCAACTTCAAGGTCGTATACATTCATCCTTTGCGCGACCTTCTCTATCATTTTGATTTTGTGGTTGTAACACTGGACAGCCTCCAACATAGCAGTTTCATCATTTTGGAAGAATCTTTTCCGGAATGTTTCTTTTTTGAGCAGATTTGGGCTTTTATTCAGGGGCATTAGGCTTTGCTTGTCAAGATTGTCTGCTCTCAAATATTTGCCATCCCTCAACATGAACCTGTGGTCTGGTGTGCAGATTATCCCTTGGTCATTGTCAAGAATTAATTTAACCACTTCCGCATCCTTTCTTGTTATTCTAGGATTGGTAATCAATCCTATTCCAACGCTTCCATCCTCCTTGATTGTATAGCAGTAATTTCTTTTTCCTTCGTTATCCTCTTTAGTCAATTCTTTAAAACTTAGGTTTCTTCCATCCAACAAGGCAACCTTTGTATCTCCAGAAAAACACCCGCCGGCGCTGTCGCCTTCCACGCAGTAAATCTCGCATTTCATTGGGTCAGAGTTTGCGCAGTCTGCAAGCTTGCCAGGCAGCCTCCCTCCGTTAAGCACTCCCTTGCGCCGTGTGAGCTCTCTTGCCTTGCGCGCAGCTTCCCTTGCCTTTGCAGCATTGATTGTTTTCTCGATTATTGCCCTGGCCACTGCAGGGTTTTGCTCAAGGAACTGGCCCAGCTTCTCGTTAACCATTGACTCCACAGTCCCTTTCATGTCTGAGTTGCCAAGCTTTGTCTTGGTCTGGCCTTCGAACTGCGGCTGAGGCAATTTCACCGACACCACAGCTGCCAATCCCTCGCGCGTGTCCTCACTTGTCAGCTTTAGGTCCTTTGCCCACTTTTCTGCGTAGCCGTTCAGCGTCCTCGTGAGTGCTGTCTTGAATCCTGTGAGGTGCGTGCCCCCTTCTATTGTGTTTATGTTGTTCGCAAAGGAAAAGATGTTCTCTGAATAGCTGTCGTTGTATTGCATCGCTATCTCTATCTGCACCCCATCCCTTTCCTTCTTGAAGTACACTACCTCATGCAGGCTGTTCAGCCCGACATTGAGGTGCTTGACAAATTCTACTATTCCTCCATCGTACTTGAACTCTTTGGCTTTGCCGGTTCTCTCGTCTGTGAGCGAAATGTAAAGCCCAGGGTTCAGGAATGCCATCTCCCTTAGTCTGCTCGATAATGTCTCGAAGCTGAATTCTGTTGTCTCAAATATCTCTGTGTCAGGATAGAATCTAATGCTTGTACCCCTTTCATCTGTCTTCCCTATGATTTTGAGTTCTGTAACAGGTATGCCCCTTTCATACGTTTGCGTGTAAATGCTTCCCTGTCTTTTTACTGTTGCGGTAAGCCTTATTGACAAGGCATTAGTCACAGAAACTCCGACTCCATGAAGCCCTCCTGATACCTTGTATGCCTTGTTGTCAAACTTGCCTCCGGCGTGAAGTTTTGTCAGCACTATCTCTATTGCTGGCCTTCCTAGTTTCGGGTGTATATCAACAGGGATACCTCTGCCATTGTCCTCTACTGTGACGCTGCCGTCGCTGTGGATTGTAACCTTTATGCTTGTGCAATGGCCTGCCAGCGCCTCATCTACACTGTTGTCCACTACCTCATATACAAGGTGGTGCAGGCCCATCGAGCCAATAGAACCTATGTACATTGCAGGTCTTTTTCTTACAGCTTCAATATTGCCAAGAACCTGTATATCCTTTGCTTCATAGCTTTCGTCCGGCATGGTTTCTAGCTCTCTCCGTTTTGTTGATAAATTTCTCGTCTAAAAAATAGGACTTTTTCCGTCTGGAATAAACCCCTGCATATTTAAATACCTTTCGTTTTTGGAATGCCTTTATAGCGTCTAGCAAGCCCGAATTTGGGCTTTGTAGCCGGTGCAATATTTTCCAGTAAAACTAATTAATTTCCATATAGAAAAAAAATTGTTCACTTCACCTTTATCCCAAGCACTGGACATCCTTGTGTGGGACTTTTAAACCGAAGGATTTCCGTTTAATGCAGATGATAGAAAACAGTTTTCTTTTCCTGGAGAGAATAAGTGAAGAGCTCGAGAAAAAGTTCTGGCGGCAGGGTATTTGCAGTTGGCATGATTTTCTTCAGGCAGACAAGATTCTTGGATTGTCAAGCCACAGAAAATTGTACTATGACCGCAGGTTAAAGGAGGCGCAACTGGCGTTGTATAGCCAGGATGCAAACTTTTTCATTGGCAAACTTCCTGCCTGCGAAAACTGGCGCCTTTACAGGTTCTTTTCAGATGAAGCAGTCTTTCTTGATATCGAGACTGCTGGTCTTGACAGGAATGATGCAGTGACTGTTGTTGGCATCTTTGATGGTATCACCACAAAAACCATGATTCGCGGCATCAATCTTGATCCTAAAGCCCTTGCAAGAGAGCTGCAGAAATACAAGCTCCTTGTGACTTTTAACGGCTCTTCATTTGACATTCCTTTTCTGAAACGCCAGTTCCCTAGCCTGTTGCCCAACATTCCTCATATTGATTTGCGCGTCTTGTGCCAAAGAATTGGTTTGTCTGGAGGCCTAAAAAACATAGAAAAGAGGTTTGACATCAAGAGAAACATTATAATTGAGCGTTTATACGGTGGTGATGCCCTGCGATTGTGGAGGATGTTTCGCGCAAGCAATGATGAGCATTATCTCAAACTCCTTGTAGAATACAATGAGGAGGATATTATCAACCTGAAGATTATTGCTGATTATGCCTCACGAAAGCTTGAGAAAGATTTGCGGGATCAGTATTTTGTAAGAAAGTTGGTAGACGCAACAACTCCTTAACCATGAAATCATTATTTCTTGTCTTCCTTTGTTATGAGATTGATCAGTGCGCAGTAATCCTTTAATTAGGCCTTTATTGCCTTGACACAATCGTCTATTCCAAGAAGTTTTTCTTCTCCGCTCTGCATGTTCTTTAGCTTTACCTTTTTCTCCCTTAGCTCTTCCTCTCCGATTATTGCAACAAAAGGAATTCCTAGCGAGTTTGCATACTGAAGGTTCTTGCTCGGTCCTCTGCCTGAAAGGTCTACATCTGTCCTTATGCCATTTGCACGCAACTGTTCAGCTATCTTCAGGCTTTGTGCAAAAGTCTTTATCGGGATTACATAGACCTGTGCTACTGTTTTTGCCCCTGCCTTATTCATCTCTGTATAAGCATCATGTATCCTGTCGAGTCCAAAGGAGATGCCCACTGCAGGATAGTCTCCCTTGCCAAGGAATTCCCCTATCATCTTGTCATATCTTCCGCCTGCGCAGACTGAGCTTTCTATCTTGGATTTTTTCATGAATATCTCGATTACTGTTCCTGTGTAATATGATAGTCCTCTGGCAAGTGCTGCCTCAAACTCTGCCTCAACCCCAATTATCTTTAGATAATTCAGTAGGTCTTCTAACTCCTTTATTCCGTCTGATTGCACTATCCCCTTGAAGTAGGCTATTTTCTCTTCATTTGTGCCCTTGTAGCTCACAGAGTATAGAAGCTCGTCTATCTGATCTTCACTTACCCCTTTGTCTTCCAGCTCTTTCTTGACCCCTGCTACTCCGATTTTTGCCAGTTTGTCAACGCTAAGTATCACTTCCTCATGCTTTTTGATCTTGAATTTGGTCAGTATGTCGTTGAGTAGCTTCCTGTTGTTTATCTTTATCTTAATCTCAAGCCCCAGAGCATCAAACACTTTTTCTGCAAGCGATAATAGTTCAGCCTCTGCAGTCACTTCCTTGCATCCTGCGATATCCACGTCGCATTGCGTGAATTGCCTGTATCTGCCAAGCCCCATTGGACCGTCCCTGAACACCTCTCCCACATGGTATCTCTTGAAAGGCATTTTCAGTTGAGGGTTCATTCCGATGATTCTTGCGAAAGGAACAGTGAGGTCATACCTTAATGCCAGCTCTCTTCCTCCCTGGTCAGCCAATTTGAAAGTCTCTTTTAGTATCTCTGCCCCTCCAGCATATTTCGACGCCATTACATCAAACCTTTCGAGTACAGGGGTCTCCAGCGGTGGATAGCCATACAGTTCAAACACTGCCTTTAGTCTGCCCACTATCTCTTGCCTTACAATCTGCTCTTCAGGCAGAAAGTCCCTTGTTCCCTTTGATCTCTCGAGCTGCATAGACTAACAATTGCGTCCTGATAGTTTATATAATTTGCTATTGGCAGTGCAAAAACAAAAATTTTATAAGCGAGCCTAAAAAAACGCTGTCTCTGGCCTTTTAAACCCTGGGAAGGGGTTTTCGAGCGAAAATAATTTGATACGAGGTGAAAATGAAAGGGGACGGAATTCATCTGAATCTAGGTAAGTGTAAAATCAACATCGCTGATAATCCTGCACAGCTAAAAAAAGTTATTAACCATCTTGTGAAGCTTACTGGCTTGAAAAAACTCGGCCGGGGCGATGTGCAGGTCGGTGCGTCATACCTTCCTGGAGCGAGTGTCTGCCAAATCATCGAGACTTCTCATATCGCAATTCATGGTTTTTCGATCAACAGCTGCTATGATGTTACGATCGTAAGCTGCGCACCTTTTAGCTCAAGAAAGGTGATTTCATATCTGCGCAAAACCTTAAAACCAACGAGCATGAGAAGCCAGCTCTTCAAAGTGGACACGATTTATCGTGTCACAAAGTAACCCTATTTTTTGTGCTTATACCTTCCCCTTTTCTCTACTATCTCAAGCCTCTTAAGGATCTCTGCTGATTGTTTTGCGTCTTTCTCATACGCCTTGAGTGCAGCATTAAAGCATTCATTGCAGATGGTGTAATGCTTTGATTCTAGCGCCTGCTTGAACAAATGCAGGTCCACTGCCTTGTCTTCAACCTTTTCAGAAAAAAAGCTTAGCCCAAAATCGATGAAGTAGACCTCTGTGTGCATTATCATGTTGCTCGTTGTCAGGTCTCCGTGGATTATTCCATTGTTGTGCACTATGGCAATTTTTCTGCCTATCTCTTGGCTTATCTTATGATAGTCTGATTTCTCAAGTAGATCCCTTACCTTCTCCCCAGGAATATACTCCATGACCAAAGTCTGCTTCTCATCATTATTTATGAGTTTTGGGCTTGGAAAGCCTATCCTCTGCAGCCGTCCTATGACCTTGGCTTCTCTGTTTGTCCGAAATCTCCTCAGCCTGTTGTCTATTTCCTGGATCCTATAACCTTTCTTGACTCTCTCCTTGACAACATCCTTATCATGATAGATGATTGCCTCTGCTCCCCTGCCTATGATTTTTCTGGCCATGTCCTGCACAACCTTCGAAAGATTATATAAATTTTTGTAGCTTTTTCGGCTATAAAACTAAAGGTTTAAAAAGGGTGCGTAATCTCTTCTTATAGAACATATAAGAGAATGTAACTAGTTCTTTTGTGTGTTGGATAAATAAGTAACAAACGAATTAGGTGAATGAATATGGCCTTTGGGCAAAGACGAGATTTTGGCGGAGAGAGAAAGATGTTTAAGGTGACCTGTGCTGATTGCGGCAATGAAACAGAAGTCCCCTTCAAACCGGACGGCACCCGCCCAGTATATTGCAGAGACTGCTACATGAAGCGAAAGAAAGTTTAAATTCTTTTATTTTCTTTTTTTATCGCCGAAACATTTTTATAGTAGTAAAACTGGACTTTGAGCAGTGATTTGCTTGGCAGAAACCTTACAACTTGGCGGCAACATTGAATTGACCGGTTTTTCTGAGGTTGATCCTGCTACTTTGGTGGTCTTGAAGAAGATTGTTGGCAACCATGCCAAGAGGTTCTCGACTGTTGCCAAGGACTTTGAGAAGCTTCACATCACTCTAAAGAACGTGCACAAGCAGGAGGATTCCCAGAAGTATGAGCTTCACGCAAAGCTTGACGCCGGAGGCAAGAGCTATGTTGCAGAGATTACTGACCTTAACCTTTTCTTCGTGCTTGACAAGGTCTTGAAAAAGATTGAGAACGAGATTTCTAAATAGTTAGTACCCGCTAAATTCTTTTAGTTCGTCCTGCCATCTTTCGCCAATTCTCCAAAGGTTCTGGACAACATCTTTGGCTTCAATTGTAGGCTGGACAAAATAATTGTTTGCATGGTCCTTTCTTAAAAATAAACCGAACTGGTAATAACTACAGTCTGGTACGGTTCTGCCTGTGTAGGTTGCTGTTGGTTGTACCAAGAGCTTCAGCTCAAGGGAGTGATCCAAAGCATCTGCAAACGCTTGATTCAATGTTTTGAAAATGTTCTCAAGGTTCAAGGTTTTCACTCGCCCTAAGTTTGCTGCCAGGGTTTTTTGCAGGGGCAGATAATCCGTGACGATGGAATTCAGGACTATGTTTTGTGGTCCATGTTGCCTGCCAAGCCTGCGAAAGTACTCTTCCGGAGTTGACCTAAGTCTACTTGAAGGAAGTGTTAGCTTTTTTTCACCTAAAAGTATTGCTTCTGGTGGTGACTGCTTCTCCCTTAGGTGTCTTGGCCGCTGTATGTGATGGCCCTTCTTGTATGGCATAAGACTTGTTGTTCATACAGAACTTATAAAGCTTTTTGGCTAATTTTATATACTAGGAAAGCTTGTTTGTTCTCATGAAACTCGACCATGTCCTTCTGGTGCATAGCATTCAGGGCTGCAAGACAACTGCCCTGGTTGAGGATGTGCTTGACAGCCATGACATTGGCCACACAGTGATTCATCGGTCTCGATTAGCTCAAAGGTTCTTCAAAGGCAATGACCTTGTTATTGTTGTTGGCGGTGACGGCACTCTCCTGCGCACATCCCACTTTGTCAAGGACAAAACCCCTGTTCTTGGCGTAAACTGCAATGTTAAGGTAAATGAAGGATTTTTCATGCGGGCAAACAGGGACAATTTTGCGGGCAGGCTTCTTCGTATTCTGAAGGGAAAAAACCGCCTCTTGAAACTGCATCGGCTTGAAGTCACCCTCAATAATAAGCTGCTTCCAGAGCTTGCCTTGAATGATGTTTTTCTTGGAGACCACAAATCCTATCATGTTGCAAGGTACTGGCTCGATAACGAGTACCAGAAGAGCAGTGGCGTAATTGTTTCGACAGCAGCAGGAAGTTATAGCTGGTACAAGTCAGCAGGTGGCAAGCCTCTTGCGCTTGGCTCGTCAAAATTTGCATTCAAGGTAAGAGAACCTTACACCGGCCGGCTCTTTCGCCCAAGAAAACTGTCTGGTATCCTCAATCCAGGCCAAAGGCTTACTGTCAGGTCAGATATATTTGACGGGCTCATAGTCTTTGACAGCGTGAGCCAGGAATACAAGTTCTGCTGCAGCGATACTGCTGTTATTAAGTTGTCTAAAAAGCCTCTTTTGCTCGTAGAATTCTAGCTGTTTAAACCAAGGCTCTCAATGACTATGCTCGGGTCAAATTTCTTTAAGTCTTGATATTCTTGTCCTGTGCCAATATATAGTATTGGCTTGTTTGTGACGTAAGAGATGGATATTGCAGCCCCGCCCTTTTCGTCTATGTCTGCCTTTGAGAGGATGATACCGTCAAGGTGTACTGCCTCGTTGAACATCCTCGCCTGCTCTACGCAGTCATTGCCTGTGATTGACTCACCGACAAATATTACCATGTCAGGCTTTGCAACCCTCACTACCTTTTTCATCTCGTCCATCAGGTTTGCGTTTGAGTGCAGCCTTCCCGCAGTGTCAATGAGAACTACATCCTTGTTCTTCGACTCTGCATGTTTTATCGCGTCAAACGCAACAGCTGCTGCGTCGCTCCCATAATCATGTTTTATCAGCCTTACGCCAAGCTTGTCTGCATGTACTTCAAGCTGGTCGATTGCCGCTGCCCGAAATGTGTCTGCTGCTGCAATCACTACTGACAAGCTGTGCTGCTTGAACAGGTATGCGACCTTTGCTATTGTTGTTGTCTTCCCAGAGCCGTTTACTCCGACAAAGCATATCACATAAGGTTTCTTCTTTTTTGCAGACTCTACTAGGTCTGTGGGTTTGAATTCCTTGAATAGGTCTTCCACAGACCGGGTTAGCGATTTTGTGATTGTATCTTCTATGGAGCCACGCCGTATTGGTTTGTCCACTATCTGTCCCTTTAGGTCTTGCTTCATTTTGTCAATGACCTCAACTGCCACATTGTTCTCCAGGAGCACAACCTCGAGGTCCCAGAACATCTCGTTGAATTTGTCTTCAGTTATGCTTACTGTCTGGACTTTTTCCTTGAGTTTCTGAAAAATCCCCTTGGCCTCTTCAGCCTTTGGCTCTTCTTCTTTTGTTTCTTGCTTTGTGAATCTCTCCTTGATTTTCTGAAAGAATCCGGTTTTTTCTTCGGTTGCAGGTTCTTTTGTCAGAGCGACTTTTTCTTCCTCCCATTTTACTTCTGCTTTTTTCACTTCTTTTAGAGGTTCTGCTTTTTGTTCTTCTTTGATGTGTTCTGCTTTTTTTTCTCGTTTAGCAGGCCCTCTTTCTTCCGTGACAGGTGCAGCCTTTTTTTCTGCTTGGATAGGATCTCTCTTGATTGGCTCAACTTTTTTTTCTTCTTTGACAGGCTCTACCCTTTTCTCTTCCTGTGGTTTCTTAGGTTCTTCGAGCTTCTTTTGGATTGGTGGAGCGCTTTCTGCCTGCTTTTTTATTTGCTCTGGTTTCTGTTCCTCTTTCTTATGCCCCTCTGGTTTGTGCTCGGGTTTTTTTGCTGGTTCAACCTTCTTCAATGGTTCTTCCTGAGGCTCCTCCTCTGCAGTCTTTTCTGCTTTCTGCGAGAAGATTGAAATAGCCGACTTTAGCTTCTCCTTCAAGAACTTGAACATTCCTATTCACCAGATTCAGTTATTTCCCTTTCCAATCCTTGCATCTGGCTTTCTATCTTTTGTACCACTTCGATTATCGCTTGGTGCATCCTCTGCACTTCAATGAGCTGTTTTGAGAGCATTTCTTGTGTGGAGTCCACTGTTTTTGAAACTGCTGTTCCCGCCCCAACATTGACTATGAGCTCTCCTGGCTTTTGGATTTTTGCTTTGGCAAAAATCCCGCTACTCACCGGAACCAGAATCTCTGTGCCTTCCTTGACTTTCTTTAACTCCTCAAGCCCTTGCTGGGTGTATATGATTTCCACCACCTGGTCCTCCAGCGCTTGCAGTTGCTTTTGCGTCTGCTTCATTTGCTGGTCAAGCATCTGGAATTCCATGTATTTTTGCTGCAGTTCTTCCTGTTTAACCATCCTCTTGAGAAACCGCTCTTTCTTTAAAAATGTTTGCGATGGCTATGAGAGTTCCCTGTCTACCTCTTTTCTCGCAAGAATTATCTCGATGTCTCCGAAATGCTCTTTTTGCCACAGGTCGATTTTCCTTTGGTTTGACAGGTGGAGCAATGGTATGAAAGTGTGCACCTTGTCTTTTTTTGCTTCAGAAGGTACCAACTCAGAGAACGTCACGACCTTATGCCCTGTTGAGAACATTACCATTATTTGGTTGTACACCTTCCTTATGACTACGCTGATGTCCATCTTCTTCTCGGGTGCTTCCATCTGGAGGGCTGGGATGTCTCGCATGATTCTCCTGCGCTTCACCTCGAGTGCTTGCTCAAGAGCTCCTATAAGATCATATACCGAGACCTTTCTCTTTCTTGGTTGAGGTGTCCTGGGGATTAGCCCCGGTGCCATTAGGTCCTCTTTCCTCAACATGTTGTTCTCTAATTCGTCATAGAATTGATCCTGGTCAATGTCATCAGTTGGGTAGAGCAGCCTGTCAAGCTCAAGCATGTCGTCTCCGACCAATCGGGTTGATTTGATTCTAAGAAGTATTGCAGCTGCGAGGAGCACCTTGCCAGAAACCCGAAAGTCCATCTGCTGCAGTCCCTTCACTATTCCGATGTACTTATGCGTGAGCTCTGTTATGTTGATGTCCCATGGGTCCATCTGCTCTGTTCGCACGAGGTCGTAGATGATGGTCTGCCAGGTGATGTCATCCTGTTCGAACAGCAATTGGAATATTTTCTCCTGCATCCTGGTTCTTTTGTTTGAGAAATAGTATTTAAACCTATTGCTGCTACAGGTACTTGTCTACCTCGGAAAGATTGGTTATCTTGTGGTCGTAGGTTCTTGTATTTTTCCGGTCGATTAGAACAGGCTTTATGCCAGCCTTTTCAGCTCCTAGTATGTCGCTCTGCATGCTATCCCCTACCATTATCACCTCATCCTTCTTGACATGCAGCTTCCTTAGCACATATCCGAACATCTTTGGGTCTGTCTTCAGGAATCCTATTTCATAGGAGCATGCTATCACGTCAAAGAATTTTCGCATGTCAAATTTCTCAAGCACTGGTTCCACTGAGAAAGGGTCTGTGTTTGAAATAATCGCCAGCTTGTGGTTTTTTTTCAGCCTTTCGAGCGTCTGTATTGTTTCCGGGAATGGCTTGGCAAGGAGCATGTTCTTGTTCCACATGCCTATAACCCTCTCGACATCGTAGGGTTTTGGCTGGATTTGGAATTCCTTGCAAACCTCTTCAAATGCTTCATTTAGGTTGGCGTACTTCTTTATCATGAATGCTGTCTCGAATTTTGTGACAAACTCATGGAAGGGCATGTTTATCCTCAGAATGTATTGGACCTGCTTAATTGGCGACGGGAACACCCCTGATTCAAGCAATGTTCCCCACGAGTCAAATAATACTGCCTTTATCATAATTTAATCACTTCCACTTTGTCTTTTATTGTATCTAGCACCATTATAGTTTCAGATCCGCCATAATAGTGCGCCCCAGGGTTTAGCAGCCTTGTTTTTCCCAACATTTCATCAGTCAGGAGGTGCGTATGCCCGCTCAAAACATATCGGTATTTGCCTGAGCTAATAAACTTATCCAGTTTTTGCTTGTCTGTTCCGTGGTAGATGAAGAGTTTCTTTCCGTCGAGGATTATCTCTGCCTGCTCGCCAAGGTACTCTCCGCCGATTTCTGCGAGTTTTGTCTTGAATGCCTCGATGTCCCGATCGCAGTTGCCTCTCACCATCTTGAGCACTATGCCATTGAAGAACTCTATGGTCTTCGGTGCAACAATGTCTCCGCAATGCAAGACAAGGCTTACATCCCTTTTTTGAAAAGCCTTTACAGCAAACAAAATATTCTCGACATTGTCGTGCGTGTCAGATATGATTCCTATTTTCATCGTAAGTGGACCGGCCGGGATTTGAATTTCCGCTCGAGAGCATGTTGCTCTAGAGTCCCGGAGCCTCCGCATAGCCAATGCGGCGTTCTATTCCCTAACAGTGCACCTGTCACCAGGTTGAACCACCGGCCCACAAAGTTTTTGGTTTGTCTTGGTCAGACGAATATTTACTTTCATTCGGCTGAGGGACTTTATGTCCCGCGATGGTGCGAGCTTACTTTGAAGCTCGGTTGAACCACCGGCCCAATTTAAAAAGCGAAGAAATAGTTACTATTAAAAGCTTTTCATCCAAGAATTAGGTTATCTATCCTTTCGCAGCCAGCCTTATGTCCTCATCGTTGACTGTTTTCCTGCCAGAATGTTTTGCTATCTTTGCTGCCTGGGTCGCTATCTTCTCTGTCCTTTCCTGCAGGATCTCTGAAAAGATCTCCACTGATCCTGCGCTAACCCTTTTTGCACCGGCGTTCATTAGAATTCTTGCAAGCGGTGCTTTTGGAATTACATTCGGTCTCTTTGCCATCTAACCCATCTCCACACCCTGGAGAAAAAATCCCTTTAGTCTTTAGTCTTGACGCTAATCCCCGTGTTGCTTATATTTAAACGTTTCGGTTACGCCTGTCGAGGATTCGTCGTATTGAAAATTGTTTTGTTTGGCTGCTTCACCTGTATCATATTCTGGAACCTTGCGTAAATATTTTAACTACTATATAGTAACTATAAAATCGAAAAGCTTATATAATAGTATTTATTACTACTAAGTAGTATGAAACACAAACTAAGCATTTCAGTCGATTCAGAGACTGTTGACTTGATACATAAGCTCATTGCCGAGGGTAGGTTCAGGAACATTAGTCACGCATTGGAATACGCAGTTAACCATATGCTTCTGGAGGCACCTAAATGAGAAAGAGTGAACGATTTACACGCGAAAGACCGAGATGGTCGGATGACTGGACGGCTGTGCCTCAAGGTTATAGGTCTGTTGCTCTGGTTCGCAGGGCCGAGGAAAAAAGTGGCCCATTCAAGCTTCTTGCTCTTACCACTGCGGCAATAGGTATTTTAGTTACCAGTGGCATATACAAAGTATCATCCGTGCTGCCTCAGATGCAGGCATTGTATTATTCTTCAGGAATCCCGGCACCTTCTGCTCCATCTGTTCGGGAACCTCCTATTGTAAGTTCTTCCATTGTAACCGACAACTATTCCAAGAGCATCACTGTTCAACCTAAAGGGACACCAAAGATTGAATTACCTGCAATGAGTTATATTCAACCAGAGGTACCTGCCGAATTCAAAAAAACAATGCCATCCCTGCCTTCTCCTAAACCAGCTGCTGAACCACAATCAAAGAATTACTCTCAGCCTCAGACAAAGACTGATGTCAAACCTTTTGAGCAGACCAATCAGAAGGCAGCGTCCAAGTCTACGCATGCAAATCTAGACAAGATCGTCAAAGACAATTGGTCGCTTCAAGATAATTTAGACATCGTCGGAATAAATAAGATGATAAAAGAGGAATGTGTCAGATACAATACGAACATTGATAAGAATTTCAAAGGTTATCTGGTTGATCCCAACCTGTTCTCAATCCTGGTAAAGTTTGAGTCTGGTTATGATCCAGCAAAGATTCATTACAAGGTCAGACGTCAGTTGAATCCTGCTTGGGACGTGCACATGAAGCAGGTGAAGAAAGGGAAAGTTCAACTGGATCCATCAATCAAGCAATACAAGCATGTCTACGTGCACGACAATGAAGGTAAACGCATACCATCTGCTTATGGTTTGGCTGGTTTGGCGCCTGAGACTGCCAAAACCCTTGGCATTAAGTTAAAGGATATCCTCGACTCTCGCACCAACATGCGTGGCGGAATCCAAAAGATTGGCGAGCTATTGTCCCTTTATGACGGAGATGTCAGCCTTGCCTTGGCTGGGTATAATGCGGGCGAGAGCAGGGTTGAGCAATTTGGCTTCGAGATACCACCAATAGAGCAGACCAAGAATTATGTTGCCAGGATAACGCATGCCTACGCAAAATTGTCATCTGCCAAGGCTTCCAAGCACCGTTAGCATTTTTTGGCTGTCTCCTATCGGGTCAGGGCTCTCATTGATTATTGTGATGTCGGTCTTTCGCTTTGTTATTTCCTGCAGTAATGATTTCATCTCATTCTTGTCAGTCAGCAGGTGTCTCCTCTCGCCTTTCTCTGTAAACTCTATACCTGAAAAGTGAGAGTGCACGTGCTTTAGCTGTTTCAGCTTGTCGAGCATCTCTGAATAGCCCATCTTGCCAAGGCTTCTTGCCTTCCAGTGAGAAAAGTCTATTGTCATGTGGCATCCAGTATCCTGCTTTAGCTGCATCAGCTCGTCCACATCCCCGAATTGCGTTGCCTTTCCTGTGAGTTCAGGGGCTAGTGTTGTTTTCCAGCCCTTGCTCTTTATGATATCACTCAACTCCTGCAACCCTTGAGCCATCTGCCGGTACACATCCTCTTTTTTTGCTCCCTGGTAGAATCCTGCGTGGAACACAACATACCTTGCACCCAGGTGATGAGCCCTCTCGCAGCTATCCAATATTCGTTTCTTGCTCGCTGTTATTATGTTTTTCTTGTTTGAGGCAAGGTTGATATAGTAAGGTCCATGAACAGAAAGTGCTATTCCATAGCCTTTTGCGAGTTTGCCAACGCGCAATGCCTCCTCGTTGCTCATCCTAACTCCGTATGTGAACTCAACCTCCATCGCAGAGAGCCCTAGCTCGTGGATTTTGCCTAACCCCTTGTCATAACCAAGCCCTGCTGTGCCGCCTGGGCCTAAAAGAATCATCTCGCTGCCTTGGTCGTTGCCCAGGATAGTATCTGGCTGTAAATGATTACTCCAACGATTACCTGTATGAGGGGCATAAGAGATTCTGTTCCTAAGAATATTGCGTTTAATGCTATTGCTGTTACAGCAATTCCCTTTGGAGGAAGGATTGTCATTATGACCAGTTCTTTTTGGTTGAAGTATTCATGCTTCAATATGACAGCAAGTGACAAGTATCTTATGATGAGGTATGCCAGGTAGATGAGCATCGTTAGAATTAGAAAGTTTGTCGAGAGCGGGATTGAGACCACCATTCCAAGGAGCAGCAGCATCAATATTTCTATTGACTGTGAAAAGGTCCTTGAGAACTCTTCCAGTTCTTTCTTGTGTTTTATTGTGAATGCCCCAAACAGTATGGCCATTGACACTATAGCAAATATGCCTGCCCCGTTGAGCGCCTCAGCGAACAAATAGACTCCGAGGCAAAGCCCAATCAATGCTATTGGTGATATCCTCTTGGATAATCTCCTGAAAATCTTGAAAACGACAAGGCCTGAAAATAAGCCTGTCCCAAGTCCCACGAATATGGTCAGGCTAAACATTATCATGAACATGGTCACAGGCATGTCCATTATTGTGTTTCTTAGAAACATGATAAACTCAAGGAGAAGGGCGCTCGCAAATATGATGAGTGCTTCATTGAATTCAGATTCTGTCTCAATAAAGTGTTTAATCCTTGCCACCTTTGAACTGAAAGCGGGTGCGCCCAATCCTGCTACTAGCGTGCACATGAGAAAGGCGATGAACGGATCATCAGTAAGCTGCAGCATCAAGAATATTCCCCCAATCATGACTATGGTCAGGCCGAAAAGTATTGCTGTTATGCGGGTCGCGCTTTGCGAATAATTGTCTGACCTGTGGGGCTTGATTCTGGAAAATATATCATAAGTGATCATGATTAGACCGAAGATTGCTACGCCAAGCACAAAGGACTTTGGAAATGTTACTATCTTGTCAGGCAGGGGCAGCTTGCTGAGGATGACCCCTGTTGCAAGGAGCATTAGCTGCATCGGCATTTTCCATCTGTGGCAGAAGAAAGAGACCACCAGCCCAACCACAAAAATGAATGTTATAGGGTACAATGCTTCTAGTTGGTACATTTATTACCTCTTTTTATTTGCTCATCTTGGGTGTTGATTATATTAAATTTACTATTTTGCAAAGTTTTTTATAATCCCCATGTTAAGGTTCTGGCATGAAAAAGATACTTGCAAATGTGCTCAAAGCGATTGTCCCAACCAGGCAAGAGGAGGAACAGGTTTTTTCAAAGATAAATGCCTTCCTGGCAAAGCTTGGTTCAAGCCTTGGTGATGCAGCACCCATCCTAGGCGGCTCAATGGCAAAAGGCACTTGGATTAAAGGTGTACATGATGCGGATATTTTCGTCAAGTTCCCTTATAAGAAATACTCGGGCAAGACGAGCGAACTCTCTGACATTCTTGAGAAAAAGATAAGGAGGCTTAAGCTGACTAGGCTTCATGGAAGCAGGGACTATTTCCAGATACGCCAAGAGTCCATCACTTATGAGATTATCCCTATCCTTGATATAGCAAAGGCTGATCATGCCTTGAACATTACTGACATTAGCCCTCTGCACGCAAAATGGGTCAAGAAAAACCTAAAGGATCCGAGCCAAGTAAGGTTAGCCAAAGCATTCTGCAAGGCGCAGGGTGTTTATGGTGCTGAAAGCTATATCATGGGATTTTCAGGTTATGTTGTCGAGATACTCACTGTCTATTACGGCTCATTCGAGAGGTTTGTTAGGCAGGCATCCAAATGGGGTTCAAGGACTATCATCGACCCTATGAAATATCACAAGAATGTGATGTTTGAGGTCAACCAGTCAAAACTAGTCAGCCCCCTTGTGCTTATTGATCCTGTCCAGAAGGGCAGGAATACTGCAGCAGGTCTGAGCAAGGAAAACTATGACCGTTTTGTGCGTGCCTGCCAGGCTTATTTGGACCAGCCTTCTGAGGATTTCTTTATTGCCAAGAAAGTCTCAAAATCAGATTTGTCGCAAAAAGCTAAGGATAAGGCTCTTATCTTCGTCGAGGTTAAGGCAGTGTCTGGCAAGGAGGATGTTGTCGGAGGAAAACTAAAGAAGGCATTTGACTTTTTTTCTCGGGAGCTTGTCAGGCACGACTTTTTGGTTGCTGATAAGGGTTGGGAATTTGACATTCCCACAAAAGCGATTTTCTGGTACTTTGTGAGCCCGAAAGAGCTCCCAAAAAAGCGGGAATGGCCAGGTCCGCCACTGAAGAGCAGCCAGAACGTTGATGCATTCAAGAAAAAGTATAGCAACACCTTTACCAAAGGTAATCGCATATTTGCAACCATTACAAGAAAGTACACCAAGCCATCAGATTTGATTAAATCTCTTGGCAAAGACCCTTACTTGAAAGATAAATTGAAGTCTTATGAACTAAAATGAAACAGGTAATATTGTTGCGCGCAGATTTAAGGCTTGGTGTTGGAAAGGCCTCTGCCCAGGTCGCGCATGCAAGCCTGGATGCTGCTTTGAAGTCAAGCAAGGATAAGCTTAGCGAATGGAGAAAAGAAGGGATGAAAAAGGTTGTGCTGAAAGTAAAAGACGACAAAGAGCTAATCCAATTCCAGAATCTGGCCAAGGACAAAAAGTTGGTCGCAAGCTTAATAACAGATGCAGGCCTTACTGAGATCCCTCCTGGCACTATCACATGTCTTGCGATTGGGCCTGATGAAGAAGGGCTCATAGATTCTATCACTGGAAAGCTCAAGATGTATTAAATATAGTCTGCATAATATATTTTATATTATATAAATCCTTAAATATGCTTTTTTACAGTTTTATAGTCTATGCCAACAGGTCAATTGGTTACTTGTGATCACTGCAGGAAGGGAATTCCACTTTCTGAAATAAAATATGTTCTTAAAGGCAAGGACCAGACTGTTCCTTTGTGTGCTGCCTGCAGGTCTAAGTACAAAACGCCTGTTGAGAAAAAGTCTGTTGAGCCAAAATCAGATAAGGTCCCGTATTTCTGCATAAGGTGCAAGTACAAGTTCAGGTACAACCCGAAGAGCGGGACTGCATTGAGATGCCCGTTCTGCGGCAGGGAAGATAAGGTCATTGAAGACAAGGTGCCTGATGCAGATACCTTGATAAGGACTCTTCACGACGAATGATTAGTTCTCAAGAAGCCCTTTCTTTTCCATCAGGAGGTAAGGATATCCTCTGAGGTCAGGGCTTGAAATGTCAAGTTCTATGCTCTTTGCAAACTCTCCAATCTTTTTTCTTGCTGCGCTCACGCTCCCAAAATCTTTTTTTGCCTCAATCTCAACGTAGAACCCTAACTCCTTTACCTTGTCTATCGCTACTTCAAACTCGTCCTTGTAAAGGTAGGTCTCCCTTTCCTTTTCTATGGTGACCAGTTTTTTCACGTCAAGGCTGATGAAGATTTTTCGCAGTTGCTCCGGGTTTGCCACTTCTGTTTCATACTCTTCACAATGCGTGTGCACCTGTGCATTTTCAGGATGAAAGTGCTTGTAGTTTAGTATTGTTATCTCTCCCCTCTGCCTTATGCTTAACCACTCGAAAGGGTATTCTGGTTCGACAAAGCTCCTGTGTGCTGGTGTATAATATTCATCTTTCTGCTTGGCTATCTTTCCAAATATTGCTATTTCTTTTAGTCTTGCTTTCAGTTTTGCCGCAATTTGTGCATCGATCTGCACCTTAACCTCAACCTCTGTGTTGTTGGCCATGGTCAATAGTACTCAATCTGACTATTTAATTGTTGCGTGTTTGAGAAGGTCTGCAAGCCTCCTGAACGCCATCATGCGTATGTGGGCCTTGTCTATTGGCTCGCCCTCCATCTCGCCGTAGGTTACATCAAAACCCTCTGGCTGGAATATTGGGTCCCATCCAAAGCCAGAACTGCCTCTTGGCTTGACTATCCTGCCCTTTACTTTGTGGTCAAAGAAAATTATCTCATTGCCATCAAAGTATCCTAAGGATACGCAAGCCTCTGCCCTGTCATTCCCAAGCTTATCAGCTATTTTGTACAGTCCATCGAGCCCTATTGTTTTGATGAACCACTTGATTAGAGGGCCCGGAAGCCCATTGAGGCATTGCAGTGAGAGCGAGGTGTCGTCAACGACAAAACGTCCTTTGTGGTGTTTTCTTGCTTCTTCCAGCTTTGCCTTTATTATCTCATGCTGGTCAATATGTTGTATCTCTGGGAGGTCTATTTCCATGAGCTCAAGTTCAGGTATTATTTTTTTTGCTTGTGCGAATTTTCCCCTGTTCTGCGTTATGAAATAGATTGTCATCTTGCGAGCGCTTCTTTTATGATGTCATACACTTTGGGGTGAAGGTCAGTGTCAAGCAGTGTTGCGTGCAGCATCTCAAGCCCATTGCACGTTCCGTTGACTACAGAATTGTTTGCTCCTTTGAGCCTTGCGTTCTGCTCTAGCACTACACCGTCACCATTTCCCTGGGGCATCTTGCAACCTGTGCCTATTATGTTGAAAACGGGTATTGTAATTGGAGCTTGGTTGACTTTGTTTATGAACAGGCTGTCTGCGTTCATCTCCTCGCATTCTGTCTGCGCCCCGACTATTGGGCAATAATCTGCTATCTCTCCTTCTATTCCAAGGTTTGGGGTGGCTATCAACATAACCTTGTAGAGGCTGTCAGCACCAAAGACCTGCATGTATCTTCTTGTCACAAGGCCTCCCATGCTGTGGGCAATGATTATGACCTTGTCCTTTCCTGTCATGGTTTTTGCCTGGTTCACTATCTCCCTTAGCCTTATTGCATAGCTGTCTATGCCTTGTGTCTTTGTCTGCACCACTACAAATTTCTCTGGTCCAGAAAAGAGGTCAAAATAAAAGCTTGATTTAAGATTCAGCGGCACTCTGGTCTCTCCGAATACTCCTGGCTGCACATTGCTATATGTTGATATCGCCCCAGCATCCAAGTAACCATCTTGCTCGAGCCTCGCTTCTATCTTGTTGAACGCATCCAAACTGTATTCAAAAGAGGTTTGCCTGTTAAAGGCATGGCCGTGCACAAAGATTATCGGGTAGAGTGTTGGTTCATAAGTGCACTCTCCGGCTGTGCAGCATTCAGCACATTTGTTTGACACGCAACATTTTGCTACCGGCTCTGTGAATTGTATGCTCACCTGTACATCAGATGCTGTTGGGATATCGACAGTTTCAAATTTATACACGCTGAGCTGTTTTAATGTAATGTTTCTGGGACTGCATCTGCTAGGCAATATCCGTTGAAGGTCTTTTGTAAAGTTCTGCCCTAGGTTAGGCAATGAATTTAATTGTTGTATAATCAGGTCAGAATTAGGATGGGTCGAGGACAGGTTGTCCGTGTATTTTGCTATAACTGTTTGCATAGAAAGGTTAGTTGAATTTTCGCTGGAAATATGCGCCAGTTGTTCTGTCAAATTTTCTAAATCATTGCATGCATTGCTCAATCTGAACTCGGTTTGCCTTGCCCTTTCGATAATGCTTGGGTAGCCATTGCAACTCAGGTTTGCCATGCAGAGCGCTGTTCTTATGACATCAGCCCTTACCTCGATATTAAGTGTCTGGTCCCTCAGCATTTCATTGATGATTAAGCTTGTTGTATTCACTTTCTTTAGCAAGCCGAGCACCGCTTTCTCTTTTTGCTCCATTGTGTTTCGCTGGTTGAATTTAAACGCTGCAAAGTTAAAATCATCAATTTCTGAGTTTGCATTCTGAATTGGCAGCGGATTGTCCTGCAATAATACAATAATCTCATGCAGGATTTGTCCTGTTGCGTTGAGCTCGATCGCAGCTGTGTTGTAACGTTTCACTAAATCAGACAGGCTTTTGTTGAAAATCTGTGTTTCTTGTTGCGATTGTGCATATTCTAGTTCAAAGGCGGCGGTATCATTCTCAAGCCTTGTATAGTCTTGTTCCTCCCAATAGGCCTGAAGGTCTCTCAAATGAGCAGTTAACAGGCTTAGCTTTACAGTCAAGTTGGAGCCTGTCTTCTCTATGCTGATTAGTTGCAGATTCTGTCCGAGCGCACCACTCACCTCTTGGAGCGCTTGTTCTGTTCCGAGCATCTGCCCGAGCCCTGCTGATAATTCCTCGAGCCTTGCTTTCAATTCAGCTTTTTGCTGTTTCTCCTCATCTGATAGGTCATAGTTTAATGCAACCAACACAGTTCTCTCAGTTGGCATCTGCGAGGTATGGCATAAGAGTGATTGCGCACTGTGGCATTCTATGCTAAAGCTGTAGAGTTCCTGGCCAAAGCCAAATTTTTGGACCTGCAAAGAGTATGTCTTGCTGAATGATTTTCCTGTAGAGAGTGTGAAATTGCTTTGGTCAATAAGGCGTCCTGAGCTTATGTCCTTGAAGCTTGAATTGCACATCGCATTGCAGAACAGGTTTGTTTGCGTTGTTGCTTCAAAGGTTACTGTTGCTGACTGCTCTCTCACAAGGTTGAACACCTCATTGTCAGCACTCAATTTAAGAATTATGTCGTTGCCTAAAAGAAGGTTAATATAAAGTGCTATCTCTGTGCCAAAGACCACCAAAAGTGCGGCAGCAATTGCTATGATTGTGATATACAACCATCTTCTGCTCTTCTTTTTTTTCATTGTCCTTAAATAAATAAATCTTATATTTAAATGTAGCACACTCACTGGACAATTAGCCACAGCATATTTAAATTAAAAAAATAATTCTGTATGGTGGCACTTACTGGTATTAAAGGCGAGTATGCAAACACTGAGTTGCTCTTGTATGCTATAACCAATAAGCCGTCGCTTATCATTGACTGTGCTAACTGCGCAGATCCTCATAGCCTCTTCCCTTTTGTTTTTCCTGAGGATTTTGTTGATGTGCACGTAATAGAGATTGAGTTGCTCTACCTTTTGCGTGATGTGCTGAAAAGAACGGGGGCATTGGCTGATGAGTTGAAGCTAAGATGCGTGGTCATCCCGACGTTTGATTATTTGTTTGCCTATGATGACAAGGAGGAGAACAATGAGATTTTTTCGCAGTGCTGGAAACTCATAAAGGATTTGTCGCTAGATCACAACGTTGTTGTCGCCATCCACAAGTCTCATGATGGTTTTGCAGCAGGCTATTGTGATAAAATTGTTGAGGGTGAATTTATGGGTCATACTGTGCGAAGCCAAAGGTGCAACCTTGATGTCCTGCTTGAGGAGCTTAATGCATATGGCAAGTCTTTGAATGCTAAGGACAAGGAAATCTTTGAGAAGATGCTGAAGCTCCCTTACCTTCATGTGGGCAGCATCTCTTATGCAAACAGCTTCCATGCCTGGGCCTTTCTTCTTTTGTCTATAATGCTCGAGCAGGAAAAAAGGATTAAGGAATTGGAAGAAATGAAGGATTTTGCCAACGAGATTAGCTAAATTTTGCCTGGTCACGATTCATCGAGAACGCAAACCTTCACTCTTGAGGCTCCTGCATATCTTGTGCTGCACTCATCACTCCTGATCAAGTCTACATAAGCTGCATCGCTTGTCATAACCCAATAATGATTATACTGTTCTACCGGTTCTTTGACACGAATGTATTTCTCTGACTGTGTGCCCATCAGATGGAACACAAACCCTTTTGCCTCAGCCTCAAGGCAAGGGGTGCATTCCGCAGTTCTTTTCAGTTGCAATGCCTCTTTCCTCAACAATAAGAAGCTGATGTCGCTGGTTGATTCGCAGAACAGGACCTTCATTGCCAATGCTAATCAAAGATATCTATTAAACTTTGCGCTGCCGAGGCAGGTAGCAACTAAACAATCGGCCTAGAATTCAATATCATAGCACCACCCCTTGCGGTACCTGCAGGCATCTTATAAATGAATTTGGGTCGCCTGCAACCACAGTCATATGCATGCAATACATTCAAAGAAGGAAAAACTGGATTTTTCCTAAGATAGAAAAATACAAAATAGAAGAATTGTATCCCCATCATTATACACCCGTTAATTGGGTTGGATGGCGAGTGGACTGAATTGACTGAGCGACCTTTCCAAATGTTGTGTTCAGAAACATGCACTGCATGGTTCTTGGTTTTTCCGACTTTCCACAGGTTTCTTCCTTTCCAAGAGACTGGGTAATTCTCTGATGTAATCCACCAAATGTTGATACAGGTCTTTCTTCCTAGAAGGCTCTTTTTCTAACCATGACAAGAATTCCTCTGTCGTTATATCATCTATACTGCTCCTTGCTGGAAAAACATCATCCGCTTTTCGGTCGATGAAAACTCTTTGAATACCTCCATTGTAAGCAACATAGAATTGATGACCTTGTAAGTCTGTTTCACTAATGGTCTCATACTTATTTGTTAGGTTAGCGCTGGGAAGTCTATATGCCTTATTCACCAACAACACACCATCTAAAAGGGCAGCTATATCACAAGTGTAACGGTCTTGGAGTGGACCAGTAGCTTGTGTTTTTGATTGAAATTCTTTTGGCATTTGAATCATAAAGTCCTTTGCATATTTAATTCTTTTGTGTTTTATCATAGTCCCTTCTTATCAAGTAAAAGATGGTAGGTTGTTCCGGATCTATTTTTGCTCCGCGGTCTAAATACATTGGCACAAGATTGCCTCTAGCTGCCCCCCTAATTTCTATTGCATGATTTGCTAATGCGAGGCTATTCAATGCATTGTGCAATCTTACGGATATGCCTTTTCTCCTGCTTCTTTGGGATACGAGAACTTGGTGAGCATGAATGATTATTTTATTGTTGTTTTCTTCGACAGCCGATAGTAATACCCCCTCTATATTGCCATCGTCATAAACAAGACAAGTGGAAGGTGACATGTTATATAACAATCTCACAGCCCTATGTCTTAAAGTATACTCTTCCAAAAAGAGTTTTTCAACAAGAGGCACATCTGAGTCATTCATCGCCCTTATGCTTTCGTCAATGATATAGTGACTATCTTTTGTGACAGGGATGTAAATAGGAACTAATGCGGCAGCAGTTCTGTTAATAGGGATTTCATTTTCTAGTTTATCAGTTAATGCACAAAATCCATGGTTTTTGAATGTAGCATAGTCCCTTTCATTACATCGCAAAATTTGCGGCACTTCGAATATTTTATCTAATACAAGAATGTAATCTTCCAGTGTTATAGCATCACCTTTAAGGCTGACAAGATCGCATTGATCAATCGTGAAATTAACATAAGGGTCCGCAGCTTTTTGCCTCCATATCTTGATAAATCCAATAGCAGATTTATCAGTCACAAGAATATACTTGTCGTAATAAGTAAACTCTTTTCTGACTTGTGACCCTGGATCAGGTCCCAATTTGTTGATTAAAGGTCCAATATTTTCAACTGTTAAACATTCATAAAACATCAGTGCATTGCGTTCAGCGTGCTTAAAATGTCTTGTTTAAGAACAACCGAAAATTTTCCGAAATGTACAAAGGATTTTCAATTTTGTGCGCAAAACACCCTCATTGGACATCCTGTCAAAGCCTATTTAAGTCAGAAAAAAGATTCTCAACCTGTGAAAGCATGGCTCATGGATTCTTACAGGAGCAGGAACTCTATAGTGCTTTGGATAAAGACTCCTGACTCTGACATAAGGCTTGTGAGGCGCTTCAACACATTTATCTACGTTGATGTGCGAGCAGAGCCTTTTTTAAAAAAGCAGGGCCTTGTCTACTTTAGGCTGCAGAAGCAGACCTATCTTAGGAAGTGGAAGACTGTCCTTGCTGTGCTTGTGCCAAATCTTTCTGATTTTGAGAGGTTTGTCTCCTGGATTGAAAAAAGCACTAACTACACAGTCCCCATGTATAATGCTGATATTGTTCCTGAGCAGATGTTTTTTTACGAGCATAGGCTTGTCCCATGCAGTGCTGTCGAGATTGAGAACAACGTGATTATGAAAATGCCCGATGATGTCTCGATTCCTTTAAAGACCATGGAGGTCAAGATTTGCACTAAAAATGCAAGGGACAATACTGTAAAGGTTGATTCTATTACTCTTGCTAACAAGCGTTTTGAAGGTGATGAATCATCTATATTAAAGTCATTTGTTGATGAATTTGTTGCTTTCGACCCTGATGTAATCGTGATTGAGCACGCATTCTCGCTTTTGCCTTATCTTGATTACAGGCTAAGGATGAATGGATTGCATTGCCCTTTCCATCGCTGGGACGAATTGCCTATAAGGTACAGAGGCGGAAAGTCTTATTACACTTATGGCAGTGTGCGCTACCAGGATTTTGCTATCCGCCTTCACGGCCGTTTTCTTGTTGATTCTTCTACAATGATAGGCGCAACCTGCGAGATTGATGCTATAATCGAGCTTTGCCATCTCTCTCACACAAGGTTTCAGGAGCTTGCCTCAAGAAGTTTTGGTGCAGTCTTTCAGTCTTCCCTTGTTAGGGAGATGGTTAACCATGGCTTTCTTGTCCCTTTCAAGGAGAAGCCTGTTGACAAGCCTATAAGTCTTTTCGAGCTGATGAAGTCTGACCAGGCTGCTCACAGGATTGACCCTAAGCCAGGCTTTCACACTGATGTTGCAGAGATTGATTTCTGTTCCATGTTCCCCTGGATCATCTACAACCATAACATCAGCGCTGACACAATACTTTCTGACAATGGTCCTTTCGAGCATGTTCCAGGCATTCCTGTAAGGATTTCCCTTAGCCATAAGGGCCTTGTCCCTATAGCAATAAAGCCAATACTTGATAGGCGCATGGAATACAAGAAAAACCCTACTGCTGTGAACAAGGCCAGGGCAGTTGGCCTAAAATGGGTTCTTGTTACAAGCTATGGCTATCTCCGCTTCAGGGAGTTTAAGCTTGGCATTGCAAGGTCTCACATGGCTGTATGTGCTTATGCTAGGGAGATTCTTCTTTCTGCCATGCGACTTGCAGAGGAGAAGGGCTTTGAGGTGGTTCACGGCATTGTTGACTCGCTCTACATCAAGAAAAAAGGTATTGCAGAACAGGAAGTCAGGGACTTTTGCAGGGAGCTTGAGATGATGACAGGAATCCCTGTGGGCCTTGAAGGAATTTTCAAGTGGATTGTTTTTCTTCCAAGCGTTGTTGACAAGGACAGGCCTTTGCCTACCTGCTATTATGGGGTTTTTCATAATGGCGACATAAAGGCCAGGGGCATAGAAATCAGGAAAAGAAGCTCGCCTAATATTGTGAAGTATTTCCAGAAAAAGGCTCTTGAAGAATTGAGCAGCTGCTCCACAGAAGAAGAGATTGTGCAAAAGGCTCCAAAGCTTTGTTCTCTCCTGAAAAGGACTATCGGCAGGCTTGCAAGCCTTGATGCTAATGCCCTGTCCTGCTGTCTTCGGCTTGCCAAGCCTGATTACAAGTTTGATATTCCACAGAAGAAAGTTATGAGGCTTTTGGCTAAAAAAGGCATTTCTGTTTTTCCTGGCCAGACTGTGAGCTTTGTTTTCCAGCAGAACAGGTTGGTCTTACCAGAGGATTATAATGGCAAGCCAGACATCGCGTTTTACAGGAAGCTTTTGTTAAGGGCTCTTTTTGTCGTATTGCAGCCTTTTGGCTTCACCAAGGAAATGCTTGAGGAGTTGCTTAAATCCCAGACAAAGCTCCTTGACTTTGACACTGTTAGGCATGTTTTTGTCCCGATGCAAAAACAATATTCTGAGCGGCAAGGTTTATCAGAGCGCATCCTTGCGAGGCGTTTGATAAAACAAGGCTGGTCTGTATGGAGGGGTGGCTTGATTAATATAGTGAACAAGGACGACCTTTATCCCAATGTGAGAAAAAGATATGAGAAGCTTAACTCCCTTCTTTTCAAGCACCGCCCTGACCTCTTAGACTATCTGCATTATCTGTGTGATGTCCATCATGGCATGCCTGATTTCATATGCTTCAGGAACGGTGTTTTCAAGTTTGTGGAATGCAAGCTCGGCCATGAGCAATTAAGCGTTAGGCAGAAGAAATGCATTGCAAAGCTCCAGGAGATTGGATTTGTTGTTGAGGTTCACAAGCTTGTTGAGAGCTGCACAAAGGCAAGGATTGCACAGGTTAATCTTGCTGAGGGCACTAAGGTTGTGTTTGAAAGGCAGGCTAGACTTGTTTTATACTAGCACTCTCAAATATATTATGGGTTATAATAAAACATAAAAACAAGCTGCTCATTATTTTCTGCCAATGATTACCCCTGTCAGGAACATTGTGCGTAGTGACGGCAAGACCTTTGTCATCAAGGGACCTGTCCATAAAGCTTTTCCCAACGATTGGATTTTAGCAACTGGCGACATTGACGATAAGTCTTATGTATTCTTCCCCGAAGACCCGGGGCCAGTGCCCTCCGTTTACACAATGGAGGACAGGCACACTATCACGCTTCACAAGCGCTCAACTGAGGCGAAGAAGCTCTACAGTCTTCTGGCCTTTGAATGGCAGAAATACGTCGCTGACCTTGACGATCGACTGTCTAATTTGTTTATAGAGACAAAGGAACTCATCGAGCACGGTGATGTTTTTGTTGCAGAGGAAGAGTTAGACTACATCCAACATAAACTGCAAATTAATAGGACTGTTGTAGAGCGCCTGCTGAAAGACAGGGATTATGATGTTAGTCCCTTACAGGCTGCCCTAAGAAATGCTTATACCAAGGGGGTGGAATTCTATATTGGCATGGCCATCAAATACGCACCCAAGTTTGGCAGAGATGCTTTGGAGCATTTCTGCAACTGTGCTATTGTCTGCGCCCAAAAATCCAACCTTGAACAGAAGGTTTACGACATTCAAAAAGTTTGGACAGAACATTTGCCTGTAGCTCAGAATGCAGACATAAGGAACGAGGTTGAGCAGCTTCAGACAGGAAGGATACTTCACATGCTTAGCATGTGGCCGTCTATACCTTCGGCATAATCCAAAAAAAATAAAAAGAAAAAAATCTACTCCTTATATAAGAAGTATATCATGTACAGGGCGGCCAAACCAACCAAGATGTAGATTATGGTTACCAGCATGCTAATGCCACCAAAAATTGCTGTAACCAGATTTAGGTTAAATGCCCCAACCAGTCCCCAGTTCAGCCCTCCTATGATAACAAGGATCAGGCTAGTCCAGTCCAATGCGTTTTTTTCTGCCACTTTACCACCTCCAAACTATATATCAAAACCTGGCTATTCTCCTATATAAAAACTTTGCGCTTAAACCACCCTGTGTATGATGGTCGGTGCAAATCTTTTTAAATTCCATGGTAACAACCTTTCGCTATGAAATACTGTAAAATCCCAGAACCTCCTGTTGATCCAGTAACCGGTCTGCGAATAGGCACCAGCAATCTGGTAATGTCATGCCTTGAGGATGAACTCCAAAAGGTGCAAAAAGCGCTGGAAGGCACTGGCTGGACAGTGAGGCAGATTCCAGGGGTTTTGCCTTATTGCCGTATCCCATATCTTCTCCCAGTACAATCAGGAAAGTCTGTTGTCTATCTCGCGCAGATTAGCGACCCCACTGGAACGGTCCTTGCCAACTTTGACGAAAAAATAGTCCGGCGATGGTTCAGTCCTTTTGATACTGTCAACGCTATATTCAAGCTTCAATCTCCTGACGGGCAATGTCTAACTATTGAGTTTCCTGTAAAGGATGCGGGAGTTTATTGTCAAAGAAATCACAAATGAGTATGCCTATTCTTTCTTGTTCACCAGCTCTACCACAGACTCGCTATGGTTTGTCTGCGGGAAGAAATCAAAGAGTGCAGCGCTCTTTACTCTGTAGTTCTTGAATTTAGGGATGTCCTTCGCAAGTTGTCCCACATTGCATGAGATATATATTATGGCTTCAGGCTCAAGCCTTTTCAATTGTGTTATTGTCTCCTGCTCCATTCCGCTCCTTGGAGGGTCAGCAATTACGAAGTTATGCTTTTCAAACCTTAACCTTCCAATCTGCCTTGCTTCAAGGTTAACTGCCTCAGCATTCGTGACTTTGTTTTTCTGTATATTGTGCTTTGCAAATTCCACTGCGCGCTTGTAGCTTTCGACCATTACCACTCTCTTAAACAAATCAGAGTTTATTATTCCGAAGGTTCCCACTCCAGAATACAGGTCTAACAAGGTTGCTGATTTGGTTGGGTAATCCTCAAGAAGTTTTCTAACATATCTATGCATCTCCTCTGCCATCTCATGGTTGTTCTGGAAAAATCCTTGAATAGAGTACCTGAATTCTTTGTCCAGCAGGGTCTCGGTCAAATAGTCCCTTCCCTTGATAATTGCGAACTCTTCAGACACTCCTACATTTGTTCCTTTAGGAACGTATGTTACTAACACATTGTTTGCATTTGACCTAAAACCTTTAATCTGCTCAACAGCCTCATTGAGTCTTACTGATTCTTGATTCAATACAAAGGATATGCTCGAATCACCCGGTGGTGTCCTTATGACTGCAAACTTGTTTGTGCCGGTGAAGTTCTTGAAATCAAAAAAATCTCTATCCTTAAATTTAGAGTTAACCTCCGCAAGGAGCTTGTTTATCTCAGCGCTAGCTATCACGCATTCCTCTACTGCTATTACTGTTGTGGGCTCCCTTTCCTTTCTAAAGCCAAGGCCTTCCTTACAAAAAACCAAGTCCATCCTTGTCCTGTAGCCATACTCCTTGCCAGAAAAGACCTTGATGTCATCAATCTTGACAGCCTTCTGTAACACTTTTTTCTTGTTCTCGAGCTGCAATTCATAGGTGATATGCTGGCTTGTGCATCCCCCGCACTTTCCAAAGTATATGCATTCTGCCATACGCATTTGGAGTTCCTTCTTGTATTAAACTTTATGCAAAAAGCTTTTTAAGTGACATAGTAATTTTCCTGGCAATGACGCCTGTACCGGTAACTTATGTGCCAGCAACTTATAATAGACTAATCCATTTAAGCTCAAGTCAGGCTGTCGAGCTGATTGCCCAATCATACCAAATCAAGAAGGAAGAGCTTGTCGAGCTCGTAAAAGGCAATTTTCGTGACAAACTCCCGCATTCTGCATGGCTAATACTAAATAGTTCGCACAAGAATCTTAAGATCCCTAAGGAAGACTGTCTTACCCAGATAACTCCTGCAAAGATTGCTGCATTGGTTACTGATTGGTCTTCGCCCGTCTCAGACACGAAAGGGATTGAAAACATCCTACCCAATCCTTACGGAACAGATGACCCAGTTACCGCACTTTCAAATTTCCAGAGAAAGACTGCAGAAAGGCTTTGGGGCAAAGGTTATGCCTATCAAGTCGGTGAACCAACTCCTGCCAAGAAAGATAAGAGGTCGGTCTGGGCTAGGGACTTGAATGTTTATCATTTGTTTTTCTTTGGTGCTGTTAAGGCAGCCGGCACGCCTTACGATGATGGAAGATTAACAATCTCTGGCGAGGCTGAAGATTCTGTATTCTATAATACCTGTCTTGAGGGTATGCTGAAAACTGTGTTCAAACTTAACATTCGAACTCAGGCAGAGTCCATAAACCACCGGAACGGCAAAGAGAACTGCATTGACCACCGTGTCCGTTTGTATTCCAGGTCGTGGAAACTCCATTCATATCTTCAAAACAGGATTGATTTATTTGATAAAGAGTGTTCTTTCTTGCCGCTAAAGCCAGAGCACCTTGTAAAAGACCAGACAGAGGCATCAAATTTTTCTCTAGCGTATCTTATGGGTATGATTGCTGCAGGTGGCTATTTCAAGATGAGGGATTATGGCAACTCGCTTCAATTCGATGACTCCAACCGAGAACTTATCCACGACATAAAGCATGTTATTGATTCAAATTTTCTGCCCTTTGATTATCGCAATCCATCCAATAGTCCTGGCCACCTTACCTTTAGCCAGGCTGAAGTGCAAAAGATGGCTGAGCAATATGTTCCTTTTAAGATAGTCCCTGGCCAGATAGGCTTGCTCACAAACCTGAAACATATTGCTCGCTTGTGAATAAAGTTTATATATAGAAGATTCTTATGTATCCTCATGAAAAAGAAGAAGAAACTGCTTGATGAAGAGCCCTTGGACATTGAGGACAACAGTGACATAGTGGTCCACGAGCCTTATGTGAAGGAAGAGCACAGGAAAGAGGTCTAGCACAAACTTTTTTATATAACCCTAGATGCCAGTCTGCTTGCGGGCCCATAGCTTAGCAGGTAGAGCATCCGGCTCTTAAGATTCAAAGCAACCGGAAGGTCGGGAGTTCAAAAGGCTCTTAGCGCATGTTAAGGCATTGAAAGCCTCCCTGGGCTCACTTTTTTTCTCTGAGCAATTTACTTAAGTTTGTTGTAAGAAATCTACTTTCTTTGTTGCCATTAAAGTCACAGATTCAAGTGCCTTAGGTGCTTTGTAAGGCCCTGGCCCAAGGCTTGCCTCTATTCCCGGTATGCTGCTTATTTGTTCATTTACGAACCTACTAAGATCATTTGGGCCAAAGGTAATATGATAAATGTTGGTTGCCTCTTCTGATTTCATCCTTTGAAGCACCACTTCTGGATGAGTGTTCAAATAGTCCTTTACCAGCCGCAAAGCCAACATCATCTGATCCAGCAATATTGGTCCACTTTTCATGCTGATTGACAATTTCTGGTAATTGATAGACAGAGTCTTTATAACCAGTTCGTCAACCTTCTCAACCAAAGTTCCTTTGCCCAGGAAATTTGACTTTAATGGCTCATCAGGCTTTTCTTTGCTGCAGCGAACGTAGAACATCTCGCTTCCATCACTAACTTGGAGATAGTAATCACGAACTCCTTGTTCAGTCACTTTTGTTGTGGTCGCTTCTCCAAATGCTTCCAGTATTGCCAGTGTATGCCCCTGGTGCCTGTCCAAAAACCTTTGGTGGTCGTCTTGCGGCACCGCGCCTTGCGTCATTTCCTCAATAGTTTTGCCTTTGGCAACATTGTACTCAGGCCAATTGTCAAAAGGCGAAATTGGCTCTGCCTTTTTGCAGTCTCTACAAAACCTGAATGCCTTAGCCATAGGAGAGAGGAATCACCAAATGTTTATAATGTTTAACCTTTACAGAAATCATTTTGTCTTTCGCATTCTGCGCAGGGCTTCTAGCTCTATTGGCCTCATTGTACTCTGAAGGCGCTCATAAGTCTTTTCCAGGTTCGAAAGAGTCCCCGGCTTATAGCCATTTTCTTCTAGCCACTTAAGATAATCGCTAACAACACCCTGTATTGGGTACTGAATGGCTGATACATTGTTCTCCAGCCTGCTTATCCTGACCCTTGCAGATTGTACATTCTTTGCTCCTAATTTGTTTGCAAGGTCTGCCAGGCTTAATCCTTGAATTTGCCTTATCATCCTGGCTTGTTTTCCGTCAAATGGCTTGTATTTTTTTGAGTTAACGCTTAGCTGCATTGCTACTGCCTCAACCCTTTGCACATAATCCAGTCTTTCTTGTCTCGGTAGCTTATGGAAATGGTCTGCCATTTGTTTCAGATAAAGCCCGAGAACATTCTCAAGAGAACTGTCAAGTCTTTGCTTCGCCTTTTCCAGTTGTGCAATATATTGATGGTCATCCAGTACCATTTTGGTTTGATTATTTCATTAAGCCTTAAAAAGCTTATCCCAGCCCTATCTCCCATTAGGCAATACGAAATTCATATATGGAAATTCCCAAAAAAACTAAACCTTTATAAACCCTTTAGGTTTCTTAAGTGCGAGAGAGAAAGAGTGAGGTCAAATTCAGAAAAAACTACTTTCTCGGCAATAAAATTGCTGTTTTGGAGAAAAAAGATTGATGAACAAAATCAAGCCGATTTTGCCCAGCTTAAGGGAAAGAAAAAGGTATTTGGCTTTCGAAATAATCTCTGAAGACAAAGCACACGACTTTTCCGCTGTTTCAAAGGCTCTTTGGCAGGCTTTTTACAAATGCCTGGGAGAATTTGAGTGCAGCAGGGCAGGTATTCAGATTGTGGCAGAGAAGTACAACGCAAATCTGCAAAGAGGACTGTTGAGGGTAAACAATCGGTACGTAAACCATATAAAATCAGCCTTGATTTTCATCGATCATGTCAGCGGCACCAATGCTATAGTAAGGAGTGTTGGCGTGAGCGGCATGATCTCAAAAGCGCAACGGCAATACTTATAATTCGGAGGTAAGAAAAATGCAACAACCAATGCCCCATCAACTTATGGGTTACGATAGGGCTATAACTATGTTCAGCCCAGACGGAAGGCTGTTACAGGTTGAATATGCTAAAAAGACTGTCAAGCAGGGCTCTACTGCCATTGGAATGGTTTGCAGCGATGGTGTTCTTCTTGTAACAGACAAGAGAATCTTAGACAAGCTCGTTGTTCCGGATTCTGTTGAGAAAATTTTCCAGATCGATGAGCACATAGGCGCAACTGCCTCAGGCATTCTCTCTGACGCGAGAGTGCTCATTGAGCGTGCACAATTGACTGCTCAGCAGCACAAGATTACTTACGATACTGCAATTGATGTTATTAGCATAGTTAAGGACATCTGCAATTTGAAGCAGATATGCACTCAGTCAGGTGGTTTAAGACCTTTTGGGGTCTCTATCCTGGTTGCAGGTATAGACAGGAACGGGCCACAACTGTATGAGACTGATCCAACAGGAATTTTCTTCCAGTATAGGGCTACTGTCATTGGCGAAGGCGAGACAGAGATTGAGGACATACTTCACAAGCAGTACAGCGAGAAGATGAACCTTGATGAGGGCTTGAAGCTTTGTTTGCGCGCCTTAACCAAAGTGCTTGACCAGAATTTCACCATTGAAAGGCTTGATGCTGCGTTTATTCCTGTGGATAAGCCATTTTTCCAGAAGGTTTCAAGGGACAAGCTCGACAAGTTCTTGAAGGAAATAAAGAAGAAGTGATTTTGATGGCAGGCTTTAGTTTTGACAGGGAAAAGCTGCACCTAAACATTGCAAGGATTCACAAGGCTAACCAGACATTTGAGATAGCCGTTGACCCTGACCTGGCAATGGAGTTGCGCCAGGGCAAGAATGTTGACATTATTGATGTGCTCAAGAGCGAAAAAGTCTTTTCTGATGTAAGGAAAGGTCTTTTGGCCTCTGAGCATGTCATGAAAAGCATTTTTGGCACTTCAGACCCTATGGAGGTTGCCAAGATAATAATTGCCGAAGGTGAGGTGCCGGTAAGTGCTGCCTATAAAGAACGGCAAAAAGAGGAGAAGATAAAACGGATTATTGACATCATTCACAGGAATGGTGTTGACCCAAAAACGCATCTGCCTCATCCCATCACAAGGATCGAGAATGCTATGGAAGAGGCAAAGGTTAAGATTGATGACCACAAGTCTGCAGAGGACCAGGTCATGGATATCTTAAAGGATCTAAGAGTCGTTTTGCCAATAAGGTTTGAGATGAAGGAAATCGCAGTCAAGATCTCACCAGAGTATGCTGCAAAGTCATATTCTACGGTGAAGAGCTTTGGCACAATCCTTCGAGAGGACTGGCAATCAGACGGTTCATGGTCAGTTGTAGTTGAGATCGCCGGTGGAATGGAAAGCGATTTCTATGACAAGATCAATGCGTTGACGCATGGAAATGTTGAAACAAAGGTGTTAAACACAAAATGAGCGAAATAAAAGTACAGGAAAAGGAAGTAGTGACTCCGGGAGAAGTCCTTGCAGAAGGCATTGATTTCATCCCAAGTCAAGGAACATACAGGCAGGGCGACAATCTCATGGCTTGCCGCCTAGGATTAGTCAGCATTGAGGGAAAGGTCTTGAAGATAATTCCCTTGAGCGGAAAATACCTGCCTAAGAGAAACGATGTGATCATAGGAAAGATCGTCGAGATACTCATAAGCGGCTGGCGCATGGAGACAAATTGTGCCTATCCAGCAATGCTCTCAATGAAAGAGGCAACCTCTGAGTATATTGCTCGAGGTGCTGATCTCTCAAAGTTTTTTGACATCGATGATTACATTGTCACTAAGATTGTGAATGTCACAAGCCAGAAGCTTGTTGACGTTACGATGCGTGGCCCTGGCTTGAGGAAACTCGTTGGCGGGCGCGTAATAATGGTAAACACCAACAAGGTGCCTAGAATCATCGGAAAGCAGGGCACTATGATAAGCATGGTCAAGCAGACAACAAACTGCAGGATTATCGTAGGACAGAACGGCCTTATCTGGGTCTCTGGTGATGATCCGAAAAATGAGCTTATTGCTGTGCAGGTGATTAAGAAGATTGAGGAAGAATCCCATTTGACTGGTCTTACTGAGCGGATAAAACATCTGCTTGAGGAAAAGACTGGGAACAAGGTTACAGAAACTAAAGGTGATCAGAATCAGCTACAAGAAACGTGATGATGGTAGAGAATTTGACGAAACCAGGCCAATTGAGGCAAAGGCAGGGGTTATCCCGAGGGCTGACGGTTCTGCCTACTTCAAGATTGGTTCAACTGAGGCTTATGCAGCTGTCTATGGCCCAAGGAATCTTTATCCTAGGTTCCTTCAGGACCCTTCAACAGGCATTCTGAGGTGTCATTACAACATGATGCCTTTCTCAGGCTCGGGTGAGCGGGTTCGGCCAGGAGGCAGCAGGAGGTCAAAGGAGATTTCTTCAGTCACAGAAAAGGCGCTTTTGCCTGTCCTTGACTTGACAGAGTTCCCTAATGCTGTTGTTGACGTCTTCATTGAGTTCCCGCAGACAGATGCTGGCTCAAGGTGTGCTGGCATTTGTGCAGCATCCATTGCCCTTGCTGATGCAGGCCTCTCGATGAAGGATCTTGTGAGCGCAATCGCAGTGGGTAAGGTTGAGGACAAGATTGTTGTCGACTTAAACTATGCTGAGGAGTCTCACGAGGGTGATGTTGCTGATGTGCCTCTTGCAGTCGTGCCCAGCACTGGTGAGATAACCCTGCTTCAGCTTGATGGTCTCATTGACAAGGATGATTTGATCAAGGCTGTCAAGATGGGGATGGAAACGTGCAAGAAGATCAATCAAAAACAGCGCTTGGCGCTTAAGGAGAAGTACAGGTTAAAATGAACAAGGACATGAAACAACATATTGAAGAGACCCTTTTGAAGGGTATTCGATTCGACGGTAGGGCCCCAGACCAATACCGCGATATTTCTGTTGAGCTGGGTGTAACAAAAAACGCAGAAGGCTCTGCCAGGGTCAGGATTGGTGAGACTGATGTGATTGTCGGAGTAAAGCTTTCAATCGAAAAGCCCTTCCCTGATACTCCCGAGGAAGGCACTATGGCTGTGAACGTTGAGCTTCTGCCTTTGTCAAATCCAAGCTTTGAATCTGGGCCTCCGGGTATCCAGGCGATAGAGCTTGCTAGGGTTGTTGACCGGGGTGTACGCGAATCCAAGACAATTGACACTAAGCAATTGTGTGTTGAGAAGGGAGTGAAGGCTTGGTCAATCCTTATTGACATCTGCCCGATCAATGACTCAGGAAATCTTTTTGATGCCTCAAGCCTTGGCACTATTGCTGCATTGTTTGACACAAGGTTTCCAAAGTTTGACGGTACCGAGATTGATTACAAGGAGCACACTGACAAGCCCCTTCCCATGAAGATAATGCCTCTGGCAGTGACTGTTTATAAGATTGGCAAGAGTCTAGTGGTAGACCCCTCGACTGAAGAGGAGGAAGCTGCAGACTCTAGGATTACTGTTTGTGCTACTGATGAGGGTAAGATTTGTGCTTTGCAGAAGGGAGGCAACCAGCCTCTCAGTATTGATGAATTGTCCCAGATGGTTGACCTTGCGCTCTCAAAGGTTAAGGAGCTGCGAAAGAAGGCAGGGGTGAAAAAGTGACTGATGAAATAACTGACTATACAAAATATGAGATCGCAAGGATTTTGGGTTCAAGGGCTCTGCAGATCTCGATGGGAGCTCCGATCCTGATTAAGCTTGAGGAGCAGGACCTTGAGAAAATAAGGTACAATCCGATTGAGATTGCAAAGCTTGAGTTCAGCAAGGGGGTCATTCCTATCACTGTAAGACGGCCTTTCCCGAAAGTAAAAGAGAATGTGCCTACTTAGGGCAGATTCCCAAATTTATTGGTATTATCCCCTTGGCTATCAGGTACATCACAATCAAGCCTACAAAGAACGCGATTACACCCATGAAAAACGGATGGTGTATAAACCCTTTTCTGTTCATTTGTTATCACCTTTTTTTATTATAATGATTCTCCAAATATAGGATTATTTAAACGTTTCTATTTGGCGGGTTCTTTGTCAAAAAGCTTTTTAAGAAACAAGGATTATCCGTTCACATGCTTGAAAAAAAACTGGAACCAGAAGACAGTGCTCTTTTTAAAAAGGTCCAAGAAGCAAGTGACCTCATTTTGGGGCTGGCTCACCAGGGGTTTATAGATAATAGTAAGTTATGTAAAGTTTACGAACTGTATCAGGACCTTAGAAAACATCGAACAGATTGTCCACACTACCCTGCAATTGAGGCAGCTGCTGATTCGCTTCATGGTCTTGCAGAGCATTTTTTGAAAAAAGACCTTAACCACCCTGACATTATTGCCTGCGAGGTTCTTAAATAATTATTCAGTACCAGGTAATCACTTGAGCGCAATCACCTGGAATCCATGCTTGTCAACATCCTTTTTGGTCCAGTACCTCATTTGCTTTGTCTTAAGAACATAGCTGACTTTCTTCTTTACCGTCCTGCCTGTATACTTCTTTTTCTTTGGGTCCCACTCCCTGAACACCATGATGTCTCCAGGCTTGCATTTAAAGTCATTCAGCCTCAAGTCAAATGTCTTTCTCTTTTCCTTTATTGCCTGAAAAGATTCAGGCCAGCTTTTCTTTTCTATTATCATCCTATATAGCTCATGTCTTGCTTTTTCCCGCTTTTCTTGACAACATTTGATAGCTCTTCTGATCTCTTGATTATGTCCTTTTCCACAGTCTCAATCTCTTTGTCAAGTTCCTCGAGCTTGAGTTTAAGCTTGAAGCGTGCCTTCAGTATCTTTAGTATTTCCCGTGCTCCCTTTACCCCGATGTACATCGGGTGCCCATAGGTTTCTGCAAGCATCGCAATACCTGAGATTTTTTTCTTGGGTGCCAGGCCTATGAGTAGTCCGGTTACTCCCATAATTGGACCAACCACGCCATAAAGATTGTTGTCCATTCCTGTGCCGTATTTCTTTATCACGTCCCTGCTGGTCGCTGTGCAATATACCTTTGGCTTCTTCGGGATATCTCCTAATCCGATACCTCCCAGGGTTATCAATTCTTTTCCGCCGAGCTCCTTGAAAAGGTCAAGTATCATTTCGCAGAACTCGTAGCAGCTCTCTTCGTCTATTGGCTGTATGTCTCCCACAAGGAACAGTAGGTCCTGGCTGTTGTGCTTCTTGTAATGCAATTCTATGCTTGGCAATTCTACCAGGTTCTTCTCATTTACAAAAACAGAGTGCGGAAATCTGTGTGAGCTGAATGAAAAAAGCCTTGTGGTTCCTAGCTTGTCCACAATAAAATCAACAGCCACCTTGCCAACATTTGCAATCCCTGGAAGGCCCTCAATCAGTATAGGATTCTTTAGCTTTGGTGTTTTTGTGATATTTTTGACTTTCCATAGTGCCATGTTTACTTGTTTTGGACAGCCCTATAAAAATATTTCTAAGAATGAAACTTGCGTAAAACCTTAACTTTGGATCTAACTCCAATAAGTATTTAAACGTGCTCAGGGAACTTGCCAATATGGAATCTAGGCAGGTGATGGCTGCTGTTGTCCTTGGGTTCTCTTCGCTTGTGGCCCAGCTGCTTCTGACCAGAGAATTCATTTCAGTGTTTTCAGGAAATGAGCTGGTCATAGGCGTCCTTTTTGCCAACTGGCTTCTCTTGACTGGCTTAGGCGCATTGCTTGGCAACTACTTTCACTTAAGAAAGGAGTCTGTTCTTGCTTTCTTGTTATTGGTGTTTGGGTTTCTGCCCTTCCTCCTGCTATTGGCATTAAGGCGGATTTCTACAGGTTATGGTGTTATGGTTAGCCTGCAGCATGTTTGGCTTTTCTCTTTTGTTATTCTGCTCCCTTTCTGTCTCTTGAGCGGCTTTATCTTCACCTTTCTTGCAGGCCTGCTCAAACGGGCTGGCAAAGTATATTCACTAGAAAGCCTCGGCTCTGTGTTCGGTGGCGTCTTGTTCGGTTTCTTCTTGATTTTTTATGCTTCACCCTTCCAGACTGCGCTCTTGATACTTGTGCTCAACCTCATTGTTGTGCTCTGGCATTCAAAACGCCCGGTTTTGTGGGTTTCGGTTCTTATCATTCCTGTCCTTGCAGGCCTGCTTGTTGATTTTGATCTCTTGAGCCTGTCCTGGCAGTTTCCTGGAGAACAAATCCTTTCCCATGAGAACTCGCTTTACGGTCAGGTCGTCCTGACCAATAGTTCTGGCCAGCTTAATCTTTACTTTGACAGGATTCCGATCCAAAGCTCGAACAGCACGATAGTTAGCGAGGAGTCTGTGCATTATGCCCTTTCTCAGGTTGCTAATCCTCAAAAAGTTCTCGTTGTCTCTGGTGGCATGGGTGTTGTCCTTGAGGCGTTGAAATATCCCAATTCTTCCATAACCTATCTTGAGCTCGATCCTTCAATAATACGGTTGGCCTTTCCTGGTTTTGCAGATGAAAGGGTCAGCCTGATTGCCGCTGACGCAAGGTCATTTATTTCTGGCTCTGAGCAACGCTTTGATGCCATCCTGATTAGCCTGCCAGACCCACTCAACGGGGAGATAAACCGCTATTATACCAGGGAGTTTTTCACAATTGCAAAGAAGCACTTAGCTCCGCAAGGGGTGCTTTCTTTGAGCCTTACTGGCTCAGCAGATTATATGAGCGAACAGACAAGACAACTTGCCTCTTCCGTACAGAAGACGCTGCACTCTGCCTTTAACAACATTCTTGTTTTTCCTGGTGAAAGGCTATTTTTTGTTGCTTCTGATTCGAACATTTCATACGCCAGAGCCTATTCTCTCTCAAGCAGGGGAATACAGGCCAACTATGTTAACCAGCATTACCTCGACGCCAATCTTGCAGAGGACCGCTTGGCTTATGTGCAGTCTGCTGTCAATGAAAGCGCCTCTGTCAACACTGACTTTAGGCCTGTATCATACTATTATGCCTTGCAGTCATGGATGAACCAATTTCCCATCAACCTGCCGCTTGTGCTTTTCATTCTCCTGTGCGCCTTGATTGCATACTGTCTCTTTCTTGAGCCGCTGCAGTTTTCGATTTTTACCACAGGCCTGTCTTCCTCTGCACTCCAGCTTGTGTTACTCTTGTCCTTCCAGTCTTTATACGGCTATGCCTACTTTGAGATTGTTGTGCTTTCAACCAGTTTTATTCTCGGGCTTGCCTTTGGTTCTTTCTTGACTTCAAGGCTTGTGCTTCACTTCTCGAGAAGGCAGATATTGCTTACTGAACTGGTGATCATAGTTCTAGTCTTGCTGCTTCCCTTAACCCTGATGTTCTTGCGACTCCCAACACTTGATCTCATTATTTTTCCAACATTCTCCTTTGCCTTGGCTGTCTGTTGCGGCTCACAGTTTGTCATTGCTTCAAGGGAAGATTCTGCAATGCGCTCTGCAAGCAAACTCTACAGCTCAGACCTTATAGGTGCAGCGTTCGGCGCAATTGCTGCCAGTGTTCTCTTAGTCCCATTGATAGGCCTTCTTTACACCTGTCTTGTACTTGCTTTGCTTAAGCTGTCAAGCTACCTTTTGATGAGGGCTTCTTAACGCAAGTTTTTTATCTTGTATATGAACAATATGCGGTATGTCTTATGAAGTGTTGTGTAATACTGGCGACTTTGTCCGGCTGAAGAACAAGATGGATGGAGACCTCACCCCTGAAGGGTTGAGGATTGCGTCTTCAGAGGTGTACATCATCAACAGACATATCATGATTGATTCCGGTTCCAGAATGTATGCTGTGGTTCTCCTGGACACCCTAAACGCGCTAAGAATTTGGATTACGCACATCATCCCGACACACTTGCATGCAGATCATCTTGGCTGGCCTGCCTATTTTCCTGAAGCAACAACCTGTATTAAGGGTGAATACATGGATATGCTAGAGAAAAACCCACTCGCAGTTCTTGATTACACTACAGGAAAAAACAAGATGACTGTTTCCGAAGATGCGTTAAAGCTCGCCAGCAATTTGCAGAAGTTCAGGAAGAAGCCTCTCGAAGAATGCGTTTTGTGCGAAGAGGTTGATCCTGATAATTTTGGTTCTGTTATAGACGATAGGTTGCGTTACACTGTTGTCACTGGTCACGCCAGGTTTGATCTAGTGTTTTCCTACCGCAACTATATCATTCTGGGAGATTGTCTTGACATTTTTCTTCCTGAAAAACAGGCTTCGCTTCCAAGCGGCAAAGCCCTGTATAAGAAATTGAGGCGCAGGCAAAATAACCTGCAATTCTTCAGGGGTCATGAACCTTGGAGCAAGATTAGAAGCAAACTTTAAATAAAATGATTTTTTCTGTTGATAGTATGAAAAAATCTTCCTTCTGGACAAAACCAATATCAAGGAAGGAATTTATCAAGAAAGGCGTGCTTGCTGCAGCAGGCCTAGGCATTAGCGGATATCTTCTTAAGGAGTATCTTGACAGCAGCCAATCTCTAGGCCTTGGTGACGCACCCGCTCCTAAATTGTGGAAATGGTCCAAAGAAGCATATCACTATGAACAGCTTGGTTTGAATGTGCAATGCCATGTTTGCCCTAACCAGTGCATGCTGGAAGAAAACGCACGAAGCATTTGCCGTAACAAGACAAACATCAAAGGCAAGATGTACACTCTTGCCTACGGCAATCCTTGTGCTGTGCATCTTGACCCTATAGAGAAAAAGCCCTTGTTCCATTTTCTTCCAGGCTCTAAGGCTTTCTCCATTGCGACTGCAGGCTGCAATTTCCGTTGCTTAAACTGCCAGAATTGGGAGATAAGCCAACAGTACCCTGAAAATACCTCAAACGAGGAGCTCTTTCCAGATTCTGTAGTGCAAAACGCAAAGTCAACGGGTTCTCGCTCCATCGCCTACACATATTCTGAACCTATCGCCTATTATGAGTATATGTATGATACAGCCAAGCTTGCGAGGCAATCAGGCATTAAGAATTTATGGATAACCAACGGGCACATCAGGGAAGATGCTCTAAAGGACCTTGCCCAGTTTATCGACGCTGCAAACGTTAACCTCAAGAGCTTTAAGGAAAGCATTTATGGCACTCTCAACTCCGGAAGGCTTCAGCCTGTGCTTGATACCCTAAAGACCTTAAAATCAATGGGTGTCTGGTTTGAGGTGACAAACCTTGTTGTTCCCGGGTGGACAGACGACCTCGATATGATTAAGGAGATGTCTCAGTGGCTCTACAAAAACCTTGGACCTGATTACCCACTGCATTTCTCTAGGTTTTATCCCTTGTACAAATTGGCAAACCTTGCCCAGACTCCACTCTCAACCCTGGAGAAGGCAAAAAAGATTGCTGTTGGCGAAGGATTGCACTTTGTCTATATCGGCAACACGCCTGAAATAGATGGAGAGAATACCTTGTGCTTCAAGTGCGGCAAGCTGCTTGTTGAGCGCAAGGGTTTTTCAGTGCTTCAGAATAACATAAAGGATAGTTCATGCAAGTTCTGTGGTCAGGGCATTGCCGGTGTATGGCAGGCTTAATGGTATCTTGTCTCAAAGGGCAATTCTGATTTTGTTTTCTGCCTTATCTCAAATTCTGTTAAGAACGGATACATTATGTGGAGTACCTCGTGTTTCTTTACCTCTTCAAAGTCCAGCCCGAAAAGGTGGTCTGCAATCTTAATTACTCCTGCGCCAGGATACGCTACCCCTAAGACTCCATGACCAAGCTGAGCCTGAGACACTTTCATTATTGTTATGCCTGCAGGTGTGTATACAAAGAAATATTCTTGTGGCTTTTGGATGGCAGAAATGTTGTAATAGTACTGCGGCATCCTTGGTAGCACTTTCTTGTAGTCTGGCTGCCTTCTCTGCTTCTGAGCGCTTTCCATGCTATCGATTATCTCTTGTCCTGTTACCGCTCTTCCCCCAATCATGCTTTTTGGCTTTTGCAAGCTTTCTATGCTATTGATTATCTCTTTTTTTATTTTTTCTGGGTCCTCTTCGCGCTCACCAAACATGCTGTTTGTGAATTGTTGTTGAATATATTCAAATAATAGCTCGTCCACTTTAGGTCCAGAGGTTGAGTTGACAAATTCCATTGTTGTTTAAAAAATGAAAAAGTATAAATACCTTCTGAATAGGTTAATTCCAGATGAAAAAGAGGCATATTGTCTGGATCGTTCTTGTGATATTGATTATTTTTATTGGGCTTGCAAGGACTTCTCTGCACTCGCCTTCATTAACAATAGCAACGACTCGTTTGCCTGCTGTTGCAGGCTCATGGTATCCTGGGGACAGAAATACCTTGAATAAGACAGTGTCAGATTATCTCTCAAAGGCTGATAATCTGGGTCTGGGCACAGTCAAGGCGATTATTGTCCCTCATGCTGGTTATGAGTATTCAGGCCAGGTTGCAGCCTTTGCGTTCAAGCAGCTCGCCAATGATTATGATAACGTCATTGTTCTCGGCACCAGCCATCATTTTCCTCTTGTTGGCGCTTCAACAGTGAATTACACATATTACAACACTCCTCTCGGCAACCTCAAGGTCAATCAGATTCCTGGCATACCTGTCAGGAATGATGTTGACAAGCCAGAGCATTCCATAGAGATGGAGCTTCCTTTCCTTCAAACTATCTTAGGCTCTTTTGAGCTCGCTCCAGTTATTGTCGGCCGAGTCCAACCTGTAGATTTTGTTAAGACTCTTGAAGCTAATATTGATGAGAGAGCTCTATTAGTTGTTAGTGTTGATATGTCACATTATCATCCATATGAAGAAGCCCTCAAGCTTGATAACTCGACCATCAATAATATCCTTTCATTGAATGCAAATGATATTTTCAGCAATGAGATTGATTCTCCCTGGGCAGTCTCCACTCTCTTATTGCTTGCAAAAGAAAATGGATGGACTCCTCATTTGGCTAAATATGCAAACAGCGGTGATGTGACAGGAGATAGAAGCAGCGTCGTCGGCTATTCTGCGATTGTGTTCACTGAACAAACTGGTTTCACAGAACAAGAGCACGCTTTCCTATTGGATTTGGCAAGGAAAACTCTTCAATCCAAGCTTGCAGGCGGGACCTTACAGACAGTTGATGAGTCAAAGCTTTCTCCTGCTTTGCTTAAAGAACAGGGGTGTTTTGTAACGCTGAATGAGAAAGGCCGTTTGCGCGGCTGCATTGGTCATATATTGCCGCAGGAAGCCCTGTACAAATGTGTCATGGACAACGCGTTGAACGCTGCCTTACATGATTCAAGGTTTAATCCTGTTGCAGAGGACGAACTAAAGGATATCCAGATAGAGATTTCTGTTCTTTCAATTCCGCAACAGCTTGACTTCTCAGGGCCTGAAGACTTGAAGAGCAGATTAGTTCCCTTGCGTGACGGTGTTGTCCTGGAATCAGGCTGGCAAGGTGCGACTTATCTACCGCAGGTCTGGGAAGACCTGCCTGATAAGGAAGAATTCCTGTCCTCCCTTTGCGAGAAGGGTGGCGCTGTTGCAGATTGCTGGAAGGATGACAGCACAAAGGTCTACACCTACCAAGCAGAGGTGTTTTCTGAAAAGTAGCCTGGTCAACTTCGCGCCACTTCAGCTAGCGAAGGATCTAATCTGCGTAAGGTTTGGTAAAAAACAGAGGCTTCCACTACCATTCTCTCCAGACGGGAGGTTCTGTTATTCCTGCCTTCTTTCTCAAAGATCTGCGTAATCTCGTCATATTCCCAGGGATTGATTGTCATTCCTCTTCTCTCTGCTCTTTCCTTCATACGCTCTATGTAGAAGTTCATCAAACCTTCAAATCCACGTTCGGCAAAATAGCGTGCATGCTTCAAATCCCGCCAATCCTTAAAATAGGTTGTGTCTGTCATACTACAGGTTTTTCTTCAAAGATTTATAAAGATTTTGCCTCAGTACCTGAACACCCATAAGAGCAGGATTCCAAATTCAAACAAAAGTATCATCGGTATCATGACAAGGATCTGTGTCACAATGTCGACCCCTGGAGTGATTATTGCTGCAAGTATGGTAATCGCTACGTAGATATATTTTCTCTGCGAGCTAAACCATTTTGAATTGGCTAGGTTGAGTTTCACAAAAGTCAGCATTATTAGCGGTATCTCAAATATGAGTGCTGTGCTGTAGATGGTAATGAAAAGGAAGTTTACCAGCGCGTTAAGGCTCCAGATATTTGCTATTCCTGCCGAAGGTGCAAACGGTGTGATATATTTCATTGTCAGGGGCATGAACAGGAAGTATGCAAAGGCAAGCCCTGCAAAGTAAAGCACGATAAAGACCGGGATTATGCTGCGCAAAATTTTGTTTTTTTGGATTGCAGGCTTGACAAATTGCATCAGCTCATAGACCATTAACGGTGTCGCCACAATGATGCCCAAGTACAGACCTATCTTCAATTGCACAATAAAATACTCTATAGGTGTGAGTACTATCAAGCTGGCTCCTGCACCCACAAATTTTCTTCTAAGCTCTGCAAGAATTGGTTGTGTCAGCAAAACTCCGGCAATAAAACAAGCTCCCAGAAAAACAATTACAACAATTATTCGTGTCCGAAGCTCTTCAAGGTGCTCTATCAGGGGCTTCAATAATGCCCACCTACCCTTTCAGCTCCTTGGAACTCTTTTTTGGTTTATCCTCAGAATTGACTGTCTTGCGGTACTCTTTCACAGACTGTCCTATTGCCCTCGCAAGCTCCGGAAGCCTTTTGGGTCCAAATAGGATGAGCACCACGATAAGAATCAGCAGCACCTCAGTCATCCCAACGGCCATCAAATCACCCTATCAACAAGACATACAGTTGGGATATAAATGTTTCGATTAGTCTGGCTCTGTGTAAATAGTGGTTTATGTGTAAAAAGTATTAAATACGACTTAACAACAGGGGTATTATGAATGAAAACAAAATAGTAATTGTAATAAATAAGTCTATTAAAGAGGTATTTGAATTTACCACTAATCCAAAAAATACACATCTATGGATTCCTCAAATTAAAGAAGAGTTATCAGATAAGTATCCTCCAGAAATTCATACAATTTATAAGAATCGTGGGAGTTCAGGAAAGTGGAATTATTATACAGTTATAGAATTTGACAAAGATAAAATTTTTACATTAAAATCCTCAGATTATAATTATTTTGTGCGATACACATATGAAAAATTAAGCGAAACAAAGACTGAAATGGAGTATTTTGAGTGGGTTAAGGAAGGAAAAATAAAAAACCCATTTACGCAGGAAATTTTGCAAGGTTTAAAAGAAATTATGGAAAAATAAAATTCTGTGTAAAAAGTAACCTCAGATTAGGACTATATACGCAAAGCAGATTAGTCTGTGCCTAACGCTATATACAAAGCCTTGACATTTGGCGACCTGCGCCCAATGTAATTTTTTGCTATCTCAGCCAAAAGGTATATGTCAGGATAAAACCAGAGCCCATTCGTGGGTAGCAAGCCCTTCTTGTGCGCTCCCGTCAGTCTATCTGTGAATATGTAATGAAAGAATTGAAGCCCGTCAAATGCTGGCACAAATCTTGTCTCAGCACCCATAAACATTGCCTTTTCAGAATCAACTATCCGGTCGTCCAATCCAATTTGGAAATTTGTCTGGATTTCGCTGGTTATGTAACAGCCTTCTTTAATTGTGTCGCGTCCAAGATGATTTGTGGATGCAACGATTTGGTCACCGTCACCCCTCAAATATGTTTCTGTCCTTATCCATGCCATGTCTTTAGGTTTGAGCGTGCCGAAAAGTTCCAAGTAATATGGCACTTCACTCCTGATTGGACTGGAAAAATCAAGCAACCGTGCAAGGCTATCCACAGTCTGGTGAAATCCTTTGGTGTCGCGAAGAAAATCTTTGGGCTCCATAGACATGCTGGTTCTGCAGCCCTTTTTAAAGCTTTATAGAAGGCCCTTCTCTTCCAGTTCTTTCTTCTTAACCTTTCTCCTGTATGCTGCGTATTTGTCGTCAGGAGAAAACCTTGCTGGTCTTGGAGAGACTGCCTTTCCTCCGCAGCTGCATTTCTCCTTCAATGTGTATTTGCCGCACTTCTGGCACTTTAGAATATGGAGCATCTTATTGTTCTTGCCTGATAAATGATCCTTCGCTCTTGTTGGCCTGCATGTACTCAATTGCCTTTTCGCTTGATTCCTTGAGCAGCTCTTCAGCATCTGGATAATCTTCTGCCGTGACGCTCAGATGATATTTTCCACCGCCTAGGTATATGATCTTGATGTTCTCGTTGATTAATGACTTCCTTATTGCATCCCTGACTATCTCTACTCCATTTGGTTCATAACTCATCAATACCAAGTCTCCGTGAATCGTGACCTCGCTTGGCTTAATCCTGTCAACTATCTCTTTTGTTAGCACTTCTGCAACTTTTTTTTCTATTCCCAGGTTCTCGAGCGATTCGCTTCCTTCAGCAACTGCTTGGAAAGCATAATGTAGCATAGGATACTTCTTTGCAGTCTTCTGGAACACTTCCTTGTAGAGTTCAGATAATTCTTTGTTCACCTCTTTGGCCAGGTACTCTAATATTTTTTCTGCCTTCTGCTCCTGCTTCATCTCCTCAACCTTTGACCTTCGCTGCACCTCAGAGACCCTTCGAAGCGAGAGGTCTATCTGTCCCCTTTCCCTATTGACTCTTAGCACTTTGCAGACAACAACCTTGCCTTCCTTCACAAAATCCCTGATGTTTCTTATCCTTCCAGGGCTTATCTCAGAGATGTGTATCATTCCCTGCTTTTGGAATTCGTCCAGATTGACAAAAACAGAATTAAACTGCACTTTTGCCACAGTGCACATCACAAGCTCGTTCTCTTCCGGATAACCTTCCTTTTTGAAAAGCATTTATTCTAGTACCTCAAGGATCCTTGCCTTGACCTTTGATTTTCCGCCTGATGGTTCTGAGAGTACCTTTCCGCAGACCAGGCACTTTACTATTGTTGATGCCTTCCCGAACACAATCTGCTCGTTCTTGCACTTTGGGCATCTTACTTTGATAAACTTGCTTTCCGGCTCTTGTATCATTTCCATTATTTGAACTCCACCTTCTTGGTTCTGATGTTTTTCCTTTGAACATGAGTCTTCTTGCACTCCTTGCACTCAAGCCTGAAGTCAGTCTTCTTGCTCTGCTTCTTTCCAGTCATCTTGAATTGTGATATGGCTGGCTTTGAATACCTGCCCATGTTACCCATTCCTCGCGATGCACCCCTCCTTCTTGCCCTTACTTTAGATCCATAGCTAAGAGTGCTTGCAGCCCTTTTCTTTGTCTGCGTAAGCTTGTGCTCAGTGTGCTTCTTGCAAAATGGGCAGTATCTCTTGACTGCTTTTGGTACTTTCATAAGCTCTGAGGATTCGAGGGCGCTTTATAAATGTTTCTGCCCACATTGGAGAGTTTATTTTACCGGTCTGGAACATGCCATTGTAGCATACCCTTAACGTATCTTATGAATTTGCGACAGTCAATACGAAGGATGACAATTTGGTTGATGAATTATTTTTTAAGGGCTAATGGAATCCCTGCCACCACATATAATAGGGATATGGAAAACTTTATTGTTCTGCGAAGACTTTTATCAGAAATTTTTGGAAAGGACATTTATGCTTCTCCAACAGAAATGGGGATAAACTTCATTAAGGAAAGTATAACGGATGACAATACAGTAAGGCAGGCCTCGCTCGAAGAAATTAAGAGAAGGTTTTGCATTTACAGGGAGAGGTCTGGATTGGGTAAAAAGGACTATGAGCACTTCCTGTGGGCAAAGGAATTGGTGGCCAAACACAAGCTCGCTTTGTGATACTTACAGAACATTATTTAAGTAGGTATATTCTGTTTTTGATCAGATGAGAAGAATACAGGTTGAATGCATTGCATTCAGGAAAAAGTCGGGAGTTTATGAGTTTCTTCTGCTTAAAAGGATTCCAAAGAAGGGAGGATTCTGGCAACCACCCGGCGGCGGGTTTGAGGAAGGGGATGCAACAATCTTGGATGCAGCGTACAGAGAACTTTGGGAGGAGACTGGTATCACAAAAGAAAAAGTCATGCGCATAATCAAGGATGTTCACAAGTTTGAAGTTAAGAAGCATTACCTCACTGGGGCAACAATCCCAACCATTACTGAACATGTTTATGGATTTGAAGTACGTAAAGATATTAGAATCTCAATAGACAGCGACACGGAAAAGGAACATGTTACATTTCGATGGGCAACCCTGGAACAAGCCCTTAACCTTCTAAAGTGGGAAAATAACAAAACAGCATTCAAGAAACTTTATGATATCCTGAACGCTGAGACTTCGTGAAGATATTAATCAGGAAGAATATCAGAAGCCCCAAAAAGATAGTCTTGTTACAATAATCAGGGCATCGCTTTCTGAAAAAGCTGCTTTCATAGGTTCTGAGGATTCGAGGATGGTTTATAAATGTTTCCTCCCTAGTTTTCACAGTCAATTCCATCACTCAGGCAATTATTTATAACTGTTAAGTAGTTACAAAACCGTTAAATTTATATATTAGTTATTGTTACCACTTCTTATGGCACCAAAAATCTCACGCAGGGATTTTCTAAAAAATATAGTGAAAGCTGCGGTAGTAGTTCCACCTTCTTATGTAATTGGTACTAGCGTTGCTCATGCAGCCAGCAAAAAGCCACTCTTTGAAGGTACGATAGAAGGAAAGCTTGTCTCATACTACACTGGAACTACTGGTTGGATCTCAAACGACCCTGACAGGATGGAAATCCGCAGCAACGATTTGCATGAGATTATCGAAGATTATGATAGGAACGAGAACATTGGCGACCACCCTGACGACAAGCTGACTGTCAATAATTGTAACGGCAAATTCACTTACACAAAGAATTTTATGATTGACAACCAGGGCAACAAGTATGCTGACGAAGGCATGATTGGATCAAAGGTTATGTGCGAGGCAAGGCGCAAGCTTTGCGATGCAAACAATGAGTACAGGCACCTAAAGTGTGTCATCGCCCAGATTATTGCAGACCGCGTTCGTTAGTGACGAATTCTTTCTTATAAAATTTTTAGCCAATCTTACGCTCGCATGATTGGCATTTTCATCAAGATGCTGGTTTCTAGTCAAATCTGAGAATAGTTATAAGCTTTAAAAAAAGGTAGATAATTGCTTTGGAATATAAATGAGGGATAATATGGCTAGATGAGACCTTAAGGGAAAAAACGTTACAGAATATCTTGGAAATATTCCACCAGCAATTCTGGATAGTAAAATTGGAATGGAAGATTATATCTTTTGAAGACAGCAACAATATTTCAATATGAAATTGCCTATTCCATGCCTTGTTCTTTTGTAGGCGCAAGTATCTTGTATTTGAAAACATTTTCTATAATTCCTTTCTGCTTTACCACTGCGTTAAAGGTAACGGCAAGTTTTTCGTCGCAAACAGACGCGCACAGGTCACTCAATTCTGCTTTTAGGTTTACTCTTAATCCACGAGACAGCTCCAAATCAGGTTCAGGTTTCAGTAATATTCTGATTCTGTCAAATGTTGAATCATATGATACATCTGCCTGCACTGTAGCATCAACACCGGCAGTTTCCATGGTCCCGATATATCCAGAGTTATTCAGCTGTACAATACCATCAACAACCTGTTTCAAATCTTTCAAGGAATATGGTTCAAAAGAATCTGTTTCAAATCTTGGAGCAATTTTTATGGTCGCCATAAGAATGATAATCGCCTTACCTCTTAAAAAGCTTTCCCTTACTTGCTTTGTGTTCATTCATGCCAAGAATTCGGATGTTCCGAAAACAACGGATTATGATCCCTTCCGGTTGAAACCAGTTATAAATGTTATGCTTCCAGCTTTTTTTCCCGAAGTCTCATCCAGGATAACGATACAAGAACATCGCAGCGGTTATGACCATCACCGGAATTAGTATCCATAAAGTGACCCTAAAGGCAATCAGCCATATTACTGCGAATAGCATAATATATCTTGCCACAATGAACGCTTCTTTTTTCATTCCATCGCCTGCGCCCTGCCTTTTGTAATTAGGACATCTGCTATGGCAGTCGGCAGGTTTGCAACATCCTCTTCTTCGAATGGGCCATAGACCTCTAGTTGTTCTCCAACGAATTTTGGCACAGGTGTGAGAAAGCGCACAAGCCTTGTCTCCTTCCTTATTTCTTCTTCAGGCTTTGCCTGATAGCCTTCCAGAAGAGGTTTCAGTATTGTTTCCCTGGACTTGTCAAGGAGACCGACCATCTGGTCGAAGAATTCTTTTTCATGTTTTAACAGCGCTGAGGTGTCGATGATGCTCGAGCCAGTCCTTGACTTGTTTACAGCAAGTGATATTATCTTTCTCTCCCTTAGCTCGTAGAGCTGCCTTGTCAGGCCTTTGACTTGTTCGAGCAGGTTCTTGTCCCTGTCGCTCACGAACATTCCTCCCTGCGAGAGCACAATCTGTTTTTCATTGATGTATTTTGCCAGGTCATCAAGAAATGTGCTGCTTAAAGTTTGGAGCTCTTCCCTGTTCTTCTCAAGCCTTCTTAGCTCGAAGAGAGTCTCATATGTGATTGTTATCTCTGGATCTTGCATGTTCCCCCTGCCTTTTCGAAACCTGTTTTGTATTTAATGATTTCGGAAATCTTTAATAACCTTCAGCTCTTCTGCCAGTTAATGGCTAAATTGACTTTCCAGGACCTTAAATTTGAAGAGAAAAAAGATTCATTAAGAGTCTGGTTTCTTAGGATATTTTACTTCGACCTGGAAAAGCCTGTCTTAGGTGATGCCAAAGCATCAGAGCATTCTATTGAATTTCCTGGGCTTGATGAATCTTCTGCCAGGAGAAGGTTCGATTCTCTAATGAGCCTTGGCTTTGCAGGATTGAAGAACAGTCTGACAGGAAAGCCGACCATCTACATACATAAGAACAGCGGAATCCCGCTCATCGGCAATATCAGTTTTGGTATCATCGACAGGAACAGCTCACTAATCGAGGTGAAGCCAATAACAGGATGCAATCTCAAATGCATCTTCTGCTCTGTTGACCAGGACAAACGCCTTTATGATTTTGTTGTGGAGAAGGATTATCTTGTACAAGAGCTAAGAAAACTTGTGGAAATGAAGCAGCAAAAAGGTTTGGAGATCCACATAAATTCCCACGGAGAGCCATCGTATTATGCACCCTTGAGAGAGTTCGTACAAGAAGTTTCAAAATGGCCTGAAATCCAGACCATCTCAATTGATACAAACGCCACTCTCCTCACAGAAATAGTTGTAGACAATTTGGCAAAGGCAGGTCTAACAAGATTCAATGTATCCCTCAACGCGATTGACAGCGAGACAGCAAGAAAAATGGCTGGTTGTAACTACGACGTAAGTAAGATCAAGAATATTTGTAAACACATAACTAAGGTATCACAATTGCTTATTGCCCCTGTGCTCGTGCCAGGCTTCAATGAAGATGAAATGCCAAAGCTGATTGAATTTGCAGACAGCTTGAAATCAAAGATAGGCATCCAGAACTTCCTGAGCTACAAGACAGGCAAGCACCCGGGAAAGCCTTACCAGATGAAAAAGTTCTTTGAGATCTTAAAAAATCTACAAGAAGCAACCAATATCAAGCTCATCTTTGACGAGAATGATTTCAGCATAAAGAGAACAAAGCCCCTTCCCAAGCCCTTCAAGAAGGGTCAGAAGATTGAAGCTGTTTTGCTCTGTCCAGGTAGACTTGCTCATGAGATGATTGCTGCTGCAAAAGGCAGGAACATTACCATAAAGGACACTGATAGGATAGGGATTGCAACAATAAGAATCACAGGAGACAAGCACAATATTTTCTACGGTTCAGTCTCTAAGTGATTATGCTTTCGCCATAGTCAACCCCATTGTACTGCGCTTCATACAATTGCCCGCTTCCGGTTCTCGTGAAGCTTATTCCTATTATGCCGGGGTTTGGCTTCTTTACATTCAGATAATCCTTGGTTGATTGTATGTCCTTCCAAAAGATTGTTATTGGCTTTGGACCGCAATCAGCGAGCACATTTTCCTTTTTTACATAGAAGCTTCTTTGCAGTAGTGTGTAATCTCTCGCTTTAGGCTTGTCTTCCTTTCCAGAATATATGCCTACCATTATGTTTCCTTCAACAGGGATTATGTTGCCTTGGTCGTCTGTGGGTAGCACCCTGAAGCTGAATCCCTCTGCTGTCTTGTTTATATGAGTGTCAAACAGCGTGACATGTATCTTTGTTATGTCCTGAGGCTGTAACGTGCTCGTACATTCCTTTGGCACCTCAGCAGGCTTCTGGTCAGGTATTGTCTCCTTTGTCACAACATTCTGCCTTGCGTTTGGTATTACCTGCTGTAATACCGGCTTGTCTGTTGTGCAGCCAATTACCAGCACTAAGAACAAAAGCAGTGCAAAAACAATCTTACGCATGGTCTCCCCCCTTTATGCTACCTTTTTTATGTACACTTCTTTGGAGCTGGTGCCAGATACCTCGATTTCAGTTCCCTTGAACTGGTCCTTGTAAGAGGTAAAGTCTGCCATTATTCTGCAAGCCCTTCTTGTATCTTGGGCATTGAGCCCAGCTACAATTATTGATATCGATTTAGGAGTCTCAAAAAGCTTTACCATTGCAGTTCCTGGCTTGAATCCTTCCATGCAGTCTGCTGGAAAGCCCATTAGTTTGGCTGCTACAGGGTTTGCGCACGGCCCTCCCACTACTATCATGTTCTGTGATCCAACGTCTGTTATTTCAGAAGCAAGCATTGATGCGCTCTCAATCCGTTTCGCGCTATAGAACTGCAGGCTTGTTGCTATGTCAACCGCGCCTATGGCATCAGCTATGTCTGCATTATCACCGATAACGAAAGTGACGTCTACCACTCCTGCATTTGTGAGGAATGTTGGGTAATCGGAAAAGTCTGCAGCACAAGCAATATTTGCGGCGAGAATAAGGACGATAATCACTGCAATCATGTTCATATGTCGATTCTTATCGCTCTTACTATATAATTTTTTCGCATTAAAGAAAAAATAAAAAAAAAGAAAAAAAAGCCGTTTAGGCTACAGCCGTAACTGTTATATCAGTCAAGCTTGTTCCGCTAACCTGCACTTCGGTTCCAGTGAGCTTATACTGGGCATAGTTTGCCAGCACTCTGCTCGCCCTATGGGTGTCAAGCGCTGTTCCACCTGCTACAAGCATGGCAACCTTTGTGCCCTCCTCGTAGAGCTTGAGCATTGCTTTGCCTTCGCTAAAGCCTGCCAAGCATGCCGGTACAGCCTGCTCCACTCCCATGACCTTTGCTGCTATTGCGTTTGCGCAAGGTCCGCCAACCACAATCATGTTCTGCGCTGTGATATCGCTCACTTCTGATGCGAGTTTCGCAGTGCCGACCTGTATTGGGGTATAGGTCGTGGTGGTTCCAGCGCCTGTTCCAGCCTGGACTACTGTTGTCACTCCAGATGTCACGAATGCGTTGGCAACTGCCTCCTGACCAGGGTAGCTTATGCTAATTGTGTGCTGGTCTGGGTTTGAGTCAAACTCTACGTATGAGCCAAAGCTCGTGTACGCGGTCTGGAAGTTGTTCTTGCTGTCCCATGTTTGTAGGCTGAAGTATGTGTCACCGCTTGTTGGTGTTCCTGCCTGCAATGGTGTGCTTGAGGTTGTTCCCGAGCGCGAGACGTTCACAGTTATTGCTTTTACAGCACTTGTTGAGTCGTCTCTTGACCTTCCTGGGTACTCAGTCACGTTAAAGATGCAAGAGCTTCCAGCATCTTTTATCTGGACCTTTGCTTCTCCCGGCGTGTACAGTACTGCTCCATCATCTCCCATTGAGGTTGTGATGTTCAGCCTGCTGTTGGTGTAGTCAGCCTTGAAGTCATAGGCATACCCGTCCAGGTAGAATGTTCCTGCACCTGATGTTGTTGACACTTCGAAGCTGTCTCCTGTGCCCAGGTCCTTGAACTTGACCTTGTTGGTTGTTCCTGTCGTGAAGCTGTCCACTTCTAACAAGTGGCTGAACCTGTTGCTGCTCACGATGAACTGGTCGTTCTGTCGGATAGGTGTTGCAATTGCCGTTATTATCTTGTGGCTATCGTCCTTTCCTAGGTTGCATGCTACAGCGTCTGTGTTTGTGTAGAATGCATAGAAGTTCAGATCTCCACCTGTCTTTGTTGGCATTTGGACCCTATACTTGGTTGTTGCTCCAGACCTCAGGTTGATTGCTTCCGGTGTTCCGAAATCAACGCCCGCTAGCTCAAAGTCAAGGTTTTGCAAGAAGAGTTTTCCCTTCTCATCGCTCGTTAGCCTGTCAGACAACTTTCCACTAGCTGGGACAAACACGTTGTCTGTGGCATTCCACATGACTTCGATCTTGCTGATTCTTATCTCAGCTGCGCTTGTGGTGGCAACAATGTCCGCCTTGACGCCGCTGACTTCTTCAGAGCCAACAGTCAGTGTTCCTTGGTTTGTGCCTCCTGCGCCAAACTTGCTGTCTGCTATCTCGACTTTTGACGCACCGAGATAGAATTCAACAAGCCTTGAGCCTCCTGCGAAGTCCTGTGACAAGAGTGTCTTGACACCGATTTCAGTGCCGTCCTTCAGCTTGAAGGTTGTTCCTTCTTGCAGCTTGTCTGTTACCTCGCCGTTGACTTTGAAGAGTACGTCACTGCCTGTTATGATAGTGACTTCAACCTCGTAGTCAACTCCGTTGATGGTATAGGTTTTTGTTTCCCCTTCACTTAGTGTGTCAAGGATTGCCCCTCCCATCAAGGTTAAGGTTCCTGTGCTATTGTCTGTGCTTATTACTGTATATTCTTTGCCCATCAAGGTCATTTTCTTGTTGTCCAGGTCTTTCCAGTGATCCACATTGGCTGCTGTTGAGGTTGTCACAATGTCAGACCGAAGCGCTGTCGGGAATGACAGCCTATAAGTGTATACCTTGTAGTTGTCGAGGAACTCAAGGTATAAGGCTGGGTCATCCGCTTGGTCGCTGTCTATTGTATAGACCACAGACGAATTGTCAGGCATATCAATGTACTGGTTGTAGGTAAAGGTTCCTTTTGCGTTTGTGATGACTCCATCAGCAAGTGCTTTCAGGTCACTTTTATCAACAACGGTTACAGGGCCTCCCCTGCTTCCTGCTCCCGAGAGTTGTTCTCCTAGGTTCAGCTTGTCGCCTGATTTCTCAACTTTGAAGGCGTCCCCTTCAACAGTCGTAGTTACCCCTGTGCTTCCTGTCACTGTGGTGCTTGTCTTGGATGCTTGTTGCAAAGATACTGCGATGTCTATAGCACCTACAACATCTTCACCAGCAGCCTGGTCGCCAACTACAATAATACCATCAAACTTCCCTTCCTTAATGAAAAGGGGGCTTGGGTACTGGCTCAAATCAGCCGCTGCGAGTGCACCCAAAAGAGTTGCTCCTACCATGGTTACTCCTGTTCCTAGAGCAACTACTTTCTTCATCACTCTTTTTATTTTCATCTAAACACCTCCGTGTTTATATTTTGGCTATCTTTACCTTGTAATAAGGCAAGTTCCTCCCAAAACCTTGGCCTTGGTAACACTCTCACACACCTTTAGTCTTGCTACCAAACCCTATAGTTATGGTTGGGTTCTCAGTACTAGAACGCCACTGCTTTATAAAATTTTCGCAAGAATGTCGTCAAGAAAACCGTACCAAATGGGGTTATAGCCCTTCTAGAGCCATAATCCTGAGGTTTCAGCATGTTATTACTATAAAATGGTCTGACAGGCCTTTACAGCGTATTTTTGACTGATTTTACATATGGATAGGCTGACTGGCTAAGAACCCAAAAAAATGGCTTTGTAGGCTGTCTCCGGCCTTGTGAAATCAGTGCCTTTCCAAAAATGTCAGGATTTTCCATCCAGTCTCTGACTGGTGGCAAGCAAGGCTTGCAATGGGCAGCACCAATCCAGAAAATCCTGAGCACTAAGAACCGCCAGAAAGTTAGTTTGCAGCAAAGTGACCAATCGCCTAGGAATCCCGCCAGTCTATGAGTGGCGGTTCTTTAGTTTAGTTGATTCTGTTCAAGGTGTTGATGTATGGGCACTTTAAGGAAATCTTGTGGATTCGTTTCTTTATGTGGTCATAGTAATATGCCTTGATTGAAATCGTGTAGTCACTGCCTATGCTTCCAGAAATCTTCTTTTCCTGGGCTTTATACTGCCATTTGCGTTCTTTTCTTGCTTTTTTTATCAAGATAAGCAATGAAACTCCTTCTCCATCAATTTTCAACGATTTTTTGTCGCAATCAGTCAAACCATCCAGTTTTCCTATGTGTGAATGATAATCTCCCACTCTGCTATATTTTGATATCAGGCAATTAGTTCTGTTTATCCTTTTCTCATATTTGTCATCAACTGTTATCTCCTTCTTCTTGCGCTCTGCTGTCTGATGTGTTATGGCATACTTTATCACGTACGAGTTACCCTTTCTTCTGCCTATCAGAATTCCGCAGGTCTCTTTGTCATAGACCTCTACTGCACTCGTTAGTATCCCTAAAAGTGCACCCTCTTCTATCACCACGCTGCGCATCCTTCCTAAAGAAATTTCAGAGGATTTTAAGCATTGCGCTTTTGTGAGTGAAAATCTCAGAATTATATATGAAAATAATTGGTTGTTTTACCTTGAGCTATCTGCCTGTCTTTCCAATTCGTTCTTTTTGGCTATTGCTGCAGAGTTTGGGCTCAGGTGGTATGCATTAACAATCTCTTCAGTGAGCGCCATTACAATGCTTTTCTTGGAATTAAAGGATTTTACATATGCCCCTTGTGTCATGTATCTTAAGGCTATGTCCACCCTTCTTTGCGGCGCGCACTCAACTGCCTTTGGATACCTTGCGCCCCCGTATTCTATTGTTACTATCTCTTCTCTTGGTGCAGCATTCTCCAGCGCCTTGACAAACACCTCAATGGGGTTCTTCTTTGTCTGTTTCTCAATTTCCTGGAACGCGTCCTGGACTATGTTGTACGCTGTATGTGCCTTTCCGGTAATATGGCTGCTTGACTTGTGGTGCTTTTTTCCCTTATGGCCTGGAATCATTATCTTGTTTATCAGCCTCTCAACGATTAGCACCCTTGATTTGTGGAATCTTGCAGTAGCATATCTTGCCCCTGTCTTTGGGACATACTTTGGCTCTAGCGCTATGTATCCCTGTAAGCCTTGGTCCCCTACCTTGATGCCTTCAGTGCCCCACTTGTTGAAAAGCTTAACTTCCATTTTACTTTCTTGCCTTCTCTATCCTGCCCTGCAATAATGCTAGGAGTGATTGGTCGTTTATCTTGATGACTTGCCACCTTACCCCAGGTATGTCTCCCTTCGCTCTTCCCATCTTTCCGCCGATGCACTCAATGAGCACCTCGTCGTGCTCGTCAAGCATCTTTGATGCAGCATCTCCTGGAACAAATGCTGTGACCTGCCTTCCGTTCTTGATTAGCTGTACCCTTACGCATTTTCTCATGGCTGAGTTTGGCTGTTTTGCCTCAAGCTGGATCTTTTCCAGCACTATTCCCTTTGCCTGGCTTGCTCCCTGCAATGGGTCTGACTTCTTCTTGAGGTTGAGCGCTCTCTTTATGTATCTCCTGCTTGACCAGCGTGACTTCTTTCTTCGTTTTACAAGCTTTTTTGCGCTGTTTATTCCTGATGGTTTTTTTCCCATTTTATATGATCTTAACCTCTGTTATTGGAAAGTGCCTTTTGATTATCCCTTCGAATGCCCTTAGCTGCTTGGCACTTCTTCCTATGAGATAACCCCTTGTCTGCAAGTCAGGAGAAGTTATTATGATTTTGCCGTCCTGCTCGCTTATCTCCTTCGCCTTGAGCGGATGTATCAGATTTCTCGTGAATTGCTTGACATCGGAGTTAAATTCAACTATTTTAAGCTTTCTGTTGAGTGCCTGCTCTATCCGTCGTGCTGTTGAGCCCTTTGGGCCTATTGCCCGGCTCGCTTCTCCTTCTGCAACCACCACTGTTATCCGGTCAGGTTCAGCGATGCAGTCCTTTACACTGACCATTGTAATGCTCTGGAAAATGGAGATTATCTTCATGAGGTCAGTGTCAAATTTTATCCTATTCATTCTTTGCACTCAAGACAGAAATAGAGAATGGTTTCTTGCATATGACACCAAGATCGGTCGATGCAAAACCCAGCTCCTCACAAGCCACCTTTCCGATTGAACAATAGTATTGTAAGCTCTTTCTTGTCCTTTCAGGGCAGTTTGATGACACATAAACTTTCTTTATTGTGCCTAGTTTTATCCCCTTGATTGCCCTGTCTGTTCCAATCACAGCCTTCTTGGTGCTCATCAATAGCTGCAGTTCCTTCTTGATGTCTGTTTCTTTGCGTGCCATATTACTTCTTTTCCTTTGTCAATAATCCCGGCAGCCCAGTTCCCACAGGTACTGGCTGGTTGAGCATCACGTTCTCCACTACTGAGTTGAGCTGGTCTGACTCGCCTGTGAGCGCTGCATTGACAATATGCCTTATAGGGGTCTCAAATGACGCCCTTGCTAGCACGCTTGCTTTCTCACCCACAACTCCGTAGCGGGTTATTCCCTTGATCTCTCCGCTCCAGCACATTGTGTCTGTGACGAGCATCACGTGTCGTATATCGATATTTAAGCCTTGTGCCTCAATGACCCTGTAAACCTCGTCTATGACAGCCTGTCTTGCTGCTTCGATTCCCAGCACCTCCGCTATTTCGTGGATGTTGTTGCAAATTGTCCTTGTCTGGTCAACCCAGCTAAGCTCAAGAACTGTCCTTAGGTTTGTTCCTGCAGTGATTATTATGAACTCCGCACCCCTTTTTACTGGAAGCACCTGCCTTATGCCTTTTACTCCCTTGATATATGCCTCCTTTACCTTCTCTTTTATCTTGTATACCTCGTTCAGGTTCTCGTTCTTTTTCTTGGCTTTGACAATTATTCCGTCTTTTGCAGCCTTGACTGTTCCTTCCTTTAGGCTTTTCTCAAGTACTTTTGTGACCATGCCAAGGTTTAGTCCAAGAATCGACATTTTTTCCTTGCTAAGTTTCACTTCTATTGTTGATTCTATGACATTGATTAGGAACTCCGATGCTATGTCCTTTAATTTTGTCTCTTTAAGTGAAAGCGCCAGCTCTCTTATGTCCTTGCCCTTGTTGTATGGTGGTTTCAGATAGACTTCCATCATCGGCGTATCAAGCTCTTTTCTTCCGTCGAGAATCTCAATTATTCTTGGCAGGCCCATTGTGACGTTCATCTCTGCAACTCCAGCAAAGTGGAAGGTGTTGAGTGTCATCTGGGTTCCAGGTTCTCCAATCGACTCAGCCGCAATGATGCCCACGCATTCTCCTGCGTGAATCTTGGACTGCTCGTACTCCTGGTAAGTGCGCTCCACAATTTTCTTGATCCGTGCCTCGCTTGCGCCTCGCGGCATTTTCTCTTCCAGTTCCTGCAATATCTTTGGTGGAAGTTTTCCGACATATCTTTTTAGTATTGGGTTCATTTTCAGGTGTTGTCTATTATGCTCTGGACGTTTAACTTACCTCCCTCTGATTTTGATACGTCCATGCTGTCTTCTCCGTAAAGGAATTGTATGATCTTTCCTGAAGCATCCCGCACAGTGTTGTCATACTCCACCTTCAGGTCCTGCATCGCGTTTGCCAGCCTTCTATAGAGGTATCCTGATTTTGGGGTCCTCAATGCTGTGTCCATGAGTGAATCCCTTCCGGTCATTGAGCCGAAGAAGAATTCTGCTGGGCTTAGCCCTTTCTTGAATCCATCCCTGATAAATCCGTGCGCGCTTGATCCCAGATCTCCTTTCTTGAAGTGGCTGATAGTCCTTCCCTGGTAGCCCTTGTCAATCCTCTTTCCCCTCATTGCCTGCTGGCCTACGCATGCTGCCATCTGGGCAAGGTTTAGGGGCGTACCGCGTGCTCCTGATTCTGCCATGATTATCGTGTGAGTTTTCTTGTCAGCGAATTCTGCCACTATCTCTCCTGTCCTGTTCCTGGTCTTGTTGAGTAGCTCCAATATCTTCAATTCAAGCGTCTCTTTGAGAGTCCTCCCTGGGAATGTCTCCAGTTTTCCGTCGCGATAGAGCGCAATCAATTGATTTACGTCCTCATCTGCCTTGTTGAGTTCTTGCTCTATCATCTGCCTTGCGTTCTCTGGCAGGTCAGTATCTGATATTGCAGTTGTGAATCCTCGCTTTGAAAGGACTGCTATTCCAAGCCTGAAGATGTTTTCAAGGATCTTTATTGTCTCATAAGGTCCATACTTCTTATGGAATTTCCTGAGCAAGAGTCCTGATCCCTCGCCAAGATTGCTTCTGTCCATCACTCCCTTTGTTAGCTGCCCTTTGCGTATCGTAACAACGTTGCTTCCATCCAGGTCTTTGGACTTTGATTTTCCGTCAAAATCGAAGTCATCCGGTAAGAGCACTGAGAACATCTCTTTTCCTGTCACCTTTTGCCTGCTTGGTAGCTTCGAGAGGTCTGAGATGCCAATTGAAATCATTAGCTCAACCGCTTGCGTTCTTGGCATTTCCATGAATTTTGTGAGTAGATAATTGCCTGAGATTGAGTCCTGGATGCAGCCTATCACAGATAGCCCGTATCTTGGGCTTATGAGCTGGGTCGGGACTGACATAAGTATCTCTGCCTCAGCCCTTGCTTCCTCTGTCTGAGGTATGTGGAGGTTCATTTCGTCTCCGTCAAAGTCTGCGTTGTATGGATGGCACACTGCTGGATTCAGCCTAAGCGTCTTTCCAGGCAAGACCCTGACTTGATGGCACATCATGCTCATCCTGTGCAGGCTTGGCTGCCTGTTGAATATTGCGACGTCCCCATCAAGAAGATGCCTTTCAACAGAATAACCTGGCTGAAGTTCTTCCAGGCTTGCTTCTTTTGTCTCGTCTGTAATTTTCTTTTTCTTGCCGTCAGGCCTTATGATATAGTTTGCTCCAGGATATGTTCCGGGGCCCCTCTCTACAAATTTCTTGAGGTAGGCCATATTCCAAGAGTTTACGATTTCAGGCACTGTGAGTTTCATTGCTATTTCCTTTGGCACCCCGACCTCGCTTAAGTTTAGCATTGGGTCTGGGCTGATCACTGTCCTTGCGCAGAAGTTTGTTCTCTTTCCTGCAAGGTTATGTCGTATCCTTCCTTCCTTGCTCTTGATTCGCTCAGTGATTGTCTTGAGCGGCTGTCCGCTTCGATGCCTTGCCGGTGGCAATTGTGCTATGTTATTGTCAAAGAATGTGGTGACATGGTATTGAAGCAGGTCCCATAGGTCCTCGATAATTATTTCTGGTGCTCCTGCATTTATGTTTTCGAACAGTCTCTGATTGATTCTGACAATGTCTCCCAATTTGTGTGTGAGATCGTCTTCAGAGCGCTCTCCAGACTCCAGAGTGATTGAGGGTCTCATCGTGACTGGTGGTATTGGCAGGAGTGTTAGCACCATCCATTCTGGTCTTACAGCCTTGGGATTTATTCCGAAAAGGTCAGCATCATCATCGGGAATCCTCTCCAATCTTGTCCTTACCTCTATCGGATTCAGCCTTCGCTCGTTTTCCATGAAGGTTGTTGGTTTCTCGAGCAAAACCTTGTGTTGTCGTGCCTTGCAATAAGGGCACTTGTTTGCTGTCTTTAGGCTGTTCACAATTTCTTTGATGGCCTTTCTGCGTCCCTCTACGCCAGATTCCTTTTCCACTTTCGCGAGCTGGTCTTGGTAGTATTCAATCTTGTTTTTTGGGATAAGAACTCTTCCGCAATCCCTGCATGTGCACTTGAGGAGCGTTAGAATCACTCCCACAAACTTCACGTGCATTATCGGCCTTGCAAGTTCTATATAACCGAAGTGTCCTATGCACTCCTTTAATTTTGATCCGCATGTCTTGCACTTGAGTCCTGGATCAATGACTCCTAGCCTGATATCCATTAGCCCACCGTCAACAGGATAACCCTCCTTGTCATAAAGCTCAGGCGTGACTATCTTTGCCGAGGCCATCTGCTTTACCATCTTTGGGCTTAGCACTCCAAATACTATGCTGCTTACCTGCTTGTAAATATATTGCACAGGCTCTTCAGCTAGTTCCACGACCTCTTTTGTTAGTTCAGCTGCTGCTGGTGTTTCGTCTGCCATTTTCTCAATATTTGTTTTTCAATACAAGTTTAGGGTAGATGCATAGTGACTTGAATTCGTCGAGCATCAATTTGAACGCATAGCTCAATTCGATATTGTTTATCTCCACATTCTCTCCGCAGACAGGGCAGTACTTCTTGTCCTTGTATGCGTCGTATATTGCAATTATTCCGCAGTTCTCGCAGACTGGTACGACTGTCTTGTCTGAGTCGAACCTTTCTTTGAGGAGTAATGATGCTCCGTGAGCCACAAAGGTGTCCTTTTCCATTTCTCCAAGCCTTAGGCCTCCCTCTTTTGCTCTTCCCTCTGTTGGCTGTCTTGTGAGCAGTTGTATTGGTCCCCTTGCTCTCGAGTGTATCTTGTTTGCAACCATGTGCCTTAGCTTGAGATAATACATGTTACCGATGAATATCTTTGCCTCGAACCTCTCTCCAGTCTCCCCATTGTACATGGTCTCTGTCCCATTCTCCCTGAAGCCAAGCCCGAGCAACTCCTTTCTTATGTCTGACTCTTTTTCTGAGCTGAATGTTGTTCCGTCTACGTATCTTCCTGCCAGTGCTGCAGTTTTTCCTGCCACTAGCTCAAGCAGGTGCGCTATTGTCATTCTGCTCGGTATTCCGTGCGGTGAGAATAATAGGTCTGGCACTATTCCTGATGCGCTGAATGGCATGTCAGCATGAGGCACGATTAGTCCGATTACCCCCTTCTGTCCATGTCTTGATGTGAACTTGTCGCCTATCTCGGGTATTCTCTGGTCTCTTACCCTTACCTGCATGAGTTTGTTTCCCTCTTCGTTTTCTGTTATCAATACAAAGTCCACTATTCCCTGCTCACCGTGCTTTAACGCCACTGAGCTCTCCCTTCTTGTGTTTGACGCTAAGCTATACTCATCCATGCCTGAGAGGAATCTTGGTGGGCTGGTCTTTCCTATGACAACGTCCTCTTCCTTGACTGGCGCTTCAGGGTATACTATTCCGTCAGGCTCAAGGAGCCTATAATCTCTCTCGCTCTTATAGCCCTTTACATCTTTGTTTGGTATGCAGACATCGTCCATTAGTCCGCCCGAATACCTGAGCTCTTCCGTTATTGATGGTCGATAATATGTGCTTCTTCCCATGCCCCTGTCTATCGATCCCTTGTTGATTATAATCGCGTCTTCCATGTTATAGCCCTTGTAGCTCATAACCGCAACAACAAGGTTTTGTCCTGCAGGGTGCTTGTCGTAGTCAGATATTTCGTGGATTATTGATTGCACGAGTGGCATCTGTGGTGTGTGCAGGAGGCTCACGTCCATGTCCATCCTTATGTCAAAGTTGGCAGCGTACAACCCTATTGCCTGCTTTTGGTTCTTGCTTCCCATGTTCAGCCTTGCTCCCTGGGTAAAGTTACCGAAGGGCACAAGCGCAACTGTTAGTCCGCACATTGCCAAGGGTGTTATCTCCAGGTGGGTGTGTTCTGCTGTTACGTCCTCTGGCGTGAAGGCAACAAGGGTGTTCTCTTCCTCCATTGCATCCAGGTATTCTATTACTCCTTGCTCTACAAGTTCCTTCCAGCCTATCTCCCCTTTCTGCAGCTGCTTGATGTGTTTTTCAGTTATGAGCGCTACTCCGTCCTTTACCACGATTAGCGGCCTTCTTACCCTGCCCCTAAGGCTTTCTATTCTTACCTCGTCGATTTTGTCATTGTAGTATACGTTTACTGAGTCTGAGAGGACTCCCTTTCTTCTCTCTGCCTTTACCTGCTTTACAAAGTCCTCAGGATTATCGATTGTTCCCACATATTTGCCATTCAAAAAAACTTCGCTCATTTGATTACCTTCAGCCCCAAGCCTTTGAGTGCCTTGAGCACCTCTTCCTCGTTTGTGTCTGCCGAGACGCTTGCGAGTAGCGCAAGGTTCTTTCTTAACCCTATATTTGTTCCTTCAGGTGTCTCGATAGGGCATAGCCTTCCAAGGTGGGTGCTGTGCAGCTCCCTTGCCGCAAAGTTCTCCTGCGAGGCTGAGAGCGGGCTCACCACCCTTTGCAGGTGCGAGACTGTCTCCAGGAAGTTTAGCCTCTGAATTCTTTGGCTGATTCCCTTCCTGCCGCCTACCCAGGCTCCTGTTGCCATCGAGCTGTATATCCTCTGGGTTAATAGCTTGTCCCTGATTATCACTTTGATGCTTGGGAATTTTCCCCTCTTTACTATTCTCTGGAAATTGTATAGTAGGTCTCCGATCAGCACTTTAAGGTTTACCCTGAATAGGTCTGCCAATAGGTCTCCTGAGCACTTGAGCCTCTTGTTCTTGTAGTGGTCCTTGTCGTCTTCCTCTACCTCTCCGTTTGACACAAGGATATATTTCTTGAGCATCTTGCAAAGGTTGTATGCTTTGTATATTCTCTCTTCTTTTTTCATTCCGATATGGGGCATCAGGTAGCGGTCAATTATCTCGGTTGTTCTTTCGATCCTGATTTCCTTTGCTTGTGTTATGCCTATCCTTTTTGCTATGAAGTCTAATGCGTCTTCACTCGTCTTTATATCTGCGAAGCTGTATAGGTTCACGACCACCTCATCGAATTGCCTCTCCTTGGATACTGACTTCATTATATCTTCATCGTTCAGGAGGCCAAGTGATTTTATGACGATTATTAACGGAATTCTCTTAACTCTTGTAAAGGACAAATAGAAGATTCCATCCTTCATCTTTTCCAGTGTATGAGGTATCTTGTAATACCCATGCTCTGAGAATAGCTTGCCTGTGTATTCCGAAACCCCAATGTTTTGCTTCTCCACCAAAAGTTGGTTTGATGCGAGGTCTTCGACATCGATTAGTACCTTTTCTGTTCCGTTGATTATGAAATATCCTCCTGGGTCATCAGGGTCTTCACCCTTTTCTATAATCTCGTCCCTTGACATGTTGTGCAGGTGGCAAAACTTGCTCCTCAGCATGATTGGTATTGAGCCAACCTGGGTTACAAATGATTCTCTCTGCACATCATTGATATGGGCGCTTACCTCGATGAAGCATGGGCTTGCATAAGTTATCTTTCTTAGTCTTGCTTCAACAGGGTATATTGCCCTCCTTGAGCCGTCTGCTTCTGTTATCTCCGGCTTTGTGAGCCATATCTTGTCAAGCCTTATCTTGAACTTGTCGACATTGCTTGGGATTATTGTGGGCTCTATATCTTTGTTTTCTTCTATAATCTTCTGCAGCTCGTGCTCTATAAAATAATTGTAGGACTCTATGTCTGACTTTATGAGGGAATAGCTTTCAAAATATTTTTGTATCAGCAATTTTGCAGTGTTAACCATTTATCGCACATCTGTAATAGTATGATTCTCCTGCAGTGCTGCTCTTTCGCGTTATCTTGACGACATCTCTCGGCTTTAGCTTTAGATCAATTACCGCAGGATCCTTGATAAGTAGTTTTGGTAGTTCGTTCTCAGTAATGTGGAAATGCTCGAGCAGCTGTTTTTTTTCAGCCTCGCTAAGTTTTTTATGCTTAGGCACAAGAATGTGTTTGCTTATGTTGAATGATGGCTTCATTTTAGATTGAATGGGCCGGACGAGATTTTCTTTGTTTTTTTTTCCAAGTTGCATTCGAACTCGCGACCACCTGATTGCTTTGCAGCTTAAAAGTCAGGTGCTCTATTGCCCTTATACTCCAGGCTGAGCTACCGGCCCATCGTGATTGAAAAACGCCCTGGTCGGGACTTCCAACAACAGACATGCCGTATGACATTTTCAGCTGATTTGAACCCGAGTCGAAGCCTTTTTGCGGTAGCAAACAGTAATTCAACCCTCCCTCTGGTTGAAAAGCCACCTCGACAGGGCTTCATGATAGGCCAGACTACACTACCAGGGCTTTGACCTAGTTAAGCCTAATTTAAGCTTTCTAGCCACCAAGCAGTCCACATAGGTCTTCTTAAGCGCATAGAAAGATTGAATTGGCATGGCCCACCTATCTTCACACCTGTTTATAAAGCTTGTGGTTTTTTCCTGACTTATTCAGGTCTGCTTGAACTTTTGCTTGATTACTTTCAAATGTTCTGCTCGAATTAAAGCGAGAATATCCCCGAGGCCGGAGTCGAACCAGCAACCTTTCGGTAACGGCTGAGTGTTTTTCACATTCTGCACTGAGTGCAATATCAAAACACTATCCCTACAGCCGAACGCTCTAGCCATTGAGCTACTCGGGGAAGCTTTTTTCCTTAGGAAAAAACCTTGGAAAATATGTTTTTGCCAAGGCAAAAACGCTGCCTTTAAGGCAGCTAAAGTTGCGAGCTGACTTTTCAGCTCAGCTATTGAGCTACTCAGGGATAATTCAATGAATAACAAACAAGGGTCTTTTTATAAACATTTCTTATCTCTGTGTGTGCTTCTTTCTTCGGAACGACTCAGAATTTTGCTATTGCTATTAGTGTACAATTCTCATTTTTCCAGCCATGACTAAATTGTGCTCAATCTCTAGCTTGTTGAATCTTTTTTCCATCGCTAGGATCTTATCGACTTTTTGCTCTGTTTGCTCTACACCGTTCTTTATCTTACCTAATTTGTATGCTCCCCCGAGAATCGAAATGCCTCCTCCAAGATATGGTATCATCTCTACCCACACTGGAGAGCGCACAATTCCAAAAACCTTAAGCAGCGCCCACAGGAGTATTGCCAGTGCTCCTATGACAATCAGGGAATCCCAGAGGTCAAAACTTGCGTTGAAGAGTTTTTTTAGCTTTTGAATTGTCCTCATGCTGGCAGCAATAATAAAAAGGTCGTTCATAAACTTTTGTCTTCGATAAATCCAGATTGTATGAATGAGCCGTAAATCTTCCGAAAGTCACAACATCTTATTTCTGCGGTTCGCTCGATGTCCAGTCCTGCTTGCACATGTTGTCGATTGCAGAGTATGCAAAGCTGCCCAGAGTATAGTCGAGAAGTTTCCATGTCAAATCTCCTGCCAGGGCCTTGTTTGCCTGCTGTTGGGCTTCCCTCTCTGCTATTGCTTTTTGCTCGGCAGGGTCATTGTATGCTCCTGCAGTCTTCGCACTCAACACACTGGCGTATACTATTCCATCCGTACCGAGCACTGTTTTTTCCCCACTTAGTGCTATCCTTTCAGACCTGATTGGCCCACCCTCATCAAATGTGTACTCTGTAACCATGGCCCCTGCTTGTGCAATATAGGTGCTTGATATTGCTCGTGTTGGAGGTGGAAAACTTTGTGGTGTACACACAGTGGGAGGAAATCCCTGCTTGACATATGCACCGTAAGGATACTCACTGTTAGGTTCTTGGTATTGGTAGTCCTGTTGTGCAAAATAGACTTGGGTGAGTGTAGGATCCTGCGCAGCTTGGCTGGCGCTTATGTCTATGATATTTATATCCGGATATATTGTGCTTTTCCAGCAGTTGCAGTTTGTATTGAAATGGTAAGAACCTTCTGATGCTATGCTTGATATCTTCCCGTTATACCCGTTTTGGGTTAGGTCAGTTTGGAGTGTAAGATAGCTCATCCCTGATTTTAGGAGAGGGGTGTTGCCCCCAGCCACAATATAGTAACTGTATTTACCTTCCTTGTCAGTTGCAGATTGGCTATCAATTTTGCTTATTATTATCTGCCCCTTGTTCCCGTCAAAAACAACCCCTGCCTTCACATCATCAACCGTAACTGAAGGTTTGACTACCTGTCCGTTCTTCGCTACCCCATCATACATTTTGTCTCCATTCTTGTCAACCAATCTGTAATTATAGGGCACGGGTCTTCCAGACAACCTGTTCTTTATGTCCTCAAAGTGCAGGTCAGTGCATGTTGGTTCATTAAAGCTCGTTGACATCCAGTTCCATGACTCTGTTACCTGTGATATCATTCCAGGAATGTTGGTGAGCTCCATCAATTTCAATACGCATTTTGGTATGGCTGCCTGCTTGATGATTTCTCCCAGCTGGCTTGCAAGGTATTTTGCCAGGATTGACATAAGTATCTTAGCCACAGTCTTTAGTATAGAACCTTTCCAGTACATGCACAGCGCTTCATCTAGTTGTTTCTCGCATGCCTCTGTTGATATTCCTGCGGTGCACGCCTGTTCGATGCAGCAATTATACACCTGGTAGATTGTCTTGAGCTTTCTTATGTTAAATAGTATTGCAACTGGGCACAGGCAGTAAGTTGCAGTGTAGATGTTCTCATAAGGATTCAGGTGGAAATCTCCGATAGCCAGGTTTCCGTACCCTCCGCCTGTTGTTGTCTTTCCAACTCCAACCGTGTTGCTCAGGCTTTCAGAGTTCTGTCCTAGCACCGGCACGTTCTTCACTATTCCTCCGCATCCAAACTTTCCTGTGCACCAGCCGCAGCTTACAAGACAGCACAATCCCTGCACTACCGGCAATTTGTACACGCTAGACCATGCCTTAAACACTTTTTGCATTGCTATGCAAAGTTTGGTGCCAGTGAGTAGTCCAAGCAGGCAGCAGTCCCCTGCCTCGTCTCCTGAGAACCCTATTAAGCTTGATATTGCCGATAGCACGATGTCTATGGCGCTCATTACAGTGCATATCATGAGCATTATTGACGCTACGCTCTCAAGCGTTCCTATTACTCCATTGTCAAGCGAGTCAGCTATGCCTGAGCTTTTCTTGTGCTTCTCAATGCACTGCTGTCCAGCCTCAAGGTCTGTTGTGCCAGTTTCCTCTGTTGCCTTACCAGTAACTGGATTTACCTCTGCAAATGCGATTGAAGTGCAAAATGGGATGCTGATTATGAGAAAGATTAGGATTTTGGCTACTTGCTGTTTTATCATTTCTAACTTACCTCTGGCGCAACAAACTGTGAATAATCGTTAACTGTGTAATCTACCTGTTTTGTCTTGCCGTCGCAGTTATCATCGACAGTGATCTTTCCGCTTAGCCTGCTGCCATCAATGACTGTCTCAGTGATGCTGTTTACCTCAAGGTTCTGGTCTGAGAGGAAATCCACCATGCAGTAGAATTTTATTTTGCTGCCCCTTAGGCTGGTTGCTTTCCATCCAAAGTTCCCGTTGCCAATTATCCAAGGTCCTTCGTAGTTGGAATGCGTCAAGGGATTGTTGTCAAAGTCCACTGTCACTGTGTTGTCTCCTTCTTTATAGGTTGAGGGCTTTATGACCACGTTGCCTTTGGCCAGCATTCCCACCCGATAGTTTCCGCTTCCTATTATCATGCTCTTCATTGTTGGGTATAGGACAGTAGGGTTTGCAGACGCCCCGTTTATTGATATTGTTATCTCGTCTTTTGGCCTTGGCTGGTAGCGTGTTTCCTGCAACATTTCTTCAGGTGTTTTTCCGCAGCTGCTTCGTAAATATCCATTTGTCAGATAATAGTTCTCCAGGAATTTTCTTGCAAGCACAAGCTCCACTTCAATGCTGTAATTCTTCAGTTTCTCCAGTTTGTATTCGCTTTTTACAGCATCAACAATCGTGCTGTAACCTGCCTTCTGCAACTTAAGCTGGAGCCCTGCGCATTTCGGCAGCTTTAAGGAGGCTCTGCCGCTGGAGGCTGTCTCTCCTGCATCGCATTCGTTGATTGTGTTGTTGCATTGGAATCTGACACCAACTCCAGGCAATAATCCTGTTTCATTCGTTGTGACTACACTAGCCTGCGTGCTTACGTTGTTGCAGTCAAAGACACTTTTCATGGTCTCGCTTCCGAAAAATGCTGTCAGGTTCACTTCGCTATATGGATTCTGTCCAGTGCACTGCCTGTTCTGGTTTCCGCACAGGAAGAGTTGCATCGGGAAATAAAACGAGAAGCCCTGTTTTTCCTGCACCAAATTACCAATAATCTTGGCAGAATCGCTGTCTGTGATTTTTATCACCACAGGATGTGTCAAGAAGTACTTGAACCTGTAATCATAAATGCAGAAGCTTGGGAGGAATGGTATGCTTGTCTGCGATTCCTTGTCCGGGCTAATCACGTTGCCGCTTGTGGGTTTGATGTCAAATTTGTTATCTGATTGTGCAGGGTAACTGAATTCTACGCTTATTGAGCTAAGATTTTCGAAATAATTCCTGATAAAGCTGTCATAAACTCCCTGGACTGAAGCGTCGTTTGAAATCACTCTTTCAAACTTTGTTCCGGCCATCTTTAGGTATGGAAAATTTTTTGAAAGTATGCCTTCAAGATTTTCCTTGACTTCATCTTTCGTCCATGTTACGTATTTGCAATCTGTGCTTGAGTCAGAGAAGCTGAACGGCGGAAGGTCTTTTGCTCCCTTTTCTGCCCCGGTATAGCTGTACAGAGAAATCAGTGACTTTGCGTGGTCTTCAAGATAAGTGTCTGCAAACTCTCTTGTGACTAATTCCATAGCTATCTCATGGATCAGCGCCAGGTTTACATCCACCTGATAATTGTAGTTGTCCACTTCATACTGTTTTTCGTTCTGTGTGATCTGGATTGGCCAGTGAAGATCAATTGTTGCCTGTTTGCCGAACCTCACTGTGGTGTTTATTGTTCCAGTCTTGATAACATAACTTTTTTTTCTGAAGACCTCAAAGTCCGTGCATCTCGGCAGGTTTTCTGTGATGTATCTAGCTAGCTCATTTTGCATGTAATCTGTTGAAGGTACAGAAATCGAATCTTCGGTGATCCAGTAAGGGACCTTGTTCTTTCCTGTGGCGTCAATAACCTGAATCATGCTCCCAGTTTTAACCACAGTCCTATCGCCGCTTATGCCTGTTGTTTGTAGCTCGGTAGGAATGTATATGAACCCCGCCTGAAGCCCAAGGATTTCTATTCCTGAATTTGCATAATCACTTAGACACTGTTCCACATATGTCTTAACCTGTTGAGCAGGCTCTGCAAGTTGTAATGCCCTTACCTGTTCGACCTGGATTGGCTGCTCTGTTGTTCTTGCCCAGCTAAAGTAGAAGATTGCCGCAGCTATCAGCATGATTATTCCGATGATTATGAATATGGTTATCTGTCCTCTTTTTTCCATATGAACCTCTCTGTGTAATGAGCATAATAGTTTCGTGCCCAGCTGATTAGTGGCAGTGCTATCATAACCATCACTAACAGCTTGAAGAACTGGTCTAATCTAGGGAGCACAAGAAATCGCAATATCACAACCATGAATCCTATCACCGCGTAGGGAACCACAAATTTATGGAACCTGCATCCAGTCCAGAAAAGCGCCTTGATGGATTTTTTTATGCTCCGCGTTCTGGCATAAGAGAAAAGTATAATGGTGTTGAAGTGCAATGTAGCCATCCCAATGATGACAAACAGGACATTATTATTCAGTTTGATTATTGAAAACAAGGCAATTACGATTGCGACACATAACAGGCCATAGTTGAGCAACGCCATTTGCCAGAAGTCTTTCAAGGAAAATCTCGTGCCAACCAGCCTGCTCCATATAATCCCTTTGAAGAGGCTAAACTCCGCTATTGCTGCCACAAAGAACAATCCTATCAAAATGAACAGCGTCGAAAGAAAACCTGCCAGCATATGTAACTGTTCCTGCGCATGGGCTGGGTCAATTGCTGCATTTAGGTTTACCGGCGTGGTTGCCCTGACTGTCAATGCCCACACAAGAAAGGTGCAGAATAGCGTAGCATAGAAAAGCAGGTCATAGCCATAGGCCACTAGAATCTTCTTGACTTCAAGACTTTGCAGAAGAACCTTAAGTTCCTGCTTAAAATACCCTCTTTCAGTCACAGATCTTTCTCAGACTGCAGCCCTATTTATATCTTTTTATGGATGTCCTTTACCTTGCCGAAATCCAATATTTCTCCATCAGAGACCACATAGGCCTCAAAGTCCCGGATTTTATTGTATGGTCCTAACAAATCATCGCTTGTGATGTCAGTTCCGTAGCTGGCTGAGCTGAATGATGGCATCACTATCAAGTCTGCCTTGCCATATTTTCCCTTCAGAAAACACTTGTAAGTCTCTGCCCTGGCCCCTTCCCTGATGGTTATTGCAGGATGCATATGCCCGATTATTATTGTCTTTGCTTTCTTTGGAATCTTCTGCTCGACATGCCCATGCATGAGAAAGACATCATCTATCATTATGTTGTCCACTATCCGTACATTCTTTTTCTTTGCTATTGGTTCGAGTATGATGTCATGGTTGCCCTTGATTAGCGTGACTTTTGCTGACTTGCTTAAAAGATCAAGCACCTTCATTGTCTCTCTCCATTCCTGGCTAGACACCTCTCCAAATTCGTGCTTGACGTCGCCATTTATGATGATATGTTCTGGTTTTGTTTTTGCCATTATCTTTTCGAGTTGTTTCAATAATTCGCGGAGCTGAAACCTAGGTATGAAGAAGCCCTGCTTGTTCAATGCCTCCTCAAAGCCAATGTGCAGGTCAGAAATGACCAGTGTCTTACATTTCTTAAGGTGCAAGGCAAGGTCGATTATCTCGATTCCAGGATGTATTTCCATGAGCTGTGCAAAACCAGGTGGCTATAAAAGCTTTAGTAAAAAATATAAACCCTGATTGCCCGCCTTGTATTATGAGAGAAACACAGGAGATAATAAAGAAATTCAATGATGAGCGGGCTTGGAGCACCCCACACAGCATCAAGGACCTGATGCTTAACATGAACGAGGAGATCGGCGAGTTCTGGACCTTGATAAAATAGGTTGACATCCCAACTCAGCAGAGGCTCATAAAAGAGAACAAAGCTGAGGTCGAGAATTTTGTTGGTGACATGATTTATCTCATCCTCAAGATAGCCTATCTTTGCGAAATAGATTCCAAAAAGGCCATTGATGATGTAATGCAGGAATATGAGATGCGCTTCCCAAAGGAGCAGACTAAGGGCAGGCACGGCAACAAGCTTGCAGGCGGCATCGACCTTAAAGAATAAATTTATTCCAGCACAAAGCCGCACTTCTTGCAGAACAATTCATCATTTTCAAAGACTACGCTGTCGCTTCCGCACTCAGGGCAGGTCTTCTCCTTGTCCTCGTTCTTCAAGTCATTAAGTGAGTGCTCATTCATTGCTCTTCCTCTTCAAGCATTTTTTTAACCCTTCGTGCCTTTTCTTCGACTTTTTCCAGGAGCTCAAGGTCGCTGAAATTCTCTTTTGCACAGCTGTCGCAATAATAGTCAGAAGTGTCCTTTATCTGGAACTGGGCATCGGTGCCGCAGATGATGCATTTCTTGGGCATGAGATTCTTACAATGTTTGTGCTGCTTAAAAAGGTTTTGGTTTTGCTTTTGCGGTTTTAAGTCGACAGAATCATTCAAGCCCAAAGGATTCGACAAACTCTGTGATCAGTTTGTACTTGTTCAGGTATTCGTATCCCTTTTCGGTTAGCGAGTAGGTTCTTCCGTCCTTTGTGGTGTGCTGTACCATGAATCCTTTTCCCATGAGTTCAGTCAGGTACTCGTCCATCATGACATGGGAAAGGTTTGATTTGTAGAGTATGTGTGTGGGCTTTATTCTGCCGTCTCTCTCCCTTATGGCATTCAGGATGTCATGTATTACCTGAAGCCTGTCCCGCTTCTTGCTCATTTTTTTACAATCAAAATAAGATCTATAAGTATCAAGATATATGCTATCATCTCAAGGCCGTGCGCGATGAAGTAAAAAACTGCGTGGTTGACCGAGAAAATAAAGTGTATGCTTCCAAACAGGAGGAATGTAAACGCAACAAATACCATCAAGGTTTTTCCTTGCTTGTTTCCAAGAAAATTCATAAGGTAGTGTGATGTCACAAATATCAGAAGTATGCTTGAAATGATGTAGTATGCATACAGTTTGTTTGCACTGAGCAGAAGCGCAAAAAGGGAGAGCAGGAACACCAAATACCAGAGCTTCGGGCCTCTTGTTTTGAATGACATGTAGACAAGAGTGACAAGCGCTGTTATGAACAGTAGGATATGCGTGTAAATGCCCACAAAATTGAGAATTGCAACATTGTTCAGCTGTATGAGCCTTGAGATGCCTTCGTTTAGCTCGGTCATGACTGCGTAATTCATTGCAGATTGCACAAAATACGCAATTGAAAACAGCAAGAACGCTATTCCAAAAAGCCTGGATTGTTTTTGGTCGGAAAGCTTGTACACCTTAAAGGCAAAGATACTTACTGCCATGGTGATGATAGCAAAAGTGAACTGCAGCGCAACATCGTAACCAAGAAACCAGGCCGGTATTAGGTAAATATGAGGCATTTATCCTTGATAAACAGTCTGCCTTTTTTAAGGTTTATGGAACATTCTTTCAGAATAATCTTCAGTATAACTCTTTAACAACGAATAAATAAAAGCCTTTGCTATTGATTTCTAACAGCTAAATGGAGGTGGGTGTAATGAAAACCCGTCAAGACTATACGCATGAATTGAAGGCCAAGGAGGCAAGGATATCTGCATATGAGCCTGACTACATCAGGACAATTTATGACTTTGACTTTGAGGAGGTGCAAGCATGAGGGTCGAGGATTATGAGTTCCTGCTTGTGGGCGACATATACCATTGGCAGCTGGATGGGCAGGGCCGCATTATGATTATGGAGAACGTCAGCCAAAAGCCTGCTACGTCTTATTAAAATTTTATTTTTATTGTTCAAACAAAGGCTTATCTATTTGATAAGGTCAAATTGTAGTTGAGGTGAAAATATGCCTATGATGTATGATTATGGTTACGGCCATGGATGGGGATCCTTCGGAGCCTTTTGGATGATAGTCTTTTGGGCTGCATTGATTTGGTTTATTGTCTGGCTCGTAAGGAGGAGCGATTGGCACTCGATGCGCGGCACAGAATCCTTAGAGATTGTAAGGCAAAGATACGCAAAAGGAGATATAACCAAGAAGCAGTTTGATGAGATGAAAAAGGACCTTAATGGTTAATTCTTTGCTTGACCAGTTCTGATAACTCTTTCGGCCATTTTTCAATCTCAGATTTTTTCTTTCTTAAGAATTCAATAAATCCATCTTTAACTTCCCTTCCTTCTATCATTTCTGCCAATTGTTCCTTCTCTGTTATTGAAAGCCCCTCGATGTTCCATGCTTGCATCTTAAGGCTGTCGATTTTGTCTTCTTTTTCTGCCTCAAGTTTTTCTTCCTGCTCTATCCAAAGCTCTTCATAGCTCTTGATTTTGTTCTCTGGCTGCTTCTTTCCCTGTTTCAAAGATATTTTTGCCAGTACCATCTCGTGCATTCTTTTCAGGAACTCCATCCTGTCCTCGATTTTCAACAGGTCTGTGTAGCCCTGCACTATGAGGTTGAAGGCGAACGGGCTTGGCACTGTTGTTGCGTATTGCTGGATCTTTATCTTGCCATCTTCGATTTGCTTTAGCACAATGCTTGCGCTTTTTTCGTCCATCAGGTCTTCAAGCACCTCTCTTCGTGCCTCTTCGAGTATCGGAAATCTTGGGTTTATCCTCCTTACAGCGCTTATAAGTATTGTGGATGATACTTGCTGTCTCCCCACCCTTTGCGTCCTTCCCTTATATTGCCTTAGTATCATTAATGCCCTTGTTGCGCAGTGCCTAAACCTTCTTTTCAGTACCTCGCTCGTTTCTATTGCGTTTCTTAACACCAGGTCCAGCTTTTCTGATTTCAATAGCTCAAAGGCCTTCATCACATTGACCTTCTGATTGGTCATCAGGTAGAATCCATTGTCGTTGATTCCTACTGAAACATCCCTGTGGCTAACCCTTGATACTGCAAATCCTACCGCCCTTGATAGTGCGTCGTTTACCCTTCTCCCAAACAGGCTGTGCAGCAGGTAGTATGTTTGCTTGCCGTCGTTGTAGGTTTCCATGATTATTGACTTGTCTGTTGGTATTTCCAGGTACTCTGCCTGTTCTTTGAAATAATTGTATAATGCTTTCGCTGCTTTGCTGTCCACGTAAAGGTACTGGTTGATGAAGCCCATAACCTCTTCCTCGTTCTGCCTGGCTGAAAATTTCTCTTTGATTAATCTCCTGAATCTGCCTATTTCTAAAGCAAGGTCAAAGCTTAATGGCAGCATCTCTGAGAACCATGATGGTATTGTTGGCGGCCTATACACTGATGTTCTCACGTACGCAACCATGCCCTTTGCGTACAGGAACTCATATTTTTCCCCTCCCAAGACAAATACGTCTCCCTTTTTTAGCCTTTCAAGGAAAGCCTCGTCTATCTGTCCTATTGCCTGCTCACCTATCTTCACTGTTATGTACATCTCGTCTGGTATCGTTCCTATGTTTGTCATGTAGATTACCCTGCCGAGCCTTCCTTTTTTCCCTATCATATTGCTTTCAGGGTCATACCATATCTTTGCGTAGATGTGCCTGTCTTCGAGCGATGTGAACTTTCCCGCAAGGTATTGGAGTATATCGATGTAGTCCTTTCTTTGCAGGTCTTTGAACGGGTAGCTCTGCTTGATTATTTTGAAAAGCTCGTCAACATTCCATTTCTGCTCTAAGGCAAAACCATCTATCTGCTGTGCAAGCACGTCAAGGCAGTTTGTTGGCAGGTGTATCTTGTCAATCTTTTTCTCTATTGCGCACTTTAGCAATACTGAGCATTCCACCAGGTCGTCCCTGTCAAGCACTATTATCCTTGCCTTGACCTTGTCGTGCAGTTTGTGTCCTGACCTTCCTGCTCTCTGAAGAAATCTTGCTACTGACTTTGGCGAGCCAAGGCAGATTACAAGGTCTATGTATCCTATGTCTATGCCAAGCTCCAGGGAGGTGCTTGACACAATGACCTTGAGCTCTCCATTTCTTAGTCTGGTTTCTATGTCATGCCTGAGTGTTTTCGACAATGACCCATGGTGCGCTCCTATGTTTGAGGTGTACTTTTGCGGCCACCTGTCCTTGAGATGGTCGATTACTCTCTCTGTTGCCGACCTTGTGTTTGTAAATATGAGTGTTGTCCTATGGCTTTGCACCAGGTTGTCTATGAGCTCATACATTTTCTGGTGCATTACGCTGTGAGGCGTGCTTATCAGGTCTTCAACTGGTGACATTACTTTCAGGTCCATTTCCTTTAGGAATTGCACGTCTGCTATTTTGCAGTCTCTTGGTTTATCATCCTTGAAGCCTACCAGGAACAATGCAATCTCTTCTAATGGTGCGATTGTTGCGGAGAGGCCTATCCTTGTCATGTGCGGAGATAAGTAGTCAAGCCTTTCCAAAGACAATGATAAATGAACACCCCTCTTGTTCTCCGCTAACGCATGTATTTCGTCTACTACACACCACTCCACTGCCTTGAGGTGGTCCCTAAACTTAGGTGAGGTCAGCATGATGGCAAGGCTTTCAGGTGTTGTGATCAATATGTGCGGCGGCTTCCTTAGCATCTTTTGCTTTTCCGCTGTCGTTGTGTCTCCTGTCCTGACCCCTACTCTTATCCCAAGCTTTTTTCCTGCAGCCTCTTCCATTTCTTTCAAAGGTTCCACAAGGTTGTGCTGGATGTCGTTTCCGAGTGCCTTTAGCGGGCTCACGTAAACGCAGTAGATTTTATCCTGCAAAATTTCCTTTTGGGAGGAGTCTATTAGCTCGTTCAGAATCGATAGAAATGCTGTAAGTGTCTTTGTCGCTCCTGTCGGAGCGCTGACTAGGATGTTTGCCCTGGAGTGTATCTCCATCACCCCAAAGAGCTGCGGCAGTGAGAACTTCTCGAATTTCTTGAAGAACCATTCCTTAACGATTGGATTGAGGATTTGTTTCAGTTCTTCTTCAGTATTGGCTTTAACCTTATGCTCTATCATCAAATACTCAAGAAATTCTGTTGTTTAAAAAGGTTGGTTTCAATTGGTAATCCACAAACTGACTCAAAGTTATGAAAACTTATATATACTGATCATTTGATATAACAAAACCATGAAGAAGGCAATAATCATTTCAATAATGCTGTTGGTAATGCTGGTTGCCGGATGCAAAGAAAAAACATTAGAAACTGGACCTGAAACACCTTGCACAACTGACAATGACTGCTGGTGTAGGTCTTATACCGGCCTAGGTTTTATAGCAGGGAAGGGTCCAAGCAGATGTTGCACAGAAGAACTACAAGAAAATATGAACCAAAAAATCTGTCCTGCTGTCAACAAATGCAAGCGATGTTTATATCAATAATGCTCCTTGGCATCACTTTTCACACCAACTCACTTTGCAGTATATTTAACAGATACCCAGTAAAGATTATTGCCAGAGTTGTTATTCCAAAAAATATTCCTATCAATTTTAGATTCATAGCCCTTCTAAGCATGATTGCTTCAGGCAGGCTTAAGGCAGCTACCGCCATCATGAAAGCCAATGCAGTCCCCAAAGGGATTCCTTTTTGGAAGAGCACCACTGCAATCGGGACGATTGCTGCACAGCTGCCATACATTGGAACTCCTATCAACGTGGCTATTGGTACTGAAAAAATGCCTCCCTTGCTTATCAATCCTTGAATCAATTCAGAAGGCACATAGTTGTGGATTGCCGCTCCGACCCCTACTCCAACCAGCACCCATATCCATAATTTCTTGGCAATTGATACGGATTCATTGAACCCGAATTGCACTCTTTTTTTGATAGAATCATAATTAATTTCTTTGATATGTTTAGAGTTTGTAGATATAAGATCTTTAACAAGATGTTTGTCCAATTTCATGCCGCCAAGTATTAATCCGGATACAACTCCTATCAGAATGCCGCTTAATACATATGCCATAGTGATTTTCCATCCAAAGAACCCGAGCATTAGGACTACCAAATATTCGTTTATCAGTGGGGAAGTTATTAAGAAGGAAAAAGTCACTCCTAAAGGGATTCCTGCCTCAAGAAAACTTATGAAAATGGGAATTGAAGAGCATGAACAGAAAGGTGTTATAGCCCCAAACAATGAAGCCAGTACGTTTCCGATGCCTTTTTTCTTTCCGCTTAGCCATTGCTTGACTTTATTTTGGGGAATGTATGTTCTGATGAAGCCTATTGCAAGGATCATGAAGAACAGAAGGAAGAGTATTTTGATAGAATCATAAACAAAATAATTAATGGATTGGATCAGCCTTGAAGAAGAATCAAGTCCTAAAAGGTTGTACAGGATCCAATCAACAATCACTTGCAGCATGAGTCATCGCAGCAGCATTTTTTCTCTTTGGATTTCTTTTTGAGTTTCTTGTCCATTTTATCAATAATTTTTCCAATAAAATTCTTCTTCTTTTCGGTCATGTTTATCACCTAGCATACAGTTTTCGTGGTTTTATTCTTGCCAATTCCCAGCAATTTGCAGATAGAGTATACCCTCTTGTCCTTAATTGAGTAGAAAATATTCCTGCCTTTTCTTCTGGATTTCAGGATATTTTCTTTTTCCAGGTCATTCAAGTGTGTTGAGACTGTTGATTGCGCTCTCCCTGTAACCGAAATAAACTCGCATGAGCACACTTCGCCCTTAAGGAGATGCCTTATTATCTTGAGTTTTGTCTCATCACCCAAGATTCTCAAGAATACAGCACTTTCCTTTAGCATAAATATCGATAAATGTAGATATATAAATAATTTTCGGATGGACAGCACTTATGTTCCCTCTCAGGTTCCTTTTATAAACTGAAGTCGCCCCGAATGTAAGAACGGACAGAACAATAATCTTTATATATCACTTTAGAGTTACTATTGGAATGCAGCACCAAGTTAACGTGTTTTATGATCCGAAAACAATGGATATAGGTTTGTTGCAGAAGTTTTACTCAGCGTACGGTCTCGCTTCCCCGTCAGAAGACGCGTTAAGATTTCCTCTGTTTCGCCGCAACGGCGATGGATTGGAAACAGCCCTGGCAAAATATGAGTTCTTGACAAAGGCTCAAGCTATGGAATTGATAAGTGCTGTTAGTGATTTCAAGAATATCCAAACAGAGATGTCTGACCTTTAGTGCTTCACCTAATTTTATATTGTAATTCTTCACCAATTTCTCATATAACTGTCTCTTGTATGAGCTTTATAGAATTCCAACTTATTTCTTCCTTACCTTTTCCGGATTCAACTTCTTGTATCCCATCCATATAAGTATTGCCAGAGTCAAGCCTAAAATTATGACCCTGAGATAGTTTGAGGCATTGCTCCAGTACCTTATGATGCCATATATTATTGATATTACTCCTCCACCCATCAGCCCTGAGGAAACGCTCTCAAGCTTGAGGATAAATCCTCCTAAGGCCACTGCTATTAACCCTAATATTGTTGCTGCAATGAATACATTTTTTGTATAGCCTTTGTCTGCATCCTCGTATTGTTTTTGACATTTTGAATACATGTCGCAAAAACCCTGTGGGCACTCAATTACTCCAGGTTCGCACTTCTGCTTACTTGGATATGGGTTCCAAACCCCTCCTGTTGCATTGCAGGCTGCCTCAGTCATTGTTGGTGGTGTTGCAACATTCTTGCAATAGTCATTATATTCTGGTCCTGGTTTGACAGCATGAATTGAGAATCCTACGAAAAGCGCAAGCACGATCGCTATCGCGACCCCAAGGATTGTTTGCTTGACTTTGGATACCATACATCTGCCTAAGGTTGCCTATTATTTAAATTTATTGATTTGAGGCAGTTATGTAGGTAATCAAAGAATCTTGTTTCCATGAATTGCCCCTACCTTTTAGTCCTGTAAAAACATGCGTGGTCAAAATCCCCTGGCACGATCTTTGCTGTATGGTCAGTAGCCACTTGAAGAAAAAACATCTTCCTGAATGCGTCTGAATGACTGCCTTTTTCATTGTGTCTGCCGATTCTGACAGACCATTCCTGTTTGTTATCTTCATATTTGTGGTACAGCTGGTCAAGTTTTTCCATATAATGCAAGAATACTTGCTTAATCTCTTGACCGTTTTTGAAAGCCTTGAAGTCTTCTCTTGGGCGTATATCCCTTACCAGGTAGCGTCCTCCTTCAGTAAGGTTGGGCATGATCATAAAGGTTCCGTGAGTGCTCGGGTACCATTGGGCTTTACCCTCTTTGTTCTTTAAGCACCCAGAAATTGCGGGTATATCAAACCCAAATTCTTGATATAGGAAGGTCATCATATCGTGCTGCTTTGGCGTATAGTTCGGCGACAAGTGCATCACATAATATTTCTTGAACTTGAAATGGTTGGCCGCTTTCGCCACCCAGCGATCATCAAGCTTGATAACCAACTGTCCCTCACCGCGATTTAAGTATCGCCTTGAGTCAGTGCGGAGGTAGAACTCATCGCTTAGAAAGTCTTCAATGAGGTCAGTTGTGTCGCACCCGCATGCCGCGCACCATTCTGCATGAAACTTTCTTCTGGCAGCAACTATTTCTTCAGTCCTGTTCTGCGCTATTATCTCTTCGAGTTTTCCTATTTGTTCTGTAAAGGGCATTAGTAGGTGCAGTTGCTTCTGGATTCTTAAGATTAATGGCTGCTAGCGCCTCACTCCTGATCCATCTGAAAGGATTAAATACTTGGAAAACAATCTGTGCCCTGTGAAACCATTCATTATCATCTTACTGATTATATTCTTGCCCATTCTGGCCTGCTCTCAACAGCAAGGCATCATTCAAGGTAAGGTTAGCATCGGCCCTTTGTGCCCTGTTGAGAGAAATCCTCCTGACCCAAATTGTCAGCCTACTCTTGAGACCTTTCGCAATTGGCCTATTGGGGTTTATTCAGAAAACACAAAGGTAGGTGATATCATGCCTGATTCAAGCGGTACATACACTCTTGATTTGAACCCTGGTGTCTACACAGTCAAGCTTGAGCTAAACCAGGGCATAGGTCGCAACCTGCCGATGGAAATTGTTGTGAAATCTGGCGAGACAACATCCCTTGATGTGAATATCGATACTGGCATCAGATGAATTTACACTATTTCTTTTCCATATGGAAAACTATTTAAATGCCCGACCCTGACCAAACCACATGCCCCGAGGTCGTCCTGTTTATAGTGAAGTCCGCCAGAACATGGTTGAGATTCTTGCAGCCCTAAAAAAAGGGTGCGGTTATGACATCTATAGAGTGTACCGCAATATCTATCCCAAGATTACTCTGCGCCTTGTTTACTACCATTTGAAGAAGGGCGTTGTTCTGGGTGAGTTCAAGGTCCACACTGTTGTATCTGAAAAGGGTGATTACAGCTGGGGTCCAGAAGCTCAGAAGATTTATTATTCGCTTGGGGAAAAAGCCACTCCTAAAGGAGATCCCAGAGTGACCAAATATATAGACAGAAAAACAAAGTAACTATCTTTTCTTTGCGCTTAAAGAGGTTAGCTTATGCACAACCTGTTTCAGGCTCTCTATGTCCTTTCTCACTTCAACCAAGTCAAAGAACTTGATGTATTTCAGGTAAGGAAGGAGCATTAAGACAAAGATTAAGCTGACCATGAAGAATGCGAACTTGTCTGTCTTCAGTGGCATAACATCAAATACGTGAAGGATCATCAGAACATAAAGCGTGAAAACGAGCAAGATAAACGGCAGCGGGTTCTTGGCTATCTTGTCTTCCATGGTATTGCCCCCTCTTTGGAACTTTATAATTGTTTCTATTTGTGCATCCCTTCAATCATTTTCTTCTCAAGAAATCTTGACATGTTGATGTTCTTCTCTGTGCAATACGCCTTGAACCTTCTAAGTACATTCTCGTCAATCGTTATATTGAGCCTCTTCCTCCTGTAAAGTTTTGGAAGTTTTTTGGTTCTCTCATACTCCAGGAGACTCTCAAATACTTCGGGATATTTGCGTATTATTTCCAGTCCTTTTGCTACTTCCCGTTTTCCCATTTGACTGTTGGCTTCATACGTACATATACGTATAAATATTTAAGCCTTATGATTTATTATTTAATCCGCTTAAAGAACCCAAAGAGCGCAAAAGCCTCTCTTTTGGTTAGGAAGCTCTTATTAAGAATTCGTTTCCATACCTTTCTCTGTGTTTCCTTTTTTTCTTTTGTAGGGAATTTCATCTTGCCGAGCACCTTGTCCACAAGCTTTAGCAGCAAGTCCTTTTCTTTCTTTGTTGCCAGCACAAATTTTTCTTCAGTCTGCTTTTCTGATTCCGCCCTTCTTAGTTCATAAAGCAATATTGCCACTGCGTGGCTTATGTTTAGTGTCGGATGCTTAGAGGCAGTTGGTATGTGCACAATGAAATCACAGTCCTGCACTTCTTTGTTTGTCAGCCCTATTCCTTCTCTCCCGAACAGTAGCGCAATCCTTGTCTTGCGCGGAATTACGCTTGCGAGTTGTCTCGGTGTTATCGGGCTCCTTGGAAGGTTGTAGTCAGTACCCAATCGTGCAGTTGTTCCAATGATATAGTCATATTCCTTCAGAAGTCTCTTTTTCCCAATAATTGCGTTAGCCAATATCCTGTTTCCGAACTTTGAGCGCGCAATCGCCTCAGAACTTTTGATGTCGCACTTTGGGTCAATCAGAACAAGTCTTCCATATCTAAAATTGTGTAAAACCCTTGCTATCGCTCCAACATTGCCTGCGTTCTCCGGCTGCATAAGCACAATGTCTATCATGCTAACAATGGATTGTATGGCGAATTTAAAGCTTTTTGTTATCTTGTGAATCCAAAGAAGACATTGACTAAGATAAGCGTAATGAAAAATGCGCTGATAAGCATCCAATAGAATCTTGCCTTTTTCTGGTCGAAGTATTTCTCAAGGGTTGTGAGCATCATTCTGCCTCCATCCACCGGTCCTAAAGGCAGCAGGTTGAACAGCCCTATTCCAACACTTAGAAGGTAAAGCCAATAAAGTAATCCTAGCAACCAGACTATTGCCTCAGGTAGGAACCCCCCTATAGAGTTCTGCACTCCTGGCTTCAGTATGCTGTTCTGTCGGACGAATATCCCGAGGTATGGGGCGCTAAGGTTTGATGGGTTTGCTGCCAAGATCATATCATATCCTGTTTTATTGGTTGTGATATGCAGGTTCTCACCAGGTGTTTTCATCTTGAGTGCCTGCACAAAGCTTTCAATATCTGTGATGGAGTTATTATCAAGTCCTGTAACTATCTCCCCTGGCTTTATCCCTGATGTCTCTGCAGGGAATTTGGCTGTTGAGTTGATGAAGCCAGTTACCTGAACCCCGTTGTATTGGTATAATGCCCCAGTTATCGGACCGGCAAACGCGAAAAGCAGCAACAGCGCAATTGCCCCTAGTATAATGTTCGAAAATGGGCCTGCTGCAAAGACCGATAGTTGCTGCTTGACTTTTCTTTTTGACACCTCTTTTTCATCTGGCTCAACAAAGGCCGCTGGTAGTATAGGAATAATAATTCCGAGAAATGCGATTCCGCTGGATTTTATCTTCATCTTGTATGCCCTGGCGATTAGCCCATGTGAGAATTCGTGCACTGCTGCGATGATCATGATTGAGATAATCCAGTAAAAGAACGGCACATAAAATGTTCCCGGTACCTTTACAGGAAGCACGAGCTGTACCCCAGGCAATGCGGTTGGGTTGGTCAGAAGTTTTACCAGGTTTTGCACCAGCGCAAACGCTATAAGTGCCATCCCAAGAAAACCGATAAAAATGCCTGCTGTTGCAAGCCATTTCAGCAGTTTTGGCAACCTGGATGCCCAGCTGTCCATTGCTTTTAAGCCTACTTTGGAACGGTACATCAGCACGTACAGCACTGGGAAGAAGATTTTCTGCAACCTTAGCCTGTCTCTCCTTGCGTACAAGAAAACTCCCAAAAGAACAACAAAGAGAATGGCACTTGTTGTCTGGAAATCCATTTTTACTTCTTTCTAACAGGCCTAAGTGCTTTGCTCCCGCACTTTCTGCAGCTGATCCTTTTTTGGATCACTGCCATTGAAGGTGCTTTCACAACAGTCTTGCACTTTCTGCAGACAAAATGATTTTTGAACATTCGCGCTTCTGCTTCTGGGAATTTAACCATTTCTCACACCTAATCAGGTTTAATCTGTTTCATTATCTTGTCATTCAGCACTACCCAATACAAGATAATTTTTCCTTCCTTTAATTCTGCTTTCAATTCATCTGGAATCTTTAGGTCAAAGGTCTCGTATGTCTGGCTGTCCATCACGTTTGCCATTTCTCCGGTTATTGATAGCACTTGTGCGTCTCTTTTCTCGATTATGGGGACTTCCACAGTGTCGTGTCCTGGCATGACCACTTCCCTTTTCTTGTCATCGATCATGCCTATGCCCACAATCCTGACCTTTGCGTGTCCGTGCTTTCCAGGTCTTGATATTTGTAGGTCACTTACAACGCAAGCTGCTCCGTCCATTACTAGGTAGCTTCCTTTCTTGAGGGTACCTGCACTTGCGTTTTTTGTCTCTCCCATCAAATCACCGTGATTATCAGAGACTATAGGCTATTTATAAAGGTTATGGTGGCATGCTGCCTTAGACAATTAGTTTTTTAAGGCGCATTGTATTTGCAGCTGGGTATGGATGCGTCAAACGAATACTATGCTTTTGTTATCACTTCATGCCGTGGCAATCGCCTCAAGGAGTTTTGCCTGACACCTGCGAAGCGCCTTGTCACCTCACGCGTTTGTGTCAAAGCAAGCTTGGTTGACTACCAACATAAGCTTGCAGCTCGAGCTGTCTATAATTATAGGGTCGGAGATTCTGTTCTTGTACCGAGTGCAAGCATAGACAGTTTGACTGACGTTGTCAGCGAGTCCTGGGATGAATTCGTTGTGAATCTTGGGCCATGTTTGAAAAAGGGTGACCATGTCCAGGCGCCAGGGCATAAAACTTCTCGTGGTTACCATCAGAGCAATTCAGACATAAAGTCAGTTTTTCACACCTCGGTTTCGTTTGGTGGCCTTGATTTGTACTGCAGTCTTTTGCTCAAGAATACAAAGATTACAGAGGTCATCGAGACTAGGCAGCCCTTCGATTGCCGAGTTAAGAAAGTGGCTAAGTCAAAGAACATCGAGCACGGCACAGTTGTTGTTGCAGAGCCTGTTGACGAGAACCTCAAATACAAGGGCAATGAAGTTTTTGTCGCGAATATGGGAGGTTTTTTCGTGCGTGATGGCAAGGCTTATAATGGCTTGGCGGAATCGCTGACTCCTACCTTTTTGCATATGAAATACCCTGCCCTTGAAAGAGTCAACACTTATGTTCTTGTTGATAAAGAAGATGACTCCGCATTCCATGCGGCAAAAGGGGTCTATATTCTTGAGAATTGTGGGGTCACAGTGCTCAAGGAAAATTTAAACGATGAGGAACTGAGATATTTTTTGCATTTTTTGCAGGAGATGTTTACCTTGCACAAAGGAAGGGATCATCCGTTTGTTGTGGTGCGTAACTGTCCAGCATACAAGGAGCCTGAACATCTCTTGGAGCATTTTGGTTTTGATGCAGTGCGGCTGAGCCCGACCAAGTATTCTGATGTGTTCTATTAGCCAGTCAATTTGATGACTGGCTGCAGTGTATCGAATCCTGGGTTAAATTGTTGAATAATCAACCGAAGAAATCTATAATGCTCTTGCGTGTTATCCTTCTTATCTTCCTTTCTATCTCCTCAGCATTTTCAAATTCCTTTTCCTTTTCCTTGAAAACCCTTGAGTGATAGAGGTTGCTCTTGGTGTTTGCCTTGTATTGCAGCTTCTTATGCAATAGTTCGTGATACATTACATAATCAATTGCATCATCCCCGACCTTTCTCAGTATAGGACTTATGCTTATAGTGTTTGTGTGAAAGTTATAGCTACCCAATGTTCTCCTTGAGCCTTTTCCGAACAAGAGATTTGGTGCCTCCATCAATCCATAGAAATACTTTTTGTTAACCCGAAAGAAAGAATCAACCAATATTGGGTCCATCCGTGTTGCCGGAACCACTGTTCCAAGGTTTTTGATAAAGTGGTGATACAAGTCGATGTTAGTGCTTTTTGCAGGCTTTTTGAAAACCTTCACGAGCAGGCTCTGTACCAACCCTATCTGGATGTCTTCGCTCACAGTCTTCCATTTCGAGCTCAATTGCATACTCAAGCTGCTTCTAGAAAATCTTACCCTTGCATTGTACGCCTTAAGCCGTCCGTATTCAAGCTTTGTTTCATAACCGGCAAGCTCTTTGTGATAGAGTCCTGAAAATGCTGCTTTGATTAGGTCGCTCATCCCTGCAATTCATACCTTAGGATTGCTGCCACTTTGCCAAGGTCTCGCAATTGTACCCCTTCTCTTGTCTCTGTGGAGATTATCTTTACTTCGCTTCCCATCTCCTGCGCCTTTTTGTCTAGTTCTGTCACAGTGTTCTCGTCAAGCGCGTCTGACACAAGTAGTGTGTTTACCATCCCTATCTCCAGGGCATGGCGTACTTCCTTTAGCCCATAGGCGACCATTCCTTGCTTTGTTGCTAGTAATTCAAAGAACCTTGCCATTATCTTTTTCTCGTCAGCTATTTCCTCATTTGCTAGCACATCCTGGCTTTTGTCAAGAAGTTCCTGAAGCCCGAAATCCCCAGTATAGGATAAGTCCTTTATAGCGATTATCTTTTTCTTCACCTCGTTTGTGATAAAATCTCCGTCAACAAACTCATATTTTGTTGGCCCAGGCCCTCCCACAAGTATTCCCTTTATTTCGCTCTTCCCAAGGAATGCGTCTTTTGCCATCTCCCCAATCTTTTGGTAGAATTCCTTCGCTGAATCCTCCCTTATCCTCATGAATCTTGCTGCTGATTGCCCTCCTGCCCTTGTCTTTCCAGGAACGTTTGATTTGGCAGAAGCGATTGGTATTATGCTTTTTCCTTTGAGCATTGCCACATCTCCATCGCGCCTATCCAAGACTATCATACCGAAAGCGTCCTTGATATCAGTCATGTCCCTCAGCAAGTCAAGCACGAATTCCTTGTCGCACCTGTAAATCCTTGTTTTAAGCGGCTCTGGGGGCTCAATGCTCCACACCCTGAAATCTTGCCCTCCCTCCCGTTCTGATACGTTTCCGGAAAAAACCGCCAATCCATCGGGAGGTGTTCTCTTGAAAAGCTTAAGGTGCTGTATCATTTTTTCCAGCGCATCCTGCACATTCTTGCGTGTTGCTGAAGACTTTATGTTTGACGCAGTGCCCTGCTCCTGAGAAAGATGGTTTATTATCTTGTTCAAGTCATAGTCTGCTGGCACGTAAACGCTCACAAGCTCAGTGTGCCTACCCTTGTATTTTTCCAGTTCCTTCACAAACTTCTGAAGGTCATATCTTTGTTTTGCAGTTAATGTCATGATTCAAACTAACTTATCAGGGTATTTAAAAATTGTGTTGTGTTCATGCCTGCAAAAAGCTGCCTTGCCAGTCAGATTGACAGGCTCAGGCAAAAAGCATTAACTTTATAAATCACTGGTCGGCTCTGTACAATAATCAAGGAGCAGTACACTTGACCTTACAATCATTGGGGCTGCGGGGGAGCTGCGAAGTCAGCTCGCACCTTCGTGGGACATAAAGTCCCCCTGACATCACAATCAATGGGGCTGTGGGGTAGCTTGGTCTAGCCTATCTGGTTTGGGGCAATGCAAAAAACCAGATGACCCCGGTTCGAAAGTTTTATAAAAGGCTGATTAACTCGAAAATCCGGGCAGCCCCACTCATGTTCGTGGTTGGTCTTCCCAATGGGAAGACGCACCCTTTAGGGTGCCGATGCAGTCAACAGGCATTTCTGTTGATCCGGGCCGCCCCCACTCAGTTTTGTTGGCTAAAAACATGGGAAAACGCTGCACAAAGGGCAATTCGCAAAATGGGAGAAAAACAATTCGGTTCAATCAAGAGGTTTGGAGCAAGGTACGGTCGTACTGTCAAACATAACCTCGCAAAGATAGAGGAAGGATTAAGGAATTTCCAGAAGTGCCCGTACTGTTTTGCAGTCAAGGTCAAGAGAGTATCTTCTGGAGTGTGGCATTGCCGCAAGTGCGATGCCAAGTTTACAGGCAAGGCATATATTGTTTCAGGCAAGCTAAAACCTATTGTCCTTGCAAAACCTATCGAGGAAGTTGATGAGGAGATGTCTTTAGGGAAAAAGAAGGAAAAGGTTTCTGAGGAAGAATGACAAAATACAAGTGTTTTAATTGCAATAAAAGGGTGAGCGAGGAGTATGTAGGCAAAAGGGTTAGATGCCCTTATTGCGGAAGCAAGATGCTGTTTAAGCCTCGCAGCGTGCTGACCAAGGTCAAAGCCCGATAATGAAAATTGACAAGGATGTTGAGCAGAAGATTAAGCGCCTTCAGCTCTATGAACAAAACATGCAGGCGCTTGCTTCACAAAAGCAGCAGTTCCAAAACCAGCTTGTTGAGATTGAATCAGCATTGGCTGAGCTGGAAACCGCAGAAGTCTCGTACAAAATCATAGCAAATATCATGGTGAAGTCAGAGAAGCCCGCATTGAAGGCTGAGCTGGAGCAGAAAAAGGAGATGCTCGAGCTTCACATCAAGACCCTGGACAAACAAGAGTCCAGCATTCGCGACAAGTCAAAGCAGATTCAGCAGGAAGTTCTAGGCACGATCAAAAATGAAGAAGACAAACCCAAGTGATCTGGAGCTCATTTTCTTAGCACTCCAAGAGTTGATTGATGATACAACTGTTCCCAGGAACGTTAAGTCAAAGGTTGAGGCAGTGCAAAAGATTTTGAAGGAAGAATGCGGGCTGTCCACCCGAGTAAACAAGGCCTTGAACGAGCTGGAGGAGATTGCTAACGACACGAACATGCAGGCTTACACAAGAACCCAGCTCTGGAATGTTGTCAGCCTTCTTGAAAAGCTTTAGATAATGTAGCGTTCGGAACATAAATCTTATCTCCAGTTTCTGTTTCTATGAGTGTCTCTGTCATTCCTATGTGCTCAAGCCTTCCGTGCAATCCCTTGAGCCTTAGCCTTTTGCCTTTGGCTGGATATTTCTTCTTGAGTTTAAACCCTGCTACCAGGTTTGGAAAAAAACTTCTTAGTCCAAGGAATGTTGAGATGATTAAGATTATCAGGAGTGCTGAGGCGCTCAAGAACAATACCGGCCTTGTCAGGCCTAACTGGTTTAATGCTGCTATGATTGCAATGAAGTAAATGGTTAAGGTGCACAATGTTCCTATGAGAGCATCTGGCGCCACCTTCAGGTGCATTTTCTTCGACAATGTTTTCAGCTCTGCCTCTTTGAGTATCCTTTGTACAAGCCTTCCCACCACCTTGCCTACTATGATGCCTATAAGTATTATGAGCACAGCAAGGACCATTCGTGCTAAAATGCCCGAGAATATTCTTGTGACCCATGGAAACTGGGTTATTGCAAGGAGTTCAGCTTCTGCCATGCCTGTTCAAAGCATTTCAAGATTATTTAAAACTTGTGTTGAGACCAAAACATTTTAATTCTTCGCTGTTAAACTGTGGCTAATGGATGAAATCTCCAGGAATATCCTGCCTCAGAAGATAAAGGAGTTGGAAGACGAGCTCGCCAAGACCAAGTACAACAAGCGAACACAGCATGCCATTGGGCTCCTCAAGGCAAAGATTGCCTTATTGAAGGAGAAGCATGAGCAAAAGTCAAAGAAGGGCGGCCCACTCTATGGCTTTGCTGTAAAGAAGACTGGCGACGCTACCGTAGTTTTTTTCGGCTATCCCTCTGTCGGCAAAAGCACTCTTCTCAATAGGTTGACAAACGCAAAGTCAGCTGTTGCAGGTTATGCCTTTACCACAGTATCAGTCATTCCAGGATTGATGGATTACAACAACACCAAGATCCAGCTTCTTGACATCCCGGGCATTATTGCTGGCGCTGCCACAGGTTCTGGCCGCGGTAGGGAAGTTCTTGCCATTGTCAGGAATGCTGACCTTCTTGTCATTATTGTTGAAGCACTTCACACTGAGCAAATCAATATACTAAAGGATGAGTTGTACAGGTCAGGCGTACGGATAAATCAAAAACCTCCTCAAGTGAAGATTACTAATACCATGCAAGGTGGTATAGTGGTGGATTCTACAATCAAGCTCTCAAAGCTAGGTCGTGATACAATAAGGGATATATTGAGGGAATTCAGGATAATGAACGGACATGTGCTCATAAGGGAGGACATCTCTACTGACCAGTTGATTGATGTGCTTACAGCCAATTGCAAATATCTTCCCTGCATCGTTGTGGCAAACAAGAGCGACCTTCTCAGTCAAAAGCAGCACATCAAGGGTTGCGACCTCATGATTTCTGCAAAGCATGACCCTAGTCTGGAAGAGCTGCGCAAGCTGATTTTTCTAAGACTCGAACTTATTCGCGTTTTCTGCAAAGAGGCTGGCAAGCCTGCAGATATGCAGGTTCCGCTGATTCTGAAGAAAGGCAGCAATGTTGAGGATGTTTGCCTCAAGCTTCACAGGGATTTTGTGCCCAGGTTCAAGATTGCCAAGGTCTGGGGGAAGAGCGCTAAGTTCCCTGGCCAGCAGCTTGGTATAAATCATGTTGTGCAAGATATGGACATAGTTGAGCTTCATCTGCACTAGCTTTAAATACATCCTGCAAACTGCAAAGACTTGATGAAACCAATAACCATAATTGCATTATTGTGCCTTTTCCTTGTTGCCTGCTCCGTCCAACAGCCTGTACAATCTCCTACAGCCAAGGACCTTGGAGAAAGGCAAGTTAAGACCACCATTCCTGATAAGCAAACTATTCCCGAAAAGCAGACCATCGTTGCCCTTCCAAACACAAATTTCTCTCTTAGGCAAATTGAGTCTTTGATTTACTCTCTCTCAGCCGTGGACTATGAGTTCAGCCAAGACCTTACTGATGAGCCAATCGTTTCAGAACTAAGAAAAAAACAGCAATTCCTCGCAATGTCCGAAAATACAAACAAGTTTTTTGTTGTCCAACAGCTCAAGCAAGGCAAGCTACAGACACTCTCAGATTTCTATAACTTCGAGAAGAGTCCGGATTGGCAGCTTTGGCGTTATTATATTAATGAGACAAAGTGGCACTGGGCTTACAAGCCACTCAGCCAGAAAGAACTTGCTAGGTTGCTTCCAGGTTATTCCTATTTGTCTTATACTGCTCCCGACTCTGATTGGATTGATGTGGATATTTTCGAGCAGCCGGTCATGACAAGCCTTGGCCCGATCCTGGAGTACAGGATGTTCTTGACAAAGTATAACCAGTTTGGTTTTGCCCAGGATGAGTGGCAGCCTGCAGTGATTTTATATAAGGTTCCGTGCTCAGAATCAACAGTCTTTTACCTGAGGCCAAAAAGAGGCCTTGACTTTGGTTATGCTGTGCAGCTTAACCAGAAAAAGTCTGATTATCTTCACAACTGGGACAGGGAAATCTTAAAAAAACAGCCATTGATGATAAATTATAGTGAATCAATAATGCGTGCCTGCGGCTTAAACAGATCATCCTTCACCTCCGCAAATCCATCAACTTATGAGGACCATTTTAGTTTGGTAGTGAACAACAAGGTCTATTTCAAGAAGTTGTTCAATTTTTCAATGGATGCTAGGGTCTCGCTCAGGGAAAAGCCGCCTTATGATGCTTATCACATTGAAGACCTCAATCTGAGTTTTGTCTATTCAGACAAGTTCATGAGGATCACCGATTATCATGTGAGCGTGAAGATTTTGATCAATGATTCAGGATGGATTAAGGACTATGCTGAGTACCAGATTGTTGGTGACCCTGTTCCTTTCGGTAGGCAGGTCCAGAGGAATTTCAGTGTCTTCAAGGACATCACTTTTGGCCCTAACGCAACCATTATACTGATTCCCTATCTTGGCACAGTGGACACTTTTGAGGCATGGCGCTATTATATTGGTGAGCCTATAGCCAGGAAGATAAGCTGACGAAAGCATTAAATACGAACCAAGAAACAAGGTTCAAAGGTGAGATTTATGGCAAAGAAGAATGAATCAAGCAATGACGAGCAAATCGGTTTTCACAAGGGTGCCCTTTCCACACTCGCAAAGGAGCGTGAGGAGATGGCAAAGATTCTGTCCATTGTCGAGCAGCTTATGCAGATGCACGTCAAGGCTCTAAAGGAACTTGGTGTTGACCTTGCTGCCCAGGCAAAGGAGTTTGAGGCAAAGCAGAAATCCAAGAAGATTGATGATATGTTATGAAGGTTTCTTTTTCTGCTTTTGGCCATCCCAACATCACTGCAACCCACAAGACCACTTTAGAGATAACAAGCGATTCTGAAGTCTCAGCTTCAGGAACGTGCATTATCGGAGTTAGGGCAAAGATTCCTGACCTGAGATGTTTTCTTGACAAGCCCTCGATTATCATATTGCTCAAGGTAGCTGGACTGGAGGACAAGATAAGATGTGTGCCGAACCCCTCGTTTCAAAGTGATAAAGAGCTGGTTGTTAGGATGGGAGAATTCAAGTCACCAAGGACATTTGGGTTAAGGGCTGACAAGGCTTCAAGACACATTGACCGGAGGATTGCGCAATTGCTCAAGGATAGTTCAATGCGCCTTCAAATTGAGGTGACTGATGAGGCGTAAGCAGCTCAGTAAGGCAGAGATAAAGGAGTTCGCAGATAAGCTCTGTGCCCTATACCCTGGTTATCAGCTTTCAAAAAAAGACCAGGTCGAGTTGGTTGACGAGAAGATCATTCTTATCAACAGGCAATCCTCTTTCTTCCTGCGTGAAGGCGTTCCTGTTCCAACTCTCAGGCTGCTTTTGAAGAATCAATTTCTTAAGACCTTAGTGGTTGATATGGGCGCTGTTGGGTTTGTTGCCGAAGGCGCTGATGTGATGCGGCCAGGAATAGTTGGTTTCGACAATGACATAACTGAAGGCGAGTTTGTTGCAGTCGTTGACTTGCAGAACCGAAAACCGCTTGCTGTTTGCCAGGCTGTTATGTCCTCAGAACAATTGAAGTCGACCGGCTCGGGCAAGTCGTGCAAGAACCTGCATCATGTAGGGGATGAGATCTGGTCCGTTACTTGATGCGTCTTGTCTTTGGCACATAGTTCAATATCCTTCCCTGTCTTGCGCTTCCGCAGCCAAGATAATGTTCCTTATGTTTCACGATCACAAATCCGTCCTGGCATTCCTTTTCTAAGTCAAAGCCTTTCAGCCAGCTCATTTCTTCCTGTTCATTCACTTCAACAATATTTTTTGTTGCGCCTGGGCCTATGATTTGGCTTCCTTCCATTGACAGCCTAAGCCTTTCGTGTGTTATCTCTCCGAAATAAAGCCCTACAGAATTGATTCGTAGCGCCTTTAGCTCTATCAACCCAAAATCCCGAGTGGTTAGGAAAATCCTTGACTTGTTGTTCATCAGGAATACGTACTCAAGTTTTGCCTTGAATCCCCATTGGTCTTCAAGGAGCACAGCTATCTTCTTTATTTCATGGGTGTTTAATATACTAAGGTTGTCCATAATTCTATGAGTTTAGCATTCCATCCATTGTGTCATGTACAACTTCCTTGAAAGTCCTGTACTCGTTAGGGTCTATAGCCTTCTGATAGAGCGCTTCAAGCACAGCACAACCCACAGACATCCCATATTTAATGCTACCTGCTTCAGGAAGCGCTGCCAGCACAGCCACTGAGTTCACTATTGCTGCTTCAAGGTTTACATCCATACAAACCTTTCTCTCAGTGTGATATTTAAATATTTAGTTTCATTCAAACATAAAAGCTTAAATATCCATTTTAACAGTATATCCTTATGAAGAAGCTGGTTGCCTTTGCCTTTCTCCTTGTCCTTTTGGCCTGCGTTGTGAAAGCTGCAGGAATCTCAGTCACTTATGCCTATATCGAGCTGAACGTGACTAATGAGCCTCCGAGCATTGTCTCTCTATCTGTTGGAGACCCTGTGGTGTACGAGGACTCGGAAATTGTCTGCAACGCCACGGCTTTAGACAGGGAAAATAATGATATCAATTATCATTATTCTTGGTCTATAAACAATCAGCCTGTTGCAGAAACCGGCCGCGTGTTTCATACCGGAGCGTTAAAGCCAGGCGATTCTGTGAGTTGCATTGCTGTTCCTTTTGACATGTTTGCAAACGGCACTTCTGCTGTTGCCTCAACAACAATCCAAGACATGCCTGTCGCAGTGAGGGCAGTTAAGCAAGGTCTCTCCCTTGTTGGAGTTGACGCAAAAGCACAAGCAATCTCTGGAGCTACACAAAGAGGCCTGCTCGCCACAACCGGTTTTGTTGCTGGACAGGTTTCTTCAAGCACTGCCGGCTCTGTTGGTTTGCTCCTTGCCATTGTTGCTTTTCTTGTTTTCCTGAACCTTAACCTTGCCCTAAGGTTGAAAAAGAAGCTTTCTCGGGGTTAGCTTTATAACAACAAGCGCACTGCCAAGATTCATGGGTATCGATAATATTGCAAACGAGATTATGAAATCACACTTTACAGTTATTGACCTTGGCAAGGAAACTGATATCTCAAAACTCTGGGAAACACTTCTTATCATAGCTGCTTCTAAAAAACCTGTTTATATCCTCAAAGAAGCAGGCTTTGAAGGAGCAATTCCAGGCGGCTTGCTTATCAAGCGCATGATTACCTATGAGGGTCCCGAAGACTCGGCATCACATAAAGAAGCTAGCAGGCAGCTCGAGTCATGGGCAAGGATAGAGACCAATGCAGAACCTATCAGGGAATTGTTTGACCATTTCCCTGCATGCCTGTTGCACAAAAAGCTTATATACCATTAGGCTTTTTGTTCTGCCATGGCGATTTCTTACAAGCAAAGATGCATGCGGTGCAAAAAGAATATGGTCATGGTGACTTCAAGGACTTTTTTCCCAGTCTGTTACGATTGTGAAAAGAATGATTTGCATGGTCTGGTCAAGAACCCTAAGATGAAAAAGCTCTTTAATATTCCAGAATCCTTCTATGTAGAGAATACTTTCCTGCGCTCAATAAAGATCAATTACCTGAAGTTTGGCAGCCTCTCAGAAAAGCAGATTGCAAGCTTCAAGAAGACTGTGGAAGAGTTAAAGAAAAAACCCGTAAGCCTCATACCCCCCAGACAGGGTTAGATTTTCTCATTATTATGGCTATCTCTTTCAAGACCTCAGTCTCTTCACGGCCAAGAAGCTTCCTGTACTCCTTTAGTTTTCGGAAATCATCCTCAGGCACCGAGCTGTAAAGTGTGTCTCCTTCTTTTATCTGTCTTCCAACAGTGAGGTGCTCAAGGCTCACCGCAACCTGCTTTCCCCGCTCAGCTTTCTCAAGGTTTTCCTGCTCTGCTTGTATGCTTTTTATCCTGCTAATCTCCTTGCCTTGCGCGTTCATTACAGGCATTCCTGTTCTTATTGTCCCTGCCTCCACCTCTACTCCTACTACTGCAGGATTGTTTTGCCTGAAAACATAGCCTTTCATGAGTTTGAATTTTGCCGGCCTGACCACCTTGTCCAGTTCTCCCAGCTCTTGTTTCTTTGACATCTCCTGTTTCCATGCCTCAAGGTCTTCCAGCAGTTTATAGATTATGTCGTGGACTATCACCTTCACATGGTCCAGGCACAACCCTGATTCGTCCTTGACATTGAACCCGAGCACCACTGCCATCAGCGGATCTTTTTCATAGTTGCTTTCCGCTTCCATAAGGTCTTTTCTCGTTATCGGCCCAACCCCTGCCTTTCTTATCTCGACTCCGCCGTCCTTCAGGAGCTTGACCATAGCCTCCATGCTGCCAAGCGTGTCTGCCTTTACTATTATTCCTTCCTTGTTTGTTTCAATTAGTGCCTCGCTTATCTCGCGCATTATTTCTCTGCTGGTTTTCTCCAGGTTCTGCTGGCTTGTTGCCCTGATTGGCATTCCTGCTATCGCTGTCTCAATGTCCGGTGCAGCAATCTTTACCCCTGTCGCTGCAACTGCTTTTCTGACCTTTGTGTATTTTGCCTTTTTGTCTCGCATCTCTTCAAGTGGCAATGGTTCAAGAAGAGCCTTAACTTTTGTTATGATGGGTTTCTCTATGCCCCCAATTACTATGATATCATTTACCTTGAGGATCCCATCGTATATGATCACATCGATTGTTGTACCAAAACCACGTTCCTCCTTCACCTCGAGGATTGTTCCCTTGGCTGGTCCGCTTGCATCAATTTTTAGGTTGGTTTCAAGGTATCTTTGAGCTAGGCCTGTTAGCATTACGAGGAGTTCTGGTATGCCCTCTCCTGTTTTTGCAGATACTGGGACGATGATTATTTGTTTTGTAAAGTCCTCTACTCTGTCATATCTTTCAGAATTAAGGCCGAGCTTGCTTAATTCTCCCAGTATCTGATAGACTCTCTTGTCAAGCTGCTCTTGCACTGAACTGCTCTGCTTGCTTATGTTCTCCAGCAAATGCTCTGCCTTATGCTGCCAGCCTGCAATTAAGTCTATCTTGTTCGCAGCGACAATAAATGGTGTCTTGCTATGCTTGAGTATCTCTATTGCCTCGACTGTCTGTGGCTTGAATCCCTCGTTGACATCGATAACCACAATTGCGATGTCAGCTAGGCTGCCTCCTCTCTTTCTTAGGCTTGTGAATGCAGCATGCCCTGGAGTGTCAATGAAAAGAAGGCCTGGTATCGTGAATTTTGTGTTGAGCGCTTCCAGCAATGGGCCGCATATCTTCTTTATGACTTCAAGCGGTATTATTGAAGCGCCTATTGCCTGTGTTATCCTTCCCGCTTCTGTCTCAACTATGGCAGTGCCCCTGATCTTGTCTAGCAGGCTTGATTTTCCATGGTCCACATGCCCAAGCACTGTGCATATTGGGCTTCTTATCTCTGGCATATTCTCTGCATATTTTGGGCTGTATTTAAAGGTTTTCAGGATACAAGGAAAGTTAGGATTTCATGTCCTTTTGTAATTTCTTCAGAAGGCAATCCACACCTTGTAATATATTATCTTCTTGAGGTTTTCAATATCGATAAATTTTGCGCCCGGTCAGGGATTTTCACTTGATGAGATTTGAACTGTCAGAAATTCACTGAATTTCTGAGCATGCTCGGAAACATAGTTTCCGACACCTGGAGACCTGTGATGGTCAATTGCTTTTCAGGCAACCGCGATACCCGATTACGCTAGCCCGGCCTCGCACATTTCTAAATTGACCTGAACCTTAATATGTTCAATTGAGAATTTTCCGTAAGTTCTGCGACAAAACCGAGCAAAATCTTATATACCAGAATGCTTACAAACTTTATGACCTGCGATTTAATTACCTGATTACGCGAGCCCTTTTTATATAGTATTTTCTGTAGATTTGACCAATGGCTCAAGTAGCCTTGGCCAGAAATAAAATGGGGCTGCTGGGATTTCCATGCTTCTAGGACGGTCTTTTGGCATCAGCCAAAAGCCTTTTCCCAGGTTTTTGCATATTGCAAAAAGCTGTTTGGACCCAGATTAGGAGGTTTTCCGCTGAAAACCTTAGGTCAAATGCCCCGAACCTCCAGTGATAGTTTCTCGAAGAGTTTCTCTCTTCTCCAAGTTACACTACAGCCCCATAGGTTGAACTGGAAAGCCACACTGTTGTATGACCTTCCTATAACTGCTAAACAGCAGGGTGTTAAAAAGGTTGCGATGGAACGTAACGATGTGATATATTAGAATTTTATGTGCCTCTTACCCTTCAGCAATGTGCAGATTCTGCTAATTAAATTTATATATAAAGAACTGTTTTATTGTTGCAATCGCTTGCATCACTATGGATAACAGAGCAAAATTTGAACTTATAACGAGAAATTTAGAAGAAGTACTAACACCTGCAGATTTAATGAAACTCATTGAAAATGATGAGCCTTTAAAGCATTATATTGGTTTTGAAATAAGTGGTAAGGTGCATCTTGGAACTGGACTTATGTGTATGTCCAAAATTAAAGACTTCATGGATGCAGGTGCGGATGTTTCTGTGTTTCTTGCTGACTGGCATAGTTGGATTAATGATAAACTTGGTGGAGACAGAGAAGTTATCAAAAAAATTGCCGTCGGATATTTCAAAGAAGCGATGAAGGCTAGCCTTCTTTGTCTTGGTGGTAATCCTGAAAAAATAAGATTTGTACTTGGTACAGAACTTTATCACAATAATGACGATTATTGGGCAACCATGATTGATGTAAGTAAAAATACGACTCTAGGCAGGATGACTCGGAGCATTACAATCCTTGGAAGAAAAGAAGGGGAGGGAGTTGATTTTGCAAAATTGATCTATCCTGCAATGCAGGTTTCAGATATTTTTGTTCAGAAATTGAACATACCTCATGCAGGAATTGATCAAAGGAAAGCGCAAGTTATTGCAAGAGAAGTTGCTTTAAAAATGAAAGTAAGTCAAATTACTGATAAAGAGGGTAATAAAATTAAACCCGTTGCCCTGCATCATCATCTGTTACTAGGTCTTGGCAAACCCCCGGTATGGCCTGTTCCTCAAGATAAATTACAGGATTTATGGTCATCAATGAAGATGAGCAAGTCCAAGCCGGACACTTGTGTTTTTGTTCACGATAGTCCTGATGAAATTAAAAGAAAGATTGCAAAGGCATTCTGCCCTGAAGGTGAAACTGTGTTCAATCCAGTACTTGATTGGGCTAAATATTTATTGTTCAGAGAGACGACTGATGAACTTATAGTAAAAAGGCCTGAAAAATTCGGTGGAACTGTTATATATACAACTTACGAAAAACTTGAAAAAGATTTTGCAGACAAAAAAGTTCATCCAATGGACCTTAAAGATTCAGTTGCTGAAAGTTTAATTAAACTACTTGAACCTGCAAGAATCCATTTTGAAAAACCTGAAATCAAAAAGACGTTGGATCAGCTTAACAAGCTCATAACCACAAGGTGATTTTATTCCTTTTTGTATGTTTATTCTAGATAGTTAATATTAGAATACAAAATTTCAGGATTAGCCTAAAATGTTTTATGCTTCTTTTCGAATTCCGGTCGGACGCATTCTGGTTTCATCCTCAAGCGTAAGTGATAGTTGCTTCAGGCAACCGAGCGAACTGGTTGGCGCTGGCCAAGTTACACTACAGCCCCGTTGATTGTTATTGTTTCGCGAAGCTCACAAGAAACCTGATAGTTTCTTGGGAGTCCCAAAAAACTTCAAGTTTTTTGTGACGAAAGGCGACTGAAAGGAGTGTAAAGGTGCCAGCTGACTTCTCAGCTGAGTAGCACTACAGCCCCAATTACTCAAACCAATTCGGTCGATTGCTTAAAAAATTTGTGCTTTGCCAAGCTTTTTAAGGGTTTTAGATACTCCGTCCTGCATGGAGAGGGCACCACAGCAAAAACCTAGCCGTGAGTTGTTGATAGAAAAATTCCTCCAGGACAACCAGTTTAATCTCGAAGATGTGATATCCAAGGACGAGATTTTCCAAAGCGCGAATGACCTTGCTTCAGCTATATACAAGAAGAGACCATCATACATAACCTTCAAGGATTATAATTTAGGTATAACAAGCAGGTTTCCACAGACACCAGAATTTGAGGTCATGATGCTTTACCAGGTCCACGAGACTGCTTTGAAGTTCAAGCAGCAAGGATACAACGAACTTAGCTGGAACCAGCTTAAATCAGCATACCTAAAAGTCCACTTACAATCAAGGCATGACGCTGCTGGACGCCATGCCAGGTACAACTCACATTTTCCAAAAGCCCCAAAAGAGTTTGTTAGAGGCAAACATCCTGTGCACAGCATGCTGCTTACCTTGGACAGCATGGCTGTAGATATACTCCTCCATTATGCCACTTTGCGAATATACAAGAAAAGATAGAAAATATTGGTCTGGCAGAAAATATTAAATAGTTGCGTTTCAGGTTCATTGTTTATGGACAAGCTGGAACAGGCAGGTTTCTTCCAGGCAGCGCTTATCAATCTATTGCTTGGAAACTTTATACTTGGCGGGCTTCTGGCGTCGATTTTCTTTCTTTTCTTTGAAGCTATTATTGTGCAATTTATTTGTATAGCATTAGTTGGCTTATACAGTGGTTGGCTGACAATCTCTGTGATGGCCGGCTTTGAAATGAACTCAAGCCAAAAAGTCCTTGCAGGAGCGCTTTGCCCTATTCCTGTTGTTTGCCTGTTATTTGTCGAGCAATTCATTTTCAGCAGGCTTGGAGCACAGCTTCAGATGCTTGGAGCCCCTGTGCAGAGCACTGCTGCATCAATTTCGAATATTTTTGGCCATCCCTCTCTGCAGGTCACCATTATCTTCATTTCTGTCTACTATCTTGCATTCAATTTCTTTGCGATACGGGAGATTGACCGAGCAAAACAATTCAGTTCTTTAGGTTGGTACTCATTCGGCTTGATTTTGTTGACATTGATTGTTCTATTAGCAAGGTTCCTGGCTGCATCAGTCACCGGTGCCAAAGTGTCCTGATTTGGCAACTTTTATATATTGAAGTTTGTGATAATGTGTTGTGCCAAGAAAAAAGAGGGTTGTTCAGCATAATGTGCTTGAGTACCTATACATGATGATATTTATTGCCTCTGTTGCGCTGGTGGTATTTATCCTTTTTTCTGGAGGTCTTAGAGCAAAGTCAGAGGAGCTTCGCAGGCTTAAGGTGATTGATGATTTCAAGACCTCGCTTAACCTTGAGAGGCAGGCTTGCGGTTATAAGTGCGACACAGCCTGGTCTTCTGGCTGCGAAGAAGATTCTGTTGCCCAGTTCTGTTTAATTTCAGTAGAGCTCGATGTTGAGCACAATGGAAAGTTTGACTACAGTGAAAATATTATCCCGGGAACAGGCGTTTGCGAAGACAAGGTCTTTTGCTCCCAGCTTGTCAGTTGCGATTGTGTCCAAGGGATGAGAGAATGCATTGATTTCCTGTGCCATTACTGGAAGGAGAGAGACATGGACGGTTCCAAGGCATTGAACATGAACCTTGTTCCTGGCTCATGCGATTACCTTAACGAGCCTTTGCATTGGTACAATCAATTGAGAACCTCTGAAGGCTTGGCCTGCAGTTAACGCTTCTGTTCCCTTAAGAGCCGCACAGTGTCCCTTAGTGCTGCAGTAAGTTCGTCTTTTCCACTGGATTTATCGAACACAACTGACTCTCTCATCTCTCTGATGATATCATTTCTTGCTGCCCTGATGGCATTTACTGCTTCTCCCTGCTGCCCTGTCTGCTGGAGTATGTTCGTAACCTTCTCTTCAAAATCCTTCAGCGCCTTGAAGATGTAGCTGTGCTGGCTATGTATCAGCTGGTGAGTGCTATTTAGGTCAAGCTTGTCTATCTTGTGGTGCAATGCCTCTATGCTTCTAGAGAGGTTTGCGATTTGTTCCTCAACCGCTAATGGCATGTGCGCTCCTCCTGTTTGCGCTTATATAAACTTTTGTAATCACTTCTCTAAGGTATTCTTCTCAATTGCCTGACAAGGTAATTTTGCGAGTCATCAGGCAGCTTATGTCTTGCCTCTTCCTGCACAATTGGCTTTGCCTCTTCTTTTTTGGCGAACGGATTCTCTGCCAAGGGCTTGAGGATAAGTTCTACAGTTGACATTTCCTCTTCGCTTAGCTGTTTCGTCTTCCACTCAAGGTTAAGGCCGTCGTTCTCCATCCTTGGTATTATCTGGATCGTGAAATGTGCGTACATTTGTCCAGCAGCAACTCCATTGTTGACAAGGATATTTGTGCCGTGCATGCCCAGGCTTTCGAACACTGAGGTTGATATCTTGTTTGCCATAACAAAGAGTTTTTCGAGCTCGTCGTCCGGCACCTGTTCGAGTATTGTATAATGCTTTTTCGGGAAGAGAAGTACCTGGCCTGGAGTGCTCGGTTTGTCATGGAGCACCGCCTTCATCATGTCATCTTCATAGACAGTGAATTCTGCCCTGCCCAAGGCAAGGTTGCATATTGTACAATCTTCTTTGTTCATTTGAATAGTCTGCTTATTGAGTCAAGGTCTGTTTGCCCGGCATCTGTTTTAGCAGGTTTTTCTGCAGGTTTTTTCTCTTCTACATGGCTCGTTTCTCTTTTTGCAGGCAGTTCCTCAGTTACCATATCCTTCACTCCCAAGATTTCATAGAGCCGCTTCTTTATCCTTTTCTGCACTTCATGCATGTCGTTTGCAGTCATCTGCTTTGCGGGAAGCTTGAACTCGATTCCATCGTCTGCCATTCTCGGTATGACATGCATCATGAAGTGCTGCGCCTTCTGGCCTGCCACTAATCCGTTGGCAATAAATACTGTGGTTCCTCCTGCCTTAAGGCCTTTCAAGATTGCGTTTGACAATCCCTTGGCTACTCTGGAGAGTTTTCCAGTAGTCTTGTCTGGGATCAAGGGCATTATTGCGTAATGCTCGTTTGGTAATAGCAAGATGTGTCCAGGATTTGCAGGATTGATGTCAAGGACTGCAGTGCAGTCATCGTCTGAGAAAAGCTTTCTTGATTGTACCTTGCTGGAAATTATTTGGCAGAAAATGCATTGCTTTTTTTGGAACTCCTTGAGCTCTTCTGGAGACATGTTCTTGATTTTTTCCTCATACTCCTGCTGCGGGTCCATTATTCTTTTGTCTTCCGAAGAAACTATAAAAATGTTTCCAGAAAGAATTAAATAGGTGGATTCCGATTTTCGGGTTATGGTTGAAATAAAGCTTGACCTGCGAAAATCGGTTGAAGAGAACGCTGGGCTACATTTTGAGAAAGCGAAAAAGCTAAAGAAAAAACTTGTTGGTGCAAAGGCAACAGTTGAGCGCGTCAGAAAAGAGCTTGATAGGTTTGAGAAAAAGGAGCTGGCTGCTGTTGAGCTGCCTAAGGTCGACAGGAGAAAACAATGGTTCGAAAAGTTCCGCTGGTTCTTGAGTTCAGAGGGTTTTCTTGTGGTTGGCGGCCGCGACGCAACTACCAACGAAATAATAATCAAGAAGCACACGGAGCCTGAAGACCTTGTTTTTCATACTGACATGTCAGGCTCTCCTTTTTTCGTTGTTAAGGCTGATGGAAAACAACCTGGTGTCCAGACCTTAAGGGAGGCTGCAGACGCCACTTTTTCTTTTAGTCGCAGCTCAAAGACAGGTATGACCACTTCTCCTGTTTTTTACGTTACGCCTGCTCAGGTCTCAAGGACTCCTAATCCTGGTGAGTCATTGCCTAAAGGCGCTTTCATCATTCGTGGCAAGACCAATTACATAGAAAACAAGTTTAATGTTGCTGTCGGTATCTATAAGGGAGCTGTTATGGCTGGCCCGCTTGAAGCAGTGCAGAAGCATTGCGAAAAATATCTCCAATTGATTCCTGGGGAAAAAAAGCCTTCTGACATTGCAAAGATGGTTAGGAAGCTTATTGGTGGAGAGCTTGATGAGATAATTAGGGCTCTCCCCAGTGGCAACTGTGACCTGAAGAAACCTTAACACTATCTCCTTTTCTTGCAATATAATGGTAGTTCACATAGAGTTCAACGTTCGTTGCATTCACACCGAGGCCGTTGTGCACCATGATTAATCCACTCTTCTCGATTTCTCGCCTTAACGTTCTTGCTTGCCCAAGGTAGGAGGGAATATCAATTGCAAGCTTTAAGAGTCTTCCCCTTTCTCTGAATTCTCTCATTGGTCTCATTGGAACGTCTCCGACAAGGTAGCCTCCCGGTTTCAGCACTCGTGCTGTCTCTGTAAAAAGCATGTTCCTGTCATGAACCAGGTCTGCAAGATATCCCTGAACCACAACGTCGATGCACTCATCCCTAAAGGGGAGGCGCAGCGCATCTCCTGCAACCGCATCCTTTACAAGCAGTGGTTTTTGCTCTCTGTAGCAAAGGTCGAGTGCGATAGTCTGTCCTGATGAAGCCAAGTGAAGCGAGCTGTCCAAGGCAAAATATCCAGCTCCAAGGTCAAGCATGCTCTTTGATTCTAGTTCAGGCACAAATGCCAGAAGCGTCCTGTGGTCATACAAAATCATGCCATGTTGTTCCATATATCACTTTTAAAGCTTGCTGCTGACATCTCGTGCCAGAGCAATATCATATATCAAAATGTTACTATTCCAGAATAGAAATGCTTTAATAAGGGGCGTCTAAGGTTCTTTGCAGGGTGTTTAGAGAAAAGCGAGGTGTCTAGATGAAAGTCCTTATTGTAGGTTCAGGAGGTCGGGAGCATGCTCTGGCCTGGAAAATAGCCAAAAGTCCGCTGGTTTCTAAGGTATATTGTGCTCCAGGTAATGACGGAATTTTGCAGACGCCAAAGGCAGATTGTTTCTCAGAAATCAAGGCAACAGATATTGAAGGCCTTGTTTCCCTGGCGAAAAAGAAAGGTGTTGATTTCACTCTTTTTGGTCCTGAAGATTCTTTGGTCAACGGCGCCTATGACAGGTTCAGGAAAGAAGGCCGTCTTGCTTTAGGCCCTGATAGCTGGGGAGCTGATATTGAAGGCAGCAAAGCCTGGACAAAGGACTTGATGCAAAACTATGGTATACCTACTGCCTTTGGCCAGTCAACCTCAAGGATTTCACAAGCTAAGGATATTGCCAAGGAATTTGTGCAGCATTATGGTGGTGTAGTTGTCAAGGCAGATGGGCCTTGTGGCGGAAAGGGAGTTTTTGTATGCAGAACCTTGCTTGAAGCCATTTTAGCCATAGACCGGATTATGGTCAAGCGAGTCTTTGGCCCTGCTGGAAAGCGAGTTGTCTTGGAAGAACTGCTTGTTGGCGAGGAAGCATCATTCATGGCATTGGTAAACAGCGTCGAAGATTATATCTTGCCTTTTGCTTCATCGCAAGACCATAAGAGGCGTGATGATGGAGATAAAGGCCCAATGACCGGCGGCATGGGTGCTTATTCGCCTGCGCCTGTAGTAACACCTGTAATTCATAAAATGATAATGAAAGACACCTTGTACCAGACTATGCGCGCTATGGCTCAGGAAGGCAGGCCTTATGTTGGGGTCATGTATGCTGGCCTAATGATAGTTAAAGGAAAACCAAAGGTGCTGGAATTCAACTGCCGCTTCGGAGACCCAGAGATCCAGCCAATACTAATGAGGATGAAACCTGACATTATGCCTTTGCTCATTGGCTGTGCAGAAGGCAACCTCAGAAAACAGACGGTTGAATGGTACGACGACGCTGCGGTCTGCGTAGTTATGGCCTCAAAAGGTTATCCTGAATCAGAGCAATTGAGAGGCCAGCAGATTCACGGCCTTGAGGATGTTACACACATGGAAAATGTCTATGCCTTCCATGCAGGCACTGCTTACAAGAATGGTGTTTGGACTAATAAGGGTGGCCGTGTCTTAGGTGTAACTGGCAGAGCGCCCACCATAAAGGAGGCACAAGACCTTGCCTATGAAGCAGCCAAAATGATTACATTCAATGGTGCTCATTATCGCACTGACATAGGCAATAAAGCAATCCAGAAAACAGTCTAGTATTGCGAATAACAGAAAAGCAAGTTAGAGGTATCTCAAGTGTCTGATAAACTGTTGCTGATTGGTATGGGTTCGCCTAGTGATTTGAAGCATTTTGAAAAGCCTTATGCAAGCCTTGACGGCACCATCCCGGAATATCTCTTAAAAAAGGGTGTGAGACTATATTTGAGCCCTGGCACAGGAAAGCCTCTTGTTACCTCAATACATCGCACCACTGATACAGCAATGAAATTTGCAGATTCTCTTGATAGCTTGGTTGCTATAGAAGGAAGAAATGACAGGTTTGTTGCCTTATTGTTTGGCGGGCTTGCTTTTCATCTTGGTGGGGCTTTTGCTGGAAAGAATCCTGCAATACCGACGATTGTAGCTGCGATGGATGAGCATGCCTTCATGAGCGCCTATGCTATGCCTAAAGGAACTCCGGTTGGATTGGTTGGAGTCAACCAGCTTGACAAGGCTGTGATGATGGCAACTAAGATTCTTGACTATAACGATTCTAACCGAGCATGGATCATACACCATCATTTCACCAATCCTCCATCGACTGATAGGGAGCATCTCGTAAAGTCTTCATATGATGCTGCCACTCAGCTTCTGCAAAAGTGCAATGTTTTGTCTTGGGCAGTTGAATTTATTTTTGTCGCGCAGAAGAAATATAAAGGTGTTTCATTAAGCCTGCCAGCGCTGCCACAAACCGCAATAGAAATGGACAAGAGGTTAATTTTGGGTTCTGTTTCGTTTGTCAATCCTGCTGCGTTAAGTCCTTGCACCACAGGTCAGTATCAGACCCTCATGGATGTTGCTGGTCAGCTCAAGAACTCTTTGCTGGTCCATGACCCTTACAACGCAGCCCTTTTTACAATCCAGGTTATCGCAAACAAGTATCCAGACTTACGTCTTGGGCTTGACAGGATAAAGGAAGAATCGAGGCTGCCGACTGCGAAGGGTGGGTATTCTCAGTTTTTGCCAATAAAAAAGGATGATTTCAAGTGAGGTGAAATAACGTGGGCAGTACAAAAGATTTGGTTACTACAGGAAAGCTTGGTGAGCAATGGTATGCGCCTCCAACCGCTGTCAAGTTTGGTTATGGACCAATGCAGGTAAAAGGAACCTTCTCTGTGGCAGACTTAAAGAAGCTTATTCCTGAGTCTATCATAAAAAACAAGGCAGAAGCCCTTGCCATGCAGCAGGCAGCATTTGCAGAGTATCTGCAATATAATCACCCTGAGATCCCAAATTCCTATTATGGTATATTGGACAAAGATTTCAAACGTACTGACGTTCAGCACTTGTTGTCTAAGGGAGAAACATCGAGCATCGTAGTCATGAAGCTTGCCCACACGCCAGATAGCTTTTGCGAAGGTAACCTTGATAAATATCGGGCTGCCCTGCAATCAGGAGAATTACAGTGCGGCGTTGCAGACGTGGAGTCAATCTTCAGGCTGGGCTTTCCGCTCGGCAGCTCGACTTTCGAGGATATTTTCAAGGCTGTCAGGTTAGGAGAAAAGTACGAGCATTTAGCCACTTACAATGAGACTGCGGCCGAACTCGACAAAATCAGGGCTATGGTTTCCGAGCAAGGTCTTGACATCTTCGAAGGTTTGGAGGAATTGCTTCAAAAAAAAGGCCTGGGCACCACTATTCCGAATCCAGGATTTGTCCTCAAGCATTTTGTTTATGATACAACCACAAAATTCGTGAGTTACGGCGACCTTAAGATATCTGAGGAAGATGCTGAGAAACTTAGCGGCCTAAGCCATGAGAGTTATCAGCTCTGGAAGAATGACATGTTCCCGAAGATTGCTGCTGCGCAGATAAAATTTTGCATGGAAAGGAACATATTCAATATTGATGGCAAGAGTGAAATCGTGGCATACCATCGCATGCCAGTTGTTGCCGACTTCCAATGCACTGTTGACGAAAACAGGGAAATGATAGTTGTGGCGGTTGACGGGGTTGAATGGCTGATTCCCAGCAATAAGGAAATACAGCGGGCGATTTTCAGAAAAGAGGGAGTTTATGCAGCAAAGGCTGAGGCTTTAAGGCGGTCAGTAAAAGACAAAGGAGTCTTTGACCATTGGAAGGAGTATTTTCCGGCTGTCATCAAGGAGCGAAAGATTGATTTGGTGGGTGTTACAGAATTCTCGTGTGATTTGATGGCAAATGCAATCATGGAAGTTGCCAACCGGACTCTCGGCCATAGGGTGTTTGATGCAAAGCCGCTTGACTCGTGGGTTAGAGACTTTGTTCCTTATGCTAGTAAGTTACAAAGGCAAGGTGATTAAGAATGGGGCATGTTTTGTTCGGTCGTTATCCAAGCAAGGAGATGAAGGAAATCATCGGTCCTCAACCCAAGGATTACAGGACGCTTTGCTCTCCTGATATGGAAAATATTTTCTCCAAGGAGTCAAAACATAATGGTTGGGATGACGTTTGGTATGCCCATATGAAAGCACAAAAAGAAACAGGCCTGCCAATACCGCAGGAGCATTTGGATGCCTTCCAAGTTATTCTACACAAGATTAATTATCAACGCATGGATGAGATTGAACGAATCCTGAAGCATGATGTTGATTCTGGCAGGAAGCATCGTGCTGAAGAATTGGAGAAGGTGTTGGAAGGCTCTTCCGCATGGCTGCATGCTGGTGCAACTAGCTGCACGGTCACAGATAATCAGGAGCTTACTGCAATGTATAACGGCTTGCAGCTCTTGGCAGACAAAGGATACAATCTCCTTAACAAGCTTGAGCGTTTTGATTCTGGTCTGATTGTTAACCAGCACAAGTCAGATCTAGAATATGCCTTGAATATATTAGACAGCAGGATCAACAACTTCAAGATAAGAGGTGCAAAAGGCACCACAGGCACCCAGGCAAGCTATCTCGAGCTGTTTGATGGCAATGCAGAAAAGGTCAGCGCTTTCGAACAAGCCTTCATCCAAAGACTTGGGTTTGGTAGGGCATTCACGATAACCGGTCAGACCTATCCACGGATTGCGGATTACCAGCTCGTATCAACCTTGGGCGTGCTTGCGACTGCGCTTTCAAACATTGCAGAGTACTCAGTCAGCTTTTCCGAAGAATTAGCTCATCCTTTGTCTGATGTGAAGAGCTTTGCAAAAAGCGCTGCGCACATGGCATCCAAGCAGTGGTTGGAGCGAACACTAGATGACTCTGCCCAGAGACGGATTATCATCGAAGATTCCTTCAAGGCAGTTGAGTATGTTCTGGATAGGCTGAACTCTGCAGAAATTAACCCGATAGAGATAAGGGACCCTGACTTTCAGCTAAGCCAGCCATTGTCAGAAACGCTTGAAGGCACTACAGGCAAGGCTCTTGAGCTGTTGCGTGACAAGACTGTGAATACAATTTTCAGAATTCACACATTTGCAGAGAAGTTCAAGGACCAGCCTTGCATGGCATACACTCATTATCAGGTTGCCCAGCCTACAACTGTAGGCAAGCGGCTTGACCTTTGGGCCTATAATTATGTTTTGGCACTTCAGGACATTGAAGACTTTTTGGAGTCTGACAAGAACCTTGAAGTAAGCCAGAATATTGTTGAATATCGCATCGCCACACTGTTAACACAGATTGCGGTTGCTGCCCATAAGCAAGCCGCAGATGTCAGGTTGTGCCAGCATGACGGGATAATGACTGAGCCTTTTGCAATTGGCCAAAAAGGTTCAAGTGCTATGCCTCATAAGCGCAATCCTATGAAGAATGAGCGCATCTGTTCTCTATCTACAGAGTTGATTCAGTATGCTGATTCCAATAATGCCAACCCTTATAGCTTTTTGCTAGCTGACTCAGTCTTGAATCTTGCAATGGCTGTTTTTGTTGAGGATACTCCTAAACAAAAGGGCTTTACTGTTAACCCAGAGGTTATTGCAAAGAATTTCAGGGAATTTCTGCCATATATCTGCCTAGAGCAACTGGTTAACAAAGTGCTCAAGACAGGAAAATACAAGCGCGAGGAGCTGTATGACATCGCTTACAATTGCTCAATACAGGCCCGAACCAATGTCGAGGTACACGGCAAGGCAAACAACACGCTTGAATTAGTGTGCGAATACCCTCAATTTGGGCTCACTCCAGAAATGATTCCTGCGATGCTTGATCCTATGCTCTATATCGGTCTAGCGTCAAAACAGGTAGAATTGTTTGGAAGGGTGCATGTGGACCCCTTGAAAGAGAAGTACAAATCTGTTCAGGCGTTAGAGTCTGACGTGAAAGTTTAATGCGACCACTAAAAAACGAGCCTTCAAGGAGCTTGAAGGAGTACAGGCTTCTTACAGGCAGGACTACTGCTAAGACTGTTATGTCTTCTGTCAATCTCAGGACAAGACTCTGCACGAGTCCTAATGGCAAGGACTTTCTCTATCTGAACATTCCATTGATGAGCGCAGCAATGCAGGCTGTTTCAGGAACAAGGTTATCTGTTGCGCTTGCACAGTTTGGAGGCATTTCTGTTTTGCCGTGCTCTATTCCGGTTCAGGAGCAGGTTGCAATAATCAAGGAAGTGAAGCGCTTCAAGGCAGGCTTCCAGGAGGATGTGACAACCTTTTCCAAGGATGACCTGATTGCCGATGCTGTTAAGGTAATGAGTACAAAAGGCTATCACACTTTTCCCATAACAGAAAATGGGAGATCGCACGGGAGGCTCCTTGGCATATTATCAGACAGGAATTTTGACCCCAAAGAGCACGTAAAGAATAAGATCGAGAAACACATGGTGAAGAATGTTGTGACAGCAAGGGAGGGCATTTCATTGCCTGATGCAAACAAGGTGATGATAAAATACGGCAGGAGCATACTACCTATTGTTGACTCAAGGAAAAACCTACGATACGTTGTCTTCAAGAAAGACCTGGAAAAGCACAGGAACTTTCCTGATGAGCTCGTCGACCATAACAAGCGCTATATGATCGCTGCAGCAGTCTCGACCTTGCCTAGTGACCACTCAAGGATTGATGCCCTGATTAAGGCAGGAGTTGATGCCTTGATCATTGATTCCTCCGATGGTTTTTCTGATTTCCAAATTGAGACCTTGAGCTATATCCGTAATAAAACAAGGAAGATTCCGGTGATTGGGGGAAATATAATCACTAAAGAAGGCTTTTTTCACTTGGCTGAAGCTGGTTTTGATGCAGTTAAGGTCGGAATGGGAATTGGTTCTGGCTGCACGACACAAGAGCAGAAAGGTGTTGGTCGAGGCCAGGCTTCTGCCTTGATTGATGTCTGCGCTGCTCGCGACGAGTTTTATTCAAACACCAACAGATATCTTCCAATAATTTCTGATGGCAGCATTTCAAATCCTGGCCAGATTGTAATTGCCTTGGCTCTAGGCGCAGATTCTGTCATGATGGGTCGGTTCTTTGCCCAATTCTCCGAGTCTGAAGGCGGTGTGAGGAATCATCCTCAATACGGTCCATTGAAAGAATTCTGGATGGAAGCCTCTGCCAGGGCGAGGAGTTATGGCCGCTATGAAACCAAGCCAGAATTCTTTTTTGAGGAAGGTGTCGAAGGCTATGTTCCGCACATTGGATCAATCTATGATAATCTCGGCCAGACTTTGATCAAGATAAAGTCTGCCTTGTCCAATGCTGGCTGCAAGAATATAGATGAATTGCACAAGACTGCAGTGCTTGAATTGCAATCAATAGCATCATTGCAGGATGCTGCAGTGCATGATATTATAACTAAGTGAGGTGTCATAAATGGGTTTTTCAGAATTGGTGTCAGGTAAGCAGACAATTGCTATTGTTTGCAATCAATGGGGTGATTCAGGCAAGGGAAAGTTTGTCCACTTGTTTAGCGAGTGGGCTGACATTATCGCACGTGGTACTGGAGGTCCGAATGCAGGTCATACTGTTGTAATAAACGACAAGACATACATCTTCCACACGATCCCTTCTGGAATTTTGTATGACTGCGCTGGAAAGACTAATGTGATGGGACCTGGAATGGTTATTGATTTGAAAGGCCTTGGTGAAGAGTTGGACACGCTTGACAAAGAGCGTGCCTCATATAATCACTTGGTTATCAGCAATGCAGCAAATGTGATTTTGCCCCAGCACAAGATTCGAGATGGTGCTGCTTTCGCATCCATGGCCAAAGGGTCTGTTGGTTCAACCGGCCGAGGCATCGGCCCTTGCTATGCTGATGCGACTGCCAGAACAGGAATTACCTTAGCAGATCTGTTTGACAAAGATATATTGGCAAAGAAATTGAGGGAAAACCTCAAGAACTATCCTGATTTGGTTGACAAGCTAGACGTGGACGAGATTATTGAAGAGCAGCTCAAACATTTTGAAAGAATAAGACCTTTTGTCCGCGAAACGCATTATCTTATGAACGAGTCCCTTGCTGCAGGAAAGAAGATCCTCCTGGAAGGTGCACAGGGATTATTGCTGAGCATAATGTTTGGTACCACACGATATCAGACCAGCTCTGATTGCTCTATTATCGGAACAGCTCAAGGTGTAGGCCTGAATCCAGCAGTCGTTGACTTAACTCTTGGGATAGTCAAGGCACCTTATATGACTCGTGTTGGCAACGGCCCATTCCCTACTGAGTTTGGAGGAGTACTGGCTGAAGAGTATTGTGCAGATGTGAGCCACAACAAGAAGGTTGAACTGGCAAATTACAATCTTGAAGCGCTTCTACGCTCTCCACGCGAGTTCGACCAGGGGTTATATGCGAGAATTAAAGGAAATGAGTATGGGGCCACCACTGGCCGTCCAAGGAGAACCGGATGGATTGACTTGGTTGCCCTTCGCTATGCTGCCATGATTAACAAGAGCGCAAAGGCGAAAAGGGCTGATGTTATCATAACAAAGCCCGATGTGATGGATGAGTTTGACAAGATAAAATTATGTGTTGGCTACACCCTTGGGGGTGTGATCACCACCAGGTTCCCGCACCGTTCTGAACTGCTTGAACAATGTGCACCTATTTACGTAACCATGGACGGGTGGAAGACCCCAATAAGCGACTTCAGGGATTACAATGAAATAAAGAGGAAAGCGCCAAACCTTGCCAACATTCTGTTCTTCATTGAAGAATATGCTGGTGTTAATATCAGGAGCGTATCTGTTGGCGCTGATAATGACCAAACAATCTTTAGGTGAGGTGTAAAAATGCAAAAAACTTTAATGGATGTTTTAAAAGATTTTCCCTATCTAGGGAGGTTTGTTCTTATAGGCGTTGACCTCACAGATACATTTAATTTTATAGCCTGTGGCATCCAGGGTCGAAGCCCGCCAAGTAGAGAAAGGTATTATGAAGAAAGCACTGACAGGAAGACTCTCTCTGTAAAACCTCTTGCGTATGACAAGATGGTCCGTGAATTCCAGGGAGGCAACCTTAGCGCCAATCCAGAACTTCTGTTATACAATGTGATAAAAGCTCACCTGACCGGCGTTGCAGTCAGCAACGGAAAACAGACTGATTCGATTGCTGACCTTATACAACCTGGCCAAAAGCCAAAATCCATTCTTGAAAGAGGCTTATCCAATTGGAGTTATGAATCTGATCCTCCAAATAACACTCCAAGAGTTAACGGGGTGGTGAATGATAATCAGGCATGCTTGGCAATTCTGAAAAAGGACAAGGATGGATCACGATTGCCACTATATTTTAACGTCCCGATGACAAGAGGCAGAGGCATGTTACTCCCAACTTATACAGGGGTTAATATGAATCCTCTTCCTTCGTTTCAAGGCGAGCCTCTGGAATTGGAGCTCACTGCCACAACCCCAACTGAGATGGTGCTTATGCTTTATGGTGCCTTAGTGCCACAGTCAGGAGATGATTTACGCGTTGCTGTCGGAGCAATGTTCCAGAACAGGATGGACTTTTCCACAATGCTCTACAGCAAGAGCCGTTACGAAAAACCAGTCGAGGTGAAATAAGATGGCAGCAATGCGAGAAGAGAAGCAGAAGTATTTCAACAGGATGCAGGATAATTTCCCGCAAGCACTCCTGGTTGGCTTCGCTGATTTGGATGCATCCAAAATACTGGCTGTCAACGTCTCACACCTCAACCAACATGGAGAAACCATAGAGACGACTCTCCAGCCATTAGCCTACCGCAAAGTGACTTGGACTCTTCCTAATGCAAAAGGTGAGTTGGAAGAGATGGGTTTGCGTTACGGAGACAATCCTGACCAAAAATCTGCTATGTTCAAATTAGTGGGAGGAAATCTTGCTCTTGCAGCCTGTAAGTTTGTTGGAGCAAATAACGGGCTTGTAAGTGCAATAACTGAGGCTGACATGATCCAAGCAGGTAAGCATCCAGGTAAAACAAACCTTACTGATGTGGATTCCGCGCTGAATATACTTAGGTATTTGGGTGAAAAACCGGCATGCGCTATAATGAAGCACAACAATCCCTCCGGCTTAGCCTATGGAGGTTCTTCTGAAGTGACAGGTGCTGCCTTCGGGTCTGACGTCTCCGAAGCATACAGGAAGGCAAATGATGCTGACAGGATAGCTGCTTTTGGTGGGGCTGCTGTTTTCAATAAGCCCATAGATACAGTCACAGCAGAAATGATTAATCGCAATTACCTGGAGGTGGTCTGTGCCCCGGACTTTGAAAGAGGTGCTGTTGAAATCCTTAAGGGTAGGAAGAACTTGAGAATAATTCGCTTGGACAATATCAATCGCCTAGAGAATTATTCAACCACCCAGATTATTGATTTTAAGGCATTGATGGATGGTGGGTTCATAGTCCAGGAGTCCCAGGTGAATAAGGTTCGTTCATTGGCAGACCTGAAAAGAGCCAGTCACAAAGGTTATCAGACAGAACGGTGGCCCCCAGACCCCAACGAAGTTAGGGACATGATTTTTGGTGTGGCAGTAGAGTGTGGGGTTACATCAAACTCTGTCCTTTACGTTAAGGACGAAACAACAGTATCTGTTGGGACAGGTCAGCAGGACAGGCTTGATGTTACAGTCTATGCCATAGCTAAAGCGTATAGAAAGCGCCGTGACAGGGAATGTTTCAAAGAGTTTGGTATTCCCTATCCAGCGCTTGAAACAATGATATTTCACAAAGAGCAAGGCATAGACAGGGATTATGGAAGCACTGCGGTCAATAACGCTAACCTGAACGGAGTTGGTATGCTAAGAGAGTGGAAAAAAGAGATAGATGCAAGAGTCAACAGTATACATGGTGGATTGATTGGCGCGACAAAGGTTTCAGACGCTTTCTTCCCTGAGCCTGACGCCATCGATTACTCGCTTATGGAATTCATTTCCGCAGTTGTGCATCCCGAAGGTTCGGATAAGGATTGGGCTACCATTGATGCCTGCAATAAGGCTAAGCCGAGGCCAGTTATTGTGGCGCATACAACTCAGAGATTGTTCAAGCACTGAGAATGTTAAACAACAAAACCCTCGAGTCAGCCCTGTCAATACTTGGCTCTCTTGGTCCAGGACCTGCCTGCCTTATCTATAATGATGGCATGCTCTCGAGTGCTGCATGCAGCATTTCTGCTGCTGACGCTTTCGAGAAGGCTCGTGATAGTTGCTGGACAGGAACCATTGCAGGCTCTGCATTCTTCAACAGGCCTCTGTGCTTGGACACAGCTAAAATGATTGAAGAGACTGATCTTCTTCAGGTGTACGCTCCTTCATTTGATGATAAGGCAGTGAAGGTTTTAGAGAAGAAGACGATGGTTCCAATAAACCTCAATAAAGCGCCAAACACAATTCAACTAATTTGCTTGAATAAGCGGAATAGTCAGTTGCGCACTTCTTTTTCTGCTCAGCAAAATGATTTGTACTTGGCCATTGCGTGCATGCAAGATACGCCATCCCGTGCCCTGGTATTAGCCAAGGAAAGCAAGACTGCCGCGATTGTTGCGTCTGAAACACTGGAGGATTGTGCTTTGCTTGCGTTGAGGGACGCAGGGAGAAACTATAAGAACATGATTTGTTACAATGATTACCATCTCTCCTATGACTTTCTTGAAAGCAGCATCTCCTGCGTCGCCCTCAGAGTGATTACAGAGCCAGAGGCAATTGCCAAAATTGAGGATATACAAGCAAGGAGTAAGATCATTGGTGGTGCTGTTAAGGTAGAAAAGCTTAGTGTAATGGACACCATAAACAAGCTTGCCAATCAAGACAGGTCGGGTCTTAATTACGCTGTTGCAGTCACCAAATGCGAATTTGACATGGCCACCCTTAGCTTTCTTGCTGACAAAGGCATAATTGCTGTGGCACAGCCAAGCCATAATCCTGAGATTGAAAAAGGATGCCGTAAATTAGACCTTACTTTGTTGCTCTATCACATTAATGAAAAGCCAAAATGCTGCGAGGTGCGAATATGAATGATAAAAAAGAATTTATGACTTACAAAGGTTCAGGTGTGGATGTTGAAAAAGGTGAGGCTGTTGCAAAAAATCTGGAGGAAGAATTGGGCTCGACTCTTAACGACCATGTGGTTCCAGGAAAGTCTGGATTCAAGAGGTTTTGGAGGGACGAAAATCATACTTATGTTGCAGGTGCTGACGGTGTTGGAACAAAGCTCAAGGTTGGATTCTTGCTAAAAAAGATTGACACTGTAGGCATAGACCTGGTTGCAATGTGCATTAACGATATTGTCAGGGTGGGTGCAGAGCCAATGTTCTTTCTTGATTATCTTGCTACCGGTAAATTGGATGAAGGTGACCATCTTAAGATTGTCAGTGGAATCGTAGAAGGCTGCAGGCGTGCAGGGGTTCCTTTGCTGGGAGGCGAGACTGCTGAACTGCCAGGGTTCTACTCGCCTAAAGAATTTGATCTTGCAGGTTTTGCAGTTGGCAGAGCGAAACACCAAGATCTGATTGACGGCACCAATATAAAGGTTGGGGCTGCGCTTTTAGGCATTGAGTCATCAGGCCTGCACAGCAATGGCTACTCTTTGGCGAGAAAGGTGCTTATGGAAAAGCTAGGCCTTGGAATGTTTGATTATGTGGCCAAGCTTAGGTGCACAGTTGGACAAGAGCTGATAAGGTCAACCATCATCTACTCCAAGCCAGTTCTTGATCTACTGAGTCACTTTCCTGGCCAGGTTCAGGGAATGGCTCATGTTAGTGGAGGAGGTATGCCAAACAAGGTTCCAAAATGTTTTCCTGAAGGCTGCGGCGCAGTCATAAATGAGGGCAGCTGGCCTGTGCATCAGATTTTCTCGTACATTGCAGAGAACGGCCCAGTTGCACCTGAGGAAATGAGAAGGACCTTCAACATGGGTATTGGTATGGTTATGGTAATAAACGACAAGGGTGTGGTGCCAGAGATATCTTCGCTTTTGTTGGAAAGCCACAAACTCAAGAGTTATGACATAGGCAACATTGTTGCTGGCAGAGGATTGCAGTATATCTAGCACCAAACCTTTTTAAAGCAAGTGCCTTATCGGGCTTTTATGTTCTTAGACAGATTGGGCAAGGTTGAGCACTCCAAGTTCTATGTAGAGCTTGCTATAAGGCACGCTAATGCGCGATGCAAGCTCTTGAAGCAGAAACTGCCTGTCAAGGAACGCCTGCTAAGGGAGAAAAAGGTTGGCTCTTACAGGCTGCAGATGATTGACAAGTATTTGGGAGCAGAGCTTAACAGGCTCATAGCCTGCTTTCCAGACTTTGAGTCTATTCCTGTCTTCTACCTTGAGCTTGTCAAGCTCACAACAGATTATGAGGCGACAACGTCAGCATTAAAAAAGCTTGATTGGCTGAGAAGAAGCACGCGCTCATTGGCTAAGGCATATATTGACAGGATTTCAAAACGTAATGACATTAAATTTATTCTCTCCAGCGAGAAAGCATTTTATGGCAGGCTTTTCGGCTTAGCAAGGAAGGTCGACCCTAGCTTAGAAGTCCTTGAGACGGTTAGGAAGGTCATGAGAGAATACCCTGTTGTAAAGACCTCGTTGTTCACTGTTGCTATTGCAGGCTTTCCAAATGTCGGCAAGACCACTCTGCTTTTCAAGCTGACAGGTTCACAGCCAGAGATAAAGAACTATGCCTTCACAACAAAAGGCATCAACACTGCTTACATGTCTTTTGAGTCAAGGAAGGTTCAGCTTCTTGACACCCCCGGCACTTTGGACAGGATTGAGAAGATGAACAATCTTGAAAAACAGTCTTTCCTTGCAATACAGCATCTTGCAAACTGCATAGTCTATGTTTTTGATGTTACAGAATCTTATCCTCTTGATGACCAGATAAAGCTTTACCTCAGGTTAAAGGAGCTTGACAAGCCGATGATTGTGTATGCCTCAAAGACTGACATTTCCAAGGATAACCTTGCACTGCTTTCAGATTATGAGCCGATCACTGACTTACAGATTCTTCAGGAAAAGTTGAAATCCTTGGCAGAAAAATCCGATATTCTGCCACCGCCATCTTCAGATTCTTAGCCTCTCATCATCAATGTATATGGTTGGATTTCTGAAGACCTGGTCAAGGTGCGTGCTAGAATACACGCTTCCTCCGAACCATTCGTTGCTTCCTATGGCTATATGAGCAGTGCCTAATGTTTTCTCATTAATTAGGTTTGGCCCCATTATCTTTGCGTTTGGGTTTATGCCTATGCCAAGCTCCCCTATCCTTCTTGTTCCTGCAGGATTTTTCTTTTCTGCAGCACAAAGTGTTTTTTCAAGAAGCTCTGCCTCTTCCCCGCCTTTGATGCTTGTTATCTCTCCCCTGCTCACGTCCAGCACTATCGGTTCTCTGACAAGGATTGTCTGGTCTTTGATCTTTGCGGAGCCGTCGATTACAACTCGCCCGTCAACTCCCTTTCCGTTTGGTGCTATGTAAACCTCTCCTGCAGGGATGTTCCCTCCCGATCTCGGCTCATCATAGTTTGCAGTATTGGCTACAGCATATTTCCTGCTTATGTCTATCGTCACGTCAGTTCCTGCAGGGCTTGTTACCCTTACTGTGTTCCCGTTGTCAAGCTTCTGCTTGATCAATGAGGCCCTCCTCTGCATTTCGCCGTAGTCAACATCTATCGCTGCCACCAGGGCGCCAAACTGTTTTGTTGTCAGTTCCTGCAAGCTCACTGTTGTTGCGAATTTATGTGCCTGAGACTTAGCATATCTCCTGAAGCTTTTGCCCAGCACTTTGGCGCTGCTCAACTTGCCGCTAATCGCTATGGCAAGTGCATTGCACTCATTGAACTCTGACAATGCCTTTACAAGAGGATCATCCTCTGTTGAGTGGATCTTTTTGGGCTCCTGTACAACAAGGCTGTACTTTAGCCCTAGTCTTTTTGCTGCCAGGAGATAGCATCCGGTCATGATGGCAGATGCTCGCCTGTCTTCATAGCCATAGTCTCCGATTATCAGGAGGTACTCCTTCCTTAGCCCAAGTGATTTTGTAAGAAGGGATTCAAATACAGGATAGTGCCGTTCTGCAACATGAAATAGGCTGTTTTCCTTTAGCCACTGCACAAATTCTTGGGGTGTCATCTCTCTGCCTTTGTTCTGTGAGGGGGTTTTTATACTTTTTCCCAAAATTACAGTACACAACGTGCCCCGATTACAAAGGTTTTTAAAGACTCACAAATTTTTTTAACCTATGACCAAGCGCATAGGCAAGGGCCGAAAAGGCACCAGGCACATCTACAGGAAAAAGCCTGCTTTGCGTGGAAAGGTTCCTATAAGAAAGTTCATGCAGAAATTTGCTGTAGGAGACAAAGTGATGCTAAAGCTCGATCCTTTCTACCAGAAAGGTGTTTATTTCCCAAGGGTTCATTGTAAGGTCGGTGTAGTCAAAGGCAGCACAGGCAGGTGCTATCGAGTGGAGATTTCTGACAGGAAAAAACAAAAGATTTTTATTGTCAATCCAGTTCATCTGAAGAAGGTGTAATTTTGGCAAGACTTGAAGTTTTCAGCGAAACTCCCATATCGTATTCTGTGCTAGCTTCTGAACTTAAGAGGATAAAGAAGCGCGACAAGGAATTGAGTTTTCGCGCCCTGAAGACTGAGGAATACCTTCAGCAAATCATTGTTCTTGAAGAGGATAAGGCCAAGGAGTTATTGGAAAAGCTTAACAAGCTAAATGTCCCAAGGCTTAAGGAAAACCACATGATAAAGCTCATTGACCTCCTGCCGACCTCACCCGAAGAGGTTAAGCTTATTCTCCAGGGATATACCATCACAGTCAATCAAGATAATCTGAAGAAGATTTCAAAGACATTTGAAGAGTTTATGGCCAAGTGAATACTGCCATAAGGGGTTTTCTTGCTAGCTTTTAGCATAAGGTTTATATAGTCAGCCGGTTGTGATTCCTTGCAATTAGGGGGATTGTAATGGAAAAGCAGACGATTAGAGAAGAGACAGCTGTAGTGTTAGACTCCCTGCCGAACGGCTATCCCTTTGACACGCGCCCCAGCCACATCAAGACCCCTATAGTCCAGGCGCTTGGCAAGACTCATTTTTCCCTGCTCGAGCTTGTGCCCAAGAAGGGTGTTTCTATCAAGCCTAATGAGGATATTTACATCGGTGAGGGCAAGAGGGATAAGATACATCATATCCTCGGAAAGCTTCCATTTTCCAAGCTAACAAGTACCGCAAAGTCTGAGCTCGAGTTTGTTGTTGCAGACATAGTCGCGAAGGATGAGCAGCATTTCGTTGACTTCTTTAATACTGCTCAGCCCCTAACAATGAGGATGCACCAGCTTGAGCTTCTGCCAGGTGTGGGGAAGAAGCACATGTGGGAGATCCTGGCAAAGCGGGACGAGTTGAAGTTCGCAAGCTTTGACGACATCAAGTATAGGGTAAAGCTGATGCCTGACCCAAAGAAGACAATCGTCAAAAGGATTATCATAGAAATTGAAGGCTCGGAAAAGCATCATATTTTCATAGACTCATAAAAAAAGAGGTGCAGTATGGCAAATGAGAGTGTTGACGACTTGGAAGTTCCGCTCTTCCCACGTCCATCTGATAATATACCAAAACCTGGATTCTTTACAAAGCTTTTCAACAGACGCAAGACTGCAGAGCCTCAGCCAGAGCTGGCTGTGCCATCAGTAGTACCTCCTCAAGAGGAATCTAAAGCGCTTGAGGTAGTGCTCCCGCAGATTAAGATGCTTGAGATCAACAGTCAGGCGTTGAAAAAAGAGGCAAAAAAGAAAGCTAAAAAGCAGGAGATAAAACCTCCGCTTGATGCAAAACAAGCTGCACTCCAGACCAAGATTAAGTCTTTTGATGAGGAGCTTTCCAGTATAAACACTGATATTGCAAAGCTTAACGATGAGCTGACAAAGACTAAGGTTTAAGGAAATAATATTGCATTATTGTACCTTCACGATAAATTTCTTCTGCAATATCTGCATAAATCAATTATGAGAACAGTAGCCCTTTAAGGGCTCTGACAGTGCTTGCCTCAAAATCAGCCTTCACATTGTCAAACCTGTCCCACTTTGCAAGGACTGACTTAATCCTAAGCGTTTTGCAGGCAGTCACATCTTCTCTGCTATTGCCAATATAGCAGGTTGGCTTGCCGTATCTCGCAGTAAAACGCCTTAACAGGACTAGTTTTGAAGGTTTCTCGTGGAGTGGCTGCAGAAATACTATATCAAATAAGGCTCCAGATGCTTTCAACAAAGGTTTGACAACATCTTCTGGGGAAGTGGTCACTAAGGCTGTTCTGTATTTTTTCCTTAAGGTTTTCAGGAGTTGGGTCATATCCTTGACCAAAATGTCATGTTCTTGTGCTTTGCCCAGGAGAATCAGCTGGTAAAGGTTCCTTGCAAGCTTGACAAGGACTACCTTGTCTTGAATTCCAGTATATCTCTTTGTTATTGTAATTACTGATCCCATAAAATCTTTTTTCCCTGCAAGCCTAACTACCTTAGGGTCTTTGAGGAGTATTGACATTATCCTGTACCAATCCTTGTGCGCCTCTTCGCTAATCGCCGACTTTATCGTTGTGCCGTCAAAGTCAAATGCTATTATTGGTTTCATTGCTTCTTTGCTTTTTTCTTTTTTGGCTGTTCCTCTTGTGCCGGTTGCTCGATGCTTGTCTCATCTGCTTTTTGGTCTTTTTTTTCATGTTCTTTTTCAAGCTCTTCCACATAGTTCACCTGCAGCTGTGTAATCGCACCTGACAGCAGGCTTTCTTCTGCCCTTGAAAGGTTTCCCCTGGTCTTTTTCTGCAGCATTACAAGAACATCTATTGTCTGTTTTGCAGCAGCAAGATTTTTTTCCTGTTTTCCCGTTATTGGATTGGCGATCTTTCCAAGAAGCATCCATGTGCTTCCTTGAAGCCCCATTACCAGCTGCATGAATTCTGATTCAAAATTTTCATCCATCTTATCACCCCGGGATGATGGTCTTTGCATTCATATTTAAGATTTGTTGCAAAAGTCAAGTTTTATAAACCATTCAAGAAACCTTGACCTCGCTGAGTCATACTGGCTCGGGAGGTAACACCTATGGCTGAATTCAAGCTTGTTTTGTCAACAAAGGATGGCAAGAGCCACCAACGTGATGTTAAAGATACAGAGGCTAGGCCCTTTCTTGGAAAAAAGATTGGCGATGCTGTAAAGGGAGATGATTTTGGTCTTGCAGGATATGAGGTCCAAATTTCTGGAGGCTCAGACTTCTGTGGCTTTCCTATGCGCCATGACGTGCAGGGTACCGGAAGGAAAAGGATTCTTGCTGTGGCTGGCGTTGGGATAAGGAAGAAGGCTAAGGGTATTCGCCAGAGAAAGACTGTCTGCGGTAACACTATTCACGGAAAGATTGCCCAGATTAATCTTAAGGTAACAAAGGAAGGAAAAGAGCCTTTGGCAAAGCCTGGGGAAAAAGCAGAAAAGAAAGATTGATTCTGTTGCCAGGCAACTAGGATTGCTCCCTTCACGGTTATGGTGGTGCTTTAAGTATTCAAATTATACTGTTTTTGCCTCTCTTCAAGAATTTCCCTTTGTCTGTTAACCAGGCTCTTTATCTGGTCTCTGGCAAGCTTGGCGTTGAAGTGCATTCGATAGATTATTGGCCTTCCTGCATCATCCGTCAACCTATTGTCTTTTAACGCTTGCCTTAACTGGGGATTCCTTAGGCTTGCCACGTCTTTTGGGTTTATTTCATAGCCATCTTTGCTGTTCTGCTTGAGGCACCATTCGATAGTTACGGCTGATAAAGGGTCCAGGACGCAGAAATCTTGTATGCTTTTCACTTCACCTCTTAGCGCAGACCTGATTGCCTTCAGGAATTCCTGGGGGCTTGTAATATATTTTGTCCTATCTCTATTGTAGTTTCTGCTCACAACGATGTCCTGATACACTGGTACAAAACTGTAAGTGTAATCGCTTTTTCCTTTCTGATAAAACCTTCCTGAAAGCATGTTCTTGAGGTTAATTATTCGATTTTGGTTTTTGTACTCCCATTTTGTAAGTCGTGCATTGACAGCAGGGTCTTTCATATGCATTATGGCTGTATTGTCAAACTGGAGGCCTCTTTCAACTTTAGATTGTATATATTTGAGGATAATCTGAGTTGCTTCGTTAATGATCGGGTGTAGATGCCAAAAGTAATCTGCCCTAGCCCCTCTTTCCTTAATGAGCTTTGCAGCATTGTAAAGTGACCCGATATCATTCACAAACCTTTCTTCAGCTGGGATCTCATTTGCCTGCCTGATCCTTCCTTCAGAAATAAACGACACTTTCCGCTGGGCTTCCAAGGCTAGCCTCTTGTTCTTTTGTTCCTGGCGATCTGGCTTTTTGCGGCTCCTGCTTATGTGCATCAACACCCTCTTTTTAGCCCAATTCTCTCTGGAATATCTCCAGTAGTTCTTTTTCATGCGTTCCTTCATATTGTTAGCCATTTGCCATGTCCAACCGCCGTCTTTCTTTGTGTGCCTTTGATATGACTTTGAAGCGTGTGGCTTAAGGTCTTTTGAGATTCGCCAAGGCACAACCTCATAATAAGTCTCGTTAAGATTGTAGCAGGCGAACTTCTCGTCACAGGATTGAGGAATTGCTCCCAGAACCAAGTCACAGATCTGTTCTGTTTGGCTTCCAAGCCATGGTGAATGTTTTGTTCTGCCTGTTATCGTCTTGCTCATCTCGCTTCCTTTGTTCCTGTACACTCTTTGATGTTTGGGTTTCAAGTCGATAGCCTTGAGAATATATTTGGAAGGAGTGCGTCCAACCCTTTGGTGCTTCTCAAGCCTCAGGCTTTTCCTTCTTAACACCCCTTCATTTTTTTCGAGAAATTGGATTAATCTTATAGCATCGAATGTGACCTGCTCTTGACCAAATGTCTGTCTCCATTGCTCGCTAGCAAGTTGCAGTTCAAGGCATCTTTCCATTGTCTAGTCAGTTGGCAATTCCTTTTTAAAGCTTATCACAAAGCTTATTTTACGGCTGCCTTAACGAAATATTTTTATAAGGCAAATCTTACCTATTTTGTTATGGTCGAGACAAAAAAGCTCAAGAACTGCCCTGAGTGTGGCAGCTCAAACATCCAGAAAAGCAAATTGAAGGAGCAGATCATCTGCCTGGATTGCGGAGTGATTTTCGAAGCCCTCGCTCCGAAGAGTGAAAAGAAGTATGAGAAAGTAAGTGATGTTATTTGAGTGCCGCAAAGCGCAAGGCTCGCTCTAGTTCTCTAAGTGCTAAAATATTGGTTCAATTGAAGAAAGCCAAGAAGGAAGAGAAAAAGAAAGTACCTTCCAAGATGGACATCCAAAAAGAGGATGCATTGTTTGTAAGCCAGGCAAGAAAGTTAAGGCGGCTCCTTAGCCCGATACCCAAGACCAAGGCAAGGAAATCCTAGATTACCTCCAATTCACTTCAACATCATCAGTTCTCTGGTAGGGCTTGATGTCAAGCTTATTGCCAGTTGCCTCTTTCTGCTGCAATATTCCCTGCCAGGCTATTTGCACTCCGTTGTCAACAAGGAATTGGTTTTCCGGAACAAAGCACTTAGCTCCTCGCTCAAGGCACATCTTTCTGCACATCTCTTGAAGCCTTTTGTTGCATGCAACCCCTCCGCCAAGCAGGAGCTCTTTCTTCTCGCAGTGTGCCATTGCCCGCTCAGCCACCTCGACAAGCATTGCAAACACTGTCTCTTGTGCCGAATACGCCAGGTCTTCATTAGAAAACTTGCCGATTTTTTGTTTTAGGTTTGTGAGTATTCCTCCCACAGAAATGTCCATTCCCTTGACAACATAGGGAAGCTCAATGTACTGTTTTCCTTTACTAGCGAGTTCAGCAATCTTCGGCCCTCCTGGAAAACCTATTCCAAGCTCTCTGCCGAATGCATCAAGAAAGTTTCCCACTCCATTGTCCAGCGTTTCCCCAAATATCCTGTACTTGCCGCCTTCATACGCGATTACCTGAGTATTGGCTCCTGAAACGTAAAGGAGCACAGGGTCTTTTGCTGGGGTGACAAGCCTTCCTATTTCAAGGTGCGATATGCAGTGGTTCACACCAACAAGGCTTATCTTGTTCCGTCTGCAAAAATCTGTTGCTTTCTCTAGCCCAACAACAAGGCATGGCGCAAGCCCTGGCCCCTGAGAAAAGCTCACCAGCCCAATTTGATGCTCTTGCAGGCCTGCTTTTGCTAAGGCTGAATTTATTACCTGGTCTGCGACCTTCAAGTGATGTTCTTTTGCCGCAGACGGGTGTATCCCTCCGTGAGTGGTTGTGTAGCTGTCTTTTTCATTAGCGAGTATTTTTCCCTCGTTTGTCACTATACCTACACCAAATGTGTGTGCAGTGCTTTCTATGCCCAAACATATCATAATCATGGTAAAAACTGGGTGTTTTTAAAAAAGTTGCCAAAAAGCACCAAAACCTTTAATAATTCTGGCGACATGGAATAACGCATGTCGCTCAAGTTGCTTCTCAATGATATTTCCAAATATAATCCGAAGGCCAATCTTGCCCTGATCGAAAAAGCCTACAGGTTTGCAGAGACTTGTCATGCAGGGCAAAAACGCGAATCAGGCCAACTCTATTTTACCCACCCGCTGGAGGTAGCAAAGATTCTTTCGCGCATGAAGGCTGATTCAGCGACAATTGCTGCAGGACTTCTTCACGATACTATGGAGGAATGCAACATTAAGCTGGAGACCATTGCGCATGAGTTTGGTTCTGAGGTAAGCGAACTTGTGGAAGGAGTGACGAAGATTGACAAGATTCATTTCCAGGATAAAGAGGATTACACTGCAGAGAACCTTAGGAAGATCATCCTGGCGACAGCAAAAGACGTCAGGGTAATGTTGATAAAGTTAGCAGACAGGCTTCACAACATGGAGACCCTGCGCACCTTTAGAGAGGAAAAGCAGAGGAGAATAGCGCAGGAGACCCTTGACATCTATGCACCGATTGCACACAAGCTTGGGATGCGCGCAATTAAGGGAGAGCTTGAAGACTTGTCATTGCGCGTGCTCGATCCCACAAATTACCGTCTCCTGGCAAACAAGATTCAGCAGAGGAGAGAGGAGAGGGAGCACAAGACAAAGCGCCTCATCAAGCAGATTAGGGCTGCGCTTAGGGAGAAAGGGATTGATGCCTCTGTTCAAGGTCGTGCAAAGTACTTTTACAGCATCTATAAGAAAATGAAGAAAAGGAGTGTTGACTTCAATGAGATATATGACCTCACAGCCATAAGGATTATTACGAAGACCATCCCAGAATGCTACACTGCCTTGGGCGTGGTACACGAGCTCTTTAAGCCGCTGCCCGGACGCTTTAAGGATTATATTGCACTTCCTAAGTCCAATGGTTACCAGAGCCTTCACACCACTGTTGTCGAGAGTGAAAGCAAGATTCTTGAGATTCAGATACGCACTGAGGAGATGCACAACATTGCAGAAGATGGCATTGCTGCCCACTGGCGCTACAAGCAGACTGAACGCGATAAGGGTTTTGACAAGAAGATTGGCTGGTTGAAGCAGGTGCTTGATTGGAAGGCCAGTTCAAAGGACGCAAGAGAGTTCATCGAAACGCTTAAGACTGACCTCTTTGAGGATGAGGTTGTTGTATTTACGCCTAAAGGGGATCCAATCTCTCTCCCTGAAGGTTCCACACCGGTTGACTTTGCATATGAGGTTCACTCTAACCTTGGCCACAAATGCTCCAAGGCAATGGTCAATAATAAGCTTGTCACTCTTGATTACAAGCTGAAGTCCGGCGACCTCGTGGAAATTATTGTAAAGAAGGATGCAGAGCCATCAAGGCAATGGCTCAACTTCGTAAAGACCAACCGTGCAAAGGGAAAGATTCGGTCTTATCTCAAGATTGAAGGTGATACGTCGCTTAAGTCAGGCGCTGTTTCTCTTTCCGAGGAGAAACTCTCCTCTTTGATCCGGGTTGACAGCAAGAAGAACGTGCTAAAGATTGCCAAGTGCTGCGAGCCCCACCCGAATGATAAGATTGTCGCCTTTCCAACCAAGGACAAGAAGCTTACAGTTCATAAGGCAGATTGCGAGACAGTTAAAGGCCTTGACAAGAGAAAACTTCTCTTGGCATATTGGCAGCTGCCGGAAAAAAAGGACATCAAGCTCAGCATTACGATGCTTGACCGTGTCGGAATCCTCTCTGAGGTTCTCAATGTCATTTCGCGTTATAAGGCCAACATTTCCAGCGTGCATACCAAAGCTGGCAGGGAGAAATTCTTCATTGCAGACATCAGCATTGAGTCTTCTGATCAGGAGCACCTTCCCACCATAATCTTTGAGATTCGCAAGATTAAGGACGTGACTGAGGTGCATAACAGTTAACTTTATAAGGGACTTTACAGTATTTGAAAAAAAATGAAGTACAAAGCAAAGAGCGTCATTATAGGAAGGAAAAAAAGGGAGAAAGAGTCAGACGATGATTATCCCTGCTTTGTCAGCCTGTTCAGCGTAAACAATCCTCATGTTTCAGGCAAAGTGCCTGACAAGATCCTGGAGTTCAAGCACACAGACAGGGTCAATATTGACGGCCTTGATATAATCTATCTCCCAGCAGGCAACGACCTTATTATCAATGATTTGGCAGAATTCGAGTTAATGCACGAGACCGGCGGCCACCTTTACATCAAAGGAAAGCAGAAGAAATAGTCATGTATTCTCAAAGATTTGGAAACTCCAAGGAAGCTTAAGCCCAGAAAAAGGCGTTGCCAATCGCCCATGAATCAGTAAAATTTATATAGTACTATCAAGTACTAACAATCATGCGGGACAAAGCAATTCAAAAAATTCTGCAGATCTTTAAAATCACAGATCAAAAACTCGATTTAGTTGAGAGAGTACTCGCATTGGAAGGCGATAAAAAAGTCCTGGGTGAGCCTCGAGTGTGCATCTGGGACGCAAAACTGCATCTCGAAGTTGAACTTAACAAGAATTTCAATAGCCTAATAGAATTTCGACAATATCTCAAGAATCACAATCTTCCTTATAGTCAAGATCAAGTTTTTCGCAACAAAAGGGAAGGTTACACTCTTCAGGTTAGTGATGTTCCAGTCTATTTCTCACATGAGGCATCCTTGCGGATTCTTGCGTGCCCAGACCCTTACGAAAACTTCCACTTCCAAATGTGATTAACAAGTTGCTTAAGAAAGATTAGCTTCAAATTACTGACTCGCTCAGAGTTATTTTAGTCATTAACCTTTGTCGTCACAATCACTTTCTCATCAATAATAAATGTATGTTCTGCCTGGCTCACAAGACCCTTTCTGACGTCAGGCAAAGGCGGATATCGTCTTATGATTTCAAGCGAAGCAAGTTCCTTGAGAGCGAAATTTACTTTGAACAACGGATATTTCTTTGCAAGCCATCTTGTTGTGAACGGCAAGCCCTTATAGCCCTCAATTTCCTTTAGTATCTGTCGCGATATCTGGCTTCTTACTGGTTTTGTGCTGATGAGCTGGAATATGTTTGCCTGTTCTGTCTCATAAATGACTCCTGCTCCTGTGGTTGCAAAAGGCTCGATCGCTATCACCTGGTCTCTCATAAGCTCAGTCTTGTCTTTTGTGTCAATGTTTGGTATGCTTGGCTTGTCGTGTATATTATAAGGTGACAGGCCATGGCCAGAGAGGTTTCTGATGGGTTGAAACCCATAGCCCTCGATTGTCTCCTGTATTGTCTTCCCTATCTCTCCAAGTGTTATTCCAACCCTTATAATCTTCGAGACATTGTCCAGTGCTTCTCTGCTTGCCTTTACGAGCTCTGCATTCTCGCCGCTTAAGTCTACAGTGCATGCAGTGTCTCCTATGCAGCCGTCGATATGCACGCCAACATCAAGGCAGCATACTTGCTTGTCAAAGACCGTCTCATCGTTTGGTTCAGCGCAGTAGTGTGCAGCAATGTGGTCCATCGATATCTGTACAGGGAATGCGCAAACTCCTCCAAGAAAATGTATTTTTTCCTCTATCTTTTCACTTACATCCAGAAGTTTTGCCCCTGGCTTGATGAGTTCACTTCCGTATTGCAGTGCCTCTGCAGCAATCCTTCCTGCTTTTATCCATTTGTCAATATTCTCCATCACCCTTGCGGGTAGAAATATCCTATATAAATTTATGTCTCGGTTTCAGCCGCAAACCCTGGACTCACTCCAGGCAATGTTTTCGGATGTTGCCTTAGATATTCAAAAAGCACTATTGCATACGCTTCTGACAAGCCAAGGCACTGCACTGGGTGCACTATGGGAATAACAAATTTCTCTACTCCATTTCTTCTGCTTATCTCCCTTGGCAGCCCTCTGCTCTCACAGCCAAATATTAAGAGAGAATCCTCTTCGAAATAGAGTTTGTCTTTAGGGTCGCCCAGCCGCCTGACGTTTCCGACCACTGTTGCATACTTATTAACATATCTTGATAGCAAACCCTCAAGCTCTGTCACTGTGGCAATTTCAACGCGGTTTCTCCTGTCTCTCCTGCAGACAAGGTTTATGAGTTCTTGACATTCTTCATTCTCTAGAAGTTGATTGGCATCATATAGATGGATTTTTGGAATGTTAAATGCAACGCTGGTGCGAATAATGCTTCCTAGATTTCTTGGATTCTCGGTGGCATACAACAAGACGTCCATGACAACTTCATTCCTCGCAGAAGAGCTGGTCCATCTCAAACTTGCTTATCTTGCCCTTGTTGAGCATTGAGAGTACTGGCTTCTTGCCCTTGCCGCCGTTTATCTGGTCAAAGACAAACTCATGCGTCTCGTTTGCTTCCTTTATCTCGTTCGTTTTGCCCATTTTTGCCTCTTCAAAAGTTCAAGGCCCAAGCCCTTATCAGTCCGGGGGGAGAGAATTATGCGCTTGGGCGCAAGACTCTTGTTGTTACTATTAAGTAGAAATAACTAGTATATAAATTTTTCGATTTGTTACCACTATATAGTTAGTTAATACCAAAATCTTTAAAGTCTAAGGCGATTATGCTGCTCTTGCCTCAGTAAGATTTATAAGAAGCGGACAAATGCGATTAATGCCATAATGAACAAGAAACTGCCTTTAGCAATGTTTTTAGCATTCGTAATACTTTCAGTATTCACTCTCTCTGATGACAGCACATGTTCTGTAACCAAATGCGCTACTATTGACAATGTGAGCGTTAGTTTTCCAGCAACAGAGAGCTCTGCTGGAGAAATTTGCATCTATTTTTTCTACGGCAAGAACTGCCCTCATTGCGCCAGGGTAGAGCCTCTGGTAACCGAGCTTGCGGTAAAGCATCCTCGAGTTGACCTTAAGCCGTTCGAGATTTACTTCAATAATTCAAACCAGCAGCTCTTCAATGACTTTGTCTCAAGGTATGACATTGATACCCCGGGAGTTCCCGCCCTCTTTATTGGAGACCGGGCCTTGATTGGAGAGGCTGCCATCCGTGACAATCTTGAGACGAGCATTGCCTATTTTGAAGAGCATGGTCCAATCTGTCCAGAGACTTATAAGAAGGTCGAGGGTACTCCGCATGAGTTGAGCCCTGCCACAGATGTTAAGCTCACCCTTCCTGCGCTTGTTATTGCTGCAGTTATTGACAGCATCAATCCTTGTGCTTTCTCAGTGCTCATTTTCCTTCTCCTGTATCTTTCTGCGCTTGGCGCAAGAAAAAAGATGCTGAAGGTCGGAATCACCTACATTGTGGTTATCTTCATTGTCTATTTTCTCTCAGGCCTTGGCCTTTTCACAGTGATCCAGACTACAAACCTTACAAAGTTTGTTTATACTATTGCTGCAGTCATCGCAATAATTGCAGGGCTCATCAATGTTAAGGATTTTTTCTGGTATGGCAAGGGCATAACCCTGGCAATCCCAGAATCAAGAAAGCCTCTTCTGCAGAAATACATACATAAGGCCACTCTACCTGCTGCTGTTGTGCTCGGAGTTCTGGTTAGCATGTTTGAGCTTCCTTGCACTGGAGGGGTTTATCTTGCAGTCCTGGGCCTCCTGAGCAGCAAGATGACCTTGATACAGGGAATTCCCTACTTGTTGCTGTACAACCTGATCTTTGTGCTTCCGTTGTTTGTTATCCTGTTGGCTATTTTCTGGGGCATGCCTCCAGAGCGCGCAGAAAGGTGGAGGCTTGATCAGCGCAAATGGATGAAGCTTGCTATGGGCATCTTGATGATCACTTTAGGTGTGATAATGCTTTTGGGGTGGATTTAGTTGGCCTTGTTTAAGGGATTTTTTGCAGGCAATGTCTTGTTTTATCCAGGATGCCTTACAAAGTTTGTTGGCAAGGATATTGAGGCAAACTACAAGCAGATCCTTTCAAAGGTAGGCGTGGAGTTTATTATGCTCAAGGACCTTGAGGTCTGCTGCGGAAGTCCGGTGATGAATTCAGGGCATTTTGATGAAGCAACCGACCTTGCGAAAAAGAACCTTGCGGTTTTCAAGGAGCATAGCGTGCAGAAGATCATTACAGCCTGCCCTGCCTGCTACAAGATGTTCTCAAAGGAGTATCCCAGGATGCTGAAGTCTTGGGATATCGAGGTAGAGCACATTACCCAGATCATAGAGAAGGCAATTAAGTCTGGCAAATATAAGCCTGCAAAAAAGGACTTTGTGGTAACGTATCATGACCCCTGCCATTTGGGCAGGCATTGCGGCATTTACGATTCGCCAAGGGAAATCATCAAGAGCACTGGAGCCAATCTCAAGGAGATGCGTTTAAACAAGGAAATGGCTTTCTGTTGTGGTGCAGGCTCTGGTGTAAAGTCTAACTATCCTGAACTTGCGAACTCAGCAGGCAAGGAACGAATCAAGATGGCAAAAGAGACAAAAGCAAAATGTCTAGTAACCACCTGCCCCATGTGCTTTTATAATCTTAAGGAGAACTCTGAAGACTTGGAAGTAATGGAACTAAGCGAATTCCTTGAAGGTGGCAAGAATGGATGACCTTGTTAAGGAAATCAAAGCCAGGGCCTCATTGAAAGAAATTCTTCTGCCCATAGTCTATTCATACAAGCAGAAGAGGGACTCGATTGCAGTTGACAAAGATAAGCTGCGTGATAATGTCAGGCAAATCAAGGAAAAGTCGATTGAAGATATTTCCTCCCTGCGAAAGCAGGCAATCTCGAACCTTCAGAAAAGTGGTATTACTGTTCTAGAGCTGCCTGACGCAAAGGCCGTGAAAAAGGTGCTTTATGATATCATCGGTAAAGAGAAGCTGATTGTAAAGTCCAAGTCAAATCTTGCTAGCGAATTGGGGCTTAGTGAGATGCTGGCAGGTAGCGAGCTTGTTGAGACTGATGTCGGCGATTTCCTGGTTAACCTTGCTGAAGAGAAAGAATCTCATCCAGTGCTTCCTGCGCTTCTGCTCACTCCAGAGCGCATATCCGAACTCATTGAGCAAAAGTTGCATGAGAAGGTCAAGCCTAACCCAGATGCAATTGTCAGGTTTGTTCGCGAATATATCAGGGGCAAATTGCTTGCAGCAAAGGTCGGAATCACCGGAGCAAATGTAATAACTGCAGACGGAAGTGTGGTGATACTTGAGAATGAAGGTAATATCTCCCTTGTTTCCAGGATTCCTGACAAGCATGTGATCATCGCAGGCATTGATAAGATCGTGCCTACTCGTGAGGATGCACTGCAGATTGTCAAGTGTGCTGCTGTGTATGGCACAGGCCAGGATTATCCGTCCTACGTCAACATAATTTCTGGTCCAAGCAAGACTGCTGACATACAGAACGAGACAGTTACTGGAGCCCAGGGCGCTAAAGAGGTTTTCCTGCTTCTTGTCGACAATGGCCGTTCAGCTATCTTGAAGAGCGATTACAAGGAATTGCTGTATTGCATAAACTGTGGAGCATGCCTTAATTTCTGCCCGGTCTATCACCAGATAACCACTCGCTATGGCTCTAAGTTTCCAGGGGCAAAAGGCGTTATCCAGTCTGTTTTTCTTGAAGGATTGCACGAGTCTTATGAGCATGGAGCATACTTTTGCACTGGCTGCCAGGCATGCAAGGAGAATTGTCCTGCCAAGATCGACCTCCCGAACCTTATAAAAACTCTTAGGAGGGATTTAGCCAAGAACGGTATCGAACCCAAGGGAGTAACTGAGATGATAAAGAACGTGAAGAAGTTCGGCAATCCTTTTGGCGAAGTGGCTGAAGGCAAAATACCGAAGAGCCTTTATTGCTGCTAGGATTCTATTTCTTTTTGGTGATGAGCCTGTATGGCCTTTCCAGCATCGGACCATTGTCGCCATTTATCGCGATGTACTCTGAAGGCAAAACATCTGTGAGGTCTGTTGGTTGTCGCTCCCACCCATAGATAAGGTAGTCCCATCTCAGCTTGTACGGCTCAAGCATCACTATGCGGCATTTAGGCATGAAGGTGTTCTTGTCGAGTTTTGGTTCGCACCTTAAGCTCAAGGTGATTGCTTCATAATGATTTGAAGTAACTCGATTGATGAAACCAGTCTCCACCATGACCCTGCCAATCGTGCCCACTTTGCCCGAATCCGGTATGATAAAACTTTCTGGATAATAAATCCAGTGTCTGCCTAAAGAAATAACCTCAGTATTGCCGAGGGACTCCTTTACCTCTGGGTTTATGAGCTTGTGCCAAGCCACAGCCATCGGACTGGAGTCTGTAAACTCACCCAGAATGAATTTGTCGTCAGGAAACACGCGTTTTTCGTTAAGGTAACCCACCAGTTTTCCTATGTCAAAAAATTCCAGTCCTGCCATAATACCTGTAGTTGCCCGATGGCTTTTAAAACTTTCCCGCTGAATTTGGCCTTATCTTTCATAATGAGCAACATAATTCCTTAACAGCTCTTCTATCTTGTTCGCCTTTGTTGCCTTGCCATGCACAGAATCCGGGTTTATTACCCATTCGATTATTATGCCCAGTACTGCACCGTCTGATATGACAACGCTTCCGCTATGGCCCTTTACCACGCGCACTCCAGCCACGACATACGAATCATTTTGGCTGATTATCTGTCCTAAGAGCATAGGCTTTCCGTTTGCAGAGCTTGGCAGCACCACAACATCTTTGTTCCTCGGGTCTTTGCAGAATGGCACAGGATTCCTATTATCGGATTCTCCCTGAAAAATTCCAAGGCATATGTCTAATTCGGTTGAATACGCCAGCAGTTTTCCATTCTTATACACGCTCCCGTTGTCCAATTCCAGCTCTGGTTGGTGGCAGAGGACCTTAAGTATATGGTAGGCAGACAGGAAAAAAACATTCTCCTCGAGTGAGCCGATTGTGATTGCCTGCCCGCTGAAGAAGCGTTCCGCGAGCCCTTGAGGAGTCTGTTTGAGGAATACCGGGCACTTGACATAGCCCATCTTTTTGCTTATCTCTTCGACAGATTGGCTTGGAACCTTGTACATGTTTGTGACTATCTCATGGATCGATTCTGCGCATTTCTCGCCGAATCTTTGGTCTATATCCGGATTCAAGTGAAAATCTGTTCTTCCACCATTTTTTTGTCTCATTTCACTTTCAAGGCTGAGTGCCTTTCCTTTGGATATTTGTAGGCTGGCTGCAAAAATCAGTCCTTGCTCGATGAACTTACGCCTTGTGATCATAGTAGAAAAATCACTTTTTCTTATTTAAAGCTTTGCAGCCTCAGCAACTATCTAGAATTTTGGCAGGGTAAATCTATTTTTGTGCTGCTTTCCTCTTTGCCTTCTGTTCTCTTATGAAAGGTATTCTCATGATTTTCTGGCAGCTCTTGCACGTGTATACTACCCTGCTGCTTCTTGTCCTCACGCTGCAGTTGATCCCTGGGACAAGATATGTGTAGCAATGCTTGCAATACCTTAGCCTGAACTTTTCAGGCATTGGGACGTTGAACCTCATCGATAGGTTTCTTGCAAGTGTTACGTACCTATTCGCGAGCGCAAGCTCTGTTCTGGCCTCTTTTTCAGCCTTGCCAAACAGGAATTCTATGCGCCTGGAAACGATTTTTTTGGCCTCCAATACTTTTTTCAGGTTTCTCATCTATTGAGTGCCAATTGCCTGGGTTTTAAAAACGTTTCCACAAAAGATATTTAAACATGAACCACCAAGATCAAGGCATGATAGAAAAGAAAGTCTCCCATTCTGAATATAAGAAACTCAAGCGCTGGTATGAAGAGCAGCTTAGAAGCAAGGATAAGCAGATTGAAGAGCTCAAGCGAGAGAACGAGACTGTCATCAAGACTGCTGTCAGCCAGGCCAAAAGGGCAAAGGATTGGGAGGGCATTGCTAGGCAATTTGCAGCAAAAAAATAAGCGATTGTTTTATAAACTGTTAGCCTTCCCTTTTGCTGATGCTCCCAGACCTTCTCAAGATATTTTTTCACCTTGATGAATTCCTGGGTGCTGCAATCCAGCAATACGGTGTTTTTGTTTATTTGATAGTGTTTGTCATTGTTTTCATGGAGACTGGCCTTGTTCTCACGCCTTTCTTGCCAGGCGACTCTCTCTTGTTTGTTTCAGGTACTCTTGCTTCCACAGGACTTTTGAACATTTTCTTTCTCTTTATCCTTGTGGCTATAGCGGCAGTTCTGGGTGACACAGTCAACTACTGGTTGGGCAGCGTCTTTGGAGAAAAGGTTTTTGCCAAGAGCAGGTTGTTTAAGAAGAAGTATCTTGACCAGACAAAGGAGTTCTATAAAAAACACGGCGCAGAGACTATTATCCTCGCGCGCTTCATTCCCATTGTCAGGACATTTGCTCCTTTTGTGGCTGGCATTGGTAAGATGAATTACGTGCGCTTCTTGATCTTCAATGTTATTGGTGCTCTCGCATGGGTTGTTGTTTTCCTATTAGGGGGCTATTTCTTTGGCTCTCTGCCCTTTGTTAGGAACAACCTGACGCTTGTTACGCTCGCGATTATAGTGATTTCTATGATACCCCCGGGCATTGAGGTTTGGAGGCAATGGAGAAAATCGAACAGGCATATTTAACCAAAAGCACAATGTTTTTATAGTAATCCAGATACTTTTTTATTATGTACGAGAAGAAACCTGTCGAGAAAGAGCCTCCTTTAACCGATGAGGAATCTGTTTATGAGGACGAATCGCGCTCTGAACTTGTTGAAGATGATGAGATTACTCCTGAAGAGAGCGGCTTTATGCAGGGTTATGAAAGTGAGGAGCCAGCTCCTGTGAAAGAAGAAGAGGAGGAGGAAGAATCGTTCATTGCACGGAAAACTAAAAAAATCAAAAAGTTCATCTCAAAGTTTAGAAGAAAGAAAAAGGTCTAGAATGTTCTTGGTGTGCTCATGCAAAGCTTTGAGTCTGATGTGAGGGAGCTTCTGGAGGGGCTCATTCCTGGCCAGACAATCGCCCTAGCGCAACCGCCTGACCAGTCGATGGGTGATTTGGCCTTTGCCTGTTTCGAACTCGCAAAATCACAGCATAAGAATCCGGCTGATATTGCGGGCGAACTGGCCACCGCGCTTAAACCAGAAGGGCTTGTGAAAAAGATTGAGGCCATGGGCCCTTACGTCAATTTTTTCGTTGACAAGCAAGCGCTTTTTGCACTGCTTTCAAAGCAGATAGAAAGGAAGAAGGACAGGTTTGGGGCTGGGAAAAGACAGAGAGAGCGCATAATGGTTGAGTTCTTTCACGCCAACACTCATAAGGCAGTGCACATTGGTCACGTCCGCACAATGTGCTTGGGGATTGCCCTTTCAAACATCCTGGAATTTTATGGTCACAAGGTGTTTAGGGCAAATTATCAAGGTGACATCGGGCCGCATGTGGTTAAGTGCATTTGGGGCCTGATGCGTTTCAAGGAAGAACCTTCAAATGAGAGCAAGCTTAAATGGCTTGGCGAGATATACACTAGGGCTCATCATCTGATCGATGGCAATGAGGAGCTTGAGCAGGAGATAAAGTCAATGACAAAGAAGCTTTACGACGGAGATCCTGAGCTCGTCAAGATATGGAAGGAAACAAGGCAATGGTGCCTTGATGACTTCAATAAGATGTACGAAGAATTTGGCGTCAAGTTTGATAGGCTGTTTTTTGAAAGTGAAGTGGAGCCTCGTGGCAAGAAGATAGTGAAAGACCTGCTAAAAAAAGGCATAGCAAAGGAGAGCGAAGGCGCCATCATAATGGACCTGGAGCAGCATGGCCTCGGTATCTTCCTCTTGCTAAGGAATGATGGCGTTGCCCTTTACTCAACTAAAGACCTTGCCCTCGCACAGCTCAAGTTCAAGGAGTTCAAGGTTGAAAGGAACATCCATGTTGTCGGCGCTGAGCAAGAGTTGTATTTCAGGCAGCTAAAAAAGACCTTGGAATTGATTGGCTCCCCGAATGCTAACAAGCTATATCATCTGTCTTATGGTTTGGTGATGCTTCCCGAGGGCAAGATGAGTTCTCGTGTTGGCACTGTTGTTCTTTATGAAGACCTCAAGCAAAGGCTCTATGATGCTGCTGAAAAATCTACCCGGGAGCGTCATGATGATTGGGATGCTTCAAAGATTGACCAAACCAAGAGACTGCTGGCATTTTCTGCACTGAAGTTTGGCATGGTCTCTCGCGAGACAAACAAGTCCTTGCTCTTCGACTGGGACAAGGCCCTTGATTTTGAGGGTGAAACTGGTCCCTATGTTCAATATGCTTTCGCGAGGATTTGTTCTATATTAAGGAAGCATGATAAGCCGTTAGCAAAAAGAATAGATTACAACCTTCTTAGCGCACCTCATGAAGAAAGGATAATATCGCTTCTCTCTGGTTTCGAGTCCAGGGTCTCTGAGGCAGCCACGCACTACAGGCCATATGTGCTTGCTAAATTTCTTGTTGAGCTTGCCCAAGCATTTAACGAGTTCTACCATGCCTGTCCCATACTTCAGGAAAAAGAAGGTCTGATGCATGCACGCCTGGCGCTGATAACCTCAGTTCGACAGGTCTTGGCAAATGGACTTATGCTTCTCGGCATCCAAGCGCCAGAGATGATGTGAGGTTTTTTATATTGCAAGCATTTTTTTCTTGCCATGATTTTGGTGCAAGCTGATACTTCAACACCTGAGCTCTTGGATCATGTCAAGGCAAATCTGAACGAGAGCTTAAAGGTGCCTCTAATCCATTCGACAAGCCTGCAATCGTTTGAAGAGTCGCCTTCTTTCGAAGAACTGCCCGTATTTGTCGGTAAGGACCACACTCTCACCGCTCGCGCATTTCAGCTTTTCTCGAAGAATTTTTCAAAACCCGGTATCATAATGTTTGATGCTCACCTTGATTTGATTGAAAACAAGACTGTGCGGACATTGATTGACACATTGAAAGTTCCGCCAGAAAACATCCTGGTTGTCGGTGCCAGGAGTATTCGTGCTGCAGAGCTCGCCTCTCTAAGGCAAACCAGGCTTAAGGTTTATCCGATGAGAGAGATAATCTCCGAAGGAATCCAAAATGTCTGCGACTCTGTAATGTCTGTTGCAAAGAATTTTGGTGCTCTTTTTGTTTCGATCGACCTTGATGTTGTGGACCCAATCTTTGCTCCTGCTGTTCTTGCGAAAGAGCCTGCCGGCATGTCATCCAGAGAGTTGATATATTTTATTCAGAGGCTCAAATTGTTACGCAATCTCAAGGCGTTTGATGTCATGGGTTTTTTGCCTGAAAAAGACACTCAAGAGATCACCCTTAAATTGTTGGTAAAAATTGTCCAGGAGGCTTATTAATATACTTTTTTATATACCAAAATACTATATACTTCACTAATTTTGTAAAAAGGTCCTGTTATTCCATAACATTTATAAATGAATTTTGGCTATCAATAGTTTATGGGTAGAATAAAGACTAAGCTTGTGAAGAGATTTACTGAAGAGATCTTTGCTGAGCATGCAGCTGATTTCAAGAAGGACTTTAACGAGAACAAGCCTCTCGTCGAGAAATACCTTGATGTCAACAGCAGGAAGCTAAGGAATGTTATTGCTGGTTATATTACAAGGCTGGTTAGGGCTAGAAGGACTTAGTGTAGTGGGGGTGCTTGGATGCTGAAGGACAACTCTATCTTCGTTGGTGGAAAGCCATTCATGAATTATGTGACTGGCGTAGTGATGCAGTTTACGACTAAGGGTGCAGACGAGGTTATTGTTAAGGCGCGAGGAAAGTTCATCTCCCGTGCTGTTGATATTTCTGAGGTCGCAACAAAGCGGTTTCTCGAAGGTCAGATAGAGGTTAAGGACATCAGGATTGACTCTGAGGGTTTTAAGAACAAGGAAGGCAAGGATGTTAGGGTTTCCATTATTGAGATTACCCTAGTCAAGATATTGAAATAACCTTTGACAAGAAATTGGCTTTTTTTCTCATTCATACCTTAGCGCATCTACCGGCTTTAGTTTTGACGCTCTGTATGCGGGTACGATTCCTGCAATCATTCCTATTCCTATAGACATTGTTAGTGCCTCCACGAGTAGGCTTATAGGCACTACTGTAACCAGCCCGCCACTGCCCCCAATACCTCCTACTCCTAATCCACCCAGCAATTGTGGTAGCACGAGCGATATCGCTACACCGAGCAGTATTCCCAGTAATCCTCCTGCAAGGCCGACCAGCCCTGAATTAAGGACAAAGATTAGCATCACGTCCCTGTTTTTTGCTCCTACTGCTTTCATTATCCCGATTTCCTTTGTCTTTTCAAGGACTGATGTGAACATCGTGTTTGCAATTCCCACCGCCCCAACTATCAGTGAGACTGCAGCAATTGCCGCCAAGAATAGGGTGAATGTTGCGGTTACGCTCTGTATTGTTTGTTGTACATCTAAGGAAGATGTTACTGTGAAGTCCTGTGTTCTGGTTGTGAGGTGTCTTTCCATGAGCAACCGGATTGTTGTTTCGTTTGCGACCTGGTCTACAAAATCTGAATTCTCTACCTTTACCTGTATTGAGTCAAATTCTGTTTGCCCCACGTCCTGCAGTGTTGTGCGTGCAGTTACTATTGGCATGTATATGGTGTTTCCGCCTCCCCCGCCTGCCCCAAATCCTCCTGAAGAAGACTGAAGTATTCCAACAACCTTGAATACCTTTCCCTGGATCATTATCGGCCTGTTTATCCCAACCTGCTGCTTGAATGTATTGGTGGCTATCCCGTTTGACAGAACCACAACGTTTGTGTCTCCAGATTGTAAGAACCTTCCAGTGTCAATCTTTGATGTTGTGATGTATTGCCAGGAATTTGGGTCTACTCCCTGAACCTGGGCATTTGTGGTTTGCGTTAGGTAGTTGACTGTGGCTCTTCCGCTTATGATTCCATTTACATACAAGACTCCTGGTGTTGTCTTTATTGCCTGGATGTCTTGTTGCGTTAGATTCTTGGTTAGGATGCCATTGCCTCCTCCTCTATCTAATCCTCCAAAGGCTCCCTGCGCCCTGCTAAATCCAGGGCTTACTGTAAAAATGTCTTGGCCAAGCCCTCCCAGTCTCTGCTGCACGCTTGCAGAAGCACCTTCGCCAATCGACACTATGCCCACTATAGCGCCCACACCAATCACTATTCCAATAATGGTGAGCCAGCTCCTCAGCCTGCTGTGAAGCAGGATGTTTAGCGCAAGCTTGAACGAAATCCTAAGCCTCATTTCTTTGCCTTGCTTTTTCTCCTGCCGTAAAAGAAACCTGCTACCAACCCTGCCAAAAGCAGCCCTATCATCAGGTACCAGTTTGTCCCGCTGCTTGTCCTGCTAACTGTTCCTGTTGTCGTGGTTGTTGTTCCTGTGGAAGTGGCAGCCCTGAATTGGATTGGCACTTCCTTCTCCGCAGATTGCCTGTGTCCTGTGGTGTCTGTATACTGAACAGTTACCTTAAGAGGTGCTGGTTTTGCGGCTGCCTGCTGACTTGTGCCGCCTGAGCCAGCCGTTGCCCTTGCCTGGCTTCCTGCAATCTGGAAAGATACAATTGTGTAATCACCCTTCGCAAGATTGCCTATGATTGCGCTGCTGCTCCCTGTTACGCGATAGCCTTGCTGGTCCGGTATGATCACAGTAACTGATTGCGCAGGGTTGTTTCCTATGTTTGCCACAGACAGCGATGTTTGCCCTACAGAACTCTCTGAGAATGCAACATCAAAGTCAGTTTGTCCTCCCACAAATATTCCCGCAGTTGTCTTTGCTGTTGAGATTGTTGTGTTGGTCATGCTTTCAAACTTCAAGGTCATTTGCATTTGGTATAATCCTGGATTTGCATTTACATCTGCAACAACATTGTAGGTTAAGTTCACAGATTGGCCAATCCCTAGGTATTGGACGTATTTTGTGTTGTCTGAGTACACGGGCAGCACAGCACCTGTCGGCTCTGTCCATGAGAATGCTATGTTCTGTAATGGTGCGCTGCCTTTGTTGGATATTGTGAAGGTTACTTTTGTTTCCTGCCCCGGGCTTAGTTGCGATTTGTCAATCATTAGTTGTGCGAATTCCTTGTTGGTCACAGCTATTGGGAATTTCTGGGTGATCCATGATCCTCCGCTGCCATAATTGTACCTAACCTGCAAATCATAGCTGCCTTCATGTGCGTCGGGCGAAATCTTGATTGTATATTGTACCTGCGCATAATTATTGTCTGTCTGGAACGCATTAACACTTCCAACAGTCTGCAGGTTGTTGCCGTCAGCCACTGTGAATGGATAGCTGGGTTGAACCTCTATCTGCAAATTATTGGCAGGCTGTCCTCCTCTGTTTTCGAACTTGAGCCGCACTGTGGCCGTACCTCCTGCTGGAGCAGGGTTTGGGTCCTGGTTCAGAAGGCTTAATTGCAGCTGCGCCCCGCTGTTTGAATCTCCGAGCTGTGCAGTTGCACTGTAAGCCATTGCCATCACCAATAATATCATCAACAATAGGTTTTTCCATTTCATTTTTTTCACTCTCCTTTCACGATTTGTCCGTCCTTGAGCTGGATTTTTCTTCTCGCCCTGGCAGCCAAATCGAGGTCATGCGTAACTATAATTATTGTCTTGTGTTCTTTCTTCCACAAGCCCTGCAAGAGCGATAATATGTCCATTCCTGACTTGCTGTCAAGGTTGCCTGTGGGCTCGTCGGCAAGCACAACATCAGGGTCATTTGAAAGTGCCCTAGCAATCGCGACACGCTGCTGCTGGCCACCAGAAAGCTGGTTCGGCAGGTGATGCATCCTGTCAGCGAGTCCGACGAGCGCGAGTAGTTTTTCTGCCTTCTTCTTGGACTCATCCACTGGTGTGTCTTGGAATTCCATCGGCAGCATCACATTTTCAAGCGCACTTAATGTTGGTACAAGGTTGAACTGCTGGAAGATGAATCCGATTTTTCTCCCTCGTATCTGGGACAGCGCTGATTCGCTTAGCTTTGCTATATCCTTGTTTTCAAGATAAACCTCTCCTTTGCTTGGAAGGTCAAGGCATCCAACAAGGTTCATGAGCGTGCTCTTGCCAGAACCGCTTGCGCCTACGATAGCAACAAAATCTCCCTGCTCGATTTCCATGCTTACTCCCTTGAGAGCATTAACCTCTACGTAACCCATCTTGTAGATTTTCCAGACATTCTGGAGTTTGAGTATTAGTTCCTTTACCATCCGGTCAGTGAAACTAATTTAGTTTAAAAGCCTTGTGAAAGATGGTTTCAAGCCATCTGTTCGAAAACCGCAAAACTTTTATACCAAATTGCTTTCCTTGTAACAACCTGAAACGAAACAATTTATAAATGTTTGTTGAAACCAGCTGAAACGAAACAAGATGAAACTAGACGATAAGAGGCCTGTAACCGGAAGAAACGTTTACTGGGTCATTGCTATTGTCTGCCTGATTTATGGTGGAATTGCGCTTGTTATCTTTTTCCAACAGCTGTCGATTGTGTATTTTAGGCCAGAGATGCCTCAGCAAAGGAACTTGACTTTGGAGCGGCCGCATCCAAATTCAAGGTTTAACGCAATTATGGCATTCCCGATGCTTGCCACTTTCTTTGGCTCTGTTGTTTCCATCCTTGCAGGCATTTCCATGTTAAGCCTGCTCCGAAAGAAGGAGAAAAAGCAGATTACTCGCGATCTCCTTGATTCTGTGATTCTTCCTGACGAAAGGCTTGTCTTAAGGACTCTTGAGAGCAGGCACGGAGAGCTTACCCAGTCAGAGCTTGTTTCCATCACAAAACTCTCTAAGGTCAAGGTTCATAGGATTGTGAAAAGACTTGCATCAATGGGTGTTGTCGCCAAATATCCGTATGGCTTAACCAACAAGATAATGCTTGAGAAGGGCTTTCATGTTTCTGACTGAACACCTAAACTTTAATATATCCCTTGGTTCTACTTCCCACAGTGGGCGTGTAGCATACTCACAGAACCTGGTTCTGTAGTCGCTCCACGTGCCAGCATTGCCAAAAGGTTTATCATTGGTATCAGTGATTGCCTTTGGTTGGGCGTGTAGCATAATCCGGATCGTGCGACCGGCTTCGGCAAGCAATCGCAATGATATGAGCAAGTTGCTTGGGGATACCGGTTGATCGGGGTTCAAATCCTCGCACGCTCATGAGCGTAGCGAATGAGCTGCGAGACCAGCAACGAAAGTTGCGCTGCCTCGCACGCTCACCTTTTATTTTCTTCGTGATTCTTCCGGTACACCTTCCAAAGCATTAATTAACCACAGCGTTTTTGTAGAGATTAATGAAATTGAAAGTGATAAAGAAGGCTGACCTACAGGAGTCGTTTGGCACTATTGAAAAGAAGATTTCAGGTCAGGAATTCAAGGACTTTGTGAGGCAAGGTTGGCACAAATAAAGGCTGCTGGCGTTCAGTTCACTTGCTACATAGTGCGTATTAATAATATCCCTCCGTATAACGGATTGAGACAAAAAAGAAATGGGTTCACAGAATCAGGTGCATAAACCCAAAAGTTATCTCACGCTCTGCATTTACCATATTCCACAATTATATAAATCTTTCTTTGAATTACTCGGAAATTTCACGAAAATTCTAAACTTGCCTGAAGGCATAGATTCACAAATCCAAACAAATAAATATCTTTAATCCTTACTTGTTTTGATGCAAAAGAAGTGGATAATCCTGGGCATTGTGGTGCTGACAAGCTTCATGAGCGCGCTTGACGTGAGCATTACCAATGTTGCTATGCCTGCTATCGGAGAGAGCCTGAAGGCAACCTTCCAGCTCATTACTTTGGTACCATTGTTCTATCTTCTTTCCTTGAGCATGTTTGTCATTCCGTTTGGAAAGCTTGCAGACATTCACGGCAGAAAGAATTTCTATATTGCAGGTGTCATTTTGTTTACCATTGGTTCTGCCATTTCCGGCATTGCGCCGACGATTCATGCACTAATCGGCTTCAGGTTTCTACAAGGCATCGGTGCTGCCTTAATACAGGCAACTGCTGTTGCCATTGTTACAGAGGTCTTCGCTTCAACAGAACGTGGTAAAGCCCTTGGAATCAGCATTGCATCTGTTTACACAGGCCTTATAGCAGGGCCCTTGATTGGCGGTTTAATCCTGCAATTCCTTAGCTGGAGGTACATCTTCTTTGTGAATATCCCTATTGGGGTTGCTGCCATTATCGCAGCATTCTTCAGCATAGAAAAGCTCGCGGAGCCACTGCAAAAGTCAGTCTTTAATTGGGGTGGTGCTATTAGCCTTGTTGTCTTCGTTGGCTCCCTCCTCGCTGCCTCACAGTTTTATGGCGGGTACTTGTCCATCGTCCTTGGTGTTCTTAGCCTCCTTGCTTTCTTGTATACAGAATTCGTCGGCAAGAATCCATTGATAGGCTTGAAGCGCCTTGCCAGGAACATGATGTTTGTTTTTGCAAATCTCACTGCCATGCTTAACTATATGGGCATCTTTGCTGTCTCATTTCTTTTGGCATTTTATTTCATCAGCGTGAGAGAACTCTCGCCGCTCCATGCAGGCCTTTTGCTTGGTATCATGCCTCTTGCCCAGGCGATCCTCTCGCCAGTATTTGGAAGCCTCTCAGACAGGATTGGCTCAAGGCTTTTGAGCTCTTCAGGAATGGCGCTCATAACACTTGGAATTGCCATGTTGTCCTCTTTAACAGATCACTCAAGCCTGATTGCGGTTGCGGTCTATACTCTCATAATTGGGGTTGGCATGGGTATGTTCTCCTCTCCAAACACAAGTGCCATTATGGGCTCTGTTGACAAGCAGCATTTAGGAATTGCCGCAAGCTTTCTTGCCACAATGCGCCTGATTGGCCAGTCTGTCAGCATCATCATACTGGCTGTTATAATGGCCAGGTTTGTTCCCACTGAATTGATGCAGGAAATAGTGTCAGGCATTGCCCAGAATCTCTCAACCGCAAAGCTTGAATTTATGGCAGGCTTTCATTATTGCTTCCTTGTACTGTCTGTTTTTACTTTTTTAGGCATTTTCACCTCCCTTTCGCGAGGAAGGTCTAGGAAACAATAAATAGTGTCTATATAGTAGTAACAAAATCGAAAAGTTTAAATAGTTGCGTTTTCTCCTGCTTCTTATGGAAGGACCAAAAGAATCTACATCTCCAATGCAAGTGCTTGAGCAGAAATTGAAAGGTATGCTACAGGACTTTCGTCCTGAAAAATTCGTGAATTTTGCCGACAGGCACCCAACTGTCTTGGAGATTTACAAACTCAAGAATAATGCCAAAGATGTTGCTGACAGCTTTACCAGCCTGAGTGGATATGTTCCCAAAGAAATCTTGGATCTCGAAAAGTTACTAGCTGCTCAGAATTATGTGGCTTCTGGTCTTTGGTCGTTAGGTTATATGCCACCCCCTGTTTCTAAATCATTGCCTGATACAGAATAATCATAATAGAAAGCTTTATAACTGAAAGCAGAAAGAGTTTCAGAAAATGGTAACCGTTTTTGATGTTCCACAAGGGCAATTAACTACAGAGCTCTCAAATGACATGAAAAAGATTCCTGAGTTCAAGCCTCCTGAGTGGGCTTCCTTCGTGAAGACCGGTGTCTACAAGCAAAGGCCTCCTGTTGATTCAGATTGGTGGTACAAGCGGGCCGCATCTGTTTTGAGGACGCTCTACTTGAAAGGCCCTATAGGTGTTTCAAAATTGCGGACCAGGTACGGCGGCAAGAAGAACCGCGGTGTCAAACCAGAAAAGTTTAAGAGGGGCTCGGGCAATATTATCAGAAAAATCCTCCAGCAGCTTGAGAAGGCTCAGTTTGCTAAAAAAGTCGATAAGGGCGTCCACAAAGGCAGGGTTTTGTCTCCAAAAGGGAAGGCATTTGTTGACAAGGTTGCCTTGCGCCTCGCGAAGAAAGAATGAGCGAGCTCGACGAGATTAGGAAAAGAAAGCTTGAGGAACTTCAGCAGAGGGCTGCAGGGCAGCAGCAGGACGAAGCTCAGATGCAGCAGGAGCTTGTCCAACTGGAACTTGCCGTAAAGTCGCGGATGACAAAAGAAGCGATGCAAAGGTATGGCAACATCAAGCTTGCTGATCAGGAAAGATCGATCCAGCTGCTTGTTGTCCTGGGCCAGCTTCTCCAGAGTGCAAGGATTCAGATGATTGATGATAACACCTTGAAGCAGGTTCTGCTTCAACTCCAGCAAAAGAAAAAGGATTTTACGATTACAAGGAAATAAAATGGCACGATACAAGCATTTAAGCAGGAAAAAGCGACTGATTAAGAGAAACTCGCAGACGCGCTGGGCTCCTTTTTGGACTGTGCCAAAGAAGTACGGCAAAGGCAGGAAAGTCCATCCGGGAAGGCATACCACAGTAAAGCGCTCATGGCGAAGGATAAAGACTAAGGCTTGATAACATGGCTAAGAAAGAAGACAAACCAAAGCAGGTCTTGGAAAGGACCTATAATGTTCCTTTGAGGAGAGAGTTTCTCAAGGTTGCCAATTACCAGCGTGCCAAGAAAGCGATGAACGCTCTGCAGGCATTTCTGAAAAGGCATATGAAATCATCTGACATTAGCATCGGACGCCGTCTTAACATGAAGATCTGGGAGCGCGGTATTACCAATCCGCCGCATCATGTAAAGGTCACGGCAATCAAGTTTGATGACGGCACTGTGAAGGCAGAGCTTGTAGGCTTTCCCATAGATGAGAAGAAGAAAGAAAAGAGGAAGGCCAAGAAAGAAAAAGCAGAGCCTAAGACAGCTGATAGCAAGCCTGAAACTGCTGAGGCAAAGACTGAGCCCAAATCAGAGGAAAAGCCAAAAAAATCTGAACAAAAGGCTCAGCAAAGAAAACCACAGGAAAAAGCCGTAGTAGAGCCTAAGAACGATGAAAACGTTGTTCAACCACAAAAAGATGCCACAAAGCTAAAAAAGGCAAAGGTTAAAGAATAGTTGTTCTAACTTATTTTTGCATGGAGACTGTTATTAGAAAGCATTCTGAGACTGATGAGAGGTATGGCTCTTATCCAGAGAAGAGGCCAACTGCAATGATTCTCAATTATGGTGTTATCGTCATAAACAAGCCCAAGGGTCCCACTTCGCATCAGGTAAGCGCTTATGTGCAGCAGATTCTTGGCATTTCAAAGAGCGGCCATTCAGGAACCCTTGATCCGCATGTGACAGGGGTCTTGCCTGTTGCTCTAGACAAGGCCACAAGGATTGTGCAGACTCTTCTTCCTGCAGGCAAGGAGTATGTCTGCCTGATGCATGTCCATGACGATGTGGAGGAACAGGTTCTTAGAGCTGCCATTGCGTCTTTTATTGGCCAGATCACCCAACTCCCTCCTGTGAAGAGCGCTGTGAAGCGTGAAGAAAGGCAACGAAGCATATATTATCTTGAGGTCTTGGAGATTGACGGCCGTGAGGTTCTTTTCCGCGTGGGTTGTCAGGCCGGAACCTACATCAGGAAACTCTGCCACGACATTGGGCAAAAGCTCGGCGTGGGAGCCCATATGGCCGAGCTGGTAAGAACAAAGGCCGGGCCTTTCGATGAGTCATCAATGGTGAGCTTGGACGACCTGCGTGATGCTTTCTTCTACTACAAGGAATGGCATAAGGACAAGTGGTTGCGCTCGATTATAAAACCTGTCGAGGATACGATAAACATGATGCAAAAGGTCTGGATCACTGATTCGACTGTTGAGCCTGTCTGCCACGGCACAGACCTGAACCTTCCTGGAATAAGCAAATTCACTGACGGCATAAAAGAAAATGAGCAGGTGGCGATCGTAACCCTGAAAGGAGAGTTAGTAGCTTTAGGAATTGCAAGGCTATCATCCAAGGATATGCTAAAGGACAAGGGCGTTGCTGTAAAGATTCACAAGGTCTTCATGGAGCCGGGCACTTACCCAAAGGTCATGAACCAGGGAAAGGACAATCTGTCTGCGGGTTTTCTGCCTCAAACGCATTAATCAATTCGTCATTGTCGATTTTTATTGAGTAATCATACCAGTCCAGCTTCTGTTTCTTGATAAAGCGAAGAAACTTTTTTTGTTTTTTCTCGTCCCATGAGTCGAAGAGTTGCGCTGCCTTGCATAGGTGCTCTACATCGCAATGGCCTACTCTTAGATCCTCCTCGTTAACTGCAGGATGCAAAGGGCATCCGAGCTTTCCGTTAGGCAGCCTGATTAAGTTGCGGCAGATGCCGCATTCTCTAAGCTCTTGAGACCTGTTCATGAATTCGCGCTTGTCAGTGTACTCTGCAAATTCCAGAGTGTTTTTCTTTATTGCGATATCAGCCTCATCCTTGCTTCCAAATGTGTGGCCGCAGCAGCCGAAGCAGCCTGTGTGGTTTATCTGGCAAAGCCTTGAGTGAGTGTATTTCATGTTCAATCAACTGTAAACAGGGTGCTGTCCCTCACCTTGAAGAATCCGAGCCTTGCTCCGCAGTCAAGCCATCCGTGCGCATAGTTGATGCAGGCGAAAGAATTCACTATGTCTCCTTTGTCTTTGAAATGCATTGCGTCCCTGTAATATCTGTCTGCCATGTCCCAGACTATCTCTGCCCCTGGCTTGTCAAAGTTCTCTTTTGCCATTTCCAACGCTTTCACTGTTATTTCAACGTACTTCGCCAGGTGCTTGTCAGTTATCTCCCTCATTCTTTATTAGAATCTTTTTTTGCTTTTATTACTTTCGGAACATATATAAATTCGCAGGCTGACCTTTCGCCAATGACGCTCTTCAACAGGCGCAGGAAAGTTTTCAGCCGGATATATTTGTATGCTCTGGCAGTCTGCGTTCTGAGCACGTACCTCTACATTAACATTGTCGATGATCTAGTGAATAAGGAGACTGTCACAAACCTTGACCAGTTATTGTATGGTGGCATTTCCTCCTTGTGGTCAGGCCCCTTAACCCAATTTATGGTGCTGATTACAAATCTTGGAAGCACTTTTGCACTCTTGTCATTCTCTGTTGCCCTTGGGCTTGTCCTTGCCTATCGGAAAAAATGGTACAAGCTGGTATTTCTCGCCGCGTCCATGCTCTTGGGCCTGATGCTTGAACTCTTGACAAAACAATTTGTGCAGAGGCCTAGGCCTGATGGGTTGATTCCTGTTACTGGCTATAGTTTTCCGAGCGGCCACGCAACTATGGCAATTATTTTCTTTGCTGTTGCGCTTTTTACTTACAAGGGTGAGCTAAAAGCGCTGTGGCTATGGTACTCATTTGTTGTCTTGATGGTTGCTCTTCCCCTGTTGATAGCCTTCAGCAGGATTTACCTAAGGGTGCATTATTTTTCAGACGTCATAGGGGGTCTTCTTCTGGGAGTCTTTGTGTTATGCTTTACCCTGCTTGTGTTGCGCCTTTTCTGGAAAACCAAAAATTTATATTGAGCTACGGTTGCATGTCTATAAAAAGAGGTTGGAATGGCTAAGATAAAATCTGTTAAGGCTCGTGAGGTTCTTGATTCTCGCGGTAATCCGACTGTTGAGGTCCAATTGTTCTCAAAGGACAATTCTGCATCTGCAATTGTGCCTTCAGGCGCGAGCAAGGGTGCTCGCGAGGCTGTTGAGATAAGAGATCATGATTCCAGGTTTCATGGCAATGGTGTCCGCAATGCAATCCAGCACATAAATGAGGTTATTGCTCCCAAGATAATCGGTTTGGATTGTGCTGACCAGGAAAAACTCGATAATCTGATGCTTGAGCTTGACGGAACTTCAAATAAGTCAAAGCTCGGCGCCAATGCAATCCTTGCTGTCAGCATGGCTAACTGCAGGCTTGCATCCCTTGAAAGAAAGCTTCCGCTCTATTCCCATATTGCATCGTTGTGCAATGAGACCCAATTTGTGCTGCCTGTTCCGTGCATGAACATCATCAACGGCGGTGCCCACGCTGGCAATACGCTTAGCGTCCAGGAATTCATGATAATCCCTGTTGGGGCTCCAAGCTTTTGTGAGGCTGTCCGCATGTGTGTAGAAACTTATGACACACTAAAGCAGCTTCTGAGGCATATTTACAACAAGTCCGCAACCAATGTGGGTGATGAAGGCGGCTTTGCCCCTCCAATAAAGCGCACGCCTGATGCGATAAAACTCATCACTGGAGCAATCAAGGAGAACGGCTATGAAGGCAAGATCAAGATCGGGCTTGATGTTGCTTCAACGCAGCTGTTTGACCAAGGCTTCTATCACATTGACGGAGAAAAGCTTTCGCCAGAGCAGATGGTTTCCTTCTACGAGAATCTTTGTAAGCAATTTCCCATTGTTAGCATCGAAGACCCTTTTGAAGAGGAATCTTTTGAGTCCTTTGCAAAGCTTACTAGTGCTATCGGCAATGATGTCCAGATTGTTGGCGACGACTTACTGGTGAGCAATGTTCTTCGGGTTCAAAAGGCTATCTCAGAGAAGGCAGGAAATGCTTTGCTTCTCAAGCCCAATCAGATAGGCACTGTTACTGAAGCTATAAGGGCAGCAAGGCTTGCCTCTTCGCATGATTTTGGTGTTATGGTCTCTCATCGAAGCGGAGATTCTGAGGACACATTCATTGCTGACCTTGCTGTGGGCATCTCTTCTGGCCAGATAAAGTCCGGCGCACCTTGCCGTTCAGAGAGGACTTCTAAATACAATCAGTTGTTGCGTATTGAGGAAGAGCTGGGTTCAAAAGCAATTTATGCTGGCAAGTTCTTCAGGAATCCGAGGATGGCTAAGTTGAAGTTTGAGGGATAATAGCGAATCTCTTTAATTATTGAACAATTGTGAGATTCGCTAGAATAGCAAATTGCATGCCAAAAAGTTCCATTATTTATACGATTTGCTATAATATCTATTATCTTGCTGCTTTTCCCTGTTGTTTTACACTGTTTATTGCAGCTTGCATCTCGGTATTACTAGCTAGATAATAATGTTTTACAGGTTTGAATCTCTTGTCAAATTCATAAACCAGCGGAATCCCAACAGGAATGTTTGTTTTCATTATTTGTTCATCACTCATCTCATCAAGGTATTTCATAAGGGCCCTAAGGCTGTTGCCATGCGCTGCAATCAAGATCTTTTTTCCACTTCTGAGTCCTGGTAAGATCTCCTTTTTCCAGTAAGGCAAGAACCGTCTGACAACGTCCTTAAGGCTTTCTGCCCTAGGCGGATTTTTGATCTCCTTGTAGGCTGCTTTTTCTTTGGCGTATATCCTGCCATTCTTGTCAAGTGCTGGCGGTCTGACACTATAGCTTCTTCTCCATATCAGAACCTGCTTCTCTCCATATTTTGCCGCTGTTTCTGCCTTGTTTAAGCCTTGCAATGCTCCGTAATGCCTTTCGTTAAGTCGCCAGCTTTTTTTAATAGGTATTTTGTTGTGTTCCATCTCTTTTAGCGTTAAGTCAAGTGTATGCCTTGCCCTTTTCAGAGGTGATGCATATGCAATATCAAAGGTGAATCCTTTAGCCTTTAGTCTTCTGCCCGCTTCTTTTGCCTGCCGTATGCCTACATTTGACAGTTCAACATCAGTCCATCCTGTGAACCTGTTTTCTTTATTCCACAGGCTTTCTCCATGTCTAAGAAGCACTAGTTTAATCATTCACTCTGTCTTCTATTCCCTTGTATAAATAGTTTGTCAAAAACCACCCTTCCCAGACTGGTGGCATGATTAGGGTGGTTTTTGACGCTCAGAATTCCATTGTTTTTGTGGTTTTTGAGCACACAGAATTCGGCCCAAACCACCAATGACAGACTGGTGGAATTCTGTTGTTTCAAAATGTTTTTATAGGCGGATTTTTTTGTTGGAACATATGTACATTGAGAAGATAATATCCCTGTTGAAAAAAAGATATCCAACTACTTATTTGTCAAGAGTTGAGACTCCCTTCCGCGTTCTGATTTCCACAGTGCTTTCCCAGAGGACTCGCGACGAGAACACAGAGAAAGCGTCAAACCAGCTTTTCAAGGTTTACAAGACCAATTCAGCGCTTGCCAAAGCACCAGTCAAGAAAGTTGAGCGGCTGATTAAGCCTTCAGGCTTCTATAAAATAAAAGCTAAAAGGATTGTGGCCATAGCCAAAGATTTGGAGTTGCGTTTCAATGGTCAGGTTCCAGATAAGCTCGATGACCTTCTCTCGCTTTACGGTGTCGGCAGAAAAACAGCCAATTGCGTTCTTGTTTACGCTTTCAGGAAGCCAGCCATACCTGTCGACACACACGTGCACAGAATCTCCAACCTTATCGGCTGGGTTAAGACAAAGACTCCAGAGCAGACTGAATTAAGGCTTATGAAATTGATACCTCGTAAGTACTGGATTTTGTTGAACGAGCTCCTCGTTACTCACGGCCAGAATATCTGCATTCCAAGAAATCCCAGGTGCGAGACTTGTCCAATAAGCCCTTATTGTGATTATTGTAGAAAGAAGTTAATCCTTAGGCAAAAGCAAGTGCCAAGCTCCGTCTTTGAATGACTCGATTCGCTTGTAAAGGAAGCTCTGCATGCCCATTTGTGACCCTGCCCTAAAATTCTCTTCCTGATCATCAAAGTACATTATCGTGTTGGGCTCTACTCCGGCTGTAGAGATGCATCTTTGGAAGAATTCTGCGGCTGGTTTTTTGCATCCAATCTCTGCCGAGGAAATTATTCCGTCAAGAAGCTTGCCAAAACCCATTTGGTTTCTGATATATTCCGTCCTGTACTTCTCATTGTTTGTCGCCAAATAGCACTTAATCCCGTTTTTCCTTATTGTTTGGACCATTTCCATTAGCTCTTTATTTACATGGCTTTCTGGCTCGAACCATTCCTTAAGGAATTTGTCGATTGTCCCTTTCCAGCCCCAGTCCTTAAGAAAGCCGGGCAGCACCTCACGCAGGTCTTTTTTGCCGATTTGGCAATCCTGGAAGACTCCTGTATAGAACGGGACGATTTTGGATGAAGGAATTCCATAATTCCTCTCAAGCCTTTGGCTAGAATTCAGTTGCGGCTTTTTGATAAGCACCCCATCAGCGTCAAACAATACAACCTTGGTTTCCATGGTTGTAGAAATGCAGGATACCTTTTAAAGCTTCATGCCCAGGAATGGGTCTTTTGGCACTTGCTGTATTGACTCGAGATACTCTCTAGAGCGTAGGCATTCAGCACTGGAAGTGTTCTCGATGATGTTCTTTACATCAGGTTTTGTTAGCCTTCCAATCACGCTCTTCCATTCAATTATTCCCAAGCCCAGGCTCATATGGCTGTCAATCTCCAATAGGTTATCGCTCAGGTGAAAATAGTATATCTGAAGCTCATGGCCAAGCTTCTGCTTAGTTAAAGCTCCGTGTCCAAAGTCATAGACTATACCTATTCCTTGTACCTCTTGCTTTATCCTTGCCAGGTCAGTTATAGTCCCTCCTACCCTAGAGTCATGCGGCATGTTCTCAACCAGTATCTGCGGTCCTTTGCCCAGATACTTGCCAAGCAATGCTCCAAGTGATTTTATGAACTGCTGGAACCTGATCTCTTTCTGCTCTGATGTTTTATTCATCTTATCAGGATGCAATACATAATGAGTACATTCTAGTTCTATTGCTGCATCAAGCGATTCCTCAATCATCTGCATTCTGCTCAAGCCTTCAAAAGGACCGTGCATAGAATAATCTAGCTTTCTTGACTTTAGGTCCGCAATTGCCTCTTTGCTTACTGGATTCTGGAACATTAGCTCTATTGTGCTAAATCTTGCCTTCTGCAGTTCATCCACAACTGACCTTATGTCTTGGCCTGTAATCAGGCTGTAGTAAGTGCTTGCGCCTATTCTCATAGTTGAAGGCAAATCCTGATGCTTTTTTAAACCTTTACCACTAAGTTTTTTAAAGTTCTGATGTTATCCTGCTGCTATACAACACTATTAATCACAAATGAAACTCGAACAATTAGTCAGTGATTTGGACGCTGCCTTGAAATCTGGCTCTGTTCAAGGTGTCAAGAGTTTGGGCATCAATGACAACTACAGGATTTTGCTAAAGTCCGACTTCGATTTTATCCTGTCAAAGCTGCTTGAGGCTCGCTATGCCTTGAAGAGCATCCAACCAGGGAGGAATCAATACAATTATTTGTTGTTGCATCATTCCCTTCCTGTTCTGCTCGTTGCCTATAAGGGTGTCGCGACTGGAGACACCACCTTTCACTGCAGTGATGGATTGACCAAGGCAGAATCTTTTCACTTTAACAAGCAGGTTAAAGACTTCAATGCAACATTGGTGTTTCATCCAAGTGAAGCCCTTGAGATTTCTGATGCCAGTTTTGTGAATGTTGGCAATTCTGTCCTTGAGGTTGCAAAACTGATAAGGGATAATTACATTCCAGCTTGTTTCCCGACTGCTTTTGCCAGCATGAAGGACTGTGATGTTTCAAAGATTGTCTACTATCCAGACTTGTAGAATTCTGCTGCTTTCTCTGGCGGCATGGAATTGATGATTATGTTTGAGAGGAACTCAAATCCTGCCCAGTTTGCGATCCTGGGCAACAACTCGATGTGAAAGTGCAGGTCTGCTTTTTTTGGCGAGTAGTGCAGCACAAAATTATAGTCTGCCTGTATGCTCGCAAGCTTTGCCAATATCTTGTGGAGTAGCTCAGCGCATTCCTTAAACTCTTGCTCTGAGAATTCTGTTATGCTTTTCATGTGCTTTCTCGGCAGTATCCATGCCTCGTAATTGAATCTTGATGCATAAGGCGCGATTGCCACAAATGAGGCATTCTCAAAGATAAACCTTGCTGACTGCTTTTCTTTCTTGATGATTTCGCAGTAAGGGCAGCTCTTGAATTTCCTTGCAGCCTTTACCTCATCAGTAACCAATGGTGGCACAAGGTTTAGGCTTACAACCTGCGTGTGCGTATGAATTATTGACGTGCCAGCTGCCTCGCCTTGGTTCTTGAATACCAAAACATATTTTGCCTCTTTTGACAATTCAACTATTCTGTTGCTGTAGACCTTTAATATCTTGGCCAGGTGGTCGACAGTAAGGTCTGCCAGCTGCTTGTCATGGTCAGGCGTCTCCGCTATTACCTCATGGCTTCCGTAAGCTGCACCATGCGTGAAGAACATGTCTTTCTCAATTTCAGGTTTTCCTTCCTTGCTTGATGCTGGAAACTTGTTCGGGAACCACCTTATTGTCCATTTGTCATTTTCTGCTAACCTTCCTATTTCTGGCGGGGTGTTCCCTTCATTTCCAGGACAAAAAAAGCATGTTCCTATTTCTTTTTGCTGCTTCACATCCTCAAACTGCTTTGGCCTTTTTGCCCTTGCCTCTGAAATTATGACCCATCTGTCAAGAATATAGTCTTTGCGAAGTTCCATAACCTCAATTCCTTTCGGCCCTTATTTAAAAGTTTCGAAACTCTTTGTCATGAGGATTGGCTGAAGTTTTTTTACTGTGAAGATTAAGACAAGACTTGCTCCAATCATGTCAAAGATGAGGTCTACTATGCTTGCTGTCCTTCCAGGGACTATCATCTGGTGCACTTCGTCTGTGTACCCTACTAAAACTGTAAAGGTCATAGCCAAGAGGAACTTGTAACTATAGTCATAGAACACCCTCAGCATAAGTACTGAAAGCACAAAGAATTCTATGATATGCAGTACATAACTCCCGTATCCTTCTGTCAGGATACTATTCCTCAATCTGAAAGAGGATAATATGAAGATAAGCAAAACATATGCCAAAAGTGGAAACCATTTTGCTAAGAACTTTATTTCTTTAACCATTTTATGTACTCTGTCAATCCCTCTGCAATCTCTTTTTCCGGTATCCATCCCAGTTCTTTTCTTGCCTTTGAATAATCTCCGAGGCTGTGGAGTATGTCTCCTGCTCTCTCTTTTTCATGTTTGATTGCTGATTTCGATTGTGCATGTTTGAGTATTAAAGCTGCCAATTCGTTAATTGTCATTTTCTTGTTTGATGCTATGTTGTATATTCCGCTTCCTTTCTTCAAGACTAACAGGTTAGCCTTCGCAATGTCTCTCACATTGACAAAATCCCTTGTCTGCTCTCCATCCCCGAAAATTGTTATCTCCTCGTTCTTTATCGCTTTGTTAACAAATATTGGTATTGCTGCAGCATAGCCTGTTTCTGGGTTTTGCCTTGGTCCGTATACATTGAAGTATCTGAATGCAACAAAAGGCTTCTTTGATTCGTTTAAAGCCTTTTCTGCCATTACCTTTGATTCTGCGTACGGTGACAATGGCTTTAATTCGCTGTCTTCTGTCATAGGCAGTTTCGGATTGTCTCCGTACACTGCGCATGAGCTAGAGAATATGATCTTCTGCACTTCTTTGAAGGCCTTTATTATGTTCTTCGTCCCGTCAAGGTTTATCTCAAAAGTCTCCTTCGGGTTTTCAACGCTTCTTGGCACACTTACCTGTGCAGCCAGGTGAAACACATAGTCTGCACCCTTTGCTGCTTCGCCCAGCACTGAGAGGTCTCTTATGTCTCCATTGACAAACCTTGCTTTCTTGTTGATGTTCTCCTTTTTGCCTGTGGAGAGGTTGTCATAAACTATTACTTCATGGCCTAGTTCTATGAGCCTGTCGACTATATGCGATCCTATGAATCCTGCTCCTCCGGTTACGATGGTTTTCATTATCTTCCGTTAAACTGGCTTGCTTTAAAAACCTTGCTAGCTGCATTGCAAGTTTCAATTATATAATGGTTAAATACTATTTCCTTTCAATAGTAGTGAAGACTCGAAAAACTTAAATACTGCCCAACCTTAGCTAATAAAAAACAGATTTAATAAAAAAGATTCATCGGGGGTGAATTAGATGAAGTGTTTAGTTTTAGGATTGGTTCTGTTAGCTGCATTGGCTGTTTCGGCTTCAGCCGCGCCACTTTGGGCGGTTGGTGGCTTTCATCAATGCAACCCGTCAGGAAATTATGGCGGAGACAGCATTAATTGCTGGGTTGTCTGGGATGGAGTAAACCAGACTTGTACTGACGCTAACAAAGATGCAACAATAACCGTTGGTTCTGTTAATTTTGAGACCACATCAATTGAGATAGAGCACCTGAACGGAATAGCGAATACAATGGATGGTTTTGATGTCGTTGACTCACAGAACAACGTAATCTGCACATTCCCTGATACAGTTCCTCTGTCAACTGAGACTTGGGAGACTCTTGTATGCAATGGCTTGAGCCTGAATGGAGTGCAGACCCTGACAATACATCCGCTGGCAGCTTCTCCATGGGACAATGGCGGTGGACTTGATTGCGCTACCTACGGACAGGTTGCGATACGGGAAGTTGAGTTTTTCGGAAACCAGGTTCCTGAGTTCGGAACGATTGCAGCCATGGTTGCACTTGCGGGTGCGGTTACAGGATTTTTTGTATTAAAAAAGAAATAGGTTTGGTAAAAGAGTGGTAGCAAAAAGAAGTGACTACAGCATTCGGAGGTAGTTATGATGAGAAGTGTGTGTATCTTTTTGCTTGCGCTCTGCGCTCTTGTTGCAAGTGCAAGTGCGTTTTCAGAGTTAGATAGGTTTGACTTAGGCAACCTGACAAGCGAATTTGGCCATAATGTCAGTGGCTGGAGTTCGCCTGATTGGAATACTGCCGGTTGTTATGGTGGCGGTGATGACCAGACCTTCAGGACAGTCTTTCCAAGGTCTTCAGAATGTTTGACTGATGACAAGACTGCATATTTCAGTTTTGACACTGAAGGTTATGCGAACGAGTTAAGGCTTCGCCACTTGCTTGGCAGTCAAAGCGACGCTTACTTGCTGTACATAAAGATCAACGGTGCGTGGGTCTTGCTCAACGCGAGCTCAAGCACAAACCAGGTTTGCGGGGCATGCAACACTCAGGAGTGCTGGTACACTGATGCTTTCAGTTTCCCAGACCAGACAGGAAAAGTAGAGTTCAGGATTGTTGCTTTGAATGTTCCAGAGTCATGGTGCTCTGATTGGGGCCTTAATGCCTTCAGCTGGGCTCAATTGTGGGGAGCTCCAAGCAATGGCGGCTCGAACCCTGTTCCGGAATTTGGGACTATTGCAACAATGGTCGGCCTTGCTGGTGCAGTGACTGCATACTTTGTTATCAGAAAACAATAAGGTGCGTGGATGAGAAAGGTTTTTTTGTTTTGTTTAGTTTTTGTTATTTTGGCCTCTTCTGCTTATGCAAATACTGTTGTGCTTTCCCCTGGTTCTGATATAGGCCAGGAATACATCTACAATGATCCAAGCGGATATTCTGGTTCTGCTGTGTCCTTGACTTATGATGCTGTGATGGAGAATTTTCATGCTGTGTTCGATGGCTCTGGCCTTAAGCCAGGCTTCACTTACCAGGTAAAGCTGTTTGGTACGCCTACCTGTGCGGGAGGCAGTGATGCTACGAATGAGCGGATTGGTTTTGCAGGCAGGTGGTTTTGTCCGCTTTGCCCCGGTGATTCAAATGCAAAAAACAGGAACGATGCCCAGTACCTTGCAAACAAAGCCAAGAGTGATTCTGATCCAACCAAGGAATGCATCTATGGTTATCTTATTTTTAGCTATCTTACATCAAGCGGCACAATTTCTGACTTTGATGTTTCAGCAAACAGAAGCTATCACGTTTTGAGATGTGGTGCTTCTGATTCCAAACTTTATCTTGTCAACAAGTCAGCTCCGCCATTTAGCACAAATGCACTCAAGTGTACCTTTCCAAAACTCTGCAATGCAGCTGATGTGGTTGGCGACCTCGAAAGGCCTTCCTTCAACTCACTTCCTTCAGGAGATTATCAAAATGTTCATATTGTGCTTACAGAAGAAAGCTTTCATCAGTCTTGCGGCACTTGGGCCAATGTCTTGGCTGGTGATCTAAGTTTTACTATACAACCGGCTGTTCCGCAGCCTGAGCCAGATCTCCTTGATGAGGTTAATATAGGAGACCTTTCCAGTGAGTCTGGCCATAATGTTACTGGCTGGAGCTCTCCTGATTGGAATACTGCCGGTTGTTATGGTGGCGGTGACGACCAGACCTTAAGGACTGTGCTTCCAAGGTCTCCTGAGTGCACCTCTGATGATAAGATTTCATATTTCACTTTGTCAACAGATAGCATTGCTGAACAGTTGAAATTGCGGCATCTCATAGGCAGTGAGAATGATGCTTATGAGCTCTATGTTAAGGAGAGTGGTTCCTGGGTTTTGCTAAGCCCTGTTTCCAGTTCTGACCAGGTTTGTGGTGAGTGCAATAGCCAGGAATGCTGGTATACTGATTTATTTAATGTGCCTAACTTGTCAGGCAAGATAGAATTCAAGGTTGTTGCCTTGACAATTCCGACTTCCTGGTGTGCTGATTGGGGTCTCAACGCCTTCAGCTGGGCTAAGCTCTTTGGGAGTGAAACACCTGGTCCTGTGCCTGAATTCGGCGCTTTCGGGATATTGTTTGCAGTTTTTGGAGGGGTAACAGGATTTTTTATCCTGAAAAAGAGATGAAGAAGATTTGGATTTTGGTTTTGTTGGTTCTTCTAGCTACTACTGTGTCTGGCTTTAATTACATCCAACTTGACTATCTTGACTTTGGCGATGTGCAGAGCGAGCTTGGCCATGGCCTTTCAAGCTGGGGAGATCCTTATTCTGGATTCTTCTGCGGCAGCGATAATGAGACCCTTCGCGCTGCAATTGGCAAGTATTATTCCTGCATAACCGACGATAAGGTCGCTTATTTTGAGATGTACACTAACATGAGCGCAAAGCAGCTTCAGCTACGACATTTGCAACGCTCCATTTACGACATTTATGACCTTTATGTCTGGAACGGACATTCCTGGACAAAGATATCCAAGGCTTCAAGCTCTGACGAAACTTGCGGGAGCTGCACCTCTCATCATTGCTGGTTCACTGACAACTATAACCTGAACATGTACACAGGTGTGATTAAATTCAAGATAGTTTCCACCTGGACTCCTACTCCTTTGGCTTGCAGGGATTATGGAGTCAATCCTTTCAGCTGGGCCAGGCTTAATGGTCCTGAATCAGATCCCCTTCCAGAGTTTGGCACCATTGCTGCCTTGCTTGCATTAGTTGGTGCGTCACTTTCCTTTTTGGTTTTAAGGAAAAAATAGACTGGAGGTAGATCTGAAATGAGAAAACAAATTTTATGTCTAGTGGCCTTATTGGCCTTGTCAACATCTGTTCTAGCGCATGTTGGCTCAATTGATGAAGAATGCCAAACCTATGGTTTTGATTTTGGCATTGCCAGGTGGGGCTACGATTACGGGCATTTTGAGCTCGAAGAGCACGTCGGGAACTACACCACTCACGTGACTGGTGATGATGATGCTGCAAGCTGGACCGCAAACCCTGAAGTTTCAGGAGTGCTTGTGAAGTCATCAACCAATACCACAGTGTTTCCTGGAGGCACTTCAGGTAATCTTGTCGGCTATACCCATCATGGAATAAGCCATGTCACTTTTTGCGGCAAGTATGAAGAAGTGCCTGAGTTTGGCACAATCACAGCATTGCTTGCCTTGGGCGGTGCTATGACAGGGTTTTTTGTCTTGCGCAGGAAATAAGTTAGTTGCTGCAAGCCCTGCTTGCAGTGGCAATTATTTTTCGACAAAAAGCTTTTTATTAGCTTGATGTATTTCCGAACCATGCGTGAAATAACTCCGAAAGGTTATCCTTATACTTGCCTTGAGCATGTCCTTAAGGGTTCTTCTGTTAAGGTCGTGGGTGTGAACCATGAGATGCCTTTCTTTTTTAGCAACTTGAAGAACCTTTGCGACCTGATTGACTGTAGTGCCGCTACTGTTATTGAGCAGCCAACCAATTGTGAGTTTTGGGAGGTTCCTTTTTTTGCTTATCTAGGTGCCATTGCCGCAGTCAAGAAGCGGCGCGTTTTTGTCTGTGACCCATTGAATGAGCCCTTGCATCAGACTGAGCTCAACCTTTGGGCTGCCGGTTTCCCCTTGACTTTGATAGGTTTTGAAGGCATGCGAAGGAATCTGAGTCGAAGGGACTTTGTGAAGTCTGGCATTACCGCATTGCTTGGCGCTGCTTTCTTGAATGGCCAGTATCCAATGCTTTATCCTGAGATATTCACCAGCAAAAGAATTGATGCGCTTCCCTCTCACACCGGTTGGGGTGTGTTTGATTACAGGAATACTATCATTGCCCAAGGCCTAAGTTTGCTTAGAGAACGCTTTGATTCTGTTACCGTATTCCACGGTGAGACACATTGCAATGCAATTTCAAGATATGTTGAGCATGATTTCCTTAGGCTCAAGCGCTTTCTTTATTATCCCCTCAAGCTGTATTCAAGCTCAACCATGAGGGAGTACAAGGTTGAAGGCCTTTCCTGGAAGCTTGTTTCAGAAGAGAAGTTGCTTTGAAACCCTTTTAAGAAAACGTCCGTAATCTTTTCGCTTTTTTCAACGTAATGTTTAAATACTTGATGTAACCCATTCCCCTTATGAGCGAAGCAGCGATTCCTAAGAGAATTGAAGATGAGTTGAGGCAGATTAAGTCAGATCTAGAAAATATTAAGGAGCGCATGGTTGATATTGATAGCATCATGACCGAGGATGATTATGGAGCTTTGCAGGAATACAGGAAGGAAGAGAAAGCAGGTCTACTGATGTCTCACAAGCAAGTTAAGGAAGAATTGGGATTGTGATGCTTGATGCTTTGTATTCTAATCAATCTTTGAAGTTCTTAAAGAAGATTGATAAACAACTTGCTGGAAGAATAATACAAAAAATTGAGAGTCTTCAGCAAGATACATCTCCTACTGATGTAAAGGTGATTGAAGGTTACAAGGAAAAGTTGTTTCGAGTTCGTGTTGGCGATTACCGAATTCTCTTTACCTTGAATCATGATAAAGGATTTGTGGGCATAGTTAAAATAGACAAACGGTCAAGGGTATACAAGTAGTCTCTTTGTTCTGCTAAGCCTTAAAAAGTATACAGCTAACAAGAGAAGAGTGATCCCTCCCAGATATATCCACAGGTTTGTTGCTGTTATTCCTCCGGTGATGTCTTTCATTCTCTTGTTGTATCCGAGGAAGAGCCCAACTGCAATATCAACGCAGATTGAGAGCACAAACCCTAAGCCAATCTTTTCCAACTGGTCAAGCTCTTTGAAGAAGATTAGTGAGAGCAAGTATCCTGGTATGAATAGTGCTAATGGAAGCCCTACGATGATTCTGATTATGTCTAGAAGCATCATTTTTCCCTCAGCTTGAATCTTAGTGCTGAATTGCTGTACATGTCTGTCTTTCCCTGCATTGTGTTTTCGCAATCAAAGCTTGCTCTTCCCTCTCCAGAATCTAATACTCCCTGGTCTGGATTAATCCTTGTTTCTCCTATCTGTATGTATTGAACGTACAGGTTTCTGTCTTCATTCTTCTCTGGATTGTAATAATCATTGTCAAAACCCATGTCCATGATTCCTGACCCTATCTCGTGTGCTACTGTGTAATTGCTGTTGTTGTGCACTGTCGCAGTGTATATTCTTGTTCCGTTCAGGTAGATGCTCATGTTTGGATTTATTGTCCCGCTTGCGTATACTGTGAAGTAAGCTGCCTTTGTTATGTTGATTTCACTTAAGCAGTCAATCCTTCCGATAAAGTCTTGGTAAGGCATCACCACTTCCTTGTTGTATGCAAAGAAATGTATCTCCTGGTCTTTGTTCATTATTTCCGTTGTTATTTTAGCTTTTAGGAATGTCTTGTTAATTGAGAAGCTTACTGTTTTGTTCATTAACTCTCCTTTCTTTACTGTGATGTTTTCGTAATTGTCAAAATCTTGTTGTGTTTGGTTGCCTTCTGTGATTTCTGCAAATATCCTTACTTCATACGTGAAGCTTCCGTTCTCAAGGTTATGGATGCTGAAAGTGTATGTTTGCAGTTGTCCTTCTGTGATCATCTTCGGCAGGTTTGTGTGGTTCTGGAAATATAGCTCTGTGAAGTATTCTGGTGCAGGCCTTGCAATTATGAGCGTGACTATTACAATCACTATTCCTATTGCGAGCGAGAATATGATTGCATTGTATAAAGTGTTTTCTTCCTTTTCTAGCTCTTCAGGTGTTTTTTGAGGAGCTTCTTCTGTAAGTCTCTTCCAGAGGCTTTTCTTTTTTGGCTGTGTCGTCTTGCTCTTTTTCCAGTACCTTGGGGCCTCTATCTCGTTCATAAGCCTGGTGTTCCCTGTGCCTTATTTAAAGGTTTATTGCTGTGGTGACTTTTATGATCATCTAAAACACCTTAAACTTGGAGTATTATACCGAGGCCAAGAAAATCGTCATTACATGGTATCTGTTATATTTTTGTAACATTTGTAATAAAATTATAACTTTTACCTCTTTCTTCTTTTCAACCTGGTCGGGTTATTTTTCCAGAAAGCTTTCTCCTATATTCATCCACTTCCTTCTCAGTCAGGCGCGACACCACTTCATCAAAGTTGGCAACAAATATTTTCGCTTCTTGAAGCATTTTTCTCACTGTTGGCGCTTGGCCAACCCTCATGTAGTACTGGGCGTCTATCCTCTTATTTTTGTGCTCGTTAATCGTTCTGGTCGTGTCTTCCCCTAAGAGAAATGTTGCGGCCAGGATTGAGCAGGCATGATTCTGGCATTTGATGCCGATTTTTTGGAGGAAGGAGTAGAGGGCATAGTATTCTGAATAGTAAATGGCCACAGTTGCCCACAAAAGGTCGTTATCATTCAGGTCCTTCTCTGCGCGCAGCAAGGATGATTTGGCTTCTTTCAGGTAGGATTTTGACAGGTTTTCATTTGGTTCAGTCAGCCTTAGGCCATCCTTCAGCCCAAAACACCATCTGATTTGTCTATCTGGCATAGTGGTCCCACATTAAGTTAACATAGAGTGAATGGTTGTTTAGTATCACGTGACTTTCTTCTATCTCTTTGATTAGTGGTTCGTTCTGCCTGATGGCTTTGACAAGTGTTCCTTGCTGCATTGCAACCTTGTGAATGTTTACTGGCAATAGTTGGAAAGCCTGCACCTGCTTTGTTGAGGGCTCTTGAACTATGAGTATGTCCACGTCCGAGTCTTTTGTTGAGGTCATCTTTGCATAGCTGCCGAAGACAACTATCAGCAAGTTTGTGTTGATTGCCTTGAGAAAGGTCTTGAAGAAGCCGTAATGTTCCAGGAACCGGATTGTTTGGTAAATCTCTGCTTGGAGCAGCATTGACTTTGCTTGAACGTTTTCAAGATTGAGGGCAAAATATTTATTCTTTCCTTCCAGGCTGCTTCTTAATAAGGTCTCTTTTTCTAAGGTTGCAAGCACGTTTTGTGCTGTCTTAAGTGGCATTTTTGTCAACCTCGAGATTTCCCTTAGGTAAAATCTCTTCCTGTAGTCTGTCCTGAATAGTGAAATGACGTCAAAAACATTGTTTCTTTTTGGATACATATGTATCAATAAGTATACAATACTATTTAAGCCTTGCCTTTTTTTAATACTCCTGAGACAACCCTATTCATATCACGTACTGCCTTTTTCACTCTTGATTCCCCTTCCTCTGTGTATCCTCTCCATTACGTCCTCTTCCTTGAACCCTTTCTTCTTTGCAAAATCTCTTCCCCTCTTTGACAGTTTCCTGTTTAGCTCTCTGCCGAGCTTGATTGCTTCCTCTTCAGTGAAAGTGCTTTTCTCCTTGAATTTTTTTATGAATTCCAGCTCTTGCACCTTGTCGTTGAAAGCCTGCCTGGCTATTGCGCTCCAGTTTATCTCCGCAAAATTGTCCATTTTCCTTTTCAGCTCATTAGGCAATGCAATTGTCATGTTTACCATAGTATCACCCTGTGTATTATGTGTAAACATGTGTGAATATTTAAACATTATGTTCATTACCAGTAAAGTTGGCTTAATAAGACTATATCTCTCTTTTCCGAAAATCTTCCTGTTCTTGCCTGTTTATTCTCTTTCCAATTCATGAACATTTATGATTAGTTATTACTATTAAGAAACAAAAAGGTTTAAATACTATCTAGGAGTACTAGCGAATATTCAGATTAGGGGATGTTTAGATGAACGACTTAAATACAGTTTACAAGCTAGTTACTATCTTTCTTTATAGCGTTTTCTTTACCTATGCTGCAGTCTATTACTTTAAGAAAAAGTGCGTCAAATATGGCTATTTGGTTGAGGACAAATACAAGCCTGGGAAGCCAAAGATTCCTACTTTGGGTGGAATTCCTATGTTTGTTGGTGTTATGGCCTCGCTTTCCCTTTCTCAGTTGCTTGTTAAGAATGGAGCTATAGGTAAATTGTTCATTTTCTATTTTGTTGTTACAGTTTACACGCTTTACGGTGTTGTTGATGACATGTTCTCCTTCAAGCAGAGATATGATAAGATTCTGATATTGCTTGTTTTAAGTCTTCCTATTGCTTCACTGATTTCGATTAATACTATCTCTGTTTTTGGCCATTCTTTCTATTTTGATGGCTTTTTGCCTTATTTGCTTGTGCCTTTGTATATTATGGTGGTTGCCAACCTTGTTAATGTCTATTCCGGCTTTAATGGCCTTGCTACTGGTCTAACCTTGATCATGTTCATCTTTGCCGGTGTCAAGTCTTACCTTGTTTCTGGCTTGGATAATCTTATTTACCTTTTACCGTGCTTTGGTGCCTTGCTAGTGTTTTATTTCTTCAACAAGTATCCTGCCTCATTCCATGAAGGCAATGTTGGAGCTTTCATGATAGGCTCCACCTTGGGAGCTTTCCTGATCATTAGCAAGCTGGAGGTCTTTGGTTTGCTTTTGTTGTTGCCTCACATTGTCAACTTCATCCTTGACACTTGGGTTCTTACGATTCGCAAAGTGCCTGATGTCAAGTTTGGCAGAGTGAGAAGGGATGGAACAATAGAGGTGCCTTATACCGTGAGGCACAAGAGCTTGAAGTTCATTGCTGCTCATTACCTCAAGCTCACCGAGAGCTCTGCAGTATGGCTTCTGTATATCCCCACAATCATTTGTGGGTTGATAGGGGTGTGGTATCTTTGAGAATTCTTATGCTAGGTGTCAAGGAATATCCTTACGGTGTCTCGGCCAAGTTTGAGAGTTCTCCTGGTGGCGGCACTGCCAAGTATGTGATTGCCTTGGCTCAAGGTCTAGTAAAAAAAGGCCACACTGTTGACTTAATAGTACGGCGAATGCCTGGTCAAAAGAGCTTTGAATTATCAAAGGGCATCAACATACATAGGGTGGCTTGGATAAATAATAAGTACCTTCGTCTGCCGGTCTTTAATCTTATGGCTTTCTTTAGGGGTCTCAAGCTAGCCAAGAAATCGGACGTGATTCATTGTCACGGAAGTTTTTCCCCATTTTTTGGTTTAACCTTAGGTAGATTGTACCTCAAAAGGGTAATTGGTACACCTCATGGGACAACATCTTTCGCAATGCGGTATAAATACGGTAGAATCTTAACAAGTGTAGTTGAGTATCTGGAACGCACAACTTTCTCACGTTTGGACTCAATTGCTTTTCTGAGCGAGCAAGAGGAAAAGAACATTTGCACCTCGTTGTTACTTACTCCAAAGAAATCTGTAATCATTCCTCCTGCAATAAGGGTGCCAAAATACCGACCAGTTGCAAAATCAAGAAAATTTAGGATTATTTTTGTGGGTAGAATTGCCCCGGTCAAAAAGATAGACAATCTGATAACTGCACTGGCCTTGCTTCCCACGGATATTAGGAACAAAGTGGAATTGCTTATTCTCGGTGAAGGTGATCAAAAATCAGAGCTTGTTGAGCTGGCAAAGAATCTCAAAGTTGATCATTTGGTGAAATTTGTGGGTTACACCACTAATGTTTTTGGTTACTTAAGGAGTTCAGACTTGTTTATCCTCCCCTCAGAACGTGAAGGTTTTCCTTGCTCTGTTCTGGAAGCCATGAGCGTTGGCACAGCTATTGCCTTACCTGCTTTGGGTCTGCCGATTTCATCCTTGTATGCAATGAAAGATAACAACCCCAAAACCATTGCCAAGACCGTTTGTCTCTTCTTGTCTCAGCCAGACCTCTCAAAGAAATTCGGATCCCGGTCGCAAATTGAGTTTAACGAAAGATTTAGCGTTGATTCTTTGGTAAACAGACATCAGCATCTTTACAGTGATGTGGCATGAAAGTTCAAACCAATTTCCAGAAAGTGGGTTTAACAAAGATTGTTGCAAGATTTGTTGCAAACAAGCTCTTAAAATACTCTATCGCCCAGAAAGCACTTTTTCTATTTGGTTTGGCTTTTCTTCAAGTTCCGAAGGAAAATCGAAAGTCAGATTATTGTAAAAATTTCTTTGTGGTTGTTACCGTTGACGTTGAACCAGGTTATGTAGATACGGATGGTTCAAAGAATTGGCATGCCAAAGATGCTTTTGAGGGTTACATTTACGGTCTGCAAAATCTGCTTGCCCTAGCAAAGAAGCACAACGTTAAATTTACTTTCTTGCTGGATACTCATGCGTTCAGCGCAAAAGGAAAGGCATACAGGGATATTGTTAGGCAGTTGAAACAACTTTTAAGGGAAGGCCATGAGCTGGGATTTCATCTGCACCCAAAAGATGACCTTGCCCTCCAAAAAAAGCTCGGAAAGAAATTTGACTACACTTGCGCATCCTTCTATAATACAAAAGAAATTGTGAGTATGCTTAAGGCAGGAAGAGAGCTAATTAGGGAGCACTTGGGTCACAAAATAGAAAAAGAAGTTGTTAGTTTCCGCTGGGGCAATTGGGGTCTTTCTAGCCAGGGAGTCAAGGCACTAGCCAGAACTGGTTTTAGGATAGACACTTCATCATGTCCAGGTATCAAGCGTCATCAAGCAGATGACTTGCGATGCGACTGGACGGGAATCACCACAACTCAGCCTTGGTTGTTGAATTCTTCAGACCTTAAAGACACTTTGAATGGTAATTCAGTTGTGATGGAAATTCCCATAGCTACTGCTACTTTGTTCAACAAGGTAATCCTTGCTGATCCAAACTATTCCACATTGTTACAAGTGTTGTTTCGGAAACATTACTACATGGCTCAAAGTTACCACAATTCGTATTCGTTTGTAGTTTTTACACATAGCAATGAAGCCACATTAAAAGATGGACAATCAACCCCTACATTACAGCAACTTGACAACTTTCTAAATTACCTTAAGGATTACAATTACGTGAAAGTGGTGCCGCTACATAAGGCAGGCCAAATCCTGAGAGGTCTGAAATGAAAGAGCATACGTGTATTAAGGTTGCCCAGGTGTTTAATTTCGATCCCGCAAACGCCAAAGCAAAAGGTGTTCCTATTTTCTTGATTAAATTCCTTGATGAATTAAGAAAAAAAGGTGTTAGGGTTACTGTGATAGGAAGGAAGTATAATCCAAGAGATGTTGATTGGTTAAGCTATACCTTTTATCCATTATTTGTTGGTAACAAAAGCTCACCTCTAAAATTTGGTCTGAAACTATTTCTATATGGCAACAAATATGTAACCGATGACACCATCATCAATGTACATAGGTTGGAATATCTCCTTGCTTTTTTTCTTCGTAACAATCCTAAAGTTGTCACGTACCACACAAATATGAGGACTGCTATGTTCTTTCGAAAAGGATGGTTATTTGGTTCCTTCTACGCCCTAATGGAAACCCTTGTGTTGAGGTACCATAAATGGTTCAACATTAAAGCAATTGTATTTGTAAGTACCAAGCTAAAGAATGATTATGTTAATTTGTATCCATCAATAAGAGAAAATTGTGTCGTTCTGCCATTTGGCTGTGACAAATCAGTTTTTCGCGTTTTGCGCAGGACTTCTTTGCGGAAGAAATGGGGTTTGCCTCGTAATAGCAGATTGTTCTTATATGTGGGCCGGTTAGTTAAGGAAAAACAAGTCGATATACTTGTTAGAGCATTTAATAAGTTGAATCTTAATCGCTCCAAATTCTTAATAGTGGGGGATGGCCAGGAAAAACCTAATCTACTTCCTTTGGCTTCGGAGTCTGTGCATTTCTTAGGTGAACAAACATTGCCGTTAATATGTGAACTGTACAATTGTGCTGACTGCACTTTGGTGGGTTCGCGCTTCGAAGGTGGACCAATTACCATATTCGAGTCTTTGGCGTGTGGTACTCCTGTAATAAGTACTCCTGTGGGAGCTGCCGTAGAAGTAATTGAGAATGGAATTAATGGGTATATTGTCAATAACCAACAGGAACTTATCGATAGAATGAGACAAGTTGTAACAATGAAAGAGAATATTAGAAGACGATGCGTGAAATCCGTTAAAGAATTTAATCCGCGCAATATGGCTCTCGGTTACATTTCTCTCTATCACCGGTTCCAGGAATAAAATGCCAAGTACAATGAAACAGCACCTAATAATATTATTCCTACTTCTTTTCAACACGGCACTAAGGCTCCCCCTAAGCATGCACTTAATACGAAACAATGACAGTATCTTTATTCTTGGCGCGGTACGTTCCATAATTCATCACGGGTATCTAGTATGGAATTCTACTATATTCTCTCCTTTTGGGTTAAGTACATTTTCTTATCCTGTAGGTTACCCTGTATGGTTGTCATTAATTACTCAAGTTCTAGGTCTGGATCCTGAAACTGTTGGAGTTCTCTTTTTTCTGATTGTTCTACCAATCTCTTTTTCTGTTTTTTATCTGATGTTGAGGAGAATATCCAACAATTTTGTTTTTATTTTCTCATCACTATTTCTACTTTACATAACTCCAAATATCTTTCTAAATTCCTCTGCTATAATAACAGCCAGACAACTGTATATTTACATCCTAGGGCCAGCGGTGTTGTTTATGTTCCAGAAGTATATTGATAAGCCCACCTTCAAGACTTTAGTTTTCCTGATTATTATATCATTAGTTATGTTTTTGGTACATCGGCTTGGATTTATTCTTGTTGCTCTTGTTCTCATTATTTACTTGATAATCAGATTGCACAGCAAAACAAAAATAATATTGCAAGAAAAATTGATTGCAATTTCTTTAGGTTTTTTCATGATTTTAATGTTGATGCTACAGGTTTTGGATTTAAGAATCTGGCAAAAATTATTCTACTCCAACCTCAGTGACTATTATCTGTACAACACACAAAACATCCTATTGACAAAACTGATTGCCACTGGATACAAGATCCTCAATTCTGTGGGTATTTCTTGGTTCTTAGTTGCAATAGGAATATTTTTCTTGATAAAAAGGGCACGCAAAATGGAGGTTCTAATATGCTTTATAGGTTTCTTGATTACTACACTGCTTATTAATTGGGTTTATTTTCCTTATGTTGTCTACCTTTTTATGGTTCCTTTGGCCGGATTAATTATTACTGAAGCGTGTAATTTCATACCGGGCAGAAGAACTAAAATTGTCTTTCTCATACTTGTTTATGTTATGGCTTTTGGCTTGATAATGTACAAAATCAATTATAATTATCGTCAAACTTATACACCTTGGAATGACAATATATACAGTTTCACCGATTATTACAGTGACAATTACCACTGCGAGGCTATGAGCTCAAACGACAACGAATTGCTATTTATGATTCAAGCAAAAGTTGACTGTCCCGTATTTGGAAAGCCAAGAAACATGATGCTGGTAAATAGTTCAAAACAGGATAGTCCTCTTATTGTATCCAAAATTGACGATGTATTATTTAAGAAACAGGTCTTTGGATCATCGGACGAGGAGCTGTTCTTTAACTCTTACTATGACCTCAATATGGACAAATTGTCTCCTCAATTGCAAAGAAGATTTGGGTTGCGTTATTATTTGCAAAATGAAGAAAGTGGCTTATTTAACAATTATGATCAGTATATCCCTGCTAAAATTCTTTTGCGGTTGAGCTCCCGAAATAATAAATTATATGATAACGGAAAACAGGCATTTTGGAGGATTTAGAATGAAAATTCGATTCATAAAACGCAAGTCTTTCACTGGTGGTGAGTCATACGAGAAGATATTGGAAGATGTTCTGAGAAAGCATTACGATTTCAATTCTACTGCTATTAACATCAAAACTAAGCTGAACAATAGGAATAATTTGTTATACAATATTAAAAGAATTGTTCCACGCCTATATTTGGCCTGTAAACTAATCTTCATTAAAAAGGGAGATGATATTGTGATTCGTGATTTCTTTGGAGCAGCTTTTCTTGCTTGCAACTACAAAGCCAGCAAAGTAAACGTAGTTTTGGTACACCATATTGACAAAACGGTTTTAACCCATAAATGGATGTATGGTCTGCTGGAATTTATGTTCTACAGGAATCTTAAGTATGCAGACTACATAGTAACTGTGTCGCAAACTTGGAAGAAAATCTTCGAAAATCGAGGTTTCCATAATGTTAGAGTGATTGAGAATGCCTTTGATATCTCTGATTTTAGTATCACTGATACAGAGGTTTCAAAATTCAAAAGAAAATATGGACTTCATGATAAACCAGTTATTTATCTCGGAAATTGTCAAGAGGCAAAGGGAGTAAAAGAGGCTTTTGAAGCCCTTAAGGACCTAAATGTTTATCTAGTAACTAGCGGAAAACAATGGGTTAACATTCCCGCTCAGAATCTTGATTTACCGTATAGGGATTACCTAACTCTGCTTAAATCTTCTACCATAGTACTAACCATGTCAAAATTCAATGAAGGATGGTGTAGAACTGCTCACGAAGCAATGTTACTTGGCACACCGGTGATAGGAAGCGGTAGAGGTGGAATGCACGACCTTTTGACAGGTGGTGGTCAAATTATTTGTAACTTTGACGACCTAAAAGAAAAAGTTGAATTGCTTCTGTCGAAAAAATATCTTTACGAGAAGCATTCCCGGCAAGGTCAGAGATTTGCTAAAAAATTTGATTTGAAACGTTTTGAAAGTCGATGGATTAATTTCATTGAATCCATTTATTGAACAATTTGAATAGCTTATGGGATATATTTTTGGTGTCAAATGACAGAGATTAGTAAGATAATCAAGAACACAGGAATCCTGTTTACAGGTAACATTCTGCTTAAGGCACTAACCTTCTTCCTAACGATTATTATATCAAGAAACTTGGGAGTTGCTTCCTTTGGAGAATTTAGCTTTATCGTGTCTTTTACCGCGCTGTTCAGTGTAGTTAGCGACCTCGGTATCAAGGTGATGTCAAAAAGAGAACTTTCCGTTGAGAAACAAGATAACACAAACTTAGTTTTCAATTCAATTCTTGCCAAAGCCTTTTTGTCAGTGTCAATGATTGTGGCGATTGTCATATTCTCTTTTGTTTTGGGGTTTAAAGGTGAGTTAAACCTTCTATTGTTAATGAGCCTATGTGTCATCCTAATGTCTTTCTCTGATTATTTCAACTTTGTGTTTCAAGCGTTTGATAACATGTCTTATGGTATAATAGCTCAAGCAGAAAGAGTTATATTACGCTTGGTGCTCACCTTTCTCTTTCTATCCATTGGATTGGGATTGTGGGGAATCTTAGTAGCCTATTTGATTGCCTGCTTAGTGGAGTTAGCCACTCTCATAATACTGTATCATATCCGGGTAAAAAGGCTGACACTAAATTTTGATTTAAGATCAACGAAAAGAATTATCATTGCTTCTTTGCCACTGGGAGGTACACTGTTTTTCACCATGTTATATTTTAAGATTGATATGACTATGCTCTTTTATTTTAGGGGCGAGATCGAATCTGGTATATATGGAGCTGCTTACAATCTTCTTGACATGCTACAATTTATCCCATTATCCTTAACTGCTGCATTGGCTCCATGCGCCACAAGATATTTCGTTTGTAGTCGAAGGAAATTGGCCAGGTTATATCATGATGCGTCAAAATATATGATACTAATTTCAGTACCTACCGCCTTTGGTTTTCTAGCTTTGGGAGACAAAATAATAAGTTTATTGTACGGTAATGAATTCACTTCAGCTACACCAGTTGCGCGTTTGTTGATATTTGCAGCTATTCCTCTATTCCTCAATTACGTTTCAACATCAATCCTTGTGGCCAGTCACCATGAGAAATTCAATTTATATTCTATGATTGTGGCCTTTGTTATTAATATCGTTGGTAATTTGATTCTAATCCCTTTATACGGTATTTATGGAGCAACATTTTCGACTTTGTTATGTGAGATACTACTGCTTATAGGCAACACTTGGTACATTACTAGTAAACTGTTTAAAATAAATCTTGCAAGTTACTTCTGGATACCAATTCTCTTGAGCTTCGCTACAAGTATAGTCCTTCGGTTACTAAGCTGGCTTAACACCTTTCTTTTAATTCTGATCGGCGTCGTGACTTACTCATTACTTTTGTATATTTTTGGGGTCGTGAAAGAGAAAGACTTAACCATATTCAGGTCGATAATAAAATGAAGATGAAATACTCCAAAGGTTTCGGAAGCTTTGTAGTACGACTTGCTATCTTTGTAGTTATTGCAATATCAATTTGGATTACCATTAAAGTTTTTTTAACAAATTCACCATTATTTAACAGGTTGTTTTTTCTTCCTGATTCTTTTTATCCTTATTCCAAAGCAAGAGTGGGCAATATTTTATTATTGTTTGCGGTTTGCGTCATTTTGTACAATAAGAATAATTTGCTGCAGATAAAGTATTTTCCTCCTCAATATAAAGAATCAATTACCTTTTCTCTTTTTAGCATATTATTGCTTGCGTTTCATTACTATACTAGGTACATTATTAGGAATACTCTCGCTTATTTTTCAAATCATATTATCCTTGCCGTACTAATCAAGGAGTCAACACTGGTACTTTTTGTGTGTTCGTTATTAATTGCATCTTTTGGCACAAAGGTAATAAAACACCTTATTACCAAGTACTACCTGCAACTACTTGTTTTTCTTCCTTTAAGCGTAGCTTACTATATAATTACAAGTATATTTGAGAACATTTGGCCTTTCTTTTCACGTACCGTAACCATAATTCTGCAATTTGTTTACAGTGTCGCTGGTTACAATGCCACCTACCATTTCACAACTACAGGGGTGGTTCTTAACATAAACAATTTTAGTGTGTCCATCGGGAAGCCTTGCTCAGGAATCGACTCGCTTCTTCTTTTCCTGGTACTATGCACTTTAATCTTTATCTTGGATTTTCATGACATGCGAAAAATCTTGTTTGTCCTATCGGTAATCACCGGAATTTTTGGAGTCTTTGCCTTGAATATTTTACGCATTTTCTTATTATTGTTAGTAGGATTGCATATATCTCCAAAGCTGTCAACCGGCCTCTTCCACACAAACATCGGATGGATACTCTTCATAATGTACTTCTTCATCTTCTGGTGGATTGCTTCTAGGTTTGTTTACAAGAAATCTAATACCCATTCGGATGTTTCATCTTCCACTCCCAAGCAGAAGAAATGATATCCTTCAATCGTATCTGGGTTTCCAGCTTTCTTGGAGGTTTGCAAAAATTTATTTAGCAAATCGAGATTTTAGCCTACAATGCATACGCTTTCAGAGTCCGGTAATGATTCAGTTATGACCTGCTTGATTATTGGATTTTTCTCGATTATTTTGTTTCTTGATTTTATCTTGAATAGAAGTCTTATTTCAATTTTTCCTTCGCTTAGCATTGCTTTGTATTCCCATCTGGGTATTTTCATCAGGATCTCTTTTTTTAAATTTAAGAATTTTGAGGCTTCAAATATCTGTATTCCCACCACAAATCCTTCTTGGTCAATGTCTACTGTGATGTTGTCCATTTCAACAGATTTCTTGTATTCACGATTTTTTGATTTTAAAAAAAGGATATCATGTTTATAATCATAGTCTGATTCTCCCGTTGTTTTTAGATTTTTCATTTTATCACCGGAACATCTTTCTTGTTTGTAACATAAAATGTGACAATTTCAATTGAATTTACCGAAATGTCCAATAACATCTTTATTATTTGACCTGTTGTAAAGTCATAATACGCCACATAAAGTCCATTATTCTGTTTTCCAACGAGTATTGGCTGTTTTTCAACAATATATCCTATTAGGTCCTCTTGTTTAATAACCTTTCTTTGTTTTTCACTCAATCTGAAAAATGCATGGCTTGAGCATTTAATTCCTTTGAGTGTATATTGGTTTACGATGGTAAGAAAGTCTTCAGTGACAATTCTTTCCTTGATCTTATGTCCTTCTGTTACCATATATTCTCGTTTGTAACATTGAAATTAGTTGTTAATAAGTATAGCCCATCATTTTCCGAAAATTTTCCAATTTGCGCAGATAAGTATAGTTTTACTTATCCTATATATAAAAAATATAATATAATAAGTATATAAATAACAACATTTAAATACTAGTATACATAAAAGTATATTGATTTGGTTAAAGATGTAAATAAAGAGGTGACAGTTGGTAATCTTCTCAGTAAATACTCTGATGTAGAGATTTGTGACCTTATTGATGTCTTACAAGAGTACAGAAAGCAAAAAACAGAGCTTGGAATTCCAATTTCTATTTTTAGCAATCCTGAACTCGGGATTCTTGAAAGTGCAGTAAAATTTCTTAAGGAAAATCATTCCATGTCTTACGCGGCCATAGCAAAGGCTCTCAATCGTGACCAAAGAACTATCTGGTGCTCATACCATTCCGCTAACAATAAGGAACCTTCAAGATTGCCGGTTCACAAAACCACTTACCTGATACCTATATTGGTCATCTCGGAACGAAAATTCGGACCACTTGAAGCACTGGTTGTATTCTTAAGGGATAATCAGAAGTTAAGATTCACCGAAATTTCTCATATTTTACGACGTGACTATGCAACAATTTGGCGAACCTACCGTAATACAAGGAATACAAGAGGTCAAGATGTGTAACCCAACCAACAAATCAAAAAAGCACACCACAAGTTATCTCAAGGTTTGCGTCAAGCTTAATGTGGGCATCTTGTTCATAGCGCTGCTTGTGCCAATAACGTTAGCAGTCCCAAACTATGTACTGACAACTTCCAATGCAAACTATGTTGTAAATTCCACCACAGGACTTCTTGTTGAAGTGGTAAATTCCGCAACAGGACAAACTTACATTAATGGCACCAACGGTGTAACTTTTAGCGATTCTGCGAGTAATACTATCTTTGGCGCAGATTTCAAAAATCCACTAGTTTTAACGGCTAATTTCAAGTTAATCGATTCAACAAGAATCGTTGCCGAACAGTCTCTCCCAGATTACAATATATCGTACAGCTATCAAACAATTGACAATGAATTCTTGGAAATGGGAGTTAAGATTATCCGAAAAAATGCAAGCACTACTTCTAATTCGGAAATTCGCTTCGTATGGAAGTTAAATCCAGTATTTAGAAGGAATACTTATTTTACCCCCATAGATGGTGCCGATTTAAGCTTGAAGATGCGGACAAATACTTCAAGTGTTGTAATCCCTCGGAATTATTACAGAATCGGCGCTAATACTATCTATATTTTCAACAATACAGAAGGATTATTGTTTGCTGTTCTCGCTCCAGAGACTATAAACTCGGAAACATCACCTTCTCACTTGGCAGATGAGTTTAGGTTTAATCCCACAGCAAATGAAGATTTTGAATGGAGAGTAAAAAGGATATTTTTTAACTCTACTTCAAGCAAAGTTGCTGTCTTTCAGGTAAATATTAGCATAATCGTCGGTAACAAACCTCAAGAAATGAAAGAAAAAATTTTCAAAACAATCTTTAATAAGACTAAATCACTTTTGGGTGATTGGTACCTTCTCGACTTGTCAACTTATCCAGATTGGAGTAAAAATCAGACCAACACTTTAGCTGAACAAGGCATAAAATTAGTCGAGATTCAGAACTGGCAGTCAAACCCATTTATTATTGATAAGGGAAATTGGAAAATCCCTGGAACCAACTATTCAACTAATGCTAGCCAACTAAATTCACTCTTAGATTATATGGTTTCAAAGGGCCTACACCCATTTCTCTATATGATACCTATAAGTCTGAATCAAACCCTGGCGGAACATTATTTTCCATCCGACATTATAATCAATCAAAGTGGAGGGTTTGCACCATTTATTGATCATGGTTATTACACAATGAGCCTCAACATGAATAGACTTTATGCAAAGAATAGAAGTCTCATGATTGATGTAATAACTGATACTTACCATAATATTTCGGGAATCTTTATTGATAGAACGGAAATCAAAATTAACGACTACGCAAACGAACATGAATCCTCATCGGGAATACGTTTTTGGGATGGCAGTGTGAATAAGAGTTTCATAGGAACTTATGATGACTACAGAAAATTTCTGGAAAACATATCCGTAAGGTTAAAAACCAAAAACAAACTGCTTTGGTTAAACTCAGTAGGGAGTTCTACTGTTGCTAAGCTAGCTGATATTGTCACTATGGATGGGAACAGTGAAACTTTCTGGGAGGATTATGCCCTATTTGGCTTGGACAAGCACACTGCTCATCTGCCTAATGATGGTGAAACACAAGCAACAAGGCTCAACGCAACAATATTGTGGGGTGCTAATATGGGCTGGGATTCATTAGACCAATTCACACTTTTTCCACTAAATAAAGACAAGAAACAATTGATTAGTATTGTTGCAAGCTCGAGATTTGTTAAGCATGAAGTCTCTCTTGACAATAAATTGTATTATGTGGAATACGATAAAGTAATTACAACGGTTGGAAGCTGCAATTATACTGCTGTTCGAAAAGAAGATTTTTACTTCTTGAATAATCATACTATAATTATGCGTAACATCACCAACCTTAACTGGAAATTCAGCAAAGGACCGTCAGGTAGCATAACAAATGTTATTTGGTTCGGCAACTTTGGTATCTACAACCTTTCAGAGTCAAACGGTCTAGCCGTAGCGCAAAACGCTTCTGGCAATGTTATTGATGCTCTGGTGCCTATATGGATATCCTCCAGTTCAAATAATGAGTCCAAAAATATCGACTCAAACCTAACAAAGACCGTAAATATTACAACAACCTTCAATGTTGAAAATTGCTCGATAGCTAAAATAAATTATACTTCTCATACCGGTTCATATTTCAAAAACTGGAACAGTGCTAATTTGACTTGTTCTAATAACAAAATTACGTTGAATCTCACTGGGGTCGAACCCGCCCAAGGAAGTAATACTTTACGAATTACATACTCTGGTCCACCTGTCTGCGGAGATTCTTCCTGCAACGGTAATGAGACCTGTGGCTCTTGCAGTCAGGATTGTGGTGTGTGCCTGTTCTGCGGCGATAGCTCCTGTAACAATGGAGAATCCTGCTCTTCCTGCCCGGCAGATTGTGGAGTTTGCCACAGTAGTGGCGGAGGCGGAGGCAGCTCCATAGCAATCAAACCCAAGCGAGACAGCAATATCAGCAAACAAAACGTCACTTTGTCGGCTCGCAATACAACCATAATTCAAAATAAAACAAAAGAAATCAAATCGTTAGACATCGTAACACCAGTCACTCAAGATAATCCAACAACAAAACCAAACATTACTGAACAGCCAGCAAGAATAAACAAGGATAACAGAACCATCCCAATAATAGCAGTCTCAGCAGTAATTAGCGCAATCCTGACCTTGAGCATAGTAGGATTGCATAAGAAACAACACAAAGTAGCCAAACCCGTCACTAACTCATATCCAGCAGCAAAGCCTTATCCAGTCCTTACCTATGTCAAGATAAGCCAGCAAGCAAAGCCCGTCATGCCTCAAGTAGCTAAGCCAGTCTCAATCATACTGCCAAAAGAGCATCCTTATCTTGAGGCAGTCAACCAAAGGTTAAGTGAAAGCTTCGGAGATATTGAACCAGTAGATAATAACCTTAAGGAACAGTTAAAGCAGTGGATTATCCAGGCAAAGAGTAAAGACGTAAGTGAAGAGTACATCAAGCTCCAACTGGAGAATGCAGGCTGGGATTGGCACTATGTGCAGGTTATAATGAATGAGCAGAACTAAAACACAGCAACCCGGATATTTCACGGATTTTCTAACGTAAAGTTAATAAAGTTAAACTCATTATTGTCTCTTTATGGCAACATCGATAGATTCAATCCATAGGGACATCCTGGAACTTAAGAAAGATGTTGAGGTAATCAAGGATATCCTTAAGGAGGATTTTGAGTTGAGTGATACTGCCAAGAAGAGATTGGCCCAGGCTAGGAACACTCCTGAATCTGAATATATTGCACTGGAATGAGTTTTGAAGTAAGATTGCATCCTGATGTGAATCGTTTTCTTGAAAAATGCAATCTTTCCCTTAAAGAAAGAATAGTCAGTAAATTACGTTTATTAAAGGAAAACCCTGAGCATTATCTAGACCATTTGCAAGGTACAGACTATGCCAAATTGCGGATTGGAGATTACAGATGCTTAATCGATCTGGATTTGAAACGCAAGATTGTGTTTGTAAGAGTCATTGATCATAGGAGAAGGATTTACCAAAAAATACCTGAATCATGATTTGTGGTTTTCCCATTGGTCTCTTGCAATTTTGTTTACAAGAAAAGATCATTAAGGGAAAGAATTGGTTTACAGGCTTGCAGCTATTCCAAATAATGATTCAAAAAAGACGAATTACTGCGTCAGCTTGAATAATAGCTGCTTTTCTTATAGCCAAGTTTTAGCCTTATTTCATCATAGGCTTTATGGTTTTGCAGGTGTAATTCCATGAATTCTGCATTTTGCTTTTTTGTGAGAACTGCCCTCACATTGTCCCCAATCTTTCTGAAGAATACGAAAATGTCTTTGTACTTTTTATTTGTAGGTACAGACCCCTTGCTTTTTTTGTCCTTGCAGTCTTGGCACCATTGAATTAGTTCTGTCTGCATATTCTCTTTTAAGTCTTGGAAATGTTTGTCAAATTCTGGATTTATCTGTAATTGCGGTCCAAGCATTTCATGCAGTTTCTGCTTTGCTTCGTCTGGTTTCATTGATGATATCCTCATATAGGATTTTATATCTTGTGAGGTTGTCTGTGCTGTCTTCTGACCTGATTGCTTTCTCCAGCACTTTTATGTAGTTGTGCAGGCTGACATAGATATAGCTTTTTTTGAATGAATGCAGGATTAGTTCCTTTGTGAACCTTTCTAACTCTTCTGTTTTTAGTGCTGCTGCTGTCTCTTTCAGGCTTTTTCCATCTAAAAGTATGTTTTTTGTTTGCCAATTATATTGGAACACGAGCGTTCTTGTCTGCTCTCTTTCCTTTTTTTCCATTATTTCTATGGTCGCTTCATGGTATATAGACATTATTTCGCTTATTTTCAGAGGTTTTTTTTGTGGTTTAGTATTTATTGGAAAATTGCTGACTGCTATTCTTGCTGCGGCAGCAATTACTGGTGTGTTGAGCTTTTTTTCTGTCAATTCTATCATGTGAAGTTTGTCTTCATGCGTTTCCTTGTAACCCCTTTCCTTTATTATGAACAGGTCAATGTCCTTGTATTCCCTCTTGAATAGGAATGATCCTGCTATGAATGCCTTTGGGTAAGGTTTTAGAATCTCTTTTGCTGTTTTTAGCTTTTCTTCCAGAATATTCTCTTGTCCGTAGATGTAGTATTCTCCTTCTTTTGATGTTGTCTCTAATGCCTCTATTTTTTTCTTGATTGAAGTATACAACTGGTATCTCTCGTTCTTGTCAAGCTGTTCTTTTGCTGCATATTTTCTTATTATGTCCATCTGCTTGCTTGTGAAGATATATTTTGTGAATCTATCCTTGTTTTCTAAGATAATTTTTAATATTTTATCATTCATATTAGCTTAAAACATAAGTTTATTTATAAACTTTACTAATTAATCATGTTTCTTATTATTTGGATTTTCTAAATCTCTTGATATTCCATCCACCACAAGCTGCATTTTGTCAGCGTTTGCCGGCAAACTTTTGCCAAGCTTCCTTTCTGTCGCGCCTTGCCAGCTCAACAGACCATTTTGTTAGCTCCTTCTCTTCCCGCGACTTTAGCCTGTCTAGAATTTGCGTTTTCTTAAGGAGCTCTTCTCTCGCCAATTCTGACCAGTTGACCCAGGGAAATTTCTCGAGTCGAGACTTTAATTCAGTATCCAAGGCAAAGGTAATGCTTGCCATCAAAATTCACCTCTTTCTTTTAGTTCTTCAAGCTTCTCAAGCCGTTTGATGATTGCAGCCCTGACTACTTCAGCCCAGTTGATTTCAGGATGCTTTAGGCGGAGCCGCTTGATTAGGTCTTCAGGCACAGATACAGTCATTTTTCCCATTATCGCCACCTCAACGTATTTACTTTAACATAAGTAATTACTTATATAAAGTTTCCGTTTAAGGCGGTTCAATTTCGTTAGAATTCACGCATTAAAATAGGTGTGCTAGTTTACTTCGGAAGTCCTCCGATTTCAGCGAAACTTTGTTCTTGGAGTTTCCACTAATCTGAATACTTCGTTCTGGAATAAGTTTTGAAGACTGTATCCTGGTGTGAATCACTTACTTCAATAATGCAATGTTAACTTATCACTTTCAGAAATCCCGCACTATTAACTATGGATATACCTTTGAATTCTTTTCGCTTCAGAAGGTGTTTATCACCACTTACTACATAATCTGCTTTGGCCGCAGCAGCACACTCCAAAACTCTATTGTCAGCGGCATCCTCTGTGATTACATCAAACTTCTCGTGCACTTCAATAGTTTCTGCGACTTCTTTTATTGTTTCGATCGCTTTATTAGCCATTAAGAAATGGAAGTCTCTGGACAGCACCAGCTTTATCTCATCTAATATCTCCTGTGATATCTTAATCTTGAATTTAGAACTATTTTGGACCAACCTAAATTCATTGCCTCTACATAAAAGGGCTGAAATATAGATATTAGTGTCAAGTACTACTGTCAACACTTTTTATTCCTCTTCTTTCATGTATTATTCGGTCAACATCCTTTTCTGATTTGATTCCCATCTTTCTGGCAATCTTTCTTCCGTACATTGCAATCTTCTCAAATTCCTCAAGCGGAGGCGTTTTGATCTTCTTCAAAATCACCATGTCATCTTTGCCGTATGCTGCAAACCTTGTGCCAGTAACTATTCCCAGCTCTTCTCGTATCTTTTGTGGTATAACAACCTGCCCCTTTACCGATGTGCTTGTAATTTCAACTTCTGTCATAAACATCACCAGTAGGATTGTAATACTTTCCTACTTATAAATCTATGGTTGTCATCTTTCACTTCAGTTAAAATTAGCTGCTTAAAATAAGAATGGCTGCTAATTTCGGAATTCTTACACCCTAATTGAAATTTTCCAGGCGGTCGGCTACAAGTCCCTTTACCAGAAAAACACCAAAAAGCTTAAATAAACATATAATTGTATAATAAAATATGCAATTGTATAATAAACCAAACAATGAAGCCTCGGTCTTAAGGCTCCTGTTTGAAAATCCTACCAGGAAATTCTATATCAGGGAGTTGGCAAGGCTTCTCAAGCTCAATCCCAATACAGTAATCAACATTACCAAAAGATTAGAAAAACAAAACCTCATTAAGAGAGAAAAAAAACGGCATGTGACCGAAATATTGTCTAACATTGAAAACAAAGTATATATTGAAAAAAAAAGGGTTTTCAACCTTGCGAGATTATACGAATCAGGCATTGTGAGCTTCCTCGAGGAAAATTTCTCTCCTAAGGCGGTAGTTGTCATCGGAAGCTATAGCAGGGGCGAGGACATTGAGAGAAGTGATGTGGATATAGTTGTGATAACAAATAAGAAAGAAAAAGACCTTGATTTGAGTCGCTTTGAGAAGTTTCTTTCCAGGAAAATGCATGTACTTTGCGGAAATATTGATGTTTTTTCCGACGAATTCTACACAAATGTTATTAACGGAATAATTCTTAGTGGTTACTTGGAACAGAAATGAAGCCTTTTGAATATTATCTGGAAACAAACGAAGTTAGGAAAATCCATGAAGGTATTGGACTAGCAAGGTCTACTTATAAATTTGGTCGTGATGGTCAAAGTCAATGAACCTTATCCTGTTTTCTTCCTTGCTGAATTGGAATATTAGCACAAAGTGTCCAACGTGAATCCTTTTCCTGTCTTTCATGTCATATCTGAGATTCTTATAGTGCTCCACATCTTGGCAGTTAATCACTTCTTCAATCTTTTTCAGGACTCTCTCGTACAACAGTCTGTCTTTATTTGATAGTTTATTGAGAACTTCTTTTAGGTGAGGGACAATCTCATATGAATACTTTCTATCCCTCGATGACCTTTCTAAGCTGTCCTATATTTCTGAAAGGAATTCCCTTCTGTTTTTCTAGCTTTTTCAGTTTTTCTATGTACTTTGGTCTCAATTCGGGTTCGAGGAGTTCTTCCTTGTATTGGTGTGCCATGATATTGATTGCCGCGCTTTTGTCCTTCAATCCGTATTTAGCTTTGACAATGTTAAGCACCCTGTTTGTATCTTCATCAATCCTGATAATTGCCTGTACCATAATATCACCTTAATATCTTATTAATACCATGTTAATATATAAACTTTTTGCTCGACTCGCATAACATTTATTAACTCAGAATCCTTCCACAGCTTTAATGGATTATGGCAAGGAATCAATAAAGCTCCATGAACAGCATAAAGGCAAGCTGGAAATTCGTTCTAAAGTAAGCATTAAGACAAAGGACGACTTAAGCATTGCCTACACCCCTGGGGTTGCTTATGTCTGCATGGAGATAGCTAAGGATAAGTCAAGGGTTTTCGACCTTACCCTAAAAGCAAACAGCGTTGCTGTAGTCACAGACGGCACTGCAGTCTTAGGCCTGGGAAACATCGGCCCTTATGCTTCTATTCCTGTCATGGAAGGTAAGGCAATCCTTTTCAAGGAGTTTGCAGATATTGATGCATTCCCATTGGCTTTAGACACAAAGGATATTGTGGCTACAGTCAAGGCAATCGCGCCAGTCTTCGGAGGAATTAATCTTGAGGATATCAAGGCCCCTGAATGCTTTGAGATTGAAGCGCAGTTGCAAGACTTAGGCATTCCTGTGATGCATGATGACCAGCACGGGACAGCTGTTGTTGTACTGGCAGCCTTGATTAATGCATTGAAAGTTGTTAACAAGAGCATGTCTGAAGTTACCATCGTGATAAGCGGTGCAGGTGCTGCTGGTATAGCAAGCACAAAGCTCTTGTTGAGCCTAACAGAGAAGCCGAAAGATATCATAGTTCTTGACAGTCAGGGCGCAATATATGAAGGAAGGCAGGACCTTAACAAATACAAGGAAGAATTAGCCAAATCAACGAACAAGCAAAGCCTCAAAGGCACCTTGGAGCAAGTCATCAAGGGTGCAGACGTTTTTATCGGAGTATCAAAAGGCAACATTCTCTCACAGCAAGCAGTTGCCACAATGGCCAAGGACTCAATAGTATTTGCTATGGCTAACCCTATCCCTGAGATAATGCCTGACAAAGCTTTGGCTGGAGGGGCTGCTGTTGTTGGCACTGGGAGGAGTGATTTTCCGAACCAGATAAATAATGTGCTTGCCTTTCCAGGCATCTTTAGGGGTGCCTTGGATTGTAGAGCCAAGGCAATAACCCAGGATATGAAGCTTGCTGCTGCCCATGCATTGGCTGATTATCTTAAGAATCCTGCAAAGGATAATATACTACCAAGCACTTTAGATAAAAATGTTGCGAAGGCTGTTGCTGACGCAGTCAAGAAGGCTGCAGAACCGGCAAAGGTTTAAATAGGAGATTAACTCAAACCATACTTAAGATGAAAATAACCGTAATCTTGGAAAAGCAGGAGGAAGGTGGCTTCACTGCCTTTGTCCCTTCCTTGCCTGGCTGCATCTCCGAAGGAGACACAAAGCAAGAGGCCTTGAAAAACATCAAGGAAGCAATTGAACTTTATCTAGAGCCAGACACAAATGAGTTGGTTGGTTACTGTGGTGAAAAGTTCAAAGTCTCAGTCTGATGAAATTGCCTGTCATTTCTGGAATCGCACTAATAAGCTGTTTGAAGAAGGCAGGCTTTATTGCCACTAGGCAAAAAGGCTCTCACGTAAGGTTGGAGAAATTTGATGGAGAAAAGACCTTGAAGATAACTGTGCCATTGCACGCTGAACTGAAGAAAGGCACCCTGACAAGGATAATGAAAGACGCTGGCTTGACAAGGGAGCAATTTGATGAGCTTAACTGAGGTCGCAAAATGAAAACACATCTTGTTGTTGAGGGTTTACTTTTTCACAAAGGCAAATTGCTCTTGATCAACCATAAGAAATCTGGCTTGTGGATGGGCATTGGTGGCCATATTGCTGAAGATGAAACCCCTGACCAGGCCTTGAAGCGTGAGTTCAAGGAAGAGATGAATCTTGACATCGAGATTCTCAACAGGAATGACCTTCCGAAGAACGGCAACATTATTGCGCAACTAGCCTTGCCATTTTATGTCAACGTGCATAATGTAGGCACTCATAACCATTGCTGCTTTTTCTACCTCTGCAGTGCAAAGAACCTTAACAGGATCAAGCCAAGGCCGAGCGAAATTGCTGACTTTGCTTGGTTTAGTAAGCAGGACCTGAAGCAAAGCCGGGTTCCTCCTGATGTGAGAAACATTGCCTTAAAAGCGTTTCAATTGACAGAGCAAAATAAAAGAAAATCGTGACTTAGAGAATTCTTTTCAATTCAAGCAAGGAATGGATTACATTCTTTCCCTTGGCCTTTTTTGTCCTGTCCAAAAGAAATGATTTGATGCCGAGCTCAGTTGGCATAACGTAGTCTAACTGCCTGTCATCTCCGATGTGCACTATCTCGCTAGGTTTTATCTTCAGCTTTTTTAGTATGGCCCTGAACATTTCCTTGTCTTTCCGAGTTCTATTGAAGGATGTGGGAGCTGAAAATACATGGTCAAAGTATTTGCTTAATTCTTCTGCCTCAAGTTTTAGCTCAAAGAACTTTTTCTCAGAGTTTGAGGTAATAATCAGTTTATACTTCTTCTTCAAATAATCAAGCGTTGGGATAGTGTCATCAAAGACAAATATGTGCTTTTTCATGTCAGAAAGAAGCTTCTGCCAATTCCCCAATTTTAGCCTCTTGAACCAGTATGTTATGCTTGTCCATTGGCTTACCCTTTCTATATCCAATGCCCTATAATATTGGGAATAAACGAATTGTTTGGCTTCAGCAACGCCAATCTTGTGTTGCTTTGCATAAAGCTTAGGCACCTCTTCGTGCCAAATGAGCTTGTCAAACTTGTCATTGACAAGCGTTGCGTCCAGGTCAAACGAAACATACTTTATCATGACTGCTGGAGTAAATCAGTCCTTTATATTTCTTGCCAATCCCAAAAGCTTTTTAAGGTGCATTGCTATTTTTATGCCAATGGCAAACATTGAAAACGGTAAAATTCTTGGAACAGGCCTTAATTCAAACAAGGTACTCTGCAACAAGGTAGTTGACCAGTTGTACAAACTAAGTGCTGGCATCTCCTTAAATGAAGAAATGCTAAACGATCCTACAAGGGAGCGCATTGAATCCTTGAGAAAGCTTGGTTTCTATACAGTGCAAGAGGGAAGCATACATCTAAGCGAGGAGTATCATTCTGCAACCTCATGCCTGGACTATGCAAATAGGCTAATGCGCGTTGGTCTCACTCCATATATTCTGGAACGAAGGTATTCCAGAACAGGTTCACAATTTTGGATAGGTATAACCGAAACTGTTCTTGAGTCAATTATTGCTGGAGAAATCCAACCTGCCTGCAGGCTTGAGCCAAAGGTTGCAGCCCTCCATCCAGAACCATAATCAATTTAAAGGTTTAGCTGATTTTTTCTGCTGCATGAGATACGAGCGAGGCAGAGATGGTGTTCCTCAAATTGTTTGGGAGAAACAGGACGAGGACCTGTACTTTGCTGTTGAACGTGGAGATGTCTTCGCAGACCTTTGCTACAGTCTTATGCAGTTAAAGCTTGTTCACGACTACATAAAAAAACAACAGACTGTTCACGTCGCTTCAGCCAGGCAATTAAAGGCAGCGCTCCTAAATTTTGATTTCTATTATGAGGAATTGAAAGTCACTCACCGACGGTCAAGCTCACTTCGGATGCCTGAGGTGACCATTGATTCCGTGCTCGAGGCTTTTAATGAAAAAAACACTAATTATGTGATGGATGTTGCAGCATGCGTTCGCTCAGAGCAGCGCAAGGCTATGGCAAGGCTTTACAATCTTGATTCTGCTTCATATATAGTCTAGAATTTGTAAAGGTTAAGCCCTATCTCTTTTGAAAATTCCCTCTCAAGATTCCCGTCTACCACATCAATAACTGCCTCGAAAGTTGCGCTAACTGTTGCAGAATTTAGGTGTCCGCTGATTGATTTGTTATCTTTGTCTCCGATGTTGGCGTGCAGGTGTAGGTAGACCTCTCCCTTCATTGTCGTTATGTTGCCTGTGAGCGGGCATATCTCATAGTCGCCAGTGTATTCATTTGAATGGTATTTCTTTGTCTGCGTGTCAAACAAGCCGAGCGTAACCTTGCCTGCTGCCCCTATCCCTGTTACTGTGCCGAGCCTTATGCTGTTGTCCTGGCAGAACTTTTTCAATACCTGAACTATTTCCTCGCCCTTATCTATCCTTAGCATGAACCTGTCCCTAAATTGCCTGTAGTCCATCGTTGACAAATAAGAACTCAACTATTTAAATGCTTCTAGGTTGTGCTGCCAGCAAACTCTTGAATGCATCAATCACTTTTTGTTCGAATTCTGAACTCCTTTTGTCTATGAGCCCGTTTCCTCCTACTTCAAGCATCAATGCATATGTATCACGATGGAAGTTTGTTACAAGGTATGCTGGCGTTCTGTCTCCTGCTTCCCTTAAGTCTCTGATGACCTCAAGCCCTGAGTGAATTGGCATCTGAAAATCCAGAAAGATGCCATTGTATCCATTCCTGTTTGCTTCTATCCAGGCTTCCCCTCCATCCTTAACATAATCTAGTATTACCTCGGCTCCCTCTTCAACTGCAGCTTTTGAAATTGCGGCAAGAGTTCTTTTGCCTTCTTCAAAATTGTCATCCGCTATAAGAATTCTCAGCACTTTCTCCATAGGCAGGTGTGCCTTTTATTTCTTATAAAGCTTTTGCCTACCTTATATGGCCTTTTGGAATCCGCAGCTTTTGGTTGACAAATATCTTGTCTCCTGCAAGCCTGTTGTATTCCTTAAGCTTTCTCCAATTCCGCTTGTCCTTTGTATATCTCTCGGAAATCGTCTGGAGTGTGTCCCCTTTTTGCACCCTGTATTCCATGTCCTGCGCTGCATTGACATTCCGTGTCTCTGTTCTTGTTAAATATAGTAGCCCACATGTTCCTAATCCAAATGCGGTGGCAATGGCTACAGCCTTCCTTACCATGCCCTGCCACACCGCAGGCTCTTTGTGCTCTTCCCGAGGTGCATAGAGCCTCTCCTCACCAAGATTCTTCATCATGCAGTACATCCTGAGTGTTGACCTTAGCTGTTCCATCTCTCTGCTCTTATCTGCCGGATATTCCCTCGCAAGCTGGTGTATGCCCCTTATTCTTTCAAGCATTTCTTCGTTTAACCCTGTCCTGTAGGTCTGCACAAGGTAATCAACGCCTTCCTTCACTTTGTCTGTAAGCTCTTCATGCATCATCATCACCCGATTACTTTTTCGCAGTATTTTCTTGCTGTTTCATCCCTGATCTGTTTCCTCACAGTTGTCTTGTACAAATCATACAGGTTTACAAGACTTCCGTACTTTAGCACAATACCTATTGCTTCGTTTACAGCAAAGACTGCAATGCTTTGCTTATCTCTGGTCTTGAAAAAATACCTGGCCCAGAATCCTGCTTTCCAAACTACCTCCACTGCCTTGATTGTGTAAAAAATGCTCATCGCGTTCAGGCACCTAATTCCTGTTTCTATAGGCGCAAGCGCATACTCCAGATTGTCGATTCTGGCTGCAGTGTCGTAGAGCGCTTTGTATTCCTTGGCTGTCTCCGCATAGAGGCCGAGAAGCCAATCCTGCTTGAGCCTTGGTTCCGTGCTCACTGAATTGTGTATTGCATCGTTTTCCCTGATTATTTTCTCGATTTCTGATTCTTGATCTATTGCTTTAGGCAAGAAAGCTTGCTCAATCATTTCCAGGCGTCTTTCAGCCATGCTAAACAAAACCGCTAATCCCATTTTCTTCTATCCTCTTTTGTCTTTCATAGCAATCCCTTACCTCTTTGTCAAGTGTTTGCTCTATCTGTCTCGTTCTCTGATACTGTTCCCCTTCGCATGCAGCCAAATTGATTAAAACAGAATTTGGCAGTCTGATTCCTGTCATTCCCTTTGCAGAAGCTATTACAGCCTCTATTGTTAGTGCAATCTTGTTGCTGACCTCAACCAAATCATTTCTTATGATTGCATTTTCAAGTCCTTTGAGCTGCTGCTTCAAGTGCTGCCTGTACAACGGGCTTAAGGATTTGGCATAGTCACCGGTTAGCTCTCTGTATCTCTTGTATTGATTCTCAAAGTCTTTGCCTTTTAGCATCCCGGTGACTAGCTTGCTGTAGGCTTTAACGCAGCCAATGCATTTTTTTCTTATCTCATCCATTTTGAACTAGTTTGTACGCTATTGCCTTGCTGTCAAGCTGCTTCTGTTTTGTAAATGCCTTCTGCACTTCTGAATCAATTGACTTCATTGTCTGGCTTATCTGCTCCTCAAATGGTCTGATGTCCACAATGTCTGTGGGCGGGTTCTCATAAAAAACCTGGGCTGTGTTCAGGAGCCCTCCAAGGTATCTTCGGCTTACCTGCATCAAGCCAACCAATTGCTGCCCACTCTCTAGTGATTGTGCCATGTCCTCGCATACCTCATGCACATTTCTTGTTGACACATTGAGCTGCCTTACCATTGTGCAGAAATTGCGCATATAGCTTACTATCTGCTCAGCAAGGTATTTTGGTATGTCAAGACATTTTCTGTATACTGTGAGCGCATTCTTCTGGTTTATTGATAATGCCACATTTGTGTCATGCTCCTTTAGCTGGTATTTTGTCTTTATCACCAGGTTCTCAAGGTCTTCCTTGTTGTTGAGGGTCTTTGCAAAGCCAGTTTCAGTGATTTTCATTGCCTCAAGCTTCTTGACCAGGTTTGCCAGCACTGACTCATACTTTCCCAGAAGCTTGTACTTGGTGTCAAAGCCGGTTTTTTCCTCAACAAGCATGGCAACATAATCCTTCTCTAGCTTTCTCATGACAGAGGTTGCCTTGTCTATATTGGAGATAGTCACACCGGTTTCCTTTGCCAGCTCTTCTATTTTGGTTGCAGATTGCTCTATCATGTTGTAAAGGTCTTGCGGTGTTCCCTCATTCAATGGCACATCTGCCTCAACTTTCTCAAGAAGTGTCTTCTCCACCTTCACTGTCTTAAGCGGCAATTTTAGCACGCTTCGCACAAGGTTGCTAACTGATTGTGCTGGCTGTTCAGTCACTACCTTTCTTTGGCGTTCCTGTTCCTCTTTCTTTCTGTACTCTCTTTGCAGATACTCTTTTAGGCTGCTTTGCAGGAATTCCAGTTGTGACCTCATTTTCTGGTACTTATTCTTGTCTGCTATAACTTCAACCTCTGGCAAGGCTGTGCTCTGCCTTTGCCTTGTTTCAGTTGTCTGCACTGCCTCTTCAAGAAGTTCCTCGGCGAGCTTGTTTACGTCTGCGTTTCCCATCTTATCACCCTGCCATTATACAGGACGAGATGCTTATTTAGTGTTATTAAGAAAAAAGCGCAATTGTTTCCAAGAATCCGAAAAATTAATTGGATAGTTCGAAATTTTGCTTGTTGTTTGGGGTTCCATCCCGCAGACGGCACATCAAACTTAGGGTTGGTTGCAATAGCAATCTTCTCAGGCACATTCCCTTCTCGAAACATGTCTAACAAGCCAGCTGTCGCTAACTGCACATTTTTGTTCATCATAGAAATCACCTCAATGATTTTTTCTTTTCAATCAAAAAAAGAAAAAATATCTACCTAATAGAAATTGGTTACTGTGACAGCTTCTGGTTGATTGCTTTAAGATTAAACATGATAATCTGCTGGAGCACCAAACCGAGCTTTTTGTCGTCCCTTTTCTTTGCCCCTTTTGTGGAAAATACATACTCCTCAAGCAAGCCCAAAGGTATGTCTAGAATGGGGATATCATTCATAAGCAAGAAATGAAATGTGATTAGCCTTGTAGTTCTGCTGTTTCCGTCAAAAAACGGATGTATATGCTGGAATTCATTGTGTAGGTAGGCTGCGAATTCAAGAATCTCACGAAGAGAATGTTTTTTCTTCTTATTGAACTCATTGTATTTTTGCAGCAGTTCTGCAATCATTCCCTCAATCTCGTTATAATGTGCTACCTTGTAATCCGCATTCCCCCTGATAATAACCTTGTTATCCCTAAATCTGCCAGCAATCTCTTTCTTATGCTGCATTGCAATAAAGTGGTAATTCAGTATATTTTCCTTTGTAATGACAGGATCATCCTGGATATTCTCTATCATTTTCAAGAAGGCTTTTTGGTAATTTTCAACCTCATGGATAGATTCCATGCTTAAGTTTTCAGGAACTATTTTATCCCTAAGAAGTTTAAATGTCTGTGCTAATGTGATTGGGTTGCCCTCGATGCTTAAGCTATGGTGAATGAATTTAATCTGGTACGTTTCTGTCAATTCTTGGTATTTTCTTTCATTTGAGACTCTAAGCTTCTTGAACCTAGAAAGCTCTGATTGAATTTCATCAAAATAATCATCTTCTTTTTTCTTAGTTACCATGGGATGATGCCCGTAGTACGCAATAAGATCACCAAGAAATGAATTATATGGAACTACAGCTTTGAATGGCTTTCTTGAAAGCACCAACATAAAACCATTTTTCTCAAGAATGCCAGAAACTTTTGAGACGGTTTTTGCATTCAGGCCAAGGTCTTTCATTCCGAATAATTTTTTTAAGAACGCTTTGCTCAGGTATTTTGCTACAGACTCATCAAACAACTCATTATAATTAACGCCATTCTTTATGCAGTATTTCAGCATATCATAAAGATGCTGGTGCTTAGCATTCATAGTTGCCTGGTACCCATATTTATTTTTTTCAATGAGCTTCATCCCAACAAGAGTGTCAAGTATTTTTCGAATCCTCTGGTATTCTGTTGTTTTCCTCTTAAAGGCTTTGACAATATCTATGCTGCCTTTTGGATTGCCGCTCTTGTATAATTCAACAAAAACATCATATTTTGTTACCATATGAACCACCTAATTTGTACCGCTTAATAAATCTTTCTATTTGGTACAAGAAATACAAAAAATGTGTACTTTTTGTACTAAATAACATATTTAATAAATAAGCGTATAATGCACAAAAAGCAAAGAAAAATTGTAAAAATCATGCTAAATAGCATCAAATATCAAGTTGTAATTGGAGCTTCCTCTCCACGAATGAGAACAATGATTTGATATAAATTTCAAATTTGAGCTTATAGCTTGTCCAAATTTCTTTAGTGACGCCTTGCCCGCGGTATTGAATACCGTTTCTGAGTAGCCTCATCGTTTCCAAAGTTTCCCAGTCAAATTCAAAATCTGGATGCTTGACACAAAGATGAGCACCAATGCATTTATGATCCCCGGGCTTTATTTGATCAAGGATTGCTATCACATGAATAAGCATCCTCATTACATCATAGCGATTAGAGAACAGCTTTGGGTAGTTTGTCGTATTTTTCTCTCTTGTTTTTTCAAATTCCAGAGCTTCTACCCAATCAGCTTTTGCCTGCTTGTAAAGCGATTCGGCCAGCTCCTTGTCAATTGTTTCAGCTGAAATGATTTTTCCGCTTGCTTGACACTCATTGTAAGCATCATCCAATTCTTCGATTTTTTTCATGATGCAGCCACCTCCATAACTTCATAGATGTCCCCTTTGACAACATATCCTCGAAGGACATTCTTCAATAATCCTGATTTGACTTCTTCCATCTCTTTTTTTGTATGGAACGTGTGAACCTGAACTTCTCTGCTCTGACCTTGGAATCCTAATCCTTTCCAATACCTTCCAAACTTGAAATTCTCACTTTCTCCGTAGACGAACACATCAACATCGCTGTCCGTGGTCCAATCTGTTCTGACATAGCTCCCGAAGATGATGATTGTCTTTGCATTTTTTAATCTTTGCAATTCTTGAATAAGACCAGTTCCATAAAGCTTTTGCAGGGCATATAATTTTTTTTTGGCTCTATATTCGGGTTCCTCATAATTGCCAATGAAATAAGGCATCTTATCTTTTGGTTTTATTCGCTTTATGATTTTATCCTTCTGAAACCGCCTCAGCCATTTACCTGCTATATTGATGCTGACACCTGAAGTTTCCACTATGTTAGAGAAATGCCATTGCTTAGTGGGCTCATTCATAAACAGCTCCAACACCCTTTCTTCCTTTGATAAACTCGGCATAATATTACCTCTAAGACGCAGTATTATTTAAATGTTTTGTTTTTTTGATTTTTTAAGCACTTCCTCAAAGCTCCTTTTAAACAGCCATTCTCTTATCCTTATTTCTCAAATCCATAGCTCTTCCCAACTGCATACATTGCTTTCATGACTTGCTCTCTGTCCTCAGAGATTAACGACCTTATCCTGTCCTCTATTGTCATCTTCTGCTCTATTGCAGCAGGCGCTTTGTACTCATGGTACTTGTATCCTCCGTAGAAGGAAAGCCCGATTATGGCTAAGCTTGTTGCAGTCCTTACTAGCCCCATCTCAATCACCTGCAAAGTATTGCTTCAGTGTGTTGTACATGAACCTTGCATCCTTTTTTGTGTTTTGCCATTCTTGCTTCACCTTCTTGTCTATTGTCGGCTTGACCAGTTCCCAGCTCTGTTCATTTGGCATTGCCGCCAGTTGTTTCTTGATAAGGCTATTTTTCTCAGATTCTGGAAACTTGCTCCAGATATCTTCGCTTAGCCCGTTTCGTACAGCATAGTCAGACATCCTCAGCATTGTACTCTTCCCGACATATCCTGCCCGGGTCTGAAGCTCATTTATGCCGTACCCTGCTGCCCCAATCAAAGCAGCTGAAGCAGCAATCAAAAGCGTCTGCCGCCATCTATTTTCAACCGTTTTCTCATCCAAGACTTTTGTTTCCAATATTTTTTCTTCTGTCATATCAAACACCAAGAACATCTAAGCTTTCGGTTTTAATATGGTTTTCTAACCAAAAAGCAAAGGATTTTCAAGAAAGATGTAATCCCTTTCGTATTCAAAGGAAATTAATTTAGAACTTTTTTCCGGCCTTGTCTGAATGTTTAAATAGTTATATGCAACAACCAGTCCTATGGAGGTTATTAAGGAAGGGGCAAAATGCCTAATCAAAGGCAATAAGCAGGCAACAATGGAGCTTGACACTTGTTGCGGTATTGTTATTTACGGCAAAGGCGCTGCTGGTGAAAAGCTTGTTGGAGCTGCGCACTGTGTTGTACCTTCTTATTTTGAGCATTTTCTTCAATTGGAGTGCTATCTTTCAGGTATCATACTGCCTGAGGATTTTCTCACTACCCCTAACAAGGCTGTTTCCGCCTTGCTGTCATTGTTGAAAAGGAAGAATCCTTGTGCTTTGACAGCGATAATTGCTGGCTGCCAGTTAGGAAAATATGGCTATGACAATGAGCAAGAGGCTCGAAATGCTCTGGCTTCCGAGCATATCCCTGTCTTAAACTCCCGCTTAACCGGTCTTTCGTACACGATAGGCCTTGTTGTTTCTGTTGATTTTTTAGTTGCACAATTCCTAGAGCCTTCTGACAAATCAGTGGTTTATCCAGCAAGAAAAGTTCCTCTTGTATATAATTGATAAACTGTATGATAAACATTGAAAACCTAAAGAATTAAGCCTTTGGTTGCCCTATGATTACTTCGTCTGTCAAATGATGAAATTCCGTTGACAAAGTAGCTAGGTATTTTGGGTCAACTTGTGCTGGTTCTTTTATGTAAAGGTTCAGAACAAGGATTTGTCCCTTCATTCCGGCTTCTACGGTTAATTTGGAATCAAGAGCGGTAGTAAGCCCTACTGGTACATTTCTACGGACTCTGCTTTGTAATATGTCTGTAAGCCGCTCCAAAGTTTGGGCTCCAGAAGCAGCTTCTAAAGGAAGATCGAGTACAGTTTGAAATCTACCAAGATAAGTCTTATCCTTTCGGCAAAGATAGTTGCATGATGGAAATTTTCCCATCAAATCTATCATTGCTGAGTGTGAACTGCAGAAATCAAATACAGATTGCCAGTTTCCATAATGGAAATGCCATGCAAATTGATATGGCCTCATATCATCTAAAGTCATCTGTGTGACAGTTTCCCTGATTATGTTGCCCTCTTCTGGCTTGATTGTTTTTTGTGAGATTTCTAATCCAGAGAGTTCGTACACCACATTGCCAAGCACTGGGCCTTCCTTGCCCAAAATCGTGGTTTCAAGCTCAAATCTCTCTATTGGTTGAAGCTGGCCGAATTTCTTCCTGACATCTCTGAAGACTTCCTGGGAATCTGCCCAGACCTTTGCTATAAGATCTGCGGCCGGAGTGTAAAGTGTGGCTGTGCTTTTATCCATAGTACTGAGTGATGCGCATTCATTATTTAAAGCTTTCTGGAAATTACTACTTTAGCATAGTCACCTTTCCACTAAGAGGCTGCTGTCACTGGCGGTGGTGCCGGAGGCGGGCTTGGAGGCGGCTGGCTCACTTGCGGTGGAGTTAACGGTGGGTGCAGGCGGTTGGCGCTTTGGGCTAGCAGCTGGTCGAGCTCCTGAAGGATATTGCAGACTCCGCTTCAAGCAAATCTTTATATAAACATCAAATTAACCTTAGCTAATGAAAAATCGTGCAGTTGGCTTCCTTGTTGTTGGTATTGCTATTCTAATAGCAGTGATAATTTTTGCCTTCAACCGCGCTCTGAATAAGATTGTGAACACCTCGTGTTCTCACGGCCCAACCTGCCCTATGTGGGGCACTATTGATTTCCAGACCTATGTAAGCTTGGGTGTGATGGGTTTTGTTTTGATTGTAGGTTTGTACCTTATCTTCTTTGGCAAGGAAGAGCGGCTTGTGACAAAGATAATCAAGGTCAAGGAGCAGATCCAGCCGAGAAAGGTCAGCAGGCCGCATTATCAGAAAGTCTTGGCAGACCTGCCTCATAACGAAAAAAGCGTGATGGGCTTGGTCATTGATTCTGAAGGCTCAATCATGCAGTCAGACCTTGTGGAAAAGAGCAAGTTGTCAAAGGTGAACGTTACAAGAGTCCTTGACAGGCTTGAGGGCCGTGGATTGATCGAGCGCAAGCGCCGCGGCATGACCAATGTGGTGATATTGAAGTGAACATGTTTTTCTTTGCCTTCCTTGGACTTTTGTTTTATGCCTCAATTATGCTAGTGAAGTCATATCTTCATCCCAAAACAACCCTGCTTATGATGTTGTTGCACTTGCTCTCAGCCTTAATTGCCATAGTCTCTTACGCAATTTTCGCTTTTGACGAAATGATCATCTCCTTCTGGCTGCTCATAGGTCTTACCCTTGTGGCTCTTGGCCTCTTGATCAATGTCTTTGCTTTTAAGGCTCTTCGGTCTCAGGCATTTGACCCGGGAAAATCTCTCATTACTTCAGGCATTTACGGCCAGGTCAGAAATCCGATGTACTCAGGGATCATGCTTGCTGCTTATGGTTCGTTTCTTTTTTCCTTTTCTGCCTATGCCTTGTTATATTGTGTTCTTGTGACCTTCCTCTTGTACTTGGTTGTTTTTGGCGAAGAAGCTTACCTCGCCAAGACCTTTGGCAAGAAGTTTATTTCTTACCAGGTCAAGGTCCCAAGATTCTTGCCTTGAAACTAGTTTCAGGCCAATGGTTATAAGCTGTTTCAATAACCTACAAACTGGTGATTTCAAATGGAAAAAAAGTTTTCAATCAAGGGTATGCATTGCCACAGCTGTGAGGTCTTGATCAAGGATTCACTGCAGGATCTTCCTGGTGTAGCAAATGTAAATGCAAATCAAAAGTCTGGCTTTGCAGAGGTTGTTTTCGACCAGTCAAGGGTAACGGAAGCGCAGTTGAAGCAAACAATAAGGCAATGCGGTTTTGAGGTGGTCTAGATGAGCGATAACGATGAACAAAAGCCTGAGCATTTTGTCACAAGGCGCTTTAGTGCCTCTGGCACAACCTGCCAGAACTGTGCTGAGCTCATCAAGCGCCAGGCTTTAAAGGTTGACGGTGTTAAATCCGCACATTTTGATTATCCAAGCGAGACAGGCTCTGTTACCTATGATCCCTCAAAGACAGACTTTGATGCTATTCTTTACAAGATTGAGGAAAAGGGTTACACCTGTTTCATACTTGATGAAAAGTCTTCGCAAAGCAAACAGTCTCTTGGTTGGATTTTCGGCATTCTGGGCTTGCTTGTCGTTGGATATTTTGCCATAGGGCTCATTCACAATGTGCAGATTCCCCAAATCACCCAGAACATGGGCTATGGGCTCTTGTTTGTGGTAGGCCTTCTTACTGGCTTTCATTGTATTGCTATGTGCGGTGGCTTTGTTGTTGGATATACTGCAAAGGATACACAGCAAGGTAAGAGCTCACATCTTTCCCATCTTTGGTATGGTACTGGAAAGGTTATCTCCTACACAATCATTGGAGCTGCATTTGGGCTCTTGGGGTCAATTATCGCTTTTACTCCAACAATGAGAGGCATTGCAGGAATTGTTGCTGGAATTTTCCTAGTGATTTTTGGCTTAAGGATGCTTAACGTCTTTCCTGTGCTTCGGAAGTTTCAGTTTAAGGCTCCTGGTTTTATTTCCAGGATTACTGGCGGCAAGAGCAACAGCCCGCTGGTTGTGGGCTTGCTTAACGGCCTGATGATTGCCTGCGGTCCTTTGCAGGCAATATACATTATGGCAGCAGGCACAGGCAGCCTTATTGAGGGAGCAAAATTGTTGTTCATCTTTGCGCTTGGAACTTTGCCTGTCATGCTTGGATTCGGCTACTTCACCAGTTTTGTGTCAGGCAAGTTGACAGCCAAGATTCTAAAGGCTTCGGGGGCAGTGGTTATTTTGCTTGGGCTGATGATGCTCAACAATGGTCTCGTCCTTACAGGCGCAGGCTATGATTTCAAGAGTATCGTAGGAACAGACACCCCTGCAATACAGTCAGTGAGCGCCGCTCCCTTAAGCCAAGGTTTTCAGGAAATCCATATGACTGTCGATGCCAATGGCTTTACCCCAAGCAGTTTTGTGCTCCAGAAGGGTGTGCCTGTGAAGTGGATTATTGACGGCAAGCAGATTACATCGTGCAACAAGGCTATTCAGGTGCCAGCCTATGGCTTGCAGTTTGATATAAAGCCTGGTTTGCAGACTATTGAATTCACTCCAACTGATGTAGGCACTATTAGGTGGAGCTGCTGGATGGGAATGATTCACGGCACTTTCATTGTAAAGGATCAGGTGACTGCAGCAGACCAAGCAGCTGTTGCCCAGGCTGCTACAGCGCCTTCCGGTGCAGGAACCTGCAACATGGGTTCTGGTGGAGGCTGCGGCTGCGGCATGATGAATTAAAGCAAATATTTAAATTCGTCAATCTAATATACAATAATATGCAAAAAACAGAATTCCAGGTATCGGGTATGCATTGCGCCAGCTGCGCTGCTATCATAGACAGGGCGCTGCAAAAGACTCCTGGAGTCCTGAAATCAAACGTCAATTACGCTAACGCTAATGCACTGGTTGTTTTTGACGAAAGTAAAGTGGATGAGCACGCTCTGATCCAGACCATAAAAAGGGCTGGATATGGCGCAGAAACTGTTGGTGCCAACACCGCAGTTGCGCAGGAAGAGCGGCAAAGATATGAATATCAGCTTACCAAGGCATATTTCTATTTTGGTTTGCTTTTTGCGATTCCCGCATTCATCATCGGCATGGTCTTGATGTGGTTTGGCATTGACATCCCTTACAAGGGATTTATCCTTTTGCTTTTGGCCACTCCAGTCCAGTTTGTTGTTGGCTGGCAGTTTTACAGGGGTGCTTTTCATGCCCTCAGAAACAAGACAGCAAATATGGACACTCTTATCGCTGTCGGCACGAGCGCAGCCTATTTCTACAGCCTTTATGCTGTGCTTTTCGAACCAACACTTGAGCAGTATTTTGAGATTTCAGCGATCCTCATAACCCTTGTGATGATGGGAAAGCTTCTTGAGGCCCGGGCAAAAGGAAAGACCTCTGAGGCAATTAAGAAGCTTATGAGCATCGCCCCAAAAACAGCCAGGATAATTCGCAATGGCAAGGAGTCTGTTGTCGATATTGAGGAAGTCAGGCTTGCAGACATTATTGTCATCAAGCCCGGAGACCGGATTCCCGTGGATGGCAAGCTTGTTGATGGCAATTCCTCTGTTGACGAGAGCATGGTAACTGGTGAAAGCATCCCTGTTGAGAAGAGAAAGGGTGATTTCGTCTACGCTGGGACAATAAACAAGAATGGCTCTTTTCGGTTTTCTGCTACAAAGGTGGGCAAGGACACGACTTTGTCGAGGATTATCCAACTAATTAGGGAAGCCCAGGGCACCAAGGCGCCTATACAGCGTTTTGCTGACATGATTTCAGCATATTTCGTTCCGATTGTTATTGGTCTTGCATTGCTGAACTTTGGTGTCTGGTTGCTCTTGATGCACAGCAGTATTTCATTCGCTCTCATCACTTCTGTTGCAGTCCTTGTGATAGCATGTCCGTGTGCACTTGGCCTTGCCACTCCAACTGCTATAATGGTTGGGGTTGGAAAGGGCGCCCAGAATGGAATTCTTATTCGTGGTGGAGAAGCTTTAGAGACAGCCCAGAAGTTAAAATACATTGTGCTTGACAAGACCGGTGCAATAACCAAAGGCACCCCAGAGCTGACAGACATAACTCCCTTTTCAAATAATTCTCCTGATTATGTGCTGTCCCTGGCAGCATCGCTTGAGAAGGATTCTGAGCATCCATTGGCTGATGCAATAGTCAAGGCTGCAGCACAGAAAAAGCTTCGCACCTCTGCCTTAAAAGGGTTTAAGGCTACTCCAGGCATGGGTGTTTCTGGCAAGGTGCAGGGAAAGCAGGTCTATCTTGGCAACCAAAAGCTTATGCATAATTTTGGCATCCCTACAGCATCTGTAGACAGGCAGGCAGTAGCGCTTGAGCAAGAAGGCAAGACTGTGATGTTTGTTGCTGTTGGCAAGAAAATCATTGGGCTTGTTGCAGTGGCTGATTCTGTCAAGGATAATTCTGCGAAGGCGATAACTGCCTTAAAGAGCCTAGGTTTGCAGGTATACATGATTACTGGCGACAATGAAAGAACTGCGAAAGCTGTTGCCTCCAGGGTTGGTATAACCAATGTCTTTGCTGGCGTGCTTCCTGAAGACAAGGTGAACTATGTTAAAGAGCTGCAGAAAAAAGGCAAGGTGGCCATGGTGGGCGACGGAATAAATGATGCTCCTGCCCTTGCACAGGCTGACATCGGAATAGCCATGGGCTCAGGCACTGATGTTGCTATGGAGACAGGAAACATTGTTCTTATGAAAAACGATCTGCTTGATGTGCCTAGGGCCATTCGGTTAAGCAAGCTTACTATGTCAAAGATAAGGCAGAACATGTTTTGGGCCTTGATTTACAATACGCTCGGAATTCCTGTTGCTGCAGGTTTGCTGTATCCCTTCACAGGCTGGCTTCTATCTCCTGTGATTGCCGGTGCCGCAATGGCATTAAGCTCAGTCAGCGTCGTTACAAACAGCCTTCTGCTCAAAGCTAAGAGGATTTGAAAATCTTCCTCAGGATTGCATAGGCTGCCAAGGGAATTGCAGCATACAAGAACTTTCTTTTTTTTGTTGGTTCATTTGTTCCTGTTTTCTCCTGTGCTATTACTTTCTGTTCCAAAGAAGCTTGGACTGTTATTTCTTGCCTGCAATTTTCTGCATTTTTCTCCAGGCTTTTTTTCGTCCTCTGTGATTGCAGCTCAAGCACTTCGTGAATGATGAGCATCTGTGTGAGCTTTCCTTGGTCTGTTAGGTAAGGGCACATCCTGTCAAACCCTGCCTTGAGCTCCTGATATTTTCTTGTCTCTCCGTACAGCACCCTTAACTTTGCAAAGAGGTCTTTTTCAACAGCGTTTAGATTTTTTTCGTCCTCTTCCATCACGCTTCTCTGCCTTAACGATTATTTAAGTTTATATGAAGGCAAAGCAATATATTTATAAGGACACATTTGTTGCTTCTGGCCATGAACATTGCTGTAGTTTGTGATTCCTTGACTTTCATGAAATCCGGTAATATTGTTTCTACCTTGAGGTTTGCAGAGCTTTTGAATCGAAGGGGTCATAAGATCGTATTTATCTCTTCCAAGGATGGGAACAAAGACAGCTTGACTTTCCTCAAAGGCATGAAGGTCTATAGGTTTTTTTCCATGCCTCTGCCAGGCAGCTCAGGTCAATACCATGTTTCCTTGCCCACAGTCTCCAAGCTGAGAAAGGTTTTGGTTGACGAAAAGATCGAGCTTGTTCATCTGATTGACCCGACCTTGGCAAGCCTTGTTGCCATTCGGGCAGCAGGCCAGCTGGGAATAAAGAAGGTTGCCCATGGCCATACTCAACCTGAAAACCTTTATATGCAGCTGCCAAAAATATTCAGGCCGCACAGGCTAACCCCTTTGATATACTGGTTGATGCTTGAAGTGTATCATAGGTCAGATGCTCTTGTTTGCCCCTCAGAATTCGCTGGTTGCTTGTTAAGAAAACAAGACCCAAAATTGGAGTACTCGGTAATCAGCAATGGTGTTGACTTGAAAAGGTTTAGGAAAAGCTCTCCTGTCTCTTTCATGAAAAAATACGGACTTTCAACTGAGCATAAGCACCTCTTGTTTGTTGGCAGGCTAAGTGCTGAGAAGAACATCGAAACACTTATAAGAGCCATGCCTCATATATTATCAGGGCTCAAGGACGCACATTTGGTCATTGTAGGTTCAGGAAAGGAAAGGCCTAAGCTCGAGTCTTTGGTAAATAGGTTGGGGCTTAAGGGCAAGGTAGATTTCCTAGGTCGCATTCCTGACGAAGAGCTTCATCTTGCTTACAACGCCGCTTGCATCTTTGTTTTGCCGTCTATGGCAGAGCTTGAGGGCATGGTTGTCCTTGAAGCTATGGCTTGTGGTAAGCCAATCCTGGTGGCAAATTCAAGGAATAGTGCTTCAGTCGAATTGGTTCAGGGGAACGGTTTTGCTTTCAAGCCAAAAGATCCAAAGGATTTGGCCTCAAAGGCACTGATTCTGCTCACTGACCAAAAGCTTATGTCTAAGATGAGTAAGCAGAGTTTGAGGAACAGTAAGCATTATGATATCAGTAATAGTGTTACCAAGCTTGAGAAGCTTTTTGTTAAGGTTATATCTTAGTTCTTTCTATCTTAGTGAACCATTTCTTCAGGAATTTCTGGTACATAAACCAGCCCACAATAATAAGCACCATTAAGCCGATAACTGAGACCTCAACGTAGTTTGTGACCCTCGCCACTGCGTTGAAAGCAACCCCTGTGTAAAACCCGACAGCAGTGTAGAATATTCCCATCAGCAGGCTTATCAATACCGAGTAAAACAAGAACTTTTTCATTTGTACTCCTGCCGCTCCTGCCGCAATCAATCCTGGAAGTGGCAATGGGGGGATCACCTTGATAATGGACATCGCCTTCCCAGTGTGTTTCTTTAGTCCTCTTTCCATCTTGATAAACATTGATTTTTTAACATTGAACATCTTGATGTATTTTTCCAGTATGCTCTTTCTGCTAATCGAGCCCACCCAATAATAGACCAGGTCTCCAGCAACATTGGCAGCTGTTGATAAGGCAAGAATAATGTAGACATTGAATATCCCTAAGGACGCTGCGAATCCTGCAGCTGCTGTGACAACTGGCCCTTCAATGAACATAAGCACGAAGATTATAACATAGCCTTCCCTTTGGATTGTCGACAGGACAGCTTGGAAGGTGCTCATTTTTGTGTGGCTCTCAATACTGCCTTCTGCAATAGGTTTGTTGGAATAACCAATAGGAAAAAGGATAGCGGCAGCCAAATGAAACTGTACAAGGGTGGAGTGTATCCCAAAAAGTTTGAGTTGTAAACATAATTTACGTTTCTATTGGCTGGTGTTAAGATGAGGGATGCAATGAACATCACCAACAAAATCGCGCTAGAGTAGGCAATCGTATTTCCATCAGCTTCGTAGCAGTAAGTTAGGTAAAACACACAAGTTAGGAGCAGGTGCAGAACAAAGGACACTACTGCGTAAAATATTCCATATGAAAATATTCCCGAAAAACCCCAATAATTGAAGCCGAAGAATAATTCGCCAAAAAAATTGAAAAGAAAGATTATCTGGCTTATTAGACCTAAATTAATCACTGCCTTCATAAAAGCCATGCTGTCAAACATAATCGCTAAAACCAACAGCATCGGTGCAAAGTCACAGAACCAAACGAAGGAAACATAGTCAGAAACTAGCACATTCCTGATTATGACTAGTATCTGCAATCCAACAAAGACCCCTATCCAATATTTTTTATTTTCCTCAAGCATGGTTTCAGAATCATAAAAGCTTACGACTTTTGTGTTAATAAATGTTCGTAAATATGCGAGGGGAGCGCAATAACCGTATAGTTTAATGCGTCTTCTTTTTCTTTATATACTTTTGCTTCTGTTGTTTTGCAGTATAGAAAAACTTAAATACTTACTTATCTGATAATATCAGATAAAGCATTTAGAGGTCAAAAAAATGGTTCTGGAAATAAAAAAAGAGAAACACAAGTTTGAGGCCACAATCACCAGGAACGGAACAAGCCTGTGCATCAACATCCCTGCCAGGCTGACAAGAAAGCTGCCCTTAAATGTTGGGGACGACGTTGATATTGAACTGTCCCGACACTATATTGAATTGCAACAGGACACTTATGACTTCTTGGCTTTGCTCCAGCACAAACCAGAAGTTAAAGGGTATAGTAAGGTTGAACTTTTGTCCTACATGGTTCTCAAACATGGAGCTGCAAAAGACCACAAGCAATTCTCTGAAGTGCTGGATGGGTTTACTGCAACAGACAAAAAACGCCTGCTGGAACTAGACAAATTGCACCTTAACATAGGCTTGACAGAAGTCCCAGAGAAAGCTGAACAGAACACCAAGGCAACACCTGACAAAAAGGAGAGGTGACCAAGATGTTATGCCAAAACCACGTCCAACCAGAAGTTTTCGCTAAAGAAAAAGCTGCCGTCATCTACAAAGAAGTGGTGGACGAAAGAGGCCGATTCATCAGGCCGGAAGAGTTCCAGTGGCTACTGGCCTACTTCAGAGACAGATACGACCCCAGAAGGCTAGTCCTGGCCTTAACCTACTGCGTCGGGCTAAGGATCCATGATGCCACGAGGATTCGCATAAACAATTTCAACGAGGACTTTACCTACATGCGCATGCAGCAATGCAAAGCGCATGTGGTCAAAAAAAATGGTTTGACCAGGGTAACTTCCAAAACCAAAAACCACCCTTTGCCCGAATGGTTAAGTGCTGACATTCGAGGTTACGCTCAGTACCGGCTAGCAGTAGGCCACTACTTGAAAGTCGGCTGCGATAGCAAAAGACTGTTCCCCTCAGTGGAAAAAAGACAATTCTACTGCTTATTTGACAAACTCCGCAAGCGATATGGTGACGAACAACCGTGGCTCAGAGAAATTTGGTACATCGAAAAAAGATACGCTGCTGATGGACGGCTTATCGTCACAATCCCGAAGTTCAGAGTTGCCCCGCATATGGGCCGGGCCATGCATGCTTGCGCTGCCAGAGCCGTCTGTGACGGCGACCTCTCAAGTGCTCGGCTGATAACCGGCCATAATGAGATGAAAGACATCCAGAGGTACACCCGGTACTCAGAGGTGGATGCCAAGAAGCAGGAGCTCGTTGACAGGTTTATGACTCCATTAAACCAAGTGCAGCCAATTCCTTTAACTAAAGACCAGAGAACCCTTGAAACTTTTGGCTTCCCAAAATTCAGGTTCATGGAAAATCCTTCAACAAAAGAAGGAAAAAACATAATAAGCCACAATTAACCATTTTTGCGATGTCCGATCAAGAAGCAAAGCGCAGAGTAGCCAAAGCGCGGGACAAGCTCACAACAGAAGAGCAAAATATAATCAAACTCATTGGATGGGCCCCAGAAGAAGAATAGCAAGAATACAAGGCCTTGCTAACATTAGAACTTGTCAAATAGCAAAATATATTAAGACGTAAACAATTGGTTAAGTCATGGAAGTAACAACCAGAAACCAAGAGCTAACCCTAAAAGTGTTTCTTTTGCTGATTGCAGCACTTGAAGCCACTGGTTGGGGATTGTTTTTGGCCATGAAGTGGTCTATTGAGCTCTGGCTTAAGTAAGCCAACTCTGCCGGGAAGTCCGGCAATCTTTTCTTCAGTAAACCTTTGTGCAAATTACAATATACAAATCCGTATATTTTTGTTTGGGTTGGATGCAACGCCAGGAAGTGCCTACAAAACGGCTCTAGTATATCCCAAGGTATACTTTCTAGCCCTTCCAGGTTATACTTTTTGTGCCTGTTTTTCCAAATCCTGAGCCTTATCGCGCAGTCTGGCCTTAACCTCAGACCTTTGTAGCGTCTGAAAGTAAACTGCCAATTCTTCATCATTCAGGCCAGCATATACCTTTTGAGGATTCTTGACAGCAGACAGGGCTAGGGTTATACTGAACTTCAAAGCCTTTGGAAAGTCACCATAGACCCCTGTTATTCCCATCAAAGAGGCCATCTCCTTGACAGCAGCCTCTTCTTGCTCATTAAACGATATTGGAATCTTCTTCTGACTCATTGTGTAACCTCATTAAGAATAGTTGAACCTCACGCCCCTCTTTGCCCTTCTTTCGTAAGTCCTGGCTCTCTTAGGACCCATCTTTCGATAACTGAAATACTTGGCAGTCCTTCTCAGCTTGCCCTTGGTCCTGTGAACTCGCAAGTTATCCTTTTGAACATAGCTCTGCAACCTGTGTCTCAAGACTCTGGAACGACCAACATAAACCCTGCGCTTGTGCCGGTCATACAAAGAATACACTCCGGACCTGTTGGGAATCCTATCAGCTTTCTCCAAATTTCCCCGGGTTAATCGGCGAAGTCTCATGGAACTAAATTGTGAGGGGGCGAGGTGAGACTTTCCCCCTCACCTAAGGCTGGTGATGTTTTAATCTGTTCAGCATGACACACGAAGGTCTTACGGCCTTGGAACACTTTCTTGAGCCGGACTTCCAGGCAGCCAAGGCTTATTTCTGGACCTATAAACTGGGCCGGAGAGGACAGGAACAGTTTGTCCGGCAACTCAACAGGATCCTTGGGGTTGCTGATGTCAAAGAGTCGTATCTGAAAAGCAAAGGCCAGCTTTCTTTTGGTGTCCTGTTCAACCATGGAAGGCCCCTCCGATTTGATGAGATAACCGGATAACACCATCAACAGTAATCTGCCACAGGTCAGCAGCCCAACTTACCACCAGTTCAATATACTGGGAATAAACAAAGGGTTGGGTCTCTTTCAAATAAAAGATGTAAAGGACACCAACAATCATACCAAGGAAAACAAAGAACCAGACCAAATGCTTGTAACGAAAAATTGGCATGAAATAGAAGCAAGGCTAGTGCTTTATTTGAGTTTGTTTAACAAGATAGGCAAGCTGCCGTTTAACCGCAACAATATCGGAGTGTAAAGAATCAACCTTCTGATTCAGCTCCTCAAGTTCGACGCGCCTATGGTCTAGCAAATCCCCTGCGCTGGCGATCAACCACCTTAAGAGGTCTGACTGATTTAAACGCTTAGTCTCTGCTAGTTGCTTGAACGCTTGCAGTTCTCGGTCACGCAATCTGCAAGCAACAAAGCCATCGTTCAGGCTCATTACTTCAGAATCCCCTTGAGTTTCAATTCGTCTAGCAAAAGCTTCCCGGCCTTGACTAATCGCATCAGCTCTCTAGGCTTGCACTGGATTGAAGGCTGCTTCCATCGACCCTTCCAGTAGTAGGACTTTGAAAGCTGGCACATCCCCCGGTTCTTCCAGTAGCAGGCTTGAGCATTCTTGACCCTATAATCAAAGTCTGGCTTTGTTGTATTAATGTCTTCTTTATTCATTGTGTAACCTCTCAAAGCTAATACGTAATATACGTAAGATACGTAGAGATACTTATGGTACGTATTGTCATCGTAAGATTAATGCGGACATAATATATCAAATGCCGTAAGGATTTAAGCATCATTCTTGTCAAGAATCCTCATTCTCAGTGTCATCATCTTCATACAAGTCTTGCTTATCTTTCCCGGCCTTACTATCAATCGGCTTGCTTGTTGAACCTGTGGTATCTGTATCCTGGCTTGAGTTCAGTTGGTCCAGAGTCTCAAGAACAAAGTCAAGCTTAGAATCAATCTCAGCAGTCTTTATTGTAGCTGAATCAGTAGCAGTCTTCAATGACTGAACCTTGGATTGTAAAACAGACAGTTGTTCTTGCAGCTTATGAATGTCTGACAGGTCTTCTTTACTCATCGGGAACTCTGTATCATGCCGGACTTCAAACAATGCCTTCAAGAAAGATTCCTTAGAAGCCTTCTGCAATACCACAGCATCAAGCGCCAGGTTAAGCTTAGATAATAACGGCTTGTCAACACTCAAGCATCTGAGCTTGTCACGGACTACGACACTGTGAAGGCAGAGGTCAGGGGTGTTGCGTGTATAAATTTCCAGGTCATCCATTACCTGAATGTTCTTAGTGCCAGGTGGAACCTTGTTGACTTTCTTATACATCGCTGCAATACTGCCTTCCACTTTCTCCTGGGCATCCTTCTTTAGATGTTCAACCTTCTGCAAAGCTTCAGTCTCAACAGCCTTGACTCTAGGCTCTATTGCTTTCAAGGCTTGAGCTGCAGCATCCTTTGATAGGTTGGTCAAGGTCCGGTCTTGTTGCTGGAGATCAACCTTCAAGTTGTAGATGGCATCAGCACATCCTTTTCTCAAGCTGTCAATACTCTTCTCTGTTGCTAACATTCTTTGGCTCAAGGTCTGCATCCCAAGGTCCAAGTCTTCCATCTTAGTTTTACCAAACATTTCAATCGCCTCCTGGTGCTCCACGTTGAAAAGGAACAATGACTGGCTTGACCTTCTTGTCACATCTGGGACAGAACCATAAGCCGTCCTTAGTACCGACATAATCGTCTCGAATATAATCTGACCTCAGAAAGAAACCACAAGTCGGACAACTAACTGAGACTTTAACAAAAATGTTATTGTGTGTTTCTTTATAGTACATAGTCTTGCACCTCACTTCTTAACAGCACTTGGGCTGTCACCACTCCCTAACTTTATTGCAGCCCAAAAACAAACAACACAAACAACTACGCTGCCTAAGAAGAGTTGAAAGAAAATATGCCACAAATCGCCGAAAAAGACTGAAGCAATCGCAACAATCAAACTGCCAAAGGCAACTACCCACAACAAGGTCCTACCGGTGTTAGATTCGCTAGGCTTACTTGGGTTCATTGTCCTTGACCTCTTCTTCTGTGGGCTTCATGCTCTCAGCCTCTTCCAAAATGCTGACTCCTTTCTTTGAGCGCTTCCAAAACTTCCCTTGCACCTTTGCCTTGATGTCTTGCCATAGTCTCATAGTCAATCACCTTTGTTGATTGTTAAATTCCAGTACTTCGTTGTTAGCCTTCAAGTTCTGCCTGACAATAAAGTCCAAAAGCCTCTTCCGAGTCACATTACATTTACAACAAACGTGAAAGAAGATGATTCCCTGACTTGACTCTTCCAGCCGGTAGGTCATGCCTTCCTGCTTCGGACAAGAAGGTTTGCCACAAAAAACACAGTAACAAAAGTTTTGAGAGCAAGACATCAGACAACACCCCACTTATCAAAAGAACCCTTATTGAACACAACCCCTAAAGTGCGCATCCGTTCAAGACGTTCAACAATCAGCTTCTCATCACAACCTCTAGACTTGGCAAACATTATAATGGCCTGAGTTAGAACGCCATCACCCTTGTCCCTCTCCTTAATAAAAGTCTTAACATCCTGGTCTGTAATCTCAGAGATAAGCCCTAGGCGTTTCTTGATTCTGTCATCAAAAATAATTCCCATGATTGGATACTTGTAATTGGGAAGCCGGACATTAAGGATGGTATCTCCTTCAATAAAACCCAAGTCTAACAGCAACGCATGGAAGCGAGAGGAGCCAATGGTCATAATATTCAGGCTCTTCAAGAACATAATGTACTCCTCATACATTTTGTTTTTGGGGTAAGCAAAAGCTCCAGGGTGAATCCCATCAAGACCCTTCTTAAATTCACCCTGGTCTGAATGGTTCTCATAAACGTCAACAAGCTTGCGCTGCAAAGCTTCCAAGTAATAATCACTGCTAACAGATTCGTTTGCTTGCTTTGCAACCATCAAAGAATTAAGCTGAGACAGTCGGATGCCAACCAACTTGGAAACACACAAGGCAGTATAGGCCATCTCATTATTTCGGCCTGCCAACTTTCTAAGGAGATTTATGTCATCTTCTGGAAATTGGCTCGTAAGCTTGTCAAATAATGCTTGACGTTGGTCCATGGGGGTACCCCTACAGCTCACTACACCACTACAGGTTACTACAGGCAGCCATGCTTGTTTTTCCTCAAAAACACGCTGAAGATTCTCTAAAGCCCAAAACCACATCTCATCTGCCAAAGGCTTAATGATTTGGTGCTTAACAGTGTTAATCACCGGCAAACGCGAGTCTGTAGTAACACTAGCATGAATAAAAAAAGTTCTCTGATTCAAAGCATCTTCTGTCAAGCTCCTGATGCTATAGCCATGAGGTCCAGCCACATCGTAAGCCTTTGGAGTGTGATTCTTACCTTCGCAACGCACATAAGGATTGCCACGCCTCTGACCTTTACGCAAAATTGAGACTACCTCTTGCTCCCCATGCTCTCCTATCTTCTGGTCCAACTCATCCACTAGCAAGCTCAAAGAATGGTCTTCGCACATCCTGGCCAAAGCAGCCGCGCTCACATCACCACCCATAAAACCATGATAAGCCAAAAACGAAAGGATCTCCAAGAGGGTAGTCTTACCACTTCCCCTTGTTGCATCCACACCAAGATAAAAAAAAGAATCCAAGACAGGAGCAATATACGTCTGACCAACATACAACTGACACATAGACAAATCCTGAACATCATTAAAATCATAAAGAAGAGAGATAACTCTAGCCACATCTTCCAAAATCGCGGACAAAGGTCTGATGGTCAATTTTCCATCAAGCCACTCCTGCACCCTTTCCATAGAAGGCACATTATACGGAGCTTTCTGAGGAGCATGAGAAAATAGATATTTCTGACCCTCCCACTCAAAAAAATGATTTACAAACTTACTCTCCTCATCCTTCTCAGACTTAACCAAAAAAAGACACTTCTTGCCACCAATGACACCAGCAAACATGCGCGGACTAACTTGACCAACACAAAGCTGAGACGTCGGGTCGAAATAACCCCAGCTCTTTATATTGTAGTGAGATGTAGTAATGTAGTGACTTGTAGTAGTAGTTGGATGGACAATACTCTCGTTTTTGCTTTGAGCTTTTGAATATGTCTTTTCGCGGTAGGCAGGTGGCGCGCTTGCCCACTTGGCAAAAGCCTGCATAGCTTCAAACACTTCTTCTTTGGTCTTGCCTGCTTTGATCAGCTTGCAGACTTCGGCGAACTCTCTGCCTGAACGGCTTTTGTCTGCGGACTTTGGCTCTTCCTGATTCGCTTCTGTTGAGGTTGCATCATCCTTTATGTATGGCTTAATCAGGTTTTTAAGATACTCCTCACTGTATTCCATGATGAAGGCACCATTAACAACCTCGTAAGTCTTTCCCTTCGCTTCTGGTCTTTTTGGGTCATCATAAGAAGAGCCAGGACCTACAACCTGATAATTATTAGCCCTCAGTTCACCTACACCTGGCAAAACATGGTTTTTGCTGTACGGACAAATGAAATAGAAATGTCTGCCTTGGCTGCCAGGACTTTTGACTGTGAATGTTTCAAGCTGGAATTTGTCAAGCACTTCCAGATGGTCCACATCAAGGATTCTTAGATTACCATAGCCACCAATAACTCCGTAATTGCCACCAGCAGCTATCCATTCAACTAATTTTTTGTCATCATACCTGTACCCCTTCTTTTGCCATTCGGATTCAAAAGGTCTTTTGCCCTTGAGGAGAACAAATCTGAACTCTGGCTTTTGGAGTTGTGTAGGGATGTTCATTGCTGGCACCCGATCTTTTGCATTTTGCCTTGGTCAATTTTATATTCCTGATCATCGACTAAGAATGAGACTTGGCAACTTCCATCATTCCATAAAATTAATTTGATAGTGAAGGCGCGTTTATACTTAACAGCTAATTCTGCCTGTAATTGCCGTAGTGCAATATTGAGGCAAAAAGGCACGAAGAGGGGATTTGTATCATTCATTTTTTCCCCTCTGGCGCGCTCAAATCTGTGATTTTTACTATCGCCCTTTTGCCAATAATAATATAATGCTCTTCGCCATCGATAGGCTGGACAGTCATGGTAAAATCGTCATCTTCGATGATAACGCCTCTTAGAACTTTTGTGACTCCTTGGTCCTCGAAGACAATCTTTTTCAATCCTTCATCCCATTTCATTCATTAAACCTCAGTTTCCCGACGCCTGCAAACGCGCCTGGATAGCCCTTCTTAATTACTTCACACGATTTCGGCTGTGGGTCTGCTCCCAATAGGCTTTCCTACAGCTTTCATCACAAAACTTGCTGTTTGTGCGCTTCCATGCCGGAATAGCCTTCTCACAGTGAACGCAATGGCCATCATTCATGCTTGGCCTTATCCTTGCGGAGTATCTTCAAAGCCTCGTCAATATCTTTGGCTCCGAGTTCTCGCACAATGTCTTCTGCCATTCTGGTAATCTTTTGCTGAAAGTCTAAGTTGGAAGCAGTCATAGTGTCTTTCTCATATTGCCTTGATTTTTTCCATAGCAGCAAGCCTTACGAAGCTACTTTTGCTGAGTTGTAGGCTTTGTGCTGCTTTTTCTATTGCCTGCATGAATTCCTCATTGACTTCCATAGTGAAAATCTTCTTATCTTTTCTTGGCATACTAGAGTAGTATACAGTAAAATTTATATAGTATTCGTACATATTGTACCTAAAATGCCAAGAAAAATTACAATTGAACAAGTGAATAATAAGATAGCAAAGTTGATTGCCAAACGAGAAATGTTAGAAAGGAAAGAAGATAAAGAAACTTATGATATTGATTTTACAAGCACCAAACAGCAATATCCAATATATCAACAACTTAAGCATGGGTATAGGGGTGACATTGGTAGGCTACTCTATTACCATATGTTGAATCCGAAATCACGTGCTGATAAATTTGTTAAGGATAAGAAAAAATTGAGTCCTAACTCTGACCCAAAAAAGGCCCAAAACTTGGCTGCCAAAATTAGAGTTTATACATTAACACTTGAAAATGATTACAGATTAATCTCGAGGACAGGCACAAGGGGAAAAATTGTTCAAGTGAACTATCAACGAATCCTAGAAGAGCTCTTTGAGAAGCTTGCACTTTCAAGGCGCAAAAATAAGGAAAATGGAGAACATAACAAAGTAGTTCTTACGTTTATGGAATATCTCATCGACCGATATGGCGCAGAACCTTTCTTAATTCAATTTAGCACAAAACAAAAGCGAGCAAAGCTAAAACACCTTTTCAGCACAATGAGGGGAGAAGTGGATGACGACGAATCTCAAGAAGCGAAGGGAAGAGAACAAGAAATAAAAATTCTCCGTTTTCATGTAGTCTCAGAATTATTGGAAAACTATTACAAGAGTATCCAGATAGCAAGACAAATTCACGATGGATTCTTCCGATTTGACAGTCCACAATTAATAGATACTATGGGTGCTGAACTAGAAATGTTTGACAAAGACTTAGATATTTTTTATCATTATTTTGTAGCCAAAGGAAAAAGGGACCTTGGTCAGGCTATTATGCGAAAACTTACTTTTGGTCCAAAAGGTGAGAGGAAACATTTGGACTTGTTGGAGGTTTTTCAAAAGTGGGAGTTCTCTTGTAAGGGTTTCCTTCAGAATTTATCGAATAACAATGAGAGAGTTCTATTTCTGCTTTCAGTATTTCCCTTCCCAATACCTTTTTATGATATTAGAACAAAGGATGTTTATTGTGTTGACCCAACCAAGGAAGAAGTTGAATCCTGCCAAAAGGTCTTTTCTAAATTATTTGAGAGATTCTTCGACTTTTACAAGTTACGAAAAATTAACCAGTCAGACTATAAGAAAGATTATATGATTGAAGAAAATCATTTTAAGTTGCTCCAAAAAGAGTTCAACTTTCTGCGCATCAGAAGGCAGTCGCTTCTAAAACAAAATAAATATCTAGAGTTGTTGTTCTTAAACCATGATGTTGTGGATAAGCTTTTGTTGAAGATAAAAACTGAGACGGAAGATTACCTGGAGCATGTTGAGGACATAGCTACAGTGTATAAAACAAAATGAACTAGAATTTGATTCCTTTTGCCCTGAATACCAATTCTATCTTTTTCTGGAAGTCGCTGAAATCCCCTTGCATCTGGTCTATCTTCTGCTGTTGCAGCTTGCTTTCTTCTTCCTTGGCCTTGATCTCCGCCTCAATTACTTGGTGGTCAAGTGGCCTTTTGCACTTGTCACAAATGCTCTCAGCTAACCCATTCAAAGCCCCACAGAACACACAAGGTTTGGTTGTTGGCTCAAACTCTTTGTGGTTCGCATCTGCTTTGATTATTCCGCGCTTTATGAGGTCTATCTTGAAGCTTTCTTCTTGCGTTGATAGGTCGTAGGTTTTTAGTTGTTTTGTGCTGGTCCATCTTGCTGTGTGCTGTATGTCTAGGTCGCTTGCGCCTCTGAGTCGCATGATGGTCACTCCGTTGCGCTTGAGGGAGTACAGGGTTATGGGTTTTTTGATTCCGAGTTGCTTGCATCTTTCTCTGATGAGTTTGTTGGCTGCTGTAGGAGTCATTTGGCAGTGCCTGTTGGTTCTGCCTGTGTTCACGAATAGGTAAGCGTTCTTGTCTTTTCTGTTAGGGTGCTCATTAATCCATTTGGCAAGGTAGAAGTAGCTGTCAATGATTCTTAGAAAGCCTGTGCCTTCTTTTCCGTGTTCTGTAACCCATAGCTTTGCATAGTTCTCGTGGAGCTCAACATCTTTTATCTTTCGGCCTAGTAATTCTTGAGGTCTGCCAAGGCTCTCAAGCATCACAGTCAGTAGGCACTGCATCCTTGAGTCATCCGCGAAAGCTTGAACTAACTGCTCGAATTCGTCTAGCTCGAATTTGTCTCCGCGCAGTTTCTCTTTTGATTTGTCGATTTTGCCGTTAAGGTGTCGGACCACGTAAGGCGTTATTGTGTCATCGATTCTGCCTCTCTCATCTTTTTCGGGGAAAAGTTGTTTCCAGAGAAATTTGAGGTCCAGGCTAAAATCTCTTTTCGACTTCATGCTTTTGTTGACTGTGTGCGCAAAGGTCATTACTTTATCAATGTCTTTTCTGTCGTCAATGCTTGCAAGGTCTTTGTCTGTTACATGGCATACTATCAAGAAGGTTCTGAATAGTCGTAAGCGTCTGATAAAGCTGATGTCTCTGGCTGAGAATATTTTAGCTAGTTCGAGAAAGTGCTTTTTGTTTTCTTTGTTTTTTATCCAGTACTTGCGTCTTACTTCGTCACGATTTGAGAAGTCTGGTTTTCTGCAATAGATGTCTAGTTTAGAAAGGAATGTCTCGTATCGTTTTTGGTTGTTGTAGATGTCGTTATCGGCCATATTCTGTTTGCTCGTCGATAACTAGCATAAGAATTACAAGTATATAAATGTTTCGCATTAAACCATAAGGATAATGCGAGGGGAGGGATTTTCGATGCTGTTAGGAACGTCTTTTGGCATTAGCCAAAAGTTTTTCCCAGGTTCGCTTACCGAACTTAAGGTTCGGTGGCGTGCCAGAAAACCTTTGGTTTTCTGAGCATTTTCCTATTGAAAAAAGCTGTTTCGAACCCTCGGACCCACTAAGGGACAGGATATCATAGATCATTCCCTTAAGTCCTGCGCATTTGGTCTGAACCGCAGGTTCTGACGCTTTGAAAACCTATGGTTTTCATTTGACCAGGCTCTGCCACCCTCGCACTGTTGATTCAAGGCCACGGTTTGTTTAAAAAGTTTGTCCTTTCCAATGCAGTCAACATCTTGTATCATTAGGGAGCGGTAATAAAAGGCCAACCCTTTACTAAGTTTCCACCCAGGACATTTAGGGTAAGGGCCAACCTTGAGCATGGCTTACGCAGGAGATAAGCCGGCTTTATTTCTTCTTTTTCTTCTAAACCGAAAGGTTTATATACGCTTGCCAAAACTGTAACTCCAACTTGGTGATAACAAATGGAATGGTATAGCAATCTTGTCTTCTTTAGGAAAAGGAAAATACTCCAAAGGTACAGAGAGTTATTTGACAAAATAAACAAGGTTTACCTCCGTGCAGAGGGTATACCGCTGTCACCTGTCCCTTCGGAAGCTTATGATCAACTGGTGGTTTATGTTGACTCTGCCTTAGAAACCAAAAAAATGCGACTCCGTGCAAGCGACCTTGAGGATACGATCTCAAATGTTGCAAAGCATTGTTCGGCTGCGCTTGCAGGTTTTGAATCAGGTTCTCCAATAAAGTATCTTTCAAGTTACTCCGGGAGTATCTCTGCCCTTGCCTATCAGCTGCACGAATGGCTTCCAAACCTAAGACACAAAGATGCCTTGTCTTTGTCAAAAAAAGCAGAGGAAACTGTAAAAACTACCATGGCTGACTTGCTTGAGCACCTTGCCAAGGTTCCTGAAGAATATACTGAAAGTTCCTTTCATCAGCTTACACAATTTCAGAACCTTGTAAATGCCTTAGGCCCTGTGGCAATGATAGACCTAACTTATGAAGGTCATAGAAACAGTTTTAAGGAGATTCTAGAACGCAAAATTGACAAATATCTCAAGGAACAAACAGGCTTGGGGCCTGAAACCAAGAACGATTATCGAGTAATTTCACTTGGAGAAACAGGTGCACAATGAGTCAACCTTATAGGCCTGATTTTGACAGGCTTCCAATTAAATCTGAAAAAAACGGTTTTATATCTAACTACAAAAGGCCTTTGACGGTTACAGCAATTTGTGCTGCCTTTATCACAGCTGCAGGTGTTTATTACCTCAGTCAACCTAAAGCAATAAAGGTTGCTGCCACAGATGGATTGGCATCAATATCCAAACCTTCTTTGCAGCCAGAAACCACACCTAAAATCTCGCTTCCTCAAATGTCTTTTAATGAACTGGCTAAGCAGCCAAGTATTGAAGAACCTTATTCTCTTTCCTTTGCTCCCGAAGGTACTTCGGCAAAACTCGGTCCTTTCAACCAGTCAAGCTTCTTTCCTGTCTACAAAGAGGGTGGCAAATATATTGTCTTAACTCCCAAGGTATTGAAGAAAGATGATGGCAATACATACATGACTATTGATACAAACATTGCGAACCTTGCTCAAAAATATGACTTCCAGGCCATCGGAATAAACCTAAAGGTAGGTAAAGAAATTGTAGCCCAAAACATCAATGAAGTTGGAAAACCAATATCTTTCAAGGTCTCCGGCAAGTTGGAAGAAGCCTTAAAATCAAACAAGAAAATAAATTTCCAAGTTATGGCTCTGCGCAAAGTTGGGTCCACAAGGCATTATCATATTGTTGCTTCATATGCCAATGGTGTTCTGGATGGCTCTGCCCCAAAGGGCTTGGAATCCATTACATCAAGCCTTTATGAATCTGGGCTTAAGGTCAAGGCCTCCTTAGGAAAGTCTGGGGCTTATGATCGAATACCTACTCTTATTGAGCAGTATGTGGGTGAAAAAAACACAGATAATGCATCCATCCAACCTCCTACACTTGCGCGGTGGGAAAAAGACTTCAAACAGAAGGTCTTTCAGGCCGCGGACCTATACAAGAGCGCTCTTTCAAGGGGTTTTGGCCATTCCAAGAGCCTTGAGCATGTTATCGAGCATTCTGACCTTCCTGGCCTTGACACAAAGCAAGATGCTTACGAGGCAGTATACCTGGCAAGGAATTTTGGTCATGAGGCAGTAATTGGCAGGTGGAATTCCAAGCTATTTGTCGGCCCAGAAATTTCTAATTACGTTAAAGGCCTGAAATATGCCACAAATCAAGCAGGAAAGCGTATTTTCACAAACAAAGACATTTTGGAGCATGTTGCTGAAAAGTACGGGCATTCAATGAGCAATAGCACGCTAAAAAAATATCTAACCATGGCTTGCTGATTGTAAAATTCTTAGCAACACAATCTTTATAAATAAGAAAATATTCTATACATCTATGAAGAAAACGCCTGTTTCAAAGAAAACAGAGAAGCCAAAGGTTGCCTTTAAGCGTTTCAGGTGTGAAATGTGCGGCGCCACCTCAGATAAGCCTGGGGAGCACTGCGGTTATCCAATGGTTGACTTGCTGAGTACCGGTTGCATGGGCTGTCAGGGCTGCGGCATGCACGTTAAGTAATTTCTGGGGTGAATTTGAGGCAGAAGTATGTTAGATAACTCTAGACCTTTGGACAATACCTTGGAATTGATTCTCAATGAGCAAGGTACTAAGAACTATACTGCTTTCACAAATCTTTTTGCTCCCGAGATTTCTTATGAGCTACGTCCAAAGAAGACAGCCATTTCTGAGAACGGTCAGAAGATTCTGGTCGCGTTTGTTAAGAAAGGCATTGAACTTTACGGCCCTGCGCAGCGAAAACTTGGCGGTTTGTATATTAATCATCCCTGGACTACTGCCAGGGTTCTTGCAGATTTAGATGCTGACCTTGACGTGATTATCGCTGCTTACATGCATGACGTGACTGATCTGGCAATAAAGAAGGCACAGAAGAATAGCAGTCTTGAAGACGAGCGTGCCTTTGCTCACCAATATTTGGCTGATTTGATGAAGGAAAGCAATAATGAACTGGAACGATTTTCAGTGCCTCAATCTGAAAGAGAGCGCTTCATTGGCTCTTTGCATGAGATTCTGCGCGTTAATATTGGCTTAAAGGACGAATCACCTTACAGGCTTAGGGGAGACATTTTCAGGTCCAGTGAAGCTCTAAAGGCTGCACTCGTTAAGTTCAGCGATGACTTGTGCAACACCTGGGACCTTGACAGGCCTAACGGAGAAGAGCCTTCATTGCCATTATGGCTTAGCAATTTGATTGACGAACAACTCAGCTTCAAGACAATAGATGAACTTGAGAACAAGCTTAACATCTTCATAACACCCTTGATGTTTTACCTGAACCAATTGCTGCCTGAGGAAAAGAAAAACATCAGCTTAAAGGGAGCGGAAAAAATCAAGAAAATTTACAAGAACATTTCTCTTATCAACATTAAGCCCGAGGACTTTGAAGTCGGCTATACTGGCGACAAGCATATCCCAATTCTTAAGCATTTGGAAACCAATCTGGTCTCTGCCTCAAAAATCAAGGCAAGGGAACATGCAGAGCACATGATACGCAAGCACATACATCCATATTATGCAAGGCACAGCCTCAACCTGCTGCGAGAATATGAAGGTTTCAATGTGGTCACACCTTCTCATAAGTATAGCCCTTTTGATGGCATGTTCGGTTACTTTGATCAAATGATTAAAGGAGATGAGAAAGCAATAGATGCAATGAACGAAAACAAGAAGTTACAATTCAAGGCTATTATTCTTCTTTGGAAGCATATGGAGCTGTTCGAAGAAGATCCCTCCCGTAGGGTGCAAGGCCTGGATGAGTCAGGCTTGATTGATGTTGTCGGGCCTGTGATGGTTAGGAAACCATTCTATTCAGTCATTGGGAGCGTGGCTGCCAATGCTTCCAAGCTTCTTTTCAATCTGTAAATTCATAATCTTTAAATATTGACATCTGGTTCTCCGTCGTATCGCCTCTGTAGCATAGTAGCTATTGCGCGGCCTTGGTAATTGCACTGCAATTCAGAAAGGCCGAGGTCGAGGGCGCACATCCCTCCAGAGGCTTACATTCCATTTCTTCTGCTTCAAATGTCCTAATTCGGGAAATCCATTGGCTCTGGAGGCTAGGAGACCTCAGTCGAGTATGTCTCCAGAGGCTTTCAAACATGAGTTATCTTTAAATATTAAGTCTGAATAATTCAGCGCATGAGCGACATAGCAGATAGTTTCCTATCATTTTTCACCGGTACCAAAGAAGAGCTGTTGCAGAATTTTGAAGTGAAAGTTACGTTCACTTGCGGCCTTGTTGAATTGTGCCTTGCTGTGTCTGGATTTGCAGGTGAAGAGCTAAGCACGTATCTATTTGTTGACAACCATATTCGTCTCTTAAGAACATTTGGTTCTGCAGCAAAAAACTTCATGAAACTTGGAAAATTCTATGACTGTAGCTTGGTTCAGCCGGGTCTAGTCGGCACTATAAGGGAGATAACAACATATCTAACCGAGGACACGCAATATCAGCCAGCTGTTCAACCGACTTCTTTCACTTCTGGTTTAACTTTGGACCGCATTGAATAAATGCACCGACGTGCCGTAATGGGTTATCTTTAAATATACTTTTGGCACCAATCTCACCATGGCAGAAATATCTCAAATTATTGCTGATGCAAGCGAGCCTTCTCTTGTTGTTACCATGGCTGGCGCAATAGAGTCTGGTAAGTCCGAGCTTCTGACTGCCCTGCACAAAGGTTTGAGGTATGCCAATGCCAGTATCAAAATAAATAGGGGCCGGTTCCTTGGTAAAGTTTGGGCAAGGAATGTTAAGAAGATGTGGGAACGGCAAAACAAAGGAATCCAGAGGCTTGCTGCAACCGATGAACCCGACCTATTACCTCTCTACGCTGTGCTTGATGGCAAGCCAACAAAGATTGACATCTACGCGCCGGGAGGCCATTCTTCTGCGGTAAAACTAGATAAACAGCCCGATTGTATGTTATATTTAGTGGATTTGGGTTTGGTTGCTTTTACTGGCGAACTCTTAAGCAGACATAACGCAGTTTTTCCTTTATGGGAGAACTATGTTAAGATTGAAGGCGCAGCGAGTGCAGATTCCATTAGGGATTATTTCTATAAGATTTTGTCTTCTCCTTATGTGCAAAGGGATACGCGCGCCTATTTCAGCCAGGATGGCCTGGAAAAATTAGTTGTGCCAGCAGTTCCAGCATTTGGTTTGCCTCACCGTCTTCGCAAAGAGAAGAGTTTTAATCGCCGTTTAATTCAGATGGATTCCCACAGTTACTTCTTTTATGGTCAAGAACTGCTGGCTGATGTGGTCGAAAGCCTTATCGAAAGTTATGCTAGTTTAGCTGCTGCAAATGTGCCGGTTTATGGAATCATTACCCATACCAAATCAGCTCCTGAGCTGGCGTGTTTGAAAGAAGAGGAATTGCTTAAAACAATTGGCATAGAGTTCAACAAATTGACAGAGTCATACCAGCGCTATTTAGCTCTTTATGAAGCTTCCATCGAAAAGCCAATCTTCAATTTCTCAAACTCCAGCAAAATAAAGAATTGGCAACTAATTGATTCAGTCAACGCAAACAAGGCGCACATTATCCAAGCAATGCATCAAATACTTTCAGCTACCTTAAAGGAAAAAGGTTATCAGGCTGAAGATTTCAAGCTAATCTCATTTTCGCCAAATAAGCAAGGCAATAGCTCTGTTATTCCTTACTCTCAGCTCTAATTCCAAGCTTCACAATTGATTGTAGCAATCCCTTGCTTAAGAGTAATCTTTATACTGCCCCAGCTAAATATCTGCTCAACAATGTTTTGGTCGTAATCATTTAGAAAAATTTCTTGCTTTAAAGCATCCTGTCAGTGGTTATCACATAGCAATGCTCTTCCACCCTTCCAGCAGCCTTGGCATTTACTCCTTCCTGGCACAACAGGGTTGCAATCTGGACCGACAATTCTCTTGTGCCTGTGTACCATCTGCCTCTGGTTGATGGCATTAGAAGAGCATAGCCTTTAAGAAATGCTGCTCTGTCAAAACCCACTTTTGGCAGTTCAGTTCGGTTGCTGTCATATATTCCGCCAAAAGGAAGTCCGATCGTCTGATTTAGAAATGTGCCCATTGCCAGAGATCCTATTTCGAGCATCGCACCACTGTAAAAAACATCACCGTTACCATAGTTGAAAACAAGATCGCAGTCCTTCCACCTGAAGTTTGCATTGAATGCCTTGTTCAGCATAGGAAGGGCTTCCTGCTCTAGATCCAGCTTCTGGCTGTTGCCGCAATAGATCCTTGTTCTTACCTGGCCTGGTAAAACCTCAGTTATGCTTCCTGCTCTCCACAGTATCCCGAGGATAAAGCTTGTTTCCTTGTTTATTGGAAATGGTATCCTAGTGTTTCTGTGCCAGTCATGAATGCTCGGTGCAAATGTGCACGAAGGTTCACCATTTTTCTGAAGTTCTGCGTCTGCAAGCGTGTATCCAAGCAGTTCTTGCATATTCGTCGTAGGTGTGCCCGTAATCATCCTAATATATTGTGCATAAGGCATGTTGAGCTCGTGCAGTATACTGCGCTTATGGCTAAAGAGATGACTGAGCTCTCCTGAAGTCCTCTTCCTCACTGTTTTTGGGTCGCTTTCAGGAAAATAGGCAATAAGGCCCAACTCGAGGCTAGAATATGACTTTAATCCATGCACGTTTAGAAGCTCTGCAACTAACAGCATCTTGTGCGCGTTATTGTCCAACCTGCTTAACTTCAGTACATCTTGATTATTGATATTGTATCTCGTCATCAGCTCTTCGAGGTTCATGGACATCTGAGTTATCAAAGAGATTTTAAAGCTTTAGAAAAGCTTTGAAAAAATAATACCTTCGACAGGGTCAAAGCACATTCCTATATAGAACTCTTCTATGCTCTCTTTGCCTTGGCTTACTAGCTTGAATGCCATACTGTAAGAATACAAGCAATTAAAAGTTTTAAAAGCTTACGGTTCTCGACTTCGCACACCTTACTTTCCAGTAATCTTTATAAGGCTTAAACCAACTATCTGCTTCAGAATGTCCCACAAATCAATCAAGGAAACAAGGAATCTTATAATGAACTATTCTTCCATTTTGGTAATTAAATCATCTTTTATCAAGCCGTCAGATGTTCCGCGGGCCTTGCCCCACTGGGAAAGTGAGGACCTTGTTGAAAAAGGCAAAGGGCCTTCATGCGTCCGCATTGTGCCTGAAGAGGTCAGGCAATTCTTTGAATTGAATCCCAAGCAGGAACAATTTGTCCATTATGACGGTTTTGTCTATAGCCGACCCCACACACAAACACGGCAGTTTCTTAACCAACCTGCCGCTAGACGCGCTGAAATATTAAAGGTGCTGGGTGGTGATTACTACGGAAAATCTTGGAATATGAGCGCAAACATTGTCTCGTTGTTTGACAAGGATCAACCCATAGGTTCGCTCACTTCAGAATTGGAAAAGGCGGTCAGAACACAAGTAAACCCTGCAGACTTGCTGGCAGGATGGCAATTTGATAAAGCGCTTGGTGCACATAAGTTACCTGAAGCGGATAGCTTTTGTTTGTGTTTTGATGAGGCAGGCAGGCAGAATCCGGCTGTGCGCGTCTGCGGCATTGACTTGTACTGCCAAGGCCCAAGAATACACCAACTACATAGTATACAAAGGCTTCTTACCATTGGTTCTGTGCATTACAGGCCAATCCTTCAGAAGCATTAAAGTTTATCTTTTTCTCTTTTTGTCAAATACCCTGTTAAACGCCTTTCCAAGGTTATACAAAGCCAGCTTGAACTCTTCCCCAACTTCATCCCACTCTAAATGTTGTTTTTTTCGTTTCTTAGTTTGATGGACTTTCTCAACATAAGGTGGAATTGCCGCCCTGAATATGACTGTGATGCAGCCTGCAAAGAAAACAATTATTGGGACTATCACATACAACAAACCTATTGGGATGTTCACATTAGAGTTTATGTAGCTATTTAGAAAAAGCCAAAGCCTGTACAAGAAAGTAACGATGAATATGCTCAGCAACGCGGCACTGAATGGACCAAGGATATTGAAAGGAAAGCTAAAGCTCCAGAAAATGTCGTTTATCAGTCCTATGACCATCAGCGCAAGGAATAATAGGATGTTAACATTAAAAAAGGTCACGATGTTTGCGTAGATATCGTTTTGGATAGAACCAGTCAAGGCATTCGCTATTGCAAGGAGCAAAAGGAATACAAAAAAACCAATAACTCTTGCCAGCACAATATGCGTCACACTCTTTTTCATGCATTTGGATAAGATTTACTAGTATATAAAACATGTATGTGTAATAGCTTAATCTCCCATCTGAAACTGCCTGCAACCCTTTCGCACGCCTGTAATGGTATGTGTTGAGAATAGCCTGAGAATATTTAAACCGTGACAAAATTTCTTGCATTGTCTGAGCTAATCAATCAGATATTTAGACAATGCACGACGCTGCTATCATCACTTCATTCCCTTCACAGTGATTTGCGTCGATTATTGCAGCAGCGTTGACCAATTTCGGCAGGTTGTCTTTTGCACCAATGATGATTACCTTCTTGTAGAAGTTGGTGCACGAAACATCAGTTTTATTTTTTGGTAAATAACCAATTCCTACTTGACCATATGCTGCTGATTGCATTGTTTTAAGAGCAAGGATATTCTTTATATAGTCGCTTTTTCTGTAGCTGCCCTCCTTTGGTCTCCCTTCAGCATCTGTGATATGAGTGATGAGTTCTTGCTCTTCACATGATAAACGCATATGCTTAGGTTCAAGATTTATGATTGGATTAAAAAAGTAGACATTGGATCGCGGATCCTGGCCAGCTAGGGTTACAAAGACGTGGTCGCCAAGCTTTAGCGTCTCAATTAATTTAGCAGAAATTTGTGCCGCAGCATCCTTTTTTGGGAAATCGAAGGAGTCTGACCCGCTTGGTATTGTCTTCCGAAGGAAGCCAAAGAGTTTCTTCCCATTTGGTCTGTAGGCACATAATGCCGGGCCTCCTTGGTTTCCTGTTTGCACATACCTGGCGTAAAAGCAGTTGTTTCCTTTTAGCACGCTTAGCGCCACTGAGGCGTAAAAGGAAAGGACAGGCTTTGCACCTTCTTCAGATCCAACGAGCCAGTAAGGCCCTTGGGCAGAATCATTGCGCGGCATTTTTATTATTCTGCCAGTCTTTTCTCCAGCTTGCTCGCGCTTCTCATAAAGTTCATCCCTTACCATGTTTGATATCCTTCCTCTTTTGGCATCATTGCTTACTACAACATATCCATTGTAATTCCAATTATTGTTAAAGATCTCGACCCAGGGGTCAACCTTACCATCCACTCCCGTAACCCTGCCATAGCCGTAAAATCTTATTCTATATATTCCAAACATTATTAATCTTTCAAGTTCACTTTCCATTTCTTCCATTGGCCTTGCAAGTGTTGGTTCATTTTTAAAGATTTATGTTGCAAAGAACTGTCTGTGAGAATCTCTTTATAATATGTGCATATGCAATAGCTGAACCATCAATCTAAACCTGTGTTTGCAACTTGGGGTGTCTTAGTCCATTGTCTTGGCGAGTACATATAGCTCATTTCTTGCGCTATTGACGCAAGGTTCTGCTGGTGTTGTATCAGAAGTTCTTCTACAGCAGGTCTGCAATTGGCGAGGTCTGGCAATAAATCTATTGCACGGGAAAGACTGCGCCTGTATTCGTCGAATTCAAATTTGCCCATATGGTTTCTAAAGTATGAATCGTGTTGATTCTCCTTCCAAAACCTGGCGAATTCGACTAGCTTAGTTTGGATATTTTCCACCCACATCACTTCGTTAAAAAGATTTGAAATTTTTTCTTTGAGTCTTCCAGGTACAGGTATACCTGTGTTGCTGGCTAGTAAAAGTACTTTCTCCCCAAATCTGACCCTTCTCTTCACTTCCTTCATTGTGGTATGGTAGTCATCATCAAACTTAAGGTTCCTTAACATTTCCTGTGCCATCTGGTTAAGTTCAGGTTGCGAGGCGTATGCTTCCTTGACCTTTTCTGGAAAAACCATAGCTGCCTGATGAACTTTCTCGGATAGTTCTGTGATTGTTTTGTCAACAACTTTGCGAGTGCTTTCGCTCAGCACATCTACTGCGCGTCTGTACTCACTTTCAAAATATGTTAACGAACCTGCCCACTCCATTAAGTAATGTGTAGAAACCAGTTCAAAGTATTGTTCAAGCTCAATGCCTGGTTGAACTAGCTGGTCACATCTATTCTCAATAGGTTTACTCTCCGCACTTAGCATTCTTAGAACGTTTTGCTCAAGTGTGGCCTTTGCCTCGTTTACTTTGGCGTCAATTTTTGCCCTCTGTTGTTGCCGAAGGTTTAAAATATCGTTTTCCCCATAAAGTTCAGAACCAGGAACCTTCGAACTAATCGTAACATAACTTCCTGTTGTTTTAATGCCAGCCAGATCCTCTAGCAATCTAAATATTCTCGATATCTCATAAGTATAGAATTGGATCCTCTCTTGATTGCTTAATCTTGGCCAGATTGCCTTGTTTGCGCCCAAGATGCCAGTTATATTAGTCTGCAGCACCCGGTAGTTCTCGTCGCTATTACGGATGTTGGTAATATGGTCAGGCAATCTGTTTAGATAACCCAGCCGAATCTTCTGTGATTCTTCAAGATTCTTATTCACAATAAGCATGTCTGCTATCGTTTGCTGCTTCGATATAATTTGATTTGCGCCTCGGTAATCTTTCTTAAGCACAAGCTGCCTGAGCTCTTCCATCTTATCATCAAATCCTTTAAAATACATCTTTACAAGCAGGTCTGACACATTGCTTATCTTCTCCACGTACTTTTGATGCCTGGCCTCTATGAGACCTTGCATTTGATCCAGGTCTTTTAATAGCAACTTTGCGAATTTTGTCTTTCCCTCTGAAAAGTCGAGTTCTTCTTCCAAGGATGCTCTCGCACCCGCCGCCTTACTTTTTGCTTGTTTAAGGTTTGTTTCTTTCAACTGTACCTGTTCCGGCATCTGCAAGTTCTTCTCAAAATCCGCGTACAAGGTTGCAAGCCCTTTCTCAGCAAGAGCGACCACCTCATGGTATTCTAACAGGCATCCAAGAATTGCCTGAAGTGAGATATCATCGGAAAATTGGTCAGATGCATTCTTTCTTATTACTGGAAACTTAAAATCTGCATATTCGATAAGTCGCTCCTTTAGCGATGCCTCATAAACATATTCGTTAGGCATCTCCCGTTCTAGAAAAGTTCTTAGTGTGCTAAGCTTGCATTCCAGCCCCCTTTTCCTCATGTTACTGGCGGATGAAATTCCTTCTTTTGCTGCTTTATCAATCATGTCTGCAAGTGAGGGTATGGTTTTTGTTGACTTTGTTATTGACTCTAGTTGTGATTGACCCTGTTCAAATGCGCTGACAAGCCTCTTGGCATCATCCTGTAAACCATTGAAGTATATTCCTAGCGCTTGCTTGGCATCTTTCAAGGTAGGCAGTCTTTTATCAAGTATTGGATTGCCTCCATATTTCCGAAACAACTTCCTCTTGGCGTTCTTCAAACTGGTAAAAGCCGCAATTGTTCGCTCCAGGGAGTATCTTTCCAGGAGTTCAGGAACAAATGATCCTGGATTTTGCTTCTTTGCCCCAAGCTTGGAATATATCTCTCTAACTCCAATCCTTAACTGTTCAGAGACATCATAGAATCCTGCGATTTCATTCAACAGATTGCAATCATTTTCCATCCGATTAACCTGATTCAGCAAAGTCTCCCGTTCTTTTTCAAAACTCTGGACAACAGGCATCATGTTTATTCGCTGCTTCCACTTCATAACTTGTTCTAGGTCTGCTGGCTTGCCAGCCTCCACAGTTTTAAGAGCTTCACCCAACCACTTCTGCGCCTTGAAAATTTCTCTTTCGGTATCAACTGTTTGGTTGCTCATTTGAAGACGAAGATGCAGCAACCCATTTTAAAGCTTGCTGTTGGCTTAAGAAAGTTTTTTAAACAGTTTACCTATCTTCTCGCATATATGGGCTTGTGGTCTAGCGGCTATGACGTCGCCTCGACACGGCGGAGGTCCCCGGTTCGAATCCGGGCGGGCCCATTCTTCTCTTTTCTTATTGTGCGCGAAGTGAAGCCAATGCTTAATGGTTGCGAGGCTTTAGCCGAGCACGGCCAACCTTGAGTTGGACGAATGTGCCAGCTTAATTGTAAGCTGTCCGGGCGGGCCCATGCTTTCAAGCGCAAATATCTAGGCTGCAAGCTTGACCTTAGAAATTTTCTCCTCAAGCGAGTCTGCAAAAAGGCCTAAGGGCGTCAGAATGCTTGGAGGTATCTTTATTTTCCTCTTCTCTCCTGTTAAGAAATCCATTATTCTTGATGCGCTGCAGCATTTTCTCAGGTCTTTTGTGTTCTCAGCAGGCAAATAACCAAAAGGTATTACAAGCGATTTCTTCCAGCTCTTTTCTTCAGCCTTCTTTTTGATTTCCGACCATACCCTATTCTTGTAGATTCTTATTGTCCTGTCGCTTAGGTATTGCTTTGCCCTATAATCTTTGTAGTCTTCTATGAGCTGCCCGAGGCATATTGCCGCTCCAGGACCTATCTTTGCTTGAGAGTCCAGCGCTTCCTTGAATGCCTTGTACAAAAAGTCAAGTTTAGCGACCTCAGCGATTTTTCCAAGGGTCTCAGGTGCAATTTCCTTGAAAAATATTTGGCCTGCTGTTTCATTGAGCTCCTTTGCCATGTCTCCCAGCTTAATTGCGCTGTTATAGTAGTTTACACAATCAAGGCCTTTCCTCTTCAGGTATTCCAAGTTAAGGTTGTTAAATCCTTTTAGCACCTTCTCTGCTGTTGGTTTCGGCAGGTTTTTTTCTGCAAGCTCGTAGAGGTTTACCAATCCCTCAAGCGACTTTGCTAATTCTACCTCATCTTCTTTTCTGCCGTACGGCTCCTTTGTAAAAACATTCTGCCTCAATTTTTCAAGCCTTTCCATTATTTTCTCTAGATAGTACTGTTGGAAGAATTGCTTCCCTTGCGCAGTAGAACTGAGAAACGCTAGGAAAAGGCTACTTTCAAGTGGGGTTATCTTGCCGTATTTCTCACCATCATAGTCACCGTGACTCGCAGAGCCGTGCTCTGCAGTCTCGTGCATCTCCGGGCTTCTTACCTGGAACTCGACTACTATTTGCTTGTCCCAAGGCCCGAATGTGACATAACCCTGCGCTTGCTCGAATTTGTTGTTCTTCATGTGCTTTCCAAGGCATTCGTCAATGAACATATGCACTGATTTTGTGTAGTCAAGGGTTAATTCCCTGTGGTTCTGCTGAAGCTCTGCTGTATAGCTTTGCGGGTATACCATCAGCCTTTCTTCAAGGTCGTCCATTTGAAGCTTCAGGCTCTCCATGATTCGGTCTTGGCCTTCCAAGGTGTCAGGTTCAGGTTTTGGTATCAGGTTGGTAGCATGCCTTTTTTTGATGGTCGCAGCCAGTTTTCTCAGGGTTGATTGCGAATACTTTGCCTTGTCAAATATAATGTTGTACACAACTTCTCCATCCTGTTGCATGAAGAATAATTTGTCCTCCTTTGAGTACTGCAGGAAATCTGATAGGCATTTTTCCTGTGGCTCCTCAACCTCTTTGCGCTTGCCTTCAATGAACTGTACTGCTTGTTTGACATCCTTGAACAGGAAGTCTTCTATGACAGCTATCTCTTCCAGATTGCTGTTTGTAATCTTCTGGACCTGTGCCCTTAACTTTAGCTCAATACCATCTTCGTTATATACCATTGCGTGTGGTTTATGAGGTACTGTCTTCCATTGCTTGTTGAGTGCAATCTTTGTAATCTCCTCCAGGCAAATCTGCCTGTGCGTTTCAGCGAATTTGTCTTGGTAAATCTGTTTCTCTGCAGCGCCGAGTTCTTCGTATTCCCTTTCTACACATTTGAATTCTCTCTTATACAACTCCACCTGTTCTGCATTTAAGCTATCCAACGCCTTCACACTGAATTTCTTCCTGAACATGCTTTGGAACCGTGCCTGCTCTTTGCCAGAAAGTTCCCATCTTATCCTGAGAAATTCCTGAGCCTTTTCGCTCTCAACAATAACCCTTAGCCTTACTATGTCAGAAACTCCAGTTTCCTTCTGCTGGTTTGTGTAAAGAATGGTCTTCAGCATAGTCTTTTCATATTCCTTTTCGTCGTAATACACTTTTCTTACTATGTTCTTTCCAAGATGCCTGAAATCAAGAAAATCCTTACCATCTGAGTCTTTTGCTTGCCTCGGGTTCAATAGGCCGTAGATGTTAGTATACATTGCATGCATCGCATACTTCATGTTTAGCTTCTGGCTTTCAATTGTCTGCTGATACCATTTTAGAGGTAAATCCTGCGACCTCAATCCTGCCAGGTAGTCTATCAATTCGTAGTTTGGCAGCTGTTCTTCAGCCCTTGTTCGCTCTTCCCTGAGCAGTATGAAGAAGTTTGTTAGGTATTTTGACAGGTTCTCATCAAATGCTGCAAAAGGGCTTGCTTGGGTCATTTGCAATATTGGTGGTTTCACGGGTATATAAATTTTTCTATAATTACTATCATATAGTAGTGACTTATTCAGATCACATTTCAAAACGTTTAAATAACCCTTACCCTAGAAAATTAAAAAAAGAGCGTGCTTCATGAGACTTAAAGTCAAAACCATGGCAATTGCCACAGGCGGTATTCTCGTTGCTGTCATCAACCAGAAAGATGCTGAAAGGCTCGACCTGCATCCTATGGATAGGGTTAAGCTTCAGGTAGGAAATCAGTCAGAGACTGTTGTCTTGGACATATCACGAACAGATTATATTGTCGCGCAGGGTCAGATTGGCTTATACAAGGAGGTGACTGACAATCTGGCTGTGCACAATGGACAATCTGTGGATGTATTCCTGGCAAAAAAGCCAGTCTCGCTTGACTTCATAAAAAAGAAACTGGATGGCCATATCCTTACCAGAGCAGAATTTGACCAGATCATCTGGGATATAGTCCATAATAGGCTGAATGATACAGAGCTAACTTACTTTGTTGCTGCCTGTTATACCAATTCTCTCACAACAGAAGAGGTCATGAGCCTCACAAAGGCTATGACTGAACAGGGTGAGCGTCTGGTTTTGAACAGGTCTCCTGTGATGGATAAGCATTGTGTCGGAGGACTTGCTGGAAACAGGACCACTCCAATCATTGTTTCTATCGTAGCTGCTGCTGGCCTAACAATCCCTAAGACCAGCTCAAGGTCAATCACTAGCCCGGCAGGGACTGCTGATACCATGGAGGTTTTGGCAAATGTTAATGTTCCATTGCCAAGAATGAAGGAAATTGTTGAGAAGGCCAACGGCTGCGTTGTCTGGGGTGGTGCTCTGAACCTTGCGCCTTCTGATGACAAGATAATAAAAGTCGAAAGACCGCTATCTATTGACGCAGAAAGCCAATTGATTGCCAGTATACTAGCAAAAAAGCTCTCTGTTTCCAGCACCCATATACTTCTTGACATTCCTGTCGGAAAGGCTGCTAAGATTAAGCATAGGCACTCTGCAGAGATTTTGAAGAAACACTTTGAGCTTGCAGCAAAGAAACTTCGCATTCACGTCAAGGTCATTATCACTGATGGCTCCCAGCCTATAGGCAATGGCATAGGGCCTTGCCTTGAAGCTAGAGATGTGCTTTTGATACTAAAGAATGACCCAAAGGGCCCTGCCGACCTTAGAGAAAAGTCTTTGATGATGGCAGGTCTTCTTCTTGAGATGGGCAATAAGGCTGCAGAAGGCAAGGGTTATAAGCTTGCAAAAAAGATTCTGGAATCCGGCGCCGCTTACAAGAAGATGAAGGAGATAATCCATCTGCAGGGAAAGCATGTGGACGAGCCAGATAAGGTTCAGATAAGCAACCACCTCTTTGTTGTTAAAGCAAGAAAGTCAGGACGGGTTGTATCCATAGATAATGAGGCAGTTACTAGAATATCAAGGGTTGCTGGTGCTCCCCAATCACAGATTGCCGGCATGTTCCTCCACAAGCATGTTGGGGATTCTGTAAGGAAGAATGAGCCCTTGTTTACTGTTTACGCCAGCTGCAGCGAAAAGCTTTCTTATGCAAAGGAGCTGACAGAGTCCTCAGAGGTCATGGTCATCAATTGACGCAAGATTTATATAATCACCTTCCAAGAACCTTTCCGGGTGATGCCTGATGAAGTTTGCTGAAAAGAGGTTTTCCTTTTATTGGCCATGTATCAAGGTGCCGGTCATTGTGCTTGTGCTTCTCAGCATTGCAGGTTTCATTACAGCACGCTTTGACTATTCCTTTTACAAGAGTACGTTCTCAGCAACCCTCACCGTTCTTGTTAGCATCTTTGTCTTCGCCTTTATTGGTTGGTGCATTGTCAAGGACTCCAAAGGGTCTGTGGCGCATGCTGCCTGGGCTGGTGCTCTTGCAGGTGCCATTGCAGGTTTCCTCGGTGCCATCATTGGTATATTAACTTATTATGCTGTCCCAGAACTTATTCAGGATGCCCTAAATAAGGTAATTTCGCAGGGTGTGCCTGGAACCACTGCCGGAAGCATTGTCAGGATTTCTATCTATGTTGGTCTTGTCACAGGCCCGCTGATCAATGGGATTATTGGTGCCATCATATCGAGCATTTCTGGTCTGGTTGCAAAAAAACTCTAGGAAAAGAAAAATATCATACTTTATCATACTTTCATAAGATTTAAATATTAGCTCATTCTCTGCACGACAAATGAAAAACAGCAATAACCCTGGGAAAAAGACCGCAGTAACACATGAACTTCTCGATTGGTCTGCCAAAAGAGAGGCACATGGCATCATTTGTCACGCAAATACCCTCGCCAGGATTGCATACCTTCACTACAGCCATCGAACAGGTTCAGAGACGCCACCAACTGAAGAATGCCTCGATTACTTGGTGAATGGCATAAAACCTATTCCTGAGGGCAAGGCTATACTTTCCTTTGTTTCACTTAATTTGGCCCTAATATCTGAAAGAACTTTGGCAGAACATCAGAGGATTAAACCCGACTATGCACAACCCTCTGTTTTGCAGGACCTTCTAGAAAATGTTAATTCAGCCCTGGGACGCTATAATGGTCGTTAAGGTTACTTCTTCTTTCTCTTTTGTTCCACAACAACTCTTGTGTCTTTGTTGACCTGTACTTCCTTTATCTTTTGGTAAAGGGTGTCTTTCTTCTTCTTAAGAATTTCATACAGGCTGAACATCGTAATTAGCGCTCCTGCTATGGTTGACACCAGCACCAAGTTCTCCCGTATAATATTCAGGAAAGATCTCTTTATCACCTGCGCATTGTCGAGATAAGCTTTTTGGGCATCGTATTCTTCAGTCGCAAGAGTCACGCTCGCATTTGCTTGTTTTGCGTCTCCAACTATTATGCTTGATTCTGCGTTTCTGAGAAAGGTTTTCATATCTTCAAGGTTAACAGCTGATACATCGTAATTGGTGCTTTTTTTCTGGGCAAGTTCGTTTTCGAGCTCTTTGTTTTTATTCTTGAGGTTTGCCAGTTGTGCGGAAAGGGTCTCTATCGCTTGATTGTTCTTTTCCTCTTGCGCCTGCAATATAGCAATCCTTGCCTTGTCGCTTTGCGAATTTGGATCAAGCACGCTTATGTCCTGATGGAATACCTTTTCGTTTATCCTGATCGTGAGTGTTGAGCCTCCCTCTTCCTTCACATATCCCATTACTATGATGTATGATTTTTCGCCTGGCTTGAGTGAGTCTATCGGCACTGCGTCATACATTGAGAACCCTCTTCCTGTTATGAGCGCCATAATATTCTTTAGCTCAACATTTCCCGTGTTTTGCACCTGTATGTTGAACTGGATGTCTCCTATCTTGAACTGTCTTGGGACAACGCTTGTGACGTTGAAGTCTACCATAGGTACAAACTGTGCCGCTGCTGTTTGGTTTAGTTCAGGCATCACTACAGAGGCGTTTGGCAATGTGACGTTCTGTACTGGTATCTGGCTTGTAGTTAAATTTGTTGAGTTAGTGAGATTACTTATCGTTGAATTGGTTGTATTGTTTGTCTCTGCCCTAACTGCAAGTGATAGCAATGCAATGCATATCACCAAAAAAAATGTTCTCATTTTGAGCCTCCATTTTGTAGCTGTGTGTGGACGAATAAACTTAAATTCACCACGAGTGCGTGAATATTTCGGGGTGATATATAAATGTTTCGCAAGAAAAATCTAGTAATCAAGGAGTATCTTGAGCGTTTCAGGGTCTCCAAGTTTCTCCACAGGCCAGTTTGCTATTGCTGCCTTTAGCTTGGGTGAGACAGGCTCTTCAACTTGGTCAATTTTTTTTGAGCGTTCAAGCAGTTCCTCAAGGCTTCTGGCCTCCTTCACTTTACCTGATTGCCACACCTGCACAATTCCATTTTTTTTGTTTATCTCGTATATCTCCCTGTCAAGTTTTATTCCTTGGTCTTTTTCAGTGTCAAAATACCGCACTTTGTCAGGTAATCCAAGGTTCTTGGCATAAGCATATAACTCAATACTTGAAAGTTTTGGCATCGCTACCCAGCCAAACCAGTATGTTTCCGGTATGCTCGTTTTGTCCTTGTGTATTGTTACTGTTGCTGCATTTTCCGGTGGAAATATTTCAACAAACGACATTCCTTTTGAAAGGTAAGCTATATCTGCGTCTTTTGTTGCCTCGCCTGCTTTTTTTTGGCAGTATTCGGTGAAATCTGCGTAAATCCCTAGTATTTTCGGAACCTGCAGTCCGCTGTTCAATATTGCTATCTCCTCAAAGCCTTCGGACAGCACCACCCCAGCCCAGCTTTGTTGTTCTCCTTCCATGGTCCTTCCTGCACAGATGTCAAGCCTTCCCGGACATGTTTTTGCATCCAAGCTTCTTCTTGTTACAAGTATTGAGTGATTAACAGTTGTTTCCTTGCCTTTTGTGGTTCTATTTTCCACTACCTGGAGCAAGCCACCCTGGTAGCCACGTAAGAAAGAATTTGGTGAAGTTAGTGGAATTACTGCATTCCTCTTACTCTTTAGAGTTGAATATATCTGGTTCACGCTTGCCTGCAGGAATTTCTGGTCTGCCACCTTGGTTGAGGCCCCAAAATCCATTGATTCTCCAGAATGCCAGAAGTCTAGGGTCAGTTCCCCGTTTGCGACTAATGCATAAGCCTCCTTAAAGAGGTACATTCTGCATCTCCATATTTCTTATTAGATATGGCAGTTCATAATGGCTTTGAATTGTGTCTACAGCCCCTGCCTTGATTAAGTCTTCCCTTGAAATTGTATTTGTTATTCCGATAGGCAATATTCCTGCCTCCCTTGCCAATTCCATGTCTGGTCTCTCATCACCTACAAAGACTATTGGCTGTGAATCTAGACCATAATTCTCTCGTATGAATCTTGTGTGTCCGATTCCCTTGTTGCCTGTCCTACTGCCTGACCCAAGCCTTTCGTTGAAAAACTCTTTTATTTTGTGCGTGTGGATTACAGCATCTAGTTCATTTTGTGGTACAGAGCTGGAGACATATACAATCCTCCCTTCCTCGCGAAGCTTTTTTACAGTGCTAATTGCCTCAGGAAAAAACTCTGCTTTCTTGGCAGCAAAGTAATTTCTTGCGCTTACCTGCCAGCTTAAACACGAATATTCATCTTTCGTAAGATTCCTGCCAATTGTAAACAAAGCAATCTCGTTGTAAAGGTCTTGTCTAGGTATGCCTGAATGTTCTTGGTAAGCCCGCATGCTTTTTCCAATATCAGCTCCCAAAGCCTCATGAAAAACCAATGCACCATTCTTTATTTTGTCCTCAAGTGTATCAATTAATGTTCCATCCCAATCAAAACCAACCGCCACTATTCTGTTCATGAGCCAGTGGATTTTCTTGAGCTTTATAAACGTTTTCGCTTTCAAAAATATTAAATACCTCTTGAGCCTTTAACAAACTATGTCGACCTGTGTAGGTTGTACTGGCTGGAGCTTTGCTGATTGGTATAAAAACAAATTTTATGATAGAAAGGAAGAGGAAAGATTCAAGGGCAAAGGTCTGAATTACCATTTGTGGAAATACTCAAAGTTCTTTGATTGCACTGAAGTCAACAGCTTCAACTACACCATCAGCATAGTCAACCCTCAGTCTCTGACTCCTGTTCATCCCAAGGCATTGTGGTGGTATAAGAAGCAGCTGGGACAAGCACAAAACGAGCATGGATTTTCCATGTTTGAAAGGATTGCTAAAATGACATTCAAGTGGGATGCCTCCACACCTGAAGGTTTTGTTTTCAGCACAAAGGTTCCTGGCATGATAACCCACGCAAAGTGTTTGCGCGACTGCTCCAGGGAGACAAGGCTATTTATTGAAGGCATCGGCCATGTTAAGAAAATAAAATTCCTGCTGTTTGAGTTTCCGAGCTATTTTACCAAGGAAAATTCCTTTGATGCTTTTAAGGACTATTTTTCCAAGGGTTCAAGCGATTATTCTATTGTTGTCGAGTTTCGCAGTAAGGATTGGTATAATCCGCAAACATTTGATTTTCTCAAGAAAAAAGGTATTACCCTGGCCCTTTCACAAGTGGATGATCCAGGCGTTGCTTCCTTCAAGGGTGATGATCGCACTACTGACCTTACTTATGTCAGGATTATCGGGCAGCATGGCGTCTACGAAAGTTTTGACAGGATGAGGGAGAGCCCTCAGGTAAAACAACAACTGCAGAATTGGGCAGAGCTGGTTCAAAGCTCTGACAAATCGTTTGTTTTCATTAACAATAATTTTGCTGGCAACGCTCCAGAGACAGCCAACTATTTCAAGAAGATAATCGGTCAAAAGCCGAGAGAGTGGGCTTCAGGCCTTCAGCACTTCTTCTAGTAATGGTATTCATCATAAGGAACAAATGTTCGAGCTAAATGGTGTTGACAAGAGAAATACGCCGTGGCCCTGCCTTGTAGCCTCACTACAAAGCCGTAATAATCTGCTTCTAATTTAGAAGAAGTGTGTTGGGGCTTTTATATAAATCTTGTCAATTCTCGTCGGTTTTTGAAGAATTAGTCAATATAGAAAGGATCATTGGAACTGGCCTTCCTGCAGCCTTCATCTTTTGGGCAAATGCTATAAAATTTTCCCAATCT
>JAZDKJ010000007.1:0-34571 GCA_043803105.1 Candidatus Woesearchaeota archaeon
AAACCTTGTGCAGCTTCTTCTCTTCCTCAGCAATGATAAGTATTGTCTTTATCACTGCATCAGGGCTTAGCGAGATGCTGTCTATCCCGCACTCAACCAGGAACTTGGCGAACTCTGGGAAGGTTGAGGGCGCGTCACCGCAGATGCCGATCTTCCTGTCGAAGCGCTTGCAGGTCTTTATTGCCTGGTGAACAAGACGCCTCACAGCCTCATTCCTCTCGTCATAGATGCTTGCGACAAGCTCGCTGTCCCTATCAAGGCCGAGGGTGAGCTGGGTCAGGTCATTTGAGCCTATCGAAAAGCCGTCAAAGATCTTGCAGAACTCATCAGCAAGGATAACATTGCTCGGTATCTCGCACATCACATAAACCTCGAGATGATTGACATGCTGCTTCAAGTTGTTCTTTGCCATCTCTGCAAGAACCTGCTGTCCCTCTTTTACAGTCCTGCAGAAAGGGACCATGACCTTTAGATTCATTAAACCCATCTCTTCCCTGACCTTCTTGATTGCCTTGCACTCAAGCGCGAAGGCATCCTTGTAGTCAGTATAATACCTTGAGGCACCCCTCCAGCCAATCATCGGGTTTTCCTCTTTTGGCTCAAAGTCCTTGCCGCCGATGAGATTTGCGTACTCATTGGTCTTGAAGTCGCTAAACCTGAGGATTACATCGTTAGGGTAAAAAGCTGCTGCAATGGTTGCAATACCCTGGGCGAGCTTGTCAACAAAGAAATCTACCTTGTTCTCGTAACCAAAGGTGAGCTCGTCAATTATCTTCTTAAGGCGCTCGTCTTTGATAGACTTGTAGTTCAAGAGCGCCTTGGGGTGTATCTTTATGTAAGAGTTTATTATAAATTCCTCCCTTGCAAGGCCAACTCCGCTGCAAGGAGTAAAGCTCAAGGCAAAGGCCTCATCCGGGTTGCCAACGTTCATCATAATCCTTGTGTGGGTCGAAGGAATTTTCTTGAGGTCAGTCTTCTTAATCTCAAACTTGAGCAGCCCGTCATAGACATTACCTATTTCGCCCTCAGCACAAGAAACAGTGACCTTCTGGCCAGTGCGTACCTTGGAGGTTGCGTTAAGGCAGCCTACAAGGCATGGGATGCCGAGCTCACGCGAGATGATAGCTGCATGACAAGTGCGGCCTCCCCTATTGGTTACTATGGCTGAGGCAATCTTCATTATCGGCTCCCAATCAGGATCAGTCATATCAGTAACGAGAATCTCGCCTTTCTTGAACTGCTTGATATGGTGCGCATTCTCTATGACATGAGCCCTTCCAGCGCCAATGCGGTCTCCAACACTATGGCCTTGCACAATGGACTTGCCCTTCTGCTTCAAGACATACTGCTCCAGCTTTGTCTTGTCTTTCTGGCTCTGCACAGTCTCAGGCCGAGCCTGCACAATGAACAGCTTGTTTGTCTTTCCATCCTTTGCCCACTCTATGTCCATTGGGGTAAAGGTAGAACGCTTCAGGGAGTAATGCTCCTCAATAATCACAGCCCACTCAGCGAGCTGCAGAACTTCCTTATCTGAAAGCACAAACTTTTTCCTGTCATTAGGAGGAACTGGAACGTTCTTTGTGTGGTGGCTTCCCTGGTTATCGTAAATAAGCTTTGTTTCCTTTGAACCAACTTTTTTTGAAAGTATGGGTTTAAAGCCCTGCTTCAAGGTTGGCTTGAAAACATAAAACTCATCAGGATTGACCTTGCCTTGCACAACATTCTCACCAAGACCATAAGACCCTGTGATGAAGATAGCATTCTGGAATCCTGTCTCTGTATCTATCGTAAAAATCACTCCAGAGCATGCAAGGTCTGAGCGCACCATTTTCTGCACTCCAATCGAGAGTGCAACACTGAAATGGTCAAAATGCTTGTCATGCCTATAAGAGATGGCCCTGTTGGTAAACAATGATGCAAAACACTTTTTACAGGCTTCAATCAACGCGAACTCTCCCTTAACATTAAGGTAGCTCTCCTGTTGTCCTGCAAAACTAGCGTCGGGAAGGTCTTCTGCGGTAGCTGAACTTCTGACAGCAACGTCAGTATTCTCGCCGTACTGCTTGCAGAGCACCTTGTAGGCTGAGAGGATATCATGTTTTAAGTCATCTGGGAATTGTGCACCCCTTATGAGGTCGCGCACCTTCTGGCCTCTTGATGCAAGGTTATCCATATCCTTTGTGTTAAGACCCTTCAACACCTTGTGGATCTCTGCTTTTATGCCTGACTTTTCGAGAAGATAGCGATATGCATGAGCAGTTATTGCAAAACCGTTAGGGACAGAAACACCTTTTTTTGTAAGATTGGCATACATTTCTCCGAGCGAGGCGTTCTTTCCGCCAACCAAGCCAACGTTATTTATGCCAACATCCTTGAACCAGAGAACAAAACTATTTTCATCATTCATCCAAAGCACCTCTTTTCCAGTCAGAGGCTCTTGGATTTAGTATTTAAAGGTTGTGCTTGCAAAAATTCTTATATGCAGACTACTTACAGACAAGCATGAAAGAGCATCTCATTGACCGTTGGCAAAAGACTGGCCTTGTGAAAAACAAGGCAATCATCAAGGCGTTCAAGGAAGTGCCCAGGGAAAACTTTGTCCTTGCAGAAAGCGCTGATGAGGCTTACGGGGATTATCCGCTGCCGATAGGGCAGGGCCAGACTATTTCCCAGCCCACCACAATAATGATAATGCTTGAAGCCCTTGAATTGGAGCAGACAGACAAGGTGCTGGAGGTTGGCGCAGGCTCTGGTTATAGCGCGGCACTGATTGCAAAAATCGCAAAGAAGGTGTACAGTTTAGAGATAATCAAAGACCTTGCAATGATGGCGAGAGAGAACATCAGCAGGCTGAAGATAAATAATATTGAGATAATCAATGGCGATGGTAGCTTAGGACATCCTGACCATGCGCCGTATGACAAAATAGTTGTGACTGCTGCAAGCCCAAAAATACCATTGCCTTGGGTAACACAGCTCAAAGAGGGAGGCATCATTGTCGCCCCTGTAGGAGACCTTTGGGGCCAGAAGATGATAAAGGGAAGGAAAATGAAGGGCGAGATGCATTATGAAGAGCTCGGATACTTCACATTTGTTCCATTGAAGGGAAAACATGGCTACAACTAAAATTCGGTAAAATATAAATACTAAAACCATTGAATCAACTCTTGTGCAAACCTGGAAGTCCATAATTGCAGTATTTCTCATTGCTGCAGCTTTTTTTGCAGGCATGTATCTTGAAGGAACACTCACAGGAAAGGCGGTAATGAAACTCAATAAAACGAGCGTTGAAAGGCCTGACATGGATGTTCCTAATGTCAAGGAAGGAACAATAGTCTTGTGGACAAACGAAAACTACAACTCGAGAACAGAAGGGCTGATAGAGTTCTTCTCATCAAAGAAAATACCTGGATTGTGGATAAGGTACAACTTTGCAGAGAAGAAATTGTTAGCGGGATTGCCTCCAATGAAATCTGAGGTGCAGGTAGAGTTTGACGGCAATACACATTATATTACTTATGTATACAATAAAGAACAGGCAGGACAGGCATTGTTCTTTGACGACCAATTGGTTGCGCAAGGGGAATATACCGGAAGCACAGAGGGTTTGCCTGTTGGGATGGTGACTGGATATCCTGCAGAGCAGGCGAAGGTTCACATTGAATTCTTTTCCAAGCAATTAACCAAAGAGGGTCTCTTGGCAGCGAGCCAGAATAGCTTTAAATAAGCAACATGCGTTCTCCTGCCTATGGTAGAAATCACGGGAGAGAAAACACCATTGCTTTTCGACAAGTGGAAGCCAGCAAGCTTGCACGGATTTAGTGGGGAGTCTGGTGAAGAAGGGCAAAAACTGCTCGATTTCACATACATATTCCATAACGGATTTGTAGAATTTTGTTATAACAGTCTGCAATGCCATATACAGGGAAGTTTTCCTTCAATGACGCTTGAGCTCAAGGAGAGATATAGCCCTGAACTGTTGGAAATGTTCAAGGACGCTAAAACCTATGCGTCGCACCTCATTAAGGGTCTTTCGGCAATACACGATGATTTTGGCAGGGTTTCAGTCGATAAGATTAGCTGGTTTGGAAGAATTGTTAACTTATGCATAAATATTGACTACAATAAGGCAGGGTTAAGATTCGAGGATTCGACACCACAAGCTGCCTTGGCAAAAGGAATTTATGAAAGGCTAGAGCAAAAGCTCAAAGAAAGGCATGGATTCTCAAAGGATTTGGTCCAACCAGGATGGTTGATGGATTTTATGGAAGCTGGTGATGAAAAACGAATCTGGTCGCCTGAAGGATTGCATTTCATTAGCACGAAATATAGCTGCGAAAATCCTTTTCCAGGTTTACTTTATCTTAAGCTCGTTGGCGATCACACAGCAGTTAAGCAAAAGCAAGAGGCAGTTCTAAGTGATATTATCAGCGAAATTGAGTGCCACCATGAAGTCCTTCAAGAATACGACGGAAGGTTCTTTGACGCAGAACTAAAAGAGAATGGGACTTATTGGCAGATTGACCTTAGACAGATAAAATTCCCAAAAAGATTGACTGAAAGGGCTAAAGTTGAACAAAAACTTTTGGAATTCTTCAGTCCAAAGACTTAAGAGCCTCATTAACAGAGGCACCATCAAAAACAACCTTCCTCAATGCTTCCGTTATCTTCAATGGCTCCTTGTTCTGCCAGATATTCCTTCCGACAGCAAGGCCAAAACAGCCTGCTGAGATAACATCACTTGCTTCCTGCAGGAAATTCTTATCAGTAGTCTTTGAGCCGCCAGCAATCATTACCTTGGCCTGGCCAGCGACTTTAATTATCCATTTAAGGTCTTCAACAGAACCGTTATATTTCATCTTCAAGATATCTGCACCGAGCTCAAGGCCTATCCTTGCAGAATAGGCAAGGGTGTTCTTGTCAAGTTCGTTCTTGATTGCTGCTCCTCTTGGATACATCCATGCAATGACAGGCAAACCCCTGTCATGGGCCTGCTCCTGCACCTTCCTAAACTCCCTGAACATCATAGCTTCATGAGCACTTCCGACATAGATAGTGTAACCGACTGCACAGGCTCCAATATCAATCGCTTCCTTTACACTGCAGAGCAGAGGTGCAATAGGCTCCTGCTTCTGAAAGTTTGTCTTGCCATTAAGCTTGACAATCAAGGGAACTGAACCATCATAGTACTTTTCTGCAATGCCTTTCTGGAGAATAACTGCATTATACTTTCCTTTTTTGGCTATTTCGAGGATGTAATTTGGGTCAACATTGACATCATCAAAATCTGTAGGGCCATGCTCTAAGCCTTGGTCATAGGCCAAAATCAGGCTCTTTTCATCAGTGCTCAACTTCTTTAATGACAGTCTCAACTTATAACCTCTGCATGCTTATAGGTGTTTCAAGCTTTTTCATAGTGGACACTGCTTCTTTGTATGTTGGAAGATTGCGCTTGCCGCCAACTTTCTGGATAACAGACTCTGCTGTTATCAGCCCGAGCTTTAGGGAAAACTCTATGTCCCCAGTCTTAATCCAGCCAGACAAAAACCCTGCACCAAAAGCATCGCCTGCGCCAGTGGTCTCAACAACATCAATCTTGTGCGGCCTAATGCTGTAGGCCATTCGCTGATAAAGAGCGTGCACCCCGTTCTCACCGTCGGTAATCAGCACAATTTCGGGGCCCAACTTCCTTAAAGAAACGAGCAGGTCCTCAATCCTGTTCCTTTGGGCAAGCATCATTGCCTCCTGTTTGTTTAAGACAAGAACGCTGCAGTTGGCAAGAATAGTCTTTAGGAAGGAAGGTCCCTTCTCTGTCAGGTAGCTGCTAGGATTGAACATCAGGCCAATCCTCTTTTTCTTTGCCCAGACAAAGACCTTCTCAATTGTCTTCAAAGACTCATTCATCATGGATGAGCAGTACAACCATCTGGTTTTTAGCCTGTTAAGTTTTACCTCTGAAAATTTTAGGGTATCGTTGCTGCCCTTAAATGTGAGGATTGTTCGCTCATGCTTGAAAGCGTCGAGGATTACTGAAAAACCAGTCCTTCCAGTGCCTCTCTTGATCAAGGAAGTGTCAATACCCTCTTTTTTTAGGAGCTTAAGCACACGCTCTGAGTTTGTACCTCGGCCAATCTTGCCTAGAAAAGCAACCTTGAAGCCCATCCTGGCAAAACAGACTGCAGTATTTGTGCCTCCACCGCCGACATCAAACATTATATCATCAACGCAAATCTTTGAGCCAAAAGGGACAGAAACCATGCCGTCAGAGCCTCTGAAGAGCTTGTCACCAGTCTGGACAAATGCATCAACGGTGGCGCTTCCACAAGTTATCACGTCATACATCTTTAAAAATCCTTGAGAAAGGTATTATTTAAACGTATCGGGAGTTGTGGCAGAGTCTAGCACATCATGTGCATCCACAGACCTGAGATAATCTTCGATGGATTTCCAGCCCTTGCCAGCCCTTGATTGAAACATTGTCAACATTTGCGACCTTTCGCTTGAGGATATTTTCGCAAGGGCATGCGACTGCTGGAGGCCGTAAGGATAGCCTAAAAAGACCGGGTCAGAGGAGTTAATCGCAAGGGAAGACAAGATTGAATCAGACATATGAACAAAGTCACTCAACAACTCAAACCTAAAAACATAGCTGGATGAGGGATGCAACTTGACCATGCCAATCTGGACAGGATGCTCAGGATTCTTGTTTATAAATAATGGAGAATAGTGCCAGGTTGCCCGTGGTGCAATTTGCCTTAAAGCGCAAGCAAGCGAGTCACCGCAGTCAGTTAATAGGTCTGTGGTCTTGCAGAAGCCAGCCAAGGCAACCCTTTTTTCACGGCAGGCTGAGAACAACCTGGAATACCATTGAAGCTCATAACTCATCTTAGGCATCAGCGAACCGTCCCTCACAACACAACTGTTTTTTGGCAAAGTCTCGAGATTTTCACTTGCATAATCAATCTCTGAGAGGCTCCTCAAAAGTTCAGGAACCCTGGCAATTGTCACCTTGTCCTGCGCAAAACGCATGGTCTGGTCAGAGAAAGAAACCTTGACAGAGGCCAGGGAATTTTCCGGGAATGTTTCAACCTCATATTTTTCATGAGGGCCTGCGCTTGTAAGGGCTAGGAACTCCTTGCTTTGGGAAGCAAGCCTTTTCTTGCCAGTATAGATAACAGATGCAACCCTGATAAAGTCAAGGGAAAAGGTTGGTGTGGTGATAATTGATACATTACTACCATCTACAAAGCAGACACTATGTTCCTCGTCAAGTGCTCGAATCTCATGAAAGTTTTGCTTGCCGAATTGAACAGGCTCATAACGAGGGTCAGCAAATGCAGCGGAGACGCTCTTTCTGGAGGTGCAGGCACCAATGGCAGATAGGATCCTTTCAGTAATAATCTTGTCCATAAAAAGGAAAAAAGCCTGTGAATATTTATGTTTTGTGAAAATCCATTGTGATTTTAAAGGCAAAATATAAATAAGAAAGAATCTTCTGAACAAGCAAAGGGGGTTCTAGGGGTTAGTTTTAAGAAGGTAAAGGATTTCATGCAAACATCAAAAAAAGTGTAAACTGATGAATTTTAGAAAAGAATTGGAAAACAGCAACTCAATAGCAGAGGTTTGCTACCTGGCAGAACAGGCAGTGCTTGAGACTGTAGGGCTCCTCAACAAGGAAGTGGTTGTCCAGTTCGAAGAGCTCAAGGGGATGCCTTCAGTAGGTGGATTCTACAGCCCATACCTAAACATAATTGTTGTCAACAAGCATCCTATCAAGAAACTCTTGGAGGCAAATATTGAGGTTCTGAAGGAATACCTATTTTATGTGCTGCTTCATGAATGCATACACAGTATTGGGATTGTTGACGAAAAGAAGACAAGAAAGCTTACAACACTCATCAGCTGCAGGCTTTTCGGCAAAGAGCATGCTGTGACAAGGCTGTGCACAGAAGAGCTTATGCCTTTCAATAAGCCGATAAGAAACATACCACTCAAAAGGATAATCAGGGAAGAGATAAAGATATTTTACTTTCAACAATGGCCTGACTTTTTGGACCTGTAAAGAACCCATGGTTCTTTAGCAAGGTTTTAAGCCTCTTTTACCCTAACAGGCCAAAAGGTCAGGATTTTTTAATTACGATTCTTGTAAGCTGTTGAGCAGGCGTTCTTGATCCAGCAGCGCTTGCATTGCTCAATCAGCTCATACTTCTTGCCATAGCAAGGGTCTTCCTTCAACTTGAACATCTTGACATCCATAATTTATGTTGAACAGTGTTGGTATATAAAAGTTTTTGGAAAATAATTATCCGGACAAAAAATCCAATACCACAAGAAAGACCAAGAACAGGACATTGAAGCAGAGCAAAGCAGCAAAGAGGTACCTGATCCTGTCGCTCATGAACTTGTGCTTGTAAAGGTAGAAAGCGATTGCAAGAGGACAAATTATGTAGATAAGGACAAGGGCGACCAGGAAAGAGTAACCAAGAATAAGCCCTTTGACCATATTCATCCCATTTTCAGGTAAAGAACATTAGAGTTGGTATTACCTTCAATACCGTCGCGATCGTAGCTAACAAAGGACCTGGAGAGGCTCAAGCCACCAAGGATGCTCAGCCTTGAGATGGCACTGTAGGTAAGCACTCTTTCCTCAAAAGGCTCAAGAGTACCGAGTTTCCATTTAAGGATTGTACCCTTTCTCTCATGCCTTAACACGCTATCAGGCTCCACCATGCCAAGCTTAGCCTCTTTTTGGAAGTCAAGGAGGTTAGGCAACTTGTCGATGATGTGAACATTCCTTAAAGACACCTTGCCCCTATTAATAATATCAAGCTGAATCTTTATCTCAGAGATTCCACCATGCTTAAAGGCCACAATCTGGGACGACTTTCTAACAACAATGGGGCTCCTCAATATATAATACATCGCTGTAACTAGCAAGGCTGCCAGAATGAAAATGACCAAAGGCCAATAGTTGACAGTAACAGTAATCTGCGCTGACTCTTTAGGACCTAGCACCATAGCCCATTGATAATATTTTTTGCCCTCAAGAGTTACAATCTGAGGTTTTGGGTTTGAATAGGTAAAGATTGCAGAAAGAAGGCTGCGACGCCAATTAACCGGGTATTGCCTTTCAGCATTGCCGTCATTCTCAAGATTAACCTTGGTAACGGTCTTCAGTATTCCGGATTGGACAGACCTTGTCTCTATGACCTTGCCATAATCTATGACACTAAAATCCACAGGGAACGAATCGAACTGGTAAGCTTTGCCGTTACGCTTTGTCGAAGCAACAACCTTGACTAAGTCTTTTACCGGCGGCTGGTTTGGATCTAAGCTGATGGAGAAGTCAACTGATTTTGCCTCCAAAGGCTTAAGGCTTGTGGTATAATCCTGCTTGAAAATACTGCTCGAAACCTCAAGCTCAACCTGCGCAAGGTCTAAGGTATTCTGGTTAACCAGGTCAACTCGAACCTTAAATGTGTTTCTGGGGTCAACCTGCTCCGGAATGTTTACGTCAAGGTGAAGCGATGGTATGTATTGGCCGAAATTTGCAGCTGAAGATTTTATCTCCACGATTAGTTTTTTTGAAATAACCTCATTGGTTTCAAGGCCCTTCACATTTAACGTAACACCGTAGAGTCCAGCTTTTGTGTAGTAGTAAGGTGTTACCTTAACAAGGGTCTCGGTGGCTGAGTTCGGATAGACCTTGATTATATAGTCCTTTGAAGGCTCGGTTGTGACAACCCACTCAACATCAGGGGAATAAATGGAGTATTGCTCAATGGTTTCCAAAGGGTTCCTTACAGCAATCCTAAAGACTGCAGTCTCGTTGGCAAAAATCTCATTCTTGATGACACTTACCGAGACACTATGGACAGCAATCGCAAGCGGCGACGCTAGAAGCAAGAATGCAAGAATCACTATCACTGTCTTTTTCATAAGCCCTTCTGGGTTCAAACAGCTTTCACTTGTATATAAATGTTTTCAATAATGCAGAGGACACTTACATGGAAACCTTGGAGTGCTGGAGAAACTGGTAGTAGGCAGAAGACCCCTTGAACGAATATACTCCTGAACCCATCCCTGGTCAGTTCCCAGTAGGGCAGCCATTTCGACAGTGGTCTTTTTCTGATGTATCAGATGGTCAAGGGAAGATAGCCTCTGCAGCCTTGGATTTTTCAACAAGAAAACACTTCGCAGGTAATCTCGCAAAACCCTCTCCTTAATGCCGATAAAAACTCTATAATTGAATTGGCTCTTCAATTCCAGAATCCTTGAAAGCCCCCAAGCAGGCTTGTCAGCCTCATACAACTCAACAAGCTTTTCGTGGACTAGCTGATTCTTAGTGCTAAAGTAAGCTTGGAGAACATCCCAATCGTGCACAAGATAGGTTGCTCCCAAAGCCTTGGCGTCATAATCAGACCATTTTGTCATGCTTTCAAACAACTGATATGTATCCTTGACCTTTTTCCTCCTATTGCGCTTGCTTAGGCTTTGATCACGGCGATGCTGCTCTTTCTTGAGATAATTAATCCTTTCGATGTCCCACAAATCCGGAAACGCTTCTGCCTGTCTCTCAAGCACCTTCAAAAGGCTGTGAGGCTTTATTTCTAGATTCTCGACCAGCTGAGAAATGTCTTTTGTAGCATAAATCTCGTGAAGAGTGGAAAGCTGTTTGAGGTTAATCTTGTTATAGTTCAGCATATTCAATTAGAATTTCTTGCAATTCTTAAAAATATTTGCCAAAATTATTTAAGGGCTGTGATACGCCATTTTAGCGATTTGAGCGAGAAAAACAAACTTGTTTTGCTCTTTCTCCCTTCCATATTTTTCCATTACGTAGGCAACAGCCTTCACTTCGCTGGTCAGCTTTAAGAATTCTAGGTCATTCTTCAAAGCCTGCTGAATGTCGTTTGCCTTTGCTTGTCCTTCTTTTTTCAAAATTCCTATACAGTTCACGCAAAAGTCAGGGTCACCAAAAGCTTTCTTCTCCTTTTTGCACTTCGTGCATAATTCTTCTTCAGAGATTTTTTCTGCCTCTTGTCCAGCAGCACTTAGCAGTTCTTTCATAGCTCTTTCTGCTTCATCTTTGTCAACAAAGTCTTCTTCAATTATTCTTCTGTAGAAAGTATAGTAGGCATCAAAACCTAGCTTTTGTTGGAACTCTTTCGGCAGTTCCTTGTAAACGTCATAAATTGCCAAGTCTCTATCTTTCCGGTTTAATAAATAATCCTTAATATGCTTCTTCAAGTCTTGCTCGTCTTCCATTGGCGTCTGGCTGCCACGCTTCTTTTGTGTTGTGTTATGGGTTTTGGTATAAAAATCTTCCCTAATCTTTTTTCCAAAACATTCTGAATCACAAAGGAGTCATATATACTCTTGAACAAAGAAAGGGAGAAAACAAAACTGGCTTAGAAAGGCTGTAACCAAAGAATTTATAAGAGTTAGGCGTTTCGCAAAGGAGCGTAGCAAAGCTACAATTGGGGCTGTAGTGCTGCTCAGCAGGCTGAACTGCGAAGCAACAAATATTGATGAGCGAATTTAGCACCAATGGCTGTAGGCAGTATCATGATGCTGTAAGTCCTCAAAACGGATAATCTTTTTCTGGCCATCAATCTTAAAGATAAGAATAAAGTGATTGTCTATATGCACCCTTCTGAATTGTTTCAGGTCATAACACAGGTTCTTGTAATGCTCAGGCTCTTCAGAATTGATTATCTCATCAATCTTCTTCATCGTGGCCTCATAGCGAGCCCTGTCCTTTTTGAACAGCTTTTTCAGTATCTTGATGAGTTTGTCGCTTCTTTCAGAACTATACACGCTCAATCTCTTTCCTCAAGTCAGCAATGCTGGAAAACCGCTTGAAATTTCCCTTGTCTATCTTCAACAACTCTTCCCTATACTCAGGCCTAAGCTTCGGCTCAAGCATCTCTTCCTCAAACTTTTTTATGACAAAGTTCACAGCCTGGGACTTGTTCTTGAAGCCGTACTTGCCCTTGACAATGTTCAAAACCCTGTCCTCATGCTCACCAAAATTAACAATCGCTTGCGTCATTTTATCAACCTCAAGATAACAATGTATTATATTTTGTTACTGTTAATTATTAAACATAATGAATTATTATATAAATCTTCCTGTCCAAAAAAGCTCTAAGAACTCCCCGACATCTTTTTTTGGAGAACCACTTTGGATCCTTGTGGCAATTTTTTAGGAATTTTCTGATACAGAACAGGTAAGTAATCACAGTCCTGTGGCTCAGCTTCCTCCTGAGCATCTCTTTCTTCATAGCTTCTAGAACATCCATAAGAAATCTCGTGTACTGAATCTTAAAATATGTGATGCAGGAAAAAGAGAATAATTTTCATCTTATCCGAAAAAACTACCGATTAAATTCACTTGGAAGTTACAATACTTTTTCTAATTTGGTCATCACAAAACATCCCTCCCAGAGCCCCGGAAACAAGAATCCTTGGTTTTTCGTTTATATGTTGTTAAATTCAATTGCGAAAAGAGGCGTCAGAGTATTTTTCCGTATTTTCCTAGAATCTCTCTTACTTTGTCTGCGTAATTGTCTGGCAAAGGTGGTTTGACACATGAGAAAATGATTTTCACAGAGTATTGTCCAAGTCCCCAGCCTCGTTTGCCCATAAAATCTACTGGTACAGCAATCCATTCTCTGCTTGGTTCACGCACTTTTATTTCAAGAGTTTCGGTGTGAAAACAAATATAAGGGCATAGTTCGAAGGCCTGTAGTGCTTTCCGACCCTCATCGAATTCGACATTAAACTCCAAGTCTTTGCCTTCATCCATAACAAATGAAGTTTCTGCTAGGCTTATAAAGATTCCTCGTCGCCTCTTTTCGCAACTTCAACGGTGCTCACTTCGTTGCGCTCCTCGATCTTCCTCGCTGTTGCTCGTCAGAGAATTTAACACGATTAGTTCATCGCAACCTTTTTAACGCCTTGCCAGTTAGCCGTAGCAGGAAGGTCATACAACAGTGTGGCTTTCCACTTCAACCTATGGGGCTGTAGTGTAGCTTGGACAGAACAAGCTTGGTCTTGCTCTGGAGATACTATCACTCACGCTTGGGGAGCAATCCCAGAATGCGTGCAACCGGAGTTCGAACAGCTTTTTTTGCTTCGCAAAAACCCAAAGAAAACCGAGGGTTTTCTTGGGCCCATCCGAATTGTTGAATTCGGATAGGGAACCTGGGAAAAGGCTTTTTTCCTCGACGGAAAAAAGAACGGTTTTGCAGCGTCAAGAGAAGCTCGAAAGTCTTCGCAGCCCCATTTTTTTTCTACCAATTGGTGACTAGCAAAAGAGCTTAAGTCAAAGCTTGACAGTTTCTTCGAGTCGTAGGGTATGTCTTCAAACAGCATATTTCCTGCAAAAAAGAATAACCTATTTTCTCTTGAACTCTTCTAGCCAATGTCCATAAAGTCTTAACAGATTGCCCATACAGGTCGTTATGGCTTGCCATTATAGTTATCATATTATATAAATGATACCGAGGTAAAAGAGGTCTGCACATTCTCAGTGGATAAGATTATTACGCCGAATCTAACTGGCCTGCGACGAGATGATAGATAAGAAAGATATTTCTGAATACAAGTTATTTCCTTTTGACAAGAAGAATTGAATCTCAACAAATAACTTCTTATTTATTGATTATTTCTTGACGCGATTTAGTTTGAGAAGCTTTTCGCTAGTAATGTTCAAAAAGACGTTCTGTTCCATTCGCGCAAGATATTCTGACGCTATCGTGATGGTACCGAGGCCTTTCACGGAAGATTTGACGACAAGGTCCTGAATAGTGTTGGTCTTTGGCACGAGATTGACCGCTTCCACAGTGCCAATCTTTCCACCTTTAACTCCAAACACAGTCATTCCTTTCAAGCGAAAAGAGGGTTCGATGGTAAGAAACACGGCGTATTTCGTAACTTCTCGAATGTGGTCTGACCCAATAAGAAATCCTTTTCGCATAAAACCTTTATCGACGGATATACCCACAACTTTCAAGGTCTTTGGATGGATATAGAGTTTGTCGCTAACTCCAAGAAACGCTCCTCGCGAATCTATAACATCCTTGCCAAGCACATCTTCCGATGTTATAACGCCCTTAATGCTGGGATTTTCGGTCACGTTTTAGTTGCTCGTAAGTTTTTGAAAGAATGATGGAAGTTCCGAGGTGTTCGATGTCGGCGTGGCGCACCTCCATTGTTCGGAACCATCCGCGGCTGACAGTGAGTGACGCAACGCGATTTGTTTCACTAACGCGGTGCACTTTTATTGCAGTGCCCACTTTTTTGCCATCGTGACTGACCACTGTGCATCCTTCAAAGAGCGTTGCAGGTTCAATCGAAAGAATGACGGCTTGTGGTGTCATCACATTAACGTAGGTGATACAGATATACTTGTCTTCTTTGAAGAATTTTCGAACAACGATTCCTTCAACATAGTATTTTTTTTTGTTGAAGTGAACAGCCTTTACTCGTCCGAGCACTGCGCCAGATTTTGTGAGTACTCGCTTGCCAAGAATATCTTGTATTCGAAGGGTTTCATCAACGGCACTTGCTTTCTCAACAAACACTTCCATGAAAATAGTTGAATGGTAGGGTGTTTAAAAATGCTTTGGTGTTTGCAAAAGTAATTAGTGCACAAAGTAAACAAAGGTCGCAATTGCAATGAGTTTCACAATAACTGCTAGCATAAGAAAAAAGAAGAGTCGTTTTGCATTGTATTTTACGATACCAAGACTGAAACTGAGCACGTCGCTTGGGGCCGGAACAAGATTCATCAGAATGATAGCATACGCGCCATACTTATTTACTTTTCTGCGTATTGCATGTATTTTCCTTGTCGAGAGAAGATATACTACTTGTTGACTGAGTTTCCAGCCAGTGAGATAGCTAATTGCACTTCCAATCACGAAACCAAGGAGCGCAGCTGCCATCGAGAGAAGGACAGGATTGCCTTGCTTTAAGCCAATATAGAATGTGAGTTCAACCGGAGCAGGAACAGGAATGAACACTATACCGCTTATGATACCAAGAATAAACTGCTTGAGTGGCGTGATGTCGTGCACGATGTCGGGCGTATAGCGTGAATAAAATGATTCTGAACTAACTTTACCGTTCACACGCCCATAGTTTACTGCTGCAATAACAAGGCCGCTTATTATAAGAACAATCATCACAAATAACGCAACAACTCGTTTCACTTGATTGTTGGAGGTTTCGTGAACAAACGTGTGTGACATACACGAGCGCAGCCCTGGTCGTATTTAATTATGTTGATTTGCCTAATGTGCAAAGTGTTATTTTAGATAGAAGCGGCGCCTAATCTTCGCAGCCCTATTATTTTTCTACCAATTGGTGACTAGGCAAAGAGCATGAATTTTTTCCAAAGATTTATAAGCGGGGACCAAGCGAGAAAATAGTTGGTGATAAGTATGAAAAAAGCATTTCTGTTTTTATTGACATCTTTGATTTTAGCGAGCACAGTTCTGGCTGCTTCAGTGACTATAGGGCCTGATGGGATGGGTGCCTATAATTCGTGGACCAACCAAGGCCGCACAGCAGCAACTGAATGGCAGTGCGTTAACGAGGCAACTGCGAACACAAGCGATTATGTTTACACCAACGGAAAGAACACAAAGGAAAGCTTTAGCTACTCTAACTCAGGCCAGAGTGGGTATACGATTAACAGCGTAACCTTGTATTATTATGCAAAATATTACAGCAGCTCAAAATACAAGATACAGCCGATGATCAGAAGCGGCGGGACAAACTATCTCGGAAATACATTAACATTAACTTCAGGCTATGCATCTTATAACCAACAGTATAACACAAACCCTGCAACAGGAAGCGCCTGGACTTGGGCACAGGTTGATGCGCTTGAGGCTGGAATGAATTCTTACAATTCAAACAATGGCGGTGGTTATGTGGCCCAGACCTATGCGGTGGTTGCCTATACCATCCCAGATTCTTGCAGCGATACAGACGGAGGAAACAATATTGTTATCCTAGGTACAACTTCAGGCATAAAAAATGAAGCATCTTACAGCGACACCGACTACTGCGTGGACAGCTCTAATGTGTTTGAATACTATTGCTCAGGAACGCAAGAAACAAGCCAACAGCAAAGCTGCGGAACTGATGGTTACGGAAGCAATTATTGCCTTGGCAACGCGGTGTATCACAACTACACTGACTATTCCTGCAATGCGGGAGCATGCGCTCATACGCACACACCTGAACTTGTCCAGACCTGCGGAGCCGACCAGTATTGCTACTATGGAACTTGCCGTTACTCTGACACATGCAGCGACACTGATGGAGGGGACGTACCCTTGGTTTTTGGAACCGTTTCCGGGTATGCTTATGGTTATCCATACAGCGTTGACGATAAGTGCATGGGAGACAGCAACCTAAATGAGACTTACTGTTATGGAACTCAAAAGGCAATACACTTCCAAAGCTGTGGAACTGATGCATACGGCAGCGCTTACTGCAGCGATGATGATGTGTACAAGGATTACACTGACTATTATTGCAGCGGAGGAGTGTGCGACTCAGACACCACACCAGAACTGCAGCAAGACTGCGGAACAGATGGATACGGAGCAAACTTCTGTGTTGGGACCCAGGTCTACCATAACTACACTGATAATTATTGCAGCAGCGGAGCGTGCGGCTATTCAATCACGCCAGAGCTTGTTGAAACATGCCTGACAGGGCAGTACTGCAGCAGCGGAGCATGCCATTGGACAAACTCTTGTAGCGACACAGACGGAGGAGTGATGCCCAACATATTTGGGACTGTGAGCGGCTATTACAGCGATGCATCTTACAGTTATGATGACTTCTGCAATACAAGCGCTCAGTTGAAGGAGTATTGGTGCAATGGTGCCTTGGCTAAACTGTCCAGTCAGACCTGTTCTTATGGCTGCGCTGACGGCAAATGCAATCCTGCACCTGATTCATGCACTGACACAGACGGTGGTATAGTACCCCTCATAGGCGGAAACACCTACGGATATTATCAGGGCAATTTTTATTATAACCCTGACCTCTGCTTGAACGGCACAGCCTCCATGATGACAGAGTGGTATTGTTCTGGGACCAGCAGCAACAGCCAGGATATCGACTGCAATTCCAACGGAACAACGTATTGCACACAGGGCCATTGCGCCTAAATTTTTTCTTTTTCTTTTTTCTAGTAAGTTATTTATAGCCATTCAAGGAAATACTATTGATGGTAGGCAATCCGCCCAAATTCAACAAATATGATGTTCTAAGATGCTTGCTGGGAATACAAAAGGATATTTCAAGACTTGATCTTGGAAGATTATTGGAGCTTGGAGAGGGTACGGTGAGAACTATACTTGACATACTAAAAATTAAGAGGCTAATTGACTCAGACAGGCAAGGGCACACCCTTACTGCCAAAGGAAAGCAGACAAAGGAGAACCTTGCGGCAGAATTCGAATTTATTGAAATAGCTAAGACAAAGGAACTCGGAGGAAAGCACACATTTGCATTCAAGATAAGGAATGAGAGAAGACTCGAGGTAGGGTACAAGCAAAGAGACATCGCAATCAAGAACGGGGCAGAAGGGGCTTTACTAATGGTCTATGACAAAGGATTGAGGATGCCTGGAATAAGCAGGTTTGATGTTCAGCTATACTCCTCAATATTCGAGCTGACAGATTATGACATACTGGTTGTATGCTCTGCAGCCACAAGAAGAATGGCAGAATGGGCGGGGATTGCTGTGGCTGAATCGCTGAACGGCAAGGTGAAAAGGATATTGAAGATGTTCTAAATTTGCTAGTAACTTTTACCGAAGTAAACCATAAAAGATGCTTCCTTGCCGCAGTAAACGCACTTCTTGCCCTTGATGCTTGGCTGTTTCAATGGGATGTTAAGCGCCTTTGCACCACCAGCCTTGTCCTTGATCAAATCCTCGCACTCAGAATTATCGCAGTAAGGCGCAAGGACTATCTTATTATTGTCGACGGCATTCTTTAATTGCTCAAAGTTTGAAGCCTCAACTACGGTGTCGTGCATCAACTTTTTTGCTTTGTCAAAAAGGCTCTTTTGAATGTCGTCCAAAACCTCCTTGACTGTGTCTTTCAAGTCGGCAATTGGGACTGGCTGCTTCTTGGAAGTGTCTCGCCTGACTAACATTACCTGCCTCTTCTCGATGTCTTTTGGGCCGATCTCAAGGCGCAAAGGAACTCCCTTGAGCTCCCACTCATTAAATTTCCAGCCGGCAGAATATTCGTCGCGGTCGTCTAAGATAACGGAGAACTGTTTTAAGGCATCTTTAAGCTCTTTGGCTTTCTTAAGGGTGGCTTCCTTAGTTTTTTCGAAGATAATAGGAACAATGACAATCTGGGTTGGGGCAAGCATTGGAGGCAAAACAAGGCCTTTATCATCACTGTGTACTGCAACCATGATGCCTATCATCCGTGTTGTAATGGCAAAAGTGTTCTGGTAGGCAAACTCCAGATTCTCAGCCTTGTTGATGAATTTGATATCGAAAGCTTTAGCAAAATTCTGGCCATCATGGTGGAAATCAGGTCCTTGAATCGCTTTGCCGTTAGGAAGCACATGCTCAAATGAAATTGTGTATTCTGCCCCTGCAAACTTTTCCTTGTCAGTCTTCCTGCCTATGAGAGCGGGCAGGGCCATGTAATTCTCGGTCACATCCTTGTAGATGCTGATGATTTCGTCAGCTTCTGCTTCTGCCTCTTGCTTTGAAGCAAAGACCGTATGTCCTTCATTCCAGAGGAACTCTCTTGTCCTTAAGAAAGGCACAGGGTGCTTGAACTCCCACCTGACGACATTGTTCCACTGGTTGAGCCGCAAGGGCAAGTCACGCCAGCTCCTGATCCATTTGGAGAAGCTCTCGTACATTATGGTCTCTGAAGTAGGCCTTATCGCCAATCTTTCATTGAGCTTTGTGTCACCTGATTCAGTCACCCAGGCAACCTCAGGGCTAAAGCCTTCCATGTGCTCAGATTCCTTTTTCAAGAGCCTTTCAGGGATAAAAAGAGGGAAATAACAATTCCTTATGCCAGATTTGCGGAAGTCAGAGTCAACCTTTGACTTAATCTTTTCCCAGATATCATAGGAGTCAGGCCGAAAGACAATGCAGCCTGAGACAGAGCTATAATCTGCCAAACCAGACTTGATGATGAGCTGCTGATACCACTCAGAGAAATCATCAGACTTCTTTACTGTTATGCCAACTTCAGACTCTTCCTTTTCAGCCATGCAAAGCCTTAATTGTGTGCTTTATAAAAATGTTTTGACTGGCACAACCAATAATGTTTTTAAGTAATACGAGATTCGCATTGTCAAGGAAATTGGAATCAAAATGAAAGAGCAACTACAACCAATTGATTTGTCAACCGCAACTATAGATCCCGAACTTGTTAAGGAGCTGGAAAATATAGTATTTGGAGATTTTTGCGCCCGTCGTCATGTGGCAGACTACTTTGGCATGGTTCCTATTAGGTATGTAAACGATAAAGCAATAGAGGTTGCCCTGAGCTATGAACCTACAAAAAGGCAAGCAGATAATATTACTAAAGTCCTGAGCAATCTTACAGGCAGGGAGAAAATCATCTTTAGGATTGCCTCTCAAGAGCAAATAGACCAGGCAATTAGCAAATACTACTCTCTTCTTTTGTGAACCAAAAATAAAGAGAAAAAATTATCTCTTGTTCCCGAAATAAAAGAACTTATCCAAAGCAACATCATCAGACTTATACGAGCCTGACCTTGGATGATCAACAAGGGCTGGCCTCGGCTGCTCCATTGGCGAGGTGAATCCCCTAGGATGCTGCACAACCTCTGGCTGAGGCATAGGTATGACTGTGTCCTTTGTGCTGTCAATCTCCTCAGGCTTGATGTGCTTTGGCGCCTGCTGCTTTATTCCCTCAACAGCCTGCCAGAGCTGCTTTAACTCAGACTTCAAGCTCTCATGGCTTTCTGATACCCTTTTGAGCTCGTTGTTCAACCCTTCAGAGGCATTAGCCAGGTGGTGGCGGATGCGCTCATCAATAAGCTGGCGCACCCGATCACCCTCCTTAGCTAAAACTACTGATGCGGTTGTTTCGGGAAGGCCTTCCTCATACACATTGCCTGCCATCGCTACAGCATCGTCAAAACTGGAGGCTGCACCTGTCCTCGTCAACTCCTTAATCATGAAGTTGAGCTTCTTGGTCTGTTCTATATCAATCATCTTGGAGCACCTAAACTGTTCGAATGCCCAATTCGCTGTGGAAACTCTTGGCCTTCTGAAAGCTCTCTTTGCTTGAAGGCTTGCCCAAAATCCACGGTGACTTCACTCCTGTGATGATGGTCATGACGCAAAGTTTGCCCTTCATCGCGTCATTGACACGTGCGCCCCAGATTACATTAGCATCCTCGTCAAGGTTCTTTGTCACTGCATTTCCTATGTCCTCAACCTCATCAAGGGTCATGTCAGGCCCGCCTTCAATGTGAATCAAGGCGCCTGTAGCACCTACATAGTTGATGTCGAGCAGCGGGTTTGATAGCGCACCCCTCACAGCCTCCTCAGCCCTATTAGTTGTGTCTGAGAAGCCTACTCCAATGGCAGCTACTCCGCCTTCGCTCATTATCGCTTTCACGTCAGCAAAGTCGAGATTTACCAGGCTTGGGACTGCAATAGTCTCGACAATACCCCTAATCATTGTTGAAATAAGTTCGTTCGCAACAGCAAAAGCCTGCTGAACTGGCAGATTTCCTGCAATGTTGACAAGCCTGTTGTTGTCTATCACTATAACGGTGTCTGCAACCTGCCTTAACTGCTGAAGCCCAAACTCTGCCTTGTCTATCCTTGCCCTTTCAATATTGAAAGGCATAGTAACTGTTCCTATAACAATAGAGCCTGATTCCTTGGCAATCTTTGCAATAACTGGTGCGGCTCCTGTTCCAGTGCCACCGCCCATTCCTGCGCAGACAAAGGTCATGTCGCAATTCTTCAGAAGCTCCCTTATCTCGTTAAGGTTCTCTTGAGCTGCTGCAGCTCCCTTGTCTGGGAAACCACCGCATCCGAGGCCTCTTGTTACATTTTTTCCTATCAAAAACTTGTAATCTGCATTAGTGATCTCCAGGTGCTGCTTGTCGGTATTGCACGCCAAAATCTTTGCTCCCTGCACTCCTTTCCTGTAGAGCCATGAAACCATATTGCATCCAGCGCCACCGCAGCCGATAACTTCGATATTTGCTGTTCCGACCTGGAGTTCGAATCCTTCTACCATCGTTTTCACCTCAAATTTTGTTTTTTGTGCTTATAAGCTGTATATAAATAACACAAAGTGTGCCTTTCATTAAGGCTACTAATATATAAATGTTACGTTTTTATACATGAATATAGCTTTTTGTATATTAGGATATGATTGATTGATATAGTTGCTTCACAGGCATTGAATGTGGCAAGGCTTAAAAGCTCCAATATCAACACTAATTCATGCTCAAAAAGGCAGTACTTACAACGATGGTCACAATCCTCACAACAGTATATCCTATCCACTCTCAAATCAAGGAAAGAAATATCGCTCCAGTGCCTATCGTTGACGAAATAAACACAAAAGGCTGGGCAATCCCTGACTACAAGGGCTGCATCGACAAAGGAATAGATTATATAGACACAAACAAGGATGGGCTCACAGAAGTGTTCGTCTTCAAATGCCTAAAAGAAGATCGGATGATATTGTTCTACAACGGAATAAATGCAGTGTTCGGATGGACAGAACTTAGAGATGGCAAGAGGCAACAGACGACAATAAGCCCTAACTGCGACGGCAAATACACTCACAGATTCTTCACAGGCACATTGCCTTATGCACCGGATTGTGCGACAAAAGGAAGGGAATGATATTCTTCTTGCGAACCAGATACATTATTTGATTATGGATTTACGCTGCGGCCAGAGAATCCTGCAGAATCACGTAGGAAAACTTATAAAGAAGCAGACCAAAATCAATCCACATGAACAAGCGAACAGGAAATATATTGGCTGTTGCAGGAGTCATAAGCACAGTCCTTGGAATCGTCATTGCAATTCCGGCTTTTCTCCAGGAAAAATTTGTTGTGGCAACAGGCTCTTTTATATTGATTGTCGGAGGTCTAGTGCTTTTGGCAATAGCGTTTGGGGATGAATAATTGTGAACCAGTTGTCTGACAGAGTTAAGAAAAATCTGCTGGACTTGCATTACAACAAATATCTGCAGTTCTACACTACGTCAATAATAATTTTGTTTACCTATGCCATCGGCGTGGGAATAGCATTCATAACAAAACAGGTTAACTACCAAAACTTAAGCCAAATTCTCTTGGTGGGCTCTATCTCGGTAGTGGTTATCTCAACAATAGTCCTGTTGATGAAAAAACAAAAGGTGCATATGGCCAATATTCTGCGAGAAATTCGAGAACTTAGATTGTAGGACTTGTGGGTTTGATGCCAACATGCTTTGTGTAGAAAGTCCTGAATAACCTTGGCTTTTTACACAGATATAATATCGGTAACCACCTCATTAATGTTTCCACCTCAACAGTATGAGGACTATACCTAAAATAAAAACTCCTAAACCAAAGAAGCCACCAATATCACCATTGAGAAAAGGAATTGGTGAATATCCGAATATAGTAGTCATTGCTACTGCAATTATACATACCCATACTCCGTTTCTTCTTGATAACAATTTAGATGAATGTTTCATATAACTTCCACAGGCTATTACAATAACTAAGCCAAGAACAAAAATCATCACGCCAAGAATATCAATGTCAATATCCCATAATGTTAAAGTCAAGAAATTAAGTAAGAATACCGCAATTCCTATAACACATAACCAGATTCCGTTATTTCTTGTAAGCATATTCATATTTTAACCTGCCTGTAATTGTATTTGTTGCTGGATTATTTAAACATTTGGTGTCCAATTATAGGACTTTTTACGCAAGAGTCACGTAATACACAAAGCCATGCCAACAGTAATCTTTATAAACCCCCTATAAACTCTTGAGCATACCAGTGACTGATGACGGCTGAAGAGGCCGGAAAGAGGTATAATTTCTGAATTTACCTCTTAATCCTCACGGAGGTTATGAAAATGGCAGATGAATTAATTGAAAAAGTGTATGAAGCCATCGAGCTAGCAAAATCAACAGGAAAACTGAAGGTCGGAACCAACGAAGTGACCAAGATGATAGAAAGGGGCACAGCCAAGTTTGTGGCTATAGCCAAGGACGTCAGCCCTCCAGAGATAACAATGCACATACCTCTTCTATGCAACGAGAAAGACATACCGTGTGCAACAGTAACAAGCAAGGAAGAGCTTGGTTCAGCAGCAGGTTTAACTGTACCTACAGCAAGCGTGGCGATCATACAAGAAGGAGAAGCAAAGAATCTCATCAAAGAGCTTAAGGACAAACTCAAGGCAAAATGAAACCGGACCAAACAGAGGCCAAGGCGCCTGAGGCAAAAACCCAGAAGGCAAAGCCCGCAGAGGGAAAACACACAAAGCCTGAACAAGCCAAAACTGACCAACCAAAACAAGAGCAAAGACGAGAGGCACCAAAGCAACCAACAGAAGAGGTCAAGAGAGGACCTCAAGTGACTTTCTCGATGGCGACTCCGGCAAGGGTTGAAGAGATCATAGGAAGGACGGGAATGAGGGGAGAGGCAGTTCAGGTAAGGGTAAAAATACTTGATGGAAGGGACGCCAACAAGATCATAAGGAGAAATGTCAAAGGCCCAGTACAAGTGGGAGACATACTCATGCTAAGGGAAACAGAGTTTGAAGCAAGACAACTTTCACGCGGAGGCCGAGGCGGACTAGCCTACGGATAAAAAATGGCAAAATGCAGTTTTTGCGGAGAAACACTCAAGCCTGGAACAGGCAAGATGTATGTAAAGAAAGACGGAAAGATTTTGTATTTTGATTCGAACAAATGCGAGAAGAACATGATAAAGCTTGGGAGAAACCCGAGAAAATTCAAATGGACCAAGAACTACCAGAAAGGTGGAAAATGAAAGATTTGCTGGAAAAAACATTCGTTGCTGTGAAGCACGACGGAGTACAGCGAGGACTAGTTGGAGAAGTGATAAAGAGGTTCGAGCAAAGAGGCTTAAGGCTTGCTGCAATAAAGATGGTGCACCCTGACAATGAGATGGCAAAAAAGCACTATCCGATGACTGAGGAATGGATAAAGAACACAGCCGCAACAACGAGAAAAGCCTGGGAGGCAAAGGGCATCAAGATGAAAGAGACAGACCAGGAGATATGCAAGCGCATCAACTCATGGCTGTTGAAGTATCTCACTGAAGGCCCAATGGTGGCGATGGTCTGGGAAGGAATCCATGCAATAGAGATGGGAAGAAAGATCGTCGGCACTGCAGGACCAAAGAATGCTGCTCCAGGAACAATAAGAGGGGACTATAGTATTGACAGCTATGAATTAGCAGACCAAAAGCAAAGGGCACTAAGGAACATAGTCCACGCATCAGGAAACAAAGAAGAGGCTGCAAACGAAGTAAACCTCTGGTTCAAAAAGGACGAAATGCTTGACTATTATAGAAAAGATTGGGACATAATGCATTAAGGTGAAACTATGGCAGAGAAGATGTCTGAAAAAGTGAAGAGGATCATGAGCAATCCTGCACAGATAAGAAATATTGCTACATCAGCGCACATCGACCACGGAAAAACAACCTTCACTGACAACCTGCTTGCGGGAGCGGGAATGATGTCTGAAGAGCTTGCTGGAAAGCAGCTAGTCATGGACTTTCACGAAGATGAAAAGTCAAGAGGCATCACAATAGACACAGGAGCGGTGTCAATGGTGCACGTCTACGGGGGAAAGGAGTACCTCATCAACCTGCTTGACACTCCAGGACACGTAGATTTTGGCGGAGAAGTCACAAGGGCAATGAGAGCAGTTGACGGAACCATAGTCCTTATCGACGCAGTGGAAGGGATAATGCCGCAAACAGAGACAGTATTAAGGCAGTCATTGAGGGAAAAGGTAAAGCCAGTCCTGTTCATAAACAAGGTTGACAGGCTGATCAAAGAATTGCAGCTCACCCCGGAGAAGATGCAAGAGAGATTCGTAAAGATAATCACAAACGTCAATGAACTAATAAGAGAGATTGCACCACAAGAAATGAAAGAGAAATGGCAGGTAAACGTACAGGATGGAAGCGTCGCATTCGGGTCAGCGTTCCACAACTGGGCGCTATCAGTACCATATATGAAGCAGAAAAACATCACATTCAAGGAAATAATCGACGCATACCTCGGAGGGGATTACAAGCCGTTGGCAAAAAAAGCACCATTGCACGAGATTGTGCTTGACATGGTGGTAAAGCAATTGCCAAACCCGGCAGACGCGCAAAAATACCGGATTCCGAAAATCTGGCACGGAGACCTTGAATCAGTTGAGGGCAAATCACTGATAAATTGCGACCCTAAAGGGCCTTTATTTTTTGTCATCACAAAGATAGTAGTTGACCCGCAGGCAGGAGAGATTTCTGCGGGAAGGATATTCTCAGGAACTGTGAAGAAAAGCCAGGATGTCTACCTAAACAGGCAGAAGCAATACTCGAAGATACAGCAGGTCTATATCTACAATGGGCCGAAAAAGGAGATTGTGGATGAGGTACCTTGCGGAAATATCATAGGCATCGCAGGGGTAAAGTCTTTTGCAGGCGAAACAGTCACTGAAAATCCAACAGAACCATTTGAGAAGATACAGCACATATTCGAGCCAGTAATCACAAAAGCGATTGAGGCAAAAAGGCCAAGCGACCTGCCAAAATTAATCGAGGTGCTAAGACAAGTCGGCAAGGAAGACCCAACAGTACAGATAGAGATCAATGAAGAGACCGGAGAGCACCTTTTGCATGGCATGGGAGAGCTTCACCTCGAAATAATTGAGAACAGGATAAAGACCGAAAAACATGTTGAAGTCCAAACCTCAGAGCCAATCGTGGTTTACAGAGAAGCAATACAAAAACTCTCCCAAGAGGTAGAGGGAAAAAGCCCGAACAAACACAACAAATTCTATTTTATCACTGAGCCGTTAGAAGACAACGTGCATGCAGCGATAAAGAATGGCGACATACCAGAGATGAGAATAAAGAAGAAAGACCAGGCACTTGTTGACAAATTTGTTGACTTAGGCTACGATTCAAAAATAGCATCCAAACTAAAAGACATATACCACGGAAATATACTCATTGACGGAACAAGGGGGCAGGTCCACATAGGGGAAGTAATAGAATTGATATTGGACATGTTCGAAGATGTTATGAGGAAAGGTCCGCTGGCAAGAGAGCCCTGCCTAAAGGTCAAGGTCACTTTAACAGATTGCAAACTGCACGAAGACGCAATCCACAGAGGCCCAGCGCAGGTCTATCCTGCAGTAAGGGAAGGAATGAGGGGTGCGATGATGACAGCAAAGCCAGTACTCTTCGAGCCACTGCAATTACTGCACATAGAAGCACCGGTAGAATACATGGGAGAGTTAAGTAAGCTTGTAGGAAACAAGAGGGGACAATTGCTTGAGATGAACCAGGAAGGAAGCCTGGTAATCATAAAGGCAAAGCTGCCGGTAGCAGAAATGATAGGATGGAGCTCAAACCTACGGAGCGCCACAGGCGGCAGAGGATCAAGCTCGCTAATAGACCAGAGTTTCGAGAAGCTCCCAGATGAACTGCAGGCTAAAGTGCGGGCACAAATCGTGTCCAGAAAGGGCTTGAGCGAGGCGCAATTGGGTGCGTAGGCGTTATCGATAACTTTATAAACAAATGCGGTATCCCAAACATCGTTTCGCGTTACTAAAAACGAGCAAAACTGGAGGTCAAAATGGGAAAGGATAAAACTCACATCAACCTCGTGTTCATCGGACACGTAGATCACGGGAAGTCCACGACAGTTGGAAGGCTGCTATACGACACTAAAAATGTGGACGAGCAGACAATGAAAAAGCTCAAGGAGAAAGCACAAGAGCTCGGAAAGGCAGGATTTGAATTCGCCTTTGTCATGGACAACCTGAAGGAAGAGCGAGAGAGAGGAGTCACAATAGACCTTGCGCACAAGAGATTTGACACACCAAAATACTATTTCACAATAATTGACGCACCAGGCCACAAGGACTTTATCAAGAACATGATAACGGGTGCGTCACAAGCAGACGCTGGTGTGCTTGTAGTTGCAGCAAACGACGGCGTAATGGCACAGACAAGGGAACACGTATTCCTTGCAAAAACACTCGGGGTTGACCAGCTCATAATCGCAGTCAACAAGATGGACATGAAGAACTATGACCAGAAAGTGTTCGAGCAGGTCAAGGCAGATGTCTCTGCACTACTCAAGACCGTCAATTACAAACCAGAGAACATACCCTTCATTCCAATTGCATCGCTTCACGGCGAGAATGTTGCAACAAAGAGCACAAAGATGCCCTGGTATACTGGACATACCCTGCTTGAGACATTGGACACACTAAAAGAACCTGAAAAGCCAACACAGCTTCCTTTGAGGCTTCCGCTCCAGGATGTGTATAACATCACAGGAATTGGCGTGGTACCAGTAGGAAGAGTAGAGACAGGAGTGCTAAAGGTTGGAGACAAGGTCGTTATAATGCCTGGCAGGGAAGGGAAGGGAGTGCATGGGGAAGTAAAGACCATAGAGATGCACCACGAACAGATGACAAAGGCAGAGCCAGGAGACAACATTGGCTTCAACGTAAGGGGAGTGGGCAAGAAGGACATAGCGCGAGGAGACGTGCTTGGCCATGAGGACACGCCACCCCAGGTTGCAGTCGAATTCATCGCAAACATTATAGTATTGAACCATCCAACAGTTATCACCGTAGGCTATACGCCAGTGTTCCACATACACACAGCACAGGTAGCCTGCCAGATAACTGCAATACAAAAGAAACTAAATCCAACAACTGGAGAAGTGCTGCAGGAAAACCCAGACTTTATCAAGAATGGCGATGCGGCCATCGTGAAAGTAAAACCGATGCACCCACTCTGCATTGAAAGGCAGAAAGACATTCCACAGATGTCACGGTTTGCTGTAAGGGATTCAGGAGCAACCGTAGCAGCGGGAATGTGCATTGAAATAGTCGGCAGGTAAAAACTCACTTGCCGTCCATGGTAAACCGGGTTTATCATGGTGCACACAACTCCAGCCACACAAGATGCAAAGGGCTAGAATAAAAATCGCAAGCACAGAGATAGGAAAGGTCAACGAAGTGTGTGACTACATAAAGGACATAGCCACAAAGACTGGAGTTGAAATAAGGGGTCCTATTCCTTTACCTACTAAGAAGCTTAGGGTGACCACTAGAAAGAGCCCTTGCGGAAACGGAAAGGCGACCTGGGATAGATATGAAATAAGGGTGCACAAGAGGCTTGTTGATTTAGGGATTGACGAACGAGCACTTCGTCTTGTTATGAGAGTGCCTATACCAGAAGGGCTTAACATCGAAATAGAAATGATTGAAGTCTAGATAAGTTCTAGTTTGACTAATTCGTTCTTTAACTGTTTGCTGTTCTTGTAAAGGATTACGTGCATGCCCATCGATTTTGCAGCCTTCACGTTCTCAAGAACATCATCTATAAATAATGCTTCGTCAGGCTTGTAGCCTTCTTCAATGAGCACATGCTGGAAGCCTTTTCGTGTTGGCTTTCTTAAGCCGATTTCTGGTGAGTTGTAAGCCTTATCAAAAATCTCAAAGAGGTCTTTCCTTTTCCTCCAGTATTCTGTAATCTCAGGTTCCTGATTTGAAAAACAGATAACTCTGGCTTTGTTCTTCATCCTGTTTATGATTGTTAGCACATTATGGTCAAGTCCGGTGGATGTTCTTATGTAGGCAGACAGATGTTTCGCAATGAGCTTAGTTGGCTTGTGGCCTTTCCCGAGCTTTTTGGCAATTTGTCCGTACATCTCAAGAAGGCTGCTTTTACCAACCTGGACTCTTGGAAGATATCCCTTAGTTAGCTTTGTGAATTGTCTGACAGAAATCCCTAACTCTTCAGCTATGGCCCTGTCTATCAAATGACCTTTCCACAAGACAAGAACCTTACCCAAATCAAAAATAACTAGCTTTATCACAGAACTGTGTTCATCTACCTTGTTTATAAAACTTACTCCGGGCTTGAAACTAGTCAATAACCTGAATTGCTAAAGGTGGAGCCAGTAAATGGCATGTAGTTTGGCATTGCGTACCTGGTGCAGACATTTGTCTTATGCCTTAATGTTTTCTTGCCTGCCCGACAGTCAATTTGGTCGCCACCAGCATATACACATTGTCCCTGCCTGCTTCCTGTATGAATCCAAAAAGGGCTCATTGCACCATAGTTCTGGCAGGGTGACAGATTGTTGTTCAAAGGCACAAAATCTGGCATCTGATAAGTAGAGTACGAGGTATAACCTGAACCGTACGAATATCCGTCGTATTGTTGGGCCATCACAGGCATTGCTGCCAGAGCAAGAACAAACAAAAAAACGTACTTCTTCATCCACGTCACCTCCAAGAAAACCTAAGTGCAAGCAAGACTTTCTAATATTTAATGGTTGCGGAAGGTCAAGCTATTTAAACGAATTGGGGTTTTTTCTGGCTATGGAGCTAAACATTGAAACCAGGACTATTGCCGTCATGCAACAGGAACTTAGGGATGAATTAGAAGGAAGCCTGGAGGAGATAAAATTTATAGTCGCGAATGCAAAGGACCTTGCAGGCCTGGAGAGTGAACTTGAGCCATTCTATCTTGACCTGCAGCCAACAGAAAAAGACAAGGCTATATTCAAAGCGTCGTTGGGCTTATCTTACAAGATCCATGTACAGCGTCTTGAACAGGCAAGAGACAGCGGGCACTCAGCCATTATACATCCGCTGCAGGTGGGATACATCAGTCAGGAGCTTGGGCTTTCGCCGATGCATGTTGGCATAGACTTCTTGCATGATGCAGTAATAGAGAATGATTATAAGCATAGGATAGAAAACATGAAGATGGTTATCGAAGTGTTCAATAGTATTAACAAGGGCCTTGGAAATTATATGAGGTATTACCTCATTGCTTTGAGTGCAAAGCCCAATAATGACCCAATTAAGAAGAAGGATGACCTAATGCAAAAAATTGTTCGGATGGGCTCAAATGCAAATAGGCAGGGCCTATTCCCGGGAGAAGATACACTTGCAAATTTGCTTATACACAAACAGTGCGACAATGTGGGCAATCTGTATGACTTAAGGTTCATGAGCGGTAAAAACGGAATTGAAAGTGTTGTCAGGCAAGCGAACAAGCTGAGGATATCTGACAAATACCTTTCGCTTGTGCGAGAGAAGGGCATTAACATGATCGGAAAGTCCGGCCTGGATTTTAACGAGTACACCCAGATATTAGTCAAAGAGCATAAAGAAAGGCTCCACTTACAGTAAACTTATTAAACCTGACTTCTCCTCTTTGGTTTGCGCCGTGGTGGCACAACCTGGTACTGCGCAAGCCTGGAACCTACGTTCGAAAGCTTGTGGCCGCAAGGCTTTCCCGGACAGCTTTTTTCCATAGGAAAAAACCTGGGAAAAGACATCGCTTGTTTAAGCGAGTTTGTCTTTTTTCATGGTATTCGAGAGAATGGCTGGGGGAATTCAAAGGTCTTGGGGCAACGCCCCGGACAAGAAAGTCCGGGCCACGGCGTTTTACTTTCAATTCAGCGCCCAGACAGGGAGTTTGGCGTTAAATTGGGAGACCATCGTTCCCCCTCGGCGTTACACTCTGGATATAACGCCCAAGGCAGTCAGGACCTGAACTCGCAGTTCAAGTCCGCATTTGGGCTTTGTATCATGACAAAAACGCTTCAGTTTGAACGATGGCGTTGTATTATGGTTTAAAAGCAGGGCCGCGGCGTCTTATCCCTGTTTCAGCGCCTGCCAAGGTTGGGATTTGCATTAAGGGATGAAATCCCGACTCAGGCTCTGAAGCCTCATTCTTAAGCCCGTTTTGGTGCCCTTTTTGGTACCAAACCTATATTAAAGTCTGCTCCTTAGGAGGATGTAAGATGAAACAGGCCATAGATATCCACAACTACGAAATAAGGCTAAAAAGCGCCATTGAGCAGGTCAAATCTGCTGATATCTCTGCAAGGAATAAGAAGCTGATAATGCAGCTATACAGCGATCTGGTAATAGGGAACATAAGCAAGCCAAGGCTCATCAAATACTTGAACTACCTGAAGATTATTGCCCAGCGTGTCAATATAGACTTCGACAAGATGACTATTGATGATGTTAAGGAATTTATTCGCAGCATTCAGGAGAGAGCAGACTATTCCCCTTGGACAAAGCAAGCGTATAAAGTGATACTTAGGAAGCTCTTCAAATGGATGAAAGGGGATAATAAAGAATATCCGCCAGAAGTTAAGTGGATTAATATCAACATCAAGAGAACAGAGACCAAGCTTCCAGGAGAGAATGATCTTCTTACAGAGCAGGAGATTAAGAAGATGATTGATGTTGCAACTCATCCTAGAGACAAGGCTCTGGTTTCTATCATCTTTGAATCTGGCGGAAGAATTGGCGAGATTGCTTCCTTGCAGATTCAAAACGTCAAGTTTGACAAATTCGGAGCAATGCTTACTGTTGAAGGCAAGACGGGCTCAAGGCCTATCAGGATAATAAGCTCAACTGCTTACCTGATGACATGGATGGAAAATCATCCCTTGAAGCATGACAAGACTGCTCCTTTATGGGTTAATAATGTTGGGCAAAATAAGCACCAGCTGATGCATTATGGCACAATAAGAATGCTTTTCCTTAAAATTGGGAAACGGGCAGGTGTCAATAAAAGATTAAACCCGCACATTTTCCGTCATTCAAGGGCTACTTTGATGGCTAACCACCTTACTGAATTCCAGATGAACCAGTATTTTGGCTGGATTCAGGGCAGCGACATGCCATCAACTTATGTGCACATGTCTGGAAAGAATATTGATAATGCAATCCTTCAGATGAATGGCTTGGCTACTGAGGAATCTAAAGCACAACAGTCTGAATTAAAACCAATGATCTGTCCTAGATGCGAGACAATCAATGCTCCTAGCAGCAAGTTCTGCACTAGATGTGCCTGTATTCTTGATATGAAGACAGCAATGGAAATGCAGCAGGTCAGGGAGAAGGAGCTTGAAGTGCAGACTGTTCAGGATGATTTAATGACTACATTAATGCAAGACCCAAAGATTAAGGACATGATAGTCAGCAAGATTCTTGAGCTTGGTCTGGGTGGAAAGTTGAAAGCTATTGTTGGACAGAATGTCTGAAAATAAGATTTACTCTTCAGCAATACACATCAAATAATTTATTAAGTAGCCATCTCCTTTTATGAGATAATATGCAATTCAAAGAAACAAAAGTTGGAAAGCTTATCCCAAAAGCTGTAAATTGGATACATGATCGATGGGTCTTACTCCTTCTTTCAATGGTAATGGTACTGGCCTATTCCATCATTCATGAGTATATCCATTATTTTGCCAACTTAGCGCTTGGGCACACAGGCTATATCACCTATGGATTGATGGCTTACTTTTTTCATTTTAATGACTTGGGTACAATGCCAGTGGTTCATTATTTTCTAATTGGTTCTGCTCCTTATTTCTTTGATATGACCCTATTATTAATTGTATTTTGTATTTATAATATACGACCAAGATACAAAACAATATTGGCAAAAATTGCCTTTTTCCCTGCCTTAGATATAGTATGGAATTGTTTCATGATACTGCCAAGTTTTATTACTCAGAGCAGTGATGATTTTCTTAATATGCTTAGAATAGCTGCACTTCATAATCGAGAAACAGTAGCTATCATGATTGGGTTTATTACTCTAGTATTGTTGCTCGGTATTTTTCTCTTCACCCCGTTCTGGCCTGCGATAAAAGATTTGCTTTGGGTAAGCAAAAAAGAATTAGTTAAATCATGAGCCTAATTTCTTCAGTTCTGCAATTACTATCCTTATCCACTCTGGTACTTTGATTTTCAATTCATCTTCTTGATTATTTTCCATTGTGCTCCACCCCTAGTTTATCCATTATTTTCTTGATATAAATTTCCAGAAGAGCTATTCTCTCTTCATAAATTTGAGGCTTCTTGAGAATCATGTCCCTGCAATAAGTTGCAGTCTTTGAGTAGCCGCAAGCCTCTGAATTCTGAATTATTTTCTGCTTTTCCTCAAGGCTAACGGAAAACCTGACCTTGTGATTCTTAGGCATGTATAATGAAAAGGAATGGTGTATAAAATATTCTCGGACGTATTTTTTGTACAAGAATTTGTACAAATGTTCCTTCCGACGGGATATATAGGTCGAACCCTTATTGATTTTATCAGCGATGGAGGTTGATAAAATGGAATGCGTAATCTGCAAAAAAGAGCTCAATCAGGATGAGCTTGAAAACATAAACGAGATTTGCTTTGACTGTCAAAGGATTCTGGAATGGATTTACCAAGAGCAGGATTACGAGGATAAGCCAGAGAGGCTTGAGGCTGTTGTTGATTACCTGAAAAACCAGAGAGGTGATGATAATGGCAGAGACAAATAAAATTCAATGCTGTGATGCCCTTGAATATCTCAAGGCCATTCCTGACGAAAGCGTTGCATTGACCATAATTGATCCACCTTATAATATCAGTAAGGAGCGTTATAAATACATTAGGGGGAGAAAGGTGACCTCTGACTTTGGTAATTGGGATCACTTCAGCAGCCATCAAGAATACAAGGATTTCATGTCCTCAATAATCAGCGAGATTTCTAGAGTCAGCAAGAAAGACGCGTCTGTTGTGATTTGGTGCCCTGAGCAATATTATGGCCTAATAAGAATGCTGGTCAAGCAAGCGGGCTTCTCAAGGACATGGATGCATTACTGGGTTAAGAGCAATAGCGTTCCAGTTCCAAATAGGGATAAATGGAGAGGAGCAGTTGAGTGCTGCTGGTTCGGTTCCAGAGGGCAGGCTCCATTCAATTTTATCTCTCAGAGAAGCATGGTCAATTTTACAATCAGGAGAACTGTTGACGCACCTGAGAGAATCAGAGTTGACGGGAGAACAGCCCACCCCACCCAAAAGCCCCTAGACGTTACTATGAAGTTTGTGAAAATAGCCAGCAACAAGGGGGATGTCGTATTGGATTGCTTCATTGGTGTCGGCACAACTGCAGTCGCTGCCAAAATCCTTGGCAGGGATTTCTTGGGTTGCGATAATAATGAGTTCTTTGTCAAATTAGCAGAGCAAAGGCTCAAGGATTGTGACTTTCAAAATTCAGATGAGGTGAGAGCATGAAAAAAGCATTTGTCTGTATCATCATGTTTGTGATGCTAGTACAATTTGTTTTAGCCATCAACTACGGTAAGGTATCTCAGGATGATAAGGAGGCATTTGATGAGATATTGACTCCTGTACTTAGAATCTACAATCTTGTAAAATATGTAGCCTCAGCGATAGCAGTAATCTTCCTGATGTTCTC
>JAZDKJ010000008.1:0-170786 GCA_043803105.1 Candidatus Woesearchaeota archaeon
TGTTATTTTAATATATATTTAATTTATTATAAAAATACTTATATATAAATGTTGGGTTTCAGTTAGATTATTAAATCATGATAAGAACTCCAAAGATATGCAAATCGAGAAGACAAAGTTTCATTCATGGAAGATTGGACAGATTGCAAAGGGATGCGAGCTTTGCGTAAAGGGGCAGAAACTCGTGCTTTTTGTAACGGGGGTCTGCGGCCAAGATTGCTTTTTCTGCCCGTTATCCGAACAGAAAAAAAACAGAGATGTAATCTATGCGAATGAGTGGCCCATAACCACATACGAAGACATCATAACAGAGGCTAAACTGACCGAGGCAAAGGGCGCAGGAATAACTGGAGGAGATCCTTTACTAAGGCTTGCAAGAACTGTTGAGATTATCAAGCTTCTTAAGGAAAGCTTCGGGAGGCAATTCCATATACACCTCTATACACCTTTGACCAATATCAGTTGGGAGAACCTCAAGGAGCTGCACTTAGCAGGTTTAGACGAGATAAGATTCCACCCAGAGCTTGATAACAAGGCACACTGGGAGAGGATAACCTTTTCAAAAAGGTTTGATTGGGATGTTGGAATAGAGATTCCAGCATTGCCTGGATTTGAAAAGCAAACACTGGAGCTTATCGATTTTGTTCATGACAAAATTGATTTCCTGAACCTTAATGAGCTGGAGATATCAAGCACAAACGCAGAAAACCTGGCAAAACTAGGGTACTATACAAAGAATGAAGTATCTTACGGAGTCAAGGGAAGCGAAGAGCTGGCAATGAAACTATTGGGACACTGTGAAAAGTTGGGCTTAAAGACACACTACTGCACAACAACACTCAAAGACAAGGAACAGCTAGCCAAGAGGATATTAAGAAGAGCAAAAAATGTAGCAAGAAAATTTGACAAGATCACAGGCGAGGGGATGCTTATCAGGGGTGCGGTGTACCTTAATGGTTTAGAGGCAGGATTCAATTATCGAGATAGAATTACTAAAGCAAACAAAAAAGAAGCCATTGTTTTGCTGAACGCACTTAAGGTAATGTTAACCAAGAGATTTTCATTGTCTCATGAAATGACTGCAATTGATGAGATAAAGCTAAGGTTGCTTACTTCTGAATCAATAGCCAGACGAATCGCTGGCAAAATAGACAACAAATGCGCTGTTGTTGAAGAATATCCTACGTATGACCAGTTTGAGATTGAGGTAGAAATTCTTTAGTTAGGGTTATCCTGGGCAAATAGATTCAATTTTTTCCAAAATTAAAGGGTCTTATAGCTTATGTTCCACAACGTGCATGATAAGGTCTGCCAAGATCTTTAATACTAAGAACAAGAGCAACGGTGCTGGAACCAAGGTGCCAAAGATAATAGTCAGATGCATAGGGATAATCCTAGCATAAGGGAAGAAAAGCAAGGAGCTTATATTCCTGTCCTTAAGCCTGTCTTCCCGATAGTTGTACAAGAATGAAAACAAATGATTGACAAAAAAGACTGCAGCAGCGAGGAGCACAAAACTCAGGCTTTGAATAGGGCCTTTCACTAGGAGAAAAACAAAGTATGCTGCATGAAAAGCTCCATAATGGACTGCAAAGAAACCTGACATGAAGACCTTGGTCTTAAGTTCTGAGGAGCCAGATTTGCCATTTATTGTAAATTGTTCTGTAGAGAACTTACTTAATGTAATCATTCTGAGCACACTGAAAAATCCAATGATTATGCTCTGGGACCAGTAGACCCACATCAGCGTAGTAAGGTCCCATGATTGCACCAGAGCAATGATAATAGTTCCAAGGTTGGAAACCAGGAGCATCCACAGCGACGAATCTTGGTAGAACAGCTTTTTTGGCTCTTTTTGCCCGACTAAACCTTTCACACACAAGTGTTGTAATGTACTTTTTAAAAACTTTTCCAGAATCCAGAGGTCTTAATTGAGAAGCAAGTGTTACCTTGCTTCCCAATCAGACTCAGAGGTGTTTAGATGAGTGTTAATAAATTATAGCGACCACAACCCTTCTTATCTGGTCGAACCTGATCAAACCAGGGTCAATGGTGTCAACATTGTCGCCTTTCATCCGGCAGTACCAGCCACTTTTATCAGAGCCTATCTCAATAACCCTGTGGATAATTGTGCCGCTGGCGTATTTTGACTGATAAGAGACAATGTCTCCAACATGAACATCATCAGGCGAGTTCGGAACAAGCTCAATGGCATTAGAGCCCAGGTCAATAACCGGATCCATCGAATTTGTGTCAGTGAAACTTGCCCATTCTGCGTTAGGCAAATCGATAACCACCCTGTCCGGATAGACATGGATCTTCTCTTCCTTGATCCTGTCGAACGGATCTGGGAGCTCTTTTGGCTCTGAAAACAGGAAAGTAGACACAGTCTGCTCTGTTTTCATATCATTGTTTGAAACAATAGGCATGTTCTGTGCAAAGACTGCATATAAGCTAGACATAAGCCAACCAAGCGCAATCAATGCTATGACCGAAATTATCTTCCCAATGATGACGAACCACCCCCAATACATTACTGAATAGTGGTACTAATATTTAAAACTTTCTGTTTTTTAGCATTAAGTAGTGGTAACATTATTGCTGGAAGAAAAACGCACTTACAGTTATACTACACTTCAAAGAATCAGCAAATATCTATGAGACGAAAGGCATAATAACAGCAATCACATCGCTCTTGCTTTTGGCTAGGTTTGCCTAAGTCACTTGATTCGTATAGTCTCAAGATTTCTTGGAGCTATTGTCTCGACGCGGGCAATCTTATGGATAGAAGAAGCAAGGTCAAGACAGCGGGCGTTCTCACCGTGATTAATAACAATCTTCTTAGGCCTTGGTTCGCAACTGGTGATGAAATTGACGAGCTGGCGCCTGTCTGAGTGGTTGGTAAACTCAATCCTGTGGACCTCCATCTTGATGTGCACAATCTCCTGCTTTAAGCCATCCTTGAAAATGATCTCGCGCTCTCCACGCAGAATACGCTGGCCCAAAGAACCCTCACCCTGATAGCATGAAAACACAAGGCTGTTCTTAGGATTGTCAGCAAGCTGCCGGAGGTATTCGACAGAAGGCCCACCGACAAGCATACCTGAAGTGGCGAGAATTACACAAGGGCCAGTCTCCTCGACAACCTGCTGGCGCTCCTTCTTGCTGCCCACCCTCTTGAAAATAGGGTCAAGGAAGGGATTGGCATCCTTGTGGAAAATGTTCTTGCGCACATTGCTGTTCAAAAACTCAGGATAGGCAGTATGGATCGCTGTAACGTCCCAGACAAGCCCATCAATATAAACAGGAATTGGCTCGAGCTGACCGCTCTTCACCAGACTCTCAATCATAAGCATGATTTCCTGGGCGCGACCAGAACCTAAGGTTGGAACAAGCACCTTGCCACCACGTTTTATGGTTGTCACAATCATATCATTGAGCTGCAAGTCCTCTTCACGCTGGGGCGGCAGAATATTGTCCTTGCCACCATAAGTGCTCTCTATCATGAGGGTCTCCAGGCGTGGAAACACAGTGGAAGCAGCTTCAAGCAGATGAGTACGGGCGTACTTAATGTCACCCGTATACACGAGATTATGCAGACCGTTGCCGATATGCAGGTGAGCCATTGCAGCTCCAAGGATGTGGCCTGAATTATACAGTGTAAGCCTAACATCGGGAGTAATATCAGTAACCTCCTCATAATCAAGGCAGATACTGTGCTTGACCATCTCACGGACATCATCCGCAGTGAATATGGGCTCCTTTCTCTCAGAGCGCATGATCTTGATGAAGTCAAGCAATAGAAGGCACATGACATCACGGGTTGGAGCGGTGCAATAAATGGGACCACGATAACCATACTTGTAAAGGTAAGGAACAAAACCGCTATGGTCAAGATGTGAATGGCTGACTATAACAGCATCAAGGTCATCAATTTTGAACTCAGGGGCTTCAAGATGCGGATATGCCTCTTCCTCAGAGGCAACGTTAACACCACAATCAAGCAAGACCCTGGATTCAGGAGTCTGCAGGAACAGGCAAGACCTTCCAACCTGGCGGCCTCCGCCCAGATAACTGACCCTAATCCATTCCTTCCTTTTCTCGCGAATCCAGCCATCATATATACGGTGGCCAATCTTGTCCAGGAACTTGCGCCTATAATCAGAATTCTGGTAGAGCACAGCCCTGATGTTCTCGATGAGTTCAGACCTGATAGTAGCCGTCCTCCTTATCAGTGGAACCCACATAGTCTTTGCACGGATGTCACGAAGTATAGAACCTTGCTTTCCTATTGCAATACCGGGTTTTTCAGCCTCGATAATGACGCGCGAACGCTGGGGATCAAAGATCACCTGGGCAATGCTCGCCTCGACAGGGATAAGGGACCTGATAACCTTCTCAGCCTTTTCAATGTCCATGGTTATGGCTGGATCTGGACGAAGCTCAACCCTTTTCTTAATGTTATCAACAATCTTCCTAATAAGACCGTTATTATTGTTGAAGAATTCAGGGTCCTTAGTATAAAGGACTATGTTCGCTCCCTCGAAGCAAGCATCGCTTATCTTCTCCTTGGGCAAAAACTTCATTACTTCTTCCAATATTTCGGTCATGGTGAACAGAATAGGGCTCTATGAAAAAGAGCATTCATGAGTAGAAACTTATGCCTGAACCCTGGTGTCTATTTCCTTATCAAAAACTTTTTTCACACCATCTTTTGTTATTGTAACAACCTCAACACCGTTGCCTGAGGCAATGTCACGCTGGATTGCCGCGCTAACGCATTTTACAGCAAGCTTCATGCCTTCATCAAGGGTCATGTCCTTCTTGTATAATGTCTCAAGCACTCCATAGGCCATTACACTACCTGAACCTGAGCTGATATAATCATCAACCTCATCAATGGTCCCGTCAGGGAAAATATCATAGAGGTAAAAACCGGATTCATCAAAGCCAGCAAGGACAAAGTGCGAAATGCCAGGAATCATGCTCATCTTCCTGATATTTGAGTAAACCATCCTTGCCATGAGATTTGCTGCCTCTTTCACAGAAGGCTTTGTATTTGAGCGAATCTTCTTTAGCAATAGCTCAGCCTGGGCGAGCTTGATTATAAACTGCGCATCAGAGGCTGTTCCGGCCATAGTAACTGCTATATAATCAGTGATGTTGTTGATCTTGTGGGTCTTCTTATTTGCCACAAGGTAGCCTGCTGTAGCTCTCTTGTCTGCTGCCAGAACAACTCCATCCCTGCAAATGATTCCGACTGTTGTTGTACCAGTCTTAACGGTTGTATCTTCGTTCATTAGTGAGAATTCACCTCAAGAACTATTGAAATAAGGAAATGAGCTTTTAATATTTAAACCTTTCGTTCAGCCTTGGCTTGTTTCCCTAAATGTTATAAGTCACGCTAACCTGGGCTGAGACCTCAACAGTTCCTGGCTGAATTGGCGTTGCAGATTGTGCGGCAGTGTCCTTTGACAGTTGATAGACAAAAGGGACAACCTGGTAGGATGATTCACTTATTTGTTTTACCTCCCCGAGACTGAGGCTAAGGGCAGACACCATTGCTATTGCCTTAAGTTTGGCATTGCCGACAGCATTGTTCAAAACAACCTGTCTCATCCTCTCAGAGGTTGAGTCACTCAACTGGAACTGGATATTATCTATCCTGTTTGCACCTGAGCTTGAGGCAGTATCAATAATCTGCCCGACCTTGGCAACATCATGTATTGTTAGCTTGAGAGTATTGGTTGTCTTGTAGTCAGTCAGTTGGGGAGGGCCATTCTGAGGATAATAATATTCTGGAGTAATGCTGTATGCTGAAGTCTGCATGCTTTTATCATCGAGACCTATTGCCTTCAAGGCTGCAAGAACTTGTTCGGAAGTCAAAGCATTGCTTTGCTGTGATTCAAGAGACGTTTTTGCTGTCGTCTCCACAGACACAAAGATTACTGCCTGGTCTGGAGCAACCTCCATCTGAGCAGAACCAGTGACTATCAAGTCTGGACCCTGCGTTTTTGCAACGCCTTGCCAAACCGACATAACCAGCCCAATAGCCAACACGACCGAAACAATTCCTAACCAAATACCTTTGCTGTCTGCCATATTACCACCTCATTCGTTTAACAACTTAATGTAGAATAGATGCTGTCTAAATAAATATCTTTGCTTTAACAGCTAAGAACCTCTCAATACCCTCAGTCAAGAAAGCGGATTGAGATCGCATCTGCATAGCATTTCATCAAGGTAAAGCTTCTTGTCAAAATCAGTCTTTTTCGAGTTTAAGAACCTGCGCCAACAAGGAACCTCATGCTGCAAAATTTCGTGCTCATGCATACAGAGCGCGCCCTCCTGATTGACATCCAAGCGAGTATAATTATAGTCGGGAAGGGCTTCCTTGTAAGCATACAATTGACCAACAGGAACATTAAATTCAAGTCCACCCCAGCGTACAACATTCACTGTATCCTTAGCAACAATCATGAATCCCATACCAGAATGAGTGGAAATGGTGCCATTAATTATCTGTTCTTCGACAAATTGCTTTGCCTCAAGTATCCTGAATGGATTGCCCCGAGTCATTAAAGGCAAAAGCTCGTAGACCTTAAGCACAAGATTATTTGTTACAAGCTTCTTGTGAGGAGTGACCACGTAGTGCTCCACAAAAATGTCTTTTGGGATATTTCCAATGTTTTCGTAGATTATCTTATCATCCATGGAAAAACAGAAGTCTATCAAATGTTTAAAAAGATTGCTAAAGCGTAACTGCAATAACCCCCCAGACAAAAAAATGCGGTGGCTTTCAGGCTGGTAATAAGTGTGCTCTTCCAAGATTGACTAGAAGCGGATTGTGCATCTTGGTATTGGAAATAATAACTGCATCTTTCCATTTGGATCCTGGTTGCGTGTAATCTAATGGGCCGTTAACGGCTGTAATCAGTCCGCCTGCCTCTTCAAGAATCACTTGCGGACCACAAGTGTCCCACTTGCATATTCGGTTGGCAGCATCAAAAGAGAAATCAACAATTCCAGAGGCCACAGCCATGATTTCCAAGCCTGCGCTATTCATCGTAAGCTTTTCATGCACTTTTAGATTGTTGAGCCATGAGTCATAGCGACCGGTTCTTTCGAGTGTGGGCTTTAATATTGCCCTGCTTTGGGCAATTGTGTCGATTGAGTTCACATGCAGTTGGTGCCTTAAGTCACCTTCTTGCAGGAATGCACCCTTTCCCTTCTCAGCATAATACAAAGTCCCTTTCACAGGGTCAAAAACCACACCGAGAGCTGGTTTACCAGCGAGACAGCAACCAATGATAACACAATACCCATCCTTATGCTGTGAGTAGGCACTTGTGCCATCTAGAGGGTCAACTATCCACACCCTGCTTGAATAGTCAAGAACTGAAGTGTCTGACTCTTCCGAGATGATTGGGTCGTTTGGAAACTTTTTTCGCAATTCCTTTAGAATAAACTTCTCAGATGCCAAATCAGCAGATGTAACAAAGTCTTGGATAAGCTCGCTTTTTTTACTTACTTGAAAACCTTCAGCCTGCTGCTTCAGAAGGATAGCCCCAGCTCCCTTTGCTATTTCAATTGCATCATTTAGCATGCTGGAAAGAAACCAATATCCCTTTAAAAGATTATGCGGTGGCCGGCAGCTTAAAAGCAAGCTGGTGCTCGCAGACAAAGTCTGTGGCAAATCGTGCAAAATTGGAAGCAAAGCTTCCAAATTCTTGGAACAAAGTTCCAAGAAAGCCCGAGTCACCTTCATGCTCCTTACAGTCGCGTTTCGCTGATGCGAAACATACAAACAAATGCGGTGGCCGGGAGTTTCAGGCTGGCAATCAGCTCTTTGAACCCGGGTTAGCACCGTTCTTTTCGATTAAGCTTCTCGACGTTCGGGTGGGCTTTATGCCCGCCTTTGCGCATCAATCGAGCGTAACCGATTGGCAGGGTGCTGTCCTACCGCTAGACTACCACCGCCAGCTTTTTTCCATAGGAAAATGCTCAGAAAACCCTTGGTTTTCTGGCACGCCGCTCGCTTACGCTCGGCGAACCTGGGAAAAAGTACCCAGCATTTCCTGGACGAAACAATCCGGCTTCGCCGGACAAAAGCCATGTTTCTTATGGGCCCACCCGGAATTCCTAGCATTTTTCGTCACGGAAAACGCTCTTCGAACCGGGGACCTCCGCCGTGTAAAGGCGACGTCATAACCGCTAGACCATAGGCCCTTTGGAACAGAGGATTAGAATGGCTATTAAAAAAGTTTCGCTATTTTGAAGCTTTCACTCGATTGAGGATTTTGTCAATTACCTGTTCAGGAGAAATCCTTGTTGTGTCTACCACCAAATCATAGTTCTTCATATCTTTATAGTCATAACTATAGAATTTGTACCATCTGCGCCTGTTGAGCTTTGCACGCTTTCTCAGGTCAGATTCTGCTTCTCTAAGTTTTGAGAAGCTTTCTTCTTTCCTCTTGTGCTGCAATCTTCGTTTGACCTGCTCCTTTTCGCAGCATTTCAAGTACACATGAAACGCGTGAGGGATAAAATGGCCTGCAAGCCAGCTGTCAATCACAAAATTGTCCTTTGTTTCTCCCAGATTTTTTTGGTATTCATCAACTTTCCTGTCTATACTATCATCTTTTTCTTCAAGGGTGTGAAGCCCTGTTATGGTCAATCCCATCTTGTTCGCTATCCTGCGCTGAAGGTCACCTGCACTGTAATGCTTATACTTTAGCTTTCTCGCGAGAAGCTTGGAAACAGTGCTCTTCCCAGAAGCAGCATCTCCAGAGATAGATATTATCATAAATATAGGTTAAGAGGGGTGGTTTAAATTGTTTTTTGTTTGACTGCCTCAAGTATTTCGATGTACCTCAATTCACGCAAGCCAGAAACTATCGGTTCTGCCATCAAAATGTTCCTAATCGAGGTCAAAGAGAAGTCTTCTTTGAACATGATTCTTGCTGGCTTTCCTCCACACCGATTATAAGTCATAGAAGGATAATATTTACCATCATCATGCCTCAAGCCGCCAAAAGAGAACTTGTGGTTGTCACCTTCAGTTATTACGAAATTTCTTCTGCAGGAGGCCTTATCAGCCCTATAATTGAGGTCAAACTCTCCAGTGAACTTCACAAAATCAATCTTAAAGTGCATACCTTCCTTGATCTGCCTTGCTTCTAACACTTGATAGTCTTTGATGAGATGATAATCAAGCAAGCTGAGAGCATGTATTCCCAAGTCAAAAAGTATGTCACTCGGTTGTCCGATACTTACTGTACCTGCGGATTCCCACACACATTTGAAATAAGTCATGGATGACATAAGTTGCGCAAGGGTTGAGCCAACCACACAACTGACAACATCTTGATTTGAAGAAAGGTGAAGGCTTGCCAACTGCAAGTTAACACCATACACTAAATTCCTTTGCCGGGCAATTTCCACGAGCTCCTTTGACCCTTCCTTATAGGTGGTAGAAGGTTTCTCCATAAGCACACGTTCAAGGTCGGGGTCTTCAGAGAACAAAGCATGGAAAACGTGATAGTGTGAACAGGTCGGTGTGGCAATAATGGCATGCGATGGTTGTTCTTTTCTTATTAACTCATATAAATTCGAATAACCGATCATGGTTGTGCCCTGAAATTCTTTTTGAATTTTAGCGCAGGTATTAGCTACATTGTCAGAACTGGTGCGAAAAATGCTTATCCTCGAGAATGGAACTGTTAGCTCTTTTTGCAGGTTAAGCAACTTCTGTAAATGATAATAACCAATGCCTCCGGCACCAATCACAGAAGCACTATTTCCTTGTTTCATTGTCCATTCGTGTCTATTACCAACCTAGGTAGATATCTAAATTAAGAACCTTTTGATTTGCAAACCTTTATTAAAGAAAAACAATATGGTCTAACTATGAAGAGGGAGTTGCTCGAAAGGGTAGGCATATTGCTGCTTAAGGAAGGATACACTATAAAATCGCTCACTCAAACATGCTTTGACATCCTGGCCAGAAGCAATGAACGAATATTATTAATAAAGATTCTGGAAGACGCAAACTCGCTTACAAATGAATACGCAAGCGCAATGTCAAGACTTGCAGGCTATGTCCAGGGAAGCCCGCTTATAATAGCAGAAAAGGCAGGTTCATTATTACAGGATGGGGTGGTGTATTCAAGATTCGGGATATTCTGCGTAACAATAAACACGTTCAAGCATTGCCTGCAAAACCGTTTCCCAATAATCTTCAGGGACCAAAGCGGACTGACAGCATTCATTAAAGGAAAAGACCTAAGGGAGATACGAGAGAAAGAAGGGTACTCATTATCATTGCTGTCAAAAAAAATAGGCGTATCAAAGCGAATGATCCAGCAATATGAAAACCAGGAGTCGAAGATAACCATAGCTAAGGCCATCAAGATGCGCTCAATATTCGGGGACAAGATATTTGACAAGCTGGACGTTTTCTCAAAAAGGCAGCAATCAGAAGAAGAACCCAAAAGCGACCTAACAAGAAAGTACGGTGAGCTCGGATTCAAGGCAATAGAGACAAAAAAGGTACCATTTGACATAATCGCAAAAATGGACAGAGAACTAATACTCACAGAGGTAGGAGACAAGCCTAGGCCTGGATTGGAGCCAATCTCCCAGATGTTAGGGGCTGACAGGCTGGTAATATACAAGAAGAACAAACCGAAAAAAATACCTGGCTTGAAGAAAAAAGAGTTTCTCGAATTTGACAAGGCATATGAGCTTGTGCAGTTCCTAAAAGAATACTAGGATAAAAGAGCCAATCTTAAGGGAAGCTGAGATAGTGATACGAAAGCAGCTGGCAGGCTCCTCAAGTCCAAATAATAGGTTTGTCTGTTGAGAGGGCGAGCCCTTTGCCGATGCCAAGGCCTAGGCTGTAGGAATTCTGGTTAAATGCGCCCAAGAGAACATCAAGCAATCCTTTCTTAGTGGAGTATTCAGCAACCTGGGCAGTGATGTTTAATTTATTTTCAAGATAGTGTATCGCTTCCTCCCTGCCTCCAAACTCGTCAATCAGACCGAGGTCCAAGGCAGTTGAACCAAGATAGACCTGGCCTGTGGCAAGTGCCTGCACAGACTGAACAGGCAGATGCCTGTTTTTCGCAACAGTCTCTACAAAATATTGATGCACAGAATCAAGGTCTTTCTGGAAAAGTTGCCTTTCTTCTCCGGTCAAAGGCTTGTAAGGGCTTCCCATATCCTTATATTTGCCTGAAACAAGCCGGTCATAGGTAACATTATAATCCCGCAGAAGGCCTGCAAAATCCAGATATGAAGAAATTACGCCAATCGAACCTGTAAGTGAAACTCTACTCGCAAAAATCCTATCGGTAGAGCTCGCAATCCAGTAAGCACCTGAGGCACCAACCTCGCGGATATAGGAGACAGTGGTCTTATTGGCAGAGCGGATGGCATTGGCGATCTCTTCTGAAGCAACACCGGAGCCGCCAGGAGAATTGATCTCAAAAATTAAAGCCTTAATCTGAGGATTTTCCTTGGCACTGTTGATAAACGCAACAATGTCTGAAGAAGATGCGACAGACTCTCCAAATGGTGAACTGGAGCCTGAAGCCATAATAACGCCGTCAACAGAGATGAGGGCAACATTGCCTGCGGAAGGCATTGAGCCTGAAAAAAGGCTAATGAAAGCAGCTGCAAAATAGGCTAGGAGCGCGAGTACTCCCACCACGACTAGCAAAGCAATCCATCTATTCGGTTTTTTTTCCATGTTATCACCACGAAACATTTTCCATAACCTTTGTCTGGCTCAGATATTCTGTAAGCCTTTGATGCTTTTTGGCAAACAAGAGGAAGACGGGGTCTGCCAGCCAGAGGAGCACAAAGGGAAACAAGGGAATGATGAAAAGGCTTCGAAGACAATACCTCCATAAAGACTGGTTCGGCGCTACAATCTGAAGATTGAAGACAAGCTTTCCCAGGGTTTGGCCTACCATTCTCTCTAGAAGGAAAAAATACAGGAAGGCCAGAATCGATATGATGACGAGGCTTGAGTACAAAACAACACTTGGCCTGGCAGAGATATAGTTGTAGGTTTCAAGAAAACCGGTTAAAGGAACAGCGCTGTTTATAAGGTTCCTAAAAGGGTAGACAAAAAATGTATTGATTACCAAAAGGTCAACAACAAAGGCAAGAAACCTTTTAGCTAGAGAAGCGTCTATCATCATGTTCTTTGGCATTATACTCCGGCAAAGCACCTGTGGTATAAAAAGATTTGTTCAACCACAAAGCTTATAACATGGATTTTGTTACTTCGGATTATGAGCAGGAAAAAGGCAGAGGAGGAGCAGCAAGCGCAGATAGAAGAAGAGCTCAGGAGAGTGAAGCTGCCCAGAGGGAACCAGTGTCTTGGGCTGCTTGAGCAGAGAGTAGGAGGCTCAAGGACAAAGGTAAGATGCCTTGATGGAAAGATGAGGATATGCCGCATCCCTGGAAGACTCAAAAGAAAGCTTTGGGTAAGGGAAGGCGACATAGTGCTTGTCGAGCCATGGGAGCTTTCAGGGAACGAGAAGGGAGATATTATATTCAAGTACAAGCCGATACAGGTGGAATTCCTGCGAAGGAAAGGATACCTTGACAAATTGCAGGACCTGGAAGAATTCTAAGCATCAACTCAGGATATGAACACTTTGCTGCATGTTTAATGCTAGGCTGAGAGGCAATGCCGAAAGATTACGAACCTTCAATTTTACCACTCTAGAATAGAAATATTTATATAGGTGTAAACCCTCTAAAAAAACAATGTGGGGGAAAAAATTTCTTGCAGCGATAATAATCAGCTTTGCCTATTTTCTTGGGCTGATACCACTGATGTTCAGCATGAACAACTATTTTATCGCGGAGATGAGCATCTTTGGTGTTTTGCTGGTATTCACTGTAATCGCGACATTAGGAGTATATAATGACAAGAGATGGTCATGGCCATGGTACATCTTTGTCAATGCGCTAGCCCTGCTGAACCTGATATTGGTGTACCTCTTCATGCAAAGGATCTTCCTTTTCGGGATTGTGGCGCTCGTTGCCGTCGTATCCTTCCTGTTTTCGGTGATGTCAGCGGAAAGCGACGAGGACTACGAATACGAAAAGTATGAGGAAAAACTGGAGCATGGGGTAAGGGACGACGAGGTCATAGTGGAAGAGATTACCCCACTGAAAGAGGCCGCGCATAAGCACAGAAAGTCTGAGAAGCAATACGTCGGAAGCATAAAGAGTGCAGAATACCACCTTGCGAGCTGCCCCACAGCAAGGAAGATCACAGGCAAAAACAAGATAATGTTCACAAGCGACAGCGAAGCAGAAGAGGAAGGATACAAAAAGCACAGCTGCGTGAAATAATTTCGATTGCTATTTTCTTTTTCTGAATTGCGTAAAAAAGAGAAGGACCACACCGATAGAAATGCAGCTATCAGCAACATTAAAAGCTGGCCAGAAATGGAAATTGATGAAGTCAACAACATAGCCGAGAAAAACCCTATCAATCAGGTTGCCCACAGCGCCGGCAAGAACAAGGGCAGTAGGCCAACGGTGCTTCTTGAGTTGGTCATAATAGAAAAGGATAAGGCCTATCACGATGATGCTAGTCCAGATAAGGAGCATGCGCTGGCCCTGGAGTATACCAAAGCCTGCACCAAAATTCTGTATCTTATCCAAAGACAAAATCTTGGGAATGAGAATTATAGGCTGGCTTACGAGCAACTGAATCAAGAGCTTTGTCAGCTGGTCGAGAATGAGCATAACCAGAAATATAGAGAGAATCCTTGGTTTTACCATCTTGGGCGATAATTCTTCTCCTGCTCATGCTTGGCAATAGATTCTATAGAAATAAGTCTTTGGTTCATGCTCTCCATCTGTGCGCGCAATGCATCAAGCTTCGCGCCAATGAGCTCAATATCCTTCTGAATGTTGTTGCCCTGCAACACGGGTTTGTCAAGCTGGGCAAAGGCAGAGGGAATGTTGGGGCTTTTGTCAAACATTGCTGAATCAAAGCCAGGAGTATTGGGCATGCTTGGCAGGTTGAAATCAGGATTCTGCGTATTGTGACTGTCAAGACCCTCGAAATGCTGTGGCGCCTGGTCAAATGGAGAATACGCTGGTTCTTTGTCCCAAAACTTCAGCTTGCCGAAAAAACTCACTTTAACACCTGTATGGATTCTCGTGAAAGACGCTTATATAAAGGTTTTGCTACCTCCCAAGGTGAGATGCAAAATGCACTATCCTCTTTGCAAGGTCAAAGACCAGGATTGAAAGCGATGGTTCGCTAACAGGCTTTAGTTTTTCTTCTGGAATTGCTATGACCTGAGTGCAGATGTCTCGCTTAGCTTCTTGAGCTACAGGATTGCACTCATAGTTCAAAGTCTCATTAGACACCAAGGGCAGCGCCTTTTCCTTAATGTTCACGCACTTGTGGCTGTCCTTTGTAGCGTAAAGCTCATCAATGCAGCCAGTAACGTGAACAGAAACGCTAGCAACAGCCGGAAGGTCTTCAACAGGAATCCTTAGCACATAGCGATCATTACCCAGTGCGAAGAACTCTCTAGTGAAGGGAAGGGCAAGCTTACCAACATTCTTCTCATCATCTTCAGGATTTAGGGTAAAGACAACATCTGTTGAGACATTCACATCAGAAAACTCCTTGGAACCAAGACCATGGAAGTCAACCCTGAAGAAATTCCTGTCGGTGGTGCAATTATCTATGGTAAGATTCAGGGGAGCGCAAATATGCTTGTAGCCTGGACAATTGACAGTGAACTTGAGGAGTGAAACAAATTCATAGATAGGTATGAGCTCGGCAAAGATACCTGAAAAAACCACAGAGTAATTCTTGTTCTCAATAAAGGTATATTCCTTTGACACGAACAAGGTGTTCTGTGAGTGCTTGGAGATGTTTGTCTTCTCAAAGTCAGTTGTGTAGTAAGAACCCGCGATCCATAAATAGGTGTCAGGGCCGGCCTTAATAGCAACATCCTTGATAAAGCCAGGCAATGGGACATCACCCTTTATTTGGGTAAAAGGCAGGACAGCCTGGCCGTTGGGATAGCATTTTGTTGAGGCGACCTTGCCATAATACATCATGACATCGTATTGGTCTGCAGAGACAATACCAGCTAAACAGACGAAAACCAGCAGTAGAAAAATGCACCTCATTTTAAGAAAACCTGTAAGAGCAGTTATTTAAATGTTTGCAGGAGAGGGCATATCGGCTGGCTAAGTACAGTTGCAGTGCTTCACTGGTTCATATCGCCCATGTTTACTATGCTGTTATACATAAAGGTCCCCATGATAGTCGTCATGGTTCCGTCGTCAGAGCCATAGGTGTGATATGCCTGCTCACTGGCCTTTTGCATTATTTCAGAAATCCTTTTTTTGTCTGCCTCAGTAAGCCGGCTGTTCAATGCGTTGCTGGTCTTTTGCAATGCATTTAAGTCGTCCGCCAGGTTTTTTGTAAGAGATGCAATGGATTGTTTGAATTCCAAGAAAACACTGGCTTCTTTGTTGTAGGTCACCCTAAGGTTATTAAACTCAGCAGAATAATTTGCAAGAATTGTAGACTTAGTTCGGAAGAGAAAACGAAATCCAACGCCAATCCAATCTTCACAGAATTTCTGTTCTTGTTTGAGCAAATCCCCAAACTTTTCGATTAATGTAGTGGTCGTTTTCTCATAATCAGCAATATGCTGTGCAAAGGCATTTCCATGCGTGTTCCATTCAGCGAGTATATCATTATTTTCGGCGAAGATTGTTTTATAGATTGAGCCGATAGTATTGAAAGCCCGTCTGTGCCAATGACAAAGATTACCTATCCCCACCTCGACTATTTTTATGAACTTGAGCTCCCTGTCAACAGCATAGATGTACTCCTCAATAAGATATTTGTCTTCTTTGGCAACACGCCATTTGTCGGTATCTTTGTATTTAGTCGTGACGTCAACAATCTTTTTTATCAGCTCTCGCTTGTAGGCAAGCCTTCTCTGCACAAATTCTAAGGTCCGGTTACTTCGTGCCCTGTCTTTTTCAATCGCACGGAGGTAATCCTCAGCCTCTGAAACTAGCTTCTCTATGGTTTTTGCCACAAAAATAATGATTGAAGTCGCTTGTTCTTAATTCTTTCTACTTTGTTCATCCAATCTAACACTTTATTGCTTTGAAGAGCAGGCAATTTCTGTAATCCTCCCTTTTGGCATAATGCCTTTTTATAACCACAGGTTCAGACGCTGCGTTCTGCAATCAACTTAGAAAACAATCGTTCTCCATATTTTGTGTACATCATATTTTTCTTAACCTTGGGATCATTCTTTAGATAATCAATGAGTTCGGTTTTACTGAGTTTGAGGTATTTTTTCATCAACCAAAATCCTTTTTGGGTTGCCGCCCATACAAAGTCCAGATCATTGAATGCAGCAAGATTCTTGTCCTTAAGGTAAATACGGTAGTCGCCGAATGCCCAGTTATCATGAACCCCAACAAGATTTACGATTGCATTTGATTTGCGCTTAGGGTAACCTGTCTTACCCAAAATATCAATAGCAATCTCTTTCCCACGTTTCATATGTAGCCTTCTGACATCCCTGTCAAAAGGGTATTCTTTACCGAATCCAACATAACCAACATCATGAAGAATCACCAATGGAAGAAGAATAGTTTCATCAAGGGACTCCTCTTTTGCCATTTTTTTTGCTTCTGATAGCATCCACTGAATGTGGTCAACGTCATTAGGCCTAGCTTTCAAATAGTAAGGTTCTGCAAATCTCCATAATTTGTCATAGATACTTTCATTCCCACATTTTTTATCAAAAGTGCATTCGGTGCAGTTTGGCAACTTCATGCAGTGCCTCTTTGCATGCTCAACTATTAAAGCATGGAATTCCTGGAAGACTTTCCAATCCTTTGTAAGTGATTTTTCGAAAAAATGTCGAACATCATCATAATCCGAGTTTTCCTTAAAAAATTTTGCTCTTGAGAAAATTCTCTTTGTATAGGCGTCAACAACGAAAATTGGGACTTTGTAAGCATACAACAGAATTGAGTCAGCAGTCTCTTTGCCTACACCCCAGACAGAGAGCAGCTGCTCCCTGGTCGGAGTCCTTCCCTTCAAACTAAGGTAAAAATCTGCAAATATCTTGAGCTTCTTTGCCTTTTGGTTGAAATATCCTGCAGGCTTTATCGCTGACGTTAATCTGTTAACGGACATTTTCTTAATCTTTGCTGCATCGATTGAATTTGATTTCTTGAGGTTTGTTAGGGCTTTCTCGACATTAGGCCAGGCAGTGTTCTGCGTCAGTATGGCACCAACACAAATCTCAAATCTTTGCGCATCTGTTCGTGGATACGAGTAGTCTCCGGGATGATAACCTCTAATCGAGCCTGTCTTTGTCGGATTGCAACCTTTGCAATCTAGAAGAGGCCACCAGCCTTGAGAGCCGTAGTTCTTGAGAAGGGTTTTGTAGATTTGGAGGATTTGGTTCATTTAGGCTATTTAAGTCACTCTTATTATAAATAATTATTTATACTTATAAATTCATTTATGCTTACTACAAAGGAACAGAGGTTTTTACATGAAAATCTTTTTTTCAGGTTCGATTCGCGGCGGTAGAAATGATGTTGATATTTACAGAGAAATAGTCGACTACTTGAAGACCAAGGGAGAATTATTCGGTGAATTTAATGCCGATAAGACTTTGGAGGAAAAGGAGAAGAAGGAAAAAACAAGTGACAATGAAATTCATAAGAATGATGTAAGACTGATAAAACAATGTGATATTTTAGTTGCAGAGGTCTCAACTCCCAGCATTGGAGTTGGATACGAAATTGGGATTGCTGAATCCCTTAAAAAGACAATACTGTGCCTATTCAGAGAAGGAGTAGGTGCAAGACTATCAGCCATGATTAATGGCAATGACAAGATCACTGTCATAAGGTATACAACGGTGGAGGAGCTTAAAGAAGAACTCAAGGATTTTTTTGATGGTTGAGACTCTCACGACCGATAGTTGCCTGTATTAAACAAAACCTTTAAATATAAGTAATACTTATTGGTAAGTAAATCTTATTATAGGTGAAAAAAATGGACAAGATCGAGATAACCAGCATGAGTTCAAGGGGGCAGGTTGTTATACCTCAAGACATTAGGGAGCAACTTGGTTTGCGAGATGGTGAGAAGTTCGTTGTCATAGGTGAAGATGACACTGTGGTCTTAAAGAAGATATCAATGCCCTCTTTTGAAAACTTTGACAAGCTGCTTAAGAAGACTCAAGAGTTTGTCAAGAGCAAGAATATCACTAAGGAAAAACTTGAAGGAGCTATCAGCAGAGCTCGGAAATGAAGGTAGTTATAGACACCAATGTTTTCATCTCAGGGATATTTTGGACCGGCAGCCCAAATAAGGTAATAACTGCATGGAAAGCTGGAAAATTCCAAACTATTGTGTCAATTGATATTGTCAATGAGATAAGTAGAGTATTATCTGATTTTGAAATTGCTCTTCCGCCAGAGCAGATTAGCGAATGGACTGATTTGATAATGAAGAATTCTATTATAGTAGAACCTCAGGACAAGGTGATGATTGTAAAGGAGGATCCAGCTGACAATAAATTTGTAGATGCGGCTGTTTCAGGAAAAGCAGAGTTAATAGTGACCGGAGATGCTCACTTGAAGAAACTAAAAGAGTATCAAGGAGTAAAGATCATTTCTCCTGATGAATTCTTACAAATGTTGAAATAGGATATGGAATTTACTCACTCAAAAGTATATATTGTAGAATATATTAAAATTATTAGTTAATAAGATTATTAAAACAAGAAGGAGGTTTTAGGTTTTCCATGCTCAGAAAATATGATTTTCTGGCATCAGAAAAATGCTCTGGCATTTTTCGACATTTGGAACAAAAAATATCTGGAATCCCCAAATCCTTAGTATTCCCAATATATTGTGTCAGTATTGCCCCAACACAGATTTCAAATTGCTGGTTTTTTGTCTTTGGATAAGAATAGTCTCCTGGATGATATCCTCTTATTGAGCCTGTCTTTGTCGGATTGCAACCTTTGCAGTTTATGAGGGGCCACCAGCCTTGAGGGCCGTAACTTTTCAAAAGGGTTTTGTAGATGTAAATTTTTTCTTTCATGATTAATAATGACCAGCTTTGTTTATTCGTTCTTGATTCTGTCTAATTTTTTTGAGTTTCTCAGCTGTTTTATTTTTTGTTAGAACCCAATATACTCCTTGATAAGAATTCTTTGCCAAATAACCGAAATTAACAAGTTCTCTTCTGATAAGAGCATAATCCTCAACTTCAAAGGAATTAATGACATCATTGACTTCTTGTTCACTATATTCTGTATCTTCTTGAAATTTATTGATTATTTTTTGCAGGATTTCCTGTTTTTTCAAGTCATCTTTCGGTAAGGTTATCATTGAATTCAGCAATACTGAATTTTTATTGATCTTTATTCCTTTTCAATGTCTTTTTTCATACCAGGAAAGATTCCATCCATCTAGTTCACAATGCCGAAGCAGACAAATATTTTCCACCCAAGAATATAATGGGTTGGCAAGATATTAGTTAAGACATCTTCTCTATCAGGGTTTAGACCTACTATTGCAGATGCTGCTGCTAATAGGAAACAAAAGACGCACACAAATCGGATTCCCAAAGTACCATCAACCCACTGTTTGATTATAAGCTTTTCTTGTGTTAGGATGTTTTAACACTTCTTCCACCTGTAAAGTTTGTCAATCCTCGCGTGGTCCACTGCGAGCATCTCAAAATCAAGACCTGCCTGATTCTCTTCCAGATGTTGCTTATTCATAGAGGTGAAGATTATACTAAAGTTCTTTTTCGCCGTTGCCCAGTTGATCAATATTTGTGCTTGGCTCTTCCTATATTTGCTCGCAAGCTCTATTAGGAGAGGTACTCTATCCGTTAACAGCTTGCCTCGGCCAAAAAGCTTGTAGGCAATGACCATGATGTCATGTTCCTGACAATAATTCATCGTTGCAACATCGGCAGGTGCCTTGGTCCAAAGTGAAAGTTTCATCTGGTTGGCAACAATTTTGGCGGCAGAGCATTTCTGTGCTTCCTTCAGTTCCTCAATTGAGAAATTGCAAACACCAATGTTACGGACAAGCTTGTGGTTAACAAGAGCATTCATCGCCTCCATTGTCTCTTGGATTGGTACATCAGGGTTTGAAGAATGCAAGAGGTAAAGGTCCAAATGTTTAATTCCCATTCTTTTTAAGCTTGCCTTGGCTGCTGCTATTAAGTCATCGTACCTGAAATGTGTATTGTAGACTTTACTTGTGATTAACAATTCGTTCGTGTCAAACCCACGGATCGCTTCACCCACCAACTCTTCAGTATGGTTTCCACCGTACACTTCAGCCGTATCAATATGAGTATAGCCCATTTTAATTGCAGTCCTTATTGTGTTTATCCATTCCTCATCTCTGGAATGGTCTGGTTCATGCTCGCCGCCGAAGGAAAACGTGCCTATCCCGAGCGCAGGCATACTGAAACGAGATTTGAGCGTTACGGTTTTCATGCTAGAATCCTTTATAAAACATAATGATATCTCCTACATTTAAAGGTTTCCCTGTTGGTTGGGTGCGTTTAAAATCTTAATTTTTATTAACCCGAGCAGCCGTTAGGCTGCTTGGGGGTGGGGAGCACGCCCCACCATGGTATGTGATGAGAAGCTGGTAAATAAGATTAAGCGTTTGCTTAGGGCTGTTGGTTGCCCTAGATGGTTGCACCATTTTGGTCCTAAGAAGTATGAGTTGGTTCACCATTTGCTTGCTTTGATTGTTAAGCAAGAGTGTAAGCTTGGTTATCGTCGAGTTACTAGGCTGTTTAGAGGTTTGGGCTTAAGTGCCCTTGTTATTCTGCTTTGTGGCATTGTATGAACAGGATTCCTTTGGATTTGTGGCAGCGCGTATTGGCTGCCACAAACAAGCTCAAAAGTTACATTGTAGCAATCGATGGCACAGGAATGTCCAGACCATTACCTAGCCCCTATTACTACAAAAGAATTGACAAACCTTATCCGATTGACATTCCACTTAAACTGTCTATTGCCGTCGACACAAAAACCAAAAGAATTTTAGCTCTTCGACTAAGAGCTAAAAGATCGCATGATATCAAAGATGCACACTATCTTGTGAGGAGATTACCAAAAACTGAATGGATTGTTGCTGACAAAGGATACGACGCCGACACATTGCACAAGTTTTGCAAAGCAAGAAATATCAAATGCTGCATACCTATGAGAGAGTACAGAGAATCCAGAAATAAAAAGCACACTTTAAGACGACAAAATCAAATATATGTACATCATAAAAGATATCACAGAAGAGAGATTGTTGAATCAGTCTTTAAAGCAATGAAATGCAAATTCGGACCAAGTGTAAACTCCATCCAGATCTGCCCCAAGGGCAGAAATCTATTGTAGGGCTATAGCCCACAATACTTTTTCTTATTTTCTAAGACTTTTTAAACGGAGCCTGAATGTTTTACCGAAAACTTCCAGAGATGTCTTTCCAAATTCTTGTAGCCAGTTGTGAGGTCAAATAAATCAAAACCTATTTATACAGAAAATTTACTCCCCTTCTTATGAGATTAGTGTTGATACGTCATGGTAAGCCCAAAATTACTGATGGAGATCTTTATCGGTGTCGTTTGGGAGAAGAAGGAATAATAAACACTAGAGATCTTGCATCCTCTGGAAAGATACCTGTACCGGACCTAATCTTTACGAGCCCGTATAATAGGACAATAGACACTGCCAGAGTCTTTTCCGAATTTTTTTCTGTAAAATATGAAATCCTAGATTGTTTGAAGGAATGGAACTTACAATCATTAAATCTTAAAGAAGATTATGCTGTACAAGAGCGGCTTGGCTGGAATGACCATGATAAGGTTGTTTTTGGAAATGAATCATTGAACAATGCTAAAGAAAGGATTTTGAAATGTATCAAGGAGTTAGTTGGTAAGCACAAAACACAAAAAAATATCCTCCTAGTCTCACATGGTACCGTAATTGATATGTTCTGCTCAGCCATATCCGGGAGAGAAGCAAAAATATCAGACATTAGAAATTCGAATCATTTGGACTATGCTGTGGTTGATTTTCAAAGCGGGAAATTCAATTTAATTAAGGATTTGGTACCAACTCTTAGGGAAGCAGGCCAAAAATCCAGTTAGGCATCATTTAGAATATAAAAGCGTTCTTTCCAATATCCCAGTCGCACAAGCAATCCCACCAGCGCCGTTTACAATTTGATTTATTTCTACGATAATCATTTCTATAATCACCCAAAAGCATATATTGCAGAATATAGTAATTTTACTAATTAATAAAAACCAAAATCTTTAAATAATAGTTCCTATAATAGGAATTATTATGGAAAGCAAAGAAAATAATGTTTTAGAGTTGTTCTTTAACGAGCCGACTAGAGAGTGGCATTTTGAAGAGATCCTAAAAGAAGCAAGAATTGCAAGGAGCAAAGCTCTTGGTTGGTTGAGATTGTTTACAAAAGAAGATATTATCAAAAGAATCAAGAAGAAAGGAAAAATGCCCTTTTATACTGCAAATTTCATATCCAACAATTATAGAAACCTTAAGATGATTTTTGCGCGCACAAAATTCTATGAAAGCGGCTTTCTAAATCACCTACAGACTCTAGATAATGTTAAGACAGTAATTCTTTTTGGCAGCTTTGCCAGGTCAGACTGGTACAAAAATAGTGATATTGATATTTTCATTTACGGAGACCCAAAGAACTTGAAAATAGCGCCCTATGAGATCAAGTTGAATCATAACATCCAGTTATTTATCTGCAAGAATTCCGAAGAGCTTGAAAAATATGGTGCTGGATTGATAAGAAACATTATTAAGGGGGATTTGATAAAAGGTGATATAGATTTCCTAAGGGTGGAAGTAAATGCCTGAATACTTGACAAAAGAAGAAGCATTTGCAAAATGCCAAAAGCAAGGCAAATTTATTGCGATTGAAGACATTGATACTGAGAAAATCAAGTCAACTGTCGCTATCGCTGAATCAGACGTTAAATCAGCGGAGATTCTTAAGAAAAACCTCTCAAAGGAAGCCAATGAGTGGAGCAGTGTCTTCAAATTGTATTACGACGCGCTTCATGAGCTCTCAGAAAGTTTTTTGCGGTTTGACAAGGTCAAATTTGATAATCACCAGTGTCTGTTTTCTTACCTTTGTGTAAAACATCCCGAGCTTGAACTGTCTTGGGACTTTCTTGAGAAGGTTAGAACTAAAAGGAACGGAATAAACTACTATGGTATTCCAACAAGCTATGCGGATTGGAAGGAAGTTGAATTGCAAATTAGCCTTTACATCAAACTGTTGAAAAGGGAAGTCGAAAAGAATATAGAGCAAAGCTAGAACAAGAAAGGAGGTTTAGGTTTCGACATTTGGCACCCTACAATATTTGGCGTCCATTAATCATTACAAAAATTGTGCGAGAGGATTGCAAACGCGTTAAGCAAGGATAAGAATATTAGATTACCCCAAAAAAAGCTCCCGGCCAAGTACAAAACTCAACAGTTAATAAAAAATAATTAAGGAGGGAAGAATAATGGCAATCAAAGCAATAATCTTCGATTGGAATGACACAATCACGGATCAATCTAGCACATTTTCCTATTTGTTGGAGAAAAAAATCGACCAGAAAATCATGCAGAATTTTGGCATTAAAGTTGATGATGAAGTATTCCTTTCTGGTATGAGAAAGACTAACAAAGAGCTAAGAAAAGTCACCTCAATCAAAGCAAAGGAACTGCCTGGGTTGTGGACCAAGATTTTTTTTAAGCAGATCGGTTTGAAAGTGGACGATGAGATAAGCAAACTCATTCAAGAGGAATATGAAAATTACTATTTACTCAATATCAAATTGAATCCAAACGTTGCGGAAACAGTGAGTGTTCTAAAGCAAAAGAAAATTCAGCTTTTTCTACTAACCAACTGCATTCGATCGAGTCTGAATAAGGAATTAGCAAAGTTTGGATTTGGTGAGTTATTTTCCAAGATTGTTACGGGAAGTGATGCCGGAGAAAAAACAACGTCAGAACCATTCAAATTGCTTCTAGGAATAATGCAAAATGAATTTCGAGGAGAAATCAGACCACAGGATTGTCTCATGGTTGGTAACAGTCCAGAAAATGATCTCCTGGCAGCCAAGTTTGGCATTCATACTGCGATCTATGACAAGACTGGAAAGTACAAAGACCTGAAAGGCATGGAGTTTCACGTCAAAGACTTTCTTGAACTTGTTCAACTAGTTGATGAAGTATGAGTTACCCCCAAAGGATTTTGTTCTTGGTACCAAGAAATACAAAAGAAATTTTAAGAGCTAGCACAAGCAAGGTGTTGAAAGAAAGAACCAAGTTAATGCAGAGACTTCATGTGCATTCTTTGCGTCAGGCGTTTCCTGGCAGAAATGTTCGTCCACCAAGCTTGAATTATCGTTACCATTTGGGAATTCTGCATCTTTGCTCGAAAGTGAGACAAAAGCTTTTACCACCTCAAATCCGTTATATCGTAGAAAATCCACGATTTCTTCGGCAACTGTATGATTCCAAAGGAACCCTGCTCTTCTTCGGAGCGTACTCGGTTTCAATAAAAAGAAAGTATAATGATCTTCAGTTATCATTTTTCTTAGAGCGATCTTACTTACAACAATATAAAAGTTTTGATTCCCCCCTGCGAAACGCGATTTTGTTTTTGGAAGGAGTGTATAGGTATCACCCTTTAGGCCTCAGACTGTTTGTCCACTAAAAATCCAGCAAAATTCATCACTCAAAAGTATATATTGTAGAATATATTAAAATTATTAGTTAATAAGATTATTAAAACAAGAAGGAGGTACTCTTGGGATTCCATGTTTGGTACTCACAATGTCTGGAATACATTTCCTTAATCCCTTTTTAAACATAAAACAAAAGATATTTATATAAGTTTATATATACAATTGTATAAGCTCATATAAATTAGGTGAAGTAAAATGCAAAACTTGGAAATCATTCATTATCCAAATTTGAAGACAGTTCTTATGGTAGAGGAAACTCTAAAAAAGTCAAACAAATTGATGAGTAGAGAACAATTGAAGAGCAAGCTTAAAACCAAGATTATGCACCAAACCCTTAATATTATTCTTAAGTATCTAGAGGACAGTGGGAAAATAATTGACGGTCGAAAAGGAATCATATGGATTCACAACCCAAGCCAAAAACTGGACAAAGCAATAAAGGAAGGAGTTGAACTATAATGTTTAAGGGAAAGCCTGTAAAGGTTATTATCACAGGCGGGGCTAAAGAAGAGTTTGATGAACTCAATCAGATTGTAGGTGAAGAAATAGCAAAAGGAATAACAAGCAGCGATCATCAAACTTTACTGAATTCAATAAAACAAAAGGTGGATTTATTACAATTGAATCCTGAGTATGGAATCCATATCCCTAAAGACAGAATCCCAAAAGAGTATGTTGTCAAGTATGATGTTAATAACCTGTGGAAGGTGAATCTCTCAGGGGCTTGGAGAATGATTTATACAATAAGGGGAAGTGAAGTAGAGATTATTTCCTTAATACTTGATATTCTGAACCATAGTGATTATGAAAAGAAGTTTGGTTACAGAAAAAATTAACAAATAGAACAGGAAGGAGTTACCTTAGGTTTTCCATGCTCAGAAAATATGATTTTCTGGCATCAGAAAAATGCTCTGGCATTTTTCGACATTTGGAACAAAAAATATCTGGAATCCCTTAATCATAAGTATTCCTAATATATTGTGTCAGAATGGCCCCGATACACACCCCAAAGCACTGCGCTTCTGTCTTAGGGTAGCTGTAATCGCCAGGATGATACTCACATAACAGAGTTTTGTCATTTATCAGACGCCACCATCCTTGAGGACCATAACTCTTGAGAAGGGTTTTGTAGATTTGGAGGATTTGGTTCATGGCCTGTTTATTGAAAATGGATTATATTAAGACACATTTCAATCAATCAGATAATTCTTCTTCTCGAATCTTTGCCAGCAACTTTTTAGTGTTATCAAATGGCAAAAGCTTTGCAGCCTCTGTTTGGGTTACCCATGCGAATTTTGTGTGTTCATTAGAGAGTTTAACTTTTTCTTCGTTTGTTTGAACAAGATAGTAATGGATAATACGTTTTTTCAAAACATCAGGTTTTTGCACAGCGTAATTAATAGCGCCAATCTTTTTTATTATTTTGATCATATGGATACCTACCTCTTCCTTAATTTCTCTTTTTATAGTGTCTTCGTGAGATTCAAGGTCTTCTGTGTGCCCCTTTGGGAATTCCCAATCCTGGCTATCAGCTCTAAGTAAAAGGAGGAATCTTTTCTTGATACCATTATAGAGGAATGCGCCAACTGATTCTTCAGTTACATATTTCATTTTACCCTTCAGCGATGTTAAATACTGACCTTATTAACCTTCTGCTTGGTGGATTGCCTTGCAGAGAATAAGCAACATCAGGACCTGAACAATTTATTCCTATGTTGACAACTCCTTGTTTTGTTCGACCACCCCGGAATACGAAATATACTTCACTGCCTACACTCTGCTTAATGTATTCATACATTGTTGCAAACACTCCCAATTCATGACATGTGGCATTACCTGAGTAGATATTCTTATCCAGGACAGCATGACCCCTGATTGAAAACGGCCTTTGCGCCAAGTTTGCTCTCTGCGGATCAAGTCCAAGGGTGGGTTCGTCCAAAAAAAGTATTTTAGGCTCGTGAAGAAGGCCTCTCGCAATCTCCATCCTGCGGCGCATCCCGCCAGAATACTTCTTGACCTGGTCATTTTTTCGCTTCTGCAGGTTGACAAGAGAAAGAACCTTGTCAATCTTTGTCCCAATGTCACGCAAGGGAAGGTCATATATCAGAGCATGAAGCTTTAGGTTCTCATAACCTGTAAGAAGCTCATCAGAACTAGGATCCTGGAAGACGATTCAAATCGAATCCCTAACCTTTGCAGGCTCACGCACAACATCAAAGCTGTTGACAACTGCCTTACCTGAAGTGGGCTTTAGCAGAGTGTAGAGCATAAGCAGGGTTGTGGTCTTGCCAGCACCGTTAGGACCTAGGAGCCCAAATATTTCGCCTTCATGAATCTTTAGGCTAATCTTATCAACTGCTAGAAGATTGCCATACTTCTTGGTGAGGCTGTTGACCGTAATTGCATCCATTCAAATGCGGCAATAAATTCTGATTATTAAAGGTTGGCATTAAAAAGAAAAAAAGAAAAAAATTTAGGTTTTACAACCTGTTGTCGCGTCGCAACCCTTGTTACCACAATATTGGGCATAGTCATAATACTTACAATAACCAGGGTCGCAGCTAATATCTGTGCCGTGACCTGTCGTGCAACGGTTGAAGTCTTTCCAGACTGCTCTGCCGTAAACACACTTGTTCTGAAACTCATTAGGTTTGGTCAAACAATTCTCCTTAGGCAGTGGATTGCAGGAATTATTTGAACAGCCGTATTGGCAAGTTGTGCCTGAGTCCCAAACCCAGTTGCTTGTGCAGGTCCTTAGCATGCTGCCATCACAGATGGTCTGGCCCATGACACAAAAGTCACTCAAGTCACAAGTGCAGGCACCGGGTCCTTGAGGTCCTTGAGGTCCTACTTCACCCTCTGGTCCCTGCGGGCCTGTTAGACCTATCGGTCCTATCAAGCCTGGCGGTCCTACTGGCCCTTGCGGTCCTGTTGCTCCAGTGGTGCCTTTATCGCCTTTCAAACCCTGAGGTCCTGTTGGTCCGGCTGGTCCTGCCGGGCCTGGAGGTCCTTGCGGTCCTGCTGTTCCTGTATCTCCCATTTCTCCCTGAGGTCCTTGCGGCCCTGCGGTTGGTGTGATCTTGAATGCATTATACCTTATCCAGAAGTAGTTATTCGGTGTGTCATAGAAGCCGAACATCATTCCTTGAATTATTATACCGTTTTCACAACCTAAGGTGAAAGTTCCCGAACTCCTAGCGGCATCCACGGTTGCACCAGTATAAAATCCTTCACAGGCACCCACATCTGCAAAGTTTGCGGTTACATTGCCGTACATTTCTCCAACAGTGCTGCACATGCTGTCGTAATATGTATTGCTTAATACATCAATAGTCCCGTCAAGGTCGCCGTTAAGACTACCTGTGAACTCCTTAACCCCAGTTGGGCGGCCAATATATGTTAGCCTTCCGTACCCTCCAATTCGTTCCCAGTCAGCCAATACCACTGGCACCAACATTAAAAGCAGCGTAGCCAACAAAAAGATTGCTTTTCTCATTCTTACTTACCTCCTACATTTGTTGATTTACTTTAACAATATCCTTTGCAAGATATTGCAGGACCAAAATGTCGAGAGACTGCAAGCGGATTGCGCAGCATGCCATTAACTAACCCAGAATAAATTGACTTATTGGTCCCCCCAAAATATTTCATTTACAAATTTACCATTAATTAGTAGTAGTTTAAAAGCATTTATATCTTTTAGTAGTGAATGCACTTCTGGGCAATACTTCAAGAACATAGCCTTATCTTTTGGAAAGGCTGACAACTTTGATTGTGTACATGCAATTACTGCAATGAATTTCTCTTTATTAAAGGTGGGCCATAGAAAAATCAAAAAAAAGAAAAAGAAAGAAAGTTTACACTGCTTCTCCCCAGAACATTATGCTTCCTTCTGAGAAGTCGCCGTTGCACGGCTCAGGCAAAGCAAGCCTAAAGGTCATTGCAATCTCAGCACCCGGAGATAAAACATTCCCGGGCTGGTAGGCACTTATGTCGCCACCAGGAATCGGTGAGTTTGCGAATGGTTCGCAGCCTATTATTTCCTGTGACTGATCTATCCTGTTGCCGTAAGGAATTGCTACATAACCCTCAGCATCATGCACATGCAGCGCTGTCCCGCTGTTGCAGGCAAGCGTGCTGTACGCTCCGTTGGTTGCGAAATAAGCAAAGTTTGTTAGCGCCAGCTGGTTTGTGTCTGGGCACTTTGCTCCGCTTGAGCTTGGGTCATAAAAGTCAGTTCCTGCAATGTACATATCAAGCATCACTCCGGAGTCATCCTCTGCTGCGTTTCCGACAAGGAGTGTGTCAGAGTATGACAACGCTCCTGGCCTGACTGTTCCAAAGTCAATTGCCCCTTGGATGCTCAACGCAATCTCCGGGTTCAAGAACCAATATTCGCGCTCATCCATGTCGCCAAAAAGGCCGTCAAGGTCTTCTGCTTCAACAGTAACCCAGTATTCTCCGTGCATGCTGAATGGTGTCTCTACAGTGAAGGTGCAGGCATAATAAGCCATGTCCTGGGGATTAAATTCTGTAATGCTCTCCTCAAGAATCCTGGCATTGCACCTATCCGGAGAGAACCATCTGCATCCTGCAGGGTCGAGGTCGCAAGTGGCGCTGTCCGTTATCTGGTTGCATGAGGTAGGCGTGCCTGAACAGATTGGAAAGGTTGGCTCATCAATAACAGAGACTGAGTCTATTGTGAATGCAGTTGAGGCATATGGCACAGAATTGATGTTACCAACTGTCAGTTCGCAAGTGCCAGTGTTTGGTCCTGTTGCGCAACCCCAATAGTTGTTTGTCGCGTCCAGGAATGGCACACCGTCCCATTGAAATCCTGTTATGCTAGTAAGCAGGTTATTTTGGTTCACTGTTGTACCTGTGGCAATATGGCCGTTGTAGGCTGCTCCGAGGAAGCTGGTATCCATATTGCTTATTTGGTTTGAACCAATTACAGCATTAGTCACAAGTCCTAACAACCTAATCCCGATTCCTCCGACGCTGCCTGGCACTCCAATGATTGTGTTATCATTAATTAGTGGAGCGTTTATGTTTCCGAAAGCCCCGGTTCCAGGTGCGTTGTTCCAGAGTCCAATACCTCTTCTGTAGTCGCGGAGATTGATTATTCTGTTTCCAGAGATTTCCACATTGGTATATCCTCCCTGCGAGGCTGCACCAGTGAAGTCACCTGCGAAGGTGATTGCAAAACCTCTGTGGGCTGAATCAAAGTCAGTTCCCGTTCCCATATCAATGATGTTGTTGCTCACTTTTTGGAGAGTGGTTATATCACTGCCCCCATAATTCATGTTGAAATAAGAGTCAACTGAGCCGTCAGCTACACCCCTATCCCAGGTGTTAAAGCTGACATCTGTTGGCCCTGCATGCATTTCCAGCAGGATTGCGTTTGCCCCAGTTTGGGTTATGGAGTTGTAAGTGAATATTAAGGTCTCAAGGCCGCTGTTGCTGTAAAAACCATAATCCTGTTCGTCCAGAGGGTCGTTGGATCCAAAAAGATGATTGTCCGTAATGGTGTAGGTTGCGCTTGAGCTTGCAGACTGCGCGTAAATAATTACCCGTACGGGAAACCCTCCACTTGTAACAGTCGGATCAACACCAGCATTCCTCAGTGTGAACCCGGAGAACTCAACATTAGCCGCAGCGGTAATCCTGACCAGGCCGATGCCTGCCAAGTTTGTTGCACTGCCACCATCAATGATTGTAACTGCAGGTCCTGAACCCAGCACCCTAAGAGCTTTGTTGATAAGTATTTGGCTCTCATCATATGTTCCCGGCAATACACAGACTGTGTCGTCTGCTTCAGCTGCGTCAATAGCTGCCTGGATTGTGGAATAACACGGCGTCAGACCATCGCAAGCGTTGCTTGCATAAACGTCGCAAACAGTGGTGCATCCATCTACAGCAGCGCACTGTTCCATACCATAGTTGGAGCAACTGCCCTGTGATGGGTCCCCAAAGCATCCAATGCCTGTGACTTCAGAGAGCACCTGACAGTTTGCCTCGATGCTCGAGGTTGAGGTGCCAACAGTAACATAAACATCCTTTACCTTCTCAATACCGTTCTTGTCCATCACAAGAACATCCCATTGAATCTGCTCGCCTTCAAAGGCATAATTCTCTATCCGCTCGATGAGTTCTGTTCCACCTCCAGAAATCCTTCCTGGCTCCACATTGTCATCCAAAACAATCCTGTGGTCGCACATCCAGACCATCGGCGGGAACTTTTCAGTCTCCATGCTGATTCCTGTTCCAGTTCCCACGTCTACAGAAATGACGGAAGGTATCAGCCCGACAAACAACAATATGATTGATATCAAAACTAATCTAGAAAGACTTACCATACAGTACACCCCCAAATAATTTGCATTAACATAATTAGTATCTCATAGTAGTATTAAAGAATTTCTATTCTACAATAGTTAATACCACATATCCTCATTACTTTTTGCAATAAGGAAAGCGAAAACATTTTAAACAAGACAGTTTTCATAGACGAGAGGATATCTGATTTTGTTTTTTGGGAAAACGTATGGGGAACGCAATCGAAATAAGGTCGCTCACGAAGAGATTCGGGAACTTCACTGCAGTAGACAGGATCAACCTTAATGTCAGAGAGGGAGAGATATTCGGCTTTCTTGGGCCAAATGGGGCAGGGAAGACAACAACAATCAGCATGCTGACAACGCTCATCAAGCCAACCTCAGGAACAGCACTTGTCGGAGGGCATGACATCCTGACAGAAGGTGTAAATGTTCGTAGCATAATCGGAGTTGTGCCGCAATCGTTCTCGCTCTTCCCAGAACTCACTGCTGAGGAAAACCTGACATACATCGGCAAACTGTATGGCATGGAATCAGGCAAGATCAGCGAGAGAAGCGAGGAGCTCTTGAAGACTGTGGAGCTATTCGAGCACCGAACCAGGATTGCAGGTATATTCTCAGGTGGAATGAAGCAAAGGCTGTCACTCGCGGCAAGCATAATGTCAAGCCCCAAAATACTTTTCATGGACGAGCCAACAACGGGGCTTGACCCGCAGAGCAGGATAGCAATACGGGAGCTCACAAAGCGGCTTAACAGCGAAGGGATGACGATAGTCTACACGACACACGACATGGATGAAGCAGAGAAGGTTTGCGACAGGATAACTGTAATGGACAAGGGAAAGATCATAGCGGATGGCACAAGCAGGGAGCTTAAGCGCATGATAACTAAAGGTCATATAGTGGAAGTGGAGATAGACAATCCTGGCAAGGAAATAGTCAGAGAGCTGCAAAAACTTCCATTTGTTACGAGAGTCACTCAATCAGCAAGCATCATAAACCTGACAGTAAAAAACAAAGAGGGCGTATTCTACAAACTCAGCGATTACTTCTGCAGCAAGAAACAAAGAGTGGTTGAGATAAAATTCAAGGAGCCAACACTGGAAGATGTATTCATACAACTAACGAGCAAAGAGCTAAGGGACAAATGAATGATAGAAAAGAAAAATTCATAGACATCAAGAAGATAGGCGCCATAATACAGAAGAATTTCATAGTACTTACAAGAGACAAGACAAGACTGGTGCCATTGGTTTTGTTTCCAGTATTCATGATACTTATTTTTGGATACACATCAGGCAATATTCCCAAGCACATCCCTGCTGCCATAGTGCCGTATGACTACTCAATATTATCCCAGCAGATACAGAAGCAGATACAAGGCAACCAGGTATTTTCGATTACCAGAACAGTGAGCAGTGAGGGGGAAGCACTGAAGCTCCTTGACAGCGGCAGCGTGAGGGTTATAATCGAGATTCCCGCCAACTTTGAGAGAGACATAAACGCAGGAGTGCAGACTGCAATTACTGTAATTGTTGATGAGTCTGATTCTGCCATAGCGCAGACCTCAAGACAGACGGTGAACCAGATAGTAATGCAAGCCTCAGCCCAATTGAGTGCGCAAAAGGTGGCAGGATTCCAACAGTCAATAGACAAGGTAACCAGGCAAACTAGCTTTGCACAGAGCAGTGAGTACAGGCTAATAGCGGCGAACACACAACGAGCAGAAGCACAACTGGTTCAAGCCAGAAAAATAACCGAAGGACTTGGAATGAACCTAATCGACTCGCTTCAGCTGCCCTCGTTAAGGACTCTTTCGAGTGGCCAACTCAATATTAGCCAAGCCTTCCTTTCAGAACCGCCGGGATTCAGCAGCCAAAAGGCTCAGATACACCTCATGCAAACAATAACAGGGCTAATAGCAAGCGCAGAGGCACAAGTGCAGTCAGCCGGCGCAGAGGCAGAGCAAGGCAGCCAAGAGCAACAACTGCTTGCGCAGGAGAGTGCGCGAAACGCTGCAGAAAGCAGCAAAGTGATAAGAGCTTTCACACAGTATGACACTAAAACCCTGTTAATGCCACTAACCTATACAGAAAAGCCAGCATATGGGACAGGCAAAAGAACAATAGACTTCCTGATACCTGCGATAATAGCGCTCACGATATTCCAGGGAGCAGTGTTTGGAATGGGAAGGGCTGTTGCAGGAGAAAAGAGAGATGGCTCACTAACCAGGGTGTTCCTCACACCAACCTCCACTGCTACCATCATCGCAGGAACACTGTCATTTTATGTGTTCTTCGAGATATTCAGGTCCCTATTCCTCATAGTGGTTTCAATGATGTTCTTTGGGATACACATAGAGGGGAGCTTGCTTGCCATTGGCCTGACCATCGTTATATACTCGACAGTTGCCACAGGAATAGGAATGATAATATCAAGCGTGGTAAGCACAGAGCAGCAGTACATGGCCCTCTCGATGCTCGTTACGTTACCGAGCATGTTCCTCGCTGGAGTGTTCTTCCCGCTGCAGGCAATGCCCAAAGTACTGCAAATAATCGCAGGGTTCCTGCCAATCACATACGCAGGAGAGGCGCTAAGGGGAGTAATGATAAAAGGGTTCTCTGTTGCGACTATAGCCTACCCACTTTTCATACTGCTTGTCTTCCTGGTTTTCGTCCTAACAATTTTGTTCATCGTTTTCAAGAGGGATATTGAATGATAGGAGGCATGACAAAATGAAAAAACAGTCAATCTTAGCTTGCTTTGCACTGATAATTCTGTTCAGCGCAACAGTACAGGCACAGGTTAAGCCAAATGTGATAATATCAAGCTTTCAGGTCAAGCAAGGCAGGGCAGAAGTGGGAAAAGACTTTACCTTGGCACTATTGATGGTAAACACTGAGCCTTCAGCATGCGCAGCCTCAATAACCGTAAGTTTGCAGGCAGGATTCCCTTTCATAATGAACGGACTTTCCACAATACTTGTTGGAGACCTTTGCGACAGCTCACCAAAAGAGGTGGATTTCCCGATGAAGATAGACCCGAGCGCAACAGGAGGCTTCTACCAGATAACTGTAACAGCCAATTATGAGACAACGAGCTTTGTGGCGCTGTCAAACTCACAGACTGTCAACTTCCTTGTGAACGGAAGCCCAAACATCAATTCCTACATAACAAACTCTATTCCGGTTAAGGTTTACCCTGGGGACAGCGCAAAAATCACTGTCACAGTGGAGAACGATGGGTCATTCGACGCACAATCAGTTAATGCAATGCTAACAAGCGACAATGAGATTGAAGTATCTCCTCTAAACTCTCTTGGTGCAATAGGGTTGCTTCCTGCAAAGCAGAGCAAAAATGTTGACTTCACAGTGGACGTGCCGAAGAACGCAAAAGGCACGAGCTATCCACTGAACCTGAAGATAAGCTACCTGGATGAACAGCTAAACGAAAAGATGAAATTTTCAACCATTAACTTCCAGGTGCAAAAAAAAGCGATGTTCAATACAACCGAAACAGGATCACAGTCCCTGCACCCGAACGACAATTCACGGACAGTAAAACTCCTCATCACCAATAAGGGGACAGACAGTGCACACAGGATACAGGCAAAACTCATACCTCAGTTCCCGTTATCCACAGACGGGAGCACGCGCTATATCGATCAGTTAAATCCTGGTGAGAGCTCAAGCGCAGAATTCATTGTCAACGTTGACAAGGATGGCACAGCAGGAACCTACGGACTTGACATGCTGCTTGATTATGAGGACAACCAGGGAAAAAGCATGCAAGACACAGCAACAGTCTCGATCACTGTGCAGCCAAAGGGATTAATTAGGACAGTATTCATAAATTTCTGGTACCTGTGGGCTATTGCAATAATCCTTGCCGGAATAGTATTCCTAAGAAAGTCAAGGCAGCAGAAAAAGAAGAAATAACTCAAAGTCCCTTGGACTTCATGTAATATTTAAGGAAGTCGCCAACGCCAGCCAGAAGGTCCTGCTTTAAGGCTTCTGCAGGATGCAACAACAGGTGAGCTTGAATCTTGTGGTCATTCTTGTCAAGCTTGCCAGCAATGTATTTGCAGACAAAACAGAAAACGAGGGTGTGCTGGTAATATGTGGAATAGTCCCAGCTCTGCTGGATTGAAATAGGAAGCATTGACTTAACCTCGACAGTCAAGCCAGTCTCCTCCAATATCTCCCTCTTGACTGTAACATCAAGAGACTCCCCGGGCTCGTTCCTGCCACCAGGAAGCTCCCACTTGAGGTGAGCCTTGGGATTAATTGGCTCATACCTCTGGGACAACAAAATCCTGCCGTCAGGAAATTCAACAATGCCAATAGCAACTACCTTAGTCTTCCACTCCATGAACAGATGTTTGGAAAAGCAGCTAATAAAACTTTGCTATAAGTTAGATAAACATGCTTTTAAGCATTTATTCAAGGATATTTTTATAAGAACAAGAGACTTCCTTAGGTCATGAGCCAGGTGCAGATTAAGAAACCACTGTTCGGAAAAGAGGTAGGAATAACAATATATGATGTAGACGAAAATCTGGCATACGGAGCGATCGAAGAGGCATACAATGAAGGGCTAAGGCTCTCAAAAATCTTCAACCCCTTTGATTCGGCAAGCGAGCTAACCAAACTCAACAAGGAAAGAGAGAAGAAGGTCTCAGCAGAGCTATTCTACGTGATAGAGTCAGCATTAAAGATATGCGAACTGACAGACGGGGCTTATGACATAAGCTTAGGAAAATTGATTGAGCAAAGGAAGAAAAGCCTCAAGGAAGCAGAGCCTAAATGCTCATTTAGGGATATTAAGATCAGCGGAAATAAAGTAATATTGACTCATTCAGAGGCAATGATTGACCTAGGGAGTATTGCCAAGGGTTATATTGGAGATAGGATGGCAGAGAAGCTGCAAAAACAAGGCATAAAATCAGGGCTCATCGACGCGCGCGGAGACATAAGGGTTTTCGGAGAAGCAAGAATAATAAGGATACAACACCCAAGAGAGATGCAGAAAACAATTGGCTCAATTAAGCTTGCCAACAACTCTGTAGCCACTTCAGGCGATTACAGGCAATATTATGGGAGCTTTGAGAATTGCCATATAGTCAACAGGAGTGATGCAATATCAGTTACTGCAATTGCAAAGGAGCTCATGTGGGCTGACGGATTTGCCACAGCGCTTTTTGTGCTGGGCAAGGAATCAAGGGAAGATTTATTAGAAAGAAAAAACACCGTCAGGGCAATGGTAATGGACAATAAGCTAAGGATAGAGAATTACAACGGATTTGAGAAATACATGATTGAAGGATGAATACAAAAAAAATCCTTGGATGGGCAATGCTTGCATTGATAGCAGTAGTACCAGGAATATTATGGTATTTTCTCAAGCCAAGCAGCACACTGACAGGGTATGCCTTACTCACGCAAAGCCTTGGGCAACTTGCAGCGCTAACTGGAGTCACGCTTTTTGCACTAAGCTTTGTACTCTCCACAAGGATGGTATGGATCGAGGACCTTTTCGGAGGACTGGACAAGGTATACGTTGTACATGCAATGGTCGGAGCAACCGCTCTTGTTCTTCTGCTGTTTCACCCGATACTCCTTGTCCTAAAATATTTTCCTGGACGGTCAGAGACTGCGGCACAGTACCTCTTGCCTGGCTCGCACTGGTCTGTCAATTTTGGCATAATAGCACTCACTCTTCTAATCGCGCTTATCTATGTAACCCTTTATACAAAAATCAAGTACAACAAATGGAAGAACACACACACATTCCTCGGCGCGGTATTCATAATAGCAGTACTGCACATCTTCCTGGTAAGGGGAGATGCATCGAGAGACAGTATCTTCACAGGCTATTACGCGTTTGCCGCAATAGTCTCTCTCATAGGAATCTCAAGCTTCTCTTACACTTTGCTAATTAAGAAAAGCGGATTACATGAGGCAATATTCACTGTGCAAAAGATAGAAAAGAAAAAACAAGGAGTCTATGAGATCGGGCTAAAGCCGAAACACAAGCCAATAAGGTATAAATCAGGGCAATTTGTGTTCTTGAGGTTTTACAATGAGGCATTGACCACAGAGGCACACCCGTTCTCAATAATATCAAAGAGCAACGAGCCAGAGGTCAAGGTCATAATCAAGGATTTGGGAGACTTCACAAACAAGATAGAGAGGCTCAAGGTTGAAGATGAGGTTGCAATAGAAGGGCCATATGGCAGATTCAACTACAACAAAAGGTTTAGCTGCGACCAAGTCTGGATTGCTGGTGGGATAGGCATAACACCATTCATTGGCATGGCAGCAGACTTTGCTGAAATGCGGCAGACTTGCACGATAGACCTTTATCACACAGTGAGGAATAAAGAGGACCTGATAGCATTCGATTACCTGAAATCACTTGAAAAAGAGACCAAGCGAAAGTTCAGAATTATCCCCTGGATAAGCAGCGAATCAGGGCATATAGATGCAAAGGTAATAGCGCAGTACAGCAAAGAGCTGAAGCACAAGGAAATATTCATATGCGGGCCAAAGGGCTTTAAGGCAGCGTTTACAAAAGGGCTTGCAGAAATGGGTGTACCGAAAACCAGGATACACCAGGAGGAGTTCAGTTTCAGATGAACCTCAAGGCTTTTGTGGCAATACCATTGGCTGCAGGCATCTTTGTTGCAGGAACCATAGTGCTTTTCGGGCTGTTCAACAACAGCACAATCATCTTTCCTGCACTCTACTTCTTGTTGTGCCTCGCCTTGCTTTCTTTGGCGCTTATGATGTCAAGAGAGATGTTCACTGACAAAAGCGACCTGTTGTTTTCATTCTGGATAGGAATATTAGTGTGCGCTTCTGCTGCTTTAAGCGCAACGAGCATAAGGGCTTATGTACAGAGTTCTACAGAAAATCCTGGACAGCAAATAAGCCTAGACCTGGACACAATCTCTAAGACAAACGATTATTACCAACAATACATGACCTATTTACAGAAGCAGATACAATCCTATCAAGAAAGATCAACAAGTCTGCAGGCGCAAATCAACCAAAAAATCAAGGAGATAAATACAACACAAGTGGTACAGGTGATACAACCAGCGCAGATCGTGCAGCAGCCGATTGTTCGGCCACCCAGAATCGAGCGGGAGCGCGAAAGTGAGGAAGATGACTAATGCGATAAAAGCGTTCATTGCAGTTATCAGCATTTTACTTGCTGCTCTGCTAATTCTGGCAGCAATCTACTTTGCAAGCCTGCAGAATGCAAGAGAGCTAAACCTAAGGCCTTATTATGCAAGAAGAGAAGAGCTGCTCGCAATGCAGGAAAGGCTCAATTCAATGATAGCTGAACTCAATGGCACTCTGCAAAGGGAGGCGGCACTGAATAGCAAGCTCGGCGAGACATTCAAGAATCTGACCAATCGCCCAAATGCTGCAAGCAATCCTGTAATAACGCCGCAACAAATGGTAACACAGCCACCTTTGATAACGCAACCTTCGCGGCCTGTGAGCCAACCGGTGGTCACAAGGGCATCATAAGAACAGTCATTTCATGTTTGGGAAAAGACTTAACTGACCTTTTTTTGTACAGGAATGTTATAACCTGGGACAGGCATGATAACAAATGTCTTATGGAATTTGCTTGCCGGAGAAAACATTGCTGGGCCGTCCGTAATCTGGTAACATTCGTCAGCTATCTTCTCAAATTTTGACTGCTCGAATATACGACAAAAGCCATAACTTTTATGTCCCTCTTTGATATGAGTGCGGTCATAATCAATAGGAAGAATGTTGAAGGCCCTAATTGATTCTTCACGCCTTTGAGGATCTGGCTGGAAATAAACCAAGAACTGACGATTTTCCTGAAACTGCAATACGTTAAATGCCAGTAGGTTAATCCCGATCATATTATCCCTCTGCTTATCGCTATATTGCTTGAGGCTTTTGTATTTCCTTGCATGGGCACTTCGCCCCAGTGGCTTGAAAAAAGTCTTGCCATCATTATATAAAATGCTGCTTGTGAAAATACCTTTTGAAAAATTTGAATTTAGAATATCAAAATACTCACTTTCAGTCATTGGCTGATTATGGAGAATCAAATGAATTGTTTTCTTTTGTGCATCAATATCAGGCTTTTGCTCCAAGAGAAGACGCTCAAGGTTAGACTTCAGAACATTGTAGCAGCCAGATTGCTCCAGCCGAGCAAGAACAAAATCAGCCATCCTTTGCTTTGCTTCCTTGTTTACCATCCTGAATTATGGCAAAACTTCTGGTATATAAATCTTTTGTTTTTGTTATCACTTATTAGTGACTATTATTTCTCTTGCTGGGTGGCTGGCAGAATAATTGCTGGGCCTTTACCTTTAGCCAAGACATCAATCTTAGCAGGCTGAGCTGCATCAATCTCGAACCTCTTGGCAGGTCGGTCAAGGTAAACCCTGAAAAGCTGGTCTGCGTTAAGTCCATACGGACCATCTCCATAGCGCGTCGATGATTCTTGAACATTCACATCAGAAAATTGATACCCAACCAAACATGCAGGGCTTGATTGAGTTTGCGGTTGGTAAAAGACCAGGGTGTTGAATGGCCTCTGCTGAGAAAGCACCATCCTTTCGATATCACTTGTTTTCCATGTATCTCCTTTCCTTGCACATTTCTTAACATCTTCCTTGAAGATTATATGGCCTGAAATGTAACCGTCTGAAGCCAATCTGGCGTGCAGTTCCTTGTTTTCTTGCAGCCCATAGACTGACGGCAGAAGATGCAAGGCAACTAGTGTGCTTGCCTGAGCACCTTTCGGTCGCGCGATGATAAAATCAGGGTGCATTTCAATGATTTGGCACAGTTTTGACTCTTTAATCCTACCTACAATAAAATGACACATTTCCGTTTTTTGTTGTGGAGTTATCATAAGGGAGAAAAATCACTGAGATTTTTTAAAGCTTTAGGAAAAAATCAGATCAAGACTGCGTTAACAGTGCCGTCCTGGCCTGGCCGTGATGTTATTCTTGCCTTGCCCAGGTCTGTATCAACGATGGTGCCTTTGGTGAGGATATTTCTCCTGACAAAATGCCTATTTGCCGGATTTTCCAGGACAGTCTTTATTTTGGCAACCTTGGATTTCTTATCTTTGCTGTCGAAAACATGAATGGTATTGGCGTACAATGTGCGGACTTTGCGATTGCCCCCTAAGGTGCGAATGACCTTGGTCTTATTATCATCAAGCCTTGTGTTTGTAGGCACGCGGCCCATGTCTATCTTTCTCTTCTTGCGAAAATCCTTATATTTTGCGCCAGTTTGCTTCTGCGATGATTTGTATTGGCTGATAACCATGATATCCAGGAATAATAAACGGTTTATAAAACTTTAGGTTTGCAGAGGAAAAAGCATAGATTTAAATAGAATACTCGAATCCAAGGATTTACCATGGAAGCAGCAAGACCGCTGGACGCACTCAACAAAGCACGAGACAAAAGAGTGATTGTCGAGCTCAAAAACGGCAAGCAGTTCGCAGGAATTCTAAGGGCTTTTGACATCCACATCAACGTTGTACTTGAAAACTGTGAAGAGAGGGCAAACGGCGAAGTAACAAGAAAAATCGGGGTTGCCTTTGTCAGGGGCGACACAATAACAGTTATTTCTCCAGAATAAAATGGGAACTGGGACTGCTTCTCTAGGAAAGAAATCAGGCAAAAAGACCCATATAATCTGCAGGCGCTGCGGAAAGAGAACATACCACGTCAGCAAGAAACAATGCTCGAGCTGCGGGTTTGGCAAATCAAAAAAGCTTCGTTCTTACAGTTGGAAAAAAGCAAGGAAATAGGCTAGTTTCTAGGACATATTTTAGCAATGTTTAAATAAGAATTTGAAACACTTTACGTACATAGTGCGAGCAAATGAGACGCGGTCTGAAAGCTCGCAAACCTTTGCGAGGATGCCGGAGTGGCCAAACGGGACAGATTGTTCTACAACAGTAGAAAAGTCAAAGCTTAGGTCGCCAGGTTGGCAGCAACTGGGTGAAAGACACCTGTTAGCTTAGTGCTTGCGTGGGTTCGAATCCTACTCCTCGCATTATTCAAAAGATGCTCAGCGTTTTTTCTTCAATTAAGAAATGACAGAATTTGAAAAAAAGAAATGGGTTCGCATAACCAGGTATTGCGATTGCCTGAAATGTCAGAAATTGTTATAGAATTTTTGACAGTTCAAAAGGGATTTGAGAATCCCTGGCCCGGCGCAAAATCAATAATTCACAAGAACTTCAACATCCTTGCCGAAAATCTTCTTCAGGTCATCAAAGATCGGCTGCTTGATGAAGACCCGTATAGGAATCTCGATTTTTGCCAAGGCATGATCTAACTCTTCAAGAGAGCTTTTATTTGGCTCACCCAGGGAACCGTCAGGGTTGATTACTGCGCGAGAAAGCTCTTTTTCCTCATTGTCGATATCATGGATGATGAAAGCTTCCTTGTCAAGCATAATGACTTCACCATACCTGTCACCATGCTTTACCCTAATCTTGGTCCGCTCGATCTCTCTTCCTCTCTTTCTCTGCATATACTCCACAAGGAATTTAACCAATTCACGATAGCTCTTCTTTACCTTCTCAATCTCTTGCTTTGTGAGCTTGTTTAGGTCGTAGTCTTTCTTAGCCTTGACTATCTGATTAAGAATCCTCAAAAACTTCTCAGGGGCCTTGCCTTGATGCACCAATTGCTCCTCAAAGAGCTTAACTATGTCGCTGTCACGAGCACGCTCAATTCCTTCCACGCGCAAAGTGTCGCGGATAATCGTAACCACATTCTCATAGCTCTGGACAATGTCCTCTTTCTCCTTGATAATATCAATCTCGGTAAATAGCTTCTTTATGCGCTTCAAATAAGCTTCTGCATCAGTGAGAAGCTCATCAACTTCTTTGCCTGTAAAGTCTTTTTTTGTTCCGTGCTCAATATCCTTTCTGACCTTGACTGTCTTCTCAAGTATATCAATAAACTTCTCTTCCAGGAGCTTCTCCTTCTTAACAAAAATATCGCGCATCAATTGACCAGTCTCCTTCGGAGCTGGCGGAGGTACTCCAAAAAGCATCAATGCAGCCTGGCTAGGGGTCAGGATTGCATAGAAGATGTCCTCCATGCCAATGTCCTTTAACTTAAACCTCACGCGCTCAAGCATCTGCTCGCCTGTGCTCATGAACATGTCAATAGCTTCCTGCGAGGGCTTGATCTTACCCATCTTCAGGAGCTGTTTCCAGGGCATGAAAATGCCTCGGTCATAGAAAGGAACACCGTCCCTTAACAATGTGAAGATGATGGGATTAGCCTCTTTCAAACTGTCCCAGAAATCAGTCAGTATATAGACCTGGACGTTCAGCTTGTTCTTGATGCCAGTCATCTCGCCAGCCTCAAGGCCCATGCCGATGATGATTGCACGAAGCTTGTCCTTTAACTCAGCCCTAGTCATCTTCTTGACATCAGTGTCGTCAATGACAATCCAGACGTCGATGTCAGAAGTGGCTGTGGCTTTTCCTTGGACCAAAGACCCTGCGAGAACATAGCTCACAATATACTTCTCGAACTTCTTTAAGACCATATTCTTGTGCAACTCAGCGATCTTCACAGCAGAGAGCATGCCTGTATCATAAATCGGGGCAGCCATTGCAACAACCTGCAATACATCGCATTTGCCATCATAACAGCTCTGCCAGAGCTCTGAGAGAATTACAACCTGGGGAGTGATGTTCTTGTCAATCTCCTCAGCGAACTTTGCAATTATGGAAGCGAGCTTGTCCCGAAGCTCTTCCTTTGACATCTTCTGAGAATCATTATCATCAACCAGAACGAGAACATGAATCTTATCCTTGTCTTCCTTTCCATCCTCGGTCTTAGGCGGAGGCAGAAGAGCAATACCGACAATGTACTTGTCAAACTTGTCAACAACCTTTTTCTGGAACTTGTCAAGCTTAACCTTTATTGCCTGCAGTTTTTCCTGCACATCCTTTGGCAAGTCCTCAAGCTTTGGAATGCCTTGAGGTTGAGGTTCTTGTTCAGGATTCTTCTTGTTAGTCAGGCGAAATCACCGAGCATCCGGGATGCGGGATAGTATTTAAAGGTTTTTATATATAGTATGGAGTGTATAAGTCGAAGCGAAAGGTTTATATGAGAGTGTTTACTTGGGAATAGTATCTTATTCCTGAGGTGAGCTATATGGCTAAAAAGACCGAAAAGAAAATGGAAACAATTGATGATTATATGAATGGAGTGAGAGACCTCCATCCAAAGGATTTGGACGAAGCGCTAAAACACTATGATAAGATGACTTCAAGCAATGTCATCGAGCCAATGAAAACATTGGTCTTCAAGCCAGCGCAGGAAGAATTATACCATAAACTAGAAGAAGAACTTGACAAGACCTTCAAGGGTGAGAACGAAAGCGTCCATAACAAGGAAAAAGAGTTACGGCAAGCAGGAATCAAGGCATTGGAGGCGTATTTTGATAAAGTGATGCCTGGGGTGTCAAAAAGCGCCCAAGACATTGCGGATGAAGAAAAAAGGTTTCACTATTTAGCTAGGCATTATGACCAACACGTTGGAGTCAAGTCAGGAGAAAAAGGTTCTATATTTGGATTATTGAGTGCAGCAAGCGACAAAGGGGGAAAGGTCCGCGATGTCAAACAATATGCATATACAGTAGCACCAAACCATATAGAAGGCGCAGGAGAAATGCTTAAGGCAAAAGCGACAAATTTCTATTTGGGTTCTTTCCATCCAACTGACCTTGCACCATCTGTCAAAGACGATCTAGAGGAAAGAGGTATTGGGGTAGACGACAAGACTCTTTATGTGCAGCATGAGATACCCACCCTTTTAGAAATCCGCAAGGGTGCACGGAAGGGAAAATGGGCAAAGAAGCTTGAAGAATACGGACTAAAATACGAAGAGAAAGAGAAAAACAAAAACGAAGATTAGCTGGAAACTCAGGAAAGGAAAGGTAAATAAACCTTAAGATTTTTCTTCTTTTTTATGATTAGACGCAATCACACTTCTCTGGATAAAATAATCGCTGGAATAGTTCTATACAAAGCACTAGAGCGAAAGTTTCAACCGAACCAATACAACCTTTACGGAATGACAGAAGTGTCAAGGCAAGGTGCTGTGGGAGACTTTGAAGACACAACAGACCAGTACAAAAGAGCAAAAATCCTGCAAGCTGCGCAAGAGTTGCCTTCTGAATACCAGGAAAATCTCCTGACAAAAGATTATGTTGCGCAATTGCTTCTAAAATATATGGCTTCAAAAGAAGGGAAAGGAGCAATGAAAAAGTATGGGCTAAACAAAGAAGATATAAGGCCGGCTGCAGCAAGACTTGAAGAAGGGGTTGTGGCTGCAACGACAAAAGATGTCTATCCTTATCCTGTGATGAAGAACATTGAAGATCGGGACAGATACATAAGGAGCATACAGGAGAGCGAGCCAAAACTCTCAGCCTATGATGTTGAGACAATGTGGGTAAGGCACGAGCTAAGGCACCTCTCTCAAGACGCAAGGTTGCTTGCAAGTGCAAGCACATCGCTTGAAAACAGGCTCTATGTGGAAGCAGACAACATTGCGGGATTGTTCAGGGAGTATGTAGAAGAGATGCAGCAGGCAACAGGCCATAAAAAAGAAGTGCTCGCTGCAAAGGCAAGAGCAACATTGGGTCATTACCTTGGAACAAAGGCAGGAATGATGGACGAGCGCGGAACGGAGTACAGCGGAAAGGAAGAGCTTACATCCATAGCAAAAGAACTAGAAGGAAAGCTTGGAACAGAAGACTACAACACGCTCTTCAACCGGTAATTCTTAAGATTGCGAAGATTCTCAGGATTGTGAGCAGAGGGAATACTATAACCAGAAGGTAGAGCAGGAACAGAACAAAGTGGCTTGACAAGAGAAAGCCGAGAATAACGAGCACGGCGATTATAACAAGGCAGGGCAGGAAAGTCAAAAGAATCTTCTTGTAGTCCTTGAAGCCGACAATAAAAGTCTTCTGAAAGATCTTCTTTAGGCCAGTCTTCCTTAGCAAAGGATAAGAAACAAAAGCAAAATATGCTAAGGCAAAAGTGCAGATGATGAAAAGCACAGTGACAAAATCCCTGCTCACAAGGGGGAAGATACTAAAGGTTGCGTAAACCGAAAGCTTGACCCAGGTGTAGATAAAGCAGTAAAACAAGGAAAGCCATATGATGTTAACCGCAAGGAACCGAAGCAAATAACTTGCCTTGGTCCTGCGGTCAACGACTCTGTTGCAGAAGAGCCATACAAGACCTTGAAAGACACAGTAAACAACCATAGCTAGGGCCATCAACAAGAGCAGGAGCTGGAGGGCTTTGGTGAAGTAATAGGCAAACTCTGGCTTGTTGAGCATCACATCAACCATTGAGTTCTGATTTGCAACAAGGCCTGAGACATTGCTTATATCAGTCTGTGCAGCATTCATGAGAAAACCGATGTAATCGAAAATCCTCTGCTGGATGATTGCGAAGGTGAGGAGAAAGGTCATGAAAAAAAGGATGTCTGAGGCAACTGAAAGAATAAAATAAAGCTTGTTTGAAAGCGGCAGAAGGAAGGTTTGTTTAATATCCTTCAAAATAGTGTTTCTTAATATTTGGGGCTTACGCATGTGATCTCCAGGTTTTGGTCGACAACATTCTTTGCTTCATCTTCTGCATAAACCCTTGCATAGTCACCGCAGCTGTAGATGGTAGAACCTTGATAAACAGATGGTGTTGCAGCGCTAGGAGGTGTCACCGGAATGTCTGAAGTGCCGAAATAGATAGTCTTCAATGACTTATCTTCCTGCACGAATATGTTAACAGCATAAGTTACATCGCTCAAAAGATTCCCCTTGAAGTTTGTTGTCTTGTCAACAGTTACAGACTGGCCTGTGTTGACTGCAGTAAAGACAACTTTCAATATTTCTGGAGCTTTGGTATCAACCTGGGAGCCTGTAGTCACTGCAGAAGCGGTGGTACAAGGCTCATCCTTACATTCGTCTCCACAACAGTATTGGTTCGGAGAACAAACACCTTTTGGATCGTTCTGGCTGTAAGCAAGCCCATTGCAAACACAATAATCTGTCAGTATAGTCTTGCCGTCGTTAACGCAGCCTACAGTATCGACACACTTCTTATCAACGCAATACTTGCCTTCCTTACAATCACGAGGTGTGGTAGAAACTATTGCTGTGGTCTCGCAATAACAGTCAAACTGATTTGCCTTTGTTGAAGGGTCAGTGCACCTGCCTGCAGACAGAGCACCTTCACCGCACTGGGCATTAAATGGAATTACCTGCTCCTGCTTTACACTGTTGTAAACAGTGACTTGTGTTGAGGGAATCCAGCTCGCACCAGCTTGGGTTGCGTCAAGTATCTGGAAGTGCGCCTTCCAGGTCTGCTTTCCTGAACTTGCGGAACAGGCATCTGCGGTTGAAGCGGACTGATAAGAAACAACATACCAACCCTTTGTGTTAGCTGCAGAGGGTGTGTTCGTTCTAAAACGTATCCTGACACCTGCAGTTTCCACTATCATATTCTCAAATTTTGCACGGCTTCCACGCTGTTGATTGGAACTGCAGGCAGAATCACCACAGATCTGATACATCACTGTGTCGCCATCCTTGGAAAACAATATGTAAAAAGGGAATAGCGTCTTGTCAATATTTGCTGCAATAATATCACCTTCAGTAACAACATCGTTTGGATTTGCGCCTGTACCTGTTGATACAACAGGCTTTGTGGATGAGGCACCAGTAAAATCATCAGCCTTTATCTCCCTTAACTTAATTGAGTCAGTGTACCTTCCCTTAGAGTTCAGGAAGATATAATCAGGATACTGAAAGATGTCGCGACCGTTCTGGTTCTCAATCCAGACCTTCAAGTACTTTGTGTACTCGCAGTTGTTCTGGCCGCTGCAAGACTGGCAATTCAAGCCTTGGCAGTTGGCCGCATCAGGGATCTGCTGCTGAATATCAACGCTAAACTGCATCATACTGCCAACCCTAAACGCATCTGCACCATAAGGATATTCAGGAGCTGGCTTGTTTTTGAACATAGCCCAGTTCTCAGTGCCAACGCCAACTGAGCAGCGGTACATCAATGAACCAACATCCCACTTGCAGATAGCTGGAGGCTTGCCACCAACCTGGCCAATCTTACAGGTGGATTTGTCAATCACAGTCTTCTTGTTGTTATCAATATAAGTCCACTCAAGGATTGCAGTATCGTACCTCACCTGCAAGTCCTGCTTTGTCTTATAGATATCTCCCTGGTCAAAAATCATCTCGCCCGGAAGCAGGTGATTGGGCAGGCCCTCAATAGTAATCTCCTGAGGCTTTCCAGGGCAATCACAACGGCCATTTTCAAAACCATCCGAGCTACTGCAGGTAAAACCATCAGAGCAGATAAGCCTCAACCTGATATTATTCAATTCAGCTCCAGCAACAAGGCCTACACCAAAATGATAATTCCAAGTAGTAAGTCCGCTCGGATTGCTGACAGGATTAAACGACATGAAGCGGCGCTCGCAAGGATAAAGGAAGCCCTCACTCTTGATTGGTGCAGAGAACTGCTGGTTCAAGAGACCGGAAACATCAAGGTCCCAAGTGCCTGTGAAAGCAAAAAGGCAGACTGAGTGGACAAGCTTCTTATCAGCAAACATGGACTGCCACAAAGCAGAATTGCCATAACGGCCGGCAACAGAGCGCTGAACACCTTCGCCGGCACTCGTCAAGGCACCAAAAAAGTTGCCGATAGAGCCGCCAGAAGCAGAGCGCTGGCCAGACAGGCTGTACTTTTCTGTAACGCAGCTGATAAGGTCATAGATAAAGTCACAGACGTAAACAGTTAGCACTGCCCTACAAGTGCCTGAACTGCCGTCACCAGTAACGAGAATGGTCTGGAAACAATTCTTTATCGCAGTCAACATATTCTTGTAAAGGGTAAGGTAGCCTGTGACTGCTGCAATGCAAGCGCACTGGATGCTTCTTAAAAATCCTGATGTCGGTTCAACAATATATTCACGCTCCTTATGGCCAAGCTTTTCCTGGATGCGGTTGTAAAGGTCAAGTGCTTGCGTCTCACTAATGGTTCCGCATTTCTCCAAATCCTTCCAAAAAGAAGAACACCATTGGTCAAGGCTACAGCGCTTGATAGAACCTTGCCTTTGAATCTCTTTGCTAGGAACTGAGAAATAGGCTGTCACATCAGGGTCTAGATTACCTATCCTGAAAGCATTCTCTTTTGTTATTGGGGTATCATCAGTGGCCTTGGAGTTCTTGTTTGTCAATTCAGCAACCCTCTTAGTCGTCAGCATATAGCCACGATGCACCTGATAGTCTGTGTTGCCAGTCAATTTGTTCGGCGGAAGGATGCGATAATATATCGTGTCATAATCCTCGCGCAGATTGAGCTGGTCATAAAGGCACTGATTGCTCACCGTGTCAGTATTACCAGAAGTAAGCCTTCCCTTGTACTTCACTCCAGAATCAATGATATCAGCCTGCACCTGGCCGGCAGGAGAGCAGATGCCAGCCACCTTGTTCCAGGTGACCTGGCATTTAATCGGGTCTTCAGCATTAGCGAGTTCAGTGACCTTAGCTTCGTCCTCAGCGATGACACAGACATTCTCCTTCAACTCGTTCATGACAGCACAGGCAGAGTTCCACTCGTTCATGTACTCCTGGCCGCAACACTGCGCATTTGGAGGATGAAGCCCAGAACATGAAACCTGGTCAGGGCCTGTGGCGGCAGTCTGCATCTTCTTGTAATCAGCATAAATCTTCTGGGCTTGGGCTGTGTTTAGGGTGAACTTTTTTGAAATGGAGCTAACCGCGGTTGTTGTTTGACCCATGGCAGCCCTCAAAGCATTCTCATCCTTGTAAAGGCCTGAGGGTGTCCAACCAGTTGTGCCGTCCACTGTACCATCATTCCAAACTTCAACATTGTTGCCTGTAACCTTGTATCTTCTGGAGCCGCCAGCGTCAGCAACGACATACTCGGCCTTGTTCTTGACATCTGCAGGGGTTTTTGGCGACTCAACCCATTTGCCTGAGTTATCCTGGGAATATGCCTTGTCATTTTCAATCTTATATTTGGTGTAGCCTTCATAGCCGCTAGAAATTGAGTATTCATTGGCATCAAGGCTCATCCCGTTAGCGGTGCTGGCGACAGCAGCGCAATCACTGCCTTTCTTGAATGTAGTTCCTGGAATAGTCCTCACAGGGTTTTGCGCTATTTTGGTGCGGATATACATCTCCAGAGTCGGGACGCTCGGGCAGAAAATCCTGTCGCAGATCCAGCGCATGTAGACCTCAAAGTTGAGGCGCTTCTGGATAGCGTCCCTGCATTTGACGCACTGGTTGTTCAGCTCAGTCTTTGGCTTGTCTCCCTGTATAGGATAGACCTGGTCACACTTGTTTATCTGGGCAACATCCTTGTCAAAACGATCAGCAGGACTTAACTTAGCGACTGCATTGACTGTGCTTATGGCGCTCGCAAACTGGCAGCTCCAACCCTCTTGCAGCCAGAAATAAAAGTCAATAACCCAGGAAGCAGCACAGCCGTAAAAAACATATTCCTTGATCGTGTTAAGAGGTTTTAGGACAGCATCGATAATGGTGATTGTGGCATTCAGGACATCAATGGAGGCCTTCAAGAAAGCCTCAGGGATCATGTTGCTAGGTATGCGCCTGTCAATAGTGACCATAACATCAAAACAATGCCTCTGCTGGAGCGTGTAGTTGTAATTCGGAAGCTCAAAGTCAACGACAAGCATCAAAGGCACCTTTACGCAGCCCAGGCCAGGCACACCGCACTGGCCTATACGGTGATTGCTAAGGTTTGCTTCCTTGTCAAGCATGGTCATGTTCTTGCCGTGCGAAGGATCCTGGGGCAAGACCTTAAGCATAACATAACCCTGCCTCTTGTTTGTGCTTTTGACAATGTCAGAAATTACCCAGCTCTTATCCCAGTCCTTTTCCTCTGCAGCGCTCAGGGGCCTATTACGCAAATAGATATCGCGGATAGTGCCATTATTCCAACCGCCCTGCCAGGAGATGTTGACAGAAAGCCCTATCATATCCATTCCCTCAATCATCAACCTGGGAGTTAGCATGTTGGGAGTGGGCTTGGAAATGTCGACCTTCCACCAGCTGCCAAGCCCGCATTGGGCAAGGATAACTGAGCTTTTCTTCTCATCCTTCAATCCTGCATCATCAATCGCGACAATCCTTACATCATTCCTCCAAGCGTCAGCAACCTTGATTTCCATAGCAGAGACTGGAAGGTTGCGATTCGTGGTTGAGTCAAAATGGTCAACCGCAACATCACGCCTAAGCTTGACATCAACCTTGAAATTACCCTTGTCATCAGTCTTGGTCATTGAAGATGGGCTGGTGTCATTGTTGATAAAGACAGCAATAGTGGCTTTTTCACTTACCTTGCCTATCAAGGTAACATCAGGAATGTAGGTCGGAGAGATCATGCCCAGATTGTCCTCAAGAATCTTAGGCGCTTGTGTGTCAAAGAGCGTCTGGTTCTCGAAAACAGCAACATTGCCTGCGCGGTCTCTTGCTTCAATCTTCAGATTATTTATGCCCTGTGATAATGTCACTGACTCTGAAAAATCACCGCTCAGGTTAATGCTCTTTTCAAAAATGTGCTGCTTGCAGGAAAGATTCACCTCGCTTGGAGTCTTGTTGTATACAGACCCGCCAGCCATGGTGCGTACAACAAGGTCCTTGGACTTGAGGCCTTCATTGCAATTGGTATCCACCGCAGCAACATTATAGGTATAGGCCTTGCCTGAATCAATAGTGGCGCCAACATCAACAAACACAGTCTCTTTGGTTGTGGTGATACGCTTTTGGTTCCTGAAAACAGAATACATCAGGAGATCCTCTTCCTTGTTCTTGCTCCAGACAAGCTTGACAGAATTCGTAGCAAGCGAACCATTAGTCAAGCCACTAACCTGGCTAGGAGCAAGAAGGTCTTTAGCAGAAGAGACAGTAAAAGTGATGGCAGAAAGCTCATTGACAGAGCCGTCAATCTGCATGGATTGTTGTGTTGCAACCCTGGAGACATTCTTTATTGTGAGCACAGGCGGGTTAGAGTCAAGAGTCACCTTATACTCCTTGACAGCAACATTGCCGACAAGATCCTTTGCTTCCAGGCGAACCAGGTTAGTCTGGTCAGAGAGCTCCAGGCCAATCACCTTGAAGCTGCCTGCAGAATCAGCCTTTGCCCAACGCTGGAGCTGATTGTTGACAAAAACGTTAACGTCTGCCAATGGGTCAGTCTTGCCAGAAAAGGTCAGCAGGCGGTTGTTAAAGAACTCTGGGATTGAGGCTTCAATTGAAGGAGGCGTAAGGTCAGCGCCTGCGATAAAGGTTCTAGCAGAAGAATTTATGCAATTCTTGTGTGTGTCACACATGCCGACCTTAAAATAATAAATTGTTCCATTTGAAACAGCAAGGGTGAGGGAATGCTGCTTTGCCAGATTACCATCATTTGCCATGAACCCGAAGCCTTGGGTGGTGCCGTAGAAAACAGCACTTGTTGAAGGCTCATCAGTTGCCCATTCCACAACAGCCTGTGCATCAGACGGAAGTTTCAAGGTAATGTTTGAGGCGAGCCTTGGCGGAACCCTATCAGGGGCTTGGGTTGTTTTCAGGCTAAAAGGATTTCCTGCATTCCTTGTGGTAATGGAAAAACCAGAGGCATTTGTCGAAACAAGCTCGTAAAAATACTGAGTGCTGTTCTGCAAGCCTTTGATGATGACAGTATGCTTCTTCAGAAGCGAGCTGTTTTCAGCTGACTGATCAAGATTTGTCGATGTTAGGCCAAAATTCACTTTTGCTGCAGCAGGCTCGGTAGTTGTCCATGCAATGGTGGCGTTGTTGTAAGAGATTACAGGCCTTGCATCATAAGAGACCTCAAGCCTTGCCAGGGCAAATGGGAAAAGTATCATAAGCTCTGCGATCCACAATGCCATCAGCTGGTTCATCCTCATTTTAGTTCTGGCTTAAGCTTGTCCTTATAATTACCCTCAAACAGATAAGAGGCCATATTTAGCTTTTGCTCTTCAGTGACAGGGGAGGGCCGATAATCCACAACATGCAAAGTAACAGACTCTGCCTGGGCAACCTCTGAAATAGAGAGATGGAAATTATTATTTGTGTAACCGCCGACATGATCATTATTGTGCAGGAAGACAATGTCAAGGGAATAATCAGCATTGTCCTCAACAAAACCAAGGCTTACTGTTAAGTTCTGGAACTGAGCAAATTGCCTAAATGAATTGTTGAGAAGATCCAAGGCAATAACGACCTTCTCATCAGACGCGAGAGGCTCTGCTTCACCTAAGGTTTTAGAGGATTCCTGGTAGACGTGCTTGACCACATTAAGGTTCAACTGCTTAATTTTTTTCATAGGTACGTTTACTGCAGGCGCAAGAACCTGCTGCCTGGCAGGCAGATAGCCAGTCTTGTTAGCGATAATGTAGGGGTTTGTGCAACCTGACGGCAGATAAGCATTAAGACGATAATGACCAGAGTCAGCCTTTGTCTTTCCAAGAGAACAATGGTAATTAAGACACTCGTAGGAAATATCAACGTCAGGGATTTCCATGTCAGTGTAACCCTCAAAAGTGCCGAATGCTGTAAAGGAATACTGGTCCTCGCCTCTAGATTGGCAAAAGCCCTGGCCTCTTGAAGGAGTCTCAAACACCATGGCTCCGCGATCAGCCCTATCAGGCTTGTTCTGATGGATGGTAACAGGGAAAGCGAATGCAAAAAGATAACCAGTACCTCCGAAGGCAGAGTCATCCCTTACCCAGACCTCAACAGGATAGGTAATATCATAAGTGAAATGGTAGATGTTGACGCACAAGAACTGAAGATACTGGCCCTGGCCTTCAACAAGAGAGGACTTAAGCACCCCATCGGCCGAAGGATAACCCATCAAATCCATCCCATACTGTGGCTTGTAGATAAATTTAGCCTTTAGCGATGGGTCAGAGCTGCCGACATCAAGGAGAAAATGATTGAACTCATAAGCATCTGCAGGAGGATTTGTTGCCGGAAGATTGCCTTCGTTGATGTCTTTCATCGTATACTTCTTGAATTTCTCATAAACACTCTTTGGCTGGTCAAAGGCTGCAAAATCAGTATTGTCGATCCTGATTCTTGGAATATTATAGAACAGTGTGGATTGCAGTTCAGACTTTATGCCTGCAATCGGCCATTCCAGTGAACCGCACTGAAACTCCATTCCGGTAAAAGGAATTGTTGGGTCAGCAGCCATAAGGTCGATGGTAATATTCTCAAGGTACTTGCGGTTGTTCTCAGCGTCCATGATATCTGTGGCAAGCTTATAGACAGACTTCAACTTCACAGGCAAATCTGCAGTGAAATTAGCCATACGAACAACCTTTTCGAGCTTAAGATAATGAATCTCAACAGGATAATTGACATTCACAGAGACTGACTTGTCCTGCAAGGCAGCTGTTGCGATAGGGGGCCCTGTCCTGATGTCAAACTCCTTACTAAATACCTTGAAGTCGCAAGAAGGAAGGTTTTGCTCAACATACCTTGCTATCTGATATCTTAGGTAGTTCTCGTTAGGAATACGGGCCTGGCCGCGATAATACCAGTAAGGGCGAATGACAAGGCCAAATGGGTCAACAGAGATGTAGCTTGCAGGATTTCGGCCAATATCAGGCGGGATTTCAATAAAACCTGACTGAAGCCCAAGCTTTACAACAGCATCCTTTGCTAAATCATAAACACACTGGTCAATGTATTGGCGAATGGGCATCACTTCTTCAGGAATGATGACATCGGGCTCGAACTTTGTCTGGGCATTCTGCAAAATGAAAAAAAGCGAAAAGGCAAGAAGCATAGCAAGGCCCAAGATGATAAAGACAGTAAGTTGACCTCTTTTCATAACACCCTCTTTTTTTTATATCAGTTTAGCAAAATAGATCCTGGCTGAAGCAAAGTACATCAAGCTGACAATGACAAAAAAGACTGTATCAAGACCGTAAGCTGGAAGGATTTTGAAGATCCAGCCGAACTGCATGACAACAATGTACGCTAAAATAATTAGGAGATAAGGGATGACAAAGCGATGAATCCTCCAACCCCTTGATATTGTGGTGGAGAGCGCCTGCCTTACCTTCTGGGTTCGTGTGAAATCGACAGCAAGCACCAGAGTGAAGTGCACCATAAGCCCAAAAACAACCAGGATGACAAAGGTTCCAACACCAGGCTTTAATGCAAGAGCCAAAGCAACAAGCAAGAGAGTCCATGCAAAAAACCAGCAGAGATTAAGCAAGGAAAAACGCTTAAAGTAAGTCCAACTGAACCTCTTGCGCAAAACAGTCGACCAGACAAGGCCCTGGAACAATGAATAGACCAAAGCGAAAACCACAAAAAGAGCAATAGCTGAAATCAATGCGATTATGAGAAAATTTGTCATCGACTGCACTGCAACATTAACCATAGCTTCATTAGTTACATCAAATGAAGGAGGATTGAACTGGACTTTTGCGTCCTGCCAGGCAATAAGCCTGGTCCAGCCAAGATAACAAAAAAGAGAGACAGCCCAAAAAGCAAGGTCGTGGACGGCTATTAAGAAAATCCTCTTGTCGATGTCAAGCAAACCTTTTCTTAAGTTCTTGAAAAATTGCTGGAAATATTGCTTTAGTCGGTTCATATAGTATTCACTTCCGCTTTCTTTGAGGTAGAGGATGTTGCTGCAGCCTGGGCTTGGGGGACATAGCCTGTTGGAGAACCCTTGAATTCAGTGATAATATTACAGACCTCACTAGTCTCTACACCGTCTGCGCTGAATACAGGCTCCTTAAATTGTATGCAAATCTGTTTGTAGAGGTTGTTAGAGAACTGGACAATCATCGCGCTTCCAGTCTTGGAAAATGTCTTGCCTGGCTGCACATTAATGTCCTGCTTGAACAAAGTGGTTTGCTTTCCAGGGCCAATCAATACAACATTGAAATTCATCTCCTGCACAACGCTCTGGCCGCTCTTAGAAGGCTTTTCCGGGTTCTTGACAAAAAGGCTGATCTTGTAGAAAAACTGCTGCTGATAGCCAGAGGCATTAGTGAATTCTATAAGTTGGCGGTCTGCCTCAACATGAGCACCGATGCCGACCATGTTTGCTCCGTCAGGGATAGTGATATACATGGTGCCTTCAGGAGGCCTTGAAATATAGTGCTGGCAAGCAGTCTCTTCCCAATTGCCGCTTATGACCTGGCCCAAGACGCTGTAAACAAAGAACTGGTCAGTAGCCCTTCTCCAAGCGCTGTCTTCCATGCCGAGCAAAATGGATAGAGCCCTTCCACCCTGAGCAGCCTGATAGACCTGGTTTATTGAGGTGCCGATCATCTGGTTATTGACAAATTGGCTGTAGGTATACTTGTCGCCATTCTGCATAGTGACATACCATTGGCCGTTATCGCTTTGGGTGTAAGGCCTGAATTCACCATCGGGACCTTTTATTTGCATTGAGTCAAAAATATCGGTCTCGCCAGGCATTGGCTTTGCCTCAACCTTCTGATTGTTGATTACGGTAAAGTATTGTCCGCTTTTTGTTTCCAAAACATACAGACCCAAGTAATCATTATAGTAGCTGTTTTTCTCGACAAAATCACTCCCCAGATTAATCCATCCTTTATCTTTATCCGCACCTTTAGGGAGGTACTGTGCTGTATAAGTTTCGCTTGTCGCTGAGGCTTTTGCAAGGTATATAACATCTCCATTGTCACTTGCCCATTCATAATTGCCGTCATAACCAGAGCGTTTCCAGGTGTTTGCGGTGGAATCATAAGACAAGCCGAGCTGGCTGACGACTGTTTGCTGGTCAGTAGTTAGTGCCAGTGGTGTAGAAGCTTCGACCAAGGCCTTTGCCTTTGCGTCAAAAGCTGCTTTGTCCATGAAAGAGTTCTTGATATCATTATAATTGGTTCCAGTATATTTTTCTGCTTCCAAAACACCCAAAATATTTCCTTGATTGTCGGTCTTGAGCACTGAACCATCATCAAAGATCTGATATCTCACATTTGGCTCATCCGCCCTAGTGTAATAAATTCCATCGCTAGATGCGGTAAAGCCATCAAAAGCGTAGGCAGAGGCTTGAGGTTGGGCTGCTGCTCCTGGCTGAAACGAATTGAGCAAAGCAGAATTCCCTGTTGCATCCTTCACATAGATATTGCCTTTTGAGTCAACAGAATCCACCTGAAGCCAGCCTTTATCGGTAAGAACATAGCCAGCCTCATTTTCCTGCGAATACTGGTATGTCTTACCATTCAAAAACAAGGATGTTTGGCCATTTTGTGTGATAATCGTGCCGGTTCCCATAACATAAACTTCTACCGGGCCTGCGGTTTGTATTTCGTTACCCTGTCCGTCGAGAAAGTGAAATACTCCATCCGAGCCTGCATAAAATTTTTCTGTTCCTTGTGGAGAAACAACCCCTGGTGGGAGAGAAGGTGTCGGCAATGGCACATAAGTGCTTATTGTTCCGGGAAAGGCTGCTTTCAGCTGATCTTCAGTTTGATAGGCAGATTTGTGCCATTGACCGTTGATGTCCTTCCAGAACAACAGAGTAGTTCCTGTCTTGTCAGTCCCTTTACCATACTCAGTAGGTGGTGAACTTTTGTAAGAGCTTGTACCCCAGTCAACAATGAAAGCTGCTGTGGCTGGGGGATTGTACTGACTTTGCCAACCTTGCAAGGCAAATGCATCCTGGTCATAAGCTTTCAACATTTTTCCTGTTTTGTCATCCTTATATTGATATTCCCAATGTTGTCCGTTGAATGTATAACTGCCCCAGGTTGTACCCACATCCGGAACCAACTGGCCTGAAGTTCCGCTTGTTGATTGTGAGGGCGCAGTGTCAAGCCCTGAATTCGTTGCCCTTGAACTAACCAAAAGTTTGGCCAGGTCGGGTGCAACGTTAGGATAGATACCGGCAGCATCCATTTTGTTGATTGCATCTGGATTCGCCGGGTTTTTCTGATTGTAACTGAACAGGACTTCTGCAAATTTTTTATCTTCGCCTGCCTGTCTAAACTGAGTGGTGTCAATAATTTCTGCAACTTTTTGCGCTCCAGCATCAATGTTGTATTGTGCCTGCTTGAGCTGCTCCACTGAGTAGCCTCCATTGCTTCCTGAGTCTTTAGAGTAGATCTGCAAGAAACCGATCTCACTGTTCCCATTAAGCGGCTTATTCACTCCATTTGATTCAACAATAATAAGGCGTTCCAAAAAAAGTTGGTCCTTGTATGGTTGCAAGGTATAGTAATTCTGGTACGCCTTTTGGACAGCCTCTTTCAAACCCGGATTATTTGCGTACATACTTTCAATCCGGGAAAGAATCTTCTGATTATTGTAAGGAGTATTTCCAGTGACCTTGAGCATCAGACCTGTTGGAACATTTGCTTCGTCCGACAGCCGGACATTATTTTGGTCGAAGTACATAGCCCCAAGGCTCAAAATAAAGAACGCCAAGACAAACAAGGCAGCTTTCTGCTGGGTGGGGTGCTCTCTCTGGATGGATCTCTTCACATCGAGCTTGGCTGATTTCACTAGGTCAAGGAGGAACATTGATCGCTTTGGGATCTTTTTCATTTGTTCACCTTGAAGACTGCAGGCATCCAGATGTCTTTTTTTCTGTATTTCACATTCTGGCTTTTAAACAAGTCTTCAAAAGGCTTCAATTTTTCGTAAGGAACAATAATGGAAGATGGGCCTATTCTTTCTGCGTGCAAAACCCTAACCAGACCTTGCGACCGAGAAATATAGGTTTTTCCCTTGTAACGCTTTTGGGAAATATACCCCTCAAGTGCTCTGGCTAATCTGTCTCTTTTGCTCTTGTCAGGTCCAAAATTAAAATTAATTATTATGAAGGGTTCCAGCAGAAGTTTTTCTGCCCTTACAGTCGGAATATTGCCATAGATGACAATGCCCTCCTTAAGAATAGTTTCAACGAAATTTCTGTCCAAACCTTCAAAGTTTTTCTTGGAAAAAACCATCTGAACAGTCTTTTCATATTTTGCTCCCAAATCCTGAGAAATACTGAACATCTTTTTCTCGTCACTTGAACCAATTTTATCAAGTAATACCAGTACATCGATGTCAGACCTTTTATCTGCGTCTCCCCTGGCAACACTTCCAAACACTACAACAGCCCTGATACTATCAAAATCGCTTGCCTTTTTTGCTAATTCAAACACCAAATCTCTAAATTCCTTCTGCATTTTCGTGATATTTTTCTTGCGAAAACCCCATTTTTGAGCTTTTCGTGATATTTTTCTTGCGAAAATCTTTAACAGTTTTTTCACATATCTCAAATATAAACGCAGCCAATTCCTTTGCTTTCTGCAGGTTTTCTCCATTGATTTTGCCACCGTAAAGCTGACCTGGCCTGACCTTATTTTCGAGGTCCTGAAATTTGGACCATACACTCATTGTTTCTTGTCCGAAAATTACTTTGTTTTGCTCAAGTACTCTCCTGACATCCTGGTGCTTATTTATATGAATACCAAACAAAACAGCACAAGATTCAATGGCATGAAACGATGCCTCGAAATATGAATTGATCCTAGTCATGGGTGAGTTATCACTGTTCTCAGCATCCTTTCTGAACAAAAGATATTTTTTCTCATGGATTTCGAATGATGACATCTTGTTTACTCAAATATAATATATCCTCGATAGTATTTTGCTATTGTTTTCATGTTGTTGTTGCAGCAGCCTTCGGCTTTGCAGCAGGCTGAGTTGTGACCTTCTCGAGCTCTTTGCACATATCGTTAGCTGGCTTGAACAAATTCTTGATATTGTTGAAAGTGTTGGAGAGATCAACAATCACCTTTGAAAACTCTGCCACAAACTTCTGGGCAACGCAGAGGAAATGGCCCTGTGGATTTGTTGTCACAAGAGGGGTGCAGATGAGCTGGGTGATGCTGAAGACCATGGAGAAGGGATCAGAGAAAATGGTATAGATGTAATTGCCCAATTGCTTGAAGGTGTTTGCGAAAGGTATTATCTGGAAAATCTCACCAAAGATGAATTTGCACTCAAGATAAGACTTCTGGTCCTCGCAGACCTTCAATGGAATCCTTTGGTTGGTGCTCTGCTGCAAGCAAACACCGTAGTTGCATTGGATCTGGCGCCACTGCTGCAATTTGTCGATAATGCCAGGAAGACAACCAGTGGCAAGGCTTAAGACAAGGCTATCCTTCGGGCTTTGAGGCCAGGGAGCTGACTTGAAGCCGTACTTGTCAAGGAGATTTATTTTCTGGTTGGAAAAATCCCATGTGCCAAGGTTAATGAGGCTGCCGTGCTGAGAACCTGAGGTTAGGTCACTAAAACTCTTGATATAACCATTATACCAGCTGCCCCACAAAGTAACGTCACAACTCACCATCATGCAAAACTTGTAGACTGAACCTGTCCAGGTAGTCTTGATCTTATCATTGAAATCAACGCCGAAACGCCATGATGTCGCGGCTGGCTGTGCTGCAGTGGTGGTTTTGGCAATGATGTTCAGAGCTTGTCCAATCATGTTACCATAATAGACAATCTGGTTCCAGGTCTTGATTATAGAACACATGGTCTTTGCAAAACTCATGAACTTCTCCAAAGTGCTAATGAAGCTGAGCTTCACAAATGCGCTGTTCTTCACATCCTCAATTTTCTGCTTAGCCTCAGAAGTGAACTCTCCCAGAGGAAGGTTGTAGAAAAGCACGGTGACAGTAGCATTCTCTATTTCAGGGTTTTGGACAACAAAAAAGTTCTGTCCAGAAGAAACCTTTGACATAATGGTTAGAGGGCAAGTGAACTTAAGCTGTGAAATCTTCATTGCTGTGGCCTTTAGAGTCACCTTAAGGAAAGGATCTCTGCTTCCAGGACCATCATTGAAGAGGCTAATATCACTGATGAAATCCATAGAATTGTTTGCAAGGCTAACACACTTTCCTTTGTCAAGGCTGATGCCCAAAGTGTCAGCACCGCTAAAGCCCGCAACCAGATGGACGTCACAGAAAACTCTCTGCTCAATAAGGGTGGTAACCTGTCTGTCAATCTTGTCTGGAGAGCAAGTAACCTCAGAAGTCCAATAATTGGGATTGGTCTCATTCTTTATACCCTGCACAGAAACCATTACAGAAACAGTCACCTTGTTGTTTACAAAATCCTTGAAAGTGAAGTAAACAGGAGCCTTGAAAGGACCAGAACGGTCAATCGGAGAGCTGTCCCAGACACATTCCCAGATTGTGCCTGTAATCAGTGAGCAAGCACCCTGAAGCCTTGAATCAGTGCTTATGACACGGGAAAAATTAGCAGAAGCTGTAACTTGCGAAGCGTCGCTAAGATTGGCACGGACTGCAAGCTTATCACCCTTAACAGTGTAGTTGACTCCCGGAACAACAAGAGAGCCGTGAACAGTATTGATAACGATGCTCCTGACCTGGACAGGTGATGTGTCAACCTTAACAGTAATTGATTTTGCAGAATCTGCCTTATTGCCGAGGTCATCTGAAGAATCAAGGCTAACTACCACATCAGCCTCTGTACCTGTAGGAGCAGAAACAAGCCTGTTGTACCAATAGCATGTGTAAGAGCCAGTGCAATTGTCAGCCTGCTGCACACCCAGGTCAAGGCCTGAGAGGTCCAGGAAAATGTTGTGGTTCACCAGATTGCCTGCATTCTCCTGCACCTCAGCGATAAAAGTAGCATTGTGTCCAACAATCCATTGGCCATTCAACTGACCCATATTAGTGCGAATAGCTGTAACAACAGGGCCCTGGTTGTCAAAGGTCAGCTGCTGCAAGCTAATGGACAGAGGGCCAATAGAATTGCCTGCATTGTCGCGGCCGTAAACTTTTATAGTGGGCGTCTTGGTCTGGGAGAGCTGCACATTCAAGTTGAAGCGGACTACAGTATTATCATCTACGACAGAAACGCTAATGGGACTCAAGTTGCCTGACTGGCCGTTAATGCCTGAGATGTCTGCTTTAATCGAAGACTGGAAAAGATCTGTACCAGAAATATTAACTATCAAAAAGGACTGTATTGCAGAAGAGCCAACAAACTGCAACAGCAATGCATTGTCAGCACGATAGAGCCTCGCTGACCTGATTGAAGGAGCAAGCTTGTCAACAGTAAAGGAATCACAGCCAGCCCCTGACACTTGGTCAAAGCGGTCAGTAACCTTGCAGCAGATCCTTGACAATCCTGAAATATCAGTAACTGAAAGCTTGAAATTAGAGGATATGGAGCATTGCGAAGGGTCTGAGGGCTCAATCATTTTCAGGAGCGGGCCAGAAAAGTCATCCCGAAAAAACTCTATCTTCTTTATGCCTGAGCACTTAGAGGTATCGCCTTCGACATCAGCATAGTCTTCAGCAACAGAGTCAACAGTTATGTTCACACCATTAGTCAGATGCGGTGAGACAGAGATGGACTTAACAACAGGAGCCAAGAGATCTGTCGTTACGTAAACAGCCTCTGAACGCATCATCTTTCCAGAATCATTGAGGAGCTTTACCTGGTAACTGACTGTGCCAGAACGATAACCAGTCTCATAATACTTGCAGTTAAAAGCTCCACCAGAACCTGTGCAGGAATTAAACCAGAAAGAATTTGCCTGGACCTGGCTTCGATTAATGTCTGCATCATTATCGATCTGGGCATCAACATCAATGGTCAGATTATCAAAATATTTCCTGTAGCCGTGCTTGGGAGCATTCTCAGACTGGGTATAAATGCCATCCTTCCCGGAAATGCTGTTGACCCGAAGGAACGAGCCTGCAAGGGCAGAAGTAAAACAAAATGGCATGCTTATGACAAGCACAATCAACCACAATGCTACCGAATGGTTCAAACTCATGTTATCTTTGGAGCCAAAAGCTGCCTGTACGAATTGGAATAATCGCCTATCCTGCTAATCTGGTCAAGGTCTTCTATAACGCGGTCCTGCTCTGGAACATCAGCCAGGTCGACCTCTATCACGTAAAAGGTTATCTTCTTCTTGGAAAGGTCAGAAAATGTATAGTTAGCTACGATACCGCCAACAGGAGCAGGGGCATCTATTGTCATAAGTTCCTGAGGGACATAGAAACAATTGCTTGTCAAGAGTGAGTTTTCGCACCGCTTTTGAGGCCTGAAAATAATAGGCTGGTTCAAAAGCAGGCTAGCCTGGACAGAATAGGCACCGGGCGCAAGAGAAATCTCCTGTGGTGAATTGTTGAACTGCACAAGGAGAGAGTATTGTTCCTCACCAAGGGTTCCTAGCCTTTGCAGGTTCAAGGTGCCCCACTCGTCATTATCAAGGCCAACAGGATTATCCCGCAACACCCATTTGCCAGCAGACTTCACAAGCTTATATTGCTGGACAGAAAGCTCAAGTGTAACCATTGGAACAAGCTCGAAAGTAAGAGAATCCTGCTTTCCAATCTCTGTTGACAAGAACTTTGACTGCGAGACAAAACCTTCAGAAAGCACAGAAACCACACCGCCTAAACAGACAGGGAACTGGGCTTTAATGATACCGGATGAGGTCTTGCCAAGCGAGCAGCTTTCCTCAGCACAGCTGTAAGTAATCTGGGCTGCGTCGACAGGTGATTTATCATTTGCATTTTTCACAGCAATCGTGATGTTTCCTGAGTTTCTCTTGTCAGGATCACAAAACATGGAGGATTCTGAAGGCACAATACTGGACAATGGAACATAGGTGGTGTTGAGAGGCTCGTTTGCCCGGATGTTGCCTTCAAGAAAAAACTGGAATATGTAACCGCGATTATTCAATGCCTTAGGATCACTGATTGCCACAAGAACAGGAAATGAGACATCATAAAGGAAATTATACCTTTGCACTCCAATAAGACTCACAATGTTGGATGAGGCAGACTCGTGACCACAGACATCGCCGTTGCAGTTAAGGCTAAAGTAAATCGGCCAGACAGGAAGGTAATTGAACTCGACAGCAAGGCTGGGAAAGGTCTTTTCTGAACGGACAAGCATTCCACTATTGTAAAGGGTTTCCCTGAAAGCATCTCCTGTTATAACAACAGGATGGTAGTTCATTGATTGGTAGACCTGAAGAGCGGGAATGTCGCGCACAAGGAGGTCTTGCACAAGAGACTTAACCTTGGATTGGGACCAGAACTTGCCAGAACCAAACTCAAAATCGGTAGCGGCCATTGGGGGAAGCTTGCTCTCGTCAACTCCAGAATAGCCAACAATAAGGTTGAGCAGGTCCTTTTCGAGGAACTTGTAATGAGCTTCCAATTCTGTAATGACTGAAGCCTGCTCATAAATCGACCTTAGGTCTACGGGAATCCTGAGGAAGAACTCATTCATATCATGCGAATTCCCATCCTTGGTTATCTTCAAAGGATAGTTCACGAAGAAACCAACATCCTTGCTGTAGACACTCGTTGTTGTCTTAATAGGACCAGACTGTTCAATTGTAAAACCCTGGAAAAGTGAGCTTGAGGCAAGGCAGTCAGCAAGATGAGAGTTCATGTATTCGTCAAGTTGGCCTTCAATAGATGGCTCGCCTTCGCTCCTGTAAAGATGGGGCCGATTGTAAGAGAACTCGCAGTTCATTGTGCAGGCATTATCACTCTTGAGAAAAAACCAATAAGGAGAAACCAAACCTGAGCCTGGGACAAACTCAACAGCAGAAGCACTAGTGGGCTGCAGAGGATTTGTCAGCAAGCCAGATTGCATGGGGTTGATGTAGCCTCCACCTAGCCCGATTTTTCTTAAGGCTTCCTCACCATAGCGGGCAATGCAGCTCTCTACGTAAGCGCTGATTGGCTGGAACTCAAGAGGAACCTCTTTTACTGTGGGAATCTGTTCCTGTTCAAGGGTTGAAGTTGTGCGAAGGCTGTAGAAATAAAAGACAGTCGCGAAGAGAATCAACAGAACAAGTCCAAGAATGATGAATACTGTAATCTGCCCTTTCCTCTGCAACATGTCAATCCTCGTTTTTTTTTGCGGCCAGCAAATCAGCAATAAACTGGCCTAGAGCCCTTTTTGTAAACCTGTATAAAGACTATATATAAAGGTTTTGATTAGTTTGGGCGATAAAGACACTTTGAAAAAATTTATAAAGAGGCACATCAACCGCTGAGGTATGGTAAGCCTCGGACCTTTAAGCTTTTTAACCAAATATGACCTGTTAGCCGCATTGGTGATCCTTGCATTGTCTTTCGTTGTGTCAAAGCTTGTAAACCTAATAGTTGCAGAACTCGTGCACCACTTTGCAAAAAGAACCAAGACAACACTTGACGATGAAATACTGCATGCGATAAAGAGGCCGATATTCTTCTCAGTACTCTTGCTTGGGCTTTACCTTGCAGTTGAGACAGTTAGTTTCCTTGCGCCCTACAAAGCAACATTTGACAGGATTGCCGCAGTGCTTGGCATTGCAATGCTTTTCTATGCATTGGTAAGGGTTGTGAACGGGCTTTTCCACTGGTACACACTTGACGTTACGAAGCGGACAAAGACTGAAGTCGACGACAAATACATAGTGATAGTGAAAAGAGTTCTTGACATTGTCATATATATCATAGCAGCGCTTGTGATCCTTAGGTATTTTGGAGTTGAGATAACACCCATCCTCGCAAGCCTGGGCATTGGCGGACTTGCTGTGGCGTTGGCGCTACAAGACACGCTTGCCAACTTTTTTGCAGGATTCTATACACTTACTGAGAAATCGATAAGAGTGGGGGACTTCATAGAACTGGAGAATGGGTTAAAGGGCTATGTCGATGACATCACCTGGAGAACAACAAGGATCAAGACACTCACTGACAACTTTGTGATAATTCCAAATTCCAAACTGGCACAATCCGTAACCACAAATTATTCGCTCGGCAGGACAGAGACTGCAATAAGCATACCGGTAGGGATATCTTATGATAGTGACCTGGAAGCGGCAGAGAAGGTTGCAATGCAAGTGGCCAAGGATGTGCAGGAACACCAGGAGAGGGCGGTTAAAGACCATGTGCCTTCGGTGAGATTCACTGAGTTTGGCGAGAGCACAATAAATTTCAATGTCAACCTTAAGGTACGCAAGTATAGCGACCAGTTCATCGTAAGGCACGAATTCATCAAGCAACTGAAAAAAGCCTTTGAAAAGAAAAAGTTAGAGTTCGCGTTCCCAACCAGGATAGTGTACATTCGCAAATAATTGATGTAGCACAGATATTCTTAAAAGTGTCTATGGCTTATATGCGACCGAGGTGATTGAATGAGATGGATTATTCTTGCAGTTATTTTTGGACTGTGGCTCGGTCAGATTGGGATGATTCGGTACGAGCAACAAGCAAGGGCCGGGGATGAATTAGTTGTGCACGTAAATGCTGTCAACAATGGTGGGCACTTTTTGGAGAATGTGAAGGTAAGGCTCTATATTCCTGAACTTGGGATCATTCGGAGCATATCAGGATTTGAACTGGATCGCGAAGAAAAGGCTGGAAGGTACATATCAATGGAAATACCACCCGGAACAGGAGCCGGGGACTATCTTATGATAGTGCAAGCGAGCAACAGGGATGATGTGAATTTCAGGGCAAGAGAATACAGGTATTTCACAGTAATCTGAATCCGCAATTTCGAATAAAATCATATCCTGTTAGAAACTTTTATATACCAGTTGCCTGTTTCGTATATTCTCGACGGAGGTTTCAAATGAGGAAGATCTGCATAGTAAACCAGAAAGGCGGAGTTGCAAAATCGACGACAGCAATAAACCTGGCTGCGGGGCTAGCACTCGCAGGAAAAAAGGTGCTACTCCTTGACCTTGACCCTCAAGGCCACGTGGCAACATATTTTCCTATAAAAGAGTACAAAAAGAACATGTACGACCTTCTCACAAACGGCGCGTCAGCAGAAGAATGCATATACACAGTCGGCACAAACCTTGACGTAATAATCTCTAGCAAGGAAATGCGTGGAGCAGAGCCAATACTATACAAAAAAGCAGACGGGGCAGGGGTATTACTGGCAAAACTAGAAAAGGTAAAGGGATATGATTATGTCATATCAGACAGCCCGCCCTCAGTAGGGATTCTAAGCCAGAATGCGATGCTATTTGCAGACGAGGCAATTATACCCACAACAGCAGATCCTTTAGGCCTGGATGGAATGAAAAAGATGATACGCACGATAACAGAGTTCAACGAGCACTCAGGGCATAAGCTGAAGATAAGCAGGATAGTGCCTACAATGTTCGACAAGAGAAACAAGATATGCAAGACAGTCTACGACGAGATGAGAAACGAATATTATGAACTTGTATCTGAGCCGATAAGCATAAACTCAAAACTCAAGGAAGCGCCGAGGGCAATGAAATCAATATTCACTTATGCGCCGACCTCAAGCGGGGCACTCGATTACAAAAGACTTGTTGAGTCTGTCATAAGCGAAGAGCCATTGTGTGAGAGGCATAGGGTAAGCGAAAGAAAGACTGTAAAACTCACTGTGTAAGAAGTGTTTTATACCTGAGGCTTTTTCTTTTTTGTTATGAGCATAAGAGAAGGCAGAGGCATAATTTCCGGAACAAAGGAAGAAAAGGTCACCTCGAGGATGGAGGTCTTCTACAACCCTGTGATGAAACACAACAGGGACGTGTCAGTAATGGTCCTTAAGACAATAGGCGGCAAGATGCTTAAAATATGCCTGCCTTTGGAAGCGAGCGGAATTCGCGGGATCAGATTCTTCAAAGAACTTCCGAAAGGAATGATAGAGAAAATCTATTTCAACGACCACAACGAAAAAGCTGTAAAGGCAATCAAGGCAAACCTGAAATTAAACAAGATAAAGACAAGATATGAGATATCCTGCCAGGACGCAAACCTTTTCATGCGAACAGGACAAGGTTTTGATTACATAGACATAGACCCGTTTGGAACACCTAACCCATTCTTGGATTCTGCAATACAAGCGATAAGCAGGAACGGGATAATTGCCGTAACTGCGACAGACACAGCAGCACTTTGCGGTACAAGCGAAAAAGCCTGCCTGAGAAAATACTGGGCAAAGCCGATGCACGATAGTTGCATGCATGAAACTGGACTGAGGATACTCATACGCAAGGTGCAATTGATAGGGGCGCAGTACAGCAAGGCGCTCATACCGATGTACAGCTACAGCAAAGACCACTATATGAGAATTTTTTTCAAGGTCGTAAAGGGAAAGGAAGAGACAGAAAGAATCCTAAGCCAGCACGACTATTTCAAAGGCTTTGGGCCAATGTGGATTGGCAGGCTATGGGACAAGGAACTGGCTAAAGAACTTGCAAAGCAAGATACAGACAAGGAATTAAGCAAAATGCTGATCGCAATTGAGGCTGAATCAAGGATTAACACAATTGGGTTTTATGACTTGCATGAAATATCTGGAAGGCTGAAACATGAGGTGCCAAAAACAGAGGATTTGATGAAAAGCATCAGAAAGGCAGGACATAAGGCCACAATAACACATTTCTTGCCTTATGGGATCAGAAGCACAATCACTGAAAAGGAGCTTGCCAGAATAATTTCTAACCTATAGCTCGCCTGACATCAGTAATCTCCACTGACTGTACCTGAGGAATTTTGGAAACACTTTCTTCAAGGGTTTCGGTTGAGCCGAGTGACTCATCCATCACAAAGATCAGGACCAGAGACTTCAGGCCGAAAGCGACAGGCTCGACGTCCACCTTGCCTACAGAGCCGCCAAACTCAGCTATCTCATGTGTAGCCTTAGACTCAATCTTTTTCAGATCAGCCGCAGGGCTATCAGGCATTATCTTCATAGAAACAACAACCTGTGCCATCTTAGTTTGGACCTACAAAGCCGCACAAGGGGCACTTGTACTTAACAACAATCTCACGGCAATGCTTGCATCTAACAATGGTAGACTTCATGCACTGAGGGCACTGGAACTTTGCAGTGCCAGCAAGATTAGTTATATCTCTTGAGCACGATGTGCAAACCGCTTGTTCAGACATGTTCAATTGAGAAACTACAGGCTTTTTAAAAAGGTTGCGGTCTATGCAACATGCGGGCGGAAGACAAAAGATTTAAAAACTAGGCACACTGATAAGAAAGCATGGCACTTACCATACAACCGCCAAAGCCTCCTTCACAGAAACCAGAAAGGCAAGAATTCACTTTTTCTGTAGCACCAGCGAAACTCGACCAAAAATATGATGCTGAAGAGAAATTCATCGCAACACGAAAGGAAGACCTGGAAAAGAGAGAACAAGTAATCAAACTAAGGGAAGAAGCTTACAAGAGGGAAATAGCAGACGTGGAGGACAGCCGCAAAAGGCTTGATGCTGAAATCCAAGAGCGTAGAATCTTCCTTCAAAACATGGAAAGGGAACTTGGAGAGAAGCAGGAACTGCTTTGGCAAAAAGAGCAGACACTCCAAAAAAAGGAGAAACTGCTGAAGGATACAGGCAACCTCAAGGATGCATACCTAAAAACAGAAATATCTGCGCTAAGAGAAAAAGCAGGTTTGCCAGGAATGGATGAAACGCTTAAAACCAAGGCAGACCTGTTGAAAAGGAAAGAGGAGCTCTTGAAGAACTATGAGCAATCACTGAAGGAATTCGCAAATTCATCAAGCGCGAAGGCAGATGAGTCACTAAACGAAGACCTCCGCAAGCACATGGAGATGCTGCAGACAGGTCATGATACAATACAGGACAGGCAGACGGCACTAAACAGAATCGAGAAAGACCTTGAAGATAAAGAGGCAAGAATAAGCAAACAAGAGAACCAGCTAAATCAGATAAGATCATTGCTCGAAGCAAAGGAGACTGAGCTCTCCAAGAAAGAAGGGCTCCTAAGGGAACACTTTGAGAACATGGAACATGACAACACTGAGCAGGAGAGTAGCAAACTAGAAACTCCAAGACCGCAAGAGCTCACAGGAGAGAGACTGCCTGAAACCATCGCAAAACTTGGCAAGATCAGGGAAGAATGGGAAATCAAGGAAGGTATGCTAAAAGAGAAATCAGCAAGGGTGCTAGAAGACAAGGTAAAGGTGGAACGAATGCTCGAGAAAATCGAGGCGGATGTTTCACTATTAGATGGAAAAGAGGAGGACATATTGCAGAAAATAGACACTCTCGAACGAGACAAAAAGCTGCTGGACAAGGAAGAGGAACAGATAATTGCGAAGGTAAGAAAGCTTGAATTTGCAGAGGAGGGGCTGAAGAAAAGAGAGGCGACAGTAAAAGAGTTTGAAAGAACAATAGGGAAAGAGGAGCAAAGAATCACAGAAGCTGCAAAAAAGGTAGACAATGCCAAGGAATACCAAAAGGAGATACCCAAGCTTGAGAGGCACTACAACAAACTCAGAAAGCAATACCTGAAGATAGAGGAGGAGGCACTCGCAAAGAGCGCGATGATAAAGAGAGAGCATGAGACACTTACCCAGAAAGAAACAGACCTCGAAGCAAGGGAGATAATACTAAAGCAGAAAGAGAGCCAGCTCATAAGCGAGGAGTATGAACTAATACACGCCAAGGAAACGCTTGAAAAGGGAATACTGCACGACTATGCGCCAACAGAAATGATTGGCACGCCAGTAAATGATACGATACAGTATGCAAAGATGCAGGCATTGGTTAACAAGGCCAGGGACGATATTTCCAAAGGCGCATTGGATGAGGCAAAACGCACGGTTGATGCAATAGAGAACCTGATGCAGAGCATGCAGGAAGGGGAAAAGAGACAGCTTGTCTATGACCTGATGGAATTGAAAACAGACATAAGGCTTGCAACGCTTTAGCAGGTCACAAGCCTGTCCTTGAAAGCAAAACGAACATCCAAGAATTTCTCGATAACATAAGCGTTCGTGCGGCAGTGAGGTGTTATTTCTGAAGTCAGGAAAGAGGCTTTTGGCGCAAAAACCAAAAAAGGCAGCAGCTGATCTGCAAGAAAAGAATCAACAAGGCAGCCAGACTCTATCTGCTTTGAGAGGTTTGATGCAGCGAGCTTGCCAACAGACTCTGCAGAAACACCCTTCTTGCCAAGAGCGTCAGCACCAATGATGACAGGCCAAACACCATCATCCTCGAACTCTGCCCACAAAGTGATGCCTGAGCCAGGAGAGGCAGTATCATCATAACTGGCTGAAATATCTACCTTGCCAAAATGTTTCAAACTGGTTTGTGCAGAACTTGCCTGACGCTCCGCAACACTGCTTGACTTAAGGCTAAGCGAGGCATGAGAAATTCCCTTGATAGACTTAAGTTTGCCCCGATCAAGAGCAGAAAACGCAGGTATCGCCTTGTTTTTCAACAACTCAAGGAAATCACCGGCAGAGCCAAATCTTGGCTTTATCGTGAGCTTAATCCTGCCCTGGCCCTTAGGATAATAGCCCCGACGCAATAGCTCGAGATCGAAAGAAGCAAAATGCCTGAGGTATGGCAAAAGAACGAACCGAAAGTAATCAACAGGCTGGCTCCATGGAACATCAGTGCCACCGGTAACAGAAATTGTGAAATCTTTAGCTGCAAAGCAAGAGGGCGAGAGAATGGACTGCATGAGCAAGGTTATAGAGCCTGCAGTGCCTATGTCGACAGAGATATCCTTTACAGACAGCTTAGCCGGCTCAAATGCAACGCTTGTTGAGCCCAAGGTTGCGCCAGAAACCGTTGCATTGCACAGCTCCTGTGCGGCCCTGACACAAGACAAATGCTGAGCCTGCAAACCAGGGTTGCAGCGGCCCTTCCTGATGTCGCGTATAGTAAAGGCTTTGCCTGTCAGGGATGACAAACCGAGACTTGTGCGAAGTATCTGGCCGCCACCTTCGAGAAAAGAACCGTCAATCTCAATCATTTACTCGAATAAACGCTGCATCTTAAAAAAGGTTGCGGCTGCACAAGATTTAAATATTGAATTCTTACAGGACGCATCAACTGATGGAAACCAGGCTTAACATACTATTGCAGACAAAAAAAGAGTTGGAAGACTTCAGGCGCTTTCTAGCAACACCGACAAAGGATGCGGCCAGAACAATAGAAGAATTAGAATTAGAGCTCGAGGAACTCAAAAAAAGGTTCGCGAACCTAAGAGATTCATACCCAAGGGATGGGGAACTGTTCAGGATCATACAGTATTACATCGATAAGCTAACCAATGTAAGGCTAGACCCAAACCAGGGGTTCCAAGTCCAAGCCTATGAGGAGATAGTCAAGAAAGATTTCTGGCAAATTGAGAGTGAACTCATTCCCAAGCTTCAGAAAAACGACCTTGAGGAGAGAGTAAGCGCAGTGTACAAGCTTTTCATAGAAGGCTGCAGGCAAAGCAAGCTTTACCTTCACAGATGCGAGTACATAGGAGAGACTATTGCCGATAGAAGAAGTTTCCACCTGTTTAATATAAGCACCTTCGAAGACACCACACTCAGCACGCAGATAATGATGAGCGAGGACGGAAAGGACTTCTTAGTCATAGGGTTCAGCGACTATTATATCTACAAAAGAAAACTTAGCGAGCAGGAAAAGGCGACAATGACGCGCAGAAAGTTCTTCTGGACAAGCTTTGCCGCACTCACGGGAGCATCGCTGTACCTACACGAAATGTATGTGAAAGACTATCTGCAGGGGACTGCGACAGTAATCGAGATGGGAGTTGCTTTGGGGAGAGAGGGTTTAGAGGCAATTAACCTCCTCGCAAGGAAACATAGACTCGAGAGGGAACTTGACGAGCTACAAACAAAACAGACTGAGGCACTCCAAGGCCAAATTGGATATGAAATAGAAGAGATAAGGCAATTACTTAGGCAAGGGCCTGGCGTGCGCGCAAGACTGGGGATAACAGCAGACAAGTGGACACAGATAAGCTCCCCATTGTTCAGAAAGAGCCCTGTAGGCAAAATACCGAGTACACCAGGATTGTCAATCGGACACAAGATCAACAAATTCCTTTTTGGACTGAGCCAAAAGGCGCAAGGCAGGCACCAGGCAGATGACAAGATATATGCAGAGAATTTTGTCAAAATAACAACCGTAGAAGACGGCCTACTGAAGGGAATAAAGTACACAAAGGAAGAGCTGGCAAATCTCTTTGAAAAAGTTAACAAGACAAACAACCTGACTGTAGCAGAAAAACAGAAACTATTGTCAATGATGGCAAGCTGGGAGCTCTTCCTAAAAGAGTACAAAAACGTCTCTGACCTGGACAGGCTTAACACGTCAAGACTGAAATCACAAGACCCTGCACTGCTGCACGTACAAAAGGAGATAGAGGAGATAGAGAGAAATCTAAGGAGCAACCCCCAATACATGGTGGCTTTAGAGAGATACAACAACAGGGACAGGCTGTTAAGCAGAATGAGCCCTTGGCTCGGTAGGGGAGCATCACTATACGTTTCATACAGGGCAGCAAAATGGGTAACATCAGGTGCAATGGTCACAAGAAGGGGATTTTTGGGTATACAGAAAATATCAAACTTATTCAAGAAGAACGGGAGGTGAGCGAGATGCTCAGAAAATTCAAGTTATATCCAGCGCATACAGTAATTGAGACTGACACCATCGAGAAGACAGCAAAGTACATGAAAAAGCATAATGCAAGATATGTTTATGTGGTGGACAAGGCAAAAAAACCAGTTGGTGTAATTTCACTCTATGACATAGTTTTCAGGGTTGTGGCTGAAAAGGAAAATCCTTCAAAGACCGTGGCAAAGAAAATAATGCAAAGCCCTGTAGACCATGTTGATATAGGCCATGCGCCTGAATTTGCATTGAACATCATGATGAAGAGGCATACCTATGCCTGCCTTGTAACAGAAAAAGGCAAGGTGAAGGGATTGGTCGACTACAAATCAGTTTTCGAGCAAGTTCTCAAGAACATGAAAGAGCGTGAGGCAAAGTGAGTCTTGAGGATTTTGTTAAGAAAGCAGGCCGGGGCTTTGATAAGGTAAGGGAGTATATCTCAGGGCCTGAAAAACTCGATAACATGGTACAATATGGGGTTGACCACTATCTAACAGATGAGAACAGGAGACTTTTGTTTGACAACAAGAGTGAAACACAACGGCAGCAACTCATGGGCTCACTAAAGCTAAAGATGCAGGAGAAAAGACTGGAGTACCAGGACTCACTTGACAAGCTTTCGCTCAAAGTTGCTGGAAAAGGCGGGCTTGCAGTATTGGCAAGCGATGTATACCACACTCTTAGGGGAACCCCATTTGAAATATTCTGGCCATTCAAGTATGGAATAGCGTCAATAAAGGGATTGCTGGAATTGCCAGCAATGTACCAGTATGTCAAAAAATCATGGGACCTTTATAGCGCAGTGGAATGGCTGGGCTATAAGGCAGTCTCGATGTTTATACCAGTCATTGGGCCTGCTCTTGACTACAACTCAGCCCAGAGAATCATAAGGAAAGGCATAGTGAGCGAGGGAGTAAAAGAATGGCTAAAGGAGCAGAAGCTCTATGAAGAGAAGGAGCCTTTGCTTGAAAGAGTCAAAAAACACGTAAAAGACGTTGTTAACAGCCCAGAACCTGCGCTTCAGCCTGCATAACAGCCTAACCAGCGATTTGTGAGTGTTAGTATCTCAGCTATCTAGAGATATTTCAAAATCCTCAATAGTGAACTCTCACTTTTTAGATTTTTGGCACTATTTACTAGTGCCCACAAATGTTTTTATAGCTGTTTCGAATGGTTTTGGCTGAAAAAGTACTTCAGGAACATGTTCCAGCTCGGAATTCTCACTTTTTGATTGATTGGTGTGAATGACAACAGGTTTTGCCTAGGAATGGGGCATATATAATTGGTAGGACCTATAACCAGCATGTAATACTGGAAGGACAAAGTCTGGCAAGCAGTCTAACGCTTCTCTAATAGGAAAAACCTCTGGAAAAGAGCGAAAATAGGGAAAAAGTGAGATTGTGAGTAGGGTAAATTTATCACAAGGCTGAAAACATATGCTATGGGCACTATAAAATGCATCGTTTTTCGTAAAAAGTGAGAGTTGGTCATGTAGGCTCTGTGAGCACTAGGTATCAAGATAGTTTTTGCTGAGATTTGTATATGCTTTTGGATGGGTGAGTAATGGGTGCTTGAGTGAGTTAGGGGGCAAGAGCTAAAAGCCATCAAAAATGAGGGGCTGCAATTGCTGGGCAGCAATTGTACAGCACAACAAAAGCTTCTTAAATATTGGAGAGCTAGCTAAGGTTAATGGACAAGAGATCTCTAGTGATCGCAGGGATAGACCCTGGCACAACCACAGGCTTTTGCCTTATTGACCTGCAAGGCAGAATAATAAGCTTGCAATCAGGAAAGCAGCTTACCCTTGAACGACTGATCAGCAAGACAGTAGACAGCGGCAGGATAATCCTGGCAGGCTGCGACAAGAAAAATGTGCCTCTAATGGTCCAGAAGTTTTCTGCGCAATTCAATATCAAGGTAGAGGCTCCTGTTCATGACCTTCTACAAGATGAAAAAAAGGAGCTTGTTGGCAACACCAAGACAATGAACACGCATGAGTTTGACAGCGTAGCCTCTGCTAGCTTTGCATTGAAGCAGGTAAGCCCTTTAGTACGGAAGATAAGGTTCTTGCTAAAAGAACAGAACAGGCAGGATTTGTTCGACAGAGTGGCTGAAATCGTGATAAGGAAAAGGATCAGCGTCAGACTTGCTTTCGACATGATAACCAAACCACAAAAAGAAGAGGTCAAGGTGGCGGTTAGCGCAACCCAGGAAGAAAGGGTGAGCAAAGAGAGGGTGCTCAAGCTGTATGAAGGTTTGCAGCAGGAAAAGTCTTTCAATGCACTCCTCAAACAGGAAAACCAACAGCTCAGAAAAGAACTAGAAAAGCAAAAAGAAATTGCCTCTTACCTAAGGGGAAAGATCGACAAGCTGTCACGAGAAGACGGGTCAGAGCAAAGGCAGATGTATAAGCAAGAGCAGCAGAACAATCTAAAAAGCCGGCTGAGGGCACTGTACGCAGAGATTGAAGAGCTGAAGAGAGAGTTGCACAACGAGAGGTCGGTCTTGGCTGACTCAGGAGACAAGACAATTGCCAAGAAGCTGAGAAACCTGGGCTCGCAGGAATTTGAGAAGAAATCAAGATTCATAAGACAGGGAGACGTCCTAGTCGTGGATGACCCGGGGATTGTTAGCGAAAGCGTGATAGAAAGGCTCAAGCAACTGCATGCTGTACTTATAGTGAAGAAGCACATGAGCCCAAAGGCGTTAAGAGAGATTGAGCTTCCAGTTGCCAATGCTGAGACTGTAAGAATGAAAGAGAGCAGGTACTTTGCGAGCATCGACAAGAAAGCTGTAGAGAGAATAAGCACACAAAGGGAGTTCTTGAAAAAGATAGTCAAGAGCTATCAGGCAGAAAGAAGATCATAACCCAGAGTATGGAATCCATCTCTTGGTCATATCTTCAAGATTCTGAACAAAAACCTTACTGCCAACAGAGAGCACACGAAACTGCCTGCCGCGAATGACTACAAGGTCACCCTTCTTTATGTTGTAACATCGGAACAACACAGTGACGCGATAGACATCCTTTCCAGTCTGCCTGTTCCTCGTAAAGATGGTCCGACTGGTCTTGAGCTCACCTGCAAAACTTTTTTGAAGGGTTTTCCCAAGAGCCCGCAAGGAACGCTGCGAGACAAAATAGTAATCAAGGCCATTCTTTGCCTTCTTGACCTGGGAAATATCCTCGCCAGAAGACTCAACATAATCTATGACAACCTCGGTAGGATTCCTCAGCTGTAGTATCCCTTCAAAATAATCAGAGTGCATGGACGATAAAAAAAACAGTAAGGTTTATAAGAGTTGCTAAGCGTCTGCAAGCGAATGGACTGGAAGAACACTCTCAAAAAGGCTTGGTATTTCATATGGGAGGATGACTCAATATTAAGCTGGCTTGTGAATATAGTGCTTGCGTTTGTGCTGATAAAATTCCTTGTTTATCCAGGACTGGGGTTATTGCTTGGAACAACGCATCCAGTTGTTGCTGTTGTCTCAGGAAGCATGGAGCACGACGGCAGTTTCTCAAATTGGTGGGAAAGCCAGAAAGGCTTCTATGATGCTTACAACATAACCGATGCAGAATTCAAGGATTACAGGTTCAACAACGGATTCAATAAAGGGGATATCATGATCCTCAAGGGAGTGGCTCCGGAAGACATCAGGGTGGGTGATGTCCTGGTATACAGAACAGCAAGGCCTGACCCTATAATCCATAGGACAATCAAGATATACGCTGATAACGGCAAACTGTACTTCCAGGCAAAGGGAGACCACAACTATGCTTCAAACCAAGACGAAACACGTATCAGCGAGGGCCAGATCGTAGGAAGGGCATTCATAAGAGTCCCATTATTGGGCTGGATAAAGATAGGATTTGTTGAGCTACTAAAACTGGTGATACCATGATGTTCTGACCAAAGTGCGGATCGATTCTAACGATAAGGGAAGTGAAGGGAAAAAAAGTGCTTGCGTGCAGCTGCGGTTATGTGGCAAAGGATAAGCAGGCAGGAACAATAAAGGAACAGATCAATTTATCTTCAAAGAAAATTGATATAGTTCGCGACGAGGAGAAGTCCATACTTCCGAGGACATCTGCAACATGCCCAAAGTGCGGCCATGAAACTGCGTACTATTGGCTTGTACAGACAAGGGCTGGGGATGAACCTGAGACAAAGTTTCTCAAGTGCGAGAAGTGCGAGACAGTGTGGCGGGATTATAACTGATTATCCTGCTTTAGAGAACATGGATATTTCTGAAAGGCTTGTGGCAGATTTGAAATCTGGCAAAGTCAAGGTAGTAATCAGGCCGAAAGCGGTCAATACCAGCATTGTAAGTTATAATGGCGAGAGCTACAAAATGGATGTCAAAGCAGCACCAGTAAAAGGAGAGGCAAATATTGAATTAGTCAAGTTCGTATCCAGGTTAGTAAAGCAAAGAGTTGAGATTGTGAGCGGACTAACAAGCAGGACGAAAATCCTGCGGTTTAGCCGTTAAGAAGCAAAAGTTTTCTGCAAAAGGTTTATTTTTGGCTGAATGTTGAACAAATTGATGTCACAGGTTGTATTAATAACCATAAAACAGGGGCTACTGAAATCAAGAGAATGCCATTTCAGGGAGGCAATTGGAATGTTCAACAGCCCTACCTTGGAAGGAGAAATAATGGACTCGGGCTACATACTTGTGGATTTTGACTCAAAAACAATTGTCAACAAGCAATCAGCATTCTCAAGGACAGACTTGAAAGGCAAGGTTTTGGAGTTTGACTGGATTGAGCTTATCTGATCTTGATATCACTTGCTATCTGGTAGAAGGTGCCATAGGAATTGCATACATTGGAAGGGCAGGCGTAAGTCAGGGTGTAAATCCTGTTTTGCTGCTTTGCAAAGATTTGAGTAAATGTCATACTGTTTTGACCGACTGTGCCGTTGAACTGCACCTGCAAACCGTCAAGCTGGCCTAGCTTTGCCTTCCTGGCCTTTGTTATAATATTGAGGTCCTTGAATTTTTGTTTTGCGTTTGTCAGGCCTAGGTCAATAAGCTTCTCGAGGCTTTGGGACATATTAAGAGGCACTACGCTTATGAAAAAACTGATGCGCTCTCCAGAATCCTTTGCGGTTGGAGTGTAGCTGTAAATCCCTGAATCCTCTTTCTCAGTCCAGGTCAAGGGTTTTGCTATGGAGAAATTTCCGTGGTCAATAAGCTCTGTCTTGGTTGCGAGATTGGTGCAGCCAGCAAGTAAAAGCAATAGAATTGTGAAAACCAAAGCCTTGTTCATGACAGGAGGGTTATCCATAGGGCTTAAAAAGCTAATGGCAAGTGAGAGTAAAGCTTTAAAAAAACAAAGGATTTTGCATTTATCATGGATGAATCAAAATTCGTTGTTTCAGAATATGGTTCTGAGGTAAAATACCTTTGGCAAGGCTTTCTCCCATTGGAATCAGTAGTTGTGATAAAGAGCGGAAAAAGGTTTGAGCCTGACAAAGCTGCAAAAGACAAGATTGCAGCATATATACTGGAGAGCCTGAAAGAAGACCCTAAATGGTTTGACGGTGCAAAACTCAGGTTTGACAACTTCTATGAGCAGGGCACAACACTTTTCATAAATGCAGGCTGGACAAAGTTCTCAGAAAACAAGGTGATGTCAAAGATACCCAGGCACACAATGGAGTGGTATCCGAACGAGTTGTCTGTTGATACGCTTCAGGAGACTGTTGACGGATATTTTCCACTTGGCAAAAGGGGAAAGAGCAATATCTTCCCAGGGTTCATTGATTCTTATGGCTGCGGCACTTACGGCACCAAGGTAAATACTGCGGAAACTGTAGAAGATGAATGCAAGGAAGAGACAAAATACTTGTTCACGAGAGAGCCATTTGACATAACAAATGCAAGGGCAATGGCACTGATATGGGGAATGAGCCACAATACTACGCTCGGGATTTACCTTCCGATTAAAGTCAAGGAGGCACACCTTGCACCCGGGAATGATGAACACAACGAGATAGTGCTCCTTCCGAACAGCAGGGAAAATATTGAACAACTTCTGAATACAGGCAAGATAGGAGAGGCAATCGTGTTCGACCATACGATAGGTCTTATAGAGCAGTACATAAAAAACAGGACTGATGGCAATATCAAGCCTGTTAGGGTGCATAGCGGACTTCAGCGAATCATTGAAAGGTAACCAAAACCTTTAAAAACAGACTTCTAATCCACTGAGAACATGGCAAAACTCAGAAAGGCGTGCGCCTACAGAAGGATAGAGCGGCCGCACACAAGGATAAGCAAGTTCAGGAAAAAGTCTTTTGTAAGGGCAAGGCCTGCGTCAAAAGTGGTCAGGTATGACATGGGGGATCCTGTCAAGAGCTTCAAGTACACACTAAACCTAGTCTCAAAACAATCATTCCAGTTAAGGCATAATGCGATAGAATCAGGAAGGCAGAGCGCAAACAAGTTGCTGGAGAAGAACCTTGGAAAGTCAGGATATTACCTTAAGATCAGAGTGTATCCGCACCACATACTAAGAGAGAATCCCCTGGCATCAGGAGCAGGAGCTGACAGGATGAGCACAGGAATGGCGCGAGCGTTTGGTAAGCCCATAGGAATAGCTGCCCAAATAAAGAGGGGACAACCGGTTGTGCTAATCAGGGTGGACGAGCAGAACATACGGGTAGCGAGGGATGCGCTCAAGAAGTTCTCATACAAGTTCCCGGGAAGCTACAGTATACAGATGGTACAATCAGAAGCCTGAAAGCAGGTCAGATTTTGTAATCACACCCTTTATCTTTCCTTTTTCTGCGACAAGCACCAAGGGATAATGCCTGAGCAGCTGCGAGACAACAAGCACGCTGACAGTCTGTGACACAACAGGAGGGGGCTCTTGCATGATATCTGATACGTTCTTGCCTTTGCCATCCATGAGTGAATCAAGGATGTTTGCCTCAGAGACAAGGCCGACAACCTGCTCATTGTCTACCACAGGCAATTGGCTGACCTCATGCCTCTTCATCATCTCAACTGCGCGGGAGATCCTTGCGTCAGGGGGAACTGACAAGAGCTTCCTCTGCATGATCCTGCGAATGTCCAGGTCAAGACCTTCCCGTGCTTTCTCAAGTGCATTGAAGATGCGAACTGCATTGGTGTAGGTAGGGTCGACCCTGCCTGACTCGATCTTTGCAATCAGGCTCTGAGAAACTCCAGAACGGTTTGCAAGCTCCTGCTGGGTAAGGTTCAAACGCCTTCGCAGAAACTTTATCTCCTTTAAATCAGGTATCACAAGGCTACAAAAGAAGCAGCATATTTAAGTTTTTGCGCTACTATGGGCTGTTAATTTAACGAGTGGTTGCTCTAAAGGTAGTTCACAACCAGTATTTTCGGAAAATCTTAAATAATAAACGTTCCTAACAGCCTCTTTAAGGGTGGTTCAAACGGCAGATTTTGAAAAATGGATGAAGTACAGTTTCTTAACCTCTATCTGTTTAGGGATTATCTCATTTATACTATTTGCCATGAATAGTAAAATGTTATATTTTGGTTTCATTTTGATGATAGTAATTTACTATATAGGGTATTTTGTGATATTGCTCGACATCATAAAAAAGGGTGCAAGGGGTTGGTGGATATTCCTCTGGTTAATAGGTCTATACCCCCTTATTGGTGTCCCTTATACGATAATTTATTATTTGGTCGGAAAAGATAGCGTTTCAGAAAAGACTTTCGCTGAAAAGGCAAAGATTAATGTTAATATTAACACCAAGAATTTTGACTTGTATTCACCAATAAAAGCTTCAAAGCATTGTTCGCATTGTGGCAAACCTATCAAACCAAATGTTAAGTTTTGCGAACATTGTGGGGTGAAACAGTAGAGGTATAAATGGAATATAATAAAGAAGATATTATGTGGATTTTAGCTTGGTTAAGCTTTTTTGGTATTACCTTTAAGATAATTTTTCAGGTTGTAATAGGGCCACTTATTAATTGGATTGTTGAGGATTTTTTCCCTACAATTACGCTAATGTTAAACTCAGTTACCAATTACCTAGATACAACGTTCTTTAACGGCTTTAGTTTGATATGTATATGTTATCTAATCTGGTACTTATTCGGTAAGAAACCCAATAAAACCAAGGATAACATATATAACTAAGGTTAAAATAAAAGCTATTATCATCATTTTGTATTCCTTTTTCATATTAATCACCTTTTCCTATTTGATTTATTTTCCATAGTGTAAATAATTAGTTGGGATAAAGCTTAAATAATCGTATTCCAATATAGTCTAATCGGGGGGTGTCAGAATGGCTTATTGTCCTGAATGTGGAACTAAAGTACAAAGTCATCATAAATTTTGCCAAGATTGTGGGGCAAAAATTGATAGCAAACATAAACCCGAACATAAAGTTGAAAGCCACAAAAAACCAAGTGATAATCATAAACAAGTAATTATTGGAATACTCACAAGTGTTATACTCGTCAGTATGATAGCTATTTTCTTTCTTTATCCTATCCCATATCAAAGAGTAGAATTTACTACTAAAACAAGCCAATACCAGACACAAGAATCATATCAAGAAACTGTAAATTCAGATAATTGTGATAACGCACCAAGTTGCGTTTGCAGCCAGCGTGGTGGTTTTCTATGGCTTACTTGTGTGCAATGCAGTTGTACTAGGACTAGAAATGTTGTTGCTAATAAGTTAGTTCTTGACCAAGTAACAATAACAGACCAATGTTCATTATTTGATATGGCACGAGGTGTAAGAGTATCAAAAACTCACGCTCAAGATATTGTTACAAGATTTTTATCTGTACTGACAAGTATTAGAACCCCTAATTCGCCAGTTACAATTGGTGACACAAATTTGGAGAATGGGGTGTGGAAAGTCCAAATATTTGAGGGAGGTAGTACATTCGAATCCATAAATGTTAATGCTCAAAATGGGGATATTGTTTCTGTAACAGTTGGTGGAGTCACCGCCCCTATCGAAAATCTTATTGCCACATACTCATGAAAAAACTACAACCCCCAAATAGCGAAGATAAGAATAGAGTTGGATGGGAAAGGACGGTTCAAAAAAGAATAATGTGTTCAATCTAAAAGATTAGTATCAAAATTGAGACTAACATTAATATCAAACCTATAAAGGCGCTATAAAAAGAATTTTTCAAATTATCAGTATTTTCAAACTCGTATGACCTAGTATTAAATGCTTTATAAATAAATACATAGGTCACCAGAAATGAAGCAAACCCTATTCCGAAACAGATTAAAGATGCTGACGGAATATTATACGTAGCAGATGCCGTTTTCTGATAAATATTTATTAGAGTAAAAAATCCAATTAGAATACTCCCTCCAGTAGAATTTATTGCAAGTACCATATCATTAAACTCTTTCTTAGCCAACTTGAAACCTCTCTTTGAAATTTAGCTGCGAAATATCAACAACTATCGAAGTGTTTGTTGTTCCAAACGCAAAGGCACGGTCTTGTAGCTGATATACATTGGTCGAACCTACAGCCTTATACATATTTAGGTCATACATCTTCGCATGGATTAGATTATGGTCTATTGTAATTGTGAGGGGTGTATCGCCGAAGTAATTACTTGGAACATTACCATAAATAAAGATATATGATAACAAGGACACACTCTTTTGTGATACTTTGACTTGAGTAGTAGACCCGACTGTTACAGTAACCACTAAGATATTAGATATTGGTACTATAAGCAAAAGAACTATAATCAGAATTGCGACTCCATACTGGTTAAACAATGCTTGAAGAAACCCGCCTTTACCCCCCATTTCTTCTTCTGGGACTTTTTGACTATTTAAATCCTTCTTCATAAAGAACACCTCAAACAAATGTCCAGTGCTTTTTTATTGCCTTCCTAGACGCTGAGAAGCCCGAATTCTGCCTTTTCAGACGCTGCTTGTCGTCGTGGTCACTGGACATTCACGACTAAAGTATATAAAGAAAAACTCCTTAATTAAATAAAGGAAATCGACGGGAAATTACGAGTTTCCCGTCGTGGAGTCAAAAATGCGCCGTCAAGCACAAATCCAAACTCCAGAAAGCGGAAAGGCTTCTGGATATAAAATAGTTGTCAAATGTCCATTCTGCAAAAGCCAAAAATATGCAAAATGGGGCAAAAGAGTAACAGAGAATCGCGGCAAGATACAACTTTACAAATGTCAAGACTGCAACAAAAGATTTAGTAACGACGAAGGATTTTATCGAATGAGAAACAATGAAAAAATAATAACCATGAGCATTGACATGTACCTGTCAAACCTAAGCAGTAGAAAAATGCGAAACCAACTAAACAGGCATTTTGGAACAAAGATTAGCCACATATCAATACTTGATTGGGTGAGAAAATACGTTATGAAAGTTCAAAAATATGTTAACAAATTCCAGCCAAAACTTGGAGGAAAAATCTATGCTGACGAAACAATTTGTATGCGAAAGAAAAACCAAGATGTTTTCTGGTGTTCGGTGGATTGGGACACAAGATTCATCAACGCCACTTTATACAGTCCGCAAGACCAAAATCTCACAGACGCAACACAATTTATGAACAGCATACGAAAATCAAGCAACAGTATTTCAGAAGTAACGACTGACTCTTTAGGAGTCTATATTCCTGCATTTAAGAAGGTTTTTTACAGCAACAAAGGAAAACGAACTGAACAAACAAAACATACAGCAATCAATTTTAGCAAATCAGGAAAACATAATGTTAGGATTGAAACTGTGTTCAGCAAAATCAAAGACAGAGTCTATGACTTCCGAGGACTGAAAGCGTTATGGAGCGCTCCAATATTGTTGGCAGGAATCGTTTTACAACACAACTGGATTGAACAACACACTACGCTCAAGGATTATCCTTGCCAAAGAGCAGGACTAAAATTAGAAACAGGGCAGAACAGGTGGCTAGGGCTTATTAGAATTGCTACAACCAGCGCAAGTAAAACAGAATTACCAAAACTATAATTATCAAACTTATAATCAATGAGATGCTGTGCTTTCTTAGGAACTGCAATAAAGGAATATCCTCTTTCTCGTTTTGATTTTTCGGAATTTTGTCAAAATCTTTCTTAACTTTCACCCACTCAATAACATTTTTAATTTTTTGAATTTTCTTTTCAGCGTAGTATGAACTGCTCATCTCAGCCAACCCATATACTGAGATGATAACACCAAAGACAAAAAGACTCCAACGAATCGTTGTATTGCCATATGCATTAGCATTTGAGAATGCAAAATATACAATGAAGATACCCAATATTGCAATAAAGAAATCATACCGAACATACTTTGGAATATCTTCTGGCGACATGGGTCTTCCTTATGAAATTAAATCATAAAACTGGTTCTTAAATATCATCAATAAGAAAGCTGCTACAAGAAACAAGGCACCAGTCTGGTTAATTTTGACTGCAAAAAAATACCATGCAGCAAGTAAACTTAAAGCAATTAGGGTAATATGCAAATTCTTTTTAACTCCCATATTGGATTTGTTACTAAAGACTATATTTAAATCTTCCTTCATTTCAACACCTCCATTCCTCTAGAGGATGTAAAGTATTAATGTGGTTGTGAACTACCTTTTCCCATTCAGGTTTTGAATGGAAAGCATATTTAAAGAGGTCGAGAAAGCTCACGCTAACTTGAACCAACACCACTCGTTAAGTTTACATCTCAGCGCTACTAAAGATTTATAAATGTAAAGGACTTTCAAAAAACCAATGGACCAGGAACTAATAATAAACATCGGGATTATCCTAACAATCGTTGCGGTTTATTTGCTCACAAGGAACAAGAGCAAGGGCAGCAAGGAATACTCAAAGCTGTACGAAGACATAATCAATGGCGACGAGCACAAGGTAAAGGGAAAGCATTATTAGATTTCTCATGGGAATATTTATATAGGCAGCAGCCAGTAGAGAATAAAAAAAGGGGTGCTTGGTTGATAGCCAGGTATAAGTTCGGAGACAAAGAGCTGCAAAAAGAGGTAGAAGGATTAGGCATAATCCTCTGCAACCGGAATGGCGGTTTCTGTTTCTTTGAAGATAGCACGAAAAGCAAGTACAATGGAGTGTTCTTTCGTGATGAACGGATTTACAAAGTGATTGAAGAGATAAGAATTAATGGCGAGATTCTAGGCATAACAAACAAGCTGTGGCAAGTTGAAAGGGAAAGAAAAGGGTTTAGGGAAACCTTCTTCATGCCCTGTGGCACCAACAGCTTTGTCCACGAAACAGACAAGCGTGTAGAGGTACAGCTGATTCTTGACGTCAGGGAGCCGTATGATCAAAGCGAATGGGGCAGGATGTATTCGATTGAGCAGGAGAAGAATTGCATTATCATCAGGTATGACAAGAAAAGGGACGAGCGCGAAGGGAGCCAAGAAGAGTTCACGAGATACCTTGCTATAAGCGGGAGAATAGAATCATTCAGGGAAAACAAAGAATGGATCAGGCAAAGTTATGAAAAAGACGCTCTGCGAAAAGACGTTCATTATGAAAGGTTTGTTTTCAACGCGCTGTGTTTTGAGACTGACTGCTTTGTGGCAAGCTTTAGTGCAAATCGCAAGAAGGCGATTGCTGAGTCCAGGGAGGTTTACAGGAAACTGGGGAAGATGAAGGATTTGGCAAGAAAAGAGGCACATCAGGAACTCACACAATCAGAGGAAGGCTTTGCCGCGCTTTGTGCAAGGCACTCGCTCCTTGGGCTATATCAACAGCCGCTTCAGGGAATTTATGCAGGGCTACCTTGGTTCTTCCAATTATGGACTCGAGACGAGCTTATTTCTGCACGTGCGCTTTCTATGATTGACTTTGAGGCTGGCAAGAAAATACTTTTCAAGCAACTGGGGGCAATAGGGTACGACGGGAAAATGCCGAGCATGCCGGACTCGCAGCTTGCGTCCTGCGATGCCCCAGGGTGGCTTTTCATGCTTGGAAAGGAGATCTATACAAAGCTCACAAAAAAGGAACAAAATCTTCTCATTGAAGGGTTGTTGCATGTGCTTTACCTCGTGATAAAGTTCCAGACCCAGGATGAACTAATGTTCAACAAGGGAAAAGAGACCTGGATGGACACAAGCTTTGGGGATGATGAGCGGGCAGGCTACTGCATAGAGATGCAGGCAATGCTACTTTTCATGTACAAGACCATGTATGAGCTTACGATGAACAGCAGATACAAGGTGTTTGAAGAGAAGCTAAAGGAGAAGGTTAGGGATAAATTCTGGAATGGGGAATGGCTGAAGGATAGGGTTGGAGACGACACAAAAAGGCCTAATGTGTTCATCGCAGCGTATTTTTATCCAGGGCTCTTGAGTTCAGAAGAATGGAGAAAATGCTTCACAAATATTCTTGATGCATTGTGGCTGGACTGGGGGGGATTGTCAAGCATCGACAAGCAGAGCCCATTGTTTGTGGAGCAATACACGGGAACTGACAACAGGAGCTATCATAGAGGAGACTCATGGTATTATCTGAACAACATGGCTGCAGTGGTGCTTGCCCGGCTTGGCGGCTTTGATGATTATGTCAAGAAGATTGTGGATGCGAGCACAAAAGAGATACTCTGGCAGGGAGCAAGCGGACATCATGCAGAGGTCAGTTCAGCAAAGGAGCAAAGAAGCGAGGGATGCGTTGCACAGGCGTGGAGCGCTGCAACATATCTTGAGATGGTCAATGAAGCAAAAGCTTTGCGATAAACAGCCCGATGATGATGCCAAGGGCAATGCCGCCGAAAAAATCCAGCAGGCCAGAATTGATATGCTCTGCGTGCGTTTTATGGTTTATAGGTTCTTCAGAATGTTCAGGCTCTTCAGACAATCCCTGGCTTGAAGTCAACGAAAGTATGCGTGTCCTGACAGCAGCAATCATGTCCTCCTGAGCTGGCTTTTCAGAGAACTCTGTTGCGAGGAGAGAGTCCTGCAGGACAACATCTGTCCATGACTTGAAATCATTCTTATCCTGGTTCACGTGGTGGGCAAAGGTCTCTTGGCTCATGATTGCGAGCCTGTCATGAAGCTCGAAAATGTTCTTTATCACAGTGCCGTCATGGACATAAAAATAGTGCTCAGGCATGACATCATCAAGCAGGGTTTTTTCACTCATTTTTTGTGCTCAAGACTCTTAACCATCTTTCGCAGAAGCACGAGCTCTGCATCAAGCTTTGAGTTTATATTCCTCAATTCGTTCGCGAGTTCGGGCTCTTCAAACACATCATTCACCCAGTTGCTAAAGTCATTGCGCTCGTCATTGACATGATGCCTGAAAACATCGTCGGGCATATCCTGCAGCGCATGGATAAGGTCATAGAGGCTGTTTAGCCTTCGGCCATCAGCGAGCAAAAAACCGACCTCTTCAGGGGCCTTGCCCAAGACCTTCCTTACCACCTTCAACTGCACCGGGTGCTCTACACGCTTAGGTTGCTTTGAAGTGTGCTTAGAATGCTTTACAGTAGGATGCTTCTTCAACTGTACCACCTCTTTTTTAAACTAACTGTGAAAGTGCTGGAGCACTGGTATTTAAATTCTTTCCTTTTATGCGCTGCTGCAGGTCATTCATGATGTTCATGAAAGCGATAAAGCCCTCATAAGGAGTTTCGTAAGGGTTGAAGTACTTGTGGACATCACCATCGTTGAACCACTTGGTGCACATGTAATAGAAATGGTCAGAGGTCTGCAGCTTTCTCCAATCCTCAAGTACCTTAGGGTCATTTGACGCCTTGACTGAATTCTCCATGGCAAAGATGTGATGCATGGCAGACTGCTGCATCCTGTTGCCGAGCCAGGCAGAGAGGTCACGCTCGATATCTGCCCAAGAAACAGGGTGATGGATGTCAAGATATCCGACAGAAGGGTAGCTATCCACCACCTGACTTGGAGTCTTAAAATTATTGTCAGGATGCTTCAAAAGCTCAAATGGAAGATGGGACATGAAATTGAATATGCCTGTATCCTCCCACTGATGCTCGCCAAAGGTCTCGTAATCCATGAAAAGGTTCACAACATGGCCATTGCCGTTCACAGCATTAACCCAGTTTGAATATTTCTCCACATTAAGGGGCCACTCTTTCCAGCCCTTGTCAGAGAACCTGAAAGCAATATCATCAGACAAACGATAATTCTTCAGGAGAAGCTTAATCGATTTTGTGGTTGCCGGGCTATAAACAAAGTTAGGAGACCTCCAGCCAAGAATGTGGTCAGCACCCTCTGCAAGAATGCCTTTGTAGCCGAGACCCTCGATATAATGGGCAAGCTCGTTATTGTAAATCAATTCAGTGTTCCTAAAGACCTTAGGCGTCTGATGAAACAGCCCCTGAATTTTCTTCCTATGTAAGGCGAGCTGTTCCCTAAACTCTTCCTTGGAATAGAGAAAGGATAAGCTATGATGATAAGTCTCTCCAAGAAACTCAACATTGCCGGTTGAAGCCAATTCCTGGAAACTGTCAATCACTTTAGGAGCAAAACTTTCGAACTGCTCCAAGGCAACGCCGGTGATGCTGTAAGCAATCTTAAAGCGGCCGTCAGTCCGATGGATTAAGTCAAGCATTAGCTTGTTAGTCGGAAGATAGCATTTCCTTGCAACCTTTTCAATGATCGCCTTGTTCTTCGCGTCGTCATAATAATTAGAGCCGCTGCCAATCTCAAAGACAGAATACTTCCTTAGGCGCGTAGGTTGGTGCACCTGAAAATAAAAGCAGACACTGACCATCTAAGTGATCCCCAACACCTGATTGTAGACCTTTATGCACTTTGCGGCAGGCTCGTTCCAGTTAAACTTCCTGACCTCAAGGCTCCCTGAATCTGAAAGGCACTCATGCAATTCTTTGTAGCGCAGCACGCTGATGATCTTGTTTGCCATCTCATCAATATCCCAGAAATCAATCTTGAAGCAATGATTGATGACTTCAGAGACGCCTGATTGTTTTGAGATAATGACTGGGGTACCGTTTCTCATGGCCTCCAATGGGGTTATCCCAAAGGGCTCTGAGACAGAGGGCATGACATAAAGGTCTGCCATCTTGTAAGCGCGGTCAATGTCTTTGCCTCGCATAAAGCCAGCGAAGAGGACCTTGTCAGCAATACCAAGCTCAGCAGCCTTGTCAATCATGAAGTGCTCCATGTCGCCTGTGCCAACCACAAGGAATTTGACATTCTTCTCATAATCCAAGACCTTTCTTGCAGCATAAAGGAAATACTCAGGCCCTTTCTGCAATGTAATCCTGCCGAGGAACAAGACAATCCTGTCGTTCTTCTTTATCGGGAAATCCTGATAAGGCATCGGATCAGAAAACTCGACTGCATTGTGTACAACCTCAACCTTGTCAGGAGAGACGCCGTAATGCTCGACCACCTTCTGCTTTGTAAAATTGCTCACTGCACAGATCTTGTCTGCAGTATGAAATCCTTCGCGCTCGATATCATAGACGACCTGGTTCGGGTTTCCGCCAGTCCTGTCAAACTCTGTTGCGTGGATGTGAAGCACAAGGGGCTTTTTAGTCATGCGCTTGACCTGAATTCCGGCAGGATAAGTCATCCAATCATGGCAGTGGATTACATCAAACTTTGTTTGCTTTGCAATGTGGCGAGCCTGCTGGGAATACCTGTAAACCTCCTGGTAGAGATTTGAGCCGTACATTGTCTTTGAATCATTTGCTTTCTTTGACGCGAAATCTCTCAATCTTGCACTGTACGCTACCGAGCTTATGTACGGTACCAGCAGTGAATCAATCTCCTTGATTTTTAATCCACGCTTAACCTGGTCTGCGACAACAAGGTCAACATGGCTTTTGCCGAGCTCGCCTAAAGCCTTTGGAATAACAAAGGTAACGTCCACGCCTTGATTTGTCAAACCTTTAGTGAGACCAAAACAAGCAGTGCCAAGGCCTCCGCTGTTGTATGGAGGGAACTCCCAACCGAACATCAACACACGCACAAGAGCACCTCTAGAGAATAGAATATACCAAACACTCCTTTTTTCATGTGAATGTCTCTTTTTTATCGGATTCTTGACTATCCAGGTACATTTTCGCACTTGCCCATATATATATTTTTCCGTTTTAAAATAGACTCAACGTTTGCTCAGGAATTGGTAATGGAAACATATTTATAGCAGTTGGCAGGAGGCAACTGACAAGGGCATGTACTTTATTGCATTAACAAGACACAAACTGGTGGAAAATGGTAAGACTTGACAAGCAGGAAGTGGAGATTGTAAGACAGCTTGTCCTGGATCCAAGGATATCTGACAACCAGATAAGCAAGAACGCAAAGATACCTTTGAAGTCTGTGAACAGGAAAAGAAAAAACCTCGAGGCAAAGGGGCTATTGTACTATTTTACATACCTTGACACCAGCAGCACAGGCACAGGGGCCTTTGGTGCAAGAGACATGTACATTATCAAATTAAGGCTTGGAATCACGAGAAAGGAATTCATAGAAAAAATAATGGGGCTCGAGTCAAACTATCTCAAGCAGAAACACGTGCTTGCCTCAGCAGTAGGAGAGTATGAAGGCAGGCTCGCGTTTGTCATGATAATCGAGTCAAGGCTTGCGACAGACATCATGGAGATTTTTAATGCAGAATTCGTGCCGGAACTAAACAAGGTGTTTGGCGCCGGAGCAATAGACAAGGTTATCACAATAAGGCTTGACACAATCCTCAGACTACTCCATAATTACATACCGCCAGTCAACATGAAGGCAGGCTATATCATCAAGGAATGGGGCCACAAGAACGTTTTTGTTGATGACATAGATTAGTACGCTTCTATTATAGTTGTCGGTTGGCACAGAACAAAAAGTTATTATAGTGGGAACAATGAACCAAGCATAAAAAAGGGGTGAAATAACGGTAGAAAGGAAAGCGGACATTCTATTTGAAGCATCGTGGGAAATATGCAACAAAGTCGGTGGAATATACACTGTGGTAAAGTCCAAGATCAGGCCGACGCAGGAGAGGTACGGAGAGAACTATTTCCTATTCGGGCCATACTTCCCAAAAAAGGTGCAGGGAGAATTTGAAGAGAAAGTGCCGCGCGATTTCCTGAGGCAGCCGTTCGATACGGTGCGAAAGGAAGGAATTGTCTGCCACTTTGGGAACTGGCTTGTGCCCGGAAACCCGAACACTATACTCATAGACTTCTCAAACTATGCAGTGCAGAAGAACTCGATAAAGACGATGTACTGGGAAGAGTACAAGATAGACTCGATGAACACAGAGTATTTTGACTATGACGAGCCTATGGTATGGTCAACAGCTGTCGGCAGGGTGATTGAAGAAATAATGAAAGAGCTCAAAGACAAGAAGGCTGTGGCACACCTGCACGAATGGCTTGCTGGGGGAGCACTGCTTCATCTCGCTTCAAGGAAAGTGAAGATAGGGACAGTATTCACTACACATGCGACAATGCTCGGGAGAACGCTTGCATCACATAACATAAACCTTTATTCAGAGTTGAAGAGCATTGATCCAGAAAAGGCTGCATACACATACAAAGTGGCAACAAAATTCCAGACTGAAAGGGCGTGTGCGCAGCACGCAAGCGTATTTACCACAGTGTCAGAAATAACAGGAATGGAGGCAGAGCATTTCTTTTCGAGAAAGCCTGACATACTATTATTGAACGGGCTTGACCTCACAAAATTCCCGACATTTGAGGAGAGCACAATAAAGCATCGGGCATTCAGGACACACATAAGGGAATTCCTGATGTACTACTTTTTCCCGTACTACTCATTCAACCTGCAGGAAACACTGATATATTTCATCTGCGGAAGGTACGAGTTCCATGACAAGGGAATCGACATACTGATAAAAGCGCTGGGCAAACTGAACGAGCAACTCAAAAAAGAGAAGTCATCAAGAAATGTCGTATGCTTTTTTTGGATACCAGGAAACATCAAGGGAATAAAGCCTGAGCTTCTTGAAAGCAAAACATACTACAACGATGTCAAGGATTCGCTTGATGATTCAATGGAAGACATAAAGAACAGGCTAGTGTTCAGGACGATTGCAGATGAGAAAATCTCGACAGAGACACTGTTTGACCATGAGCTTGTCCAGGAGATTAAACGCAAGGTGCTAAAGCTAAAGAGGAATGGCTCACCTGGGCTTTGCACCCATGACCTTTATGATGAGGGAAACGATGCAATACTTAATGCGCTGAAAAAAGAAAGGCTGCTAAACAAGAAGGATGACAAAGTCAGGGTGGTCTATTACCCGATCTACCTAACCGGGGCAGACGGTATGCTGGACCTCGGCTATTACGAAAGCATGCAGGGAAGCCATCTGGGAATATTCCCGTCAGTCTACGAGCCTTGGGGATACACTCCTCTCGAATCAGGCGCATTAGGCGTACCTGCAATAACAACTGACCTTGCAGGATTTGGAAGGTATATCAGCGGGCACATCAATGAGGAAGCTCCCGGAATATTTGTGCTTCACAGGTTCAACAAGACAGATGACGAGGCAACAGAGGAACTGGCAGGAATACTCTTAAACTTTGCAAAGCTCACAAAGCAGAAAAGAGTCCAGAACAAGATAGAGGCAAAAAACCTAGCAGCAACAGCAGACTGGAAGAAGTTCATAGAGCTTTACATCACAGCGCACAACATGGCGATTGAAAGGGCGTATTCTAAATAGGGATTAGGATTTGGAGTTGAAATGGTCAATGTAAAACAACATCGCAAGGCGACGTAATCATTTGGAACTTTCGGTCAAGCTATTTTCTGTCTGTCTGAATTAATTTGTCGAAACCTTTATATATACGACGACACGGATAATAATTGGGTGGTGTCTTGTGGAACAAAATAAGGTGCCTGTTCTCTTTGTTGTTTCATGTTTGCTCACATTGAGTCTCTTAAATGGTTGTGCTCGGCAGTCAACACAAGCGGAATCTACCGATAAGCAACTAGAGATTTCAACACATGATGAAATAGGATCAGTGCAACCTTCAGAATTTTCACCTTCGAATATTCGTCTCTTTGGCGCAACAAGTGAGGGTGAATCTATACGGTTCTTTTTCTTGCTTGAAGATAATCAGGGAACAAACACGCTTGGAGAAGGGACTGTAAGATTAGTAGTTTCTGATGACATGAACGAGTCGTTGTATGACCAAGAATTTAAAGTGAACCCGAGCGAGTTCGTTGATTACCAATTTCAAATGACTGGGCAACCTGTAGGGAAAGCTTTTGAATGGAGAGTCCGGAAATCAGACATAAAGAAAGGAGTTTCATTTATTGGTCTGGGAACAGCAGTCCTGACTTTTGAAACCCTAGATGGAAAAACGTTGAAAGCCACGCCTCAACCTGTTGAAATACCAGCTTATTCCGATGAAGAGTTGAGCCAAATGGCAGAGGATGATTATGATAAGACAGCAGTCACCATAGGCCAAAAGCTAACCAAGAGTAGTTTTGAAATAAATGTCACAAAAGCGGGCTTCTATTCTACTATTGAGATGGGTCAAAAAGAAAAATACTTTCGTATTGACATGGAAATAAAGAATGTTGCTCGTAGCAGTCAATACTTCAGTCCAAGCAAAATGGCGTTAATTGATTCGCAAGGTAATCAGTATGATATTTCCTATAGGAGCACACTAAAAGGATTTTCAACAATGTACCCGGATGTTGTTAAGAAGGGGTTTATATTGTTTGAGAATGTACCGGCTGATATGACTTCAGCCAAGTTGGTTTTTGAACTTGGGATGGACATACATTACCAACCAAATTTACTTGAATACACGATGAAATTGAAATGAGACTGAAAAAATTTCTGGGGGATTGAAATGAATGCAATAAACGTGATTTCGGTGATTCTGGCTGTTGGGGTATTATTTTTAATGTCAGGCTGTTCAGCTGGTGACCGTATCAGCGGCGTAATTACCCTTCAAAACAGGACAGTGTACTCTAATCAACAGATATCAATTCAAGTTGACCTGTCTTACAATGATGCATTAAAGAGAGATGAAATTCAAGAATATAGTATTAATGTGTTAGTAAACGGGAATCATCTATGGATTCAAAAAAACGGTCAGACCATTGGAAGAGACAACGCAGAAGTTATTTCATTTGGAAAAGGTCGTACCAATCATGTACTAAATTATACAATACAGGCGACAACAGTTTCGGGAAACGAATACGTTGAGACGGTTGTTGTGTTTATTTCAACTATAAAGGGAGTTGTCAAGACACTTACAAGCGAATTTATTACTATTAAAGCACCGCCCGTTGGGAGAGGGTAGATAGTAAATGGACCCTTTTCTGGCGGCGTGTTTTAGCCTATTAAAAGAGACAGTTGGCTTCTTTAAATTGAATAAATGGATTTCTGGCTTCTTAGCGGCGTGTTTATTATTTTTCTGGGTATTAGCCTCAAGTAATTTCTTTGATTATAATCATATAACTTTCGTTTCTCACGGAAAACCCATAGTCAGAAATTTAACTGAACCGCTCAAGCTAGGACTTATTGAGGAACCTAACGGTGAAAGAATCTACAAGTATGAAATCTCTTTTGGCAATTATTCTTCACCCTGTATCGAAAATACGGAAATAAAGATTAATGCTGACGAGCAAGCACTTCAAAGATTTTTACAAAAATGGTGTCAAGGAGACCTTTTACCAATTGAACTCAATGAGTATACGATTAAACTAAAGCAAGTTTCTGAACGGGACAACCAGTTGTCATATGAATTGGATACAAAGACGAAGTGGTCTTGGCGATGGTTTTTTGTCTTGATTGGTTCGATTTTCTTGATAGCTCTTATTTATAAAGTGATAGAACCAAAGATAAGCGATGAAAAGAAAAAAGGTGAGGGTGGCACCAGCATCAAGATGTAGATTTGTCAAGAAGTTCTTTTTTTCATCATTAAGCAAAAGATTTATATATATTATATATTTATACTATATTATAAGTTTATAGGATTGTGATTTGAAATGCAGCTAATAATCAAGAGAGCAAAAAATGAAGTACTACACTACCCAAGGCTTGACACCATACTTAAGGTGGAGAATATCCTTAGGCATGCTGCTGGTCCGGTATCAAAGAATGAGATAGACAGGAGAATAGGCAAAACAATCATGAGGCCAACACTAAACGTTATACTGGATTATTTGGACAACAGTGGCAAAATTGCGACATTAAAAGAAGGGATAATCTGGATTTACAAAGAGGATATTAGCGGAAGGCTCAAGGAAAAACTTAGAAAGGGAATTACAGTGATGTAATATGGACAAGGAAGTGATCATAAGATTTGATGAAGACGCATTCAAGGAGTATAAGGAATTACAAGACCTTGTTGCGAAGGAGATATCCTCTACCAAGAAGCCAACCTATTCACAACTCCTTTCTTCAATAAATATTGCCCTGAGAAACATCAAGGCTAACCCTCGATACGGAGACTTGATACCGCGAAAATACATTTCAAAAGGTGTGGTCCAGAGATACGGAACTGACAAGATTCTAAGAGTGGAACTTGTAGGTTATTGGAGACTTCTTTACACCCTGATTGGCGATGAAGCACAGGTAATAGCTTTTATTCTTGAGTACATGGACCACGACAAGTACAACAAGGTATTTGCATACAAGAAGAGGTAAGTTTCAACAGTTCTCAAAGCAAAATATTAAATATTGACCATAGAACTAAGGGTCATGCAGAAAAGAGTTTCAATCGTGAAATGCGAAAGCTATAACGAATGCGAGGCAGCCATTGACAGAAGCGTAAGACTAATCGGCGGGTGGAAGAGGTTTGTCAAAAAGAACGACCAAGTGCTGATAAAACCGAACATGCTTGTGGGAAAGGGGCCGGAGCATGCAGTCACAACTCATCCTGCAATGATCGAAGCAATAATAAAGAAAGTGCAGGAGCAAGGCGCAGAAGTAATTGTTGGGGACAGCTCAGCATCAAGGAATTTTTCTCAGGTCGCAGACAAGACACAATTAGGGCAAATGTGCAAAAGGCTAGGAGTGAGGCTGATTGAATTGGAGAAGCCTGTATGGATTGATTCTAACGGAACACTAGTCAAGAAATTCCCCATCAGCAATACTGTAATGAAGGCAGACCTTGTAATCAATGTGCCAAAGCTCAAGACGCACATTTTTACTGCATACACAGGCGCTGTAAAAAACCTTTTTGGAACCTTGCCAGGGCACCTGAAATCGCACTTCCACTTAAAGTACATGGACAAGACCAAATTCAGCGAGATGCTGCTTGAGCTCTATATGACCATTAATCCGGGGCTTACAATAATGGACGCAGTCATAGGGATGGAAGGAGCAGGGCCTGGCCAGGGCAAGCCAAAATACCTTGGCATGGTGATAGCAGGGGATGATGCACTTGCAGTAGACCAAGAGGCAGCAAGGATAGTGGGACTGGAAAAAGCGCCGATGTTTGAGGTGGCAAAAGAAAGAGGATTAGTTGCAACATATGAGGTAACTGGCGACAAAGTGGCAAGGCAAATGATTGAGCCAGCGGATGGTGTCATATCATCCCTAAGACACAGGCTCTTTGACATTCGCGCAGGCCTGACGCGCAGGATAACAAAGCCTGTGGTGGGAGATGAATGCACAGGATGCGAGGAATGCAAGAGGATATGTCCTGTGCATGCAATAAACGTTAAGAAGAAGGCAGAGATAGACTACAGCAAATGCATCAAATGCTTTTGCTGCTATGAGGTCTGCTCATATGATGCGATAAAGCTTCAGAGGTTCAAATGAGATTGCTACAGATAGTATCATTGGTGCTTGCAGTTGTTATGGTGTTAGGGTTGACGCTTATGGCCCTAGGCAAAATAACACCACTCCAGTTCTGGCTGACTGCAATAATCATTGCGCTGATTGCCTATGGGATTCTACCAAGGATTAAGAAACCCTAAGGGAAACGTTTTAAAACATAATAGAAACAACACTGCAAATGGGGGAGCTTTTAACAATCTACAGGAACAACCTGTTTTTTGCAGCTGATAAAAAACTCAGGTCTGAAAAACAGGTTATTGAATATGTTGCGCTCGTCGCCGCAAAATTTATCCCAATGGACAAGGATATGCTGTTGCAGGAATATGATTCCTTGCCTAAGAACTACAAGCGATTCATCAGATACCAAGACAAGTTGGCAACATATTCTGCGGTAAAAGAGATTGCTGACCTTGCGCTCTTTATCATCGGCTCATTTCCCGATGAGAGGACAGTAAGCAAGACCGGCACTTCGCTTCAAGGGCATTTGAGGTTTGGCAAATTTCTGTATGAGCGGACCTTGTACTATGGGCAGGTTATCATGATAAACGGGGAGCAGATGCAAGTGTACAGCAAGATGGCGGATAACTATAGGAAGATATCTCTTCTGATGTACAAAGTCAAGCAGAGCATAAACTACATTATCCCGTCTGTAACAATAGAGAGTCTTGATGAGATGACTGTTGCGTTTGGCCAGGAATTTCCAGAGCAGTTGTTGGGGAAGAAGCCCGTAGGTTTATTGAGAGTCATAAAATAGTTATCTTTAAATAAATAACAAGCTTAACATTCTCCAATGAGCATTGGTTCGTTAATCATTTCTATCATCATTATTTAGTTAGGCCTCTCTCGGCCAGGGCAAAGCAGCATGATAGAAATATATATAAAGCAAGCAGGAAGAACTGAGCACAATGGAAAAGTCATACGATTTCAAGAGTGTTGAGGAAGAGGTAATGGAATTCTGGAAGAAAAGCAAGACTTACCAGAATGCGAAGAAAAAGCTCAAGGGAAAAAAGCAATTCTATTTCCTTGACGGGCCACCCTACACCTCAGGAAGGGTGCACATAGGGACAGCATGGAACAAGAGCCTAAAGGACACGATCCTTAGGTACAAGCGAATGCAGGGCTTTGATGCCTGGGATCGAGCAGGCTATGACATGCACGGAATGCCAACAGAGCAAGGGGTTGAAAGAGAGCTAGGAATAAAATTCAAAGAGGACATCCCGAAATTCGGAGTGGACAAGTTTGTCAAGGCCTGTAAAGAATTCTCGATAAGGAACATGAACCTGATGAACAAGGACTTCCAGCGCCTGGGAGTTTGGATGGACTTTGAAAACGCATACCAGCCAATCGACCCAAAATATATAGAAGGTGAGTGGTGGCTGATAGCGCAGGCGCACAAGAACAAAAGGCTGTACGAAGGGGAAAAAACAATGCACTGGTGCGCAAAAGACGGCACAGCGCTTGCAAAACACGAACTTGAATACAAGCTGGTAACTGAAGACTCAATATTCATAAAGTTTCCAGTGGTGGGAAAGAACAAGGAGTTTCTCATAATCTGGACAACAACTCCATGGACAATACCCTTCAACTTAGGCGTGATGGTCAACCCAGAACTTGAGTATGTAAGGGCAAAGGTGGGGGATGAAGTATGGATCATAGCAAAAAGGCTTGTGGCAGCTGTGGTACAGTCAGTAGCAGACAAGCAATACAAGATAATTGAGGAGTTCACAGGAGACAAGCTTGCGGGAACAAAGTACATGCATCCTTTCTATGAGGAAATAAGCGAATTCAAGGAGCTTGAAAAGAAGTCTGACAAATTATTCACTGTTGTATTGAGCTCAGAATATGTAGACCTTTCTGCAGGCTCTGGGTTAGTACACATGGCGCCAGGATGCGGGCCAGAGGACTATGAGGTGGGCTATCGCGAGGGCATACCTCCATTTAACAACCTGACAGAATCAGGCATTTTCCCAAAAAGCATGGGAAGATTTGCTGGCTTGAAAGCAAAAAAAGACGATGCACAATTCATCAAGGCATTAGAAGAAAAGGGCTACCTAATTGCAACCACGAAGGTGGAGCACGATTATGCGCACTGCTGGCGATGCAAAAGCCCAGTCATATTCAGGACAACAAAACAATGGTTCTTCAAGGTGGAGGACATGATCCCTGAGATGAGAGAGCTAAACAAGAAAATCTATTGGATGCCTGACTATGCAGGAAGCAGGCAGTTTGACTCATGGCTCGCAAACTTGAGAGACAACGGGATAACAAGACAAAGGTTTTGGGGGACGCCATTGCCTGTATGGAGATGCGAGAAGTGCCAGAAATATGTTGTCATAGGTTCACTGAAAGAATTGCAGAAACATGCTGGAAAAATACCTGAAGACCTACACAAGCCATGGATAGATGAGGTAGAGTGGAAATGCAAGTGCTCAGGAACGATGAAAAGAGTACCTGACATACTAGATGTATGGATAGACGCGGGTTCGGCATCATGGAACTGCCTTGGGTTTCCGCAGAAAAAAGCACTGTTCAAGAAATTGTTCCCTGCAGACTTCATACTTGAAGGAATCGACCAGATAAGGGGATGGTTCAACCTCTTGTTTGTTGCCTCCATGGTATCAATGCACAAACCATCATTCAAGGCAGTTTACATGCACGGGTTTGTCCAGGATTCACAAGGAAGGAAGATGTCAAAATCTTTGGGCAACTATATATTACCGGAAGAGGTTGTCGGAAAATACGGCGCAGACACTCTACGGTTCTACATGATAGGAGGGACAAACCCTGGGCTTGACTTGAACTACAATTTCGAGGACATGCAAATAAAGTCAAGAAACATCTCAGTATTGTGGAACCTACATAACTTCCTGATTGATTATGTGCATACGAACGGAATAAAACAACTAACTGGCAAGCCAAGCCTGTCAATAGAAGAGGAATACATCATCTCAAAATCAAACAATGCTGTAAAGAAAGCGACAGAGGCTATGGAGGCGTACAGGCTAAACGAAGTACCGTGGATAGTGGAAGGATTATTCCTCGAATTATCAAGGGGATATATCCAGATGGTAAGGGAGAAGTCTTCTTCAGGAACAGAAGAGGAGAAGATGGCTGTTGCCTACACAATCTATCGTGTGCTTTTTGATGCAATGAGACTGCTTTCGATAATCTGCCCGTTCATAACAGAAAAAATGTACCAGAACATCAAGCACGAATTCAAGCTAAATGAAAAGAGTATACATCATGAGAAATGGCCTGGCTATATTGAGAAGGAGATAGACCAAGAACTGGAAGAGCAGATGGAAACAACACAGAACATAATACAAGCAGTGCTCAGGGCAAGAGAGCAGGCAAAACTAGGGGTAAGATGGCCACTAGCTGAGGCAATAATAATCACAAAGGACGCAAAAACCAAGGAAGCATCAGAACGGACAGAAGAGGTGCTAAGGAAAATAACAAACATCAAGAAAATAATTGTGAAGGAGAATTTTGAAGGAACCAAGGCAAGCATAAAGCCAGAATACAAAACCATAGGGCCAGAATTCGGTGCAATGGCACCAAGCATAATAGCCAAGATACTGTCAGAAAGCCCGGAAACCGTAATAAGCCATATTGAGAAAGATGGAAGATTCATGCTAAAACTGGATGGAAAAGAGGTTGCAGTAAGAAAAGAGCACCTGATAATAACAAGAACTGTACCAGAGCCATACATTGAAGCAGAATTCAAGAACGGAAGAATCTACATAAACACAAGGCTGAACAGGGAGCTTGAGGCTGAGGGATATGCAAGAGAGATAACCAGAAGGGTGCAGCAGTTAAGAAAGGAAGCGGGGCTAAATAAGACAGACACCATAACGCTTGAGATTGTTAGTGACGAAGCTATCAAGGAAATGATCTCAGGATGGCAGCAACATATCAAGGATAGGGTAGGTGCTTCGAAAGTTGAATTCTCAAAAACTGGTCAAAAGCACATCGCAGAGAAAAAGGAAAAGATAAGGGAGCATGAGATAGAAATATTCATCAGCAAATAGGAGTTCTACAGCTTGCCAAAACAAATCCAGCGAAAACTATATAAACTAAGCTTTGACAGGAATGTCCATGAGGACAATAGCACTCTGGATTGCATTGCTTCTCATTCTAACGCCTTTATGCATGGCAATCGATATTCCTCCACTTGCCAGTGTTATGGAGGGCTACAACTCAAACATAGACAATGTGCCTGGCTTTGTAAAGAGCATAATAGGGACAGAACGGATCAATTGTCATATCTCGCTGGATGACGGCAGCACACTAAACGTAATGGCAACAAGCTCTAAAGGAAAGCTTGAGAGCCTTGACTTTGGCGAGCTTGAGAATGCAACAATGATTGTGAAGACAAGCGAGGCGACTATCAGCAAGATAACAAGCGCAGACAACCCCATAACTGAGCTGAAGAAAGCGCTCTCGGACAAAGAGATAACTTATGAGCCTCAAGGCTTTATGAAAAAAGTCAAGTGGGGATTTGTGTCATTTGCGCTCAAGTTCTCTGTATGGTTTGGGTTTAAGCGAAAATGAAGAAAGTCTCAAGAGACACTCCGCTTGCAGAAATCACATTACGCAAGTACGAGAAGCCATTTGGATTGAAAGGAAGAGAACTGGTGAGAAAACTCTGCCTATCAATAGGATTATTACAGCCAGGAGACTCAAGAGACATAATCGTTGACATCTTCCATGTGCTGTTGAAAAGCAAGAAAGAGCTTACTTCCAAGGAGATAGAGGAGTTGGTGATTGCATCTAGGAAAAAGCACAAGCTGGCTTTGCATGGCATAGCATCATCAAATATCAGGAGGCAGCTAAAAAGGCTAAAAGACCTTTTCCTAATCGAGAGCGTAATGAACAAGTACAGGATTACAGAAAAGGCAAGACTTCGGGAAATATTTGCGGAGAAGATCGAGAAGTATTACCTTCAGAGCATTGTCTCAAGAGTGAAGGAGTATTTCGACCAATTCTAGCGGCCTTGTCCATACCTGCGCTGTAGGCAAGGTCCAAGACAGTCTGGACATAGACATCCCAGTGATTATAGCCAAAGACAGCACCCTCAAGGCTGCCGTAAATCACGCTGTGCTGCGATAAGTAATTAGCAGCAGACATAATGCAATCAGCCATGTCATAGACATTATTGCCTACAAACCAGGTGTTAAGAGAGGTTGGAATAAACTGAGCATGACCTATGGCCGCGGCATGACTGGATTTCAAGGCCTTTGGATGAATCCTCTTTTTCATGGTGAATGTTGCCAAGCCTGCCAATTGCTTTGCTGCCCATTCTGCGCGATCATCCTCTGCAGTCCTGTAGAGTGAAACAAGCACACCTGCAGGCTCTAATTTTCCTGGATAGGCGCCAAATGAAGACTCGATGCCAATAACTGCCGAAGTCAGCTCCTTTGGAACTACGTATTCTTGAACTGACTTGTCCAGCCAATATGAATTATTATACATAAACCTGTGAATCTCTTTGCATTTTGTATCAAAACCTGTCCTTCTCTTGTAATCAGCGACTGAGGCTTCAAGTATCTGGGTTCTTTTCTCTGGAGACAATCGCTCATAAAATTTTCGGACACTTTCCTTTTTCTCGCTGGTTGGAAACAGATTGCTAATCTTTGGGTAAAACCTGGCATCTTTGACTACAGGACGGACGTCAATACCTTGCTCAGATAATTTCTCAACAAGAGAATCGACAGACCTATCACAGGAAGGATATTGTGATGTGCTGGTCCCTGTGGCAAGACCGAAGTTGGGGCTGAGCACACTAACTGCCAGTACCTTGATAGCACCGCTGACAAACTGCTTGCGAGTAAGATCATTCATGTCGCAGGCATTTGCACAGTGATTTATAAAGATTACTATTTATAGTCTCTAAAAAGTAGTGATTATTTCAAGGCAGGGGGCTTTAACATCATTTTTAAATACCGGAATCAAGTAAGCAGCAAAATGGGATACGAACCGCAAGAGGATTCTTTTCTACTACAGAAATATGTAAAGAAATTTGCAAAGGGCGTTGTGCTTGACATGGGCACAGGGTCTGGAATACAGGCAAATGCTGCAGCAAGTAGGGCAAAAAAAGTTATTGCTGTGGATAAAGATAAAGAAGTGATAAAGCAATTAAATAAATCAAACACAAATAAGAAAATCACTTATCACGAAAGCGATCTTTTTAGCTGCTTCAAAAAAGTGCATTGTGGCAGGTTTGACACCATAATATTCAATCCACCTTACCTGCCAAGGGAGGGGTCTGAAGATTTGGCACTAGACGGAGGCAGGAAAGGTTAGGAGATTATTGAGAGGTTCTTGAACGCTGCAACAGGATTCCTAAAGCCTAAAGGCAAGATAATCATGGTATTCTCATCACTGACAAATCAGGAGCGGATAAACAGGATAATCAAGGCAAACATGATGGAATACAAGCAACTTGAGGAGCAGCATATTTTCTTTGAGAGCATTTATGTTTATTTGGCATACAAATCACAGCTTCTGAATCAACTCGAAGCAAAGGGAGTAAGAGCAATCAAATACCTTGCTCAAGGTAAAAGAGGAGTGGTCTACACAGGAGTATACAAAGGAACAAAGGTGGCAATCAAAACAAAAAAAGCTGGGAGCAAGGCAGAAGGAGCGATGGCAAACGAGGCAAGAATGCTTAAAGCAATAAACAAGCAAGGAATCGGGCCAAGGTTTAGATTTAGCGGAAAGGAATATCTTGTATATGAATTTGTGGAAGGTGAGTTCTTTATTGACTTTATTGGCCACAAGAAGAGAGCGCAGATTGTCAAGGTTATCAGAGAAATCTTTTCCCAGCTGTATAAACTTGACCAGATGCACATCAACAAGGAAGAGATGTCAAGGCCAAGAAAACACATAATAGTTGGAAACGATCGTGCAGTGCTAATAGACTTTGAAAGGGCAAGAAAGACAGAAAAGCCATCAAATGTAACACAGTTCTGCAGCTTCCTGATATCGAACTATATTGCGAGCACATTGAAAAAACAAGGAATAAACATCGATAGGGAGCGGCTTATCAGAGCAGCACAATCGTACAAGGAAAAGCTTGATAAGGGTTCATGGTCTTCTGTGCTGCATGAAATTGATGGAACAGCCTGATCACGCAATAGAAATCCCGGTAAGAGCGAGCAGACAAATCAAAGAGCTTGGGCAATTTGTGGCAGAGATGCAGCAGCTTGCACCAAAGGCAGAAGATGTAATATTTGCCAAGGCAATGGACATCTTAGGCCAGGTTTCTGCAGGAGAATTTGCAGAGGCATTAGATTATGCAAAACTTCAATCAAAAAGTTTGGGATATAACCAAAAAGATTCCTAAAGGGAGAGTCAGCACTTACAAAGCGATAGCCCAGGCGCTAGGTACTAAAGCGTACAGGGCTGTTGGCAATGCTCTGAACAAAAACCCTTACGCTCCTATAGTTCCATGCCATCGGGTCATAAGGAGCGATGGCCTAGTGGGAGGATTTGCATCAGGCAACAGAAGGAAGATGCAAATGCTAAAAACAGAGGGAATAAATATATCAAATGGCAGGATAGAATTGAAGAAGTATTTCTTAAAAATTCGCTGATATACCACCGCAGAAAAACTATCTTGCCTTGGTGCCCTTCTTTTTCTTAATCTTCTTGATATCCTTCTCAAGGTCAAGCTCTTCAAGCAATTCCTTGTAACGGTTCCTAATGGTTACTTCTGTGACACCTGCAACATCTGCAACCTCTCTTTGGGTGCGTTTCTCGCCGTGAATCAGGGCAGAAACATACAAGGCAGCAGCGGCAATTCCGGTCGGACCCCTACCAGAGGTTAATTCTGCTTTTTGGGCCTGCTCGAGAATCTCAACAGACTTTGACTGGGTCTCAGCAGAAAGCTTGAGCGAAGAGGAAAACCTTGCAATATAATCAACAGGATTGGAAGGCAAAATGGTTATGCCAAGCTCTCGTGTTACAAAGCGATAAGTCCTACCAATCTCCTTCTTCTCAATACCAGATGCCTCAGAGAGCTCATCTAAAGTCCTTGGCACTTCATGCCTTCTGCAGGCAGCATAAAGAGCTCCTGCGACAACAGATTCCATGGAACGGCCTCTAACAAGACCTCTTTGGACTGCAAGGGTGTAAATCCTCGCAGACTCTTCTTCAACAGACTTTGGAAGCTTAAGATAAGAGGAAGCTCTTTTTAACTCTGCCAAAGCGAGCTTGAGGTTTCTCTCAATTGCTGTGGAGATCCTATACTGCCATTTCCTTAGCCTGAAGAACTTGTTCCTGTCCTTTGAGCCAAGCTGGTAAAAGTCAGCCTTTTGGCCAACCTCTGTGCCAAGGCCCTGGTCATACTGGGTATAGGTCATTGGGGCGCCTGTACGCCTTCTGGACTCATCACCCTCAGAATCAAACTCGCGCCACTCCTGGCCGAAGTCAACCATCTTGTCTTCAATAACCAGGCCGCAATCCTTGCAAATAATCTCGCCTTTATCTCTATTCAGAAACAGATTGATACCACCGCATTCCGGACATTTCTTAACGTACTGCATTTTCTAGTATGAGAACACGCTTTAAACTCTCATACACCCCCCGAAAAATCGCTTTACTGTTAGTTAATGAATCGCAATGTTTAAAAATTGAATCTATAAGTTATATTTAAAGCTTTCCCCTCTGAGAATTTGTCGACGGAGAAAAATAGCGAAAAATCTATAAAGGGCAGTCCTTCTGGAGAATTCGATGGCAGGCAAAGAACTGTTGCCAAAAGAGCTTTACAAGATCCTGGCATGCCCTATTGACAAAGCCAAACTAAGGTACACAAAGGACAAGAAGTTGCTAAGATGCAGCAAATGCGGGCATGTTTATGTCATCAAAGAAGGGATTCCTATACTTTTGCTACCCGGGATAAAATAGAATTTCTACCAAAAACTTCTTGTTCCAACCTAAAACTTTAAAATCAAGATATCAACAACCATGCTGTTATGGATGGAACAATCGCAGCTGGCCTCCCAGTGCATGACATTCGCAGGCTTAAGTTCGGCAGTCCGGCTGAACTGGAACATCTTCTAAGGAAATATCCTCTGGATGAGAGTTTCATTGACTGGTTTAACGCAATGGGTGGCCATATAATATATTTCCATGATTGGCCTGCTGGCAAAGGATCTTGTGGTGCTTTCCGGCATATATTTCTCGGCGTTAGGGGTAAAGGGCAACTTGTTGACTTGGCATTTTGTCATGAGCTGTTACACGCAGCAGTTCCTGACCTGAGGCTTGGGGTGCTTGGTCAAATGTTTTGCCAAAAACCGAATGAACACTATGCTTACGAGCGTGTAATTGATGGTCTCGCCGAAGAATATGCCTGCAACAGGAATTATATTGGTTATGCAAAAGAAAAAATTGCCTCAGTTCTCAAATGAATCCTTGGTTCGAAACCTTTTTATAATCTACAGCAAGCGTTTTCTAGGACGCCGCCGTGGCACAACCTGGTACTGCGCCAGCCTTGAGAGCTGGTGGCCGAAAGGCTATCCCAGACAGCCTTTTTTGCTTCGCAAAAAAGCCTGGGGAAAGATTCCGGATATTCCGATGAGCGAGTCTTCCCGACATGCGTAAGAGCGAAATGGCTGGGGAAATTCAAATAGTCCAGAGGGAAAATCCTTCAGGATTTGAGTGTCTGGGCGGCGGCGTATTCTTATTCTGAACTAACTTTCTCAACCCTTAGCCCATCAAATTTCTTTGATTGAATCCTGTCAAGAAGACTGTCAAGAAAGTCAAGCATTGACCTTGCGATGTCGGTCTGCGTCACGATACCTACGGGCTTATCTGCCTCAGAAACAAGAAACCTCCTGAAGTTGCGCTCAAGCATGAAATGATTTGCCTCAAAAAGCTGCAAGTGAGTGGGAATGGAAACAACAGGAGACTTCATGACATCCTGGACATTAAAGCGAGCAAGCCTGGAAACATCCTTTGCAATCTCGTTAACAAAATCACGCTCAGTCAAGATACCGGTTATATGGCCTTCGTTCTTTGCAAGAATGCAGCTAACGTTACGGCTTGCCATCAAAAGCTGTGCTTCTAGAACAGATTCGGTCTGCTCAATGGTAAGAAGATCTGATGCCATAATCTTCCACATATGGACAGTATTAAGAGAGTCAATTATTGAATGAGTGGCGAACCTGTCCAATGCCTTCACTATATCAGTCAGGGTTATTATTCCCACGAGGTTGCCGTCCTCAAGAATCGGAAGCTTCCTGAATTGTTGGTTAACCATGAAGCGGTGGGCATCAAAGATTCTTGTTGAAGGCTCAGCGCATTTAGGCGCAGGGCTCATCAGATTGCTTACTTTCTCTTGAAGGGCCTGGTCAACTAATTGAAGCTTCTGCACAAAATCCCTCTCAGTGAGAATCCCGGCAATACGATTGGCTCTTGTTACCACGACACAAGACAAGGGTTCTCTGCGCATTGTTGCAGCTGCCTGCCATAATGAGTCATTGACATCAACAGTGATGACCTTCCTGGTCATGATATTATTAACTGGCTGAAATAGGATCCTGTTGATTTCCTCCTGAAGAAGGCGAAGATTTCTTTTTTCTGCCAAGTCCTTAAAAAACGACAAGAATCTCTTAAAGAAGCTCAATTGCTCCGCCATTCATGACTCTTTATGTGAGCAAATATTTAAACCTGCCTCAAAGAATGTTAGTGTAATCCTTTGGTACCACAATAGAATGTCAAATTAGAATTCAGGCAAATTTCTTTACGGCAGTGCTACAGTAAGGGCAGTTGCTGGGCATGTTCTTCTCAACATTGATCTTGAACTGGTAAGCGCACTTCTGGCAGATGTATTTTACAGTGTTCTTGTCAATCCATTGCACTCTAACCAGGTCATCCATCTTCTGCTTGTGGATGCGCTGAAGATACTCGTCCTCGCGGTCCCAGCCAGCAGGGGAATCTTTCTTTGTATCCTTAGCAGCCTGGCTCTGGGCCTTGACCTCAGCGTGCACCTGTTCCCGCTGCTTGCGGTCATTGACACAGTTCTGGCAGACCATCTTCCTGTAGACAGGATCGAGAACAAGTTCGTCTGTTCTAACCTGCTTTCCACAAACCCTGCACTTTACCCTAATACTTTCCATTGACAAGGACATATTTTGCCTTCATATTTAAATTTTGTTTTTTTGACAAGACTTTTAAACATTGAAGGTTACTTAAAGCAAATGGAATATGATATCATATTTGTTGTTGGAGAACGATATTTTGATCATCCCTTATGCGGAACTGCCATCCTGAAGAGGCTTCTTGAGAAGGAAGGTTTTTCTGTGGGTTTGATCGAAATGCCTCAAAACGACACTGATATAGCAAAACTTGGCAAGCCCAGATTGTTCTTTGGAGTGAGTTCTGGAAGCATTGACTCAATGGTCAGAAACTATACTCCGCTAAAGAAAAGACGGGATGAAGACAAGAACCTTGATTATAATGAGAAAGTGCCTGATAGGGCAGTAATAGTGTACTGCAATTGGATCAAAAAGCACTACAAAGATTCTGTCATAGTGATAGGGGGAACCGAGGCAACTTTAAGGCGGTTTACCCATTATGATTACTGGGACAACAAACTAAGAAGGTCAATCTTGCTTGATTCGAGGGCAAACATCCTGGTTTTTGGCATGGCAGAAAAGCAGACAGTGGAAATAGCCAAAAGGCTAAAGCAAGGAAAAGGGCTTGAAGGCATCGAAGGAACTTGTGGGCTGGGAAAACAAATGCCTGCAGGATTTATAGAGCTTGCAAGCCATGAAGAGGTATTAAATTCAAAAGAAAAATTCTGTGATATGCAGAACCTTCTAACCAACAGAAAGAGCCTGGCACAAAAAGTAGGGCCTTCTTATGTGCTCCAATACAAATCTCCAAAATACAGTAGCAAAGACCTTGATGAATACTATGGAATGCAATTCTTACGGACCACTCCAAAGGAGCTCAGAGGCTTCCAGTTCAGCATAGTAACGCACAGGGGCTGCGTGGGAAACTGCAACTTCTGCTCACTAAAATTAACGCAAGGGGATAGGATAATCTCACGGTCAGAAGAATCAATACTGAAAGAGATCAAAGGACTTACAAAGCTGGCTTTCTTCAAGGGAAATGTGGATGACTTTACAGGTCCTAGCGCAGATATGTATGGTATGGACTGCAGTGGCTGCCAAGAAGGGGAATGCCTTAACTGCAACAGACTGGACAAAAGCAATGAAAGGCTGATAAACCTGCTCAGGAAGGCAAGGCAAATCCCTGGAATAAAAAAAGTGAACCTGAAAAGCGGAATAAGATTTGACTTGGCGAGCGCAGAACTTGTAAAAGAGCTGGCAGAGCACCACATATACGATTTCCTGCGCATAGCTCCAGAGCATGTAAACAAAGAAGTGCTAAGCTTAATGAACAAAGAAAAAGGCGACCTTGATAAGTTCATTAAAGAATTTAAGAAGGATGCTTCAACAAAAAAACTGTCGTTTTATTTCATGACTGCACACCCTGGTTCAACAATCAAGGAAGCAAGGGAATTGGCAGAGAAGATGTGTTTCCTGGAGAACAGCGAGAGCGTGCAGGTGTTTACACCAACGCCTATGACTGTGTCAACATGCATGTACTATGCAGGAATGGAGCCAAAGACAAAGAAAAAGATCCACGTGCCTTACACTTATTCTGAGAAAAAAGAGCAGAAACGAGTTCTGATGAAAAATTATTCAAAGACCTTCTGAATTGCGAGTTCTGCAGGGACAGTCTCGTTAGTGCAGCCTGAGGCACTCACAAAGACAGAGCAACCTTGAGTATTGTAAGTGGGTTCTCTCAAGGTGCAACCTGCAGCAATAGGGGTATCTTTTATCGCTTTCTCACATGCGTCGAAAGTCTGCCGTGCGTTATTGTAATCAATCAAGCTCCATCGCTTGGAGAACGCTAGGGCGACAGAGGGATTAATAGTCTCGTTAAAGGGCTGCAATCCATGATATTTCCTCACCACGTTGTACATAGTGCAATTTCGCTCAGAACTTAGACGATATTGCGCTATGAATGTGGGTGGGGCAGCAGAGGTCTCAAAGGACCATCCGTTAGGCAGGAGTTGTCTTATTTGCCCGACTTTTTCCTCCACTTCGCTTTGGCAGCCAATCGAGAGCTTCTGGTCTGTACAGCCAACCAATAAGATACAAACAAACACAGCAAAGGCAGGTCTCATAGAGCAAGCTTTGTTGAAGATGTTTATAAATTTGTCGAAGCATTGAATATTTTATGTGGCATGGAAATGCGCCCTCGCCGCCTGATGTTTTCCAGGTTCGCAAAACTTGCTTCGGACGAGCTATTTTGCTTGAAATGAACCCTTGAAAACTGCGCAGTAGTAACATTCACGAAATGTTTATAAATACACAAGGCACAACATTTCTCGGTCACTAAATGCAAGAGCTAATAATAAAGGTTGGAGGGAGTTCTGTAAGCACAGCCAAAAACATCTGGAATGTTGCAGGCCTGATTGCAAATGAATACCTAAGGAATCCCAACACTGGACTGACGGTTGTGGGCTCTGCCATAGGCACACCGCCTGGAAAAAAACAACCCAAAGTAACTGACGTGTTGCTTAGGATTGCGAAAAACATCATTTCTGGCAGACAAAAAGAAGCAGTCGAGGATACAGAATACGTAACCAAACTACATCTTAATGTAATAGACACATTGGATTTTGATACAGTCCTTGTGGAAGATAATCTGTCAAGCCTTGAATCGATAGTACATACTGCAATCGGCGAAGTCGAAAGTGGAAAACAAGTTGATGAATACATGCTGATGGATGCAACTGCAACCTTTGGAGAATTGACACTGAACCCTATTTTGGCTGCGGCTGTTCAAAGAAGGTTGGCAAACGACCTCAGTTCGATAGAAAAGCTCCTAGATCGAGGAACAAATCTCACTTCACAACAACAAAGACTGTACGAAAAGCTGAAATCCTGCGACGGCAGATATGTTCATGTTGTTGATCCAGCAAATTATGGGTTTGTGACTGACTCCAACTTCACTAAAGCAAAACTTTTGCCTCAGAGCCTTAATACAGAAATCGCAAAGCACCATATGAAATTGAGGCAAGGGCATCCTTACAAGGTGCTTTTTTATCCTGGTTTCATAGGTGGAGATGAAAAAGGCCACAGGACAACACTGGGAAGAGACGGTTCAAATGTGACAGCAGTAGCACTTGCAACTTCAATCAAAGCAAGCGAGATTATCATATACACTGACACAGACGGGGTTCTGGCAATACCTCCAACAGTCCTACCAAACGCACAAACAGTGAGGTTCCTTTCCTACAAAGAGGTTGTGAGCATGGCAGACTGGGGCGGAATGAAGGTAATGCAAGAGCCAGCACTTGAAATCCTGAACAGGAAGGGAGTAAACATTCCGATATATGTCAAAAACTCATTCAATCCAAAGGAGCCAGGCACATTAATCACGACAGCCTCAACCGCGAGCCATACCCTGATGAAGGGAATCGGGGTGTTGAGGGACTTGAGCTACAGAGAATTTCCGGTTCAGACAGCGAGCGATCATGAGGCAATCGCCAGCATAATCAAGGGATACAAGGGAGCCAAAATAATCTGGGAAGAATTCTCTTCCAAAGGGAATCCAACGAGGGCAAAGTTCTTGGTTCAAAGAGATGCAAAGATGGAAATGGACAAAGGACCAGAGTACTTTAGGGAAGCATTATACTGGCTAATAAAAAATCAGGTTTACAAAGGTAAATCAGTAAAGGGAGGATTCCATTACCATGATGCATCACTTGTCACTGTGTTTGGCAAGGGAATTGGGAACTCTCACATTGAGATAGGAAAAATCCATGAAATATTGAGCAAGATTGAGCTTTCAGATAAACTTGAAGGCAAGGAATACATGTTCCCTGTCGAGGTCAAGGAGGATATGCTCCACCTTGTTGTGCGGGAGAAAGACACAAGCCCGGTTGCCAATGGCATTTACAATGAGCTGAAAAAGATAAACATTGTGCTTTACGGTCTTGGCAAAGTAGGGCAAAGGTTTCTCGAACAAGCCATGTCAAGGTATCAACAGCTTGGAATCAACATTGTTGGGGTGGCTGACAGCCTTGGCGTGATCACCAAGCCTGATGGTCTGAGCATAAAAGAATTATCCATGATTAAGGGCATGAAGGCAGATGGCATAAAGCTTAAAGACATTTCAGTCGGTGAATACCTGCATAGACAAGAGGCTTTGGACCTTAGCAAGATTTTCAGATATGCCAAAGGCGACATGGTATTGATAGATGCGACTCCTGAGCCGCAAATGCTCTCAACGATTTCCCAGGCATTGAAATTGGGTGCTAGTGTCATATCAGTAAACAAGACTCCTTACGCAACAAAACCCCAGGCATGTAATGACAGGTCCACCAAACGCAAGATAAGAAAATTGTTCGAAGGTGTGCTGTCAGAAAGAGTTCTCAACCGCGGTACGGTAGGTGCAGACCTGGGCATACCTGGCACATTGTTAGGGGTTCTGGCCACAAACCCAGAATATGTGACTGTAAGAGGATGCATGAGTGCTACGTGCGGATACACAGCAGCTTCACTTAGTACAATGCGTTTTTCAGAAGCCATACAAAGTTCCATATCCAAGGGATATACAGAACCTACTCCTTTTGATGACTACTCAGGAAATGATATACTTCGCAAGACCATAATACTGTGGAGAATGATTGCCAGCAAATATGGCCTTGACATGTTCAACATAGACATCAAGCATGAAAGCTTCATCGAGCCGATGATAAGGCTCTTTGAGAAGAAGGGAGGCAACCGAGCAGAATTTGCAGACATTAGCCAACTTGACGCAGTTCAATTTGTAGAAAAAATGAAGGTTTTAGATCGTTATTTTATAGAGCTCCAATCAGAGCTTGGAAAAGATTATGTGTTCAGATACGTTGCAGAAATAAGGTATAACCCTATGGCCTTGAACACTATCGCCAACAAATATGAAATCTCAGTTGGATTAAAAAAATTACATAAGGACAGCATTCTTGGCGGGCTCGATGGACCTGAAAATCTGGTTGTATTTGGCGCAGGCGAAGAGCCGAAGAAGACTTATGGTCTTCAGCCAGGGCCTGGTGGAGGGCACGAGGTCACTGCAAGCGCGATAATGCACGACCTGGAAAAGATCATTGAAAGAGCCCGGGGAAGAAGAAAGGGGCAGGTTATCGAGGTATTCAAACAGAACGAAACAACAAAAACTCCTAAATACACTACTTTCTTTTTTAGCCATACACAACAACGATTGAGGGATTATGTCTCGAAAGGGACACTGCATCCTTAATCTTGGCAAAGCTTCGAAAAGGATGTGCATACTTGAGAAAAAGTAGACTTGCAAGAAAATACAATGCAAGGCCCGCAATAGCTTTTGAACACCCTTACTGGGTTTTCTCTGTTGCGAAGCGTGTTGATATTCATGATAGTAACGAAAAAACTCTTGTTAAGGATTTGAGCGACCTTATGACTGAAGCCAGGGATCTATATGGGTGGGTAGGGATAAGTTCTAACAACTTGATGTGGAATGCCACAAAGATGCCAATCAGAGTAATCCAGGTGCTTGCTCCAGAAGGGGGAGACTACTTAACTCTTACGAATCCTGAGCTAAAGGAGATTTGTGGAGAGAAATTCGAATCGCATGAAGGTTGCGGTTCATTTCCCGGAAGAATGTATTGGGTACAAAGGTATCCCTATGTGCGCCTGGTTGGAATCCAACTTTATCATGCCAAATTCGAGCAAATAGAACTAATATACGGAGCAAAAGACGTGAAATTAGAGTGGCCAGAATGTTGTGTTAATGAAAAGCTCCAGCCAGTTCGTGTAGTGCAGCACGAATGCGATCATTTAGAAGCCATAGTCATACCTAAACTTGCTTATTCAATGAACAGGAACCAAAACAAATATAAATGAATTTGGAACCATCAAGACAGATGCCCCGTTGGTGTAGCCCGGCGCAATGGAACTTCAGTTAGAGGTTCCATGCGGGAACAATCATTCGGCCCTCTCGAGGCCGAGACTCGGGTTCAAACAGCCTTTTTCCATAGGAAAAAGCCTGGGGAAAGGCTTTTTTGCCTTCGGCAAAAAAGTGTGTTTCAAAGGTTTCAAATGTGGGAGGGTTAGAAAATCCCGAACGGGGCATTAATTTCTTAACACCATATAACAGAATTCAACGAGTTCGCAACATATTTAAGGGGAAACTAGTTTTTATGTCAGCAAGCCGCGGTCGCATACTCACAGAACAAGTTCTGTGGTCGCGACCTTGTGTGGCAATCTTCAAGCTAAATAGCTTGATGGCAATAAGATCAATTTTGCCGCGGTCGCATAATCCGGTACGCGCTGGATTCCTCCGGAATCCGCTGGTGTCCCGTGCGCGGAACATTGCGGCAGTCTCGAACCAATGCAAGAGAACTGCTGTCCGTAAGGGCATCTCGGTTCAAATCCGAGCCGCGGCGTTTACACAATGTATATCCCAAAGCGTTACGGCCAGAGCAAGATTGACAAGTGCCCTTTCTGCGGAAAACAGGCCATCGCACTTAACAAGCAGAAGGTTCCAGTCTGTGAAGCGCACAAATGGAACAATCTGGATGAGATGAAATGCAGCTGCGGAAGCTACCTGGAGATGAAACATGGGAAATTTGGGGTATTCTTCGTTTGCTTCAAGTGTGGAAACAAGAACCTAAAGCAGGTGCTTGAGATAAATGAGCCCAAAGATAAGAGCAGCAGTCAGAATGAAATAACTGTAAGGTCTGATGACCCAAGGTACTTCTAAAATAAAAAGATTTAAAAAGAGGGGTTTCCTCATATTAACAAAATTGATATTTTTGGGAGGTGAATAAATTGGCAAAAGAGGTAAAAACAGCGAGTAGTAGCATGACACAGACAATAGGAGGCTGGGCATTCATCATCGGTGTCATCATTGCAGTAATTTCTGGATTTTTTATGCTCAGCGCAACGCTTGTCTCAGTACTTGTATTGCTGGGATTAATAGTCGGCTTCTTGAACATAACAGGCAAAGAGACAATGGGGTTTTTGATGGCAACCGTGTCTTTGGTAATTGTTAGCTATTTCGGAGGCCAAGCCTTAAGCGAAATCGCTTTTGTTGGCACGGTGCTTGCAGGCATCATGAATGCAATAATGATATTTGTGGTACCAGCAACAATTGTCGTGGCCCTGAAGTCAATATTTGCAATGGCACACGATTAGGTTTTTTATTTTTTTTTATTTTAGAATTCTTTGAAGGCAAATTTAGAATAGTCTGTTGGCAAAAGCACTGAATCTTGTATCCATCTGTATTTCGGTTGTTTTAGGTGCACCTTGCCTGTATCCAGATGCGAATAGGTCAACAACCAAATCAATAAATGGTTTTGGTTTTGCAGCCCATTTAGCGCTTTGCACATCTGCCTTTACCTGTATTATATAATCGAGACCTTTGTCTCCGAAAATGGCTCCGCTTAGCATTGCCTCGATGATATCAGCCTTCGTAACATTATAGTTCGCAGGGACACATCTCCTCCGTGTCATAACATCTGCAATACCTTGAACAATTCCTTCCTGCACTCCCTTAACAAAAGCCAGACTCACCGGATGATTATGGAAAGCGAAAGCTGCAATCGGCACCTGGGAGGCATACAAATTTGCCTTATCCCGGTTTAGATCCATCAACATCCAGACTGGATCCTTGGAGTTGCTAATGGTCCTCTTGAGGTACTCAAACTCCCTGTAACCAATATGAGAAGGAGGAGCACTGACATAGTGGCCTCCAAGAATTGGAAATCGAAATTCTGTGGTATCATAAGTACTTTCATAGTTGAATGAAGCATTCCTAAGTATTGTAACAAGAAGTTTAACATCTTTCCGTGAACAACGCATTTTCTTGGAAGTTGGAATTCGTTCGCCTATCATAACAGAACCTATTGTTCTCTGAGGATTTATAAAGATTTGCCCACCAAAGCGCAGCTTGTGATGATGGTTGCTTTACCGAGACCTCGATTCTGACTTGGTCCTTTCATGTCTCAAGGCGCATCCCAAAAAAACGTCAGCTTTAAAAGAGGACAAGGCATTCTCCTTGTTAATGATAAGCAAGGCTTTTTTGGATTGGAATGGGGTACTGCTAGCGGATGGTTCGGCTTGCTTTGATACTGACAACCATATGCTGAAAACATTTGGTGGTAACCTAGTCGATTTCAAGACCTTCAGAGACACTATAGTTATCCCTTCAATAGACTTCTACGTAATGCATGGTTGCAATCGGGAACAATTGGAGAGAGATTCAAAAGAAGTTTCAAAGGTTTTTCATGCTTATTTTGAGAAAAGAGAATCGAAGTGCAGGACAAGGAAGGGGGCAAGGGAGGTTTTGTACTGGCTAAGGGAGAATTCAATCGAGACCATAATCGTGACGAATCACACTGTCGCAGGGCTTGAACTTCAACTATCAAGACTTAAACTCAAAGAATACTTCTCCGCAGTTGAAGCCAATCCAGACGGAAATACGTCGATGCACACAACGAGCAAGCTGGAAAAGGTTTGCCGGCACTACAGCAGGAATGAGGGGGCATTGATCCTTGGAGATTCGCCCGAAGAAGTCAAAATTGGAAAAGAGCTAGGCATTCCAACTGTTGCAATAACCGGCGGATATTATTCCACAAAGAGGCTTAGACAAAGCCAGCCTGATTACCTGATTAACAATTGGAAAGAACTGATTGGAGTAATAAAGGAAATCAGATAAGAACCAGAGATAATTTTTTTGATCTATTGCAGCTTTAGCACATAATCCTTTAAGGTTGAAGTTCTTAAGACAGAGCAATTCCTTCAAGATATTTTTCGCTTTTCAGGTCTAATGAATAGAATGTCTTGTCATAGTTTGCGAAGTATGCCACATCTCCTTTCTGGAGTAGAAAGGCAGGATAGGATATCTTGCCAGTGTTGCTGATGGCCAATTTGCCACTCTCCACATCATACAAAGTATCTCCATCCTCCAAAGAAAACAACCTGCCGCCAAGAGTAAGTAATGCGGCCGGAATGAACGGCACCAGTCCTTTCTCGAAATTTTCCAGAGGATATTCTATTTTTGAGAATGGCTTTCCTGGGTGGCGTAGGTCATAGCAGGTATGGTGGTCTCTTCCAAGCACCAATAATGGCAAATCTGTTCGATGGGTTTGGTGACTCCAAAATCTACAGCTGCTTATGCAGTCTGCTTGGGAGGAGAACCAGGATATGGTCATCAATTCATTGTTTATGTCTTTTTTTGGTACATACTTAGCGATGTATGGGGCAACTTGTTGCTCAAGTTCGACTGTTTCTTTAAATGGTCGGACTATCTTTTTTCCATCCCTGGAAAGATAGCTTACCTGTCCATCTATCTCAAAGTGCCCAGGTATTATTTTACAAGGCAGTTTTACTTCTCCGATTTCTTTGGAAAAACTTAGCAAAGTGTTACGGTCAGCCGATAGTGCGATTAGCTGGCCTTTGATTTCTTCAACACTGACTATTTCATTGTTGCTTACTAATTCTTTGCCTGACATCAGATCGACTGTCTTATACTCTCTGCTAGATAAATGGAGGCTTTCTGCAAGAATTAGATGCTCTTCGGTGGCCAACCTGGCATTGCAGTCAGCCAAAGGACAGACCATAGTTTTGATTGTCCCGTTAGGGTTGATTTTTATATACTCTTGCCTCTTTTTGACTCTGAAATAGTGTCCTGAGTCTGAATCCACTGTCCAGACAGTGTCTGGCAACCTGTAAGTTCCCTGCGATAAGTTGAACAGATTCCTGCTGTCATTTTTTGATTGGAAATATGGCATTCCTTTGATTATTATCGGTTTTGTTCTTACAGGTTCACTAAATTTCGTGACTAGTCTTCCTTTTTCAAAAAGACTATAAACACTTTGGCGATCGACTCCTAGAAGATACGCAAAATCAGCGTCGTTCCAGAGCAGGAATGCCTCTTGCGGTAATTGGAATAACTCTTTGACACCTTTTCCGATAAGGTTCTCAAGGTTTAGCATAGTCGAGAAGAGTGACCCTTTGTTTATATTGATTATTGTGCTTTATTGCAGCTAACCGCAAGGTATCATGGCCAATGTGCTTGAGGCTGTCAGCTGATGAACAACCTGTAAAGAAAGAGTGGCGGTGCGGAGTTCTATAACAAGTGCGATTTCAGGCCTAGCAATTCATCGTCCTCTGAGCAAATTTTTCAAAATGCAGACCATATATCGCTAATTCTATTGCGACAGGAACTGCCTTTATCTTTGTGAAGAAGGTCCTTGTCAACAGCCTCCAGTATAAGAACCTGGAATTGGAAAGAATGCCAATCTTCCAAAAGCTCTTGAAAAGCGCATGAAGATCTCTTTTGGTGAATCTTGAACGCACAGTTGGTTTGTAATGCTTAATAAAAGTATTGATTCTTTGATAATAATTCTTGGGCGTGTAAATTGTGGAAATGATTTCCTTGTAACCCTGGATAAGTTTTGCTTCTTTCATTTTGGGCACAAAGTTAATGGTACCATCTGTGTTTTCTCCTGTTGCTGCATGCAGCAATCTTCCCTCAGCCTTGAGCCTGTGCCAAAGCCTTGTCTGTGGAAGCACATTCAAAAGCCCGACCATGGCTGTCACTACACCAATCTCTTGAATGAACTTTATCTGGGTTTTGAAAATATTTGAAGGATCGTTATCAAATCCGACAATAAAACCTGCTGCCACCTGCAAGCCATTCTGGTGTATTATCTTCACGGATTCAGACAGATTTCTCAAGTTGTTCAGTTTGCCGCACTCCCTCAAGCTTTTTGCGCTTGGAGTCTCAATGCCAAGAAACACTGTACCAAAATTTGCCCTTGACATGAGCTGCATAAGCTCGAGGTCATCTGCAAGGTTAATACTGGCCTCAGCGGAAAGGGTAAAAGGATATTTACGGCTCTTCTGCCAGTCTATCAATAGGGGAAGCAATCTCTTCACCTTCTCCTTGTTACCAATGAAATTGTCATCAACAATGAAAACACGACCTCTCCAGCCATAATCAAAAATCTGCTGGAACTCCCTTATGACCTGGTCTGGGTCTTTTGTCCGGGGGCTTCTGCCATTCATCACGACAATGTCACAGAATTCGCAATCAAAAGGGCAGCCCCTAGAATATTGTATCGGCATGCTTGCATAGTCTTTCAGGCTTATCAAAGACCACATAGGCACAGGAGTTTTTCTTATATCAGGCCGTACCTTTGAGGAGTATACCTTTTTTGGAGTTCCTTTTTCAAGGTCATTCAAGAATCTTGGCAGGGTGACTTCTGCCTCGTTCAAAACAAAATGGTCCACATCCTTAAACCGCATATAGGTTGTTGTAAAGCATGGGCCGCCAGCAACGATAGTCTTTCCAAGGGCTTTGCATCTCTTGATTATTTCCTTGACACTTTCAGTCTGAACAATCATTGCGCTAATCAATACCATGTCTGGCCAACTAAGCTGTTGGTCTGTCAGTTCGGATACATTCATATCCAGAAGCTTTTTCTCCCATCTTTTAGGAAGCATAGACGCCACTGTCAATAAACCTAGTGGCGGAGAGGAAGCCTTTTTCTTGATAAAACCCAGAGCATGACCAAAACTCCAAAAGGTGTCAGGACACTTTGGATAGACCAGAAGAACTTTCACCGCTTTTTTCATCTATTGCAACTTTTGTTGGGGTTATATAAAGGTATTCTTTGACGAATGTTGGGCTCGTGATGTTATGTTCTTTTCCTGCGCAGGTTCCAAGCCCCTATCAATCCTGCGGCAATTGCAGCAAATCCTCCCAGTGCAAGAGTTACGGTCAGAAGAAGAAATTGTGATAGAACGTCCACCTTCAGCGTGGCAAAAGTTTCCTAAACACGTTGACAGGATTTCTTAAAGCAACACGTAGGTTATGGCATGTTCTCTTGTGCATTCGGAGGGGGTGTTTACCTGAGGTAAATATATAAAGAAAATGTGGCGGTGCCGAGACTTCCGCATCCTTTTGGGATATTCGGACTCGGGACCTTTACGTCACCCATGGTTTAGCTTGAGTATATCATCGGCATCTGCCTCATCGCTCAAGAATATGAGCGTAACGCTATAACCAGGCTAAGCTACACCGCCAGCTTTTTTTGTCCCAAAAAAACCTGGGAAAAGGGTTTTTGGCTGGTGCCAAAAACGCAGCCTCTACGGCTGCAAAAGTTGCCAGCTGACTTTTCAGCTGAGCAGCACCGCCAGCTTTTTTGCTGATGCAAAACTTAGACCAGAGAACAACAGGACTTTATAAAAAACTAACTATTTTCTTCTGGTAATCCTGCATCTCACTGCCTTCATACTTCTGCTGTGGCCAGTGCTTCAAGCCATCAGTTGAGAAACGAGGTATCACATGGAAGTGGAAGTGCGGGACAACCTGGCCTGCTGCCCTGAAATTGCTCTGTGAGACGCTGATGCCATCAGCCTGAGTAGATTTCTTCACTGCAATGGAGATTTTCTTCAGCACTGAAGCCAATTCTTTTAGCAAAGGCTCTGGGATATCAAGAATCGTCTCGAAATGCTGCTTTGGAATAATCAAGGTATGGCCTTTATTCACAGGGAAAAGGTCGAGGAATGCGACAACATGCTCGTTCTCGAAAACCCTACTGCTTGGGGCTTCACCCTTCGCAATCTTGCAGAAAATACAATCATTCACTTTTTGCGCACCTTTGGATAAGGGTCAATAGTTCCCCACCACATCATGCAGTCAGTGCAGTAATAGCCCCAGACACCGAGCTTCTTGACTGCCAATAGTTTCTTGCACTTAGGGCAGGGCCTGGAAATAAACTCGATTATCTCCTGCGATTCTTTGGATTCGCTTGGCTTTTGCATAAGCATCACAACTTAGACTTGACAGCCTTATCAGAAATTATTGCGCTGTTGCCTGAAGGGTCTTCTATTATCATCTTCAAAGAGTCCTGGCCCCACATTACGCGCTGAAGCTTTTTCAGGAGATTCTTTGCCTTCTTTCTGTCTTCATCTTCCTCTGCGGTGTCGCGCAGCACCTCGATCTCGTGCTTGATGCGGTTCAGTATGCCTTCAACGTTGGTTACATAACCGTTAGAGGCAGGACCTGGGGTAATTGTGGTTATGTGGGGAATCTTCACAGTGGCCTGGCTGGATTTCACGACGCGGATCGTAAGGTCCTGCTCACCTGAGATATCAATCGTGTACTTGCTTGGCTCGTGGGTCTCGACAGACTCGATATCAGCCTTGTGATACTTGCACTCGCTGCAGGTCATGGAGAAAATAAGGACTTTGCCGAAATAAGGCACTTCTTTTTCAGCTTCGGTAAGGCTTAATGCCAACGCTTTGCATATTGGGCATGGTTGACCGGTCAATTCGCTCATTTCAGGCATGAAAAAAAAGAGAGAAGAAGGGTATATATTTTTTTTGGTATTGGAAAGGCTATTCGTCCTCCTTTCCATGTTCAGCCTTGTAGTCTTCCTTTATGTCTTCCATCTGCTTTGTCCTGTAGATGGTGGCAAACGAAGGAGTGACAACAATCCAATCCTCGCCAAAACCAGCGATCTCACCCTCGATGGCATCACAAGTCTTCTTCAACTTGTTAATTGCCCTTTTCAACTCAATCAAGTCCTTGTCTTTCAATGGGCGAATGTTAATCAAAGCGATAGTCTGGCCTGCCCTTAATGCATCAAGGATCTCCTTTACATCCTCAAAATCCTTCATCATGAAGGGGCGCACAACTATCTTTGTTTTTGTCTCTTCTGATTCGGTCTCGATCTCAACATAACCTTCTTCAGAATCTGGCTTGTCTTTCTTGACCTTTGAGCTTAATCGCGAGAAAAATTTCCTCATCTTGGTTCCTCCATCGAGTAATCTATAAGAACTAACATCTTATGACAGATATATAAAACTTGCGTTTTTGACGTGGGCCACCTAAAACTTTTTATAATACTGCACCATCTCTACTATCATGTCGAAAATAACCATTACAATAGATAATCACAAGCACAGCCTTGAATCAGGCATAACAGCAAAAGAGATAACGAAGGAACTCAAGCTTGACAAGAGGATTCTTGCGGCAAAATTCAACGATGAGTTGATTGACCTTGCAGCAAAATTGGCGAAAGATGGCATTTTGTCTTTTGTCACATTCGATTCTCCTGAGGGAAAAGAGATATTCAGGCATTCAAGCGCACATATCTTGGCACAAGCAGTAACTTCGCTATATCCTGAGGCATTGCCGACAATCGGGCCTGCAGTTGAAGAGGGATTCTATTATGACTTTGACCTTGACAAGACGTTTGCTCCTGAGGACCTTGCAAAGATAGAAAAGAAAATGAAGGACATAATCAAGCAGAACCTCAAGATAGAGAGGGAGCAAATTCCAAAGAATGAAGCTCTCAAGCTGTTCAAGAATAACAAGTACAAACAAGAGATGATTGAGGAGCTAGACGAGCCGACGATCACAGTGTATCAGCAGGGAGAATATGCAGAGTTCTGCAGGGGGCCGCACGTCCCTTCAACGGGCTATATTGGGGCGGTTAAGCTGACGAAGATAGCCGGAGCATACTGGAAAGGGGACAACAAGAACAAGATGCTCCAAAGGCTTTATGGAATAAGCTTCCCAAGCCAACAGGAGCTTGATGATCATGTAAAACGCATAGAGGAAGCAGAGAAAAGAGACCACAGAAAGCTGGGAAAACAGCTGGACCTATTTTCAATGCATGATGAAGGGCCTGGATTCCCGTTCTTCCACCCAAGTGGGATGGTCATAATCAACCAGCTAAAGCAATTCTGGAGAGAAGAACATGCAAAGGCTGGCTATGACGAGATACAGACCCCTATTATACTCTCAAGAACACTCTGGGAGCAAAGCGGGCATTGGGACCATTACAAGAACAGCATGTACTTTACCAAGATAGATGGATTGGATTTTGCAGTAAAGCCAATGAACTGCCCAGGCGGAATACTGGTTTACAAGGAACATCTGCATTCTTACAAAGAATTGCCGATGAGGCTTGCAGAGATGGGAATAGTGCATAGGCACGAGCTATCAGGTGTGCTTGCAGGTTTGTTCAGGGTAAGGACCTTTACTCAAGATGATGCTCACATCTTCATGACAGAAGAACAGATAAGAGAGGAAATAATCGGGGTAATAAACCTAGTTGACAAATTCTACAAGACCTTCAATTTTGACTATCAGGTGGAATTAAGCACTAGGCCAAAAGACAAGATGGGCACTGATGCGATGTGGGAGGTTGCAGAAAAAGGGCTTGAAGAAGCGCTGAAAACGAGAAAGATGAATTACAAGATAAACCCTGGGGACGGGGCTTTTTACGGGCCAAAAATCGACTTTCACATAAAGGACTGCATAGGAAGAACCTGGCAGTGCGCAACAATACAACTTGACTTCCAGATGCCTGAGAAATTTGACCTAACCTATGAAGGCCAGGATGGAAAGAAGCATCGGCCAGTGATGATACATAGGGTCATTTACGGAGCAATAGAAAGGTTCCTGGGAATACTCATAGAAAACTATGCAGGAAAATTCCCATTATGGCTGAGCCCTGTGCAGATAAGGATAATGACTGTCTCAGAAAAATTCAATGATCATGCAGAAGAGCTAAGAAAAAAGCTGCTGGAACAAGGATACAGGGTTGAGCTCGATGTGCGCTCGGAGAGCATACCTAAGAAAGTGAGGGATGCGCAGGCAATGAAGATACCATTGATGCTTACAATCGGAGAAAAGGAAGTAAGCAACAATACTGTTGCGATAAGGACAGCTGACGGAAAAGTCTATTTTGGGATGCAGGTTGAAGAGTTTATCAGGAAAGCTGCTGATAATATTGCGAAAAGAGAGAATGCGATAACCTTCTAGATGTTTTTATATTCCGGGTGATGCAGCAATCTGTCCATACCTTGCTCTTTCAAGAAAGCCAACGCTTGACGGTAATACATTTTAGGTCTTAATTGAGTGGGAGTGTCGGCTACAGATAGATATCTGATTTTATGCTCAAAAATATACTTAAGCAAGCTCTCAGCCTCTTTTTTATCGATCAGACCTGATTGTATGAAAAGGCTAAATTCGGTGGTGGAAACCACAGTATGTTTTACGCGATTTTCAATCATGCTACGTATCACTTTACCCGTGTGAGCAAGGTCCTCCGGATAATCCCTCTTGAGCAGATCCTCAAGCTTGAGATATGACTTTGCCATTGTAGTCACTGTAGAGTTTGGTCCCAGGGGAAGAACTGCTTTGCTAAGATCCTTAAGTAAATCAACAGACTGAAGATAATTGTCTAAGCCGCTTCGCAGCACTTTATCTGTTATGGGCTTCATCAACCTGTATTCAGGCTTTTCAAAGCAAGCAGCTAACCTGGACTCAAGTTCAGCTGGAGAGCTGGTTCTCGCTTGTTCAAGAAATGGCGTATAGAAAAGATTGGACTTGAGTTCGTACCAACGGACATCTGGCATAGCGAAGGAAAATCACATAAACCTTTTAAAACTTAAGGTCGGCGCTCGAAAAAATTATATACAGGACCACTTTACCTACAGGATGTGAGGGATTACATAATCGGTCTTCTGGAGCTGGCAAAAGAGGACAAGTGCAAAAGCTGCATAAGGATCCAGCAGGAGCTTAGGAGGGCATCAAAAGAGACTGAAGACAGCCTTCTGAAGGGCAAGATCAACTCAGCGTTGATTGACCATGACCTTCACTATTCGCTTGGATGCAAACCGTGCGAACCACAAGCAAGGATAAAGGAATTCTCAAAAAGACCATTGTAAAGGTTCACAATAAGGTTTAAATAGGGATTAACCTAATCGCAAAAACAATGTATGACCTAATAATAATCGGAGGAGGGCCTGCGGGGTTGAGTGCAGCAATCTATGCAGGAAGATATAAGCTCAAGGCACTTCTTTTAACCAAGATAATCGGCGGAATGATGAGCGAAGCGCACCTCATAGAAAACTATCCTGGGGTAGAAAGCGTAACAGGAATGGACTTAGCTGAGAAAATGAAAAAACAGGTAGAACACCTTGGGGTGAAGATAGAGGAGGAAGAGGTTGTCAGGCTTGAAAAGACACCAAATGGATTCCTGGCAAACAAAAAGCATGAGGCAAAGTACATCCTCCTGGCATTGGGAACTGAAAGAAAGAAGCTAAACCTTGCAAAGGAAAAGGAGTTTGCAGGAAAGGGAGTATCTTACTGTGCAACATGCGATGCACCATTATTCAAGGACAAGGAGGTTGCTGTTGTAGGGGGAAAAGATTCTGCTGTAATGGCTGCTGAACTACTGGCAAGCTATGCGAGAAAAGTCTATGTGATATACAGGGGAGAACAACTTCAGGCCCAACCAGTTGCGAGGGAGAGACTGCTTGCAAACCCAAAGGTTGAGGCAATATACAAGGCAAACGTTTCTGACCTTCAAGGAAAATCCATGCTGGAATCAATCAAGCTTGACAACGGAAGAGAAATCAAGGTGGACGGACTGTTTGTTGAGATCGGAAGCACGCCTTCTGTCATACTTGCAAAGGAACTAGGAATAAAGCTTGACCATGATGATTGCATCACAGTTGACCAGCACCTGTGCACGAGTATGCCTCATGTGTACGCAGCAGGCGATATAACAAGCCACAACGCCAAATGGAGGCAGGTTGTCATCGCGTGCGCTGAAGGGGCGCTTGCAGCAAGAAGCATATATGAAGATTTCAAGCGCAAGGCAACAAGCGAGCACGTATGAAAGCGCAGACAATTCCCAAGGGATGCCCGATATGCAGTAGCGACGTAAAGGGAGATGAAACCCACAAGTACTACTGCAAAAAGTGCAATCTTCTGTTTGAAGCAAGGGACGTGCACAAAGAAGAGAAAAAACCCGAGGTTCAATCTGAGGTCTCAAAGCAACAGGAAAAGCCCAAGCAAGTTGTGCAAGCCAAAGAAGCAGGCCTTACGGCATCTTCACAATCAAACAAGTATCATAAGAAAGGGTGCAGGTACATAAGGCAGATAGAAAACAAGAACCTTATATACTACAAGGACAAAAAGGAGGCAGAACGGCAGGGACGAAGGCCGTGCAAATGCAACAAATGATGCAACACAAAAACCAGAGGGTAGGAGTGTTTGTGGACATACAGAATATGTACTACTCAGCAAAGCACCTCTACAGCACAAAGCTCAACTACAAGGAATTATTGAGATTGGCATTGCAGCAAAGAAGCCTGATAAGGGCAATAGCCTACGTGATAAGGGCTGAGGTCAAGGAAGAAGAAACATTTTTTGATGCTCTCAAGAACCAGGGTTATGAGGTAAAGAGCAAAGACCTGCAGGTTTTCTATGGCGGGGCAAAAAAAGGGGATTGGGACATAGGAATAGCAATGGACATGATAGAGCTTGCCCCAAAGCTTGACACATTAGTCCTTGTGAGTGGTGATGGAGACTTTGTGCCTCTTCTAAGGCATCTTAGACATGCATTGGGATGCAGGGTTGAGGTAGTGGCGTTTGGCAGGAGCTCAGCAGCAAAGCTTATAGAGGAAGCGGATGATTTCTACGACTTAGACAAGCACCAGTTTGTGCTAATAAAACCCAGGAAAGAACATGGATGAGATAAACTTTTGCCCGTTCTGCAGCGCTTCCCAACACAAGATATTCACAGTAAAGGAAGACCAGTATTTCTGCAAGGAATGCAACAGGTTCTTCAAGGCAGACCATCTCTTTTACAACTGTCCTAAATGCAATTCAAAAAAGATAGTTGACTCAGACTTCCCAAGCCCTGACGGCCAGGTGGTTTTCCAGTGCCAGTCGTGCAAGAAAATGTTGTCAGCAAAAGACTTTTTTTCCAAGAGCCAGACCAGCTCTTAAGAGACTCTGATAATTTAACCAAGGCTTCTATCAAATCCCGAATCCTCTCAGCTGTCTCTTCAAAGGCGCGGCTGCTGTTGAATACCTCCTGCACAGCTCGGACCTGTGATTATTAAGGGAAAAAGAAAAGATTTATAAATATGTTTTTCCAGAAATACACAAAAAAGAAGAGAAAACTGGTTTTTGATATTTTCCAGTTTTGTTCTATAGTGATTTCGGAGTAACAAAAAATACACAAAGGCTTAAATATAAGTTTTGCCAAAGGAGACTGCCCGTGGCTGTAACAAACGACAAGCTGTACAAGACCATATCTGAATTGGTTGGCGAGGATGTGATTCCATTGGTTAAATTCCTAAGGAACAGGAAAAACATCTCGGAATTCAAGATAGCTGAAAAGATAAACATCGAGGTAAACCAGACCAGGAACATGCTCTACAGGCTGCATGACCACAACTTGGTAACTTACCACAGGAAAAAAGACCGTATCAAGGGATGGTACATAAGCTACTGGACATTCAACATCAAAAGACTAAAACAGCTGGTGCATAGCCTTCAAAAACAGAAAATAACGCAACTCAAGGACAAACTGAAGAAAGAGGAAGAGAACCAGAACTCCTATTTCATCTGCCCAAACCTGTGCGTGAGGCTGGACTTTGACCAATCAACAGACTTTGAGTTCAAGTGCCCTGAGTGCGGATCGCTCCTGGTGCATCAGGACAACACGAAAACAATAATCAACCTTAAGGAAAAAATAAAGGTGCTTGAAGCAGCTTAAGAAACAAGTTCTTTTCTGTGCTCCATCTGGACCAATGAAACAAGGGCCCTGACAATGGCAGCAATGCTTAGCAACATAACTGTGATATCCTCTACCTTAACTGGAATTCCAATATTGAACATTGCCTTGTTGTTGCCCAGATTAAACAAAGCAGATATGAAAATCAGTGCGAAAACAACCAGGATTACCAAAAGCAGATAGATGGTGCGCCTGTGATACTTGTGCAGCATTATGGGTGGGGGTCTCTTGAATTATTTAAAGGTAAGCACAAGAAGATATTTAAGGCTCGGACTCATTCTTTGCATGCGATGAACTTTACAGAATCATTGTCCAGGAATAAGAGAGAGATAGACCATGAGCTGGAAAGATTCTTTGATGCACGGATGAAAAAAGCAAAGGGAATATCGCCTGAAGCATACGAGGCGTTCCAAATACTAAAGGAGTTCAACCTCAGGGGAGGCAAGCGTATAAGACCAATGCTAACCATATCCAGCTACAGAGGATTTGGCGGAAAGAACAAGGAGATAACAAGGGCTGCGCTTGCGGTTGAGTTGATGGAGTCATTCCTTCTAATACACGATGACATCATGGACAAGGACGCGATGCGAAGGGGCGGGCCAACTGTGCACAAAATCTATGAGACAAAATTCAAGGGTGCAGAGCATTATGGCAACTCGCTAGCCATAGTGGTGGGAGATATAGCATCTGCATTAGGAAGCGAGGCAATTGCGGAAACTGGGTTTGACGCAAGACGCAGGATTGAGGCAATAGAGAAATTCAACAAGGTAATAATCAACACATGCTTTGGCCAGATACTGGACCTAAAGTCAGAGATGTGCTATCCGAAGGAAAGAGACATTGTGCAGATACATACGCTGAAGACTGCAATCTACACAATAGAAGGGCCGCTTCACATAGGAGCAATCCTTGCAGGGGCAAGCAGGGAACAGCTCAGGCAACTGACCAGGTTTGCAATACCGCTTGGAAAGGCATTCCAGCTAAAGGATGACATACTTGGGGTTTTTGGGAGCGCAAAGAGGATAGGAAAGCCTGTTGGAAGCGACATAAGGCAAGGGAAGAGGACTTTGTTAATACTTAAGGCAATGGAAAAAGGCAACGAAGAAGACAGAAAGTTACTGAAAAGATGCCTTGGAAAAAAATCGCTAAGCTCAAGGGAGATAAACAAAGTAAGGATAATTTTACGGTCCACAGGGTCACTGCAATACTCTGAACAGTTGGTGAAGGAGAATATATCACTGGCAAAATCTGCACTCAACGAGATAAGAATGGAGAAAGAGAGCAAGGAGTTCTTGAAAGGAATAGCTGATTATGTGATGGAGAGAGACAAGTGATAATTGTTGCAAAACACGCCGGCTTCTGTTCAGGAGTCAAAAGAGCAGTAAGCACAGCATTTTCTGTAGCGGACCATAATAAAGAGAGCAGGATATTCACGTATGGAGAGCTCATCCACAATCCGCAGGTGCTAAAGCAGCTAAAAGACAAGAAAGTCAAGATTACAAAAAGCCTAACTGGGTTAAAAAAAGGTGATATCCTAATAATCAGGTCACACGGGGCAAGCCCTGAAGTGTACAGGAAAGCGAGAGAAAAAGGGCTTAGGGTTATCGATGCAACATGCCCCTTTGTCAAGGTGGCACATGAAAAGATACAAATGCTTGAGAAAGAGGGATTTCTGCCATTAATTGTTGGAGAGGCAAAGCACCCGGAAGTGATGGCTTTAAGAAAATTTGTGAGAAAGGCAATAGTTGTGGCTGACGCAAGCAAGGTACCTCTAAGCATCAAAGGTAAGAGAATAGGGGTTATTTCGCAGACAACTCAACCAGTAGAGAATTTCAATACAGTGACTGAAGAAGCAAGAAAGCTTGCCAAGGAAATCAAAGTCTTCAACACAATATGCAGCGCAACAACAATAAGGCAGGAAGAGGCAAAAAGGCTTGCAGGAAAGGTAGACATCATGATTGTTGTGGGAGGATATTCAAGCGCAAACACAAAGAAGCTTGCTGAGCTGTGCAGCAGGATAGTTGAAACACATCAGATAGAAACAGCAGAAGAACTCAAGATTAGCTGGCTCAAAGGAAAAAAGAGAATAGGAATAACAGCAGGGGCTTCAACTCCAAGCGAAGCAATACAGGATGTTGAAAGTGCAATCAGGAGTTCTGCTTAAGCTACTTCTCTACGGATAATTGGTATGTTTTCTCGATGCCTGCCATATAACGTTCTCCTACTGCTATGAGATCGTTCAAGCATTGATTGCCTGGAGCCTGTAGTTCCAGATATTTTGTTAATGCTTCTGACTCAGGCATTGTCGATGCTACTCGCTCCACAGTTACCTTACTTGCCTTCAGCAAAGCCATGTGTTGCTTGGCTAATTCCATCAATTGTTCAAATTCCATTGAAAACACCTCAGGAATTACAGTGTTTCTGAGGAATAAAATAGTTGACAAAGAAAAACTGAAGGTTTTACGAGTTAGCTGAAAATATTCTCAAGACTTAGACAATGTCAGCTGTTCCATCTGTTTCTTTGCAGCTTCTACTGCAGGACCATAAGGAACTACTGTAGGGTCTTTCTTGTGCTGTTCATACAACTTAACCACTTGATAAACAAAGCCTTTGAGCTCAGCAATCTTCACTTTTCCTATAGCGTCGGTAAGTTTATTGAGATTCATTTCCATGCTCGTTATAACATCATCTACACTAGAAACTTCATTGCATGTATTGTCGGATTTTGACCTCTCGTTTGCTTCTATTTCCCTTGCTTTATCAAGATAACACTTGACAGCGTTGTGAGTAACCTTTGTACGGTCGAGCAAAGCTTTTATCTTGTCAGCAGTTTCATACATTGTTATTCGCCTCCGAAATATGTTACTATGTAGTAGTAACGCTAGTATTTAAGGCTTTCTATTGATTTTCTGAAAGATTTTCAGGCTTAAAAAGATGACTTTTGAATACAGAATCAAGAATGGCTATTTACCAAAACGCCTGTCTCTTTGCTTGTACTCTTCAATAACCTTAATCAGGTCTTCCTTCTCAAACTCAGGCCACATCTTCTCAAGAAAGAACCATTCTGAATAGCTTGCCTGCCAGATAAGAAAGTTAGATGTGCGTTTTTCCCCTCCTGTGCGGATTATTAGGTCAGGCTCGTCAGGTGTGTAAAGATTTTCCTTGAAGGTCTCCTCGTTAATAGCATCAACGTCAAGCTTTCCAGACTTTATCTGCTCTGCAATCTTCTTGACAGCATCAATAACCTCTGAACGGCCACCATAACCCATTGCAAAATTGATTATGGAACCATCATAGCCTTTGGTCTGTTGCATGAGTGAATGCATCTGTTCCTGTATGTCTTGCGGGAACATGTTAAGCCTGCCTATGAAATTGATCCTTATCATGTTCTTATGCAGCCTCTCATCATCCTTTATGCGATCGAACTCTGAGCGAAAAAGGTTCATCAGGTAATCAAACTCCTCTTTAGGCCGGCTGAAATTCTCAACAGAGAAGGTGTACAAAGTGAGCTCTTTGATGCCCAGGTCTGCACACCAATCAAGCAGCTTCTCCACTTTCTGTGCTCCCCATTCATGGCCTTTCCAGGGCTTCATCATCAGGCGCCTTGAAAAGCGCCTGTTGCCGTCAAGGATTATCGCAATGTGCTTTGGTACTTTGGATGTCATTCTAACAAGGTTAGTGATAAGTAAATGGTTTAAAAACTTTACGGAATCACGGCTTAGAAAATTCTTGGTCAATTACGCAGCATTCGTTCTCAAGGGTTGCAAGGAGCTGTTTCCTTAAATTCGCGGCAAGAGCTTCAGGTGGAATAACACCAGGCTCCTTAACCTTGGGAATAATCCCTGCAAAGGCTGCTGCTGCCAAGCCAGTCGGATATGATATATAGGTTGCACCTGGAAATTTTTTTGATATAAACTTCAGGTCTGGGAACTTTGCCACAACCTTGACTTTAATTGGTTTTCCTGAATCTTTTCCAACTATTTCCATAACGCATAGGTAGACACCGTTCTCAACAAGGCCTTTTTTCATAAGTGAAAGCATTTCTTTTGGGGTTGGAACAGGTGGTATAATCTTTGAAAAGAAGTCCAGAGGGACAATCTTCTTGCCATTGACAGACACAGGCTTTTCGCTGAACAAACCGCACCTGAAGAAGGTGTTGGCAGTGTCTATGTCAGTTCCTGATGCCTTAAAGCTACAGTGCTTAAGCTTAATGTACCTGGGAATGGTGCAGACCTCATCACCATAAAGAAGAAAGGCAAACCTGCTGCAGTAAGGTGCAGGATAACAATATTCTTCAGGATCATCAAAGGTTTTTTTGTACAAATATTTTCCGTTGCCGTAAATAGGCGGATTGTCAGTGAGGGTGTCAAAGGCTGCTTCCTTGGACCAGGCAGAAACCAGCACTGCTGCCTGCTGGTCTTCAAAAGAGTAGAATTTTACAGAATCCACAGAATCAAGCCTGTCAGCCACGTCTTTGACGAGAAGGTTTGTTATCCCTGGCGCAATACCTGTGCAAAACAGCCCAACCAGACCTTGCTTTCTAAAGGCCTTATCGTACTTCAACTGTTCAGGTGGGTTATGCATCAAGGCTAAATCCTGATAGTTGGCATTTGCCTTCAAAGCAGCCTGCATAAGAGAATCGTTAAAGAAATTACAGCATGCATTGATAATCAGGTCATAACCCTTGGCAAGCTTGGCAATCTGATTAGTGTTGGCAGCGTCTGCAGTCACAAGATGAATCTTATTGTGCGGGGCTATAAACTGCCTGTCCCTCTTAATATTGTTCGAGGCAATCTTAATCTCTGAAACATGTGAGTCATGCGCAAGAAGCTTTGACATGACAGAGGAGACACCACCCATGCCGACGATAAATATCTTCATCTGTAAGATGGCTCAAAAATCCTACTATAAATAGGTTTCGTCGGTGAGAATCGCAAAATATAAGAGGAGGAACCAGTTAGGTCTTGTCATGAAGCAAAAAAACTACTATATCATAATGGCTTCGATAGCGCTAATTGCAGTCATAGTTTCAATCACAGCAGAAATAGAGCACGTTACACAGCAAAGTTCTCTGCAAGGCTTCTGCAACGCTTTTGGGAAGAGCAGCTGCCAGACAGTCCAAGACAGTGTCTACGGAAAAATCTTTGGGATGGACACAGCGATTTATGGAATAGTTGGCTTTAGTTTGCTCTTGATTGTGTCAGCATTGTTCTATTTTACAAAGAAGAAGCTTTTCCAAAACCTAACGATTATAGGCACTTTGATCGGAGGATTAATGGCACTTCGCTTCCTGTATCTGCAGGCATTTGTGCTGCACCTTTTCTGCATCTTCTGCGTTGTTGTTGACACGCTCGGAGTCATACTGCTAGGAATAGGAATATTCCTAGCAGCAAAGACTATGAAAAAACGCTGATGCAATCTCTCAAACAGAAACAAATATAAATCAAATACTAACTTGTTCTCGGTAATGCCCCGTTGGTGTAGTCCGGTGACGGTCTTGTCCGTCAACACCGAAGGCGGCTCCTAGTGACTTCGTCACCGGAGCCCCCTGTGTTATTGGCGGCACGTCAGGACAATCAATCATCCGGCACTTTCGATGCCGGGACTCGGGTTCAAAGAGCTTTTTTCCATGGGAAAAAACCTCGGAAAAGGCTTTTTGGCTTCGCCAAAAAGTTTGTTTCAAGGAGTTCAATTGTGGAAAAACTAGAAAATCCCGAACGGGGCATTTTTTCTCCATTGGTGTCTACAAATAAATTATCGTTTGAATCAAAAAATGACAAGAAGGTCCGCACATGGTTTTCAATGGTTCACTACAAAATTCAAACTATTTTTTCAAGAACTCATGAGACTTAATTCCCTTAAATTTGGACAGGTAGCCACGAAAGTCACCAGGTATTTTTGTTGAGTCATCATAAGTGTACATTTTGACCTTTAACGCTTCAAAAGAGCATTCTGCTATTCGTGCACCATCAAGATTCAAAACGTCTCTTATATGTGAATCGGTTAAATTGAGCCTATGGATTCTGGCGTCACCCAAGTCGAGGTGTTTGGTTCTTAGCCCTTTCATATTCAATTCTACACATGTAATATCCGAAAAATCTGCATTTTCCTTTATTACCATGTTCTGCATGTAGGCAGTCCCACCTATTTTCATGAGCTGGCAAAAGGCACTGCCAATTCTGGCGCCAGTCATGTATGCGTTACCTTTGATACGAATACCGTATAGGCAAAGTTCATTTTCAACCTTGGCTTTCGAGGCAATAAGATCTCCTTTTAATTTGCAATCTGACAAGTCAAGCCCATAGGGTGAATAGGACGGTAATTCATAATCATCAAGTAGTTTGTGCCTTGGATTTACAATATTAATCTTGGGAAGTTTCGGGTTGTTCCTCCTGAAGCGCTGCAACTTGGGAACATAAGTATCTATTTTCACATGCATTTGATCAAAATTAATCACACTGAAATCATATTCTTCTGTCCCAATACTTCTCTCATATTTTAGGTCATACCTCTGCTTGCCTTCAACCAGAAGGGCTTCTGATGAGATAAGCTTACCATCCAGGTCGAAGGAATCCCAAACTGTAATGTGATGCCCAGCCTTAACCTGGTCCCCCTGGATAATATGACCGCTTGTTTCTAGAAGCGAATCATCGAAAATGCGTGCCTCAATAGACTCTATAGCTTCTGGACGCAGGTTTTGCGGGCTGCCAATTATGTCAAAGAGTCTTTTATCCCTATGCGAAAAGGAGCGCCGCTTAAATATTGATTTGAAGCCTTCCTTTGACAATTTGTTGTACATAGCCAAAGTGAATACATAAAGAACATAAAAAGGTTTCCGGTATGAAGCAAACTACTCTAATGCCCTAAATCTTCACAAAAAGGTCTTATGACCGAACGGGGCACTTCACATCTCTTCCAGAATGTTCTTTTTGTGAAATGCAACCTTATTTGCCTTGAGGATCTCTTCAAAACTCAGTGAATTCTGAATAGGAATTTTTGCTGCTCCACTGCTGATACGCTCACCACCTATTTCCTTTAGGACTCCGTTAGATCCCCTCCCTGCGAGGATGTAGTTGAACCGGATCTTTTCGGAGTGTGTCAGGCCGTTGAGGCTCCACGAGAACAGGGTGTAGGATTTGAACCCCAGATTCTCGCAAAAGTGCTTTCCGCTCAGCACACTGATCCCTTCGAGGAACAATCCTGTTCTTGCGAAGAAACCTGGTGAAAAAAGCTCTTTCAGCAATATCTGTTTTACGTCTAGATTTTGATGGAGAATTTTTTTCAGACCTATTTTGATATTTTGGGCCTTGTCGAGCCTCTCGCGGAGCGACCCTTCAAGGAATATGACCAACACATCGATGTCCCCCGGAGACAGCTTCCCCTTTACCGATGACCCATACAGGACAATGTCAAATACGCCTGTGGGACCTATTTCAGACTCTAAGTGCTTTCTTAAGATGTTCAGCATCTTCCTTCAGTAGTTCTGCAGATTCCTTGTCCATCCTTTTTGTATAGCTTTCTTGATAGTATGGGAAATCGCGGTCAGCAATCCTGTACATCTCAGGATATTTTTCTTCCAGGACTCTGAAACGGTTGGAGTGCGAGGAGGGGGCTTCTCCCTCTTTTCTCAGAAGGAAGAGGTCGCAGAGTGCCGCGATAGCTTTGAAAAAGAGTGTTGTCGCTGAGTTGTATTTTTGCTTCTTGAAGGCATCAAGCCCGAATTCGTAATATTCCCTGAAATTCTCAATGAGAATTTTCTCCTTTTCCTCCATTTTGTATAATACAACAGTAGACAACTATTTAAGCCTTTTGGTTGTACTATACAATTTGTTGTATTATACAATTAATAAGTGCAAGAATCGATTTTATGTTGTATCATATAACATCTGTCCACATCAATGTGTGAATTTTCACAAAAAGACGTAATACCTAACTGGGCAATTTTTTTGTCTCTTAAAAGTAGTTATAAAATGAAAGATTTTTATATTAGAGCGTCTTATGAGATAACTAGAACCACTAGTGTGGAAATAAGGCATATAAACTGGAAAAAGAGTTCAGGTAGCTTTTGACAAAAATCCATTTATATATAAATGTTGTAAATAATAGGCGATAGGAAGGACAAAGAATGAACACACAATATATTAATCAACATACAAACAGTAACCAAAAAATTGATAACAAAGAGGAATTTGAAATTTTGCTGATTGATCCAGGAATTCAACTCAAAACGAGATCTAATGTAAAATATGTTAATAGGGGACTACTAAGTATAGCTACTTTTTTGAGAAGCAAGGGATTTAGAACAAATTATTTTTCACTTGATTATTATATTAACGCGGGAATGAATGAGGAGCAGGTTTTTTCTGAAATAGAAAAAATCATTAAGGAAAAAGATGTAAAAATATCGGCTATAAGCAATCTCTTTATAGCTGAAACTGACAATGTTCTAAGAATCGCCAAATTTATTAAAGAAAGATTTCCAGAGAATATCACTGTAATCGGCGGATATAATCCTACTATTACAAATCAGGAATTAATAAAAAGAGAGGAAATAGATTTTATTATAAGGGGCGAGGGAGAATGGGCGTTGCTTGACCTAGTATCTGCAATAAAGAATGGAGTGTCAACCAAAGACATTGCCGGATTAGTAACAAAGGAGCATATTGGGGCCGAAAGAAAACACGGCGACCTTAGAGAGCTTCCACCTATTGATTACTCAATTTTACCGAGAGCATACTTACTAAGCGATAATCCACCGCGCGTAAATCTTGAAATAAGTCGCGGATGTTATCATAACTGTACCTTTTGCAGCGTGAGTCAATTTTGGCACGAGACGATACGCTCTCACAACCCGGACAAGTTAATTCATGAATTTGAGGAACTCAAAAAAATAGGTTATAAGGGGTCAATAAGTCTTGAAGAGTCTATGGTAAATCTTAAATCAGAGAAGATAAAAGAGTTTCTCAGTAATGCGAAGAGATTCAAAGACGAATTTGAATTTGATTTTATTGCTTCGAGATATGACTTTGTTGATGACGAAAGCATAAGTCTTTTGGATGAGATTGGTTTTCAAAACTTGATGCTGGGTCTTGAATCAGCCTCTAAGAAAGTTTTAGACAAAATAAACAAACATATAGACTTAGAAGCGTTCATAGAGACTTGCAAGATCGTTAAACAACATAAAATAAGATTGAATGTCTATATGATAGTGGGACTCCCAGGTGAAACAAAAGAAACGAACAAAGAAACCTACGAGTTTCTGACTAAGATGATGAATGAAGAACTAATAGACACTGTTTTCCCATGCTATTTTCAACCTTACCATGGCACCAGAGCAAGGGAAGATATAAAAGAGTTTGGAGGAAAAATCTTGGCTGATGAAAAAGACTATTTCAAGTGGTTAATGCGTGATGAACCATTGGTAGAGTATGAAGGATTAAATAAGAAAGAGTTAAAGGAAATGATGAACAAGATGTTGTATCTTAACAAAGAAGTGAAAAATCCAGTTATTGATAAATTAATGTAGGAAAACAATCTAATGCTCAAAATTCAAAAACTACAATCGAGTTATGGAAATCCTCTACGGGATTGATATTGAAATAGGAACTATCAAAGCGATTGTTAACCCCAATGGGAGCGGTAATTCCACAATTCTTAGGAGTGGTGCATGAAAGAAAGAGTCCTTGTAGAACCTTAAAAAGATTTCAATTCCCAACTTGTTTTTATGGTTACAATAATGCCCCAATTATTCACAAAAAGGTATTATGACCGAACGGGGCACTTATTTTTCTCGAAACGATTAGCAATGTTTATATAGAAATAAATGTTATGGTGTCATAATGACCACGAAGTATACAATAATAATTGAGAAGGATGAGGATGGCTGGCTAGTGTCTGAGGTAGTGGGTTTGCCGGGTTGCCATACTCAGGCTAAAACCATTGAGGAGCTTTTAAAGAGAACAAAGGAAGCAATAAAGGCATATCTGGAAGATGAAGACACACCTGAGATTTCTGGAGAGTTTGTAGGAGTGCAGCAAATAGAGGTGTAGTTCGTGAACAAACTGCCTAAGCTGACAGGCAAAGAATTGGGCAAAATTATTGAACGGTTTGGTTTTACCTACAGCCACACGACTGGAAGCCATATGGTTTACAAGCATCTTGATGGAAGGAAAACAACAATACCCCATCATTCAGGCGAAGAGATTGGCCCTGGGCTTTTGAACAAGATTATAAAGAGAGATTTGCAGATAACAAGAGAGAAATTTATTTCTAAGGTGGATGAATAAAAATCCCGAACGGGGCACTTTCTTTTCTCGTAATATTTGAACCATAATTTTGACGTGCATTAACCTTTTGCTCAAGTGATATTCTATAATAGTTATCTTGCAGAAGCGAAATTGTTATCAATAAGAAGTAACTACCTACACCACGCTAAAATGGCAAAGGATATCGCAAACAACCTTGGCGCTGCGTTGACACAGCTGGGCATCGAAGATAAGTTTCTTTCCAATGGCGAGCTAACCAGCTTTCCGCTCGTTGACAGGGGGAGAATTGCGAACGGCATCATAGAAGAGAAACTAGGATCTGGAAAATGGACTACAGTAGTCCACCTCTTATTTGGCAGCAACGCACATGCCCATGCACTCTATGAAGGAGACTACGAGCAGCTGAAAAAAGACATTTTGCAGTCTGCGCTAAGCAGCAGCAGAGAATATTATGACATGGACAAGGTGGCCAAGGACCTGGCAGACAGCAAAGAGTTTGACCTGTTGTTTAAGATTGCCTGTAGTATCCCAATCAATTATGATGAATTCAACAAACTTACTTACCACTTTCCAAAAGGATTTTTTGATGGCCAAAACTTGCAAATGTTGCACAATGTGGCAGGGAAAAAAGCATTAGAAGAAAATAAGCCTGACTCTGCTGCTTATCACTTCACAGAAAGCGGCGACAAAGAGAATCTGAAGGCTGCTTTTGAAGCGATGCTGACGCATTCAGCTCAAAGACATACGGACAGTCTGGAAAAGATTGCACTTTTTTTCCCAAAAGAACAAGCAGAAATGCTAAAGAGAATTATCCTCTCGACTTGCTCAGAAAAAAGTGGTACGGTAAGTGCCCTCAAACTCTATTGGAAGTATGTGGGGACAAATTTAACCCTTCCTGAACATGATGTAAACAAGCTTTATTCCAATGCTGCTTCTGAAGCAGTTAGATTTGACGTGACCAGACTGCCCTTTTTGAAGGATGCTAGACTATGCTTGCTGTGGGCAAAAAAGCATGCCAAATCAGAACCACAGGCATCATACAGAATATTCAATGCTCTGGGTTATAAAGGCAAAGAAGTTCAAACTGCTGTTCTTTCAGGCCTTGAAATTGAAAGGTACCAGCATGAAGACCAGGTTCTCACACCGCAAGACATTCAAAAGGAACATTTAGAATCAGCGTATAAACTTGCTTCATTCAAAGTTAAGGTTGTGATTGCAAAACATCAAAAGAATAACAGAAGACTGCAAAAGTTGAGCAAGCAGGCAGAACAAAAAGAGGACTTGAGGGAAGCCTATTGGTTGTGGACTGCTGGCAATGGCAACTTTGAAAGCAAATACCTTACCAACATTAGGAAACGGCTCATCGAAAAGGAGATAAAAAAAGGTTCTTGTTGGATGTCCTTTATAGAAAAGAATGACAGGCCTGGCAAGCTGCAGGCTTATGATGCTCTCATGCAGGAACGCCAACAGCAGAGATATCGGTTTGTTGAAGTTGCTTACGAACTGGCAAGAAGTTTGTCAGACCAAGAAAGAATGCAAAGAGCACGCGAGCAAATGGTAAATTTGAACGCTCAGCGAGCCCTGGAAGCATTTGTTAAGGATAAAAAGGAGCCAGACAAAACTGGAATTGAATATCTTGTAAATGTCATGGCACAACGGTTTAAGGTGGAAGCGCCAACCCTTGCAAGAATAGTAGAAAAATATGCTTCAGGCTTGTCAATTTGAATTCTTGACTTAGGCGGTGGGGTTTTCCTGCAGCACCTTAATTACATCCTGCTCCTTCGAGATAGGGTAATATTGCAATGGATTGATAGACCTTGGGAAGAGGGTGCCTACACCGAGCGGCTTGATGTCTTTATACATCTCGGTAAATCGCTCTTGTATTACTTTGGGCTCAAGGCTTGTTTTTTCAGTCCAATAATCGATTCTTTCCAACAGAAAATAATTCCTGGAAGCAACAAAGAAAAACTCCGCAACAATCTCCCCCTTGATCACCTTCTCGAGACTTGTGCTAAGGGTCTGCCATTTTTCTTGACTGTAGCTTTTCCCAAGTGCACTCTGCCAGAGGTTCCTGATATATTTCTTCGCATGGAATGCACCCAGGCCAATTGACTCGCCTGCCACATGGAGGAATCCATCCCGCTGAGTGCAGGCGAACCTGCAACCTTCATTGGAGCTTGGATCCTGAGCATAGACATCAGGCTGGTTTAGTGCCTGGTAGAAAGCAGACAAAGCCTCGCGTTTGGTCACATGATGGTGGTCCAATTTTTTAATCAGGACTACCCTGGCATCACCTTTGGAGAGCACCCTGACCAGCGAACCTTTGCATTTATCAGCAGCCTTAACAAGATCCTCTGTCTGGCAGTCAAGCTCGCGTGCTATCTGTTGCGGGGCGAAAGGGGAATAACCCTTAATCATTTCAAAAATAAAGTCAACAGACTGCTTGGAAAAAGTTTTTGGCGAGGTTGTTTGAGCCCAATTGCCAATAAGCGGCTCAATGCCAGATGCGTTAGCGGGAATACCATCTCGGAGAAATCTGGTGATGATATCTTCATAGAAATAGTCTCCGTTCATTGCATACTGGCTCAGGGATTGATATATACCTATAAGGGCATCCATCTCCATGTCCTTTGGCATCAGCATGGCAATCTGACTCTTGCCATCAGTGTATTTGGCAGAGTAGACTGTAATACGCTCGTCAAAGCATTCCTTCATGACATTAATCACTGAAGTCAAATCACCTGGGCCTGTGCCTTTGCCAAGTTTCTCACAAAGGATTTTGATTGGAAGGGCCTTTTTGACCTGAAGCTCATAGTCTATTTTCTCCAAACCCCCAGTTATTTTATCGTTTGGGTCAAGGGAGCATAAGGCTCGGATCATTGTCTCTGCAAATTTTTCGGAAACTGGATAGGTTGTGTTGAACCTGGCGATTGCTGCTTGCAGGCTTGTAGGATACTCATACTCAAACTCTTGAATGGGCGGAGCATTTTTCACAATCTCAGACAATTTAGGAGCAGGCTTAGGAACCTCAACAGACTTTTGTGGCGCTTCCAATGCATTCAACCTGTCTGACAAATCTGGAACCGGGCCATGCTCTGGTTCTGAGTCTTTGGCCAAGGGAGTATCCTGCGTCTTTTCCAGAAAAGGTTTGTTTATCTTAGCGATTCTGTTTTGCATCTCACGCAGATATATACCTGCAAGATCTTCAATTTTCATATCTTGGGGAATGAGCATAGCCACTCGCCTGGGTCCTGTAGAGCCCGGCGCAGCATACACAGTTATCCGTTTGTCTTCGCAATGCTTCATAATATTAATCAAAGAAGCAGGATCGCTTTCGCCTTTACTGTCGGCAATGTACCTGGATAGCAATGTGATGGGCAAAGGCCTCTTAGCCTGCAGTTCATAATCTATTTTTTCAAGACCTTCTGCTATGCAGCCATCAAGGTCAAGGCGGCAGACTGCACGAATCATGGTCTCGGCAAATCTTTCATCAACACCGTATAGGATATTGAAACGGTCAATTGCATCTTGGACACCTACAGGGTAAATATATGCCAATTCCTCCGTAGGCTGCAAATCGATGTTCAAATGGTTGGCCACTTCTCGGATTGTTTCACGCTCGGAATGCGCAGGATGTTCTTTGTCCCCTCCCAAAGGAGGAGGATTCAAAATCTGTTCTAGAAGAGATTTCTTTTCAATGACCCTGCGGAGGAGCATTATTCTGCGCCGGAGATATGATTTCTCATCAGGTGATTCGGCTGAGGCAGAGAGCTTGTCAAGCCTTCTTGGTATGAAGGTGAGATAGTGCTGTGTCTCCTTAAAGACTGAATCTATCTGTTCTTTGAATTCGGGTCTCATAATCCAGCCCCCAAGAAGACTTGAGGATTTTGCACCTCTCAACACATGTTGTGCTGGGCTGATTTAAAAAGTTTTCGAGGATTAATCATAGAGCTTGCTTTCTCCTGCTTGTCATTGGCAGTATTCCGGGAATCACTGAACAATGGTGCGCTCATCGTGACGCTCCAAAGGCCATAGAGACCTATAGCTCTGAACAGATTCAAATCTCGGCATACCTCTATGGATTTCTGTGAATATTTCTCTTGCATTGAGATAGTATTCCAGATCCTGCAGGGGCAAGGGACTTTTGGCGCTTGTAGGCTGGTAATTAGGTCCTGTCGGCGCAATTGAGATAACATCCTTTAGCAAGAAAAATCCTTTTTTCATTTCTGGGAGTTCGTCAATTCCAAAGATATACAGATAATTTGTCTCCATTCCTGACTCCCTAGCGCTTCCCAGTATACTTCGTATTTCTTCTAAAGTGATTCTACCTTTTTCTCTGGGCATTACTTTTGTCCTATTTGTGAAACACTCAACAGTAAAAGCAAGGATAACATCTCCATAAGTCGAAAGCTCCTTTAGTGAGTTTCTGCTCCGTAATTCATGAGAGGCAACATAGAATTTACCGCGAAAATTTCTTTTAATCGCTTCTTCAATATATCCTTCAAATAGTTTCAGGGCATCGCTCTCATTTCCAGCACAACTTGTAAGAACAGAGATTTGCCTCAGGTGCTCGAGATTACGCAATTCGTAATCCTGCATGACCTTACCAAACAACTGCTGTTTGGATAATTGAATTGAGTATCTGCTGTTTCCACGTTTAGCTGTATCCTCACAAAATAAACATTTCTGATCACAAGCCTCCATAAAAGTTGAATTGATAACCAGAATATCCTTGCCACGAAAATAATATGGTTCTCCTAAGTCTTCCATAATAGAGTCCACAGTAAATCCCGTCTCACTACCCTTATAATAGACAATGTTTTGCTGTACCTGATATGGACTATTCTTATTATTCCAGAAGGGTTTATCATGGCGAGTTTTATCTGGAGCTGTAAAAAAAGCCTTCAATTTGAAAATAGTTCCGTCCAAACTTGTGGAAAGTCCTACTCGCATTATGTTCAACAGGTGTAAAGACGCAAGGGGCTCATTATACTTCATAGCGAGTGCTGCCAACTCATCAGTCATAAGACAAAGAATGGCTATAACACTTTTAAAGTTTGCCTCAAGCAGGACTCGATATTTCAACAACCTTTATCTTGAAGGTAAGGTGCTTGCCTGCCAAGGGATGGTTAAGATCAATGGTGATAATCTTGTCGTCTACATCAGTGATAAGCGCAGGAAACTTCTGACCCGTGTTTGTGGAAATTGCAAGCATCATACCTGGCTTGATCTCTTGTTCGCTTGGAAGACGCTCCCTAGGCACCTGCTTGATAAGTTTTGCGTCATGATCTCCATATGCCTCAATGGTAGGGATGTGAACAGTCTTTTCCTCTTGAAGCTTCATGCCAAGCACAGCCTGGTCAAAGCCCTTAATCATCATGCCTGCACCAACCTCAAACTCAAGAGGCTGGCCATGCTGAGCGGAGCTGTCAAAGACAGAGCCATCATCAAAAGTGCCAGTATAGTCAACCTTTATTGTATCTCCTTTTCTTACGCGTGGTTGATTTGCCATAATCCTGTAGGGCTTTGCCTTGATTTATAAATGTTTTGGGGTCACTCAAGCTCCTGAGAAGCATGTATAAGATGCAGGACAACCTCAAAAAGATTGACCACCACAAGCTTAATAAAGCGCTCAGGTCTTCCTTAAAGCATGAAGACTTACAGGGAAGTATTCTCACCATAATTCTGTTTGACAGTCTTCATTTTACAGGGTGATTCTGATGAAGAAAATAATGCACTACAAGGATATCAAGCCAAGAATGGACATGTCAAGGTTTGCTGAGGTAAAGGGCTATGATTTTGAGAAGGAGTTTGACTTTTCCAAGTTCCTTTCTTCATACTCGACAACAGGATTCCAGGCGACAGCAGTCAGCCAAGCGATAGCGGTAATTAACCTGATGAGGAAAGAAAAAGCTACAATCTTCTTTGCGTACACTTCCAACATGGTGAGCAGCGGAATACGAGAGATAATCAAATACCTTGTAAAGAACAAGATGGTTGATGTTTTGGTAACCTCAGCAGGAGGGATAGAAGAAGACATAATGAAATGCTTAAGGCCATTTCACATAGGTAGCTTTGACATACCTGGAAAATACCTTCTCGAAAGGGGAGTGCACAGGACAGGAAACCTGCTTGTGCCAACAGACTGCTACACATACCTTGAGGAATTCATGGAACAGGTGTTCAAGAACCTGGAAGGAAAGACAGTGTGCACAACAGAACTGATAATGGAAATGGGAAAATTGGTCAATGACGAAAGCTCTATCCTTTACTGGGCTAACAAGAACAACATACCGGTTTTCTGCCCAGGGATAACTGACGGCTCGATAGGGGACCTCATCTTCTTTGAGAAACAGAGAAACAGCAAATTTGTCCTTGACGTTGCAGAGGACATGACGCGGATAGTCAAAATAGTGCTTGACAGCCAGAAGACAGGGGCGATAATCCTTGGAGGCGGCATAGCAAAGCACTTCACGCTTAACGCAAACGTATTCAGGGATGGATTCGATTATGCAGTCTATGTAAACACTGCGCAAGAGTTTGACGGGTCTGATTCAGGGGCACGGGTTGATGAAGCAATAACGTGGGCGAAAGTGAAACCGAATGCTCCCAACGCAAAGGTGTTTGCTGATGCCACGATAGTTTTTCCGCTGATTGTGGCAGGAAGCTTTGCCAAAACCGATGCCAAATAGGCTTATTTCACATTAAGTGTTTTGCAGAAAGGGCTGTCATCTCCCAGGTTGGAATAATGAGCCTGGTTGTCACCTGAATTTCCTAAAGCTTATGTTTTGACTAGGAAGGTGTCAGAAAAATCCTTGCAATCTATCCACCTATAATTGATGTCGTACGCAGACAGAAAGCAGACCAGCGCAATTAACAATCATCCAGATGTCTTTTCGATAGGAGGCGTTGCCTTCTTTTTTATTACCAACATAAAGTTGAACCCCAAATACTTTGTTAGTAAAAACCTGCTTAGGGATTCTTCTATCCTTGAATTGAATCTGAAAGGTAGGTATGCTACATACCCAGAATACAAAACATCAGCATTGCTTAGCCTCTTTGCGTATTTTGGTAAAAAAATATATTTGTGTTTTCCTTCCTTGACTTTTAAGTGGAGCTTTTCAGCAAGCCACATTACTGGGGCCCACAATGGGTTTGGGGTGCTTAAGAAAGCTAACCCCCTATTTTTCAAAACTCTTATTACCTCATTCATTACCTTTAATGGGTCACCAACATGTTCGAGTATGTCCATTGAAACAACAAAGTCAAAGCTTTCTGCCTTAAACATAAGGTGCTCTGCATCCCCCACCAGTAGATGGGCTTTTTTTACCTTGTTCCTTGCAACCCCGACCATGTTTTTTGATAAATCAATTCCATAAGCTTCTTTGAACATGGGCTCAGTCTTTTTTATCAGCTCTCCAGTTCCCACCCCAATTTCTAGCATCCTGTTTTTGTTTACCTTGTACTTGTCTATTAACGATAGAATTTTGTTTGTTGCCTTGATCATATACCCGTTGAATCTTTCCTTGTCATATACCAAGGCGTTTTTTTCCAAGAAGTCTTCTTCCATGTTATCCCCTTGTTATTTTTAGCAGTGCCCAAAAGCCCACTATTGTTTTTTTCAGGTCATAGATTGATTTTATCCTCGATATCCTCTCAAGTGCGTATTTCGGCCTGTAGTAGAATTTTTTGTACGCCCATTTCATGTATTTCTCTAATTCGTCGTTTGATAGGTGTTCTGTTTCTATTACTGTTGCCTGTGACTGGTCTAGCGCAGACCATTCCCTTGTAAGTATCAGCTTGCGCCTATTGAAGTCTTCGAATATTTTTGTGCCCGGGTACGGTGTTAGTATGTTGAAGCTCACAAGTGTTGGGTTAACCTTTTTTGCAAATTCCACTGTCCTCCTTATTGTCTCTGCAGATTCCATTGGTGCTCCGAACATGAAATGCGCTACAGTCTCTATGTTATATTTGTGTGCTAGCTTGAATGCGTTTTCTATTTGTTCTAGCTTTATTCCTTTTTTGTAGTAATCAAGTATTTCCTGGCAGCCTGATTCTACTCCGAATAAAATAGTGCGACAGCCAGCTTTTTTCATCAGCCAAATTACTTCATCATCGATTGTGTCTACCCTTGAGCTGCACACCCACTTCAGGTTGAGTTTTTCCCCTGTTATGCGTTTCATAAGTTCAATGGTTCTTTTGCGGTTTAATGCAAATGTTTCGTCGTTGAAAATAACCTCGTTGATGCCCACTGACTTTATAAATTTCAGCTCTTCTACTATCCTTTTTGGGGACTTGTAGCGTACTTTTTTTCCGTTCATTAATCCAGCGTTGCAGAACGTGCATGGGTAGGGGCATCCCCTGCTTGACTCCACCACTGTGAATAGTCTGTTTTTTACAAATGGTGCCCTGTAAACTGGTTTTAGTAAGTCATGTGTTGGTAATGGTAGCTTGTCCAGATCTTCCAGGAGTTTTTCCTTGCCGTAGTATGATATTTCTTTGCCTTTTCTCTTCCACACGCCTTTTATTCTGGTTTCATTTGCATAGAGTTTTATGAGTGCTGTTTCTGGCTCTCCTTCAATGATGTAGTCAACATTCTGGTATTTCTTCAGTATATTTTCTGCTTCTGCGCTTGCAAAAGAGCCTATGAACACAACCTTGAAGTCGTATACTTTTTTAATTTCATCTAGTGTCTCTATCTCTTTTTCTAGCAGCGTTGGCAATGGCTCTGAGATTGCCAGGTCTGGTCTTATTTCTATGAATCTTTTTTTGAACTCTTTCTCTTTTATGCCCTCGTTATCCCCGTCCAGGAACCAGGTGTTTGAGTAGGTCCTTGCAACTCCAGCTATCGTGATTAGCTTGACAGGGGGCCATTTCTCACCGCCTTTGGATGAGCCGCCGCACCTTCCTATTCTTGCAAAGTTCTTGTCCGAAGGAATAGTGTAAACTAGAGTTTTCTTGAAGACCATCGCATACCCCTTGAGTATTCTGCTTGTGTGGCTAGTTCTTAAACATTTCTAAAACCCCGGAAAAATTTCAAAGGACACACCATATTCGATAATTTGGGATCATCCTTGTGGGGTTCAACACAATCGACTAATTATCCTCAAAAACCTAAAACATTGTACGGTGCCACATCAGTAAGTTTTTATAGTTGAAAACAAGGACCCTGAATCTGAGGTGGTATAAGAATGGGCATGAAATCTGAGTTCATGGACTTCTTGAAGGAATACAAGGTCGTTGCCTTGGCAATTGCTTTCATAATAGGCGTTGCCGCCACATCTTTGATAAAATCGCTTGTGGATAGCATAATAATGCCGATAATCACGCCATTCATACCTGGAGGGGCATGGGAGACAGCAACCTTTTCTTTTGGGCCGATTGTCATAGGATGGGGTTCTTTCCTTGGCGAACTGATAAACTTTGTAATCATCGCATTTGTTGTTTTTGTGATCGCAAAGAAGGTCATGAAAGAAGGCAAAGTTACCAAGAAGTGAAATTATTTTTTTTTCTTGTACCAACCTAAGGCAAAGAGGATTCCTATAAGAAAGGCTGGCCCGGCAATGGTTACAGACCATGAAAGCATGTACCATTCAAACTGGGGATTCATGAGCAACATGACAATGTAGAAGAGACCTGCCAGCATAAAAGCAATTGCTCCCACAATCTCATACTTCCAGGAAACGATAAGGATAGCGAGCAGGAACAAGGTCGGAATATTGTGCATAAACAATCCAAGCACAATTTGCCAGAAGCTCAATCCTGGAGAAAAAACATCCAATGAGAACATTGCCAGAAATAGAATAAATACTATTGACAAGATTCTTGGGGTCCAGTAAAGGTATTTGCTGACTTTAGGCTTCATACATGCGTATTGCAGGGCTGGGTTTAAATAAATTGTTATTTGTTGGTTGCGTACACAAAATAATATAAGTTACACCTCATTTCTCCAAGAACATGGAAAATATCTATATGACTGTAAAAAGCGCCCTGGAGGCAAGAGATGGATTATTGTACAAATCGATTGTCTCAGGGCAGGATTTTCTGCATTATGATGCTGAATGCCTGCTTCAATACATAGCCGAACAAATATTACGGAATGGGAAAAAATATGTTGTGTTCAGAAATAATATCCCTTCCGAGGAAACAGCATTAAGAGAGACTCTTGACGACTTAGTTCGTGGCCACAATATGGCACTGAAATTGGGATGTAAAGGAGAGGTTAAGGGACGAAAAGAGGCAAGAAGAGTCCTAAAAATGGCATCTTGTTACAAACACAAGGTCTGATTATTTTTCTCGAAGGTTATGGCACAATCATAACTTTGATAACAGCACCTTTCCAAGTTCAGGAGTAGAGGCAGCAATAATAGAATACATTGCATCAAAATCGTATTTTACTCTGTCTAACGGATTTGCGTTTAAATCTGTCAAGAAACCCCCTGCTTCTTTGATCAACAAATAGCCTGCTCCAAGCTCATGGGCTTTTTGTGAAGGACTTAGATAAGCGTCAAATAAACCACTACTCACTCCGGCCAAATGCAAAGCTGCAGAGCCAAAATCCTTTACCCAGGAATCCGGATAAATTTTTAGCAATTTTGAAATTTCGCCAGCACCTGCATAGTGATCAATAATCACTAATGTTCTCCTATCAAGATTTTTTCTGCCAGATGTGGTTACTCTCAAACCATTCAAATAGCATCCGCCATCTCTTACTGCATGCCATAAATTTTTGGAATTATGCTCTATTATGCCACCTACCAGCGCATCTTCGAACTTTGGTTCAAGCGAATCAAATATAGTAACAACCGTGCAGTATGGCAGCATGCCCCTACCTCGGTGATAATTATCTGTTCCATCTATGTCATCAAAGGTAATTGTGTATTTGGGGTTTTTAGTAAGTTCGATGCGTCCAGACTCTTCGCTGTAAAGCACCGCCGGAATTCTTTGTTCTTCAAGAAATCTTGCTAAGGTTTTAGAAACAGCCATATCCCCTTTGGTGGAGATATCTGTAACATGTGCATCATGGACTTCATTGATACCTTGGTCACTAAGGGCTTCCAATACGGAATGTGCTTTTTGCAAACCATTTTTGCAAAGTTGCGTCAATTGTTCAGTATTCCAATCCATAACCTAAAAGAATTCAATAAACTACTTAAGTCTTTTCCGAACCCGTTTATTGCTTCAAAAGAGCGACAGTAATACTTTAAAAACAAGAATATAATGGCAAATAAAGATTACATCTCCAAATAGAAAGTTTTCTGATCCTTAGAAGTAATTTTTATGCCTTGAAATAGATGTTCATAAGGCTTTCCGCTCTCCAACTTTACCGAAAACATGCCATCCTTAATGAATCGTCCTGTCCAATATCGAAGTTCGTTTCCAGAAAGTTCAATACTGAGGTACTTAATGATTAATCGATTTGTTCCGTTCCTGTTACCACTCTGGCTAGAGATAAATGTTATGCTATGCTTTCCATCAACTAGTTCATAGGTATTAGCCATTTATATCACCTTTGCTTATCACATGAGTATCATAATTAAATCTTTCTATTCTAAGGCTGGCGTCAAATTCTTAGGGTCTTTGAGAGCCAAACCTAGAAAGGTTTTTAAAACAAAGCACTTTTGCAGTCCCAAATGAAAAGAAGCTCGAGACGCTGGAAGAAGAAGCGGCAGATGCGCTGGAAATGGCAGAGAAAGCGCATGAATAAAGAGAAAAGGCGAAGGGCAGCCAAGTAGACCTAGTTTCTAGAACAATTGCATTGCACATCAGAAATACTTTTAAAAGCTGGAGGAACAACATCTGGAATGAACACCGAACAAATAAACAGGACATTAGAAGAAGAATTTAGAGCACGAAACAGCGGCAACGGACGATTTTTCATGCCTGAGCAAATCTTTTGTAGGGCATACTTCACCATATCACCACAAGAAAAACCAGTGAAACTGGACACAGGGATATGCGGCCTTGTGCAAATAGTTGATGGTTCAAAATCAAACAGAAAAACGAACAACCAATGCAATCTGCTGGTTATACAGCAACAATATGCACCTATAACAGACAGGTTTGTCGGGACTGACTTTGATATCGAGCGGTATTCAAGCAACTGGCACAAGCAGCTCGGAGCAGCTGAATGCGTGCTGGCAATATGGCCAGGAAAAGAGTTAAGAACTCATGGGAATCTGCTGGTGAGGACCGACAAAAACCAGGTGACCGACGTTGCAGCAAACTTCACAACAAAGCAATTGTGCGGAAAGGGTTGCGAGGATGATATCAATGCACTACCTGGAATGCCCATACACTATGCAATCCCTGCAGTTGTTGAGATCTATCTGAAATGTGTCAATGGGCATAAGTGAAACTGATTAAATCATAAAATCTAATGTTTTTTCTTCCGCAAAATTTATTAAGTTGAGGCACTATTTTGTACGTAAACGGACAGGGAATTTAGTGATTTCTTGGTTGTTGAGATATTTAAAGTGCTTTCACACGGTATTTCCCCGATAGATTTATAAATAACCCATAAATCCAAAGTGATGCTTCGAAATCGCCTCCATTTTTCTTGTCAACGTGACTACTCAAATCGAATTTGAGTACGAGAGAGTAACTCTGAATTGTGCTTGAGAGCCAATTTCCAATTGCGACCGAAAAATAATACCCGTTGATCCTGCGGGAGGTTGCTGCTATTAGGGTTCGACTAAGCCATGCAAGTCCTGGCCTCGCAAGAGACCGGCAAACTGCTCAGTAACACGTTGATAACCTACCTTAAGGTTCGGGATAACCTTGGAAAACTGAGGACAACACCGGATATGGGTTAAATTCTGGAACGATTTTACCTTGAAACGCAAGGCCTTAAGATGGGTCAGCGGCGGATTAGGTAGTTGGTGGGGTAACGGCCCACCAAGCCGAAGATCCGTAGGGGCCATGAAAGTGGGAGCCCCGAGAAGGACACTGAGATACAGGTCCTAGCCCCACGGGGTGCAGCAGGCGCGAAAATTCTACAATGCACGAAAGTGTGATAGAGGAACCCTAAGTGCTTTACTTTGTAAGGCTTTTGCCAAGTGTAAAAAGCTTGGCGAATAAGTGGTGGGCAAGACTGGTGCCAGCCGCCGCGGTAACACCAGCGCCACTAGTGGGAGCCACATTTATTTGGCCTAAAGCGTTCGTAGCCGGTTCAGTAAATCCTTTGTGAAATCATTGCGCTTAACGCAATGGCTGGCGAAGGACACTTCTGAACTAGGAACCGGGAGGAGTCAGAGGTATGGGTAGGGGAGCGGTAAAATGCTATAATCCTGCTTAGACCACCTGTGGCGTAGGCGTCTGACTAGAACGGATTCGACGGTGAGGGACGAAAGCTAGGGGAGCGATCCGGATTAGATACAGCTTTTTTTGGTCGAGCGAACCTCGACACAAAAAAACCTGGGAAAATGTATACACTCAAGTGCCATCTTCGATGGCACGGACTAGTAGATCGCAAAAATCTGCTGCTAGTCGAGAAAACCAGGTTCATCATCATAAAAAGCTGCTAATGACCCGAGTAGTCCTAGCTGTAAACGCTGTGAGTTAGGTGTTGCGTATTCCTCGTGAATACGCAGTGTCGTAGTGAAGACGTTAAACTCACCGCCTGGGAAGTACGGTCGCAAGACTGAATGCTGAAGAGCGGAAAGTTTCTTCGGACAGTATACTTAAAGGAATTGGCGGGGGAGCACTACAAGGGGTGCGGCGTGCGGTTTAATCTAACTCAACGCAGAGAATCTCACCAGGAGCGACGGCAGAATGAAAGTCAGTCTTAAGGGCTTACTTGACGAGCCGAGAGGTAGTGCATGGCCGTCGTCAGCTCGTGCCGTGTAACTTTTGGAACACAAAAGTTCGGCAAAGGTGTCCTGTTAAGTCAGGCAACGAGCGAGACCTGTGCTCATACTTGCCAGCAACTCAGCAATGAGGATTGGGTACATTATGAGAACTGCCCTGGAAACAGGGAGGAAGGCGCAGGCTACGGTAGGTCTGTATGCTCCGAATCTTCTGGGCAACACGCGCGCAACAATGGTAGGGACAATGGGATACAACTCCGAAAGGAGAAGTTAAACCTCTAAACCCTACCCTAGTACAGATCGAGGATTGTAACTCATCCTCGTGACGCTGGAATCCCTAGTAATCGGGTGTTATCATCGCCCGGTGAATACGTCCCTGCTCCTTGCACACACCGAATAAAATGTGCCAAGCAGTTAACAGAGCCAGTTGGTGAAAATCCAACCATGTAGCCAAAATGACAGGCGTTACCGCAAGGAAAGCGCTGAAGGGTCTGAGGCAAAGTCCAGCCCATATCCTGCAAGGGATGCAAAAGGCTAGGCAGATGACACCTATATCGGGTCGGTGGTAGGTGGAAATCACAAAAAAGCCTAATGCGGATGGATGAAACGGTTTTGTTAATGACCTTGGGAGATCCCACTGGACATGCTTGCATAAGCATTAAAAAGTGGGAAGTCAGCTTACTTCATAGTACCGAAAGGGAAGGAGGTAAACCTCAATGCTCGACGATAATTACGTGCTTGGGCTTGTTGATGGAGAAGGGTCCTTCAATGTGATGATAAGTCATAACAAAAGAAGGGCCAAGGTGGAATTGAAATTCTGCCTGAAACTTCGACATCAAGACAAAGAGGTGCTTGACGAGCTTCAAACCTTTTTTGGATGCGGCAAAGTGTACATCCAAAGAGACAAGAGAGCTAATCACTCTCTGTGTTACAGATTTGAAGTGCAAAACAAGAAAGAGATTGTCCAAAAGATTATCCCTTTTTTCGAAAAGCACCAACCAAAATTACCAAGCAGAAAACGAGACTTTGAGCTATTCAGGCAAATCACGGAAATCTCAACAAGAGAGCCTGTTGATTTGGGAAAGATTGAAGAGCTCAAGGGAAAATTGCATTGGGGGCTCGCCGTATACAGGAAAACTGTACGTGCGGTGGGAACGCCAAGTAACCCAATGGGTGAAAAAGGCAATGCCCGTCAAACCACTCGAGCAGGGTTTAGGTGAGCATCAATTTTTTGATTGCTGCGAATCTAAGCCCAGTGAGATGGGTTAAGTCGTCACAAGGTAGCCGTAGGGGAACCTGCGGCTGGATCACCTCCTTTTTTTTATTATTGTCTCAAGAAGTTTAGGGTTACTCTCTTTTCATTATCACAGGGCCCGTAGCTCAGCGGTACTTTTCGCGCGAAAGAGCACCGCCCCTGCACACGCTGGAACCCAGTTCTGCTGGGTCCAAACCGGCGTTTGGACAGGCGGTGGCCTCGGGTTCAAACAGCAGATTGCTGGAAAATCCCGACGGGTCCATTCAAACTCACACACAAATGAGAAACAAAGTCCACATGTGAAACATGCGGACTGGCTGGCTTAGATTTAACAATCAATGATGCCGTGCACTGTAAACAATTGGAAATCAAAGCTATTAGGTGGATGACTTGGTTCTGAACGCTGATGAAGGATGTGACAAGCAGCATTATGCTCCGGCGAACCGCATGTAGGTTTTGAACCGGAGATTTCCGAATCTGACTTCAGCATAGAATCCGTAAGGATGGGGAACGCAGGGAATTGAAACATCTTAGTACCTGCAGGAAAAGAAATCAATCGAGATGCCGTTATTATCAGCGAGAGAAAGCGGCGTAAGGCAAACTGAATCCCGCCAGGTAACTGGAGGGAGATGTGGTGTTATAAGACCACTGGTATTCCAAGCTGGGGAACTCGAAGTTCCTTGGAACAGGACGCTGTAGAGGGTGACAGCCCCGTACAGGCAACTCAGCTGGATTAAGGTGGTATCTTGAGTACTGTTTACTTGATACTAAACAGGAATTTGGGAGTCATCAACTTCCAACCTTAAATACGTTCAGAGTCCGATAGCGCACAAGTACCGTGAGGGAAAGTTGAAAAGAACCCTTGACAGGGAGTTAAAAGATCCTGAAACCTAATAGCGATAGTGGGGTACTGCTCTTAGGAGTTGTACCGTGCGTTTTGAATAACGTACCAGGGAGTTTATTTATGTGGCGAGGATAAGTCTAACGACGGATCCAAAGCGAAAGCAACAAGCTCGCAAGCAATCAGGAGCGCCGTATGAAAGTGCGGGGAGTCACATGAATATGACCCGAAGCCAGATGAACTAGCCGTGGGTAAGGTGAAGCGCGGGTAAAACTGCGTGGAGGCCTGCAGAGGTTCTACGAGCAAGTGTTCTTCTAACCTGTGGCTAGGGGTGAAAAGCCAATCGAATCTGGTGATAGCTGGTTCCTGCCGAAGTTGGCCGCAGTCAAGCCTCAGATGAGGGTGCGGTATTTGTAGAGGTACGGATTAGGGATTTAGGGCTCGAAAGGGCTCGGTCTCTCGTCCAACTCCAAATGATACCGCCCCGTAGACGCTGAGAGACGGGGGTCCGGGGTAAGCTTGGATCCCGAAAGGGGAACAACCCAGACTGCAGTTAAGGCCCCAAAATACTGACTAAGTGTGAAAGGGTGAAGAGTGTCCTAAGCCTAAGACAGCGAGGAGGTTGGCTCAGAAGCAGCCACCCTTTAAAAAGTGCGTAACAGCTTACTCGTCAAGGTTTAGGGCCTTGAAGATGGACGGGACTAAGTCAGTTGCCGATACTGCAGACATTCTTCGGAATTGTGATAGGCAGGCGTTCTGTTTGGGAAGAATCATTTCCACAAGGAGATGAGGACCGAACAGAAATGAAAATCCTGGTAAAAGTAGGAACAGAGTAGAGTAAGAACCTCTACCGCCGAAAGGGCAAGGGTTCCTTGACAATGCAGATCAGTCAAGGGTTAGTTGATCCTAACTAATTTCCTAATAGGAAACCATGAGGAAAGGGAAACCGGTTAATATTCCGGTACTGTCCGAGTATGCGCGGCAACGCAAGCCATGTTTCCGACGCTTCCGGTTAGGCCAACACAGCTCGTCTGCTGTGCTAACCAACATATATCAAGGGAGTATTGTCATGATGAGAACTTGATAAAAGGAGGGAATGGTCTCTCGTATGAGGGATTTGGTCGAGACCAGGAGCCCGTGAAAAGGGAATGTGGAAAAATCTTGGATAATCATACCCAGAACCAGCACAGGTGCCCCTAGGTAAGTAGCCTAAGGCGTGAAGGTGTAATCTAACTGAGGGAACTCGGCAAATTAGCCCCGTGCCTTCGGTATAAGGGGTCCCTGCCACGGTGTCTGTATAGATGCCATGACAGGGCGCAGTAACAAGGTAGGTCCGACTGTTTAACAAAAACGTAACTGTCTGCCAGCCCGCAAGGGTGAGTATAGGCGGTGACGTCTGCCCAGTGCCAGTACTTGAAATTTGGGTTCAACCAATATAAGAGCTGGTAAACGGCGGGAGTAACTATAACTCTCTTAAGGTAAGCACAAAGTTGCCTTAACAAAATTTGGCTAAATGCTGGAAAGTCTTGTAGAAGCAGAATAGGATAACATTGTGGCAACATAATGTCGAACCCTGAAAATTTCTGTGGAAAGACAATCAGCAGGAAAGATTTCTCAAATCGAGAAAAATCCTCAGAGACTATACGCCAAACGCTTCCGATGGGAGCGAAGATATAGTCCGACCCTACAAGCGATTGTAGGAGACGCAGCAGAAATGTGCGTCCGCCATTTAAAATGGTCAGTACCTGAAAACAGGGAAGCAACAGACGTGAGCGAAATGCCTTGTCGTTTGAATGACGACCCGCATGAAGGGCGTAACGAGATCTACACTGTCCCCAGTTAGAATCCTCCGAAAACTCTTTTCCGGTGCAAAAGCCGGAGATTTCCAGTGGGAAGTGAAGACCCCGTGAAACTTTACTGTAGCCTGTAGCTGTGATACGAGTTTTGCTGTATAGCGTAAGTGGGAGTCGCCAAAGCTGAGACGCCAGTCTTAGTGTAGACGAAAGTGTAACACCACTCTGTGGAACTTGTATTGCTTACTTGGAAACAAAGACAACTACTGGTGGACAGTTTGGCTGGGGTGGCACCCTGTTGAAAAGATAACTAGGTCTCACTTCTCAACAGCAGTGAGACCCAGACTTTAGATCAACAGGGCCCAACGGTTGGCTCAACCCGGTCAGAAATCGGGTGTGGAGTGCAAGAGCAAAAGCCAGCCTGATTGGATTTTGACCAATAAAAAATCCAAACGCGAAAGCGTGGTCTAGCGAACCTCAATGCCTCCTTGATTGGGGCTTGAGATGACAGAAAAGTTACTCCGGGGATAACAGAGTTGTCGCGCCCGAGAGCTCACATGCGCCATTAAAGCGCACGAGCAGATCGACGGCGCGGCTTGCTACATCGATGTCGGCTCTTCCTATCCTGGCCGTGCAGCAGCGGCCAAGGGTGGGGGTGTTCACCCATTAAAAGGGATCGTGAGCTGGGTTCAGAACGCTGTGAGGCAGTTTGTTTGATATCTACTGGATGTGTTGCGTGTCTGAGGGGAAGGACCACTTAGTACGAGAGGAACGGTGGCTCGACGCCTCTGGTCTAACGGTTATCCGGCAGGGTACGCCGTGCAGCTACGCGTTACGGGGATAAGTGCTGAAAGCATCTAAGCACGAAGCCCTCCTCGAAAAGAGACACGAGGACTCCCATAGAAGATGGGGTTGATGGGACGGGGATGTACGCACCAAGCTTCGGCGAGGTGTTCAGTCCGCCGTTACCAATTGTCCGTACTACACAGTCTAGTCTTTTCGCGACGTCTTTGCTTCCTCTGTACGGTCTTCCTTGATACTTTTCTTATCATCGAAGACGAACTAGCGAGAGCGTTGCTGTGTTGCCTTGGAGCAAAATCAGATTTTGACCCGATTCATGCAGGGTCAAAATCGCAATATCTCGGACCGGAGGGAGAACAAAATCTCCGCAACACAGCAGGAAAAGGATTTCTATGAGAACTAATAATTCTTCTATTCTTCTCGAAAAATATTTCTTAGAACTAAAAAATCTCCAAACTGCCTCACAGAACGTTAATTAAGGAGAAACGCAGCTCACAATCCATGGGTCGCGACTTCAAGAAGCTGGAGATCTGGACGCAGGCGTACAACCTCGTCATGGACATCTATCCGCTGCTGGAATCGTATCCGGAGTACGAGCACCGGAACATCGTCGACCAGATCCGGCGCGCAGTCACGAGCTTGCCGATGAACATCGCCGAAGGCGCTGGCTCGCACTCGAACAAAGTCTTCTTGACCTATCTCGGCTACGCCTACAAGTCTGCGAAGGAATTGGACGTTTTGCTTCTCCTCTCGCGGGATCTCGGCTATCTCGCCGAGGACGTCTACGACTTCCTCCAGAAGAAGCTCGAGGAGTTCAAAGCGAGATTGTACAAGTTCATGATGAAGGTCGAGCAGGAAGTTGTCGAAGGACAGCAATCGAAAGCTAAAAATCTTTATAAACACGCGTTCTAAAATTGCTCCTGATGTTTTACGAGAACAGTTCGAGGTTGCCATAGATGGAGCTCGACGAAGCGATGCAGATACTTGTCAATCTCGGCTTGCCGGAGGCCTACGACCCGAAGAGTTGGCATTGGGTCGTCGATGAGAAGACGGGGTGGTTCGTCCATAAACATCGGCCTGGGAATGTAGAGATGGAGCACATCCGTTTCATCCGTGAGAAGCTCTCTTCCGAGGAACGAAATAAACTTGATGAAGCGCTTTTCGTTCTAGTCCATGAGTGGCGAGATATCAAGCACGATGATTATCGGCGTGCAGTCGGCGCGATAGAACTCTTCTTTGGTCAACGTGGTGAACCAACATTCATCAAAAACGATGAGAACCAATTGATTGAGGTCGTAATGAAAAAAGTCATCGACATAAATCTTCCCGGCACAGGCATACAAGGATTGCTTATATTGGAAGATGGCGGTGTGTTTTCTCGTTACGCAATAGCTCGTGGTGAGATACGAATATCCGCACTCAAGATTGCTTTGAACAGGGGGTTGGGCGGTCATTTCAATGTCATAGGACGTTCAGTTATGGGATTGAACTATGATCACGAGAAAACGACCGATTACGGAAAGATTGTATCTAAAGTTTCCGACGCGATGTACTCGACAGGCTTAGTGGTGGTTTTTGATACTGACATAGTTTTACGTCATATGCTTGAATATGGGGGGAGAATAAACATTATGAATTTGTATCCTCCCAGCGATGACCACTATAATCTTTACCCCTCCACGTGGAAAGAATTGGATTATGCATGCGATAATGGAGGTTATGATGTTCGTTATGACACGGAGGTGATGTATAGATTACCTGTTGAATCATTTAAAGGAATAGTTCTGAGCATGGGGAAGCTCATGATTCCACCCGGGCAATTACCTAAAGTTGAACAAATAGACAGATTGTTTCGATTGATTATCGAAGATTTCAAACCATGTTGTACTCTCATAAGTGCCATGATACAGGATTACGAGCGACTAGGTAAACAAATCAAGAATGGTCCATCACGCTATGAATTCTACGATCACCATGTGACCGAAGAAGACTCAATCAGGTTTATGTTCTATGAATCTGTTTCTAAATCAATACACGAATATTTTCTAACGTTTCAATATTATCCTGATTGGTTTCCAGGTGTCGTGGAAAGAAGGAGGCTCTCTTATGAAAAGCTGGAGGAGTACTTGGTGGCCAACAATAACCTCCGAAAAGAATATAATATTTACAAGCTTGTCAAGCAATTCAACGCGCTAGAATTAGAGCTGTATAATAATCGCATTCTCCGATCGGGCCCCGGAAGAATAGACTCCGTATTAACGGATGACATAACTGCCGAGGATGATCCGGAGATCGTGAATTTTTGGCTGCAAAAAATGGTCTCCGCCATGCTCGATAATGCGAAAGGCAATCTAAAAAAAATATTCCCTATCTACGATATAAACGGCAACTTGCTCTGGCCGAAGCGCATACCCTATGAAGAGATTCGCCATCAAAAATGAAGGGCTCGTTGACTGCTATATTTTTAAAGGAACACTCGTTCTTTTTTTGTCATGATCGTCCTCGGGATCGAAACGACCGCGCACACGTTCGGCGTGGCGCTGCTCGACGTGAAGAGCTTCTCAGAGAAGAGGGTGCTCTGCAACCTCCGCGACCTCTATACGACAGAGAAGGGTGGCCTGATCCCGAACAAGCTCGCGGAGCACCACGAGGAGGTCTGCGACGGCCTGTTGAAGAAGGCGTTCGAGCAGACTGGTTTGTCGATGAAGGACGTCGACCTAATCGCGCTCAGTAACGCTCCGGGGCTTGGTCACGCGCTGAAGGTCGGTTCCTTGTTCGCTCGGAGCTTGGCTTTAGTTCATAAAAAACCGATAATTGGAGTTAATCATTGTATCGCTCATCTTGAGGTCGCTTCCTTGGTCACCGACGCGAAAGATCCCGTCCTCTTGTATTGTTCCGGCGCGAACACGCAGGTGATCGCGTACGACGGCGGCAAATATAGGATTTTTGGCGAGACTCTCGATACCGGCATCGGGAATTTCCTCGACACGTTCGCCCGGGATCTCGAGCTCGGATTCCCTGGCGGGCCGAAAATAGAGAAACTTGCCCTCGACGGCAAAAAGTACATTCCTTTGCCGTATAGTGTGAAGGGGATGGACGTCGCGTTCTCAGGGATATTGACGCATCTCGAGCGGAAGCTCATCGGCAAGGAGAAGAACGAGGATATTTGCTTCTCTGTCCAGGAGACCGTCTTCGCGATGCTCGTCGAAGTGGCGGAGCGCGCGATGGCGCACTGCGACAAAAAGGAGCTCGTCCTCGGCGGCGGCGTTGCGTGCAACAAGCGGCTCCAGGAGATGTGCCGCCTCATGTGCGACGCGCGCGGCGCGACGTGCTATGTGCCCGCGAACGAGTTCCTCGTCGACAATGCGGCGATGATTGCCTGGACTGGCTGGGTGATGCACGTCAAAGGAGGAATTTCTCACGACGCTGCGTCGCTCGAGATCCTGCCGTACGAGCGGACGGATGACGTTGACGTGACGTGGCGCTAGTTCTTGCGCGTTCTTTCTCTGTTCTGGCGTCACGGAGACTTACTGCTCCTTCGTCGCAGCAAATTGCGATTTTGACCCTGCATGAATCGGGTCAAAATCTGATTTTGCTCCAAGGTGACGCCAGTGAATGGTGTTCATGTCTGTTTCGGGAGGTCGCGTTCTTCCCTGAACGTCCCGACGGGCGTGTAGATGGTCACTTCTCGCGGCGTGTAGTTTGTTCCTCTGCGTTCGAGCAGGACATCGAGGCCACCGTTCGGGTTCTTGGCGCCGCGGACCATGACGAGCAGGCCTCCACCGTCGTCCATCGAGATGTCGTACTGTGCGTGGCGCAGATAGTCGATAATCATCGGGAGCAACGTCCCGGGCTTCTTTTCAGTCATGGTTTTCTCTCCGCGGAAAGCCGCTTCCCTTGCTCGGCAGAACTCCTTAATATGCGTTCGCGAGAAAATCTCGGGAGTATTTCGAGAAAAAGAACGAATATTTATTATCACTAGAGATTATTCGAGAACGTTCTTTCTTCTTCCGTTCCTTCTCTCTAATCCATCTTCTTGATTCGCGCGAGGACGTCCTGCTTGCCGGTCCAGTCGAGCGCCTGCTCGAGGACCTGGCTGAGCCGCTCTACGGGGATAATCTTGATCTTCTTCAGCTTCTCCTCGTTCAGGACGATGTCCTTCATGTTGCTCTGAGGGACGATGACGTACTCGATGCCTGCTTCGATGGCCGCCTCAACCTTTGCGGTGACGCCGCCAATCGGCAGGACCTCCCCTCTGACGCTGAGACTGCCGGTCATCGCGTAGTTCTGCTTGATCGGCACGTCGTTCAAGGCTGAGATGATGGTCGTCGCGACGGCGATGCTTGCGGAGTCGCCCTCGACGCCTTCATACGTTTGGAGGAACTGGATGTAGATGTCGTGCTTCCCCTGCAGGTCTTCGCCAAAGATCTTCTTGACGATGGCGCTCACGTTCGTGATCGCCTCCTTCGCGATCTCGCCGAGCTTTCCTGTCGCGACTATCTGGCTCTCCTTGCCGCCTGGCGTCACCTGGCTCTCGATCGGGAGGATGATGCCGCTGTACGTTGAGCCGCTGCCCAATACCGCCAGGCCGTTGACGCGCCCCACCTTCTTCCCTTTCGTGACTATGACATTGTACTCGCGCTTCTGCTCGATGAACTTGTCGGCTATCTGCTGCTCCAGGCTGCGCGCGAGCTTCATGGCGCGCTCGACGTGACTGCGCGTCACGTACTCGCCATTCTCCTCGACTGCGAGGTCGCCTGCCGCACGGACGATACCGCCAAGCTCGCGGAACCGGAGCGTGAGGCGTTGCTTCCTGTTCGCCCGCTTCCGCGCCTCCTCGATAATGGCTTCCACCGCCTCTCTCTTGAAATGCGGGATCTTGCCGTCCTTCTTGATCTCCTGCGCTATGAATCGGGCGATCTTCATCCTGTTCTCGGCGGTGTCAGGCATCGTCTCCTGCATATACACCTCGTAGCCGTAGCCGCGGATCCTGCTCCGCAGGGCGGGATGCATCCCCTTGACAGTCTCGAGATTCCCAGCCGCTACAAGGATGAAGTTGCACGGCACCGGCTCGGTCCTGACCATCGCTCCGGCGCTCCGCTCGGACTGGCCAGTTATCGCGTACTTCCCCTCTTGGAGGGCAGTGAGGAGTTCCTGCTGCGTGTGGGGTTGGAGTGTCGCGATCTCGTCGACAAAGAGTACCCCCATGTGCGCCTTGTGAATCATCCCCGCCACTACGCGCTCGTGCGCCGGAGTGCCGAGGCCGCCTGACTGGAACGGGTCGTGGAGGACGTCGCCAAGCAGGGCTCCGGCGTGCGCTCCGGTCGCGTCGTGGAACGGCGCCTGCTTCCGGCCATAGTTGTCCACGATGATCTTCGGCGGGCTCACTCTTCCTTGGGTTCCCATCCGCTTGCTTAGGTTGACGCCCATCCCGAGGATGCTCAGCAAGAGTATCATGCCGAGCCCCGTGGAAGAGGACATGATGGCGCCTACGACTGCGCCGTATTTTTCGGTGAAGTGGGTGAACGTCCATATCGTGATGATGCTGCCGAGGATGGCGAAGATGATGAATAGTATCGCGTTCTGGTTGGTGAAGACCGTGCCTGCACCGAGCTTCGACTGGAATACTATCTGGCGCCCATCTCCCGCTTTCACCGGCCGGATGAGTGGCTCGTTCTCGTCGTTCGGGTTCGGAAACGCCAAGAGGTCCACGAGCTTCTCCTTCGGAAGCATCTCCGCGAGCGCGAGTCCGAGCATCGACTTGCCTGTGCCTGGCTCGCCGATGAGGAGGACGTGCCTGCGCTGCCTGGAGGCCTTCTTGATTAACTCGACCGCCTCTTCCTGGCCGATCACCTGTCCTATGATGGCCTGCGGGACGTCGATCTCCTTCGTCGTGGAGAACATTGAGATGTCTGTTATAGCCTTCTTGGCCGATAGCTTCGATTGTACCGGCACTCTTTTCGCGACCGTTTTCGTGACAGTCTTGACGACGGCCGTCTTCGTAGGCTTGCCGCTCTTCTGCCGAGAAGCCGCTTTTCTCTTAATCGTCTTCACGCTCTTTTTTGTCGCCACGCCCGTCACCAGTCCGTCGAAGAACAAGCGGTCATTTTTAAAGGTAATGGAGGGAACTATCGGAAAATGACTGCCTGAACCGGAAGATTCACATAATTAACAGGGGCATGGTTATTAGACTGTTCATTCTCTTCTTACCTATGCTCTCAGACAAGCATCTCATCATCGTCGCGTTGACGCTCGCTCTTCTAGGTACGGGGGTGCTGTATATCCTTCTCTTGACCACAGAACTGCCTATCTCTGATCTGACTCTTGTGGATAAGAGCCACGAGACCGAAACAGTGCGTGTCGTCGGCCGCATCGAATCGGTCAGGCACGGCAAGAACAGCACCGTCACGATCCTGACAATCTCACAGCAGGTAGAGCGTACCGCCATCATCTTCGACGAGATAAACGTGACAAAAGGCCAAGTGATTGACACCGAGGGTGAGGTCCAAATGTATGAGGGCGAGCCGGAGCTGATCATCCGACGTCTTGGCCCCGCGGATACAGGTGGTCCTTCGTGATTCCTATCATTCCCGTACTGCTCGCCTGCCTCCTCGGCTGCCTCGCCGGCATCGTCACTGGGTTGTCGCCAGGAATCCACATCAACCTGGTGTCGGTGTTGGTCGTGGCGCTAGCGCCGGCGCTGCTGCAATATTTTCCGCTATTGGGCCTGGCATGTTTTATCATAACGATGAGCGTGACGCACACATTCCTCGACACGATCCCGTCCATATTCTTGGGCGCGCCGGACGACGCGACTGCGCTGGGAGTGTTGCCGGGTCATCGTTATCTGCTGAAAGGATGGGGCCTCATGGCGGTGAAATTAAGCGTGATTGGCTCGTTGGTGGCAGTGGTTTTGAGTGTTGTTCTGTTCCCTTTATTCGTTCTTATCATTCGTTTTAGTTATCCATTCTTCCAAGCGGTGATGGGCTGGCTCTTGCTCGCGATCATCCTATACATGGTGCTCCGCGACCGGTTGCGATGGTGGGCCGCGCTCGTCTTCATACTATCGGGCGTTCTGGGATTGGTGGTACTTAATATTCCTGGGCTCAAGAACCCGTTATTCCCTCTATTATCTGGACTTTTCGGCATCGCGACCTTGCTCTTCTCGTTGAACGAGACCTCGACCATCCCGCCCCAACAGGAGTCGCCTGACATCAAGGTGAAGACCGGAGTTGCTGTGAAGGCGCTCTCCGCAGGACAGATATCAGGGTTCCTGACCGCGATGCTGCCCGGTGTCGGGCCATCCATGGCCGCAGTGTTGTCATTGCAGGTCTTCAAGGACCTCGGCGACCACGGCTATATGCTGCTTCAGGGCTCAATCAATACGGTCAATTTTGTCTTGTCTCTCGCGGCGCTGCTCGTCCTGGACAAGGCGCGGAACGGCTCCATCATCGCGGTCCAACAGTTGCTTGAGAGCATCACGCTCGGTCACATCATGGTCTTCCTGGCCGTGACTGTGCTCTCTGCTGGCATCGCGCTGCTCCTGACGCTTTGGTTCGCCAGGATCTTCTGCCGACTGGTTTCTCTTGTCAATTATAGAGTATTAGTGCTAACAATCATTATTTTTATCATAGTGCTGACTCCTATTCTTTCAGGCTGGACAGGCCTCCTCATCCTCCTGACATCCACTTCCGTCGGCCTAATCCCGGCGACTGTCAAGTGCGCCCGCGTCCACGCGATGGGATGCCTGCTGCTGCCGGTGCTGCTCTACTTCCTCGGAGGCTGAAAAATGAATAAATTTATATATTTGCACATATTACACTTGTTTTCGAGGTGTTCCTATGGTGACGATGACCTTGGCGGTACCGCCAGAGTTGAAGACGCGGATGGATGCTCGTCCGGAGATCAACTGGAGCGCGGTCGCGCGGCAGGCGTTCGAGCGGCAGCTCCAGGATATGTCGGACCTAGAGTTCTTCCGCAAGCTCCAGGAGAAGAGCACCATGACGGAGCAGGATGCCTTGGAACTCGGCAAGTTAGTCAACAAAGGGATGGCGGAACGCTATCGTGCGTTATCGACGCAAATGTCCTCTTCGCGGCGCTCATTCGGCAAGGGCTGACGACGGGCTTGTTGGGTGATGAGCGTCTCTCGTTGTATGCGCCGGAATATCTTGTGGAAGAGTTCCAGCGCCATTATGCGCTCATCCTCAAGAAAAGCGGCCTTACTGATGATGAGTTCTCAGCGCTCCTTTCACGAATCAACACGCGGATACGGTTCGTGCCCGCACGAGAGATAGTCTCCTGGATGCCTCTTGCCGAGCAGATCTGCCCTGATTACGATGATGTCCATTACTTCGCGCTCTGCCTCGCCAAACGTCTGCCGCTCTGGTCGAACGACACGGCCTTGAAGAGACAGGATGCGGTGACTGTCCTGACCACGGACGAAATCTCGGTGCTGTTGACCTCTCTGGAGTGAGGACGTAATGGAAAGCAATATAAGGCGGTCGCGCGTTCCCTTCTTTTTTAATGAGACCCATTCTTGAAGGACGGACCCTCGCTGTCATCAACGACCTGAGCCTGGACGAGATTGTCTGGCTTCACGGTAAGACTCGAGAACTGAAAGAGGCTCGGGAGCGCAAAGATGCCCCTGCTCTCGCCCGTTTCCGGATTGACGACCTTTTCTACGGCCTCTACGAGGTCTTTCTCGAGGACAGCACACGGACGAAGGAGAGCTTCAAGAACGCTGCGGCTTTCCACGGCATCAAGCATCAGCTCTTGGATGTCGGCAGTTCCAGCATCAACAAGAACGAGAGCTACGCCGACACGTTCCGGACGCTCATCGGCTACGACAATCAGGTCTTCGTAGTCCGGTCGAAGCTCGAAGGGGTCTGCCGCTGGCTGCAACAGGTCGGTGAGGAGTACGCAGCGTTCCACGGTCTCGGATTCGTCCCTGTCTTCCTCAATGCAGGTGACGGAAAGCACGAGCATCCGACGCAAGAGCTGCTGGATGAGTTCACCTTGCTAGAGGACCAGTCCTGGGATCGGTCGCATCTCCATGTCGCGCTCGTCGGCGATCTGCTGAACGGCCGGACCGTGCACAGCAAGGCAGACGGCCTCAGGATCTTCAAAGAGGTGAAGGTCGATCTCGTGGCGCCATCTGACTTGGCGATGCCCACCGCATATGTCGAACGGATGCGCGAGAACGGATTCGAAGTCCGGCTCTTCGAGTCAATCCAGGAGTATCTTGCTTGCGACGACAAGGCTGCCCGATGGTACTTCACCCGCGATCAATTGGAACGGATGCCGGACGAGATGAAATCAAAAGTGGCCCGTTTGCGGGAGATGACGAAGTTCAAGGAAGAGTATGCTTCTCGCTTGGCTTACGGAACGCGGTTCTACCATCCCTTGCCGATGAACAAGGAGTGGCCCGAAATCCCGGTTTCCTTGGGCAGGACGCCGTTGAACGGCTGGGAACGCCAGAGTCACAACGGCTACCTGAAGAGGATAGTGTTGCTCGCCGCCGTCGCCGGGAAGATTGGTCACGATTTCGACGGAGAATCGTTCACGTCACCCACCTTCGACTACAGCTTCGTCAAAGAGGTCGCTGCTGGCGGCACGCCGAAGGATTATTCGAAAGAGGAGGACTCGGAAGGGATTAAGGAAATCCGTGACGGCATCGTGCTGGACAAGATCTGTGTCGACGAACCGAAACGAGCAATCACGGCGTACGTCAACCGTGTCGTCCGGATTATGGGATTCGACGACATGACACACTTTAGCGGCCCGACGAACAGCAAGAAGACCGGAAAGACTAAGGGATACATATCCATTCCCAACCATGCGCCGCTCTCGCCGGAGAGCAGCGAGGTCCATAAGCTCGCGGCCCTGGCGCTCGGATGCACAGTCAATGTCATCAAGGATGGCCGGGTCGTCACCAAGATCCGGCTCTCTCAGCCCCCGCGCATCTACGACTTCGATGAGCTCGCCTGTCCGAACGAAGCCTGCATTTCGCATCCGGACAATCATGAAGGGATTAAGGCCGAATTCCTCCGTCGTGGAGAGGGCTTCGACTGCAAGTATTGCGACACGCACCACTCCTACCAGCAGCTCTGGCGACGGTGATGGGAAGACAGAAGGTATATCACTTCTAAGTGGTAAAAATAGAAAGGTTTATAAATTATCATTCTCTACCATCCTAAATGGGAAAGATACGGACAGCGTTGGGTGTTAGTGCTTTATCGGCCTTCCTACTCACTTGTGCACCTCAGCCCCCTGTTCAACGTGAGGCGACCATCGAGCAACGCGTCAAAGACGAGCTAAATCTTTCAGACTATCTCCAGAAGGAGCTCGATACAGTCAAGAAAGGCCAGGCGGCGCTCTATTTCGGCGCCAACTGGTGCAAATCCTGCAAGGAATTCGGCCCTACAATCAAAGAGTCTGCCCGTCTTCTTGGCATCGACCTTCTGGTTGCGGATTACAGCGAACTTCCGCGGATCTTCGAGCCATATTCCGCGACGCTGAAGAAGAACGGAATCGACCCTGCCAAAGTCGTCTTTCCAGCCATCCTAATCAGGACTAAGATGAAAGGGTATGAATTGTATATCGGCGGTGGATTCGAAGACAGTGACCCATACATGGTCGCTTCAGACGGACGGCATACTCCGCTCCGCGAGATCTTCGGCCGCGTCAGCAAGTCGCGACCATCTGGTCGATAGTCGGCCCTTTTGCCATATCGATACGGCCATACTCGGCTTCGCACGGGACCTGGCTGTAATAATCCGTTGAAAAAGTGGCCCTTATTTTCTGGTCTGTCATCCCGGCTTTGGTGATGAGATCCGACTGCAAAGAACATAACTCGAACGCCTCATTATCTGTTAAGTCCTTCATGATAGAGGGCGTGGTGCCGGATTCGCCATCCACGCACCTCTTGCAGACCGGACCGCAGGGCGCGAAGGCGATGTCAGTCGGGGTCTGGTCGCTCGTCGTCCCTATTTTGCTCTTCGGCCGCAGGACGAGGAGATATTTGTGTTTGTCAGACTCTCCATTCTCGAGTTCAGTCATATCGATAAGCGCAGTCACATCGAAATATATGTGCTCGGGACTTGTGAGTTTGGGATTGATGTCGCCAGTCCACAAATCCACTGTTCCGAGAGCCCCTTGGCCTTTTGACCAGCTGATTCCGACATTCTCTTTCGCTGCGAGCATCGTATTTTGATCCGCCAACAAGACGCTTCGGCGCAGCTCCTCTGGCGTCTTTGACGTCTCATAGGTGGCGAACGCACGATATTCAGAAATTGCATATGCAGCATCTACATTTTTCTTGCTGGAGTAGGCACTAACGAGACGCATCGGCTGCTGGTCCGGCTTAGTCGACTCAAAAACAATCGTGACGACCTGGTTCGCCGGCGTTGTCACCGTCGTGCTGTCGACGGCATTCCCTGTAATCGTCGCTCCGCCGACCTTGTTCGTTGATTGCTGTGTCGACGTCTTGTTGGGAGCCGTCGCCTTCTTTTCCTTGACCGTGATGCTGTGGTATGGGCCGTGGCCTCTTGTTGCGTGTGTGGCGTCGAAGTCTATCACGAGATCGCCGTCAGGGTAGTAACTGTTGAGTACGAAGCCTTCAGTGAACTTGTTCGGCACGGAGAGCAGCTTGACAGTCCATTTCGAGTTGTTATATACAGTCTTGAATCGGCTTATCACTTTTCCATCATGGGTCGTCGAGTATTCCCTTTCGAACGCTCCTGCTGGCTTCGTGAGAGTGATGGAGGAAGCGAAGGTTTCGTCCGACCTGACCACAACATCCGCGGTGAATCCTTGGTTCGTACGGCCTTTAGAGCTGCTGCCGATAATCTCGAACGGTGCAGTCGCCGTCGGACTAAGTGCTAACGTTATGAATGCTGGCTCCACAATCGTTGTCTTGAGCGCGGTGCTCGAGATGAATTTCGTCCCTTTCACGTATGCGAGCGTCTTGTTGGGGAAGAGCGTGCTAATCTCTCCGGCTGCGCTGCAGTACGCGAAGTCGGCTGGGCCGAGGAATGCGCGCGTCGGCTGGAGCGAGTCGCTGATCTCTAACTTCGTGCTTTCGCGGAAGTCCGCACTCAATAGCTGGATACTGCCGGCGGCGCACGCAGCGACCGGAATGGTTCGTGTGGCGTCGGACGCGTAGCTGAGCGAGACCGTGACGGGTTTCCCTGCTTGCGGGATTGTTGTCGTCCAGAAACCATACTGGAGCATCTCCGCAGCCTCGTTGTATGGGAGGTGTTGTGTCATGATGCGTGTCGCGCCCGTCACCTCGAGCGAGAGGATGGTCTCCTTGTTCGTGCCTGCACTCGTTTTCTTGTAGAGATTGATGGTGCCGGTCGTTCCTTTCGGGAAGAACAGGTAGGCGCCGCATTTTCCGAGCGAGTTTGAGTATTCGTAGTTGATTGCCGCATCACCCGAGAGGGTGCCTGCGAGCTTGTTCGTCGTGGCTTGCCGTAGGCAATAGACATCGTAGCTCTTGATTTCGGTGAACCCGTTCTGCGGAACTGACTTTCCGCCATTGAGATAATACCACTGCATGTAGTTGATGACGGGGTAGTTGTTGAAGAGGCGTGCTTGCAGCTCGAACATTCTGCTAAGATGTCCTCCAGGAGGGATTTCGGCTTTCTGTATCTCGTCCGTGATTTTCAGCAGAACGAAGCCCGTGTTGGTCTCGCCGTCCTTGATGTTGTAGACCACGCCGTCCTTTATTTTGTCGAACGGGGCCTCGCCGAGGTTCTTGCCGAGACTCTGCGCGGGAGTGGTTGATTGTCCTTGCTTTGGTGTTCCGCCGGATGATGTCGCGATTGTTGGTATGTTGATGGGTTGTGATGCGCCGCCATGAGTGCTGTCGCACTGGCCTTCGTTGCTCATGCTCGTCAGCGCGGCCGTCTGGTAGCCGTCGCTGGTCGCGATTGCTTTGACGAAGTTGTCGTACTCGGTCTTGTTCGAGTTATTTAGCCTGACGAGATAGTTCTCCACGATGTTCGGTTGGAATGGGAATAGGAAGACCTTCGGATGTTGCGCGTCCTCCGGAAGCGTCATCGACAGCTTCTTCCCGCTCGCCAGCTTGTCGCACGTGATGATCCAGCGGAGCGGCTCCTCGACATCTTTCCCGTCGACCTTCTTCGTGTAGGTGAGGATGCTTCCGGAATCGATGAAGCCGATGAGGCAGTATTTCGGCAGCTCTGTCGTCCCTTTCGTTACTGTGAAGGTGAATTCGCACGTTCCGCCCGGCTTGCACTGCGCCGCCTGCGTGATCTTGCTGTTGGTGCCGCACTGGTAGTCCTTGTCGGGGGCGGGAGTCGTAGTCGTCGGCAGGGCTATCGGAGCCGTTGCAGGGCTGGGCTGTCCGCAGTAGACCTGGATGAAGCGAGGCTGGTCGTCCTGGGAATATCCGATTGCGTAGTATTGCTCTGGCCCGTCGGCGCAGGACGGCTCAGAAACGTAGGTGACCTTGAGCAAGGCTGCTCCAGCTTCGGAACCACTGGTTGTCATGTATAGATTGTCCTTCCCAAACTTCTTGCCGCAGAGCGTCCAGGCGTCAGTGGTCTCAGTCGCTAGAATCGCGGGATTCCCCTCTTCGCCGACCAACTCCAATGTCTTGGCGTTGGCGCTCTGCTCCCGCGGCTCGAGGACATATTTGGAGAAAGGTTGTTGCGGCCCTGTAGCTCCAACCACCGATCCGCTCTTCTCTTTGAACGTGAAGAGGGTCGTGCCGACGGGGTTCGGCTCGCCGGGCGCTGGTTGCAGCGTCGTCACGGTCTTCGTCTTCTGGTTCTGGACGGTGATTTTATCTTTGCTCACGCTCGTCACTTGGTACTCATTGATCTCATCGTTCGTGGTCGCGCCCGCCTTGAATGCCGTGATGCTGCCTTTTGGGTCCCTGATGAACTGGATCGCGAAGACTCCGGCGTTGGTCGGCTCGATGCTGCTGACACCATAATACTGCTCGTCCACGTAGAAGTCGAATTGCCTCAGGAGGAACTCGTCCGACGACGGGTCGACCTGGCGCGCAGAAGCGCCGATCGCCGTGTAAGGATAGTTGTACTGGACGTCGCGATGCATCGGCCGGTAGTTCGGTCCGGTCGTCGGCGCGAGCCGAATATTCTTAGAATGGCTCCACGGACAATAGAGAATGAGGAAGAGCTTCGTCCCTTTCGCGACGTCTGTGTATGTCACGCTCATGACGCCCTGGGCGTAGCAAGTCTGGAAGAGGTACTCGACCGCTTTCGGATAATCGTTTGGGAGCGGCTCTTCGAGCTTGACGCTCGCGACATTGCCGCCCGGATTCGGCAACGCGTTTATTGCCATCGTGTTCGGCGGATTGAATTGCGTCTGTTTCGCGGATTGGTCGAGGTATGTGTAGGGCTCTCCTGCCACTGTGAAGATGACGCCTGGCCGCGGATACTCCTTCCCGCCGAGGTTCGCGGAGACGAGCGGTATAACAAGGAAACAAATGATGATTAATGTTAGGGTGAGTGACTTGTTCATCAGGTATTCACCTCAGTAGCAGTCTCACCCTTAGGACTACATTTAGGAATATTATCAACGATAATCGGTTTCGGTGGTTCAGAAGTCAGGCCTTGGTTGTAATCGTTGTAGTCGTAGAAGTATGCTATCATCGTCCCGTCATCGTTCACCGTGAGGTCAGTATACCAGCCCTGGTCCTCGTACGCGTAGAGGTTGACATAGCAGTTCTCGTCGATGAACTCGGTGCCGGGCGTCAATGAGTCGCGCTTGGCGGTGAGCGAATCCCTGATGGTGAACGCCCGTTCGAGGATCGGCCGCAGGGTCGTCGGCGCGCTCCCAACATAT
>JAZDKJ010000009.1:0-27401 GCA_043803105.1 Candidatus Woesearchaeota archaeon
GGGAACATTTTTGGCCTTAGGTGCGCTTTTCTGCCTTCAAAATCATGCTCTATTTCAAATAAGAAGAGCCCAGCATAAGCCCTGCTGCCAATAAAGAATATGTCTATCCGTGTCGTTGGTTTGTCTAGGTTCACTCTAGGATTCCTTACCCCTCTCCATATAAATCCAGCCAGCTCTGCTTCTCTGAAATCGCTTTTTCCGTGGATTCGAAGGCAAAAGTCCTTTCGGTAGATACTGCTCCATTTGTAATGTTCCAACCTTTTCAATAGTTGTCTTATTTCGCAGTCAAACACGAACCGGTAAACAGCCTTGCAGTAAGCTAATCTCGAAAAATTGGTTTTTGTTGCCCGAAGAATTGCCAGATTCCCAACAACCTTAACCTTCTTGCCAATAAACCCTTCAACTTCTGCCTTGGCAACCTTAAGGTTTTCTCCTGATAACTGCAAGAATAGCATCACAGGTAAGCCTTGATATCATCATATTTAAGTGTTACCAACAAGTTTATAAGCAATAAAAAGTTTACATGTCTTAATGTTTGTCCAAGGAGGTTTTCCTATGAGAGTTTTGGCTGCTTTATTGGTAATAGTTTTTTTGGCTGGCTGCACAACGTACGCACCACGAGCAGCACCGCTAACAGTGCCAGCACCTGCCCCTACTCCTAGTGTGCCGTCTGTTCAGACCACAACCACGCCAGAGCAGCAGCAGGCAGTCCAAGTCGTCATGTCAAACTTCAAGTTTGTGCCGAATACCTTGACAATTTCTGCAGGTACAGAGGTTGATTGGATAAACCAGGATTCTGTTCCGCACACTGTAACTATAGCCAGCCTGGCTGTTGACCAGCCAATGCCTTCAGGCGCACAGTACGGCCATATCTTCAGCAATCCTGGCACTTATGAAGTGCGGTGCAAGTTACACCCAAGCATGATAATGACTGTTACAGTTCAATAAAGCCTTTTTTTCTTTGTTTTGTTGCTTCAATTGGCTGCCAGTCTTACAGGTTAGCATGAGAAAGCTATTGAAAGTCAAGGTCTTTGGTTCTGTCCAGGGTGTTGGCTACAGGCATTTTGTTCGTATGAATGCAGAATCGCTTAATCTCTCAGGTAACATAAGGAACCTTCCGGATGGCTCTGTAGAAGCTGTCTTTGTAGGACAAGAGGAGGATTTGAAAAAGATGCTTGAGATTTGCAGGAAAGGCTCTGCTTTTTCGAAAATAACAAAGGTTGTTGAAGAATGGAGTAACCCGGACGAGAGTTTCAACGGCTTTAAAGTGCTTTCTTCCTAATTCTGTAAAGAAAGATTGTGGACGCTATTATCATTCCAATGCACAGGTACTGCCCCATTGACAATCCAAGGAACCTTGGGTCTTCGCGGACAAAGTTCTCAACAAACCTGAACACCCCATACAGCAAGACAAAGAGCCAGAAGATTGTTCCTGACTGCATCTTCCTTTTCTTTAGGAGCATCAGTATTCCAAATATGAGAAGCATGTAGCCTGCCTCATACAATTGGCTTGGATGCCTGCAGCCTGCAATCCCGGGATAATTAATGCACCACGGTAGGCTTGTAGGAGTGCCTATGAGCTCTCCGTTGGTAAAGTTGGCAATCCTTCCGAAGAAGAGCCCTATGCTTGCAGGCATTACAATGTTGTCTGCTAAAGAATAGAACTTCACCTTGTATTTCCTGCAGAACAGGAAGGTTGCAACAACAACCCCAATTAGCCCGCCGTGAAATGACATTCCTCCATGCCAAATCTTTAGGATTTCCAGCGGGTCTCTGATAAACACTCCAGGATCATAGAAAACGAACTCTCCTATCCTTGCGCCCACAACAAGCCCAATGGCAAGGTAAAACAGTAGGTCATCCAGTTTACCCTCTGAAAGGTTTGGTATCTTTTTATGCCTGATTGCATGCCTTAGCATGAAGTATGTGATTGCAAGCCCAAGTACATAGGCTAGCCCATAATATCTTATCTCGAGAAAGCCTATCTTCAATAGCACTGGATTGATGTTGTACTCGATCACGCCTTCTGTCAATTAACACCACTTTAAAAATTTTCCTTCGCAAACTTTATTAACACCGCTTCCTCCAGCATCCAAATGAAGGAGGCTATGTTCTTTAGAAAGCTCAAGGATAATGTTGTGCAATGCAGCCTGTGCCCGCACAGCTGTGTTATTAAGGATAATGAGCGAGGGAAATGTGGTGTGCGCGAAAACAGGCAAGGCGTGCTCTATGCCCTTACCTATGGCAAGCCCATTTCATCTGCGATCGATCCTATAGAGAAAAAACCTCTGTACCATTTTCTTCCAGGCTCAAGCTCTTACTCCATCGCTTGTGTGGGCTGCAACCTTAGCTGCCTTTTCTGCCAGAACTCAGACATTTCCCAGATGCTTAAGGAAGGCCGGATCTTGGGTACAGATGCCTCTGTGCAGGATGTTGTTGATGAAGCTATTGCCTCCGGCTGTAAGAGCATCTCTTATACCTACACTGAGCCCACGATTTTTTTCGAGTATGCCTATGACATCGCCAGGCTGGCAAAGTCGAAGGGGATAAAGAATGTTTTTGTGACCAATGGCTTTATCAGCAAGGATGCTATTGAGTTTATTTCTCCTTTTCTTGATGCTGCAAACATTGACTTAAAGGGTTTCACTGATGAGTATTATCAGAGGGTTTGCGGTGCAAGGCTTCAACCTGTGCTTGACGCAATCCAGCTGTATTATGACAAGGGAGTCCACATTGAGCTCACAACCCTCATTGTCCCCGGGCAGAATGATGACCCCTCAATCCTTAAGTCGATTGCAGAATTCATTGCCAGGATAGACAAGCGGATTCCTTGGCACATTTCCAGGTTCTTCCCTCAGTACAAGATGGCTGGCCTGCCCCCAACACCCGTAGAATCAATACGCAAGGCTGAACAAATCGGCAAGGAATCAGGCCTCAAGTATATTTATCCTGGAAACCTTGGGGAGGAAAGCGACACCGCGTGCCAGCATTGTTCGAAGACATTGATTAAGAGGAAGGGCTTTTTTGTCTCTGAAAACAATCTGGTTGGTGAAAGGTGCAGGTTCTGCAATGCCAAGGCAGACATCATAACAAAATGATTTTTGCTCTTAAAGGCAAAAGACTTAAAGGTGCGCGCTTGATACGTTTAAGGCAATCAGTAAAATGAAGACCTCTTACAACATTGGCAGCATTGCTGGAATCGAAATCAACATTCATATTAGCTGGCTTCTTGTGTTTGCCCTCCTTGCCTGGTCTCTTGCAACTGACTTTTTTCCTCCAAAATACCATTTTGGAGTTGCCCTGAGCTGGATTCTTGGCATAACTGCCAGCCTTCTTTTGTTTGTCTCTGTTCTGGTTCACGAGCTCGCGCACAGTCTTGTCTCTAAAGCCTACAAGATGAAGGTATCAAGCATCACGCTTTTTTTCTTTGGTGGAGTCTCCAATATCGGCAGAGAGAGCCCTAACCCAAAGACTGAATTTAGCATGGCTATTGCAGGGCCTCTCACAAGCATTGCAATAGGCGTTGTCTCATTTGTTGTTTTTAGCTCAGTCGCAAATGTTTACATAAGGTCTGTTTTTGACTATCTTTATTCTGTGAATTTTATCCTTGCGGCCTTTAACCTTGTTCCTGGCTTCCCATTAGATGGTGGCAGGGTGTTGCGATCTGCTCTGTGGATTTATTACCATGACATTGTTAAGGCTACCAGGGTTGCCTCCATGGTCGGCAGGCTCTTCGGTTATGCCTTGATTGCGTATGGCTTTCTTTCCATCTTTTTCGGTGCCTTTGGCCTTTGGTATGTTTTCCTTGGTGCTTTCCTTGTTTTTCTTGCAAGGGCCGGCTATGAGCAGGTGCTTATTAGAGAAAGGCTGTCAACGTTAAAGCTGGGCATGTTTGTTTCTGAGGCAAAGATTGTTGACCCTTCAATCCTGGCTGAAGAATTTATCAGTTGGTGCGAGACGCACAATACCATTTATGGACTTGCTAAGAAAAAGGATGGATACTATATTGCCCAAATTTCTGATATCCCAAGGATTCATCGTAAGGAATGGCAGAAAACCAAGGTCTCGGATTTTATGAGAAAAGTTGAGCCTGTCAAAATGAATGATGACCTGATGAAAGTCTTTGAGCGTATGCGCTCGGGCAATTCAAAAATACTGCCTGTGCTGAAGTCAGGCAAGCTTGTTGGCATTGTGAGCGAAGGCGATATTGTAAATCATTTCAGGATAATTTCTTCCAAAAATGGATAATCCAGAGCTTGCCCGGGTTCTCTATGAGATTGCTGATATTCTCGAAATCCAGGAGGTCAAATTCAAGCCTCAGGCTTACCGCAATGCCGCTCGGACAGTTGAGGCACTTTCTGCTGACATAAATGAAGTTTATAGGCAAGACAGGTTAGAAGAGCTACCCGGCATTGGAGAAGCCATCGCTAAGAAGATTTCTGAGCTTCTTCTGACTGGGCATTTGAAATATCTGGATGAGCTAAAGAAACAGGTTCCTATAGACTTTGAGGCTTTGCTTGCTATTCCGGGCATTGGTCCTAAGAAGGTTGTTCTGTTCTACAAAAAGCTTGGCATAAAAGATGTTCCTGGTCTTGAGAAGGCTGCCAAAGCTCATCTGATTCAACATCTTAAAGGCATGGGGGAAAAGACTGAATCAGAGATTTTAGCAAATATTGGCTTTGTAAGGAAAAGTGGTGAGCGCCAGCTGCTCGGCACAGTCCTTCCTGTAGCTGATTCAATTGTTTCCGAATTAAGGCATTTATGCAGGAATATCACCTTTGCTGGTTCGCTTAGGCGTATGAAAGAAACTATAGGCGATGTTGATATCCTTGCGACAACAAATAAGCCTCAGGAGGTCGCAAATGCCTTTGTCAAGTTAGGTGAAAAGGTTCTTGCCAAAGGCCCAACAAAATGCTCTGTGCGAATGAAGAATGGATTGCAGGCAGATTTACGCATCATTGAAGATAAGAGCTTTGGCGCGGCACTTCAGTATTTCACCGGCTCAAAAGAGCACAATGTTGCCTTGCGCCAGCTTGCGATTTCAAAGGGCTTCAAGTTGAGCGAGTATGGTCTTTTTGACAGGAAAGACAACTTTGTGGTTGGCGACACAGAAGAGAATGTCTACAAACGGATTGGTCTACAATACATCGAGCCTGAGCTTCGTGAAAACCATGGAGAGATTAAGGCAGCGCTTGACCGCAAGCTTCCAGACCTTGTAAGCCATGACGCAATAAAAGGTGACCTGCAGGTCCATTCATCCTGGAGCGATGGGATCCACACGATAAAAGAGATAGCAGAAGAAGCCATCAAATTGGGCTATGAGTACATTGGTATTTCTGATCACGCTGGCTCTCTGAAGGTTGCGAACAGCCTTGATGCGAAACGAGTCCTCGAGCAGAGAAAGGAAATCGAATCAATAAGGTTGCCCATTAGAATCTTTCAAGGCCTAGAGGTAAATATCAGGGATGACGGCACACTTGACGTGCCTGACTCAACCTTGAAGCACGTTGACTTTGTTATCGCCGCAATCCATTCAGGTTTCAAGAACAGCCCTGAGAAGATGACCAATCGCATCTGCAAGGCGATAGAGAATCCTTACGCCACCTTTATTTCACATCCTACAGGCAGAGTCCTGAACAGGCGCCCGCCCTATGCAGTCGATTTGCAACGGGTGTTTGACAAGGCTGTTGAATTTAATAAATTCCTTGAGATAAATGCCCACCCATCAAGGCTCGACCTCAATGACATCAATTCGCGAGCTGCAATAACCAGAGGTCTTAAGTTATTGATAAACACTGACGCTCACTCAAAGGACTCTTTAAGCGATATGTTTTACGGAGTGGCAACAGCAAGGCGTGGCTGGTGCGAGCCAAAACACATCTTGAACACTTTGCCCTTGAGGCAGTTTGAGAAGGTTATCTTGAAGAGGTAGTCTACCTTTCTGCCTTGACTTCTTTTGTGTACGGAAATATCAAGAAACGTTTTTCCTCAAATTCCCTGGTATGTTCATCTTCCCATTTGTGCACAATTTCAGGTTTTGGATTTCCCGGTATCAGGATTATCGGTCTGCAAGTCATAACTTCTTCATCCTCATCCTGGAAATGGCTTTCAAGGCTTCCTGACAGCGAATACGGATGTTCACTTGCTGCCATCAGCTCAATGATTGCAGGGCTGGCAAGTATCTGCGTGACAATTAACTCTTTGGATTTGAAGTGCTTGCAGAAGAACTCCCTCCACCCGTTGAAGTGCTTTGTTGCCAGTGGTTCAGCAGCCCTATTAAGGTAAATCCTATCAAAAGAAAGAAAATGATATTCGTCAGGGGGGCTGAAAAATTGCTTTTTTTCCGGCAGCCTTTCAATAAAGTAAGGGAAGTAGGGAAGCGCTGCGCTTGCCAACTCATCAAGAACATTGTATTTTGCCGTTTCGAATAGGCTAGGATGTTCTGCCAACTGCTTAGCAAAGATTTCGAGGAGCCCTGGTTGCATTTTTGTTATATCAGGTTCCATGTTGTAAACAAATGCTCAATCAAGATGTAGCCAAGGCAGTACTGCAGGGCTGCTCCTTTGGCTCCCAAAATAATTTGTGTTCGCATCTTCCCATTCGAGAACTGCTTGCCTGTTAGGATTCTCAGGTATCAATAGAAAAGGCCTTACTGATTGCAGTTCCGGAAGTTCGATACCATCATATGTGCGGATCTCGCCGCTCACTGAGTTTTTCTCACCACAAAGAGCCATGAACCCCATTAACTCAGGGTTCTTTACTATCAAATCCTTCGAAACCAGAGAAATAAAATATCCACTAATAGATTTTATTCTGTCCATTATCTTTGCGTTGTTATAGAGCCTCGTAAGATTCACGATTACAAGCTCATCTGTTTCCTCCATTTCATGAGAAATACCTATTCCGCCAAGTTTTGCTGAAAGCTTGTTTTCCAGAAGGCTTATTGGATGCAGTCTGTCAAATAAATCCTGCGCATCAAAAGCTTTTAACTCAGGATGCAGCAAGTATTCGTTCTTGATCTTTTCAACAAGCGCTTTATCCATGTTCAAGATTGTTCTGTTTGCCTTTAAAAAGATTTGCCTAAAGCCTGTTCACATGCATTATGTCTTTGAGCCTTCTCTTTGGAACGTGCAGCACTCCCCTTTCATCCTTGTAATAGCGCACAGACTCTTTTAGCTCCTCTATTATTGGATGCTCCTTTGGGTATCCGAGCGCAATGACCAAGTCGATCACATAGTATTCTGGAATCTTGAATTGTTCCCTTATCCTGTCTCTGTCTATTGCTCCGAGCATGCAGCTTGCAAGCCCTTCTGCAACAGCGCAAAGCGCTATATTCTCTGCAGCTGCCCCGACATCGTACTGGTAGTTTGCCTCCTTGATCTTGGTGTTGATGAGCATTACAATGTATGCTGTTGGCTCTTCGCCTTTCAGTGGGTTTCCTTTTGGAGCGATGTAGCCCGCCCATTTTAGTGAAAGGAAAAGCTTCTCGCGTATGATTTGTTCATCAACTATCAGGTATTCTATGGGCTGGACGTTTGCTCCTGATGGTGCCATCCTTCCAGAGTCTACAAGCTTCATCAGCGTCGCCATTCCAATTTCTTTATGTTCAAACTTTCTTACTGACCTTCTTTTCATGCATGCATCATAGACTTCCATATTACGCACCTGCCTTGCTTCCGTACATACTTTTGACAATCCTCACGGCAATATATACTATTGCCAGCACTGCCAGCGCAATATAGAACTGGTCGACTCTCAAGATTGACAATTCTATATTTGTCCAACTGAATGGGAAGAATATCAGTGTTTCTCCAAATGCTGGGTGAGTCTGCAGCATGTCCAATAGAAAATGCGAGCCCCATCCGATTGACAGCAGCCTGACTGTGGTTGTGTATTTGTATTCGAAGAACAGCGCAATTATGCACGCCACTATGAGGCTCCCAAAAGGCGTGTGGAATGGGAAAAGTATCTTGTAAGCTAATGTATAATCTACGTTGAAGAATGACATGAATGTCGCTATCTTCAATATGTCGGGGATGACTGCTCCTATTACAATGAGGCTTTTTTTCCTGACATTAAGGACCTCACCTATTATTAGCGCAAGGAGTATGTGTGATATCCAATCAGGCATTCTTGTCCTCCAGAGGAATCCTTAGCTTCCATTCTCTTAGCAGGAAGAAAATAACCATTCCAAGCCCGACAAATGATATTATATACTTCCAGTTGTTGTAGTCAAGGTTTATCACATCAGTTGCCTTGAACACCCCGTCCTCTCCGTAAACGCCATCAACTGTAACAGTGCCAAAAACTGAGTTCCTTACAGGCTTGTCATACTCAACCTTCATTACCTGGCCATCTAAGTTAAATACAAATCCACCTTGTTCAGCTTGTATTATGCCCCCCCTCAGCATTCCCCTTTGACCTGCATAAGCCTTAGGATTTTGCAGATATTCACTAGGCCAAACGTACTGCTTTTCATCAAATGCAACAATTGAATAAATGCTTAGGAGTATTGCCGCAGTCAAGAATATAGCCCCTACACAAAGCTTTTTCATCCAGGTTTGGAATTAGTAAACCTTTATAAATTGCTCTCTATTAATGCGACACATGGTATTAGAGAAACTGAGCACTTCACTAAAGTCCACTTTGCAGAAGATTGCAAAGTCAATGTTTGTTGATGAGAAGCTGATTAACGAGCTTGTTAAGGATATTCAGAAGGCTCTCTTGCAGGCCGATGTCAATGTGCAATTAGTTTTCGATTTGACTAAGCGCATCAAGGAAAGGGCTTTGAAGGACGATGCCCAAAAGGGCTTGAGCAAGAGGGAACAGCTTGTAAAGATTGTTTATGATGAGCTTGTGGTTTTCCTCGGAAAGGAAAAGCATGAGATTGTGCTTGGCAAGGACAAGCCTTTCAAGGTAATGCTTGTTGGATTGTTTGGCTCTGGCAAGACCACCACAGCTGCAAAGCTTTCCCGCTTCTATGCAAAGCGCGGCTTTAAGGTCGCTATGCTTGGATTGGATGTTCATCGGCCTGCAGCCATGGACCAGCTTGAACAGCTTGGCAAGCAGGCGGCAATTCCGGCTTTTATCAAGAAGGGAGAAAAAGACCCTTTGAAGATCTGGCTTGATTACAAGGAAGAGCTAAAGAAGTTTGATATCATATTCATTGACACTGCTGGCAGGGATGCATTATCAAAAGACCTTATTGCAGAGTTGGACAGTCTTAGCAAGGAGATTCAGCCTAATGAGAATCTTCTGGTCATCTCAGCTGATATAGGTCAGGCTGCGCAAAGCCAGGCAGAGCAGTTTCATTCGACTTGCCACATCACAGGAATTGTAACAACCAAGATGGACGGAACCGCAAAGGCTGGTGGTGCATTGTCAGCCTGCGCTGTTACAAAGGCCCCTATCAAATTCATTGGCGTTGGAGAGAAGATTGATGAATTAGAGGTCTTCAATCCACCAGGCTTTGTCTCAAGAATTCTTGGCATGGGTGACATCGAGGCCTTGCTTGAGAAGTCAAGGGAAGCAATCTCAGAGGAAGAGGCAGCTGACCTTGGCAAGCGATTGCTCAAGGGTGAGTTTAATCTCATAGATCTGTACGAGCAGATGTCTGCAATGAAAAAGATGGGCCCTTTGAGCAAAGTCATGGAGCTTATCCCTGGCTTTGGCCAACTGAAGCTTCCAAAAGAGTTGCTTGAGGTGCAGCAGGGAAAGCTCGAGAAGTGGCGTTTCATCATGGATTCGTGCAACAAGGAAGAGCTTGAAGACCCTGAGACCATCACCGCAACAAGGGCTGAGCGCATTGCCAAAGGCTCAGGTGTTCCTGTCTCTGAAGTTCGGGACATGCTTAAGCAGTACAAGCAGTCCAAGAAGCTTATGAAGATGATGAAAGGCAACCCAGAGAAGATGATGAAGCGCATGAAACTTCCTGGAATGGGCAAGTTCTAAGATGGCAACTATTGAGAAAAAAATCTGGCCTGACATGTTTGACAACGACAAAAGGCTTACTGTAGATTTTAGGCTTGCCGACTTTGATTTGAAGGACGGTGACGTGATTGTCTATCGGGAATGGGATCCCAAAACCACGCAGTATACAGGCAGACAATATAGACAGGTCGTGGCTAGAGTCACAAAACATGAAAGCCCCACAAGATACTGGACAAATGAGCAACTTGAGAAAAATGGACTTTATATTATAGAATTTGAATGATAGAAATTCTTTTATAAGGCTGTTTGTTTCTATTAATCATGGAAAAAAACAAGGCAAAAATGATTGAAATCCCAATGATAAGGTTGGAGGCAGAAGACTTCTTAAGCCTTGTTGACAAGTGCGTGAAAGAAGTCGGATTAAAGTCTTTCCTTGTTGAAAGGTATAAGTCATCGGCACAAAAACATTTAGGTGGTGTGAGCGTCCAAGTTAATAATCTGGAAACAACCACTGCAAGAGCTCTCAGGTGGGACTATTTGCTGGGGGATGACATCATCAACAGGAGGGAATTCATTCTTGCAAACCACAGATATGCGACAAAATTTGTTGAAATTAAAGAACACCAACAAGGTCTTTTTTACTCCAAGTTTGCTAATTTTGTAAACAGGACTTATCGTTCTGGTGTGATTGAGGCACAACTGGCAACAAGCAACCTAGAAAGAAAGATGGAAGTCACTTTAGACCACAATTACAGGTTTGTACGGATCGAGGCATTTGATATGGGAAAGGATATGTTTTATAATTCTGTCCTGAGGGAGCTAGAGAAGCTCAATGTCACATTCATTTAGGTGTGTTTAGGCGCTAGCTTTATATAGCACGATTTTTTCTTCCCAATCTATGCCAACCAAAAAACTTCCAAGGATTGATGTCGAAAGGTGCATCGGTTGCGGTCATTGCGTTCTTGCCTGCCATCCGGGTGCTTTAAAGCTTGTCAACAAGGTTTCTACTCTCGCTTACCCTGAGAAGTGCGACTCCGAAGGCCGTTGCATTGCAGCTTGCCCTCAAAAGGCCATACCTCATCTTGAAGACAAGAGCTATTAATACAATTCCTGGTCTCCGTCCACAATCTCCTCGCCGCATTTCTTGCATTTCGTAGCGCTCGGTTTGTTCTCTGCTCCGCAGTATGGGCAAAGTTCAAAGTCTTCTTGGAGAGGTTCTTCTGCTTTCTGTTTCATGTTAGAAATAGTGACTCAATACCCATAGTTCTTAAACCATTTAATGCAGCTGCACTATAAAAATATTTCGATTGTGCAGCATTCCTATGGCAGTTCTGCCAATAGCTTTAGTATCTCTACCGCTCTCTTGGGATTTCCCCTGCCCACAGGGAAATAGCAGGGTATTATCTTGGTGCCATGCGCATTGTACACCACAGGTCTTCCGGCTGCATTAAGCTTCTCGTAATAAGCCCCCAATTGGAGCCTCATTTGCATAAGGCTCTCAAAAGGCAATAGCCCAAAGGTAACAACGTACCTTGGCTTCACAATCTTTAACTCTCTCAGGAGTATTGGAAGGAACATCTTTATCTTTTTGCTGTCAGGAAGCCTTGCATCATGGCCAGTCCACTTGACAAGATTTGTAAAGTAGAATGATTTTTGCCTCAAAAAACCAAGGACATGTCTTGTCAATTTTGTTGACCAGTAGTCTGACTCTTCAATCTCTTGCATCAGTTTTGCATCAAAGAGTCCGGCCTTCAAAAAAACCCTCCATATTTGCTTTGTTCCTATGAATGGAAACCTTGGCCCTTCCCATCCTTGATGTGAGCTGATGTTTCTTGCTGTAGGGTTGATGAACACAAACATGAATTTTGGCTTTGCTGTCTTGCCATTGCCAAATATAGGCTTAAGCTTATGCCCTAAAAACTCTGATGTGTGAAGTTCCTCAACCTCATTCCAAAGCCTTTTCAAAGAATCTCGCATTATTTCCCGATTAATTTCTCTACTGAGAGTTTGCCCTTCTCTGCCCTCATCACAAGCTCTTCCTCATCGGTAAATTTTGTTATCTTGGTTATTAGTTCAGGCAATAGTATCCTGTTGCCCCTCATGCTTATGTTTGTTATTATCTCCTTCTTGTCAGTAACGACCTCTTGCATTATCTTCTTGGAGCCAATGTCTTTGCGTGCCTCATGCATTTCAGCCGCTTTCTTTGCGAGAAAACTTGCTATCTTGTCTGCCACATCTATCTTTGTCGCCTCGGTTATTCCTTGTAAGCCAGGTGAAAGGTTTATCTCAATTACCACAGGTCCTTTGGGGCTTTCCAGTATGTCAACCGCGCAAATCTCAGCGCCTATCGCCTGTGCGGTGTCCACTGCTATTTTTGTGGTGTTCTCGTCAAGCGCGTATGCCTCGCCCTTTGCTCCTACGTGTATGTTCGCTCTTTTCTCGCCGATTACCGCCATGCGCTTCATGCTTGCCACAACCTTTTCTCCAACCACTATTGCCCTTATGTCAACCCCTCCGGTCTCTATGTATTCCTGGATGATGAATGGCTGTTTCAGTGTGTCCAGTGTGTCAAGCATTGAGCTTGCGCTTGCATAGCTGTCTGCGAACATCACTCCCTTTCCCTGCGTTCCGCTGGGCAATTTCATCACGATTGGATAGTCTATTCTTTTAAGTATATTCTTTGCTGATTTTGTTGTGCTTGCAAGGTATGTAAGTGGCTGAGGTATCCTGAATTGCTGCATTTTGAGATGCGTCAGCAGTTTGTCATGTCCTGTTGTGAACGCGCTTGCCTTTATTGGCAGGTAACTCTCTTTGCAGAAGGCCCTGGTCAGGGCACGAAGAACTGCAGCATACTTGAATGATCCCTTCGCATAAATGCAGTCATAATGTTCGAGCTGGTTTCCCTTGTAGATTATGTCTGATTTTTTTGGTGAAAGGTTTATCTCAATCCTTCTTATGTCTATCTGGTCAACTTTCTCGAAGTATTTCTCAAGCGCTTTTGCGAGCCATTGCGAACTTACGCTTCCAAGGCTTATCACTGCTGCTTTCATTTTTTGCTTGGGTCTATCAGGAAACCCTTCTTTAACCCATTCTGGCCTATGAGGAGCTTGTATTTCATATGGATCCTGTCAACTATGGAAAACTGACACTTGATTGTTGTCCCTGCAAGCTTTATCTTAAGCGGGACTATTGGCCTCACCTTTCTTCCATGAGCGCTCCTGAACATCTTGTTTTTTATCACAGGGCCTGCCTTTATCTCTTCTGCCAGCTTTTGGTCAATGCTGCTCTTTGTCGCGCCTGTATCGATTCTTGCAACCACCCTTCGTCTCTTTCCGTTGGTTCCCTGGACAGTGACCTTTTCAGTCAATCCAATTACGATCTTGTGCGAAAACTCCATCTCAGGCCTCTAAAGGTTGACTGTATTTAAGCGTTTCCTTAGAATTATTTTGGTTTCAATGTTGGGAATAATATCACGTCCCGTATTGAGGGCTGGTTTGTGAGTATCATTACAAATCTGTCTATTCCTATCCCTATTCCCCCTGCAGGCGGCATCGCGTATTCTAATGCTTTCACAAAATCCTCGTCCATCGGGTTTGCCTCTTCATCGCCTTCTGACCTCTCCTTGGCCTGCCCCTCCAGCAGCATTCGCTGTTTTATCGGGTCGTTCAGTTCGCTGTAGCCATTGGCTATTTCCATTCCTGCTATGAATAGCTCTAGCCTTTCTATCAATTCAGGGTCGTTCCTGCTTTCCTTGCACAATGGAGTTGATTCTTTTGGGTGGTCAATAACAAATGTGGGCTGCACAAGATGTTTTTGGACTAGCGCCTCGAACAATAGCTCGATTCCCAGTCCCATGCTGAATTTTCCTCTGTACTCGACGTGGTTTTCATCCACCAGACCCTTTATTTCCTCCTCACTAAGTTTTGTCACATCTATCTTTGCATGCTTCTTGATAGCGTCGATCATCGTGATTCTCTCGAACTTCTTTGAAAAGTCAATCGTTGTGCCTTGGTATTCAACGCTTGTCTTTCCTGTCGCTTCCTTGCTTGCCTGCTTTAGCAGCTTTTCTGTTATATCCATGATCTCGTTGTAATCGATGTATGCGCAGTAGAACTCGAGCATTGTGAACTCTGGGTTGTGTGTCTTGTCTATTCCCTCGTTCCTGAAGTCTTTCACAAACTCAAAAACCTTCTCAAAGCCTCCTACAAGCAGCCTCTTGAGGTAAAGCTCGTTTGATATCCTTAAGTACAACTTTGTCTTTAGCTCATTGTGCACTGTCTCGAACGGCTTTGCATGGGCTCCTCCGTACACTGGCTGCAGTGTCGGTGTCTCAAACTCAAGATAGCCTTTCTTTTCAAGGAACGCCCTTATTGAGGATATTATCCTTGTCCTGTCTGTGAACACCTTTCTGCTATCTGGGTTCATTATGAGGTCAAGATATCTCTCCCTGTACTTGAGCTCAATGTCTTGTAACCCATGGTATTTTTCAGGCAATGGCCTAAGTGATTTTGCGAGTAGCTCAAACTTTTTTACATAGACAGTTACCTCTCCTGTCTTTGTCGCAAACACATGTCCCTCTGCTCCGATTATGTCGCCAAGGTCAACTTTCCTAAAAATCTCGTATTGTTCCTTGCCAACATCCTCTTCCCTGAAATACAGCTGCAGTTTTCCTGTCTGGTCTTGGATATGCAGGAAGCTTGCCTTCCCCATCCTGCGCAGAGTCATAATTCTTCCTGCCACAGAAATATTTTCCGTTGCGTGCTGCTCAGGTTTTAGTGATTTGTTCTTTTCGAGAACGTCAGTTGCGTGCTGCTTTTGCTCGAAGCTGTAAGGATAAGGATTCACTCCTGCTGTCTTGATCTCGTCAAGCTTCCTGATCCTTTCACTTACAAGCCTGTGTTCTTCTTCCATGCCATTTTGGTTGAAGAGACATTATTTAAACTTTCCTAGAAATTGCCTATTTATGTGTAGAAAAGACCAACTTGATTTCGCCGCTTTCAAGCAAGCGATACCCTTGGTAGAACAACCTTTGGTTGCAGTTATCTTTGTATTGCTTGAACCTGGTCGGGTTATCCACGATCTGTAAAGCTTGCTCTGCGTCTGATGCGAAGCTGTTCATGGCGCGCCTGCTGGTGAAGCACAACTGATGCTCGTAGCGTTTGTCGTCCTTCGGCCAATCAGTATGGTCTCTCGCTATTTGCTCGAGTGTTTGCATCGCAAAAAGTATGCTAAGGTTGGTTTTATTTTGGTCGCACTCTGCCATAATTGCCTGGGATGGCACTGAAATATTTAAAGCTTTGTCCTGGTGTTTTTGTTAATATCTCTGACCGAATTCCCGGGGTGAAGTTTTATAAATCTCAAGCCAACAACCATAGCCTATGAGCATTCCATATAGCGCAACTCTGCATTTTGGCACAACTGAAGCCTTCGTGTGTGATGCCTGGCCCAGGCTTGAAAGAACCCCTGACCACCGAAAGTTCGTATTTCTTTACAGGAATAATCCGCTCGAAGTTTGGTTCATTCCAGACCTGATGGTTTACAGCTTCCCAGATTACTCGCCAGCTATTGACAAGTTTGTGGGTAATATTTGTAAAGAAGTGACTGATGACTTAAAGAGCCTCGAAAACATGATACAACACTTGAAAGATCTTGCTGCCAAGGGCCACACCCAAGGCGTGCTTGAGTTTGACAAGTTGGTTGACGGCAAGTTTCACGTATTTGATTTTAGTGAAAACGGCAGGATTCTGGATTTGCTTGGAAAACTTAATTGTCGTTCGTCTCCCGGGCCAATGGATAATTTGATTGGAGCCAGCGAAAAGGTTGTGATGGATCACCGAGGCTACTCTTTCGTTGTTGGCACCACCCTATATGATGCTGTCCAGGAATCGCTTCAAATATATAGCAAATTCATTCCGCAGGAAAAAAATATGTAAGTGCAAACAAATAAATACCTACAATCTTTGGACTAGCGTATGAAGAAGGTTATGGTTTTCGGAACATTTGACATACTACATCCTGGCCATATTAATTTCTTCAGGCAGGCCCGGACCCTTGGCGATTATCTCATTGCTGTTGTTGCTCGCGACAGCACTGTAATGCGCCTCAAGAAGAAAAAACCTTTGTTCAATGAAATGCAGAGATTAAGGCATCTAAGGCAGGTCTATCTTGTGAACAAGGTTGTCCTTGGCAATCATGTTGATTCCTTTGCTGTGATTGAGAAGCACAAGCCTGATGTTATAGCTCTTGGTTATGACCAGAGGCATTTTGCTGACCATCTTGTGCCTGAGCTTGCCAGGCGTAAGCTTAAGATTGAGCTTGTGAGGCTTAAGGCCTTCAAGTATCATAAGTACAAGAGTTCTATTATCAGAAGCTCTTTTGACAAAGCAAGAAAAAAATAAGAAGCCAGCTTTCGATAAGGAGTAAACCACCCCCAATTAGACTGTTGCTTTTCTGGGCTCTGGCCTATATAAACTTTTGTTTTTCTAGACGAGAAAAATGTATACTGTTGTGGTTTTGAGGAATCTCGCTCATAGTGCCTACAGTTCCAGTCTTGAATCCAACAAGCATTTAACGGTTCGGCTGTGGGTTGCCTCATCCTCTCCCATATTCCTCGCACCTCTGTTCGCTTCGCTCACGAGGCTCGGAACATCGTTAAATGCTCGAGCTATATGCAATTTGAATTTTGGTCTGTAGATAAATTTATATTTAGGCTAATTCTTTTACTATAATATGATTAAAGCAATTATTTTTGATTGGGGCGGAGTATTAATTGATAATCCCGCTAATGGCTTAATGGAGTATTGTGCAAAATATTTAAATGTAGATGTAAATAGATTAAAAAATATTTTTTCTCAATATGAATCAGTTTTTCAGAAAGGTGAAATTTCAGAAAAGGTATTATGGAATAAAGTTTGTACCGAATTAAATATTAATAAACCATCAAGTGAATCTTTGTGGAAAAAAGCAGTAAAGCAAGTTTTCAAAGATAAAATTGAAGTATATCATTTAATTAAACTCCTTAAAAAAGAAGGTTATAAAATTGGTTTTTTGTCAAATACTGAAATCCCGGCAATGGAATACTTTTTTGAAAAAGGCTATCAAAAATTCTTTGATGTAACCCTCTTTTCTTGTGCTGAAAATACGGTTAAACCTGAAGAAAAAATATATAATCTTATTTTAAGTAAATTAGAAGTAAAACCAGAGGAAGCCATTTTTATTGATGACAAACTGGATTATATTGAAGGTGCAAAAAAAGTAGGTTTGAATGGAATTGTATTCAAAACTTCTGAACAATTGGTAAAAGAATTAGCCTTATATTCTATTAACATAAATGTAGCCAAAATCCAAACTGTCCCTTCGGTCGTTCGTCTTGCAGACTCACCACATAACACCATTTAAACGAGAAATTGGTTCGCTTATGCTAAAATGCCAAGCGTTTTTCCAAATTTCCCCAAATTTTGCCTTCCGGCTCTGTTCGGAAATATTTTCAGCTCTGTATATTACCAATTCTATTCACTTCGTTTGCCCCCTACGCCAAAATAGCAAGAGCACAAAAACCTCAGAACTCAATTGTAAACATCTTTTCGATGATCAAAGCAGTTTATAGTAATCTTGTTCTGCTCTATTCTGTAAATTATCCTAAATGGTGGAACCCTTATGCTGCGATGACCTTTTAGGTTATATTGTAATTGCTTTCCAGATGCAGGAAGCCGCTGTAATTTTTTTAGATGATTAATGACCTTTATTCTCATAGACTTGTTCTTAATTTTCTTAAAATCTTTTTTAAACTCTTCTGAGAAGATTATTTGCATTTTAAGCCATCAATAAATCATCGATTTCTTCATCGCTCATAGAAGTGTCTGCTTTGACAAATTTGCCTTTCTTGATTTGTTTCTCGCTACTCCTGATTTTTTCAATTAGCAATATATCTTCCTTTAGAGCTTCTTTCCTGATTTGTTTTAACATGATATTGCCATCTTCATTAAATACTAAAAATTTTGTTGATGGTTTTATGCCTGCATCTTTCCTAACCTCTGCCGGAATTACAACCTGCCCGTTCTCAGACATTTTAGTTATAGCAACTTCCATTTTGCATCACCTACAATACATTTTAACATTAAAACACGCTTTATATATAAACTTTTCGGGGTTCAGGCTCCGAAATCGATAATAAACGCTTTGTGGGCAACCTACGGTCATGGGAGTAATTTGCGAGAAAGAAATTTGGGAGATAGCAACTTATCGCCGATAAAAGAGCTATGCATAAAACAGACAACAACGCTTACAACCTCAAGATTCCTTCTTCATCTCTGTCTCTAGAAAGGAAATCCCGCTGTTGACTCCATCGTCTGACTGAGGTATGCATATTAGATGCTTGGCCAGCACTTTGTACGTCCCTTCAGCAAGATCGCCTTTAAGCCTGAAAGGCACTCCCTTGAAGGTAAGCCCTTCAAAATTAATTTTCCTTGTGGGCTGAACATAGGTAAATGGGTGGAAGATAACCTCTATTTCTCTGCCTGAAGGATGATACCTCTTTGCAACCTCTGCCAACTCTTCCAAGTCAGGGAATCTAGTTTCCGGTTTCCAATCTTTGAACTCACTGAGGTCGACAGGTCGCTGCAATCTCTCGCAATTGTCCATGCACCGGTTGTATAATGCCTCATGCAGTGCATCAGCAGGTCTTTCCCCCCGCTTCTCAATCATCCAAGGTCGTTGTCGTAGGATTTCAGGTCTGTGCTGTCGTAGTATTTCGTACGCCTCATCATACCTGCCCATCCCTGCTAAGTTGTCTGCAAGAAAACAATCTGATTCAAGGCTCGGTGCCACAAGCTCTTGTGCCTCTTTTATCGACCTGACTGCCCCCTCATATTCTCCGAACAGCCGATGAAGCCTCGCAAGAGAGTACAGGTTGTTTGCCAGTTCAGACTTCTGTTGAGCAATCTCATCAGCCAGGTGACTCACAGGACCTTCCCCACTGTGGTTAACACGCTCTGCTAGTCTCTCTCGCTGTCCTGTCATCAGTTCTCAGCCCTTTTTCTCTGTTCACTCCTTGCGCTCGGCCTTAGCTTTTCAGCCCCCTTTCCTTTTCTTGTGAGTAGTCCCCTGCTGCGCTTTGCTGCTGTGGTCTTTCCCTTGTAAACCCTTCCCTTCTCGTTTGCTATCCACTGTAGTTGTGGGTCGGCGAGTATGCTCGGGTGAGCACGGTCCACAAGTATGACTTCATACCAATAGTGTTTTCCGTCCTTTGCAAGTTCGTAAGAGCTCAGCACTTCACAGTTGATGAATTTCTTTGCAGCCCTCTCTTCAGCTATCCATTGGTAGCTTTTCTGCAGTGTCATCCTCTGCCTTTTGTGCCTGGACCTTCTTGCCTTCCTTATCTTGGGCCTCATGTGGCCTCCCCTGTTAACGCGCTGCCTGACAACTATGATTCCTGGTTTTGCCTTATATCCAAGTGAACGTGCCCGATCAAGCCTTGTTGGCTTGTCAATGCGTATGGTTACTGGCTCTGTTCTCCATTGGATAAGCCTTTGCTTAAAAGAATCGAGATTGTGAGGGTCCTTCCATGCCTCTCTGATGTATTTATACATTCCCATTTGATGCCTCCATTATTATCTATTCATGGTTCAGGGAAGCAAATCCCCACATCCCATTGAACAAAAACTATAGCCTGTTTAAAAAGGTTATGGAAACTGTTGGTGCCCAACCAAACAGCGTATTTGGTTTTTTGGCAACAAGGTTTATGAACTCTAAACCAACTGCTAATTCTGTGGGTCGAATTTATAATATAAGCTCGGATAAAACAGACATTGCAGACTCGGTCCGTAGTGAGTTAAAGGCCGCGGCAACTGCAACCCTGACAAGTCTGACAGCTGCCTCAGTTCTATTGAGAAATTCAAATTACCATATTTCCCTGGATTGCATTATTCAGACACTGAACATGTTAATAGGGAATGCGAAATATGAGGCTTGCATCATCTTTCATCTTGGCTTTGTGGAAACCGACAGTGCAAATGGTATCACAAGAATACTGCTGCACAATAACATCAGGTTAGAGCAAAGGGTTGACCTCAACTATCTGACCATTGCAGCCAGACAGTTTGAACCTCAAGCCAAAGTATTCATTGAATATACAGGAGAGGATTGCGCAAGGCTTTCAGAAGAGGTCTGTAAAGCAGTGCAACGGTTAAACCTTTAACTATCTCCTAAAATTCTTTGTGAGCTCAAAGCTGTGCTTCTTTGCGAATTCAACTTCAGGCTGGTCAAACGGGTCCACATTCCTTAGCCATGCTGAATAGATCGCAACATAATGCCAGAAAGCCATTAGCTCACCGCAAGTCTTCTCATCAGTGTTTCCTGTGCTTATCAAAGCATAAGGTATCTTGTAGTGTATTGTGTGCTCCCTTACTCCTAGAAACTCAAAGTCAAGCGCCTTTGCATACGGAAGCTTGTCAAGCATGCCTAGCACACTTCCCTTCATGCTGATTTTCTGCAGACCTTTTGGCACTTTTATCTCTGTCTCGTTTTCTTCAAACTCCTTTACCCTTGTGAATAGTCCAATCACATTCCGCTTCCCGCCGAAGAATCTCTGGTTGGTATGGTGCTGGCATTCAGGCCCAAGGTCTCCGTAGAACGTCAACCCTTTTCCTGACTTGCATACACTCTCATGCATCAGCTGTATTATCAGTGGAAGGAAGTTTGCAAGCTTGGTGGAGTATACTGGCATATAGACTTCTGTCTTGCCCTGGAGTTCAAGCAGGAACATTGCTGTGGCAAGCTGCAGTGCAGGATTGTCGTTGAAATGGTTCTCTGGCGAGCATTGGTCGTACATTTCCTTTGCTCCCTTGTCTATCTCTGCTGCATCGACCCCAACAAATGTCAAGGCTGCATAACTGCATGAGCTTATTCCAGCATATCTTCCTGGTATATTCGGGTGCTCTATTATTTTCCATTTCTTTTTCCTGGCCATCTCTCTCAATGTGCTTTGCTTGTCTTCTGTTATGATGATTACCTTGTAATCCGCAAACGACATCAGTGCCTCGATGCTGCTTATTGTCTCTCCTGATTTTGAAATGCACATTACAAGCGTGCTGTTCCTTGGGTATTGTTTTCTTGCTTGTGCTATTGCGTCAGGCTCATTCGTGTTCAATACTGACACCCTTTTCTTTTCCTCAGATTTGCAGGCCTTGAAACTGTTTATTGAACCCCCCTGCCCTATCACTATGAGGTTTTTCAGCTTAGAATAAGGTTTTAGTGCAGCCTTAAGCTTTGCAATGTTCTCCTTATATATTGTGAATTCGGGAGTTTGCTTTCTTCTTATCCCTGACAAGAGCGGTTCTATCTCCTTTTCATCAATGTATATGTTGCCAAGGTCCAGGCTTATCATGCTTCCGTTCCCAACCCCCGTCCTATATAAATTTGTTGATTGGTTCCGTATTACAGCTATCGCAGCATATAAAACGTTATTAAAGGGCTGAGCAATCCTCTTCCCTAATGCATAACACTTTGGTAGTAACAAACAATTGTGACGCTCCTTTAGTAGAAAACTGGCAAGGATATTTAAGCAAAATATATCATCACCAAACGGGTACGATAAGAATTATTGGCATCTTTTTGGATTTCCTCGACGTTAAAACTCCAGGCAAAAAGTTGTCTCTGGTTGGTATAGAACCACATTTTCTCTTTTCAATCATATAGTTTTATTTGCAATAAAGTATTTATATTAGACACTACTTCTTAATGAGGTAATTAGTTTGTTATGTGGTAATAATAAAAGTAAATAAAGTCCATAAGCGACTGTTTAATCCGGGGGTGCAAAGTTTTGACGCGCGACATCGAGGACTTAGGAGTTTTGTGTATTTCTTCCTTGTCAATTAATCACAATAGTGGCTTTCACAGTCAGATTGACCAGCAGGCTTCCCCTAGAGGAAGTTTGCTGCATTTAAACCAGACTCATAATGAGATGGTTCTTGTAGGGAAACAATCGTTTCACCTACCATCTGCCAGCTTGGTTGCCACGACCGAAGTTGGCAATAAACTAGAAATTTGGAGGTAAAGAAGATGAATAAACTAGCAACCATTTTCGTGTCGCTGGTGCTGACTCTAAGTTTGTTGCCTGCAGTTTTATCGGCTGACGTAGGCAGCGGGATTGGCATCACCATGGAAACGGAGAAGTTCGCCCCATTGGTTTGGATGTGCGACAGCAGAATAGTATTGGACGACAATGTTGAGCCAGGACAAATCTCCGATGGTGGAGAGGAGCTCATCGAGAGAATAGAGAACTACGCTTTCGAGGGAGAGCAGATCCAGTGGAGAGTGCTTGTCATGGACAAGAACGGAATTGAGAAGATCAAGGACGTTTATATGACAATCGGCTCATCACAAGGTTCTGGTAATGAAATCGAAGCAAACTGCCAATTGGACGAAGTTTGCTCCGGTACGGTAGAAGAGGCTTGCAACGCAAGGATTCTCGAAGAGCATATCACCATATGCAATCCAGAAATGATGGCTTACTACACCTGTACATTCACTGTAGAGACACCAGTAAGCATGCATGGACAATACTGGGTTACTGTTGAAGCAGAAGACCTTGACGGACTCTTTGGAGACATGGACGAGAATGAATTCTGGTTCTTGAACCCAGAGATTGCTTTGAGCATCGAAGGCGGAATCGACTTCGGAACAGTCAGGCCAGGAGCATTGTCATACTCTGACACACTCCTTGTTGGAAACGCTGCTGAAGAGAGCTCAGGAGTCTTGCTCGACATGTATGTCGCAGGAACTGACTTTTATGACCCAAGCTCTAGCGGAGCAAAGTGCCCAGACACAAACCAGCTGGCGCTAACAAACTTTGCTTATTTCGCAACCAACGGAGCTTACAGCACGCAAGACACAGGTTGTGATGACGCTGAAGGTTATGTAGGTATCGAGTACGGCAACAGGATAGACCAGGCATACGAAATAATTGGCTGCGAACAATTTGAAAACGTACCAGTTGCTGCCGGCCTAGAAGAATACACGCCTGGAAACGTCTTGTCACCTGGTGCAGAGATTGCAATGACCTTCAGGCTTGATTTGCCTGAGCCATGTAATGGTGACTTCTCAGAAGGAAGCATATGGTTCTGGGGAGAAGCTGTCTAAGGGTAAATATTTTTTATTTTTTTAAACAAAAACAATCATGCTCACCTGATCATCGGGGTGAAAAAAGGGGTTCTTAGCTAAATAATTAGCACGTTCCGTAAAAGAGGAGACAAAAAATTGGTGAAGATAAAGAAAACATTACGGAGGGTGTAAGATGAGATTCGGAAGAGCTTTAGTATTGCTCATGCTGATGACGCTCTTGCCAGCTGCTCACGCAGCAGATGTTGGCTCTGGAGTCGGAATCAACATGGAGACAGAGAAATTTCCGCCATCAGTGTGGATTTGCGATCATAGGATAGTGCTTGACGACAATGTCGAGCCAGGAAGAGTAACAGCCGGTGGAACTGAGCTCATTGAAAGAATAGAGAACTATGCTTTCGAAGGAGAACAGATCCAGTGGGAAGTTCTTGTATTGGACAAGAACGGAATTGAGAAAGTTAAGGATGTCTACATGACAATAGGCGCAAAACAATCAGGCCACCTTGAGCGCTTCTGCGTTCTACCTAACAAGAACATCGTAGTAGATGGAACTGTCAGCGAAAACGACTATGACAAAGTGTTCAGCGTGCCGACAAATGCAAACGGATGCGGCTATGATGTCTATGTAGCAAATGATTACCATAATCTGTTTGTAGGGTTTGTGAAGAAGGTCAACTGCACTCCACAGAACATCTTTGAGATGCAGATGAACACCTCAACAGGCATTGTTAATGTACTTGGCGCTGCAACACAGCAGGCATCAAGCAACGATTCAACAATGAAGGAGTACAAGATACCTCTTTCAGCAGTTGGCTTGGCGCAAGGAATGTCAATCAAGGTTGAATTCAAGGCCTTCGGAAACAACAGGTTCCCGGCAACAGGCTTTGCCTCATTGTCCTTGGAAGCTGAGAAGTGCCACATGGAAAGGGTGTACAACCAGATTGAGGCAAACTGCGAACGAACTTCCTTGGATAAATCACCAGTAGACGAAGGCTGTAACGCAAGAATCCTTGAGGAGAAGATTACCGTGTTCAATCCAGCGATGATGGCTTACTACCTGTGCACTTTCACAGTTGAGACACCAACCTCAATGCAAGGTGAGTATTTCGTTGACCCAGAGGCAGAAGACCTTGACGGTTTGAAGACTCCGGCTGATGAGAACGAGTTTTGGTTCCTCAACCCAGAGATTGCAATAGGCATTGACGGCTCAATCGACTTTGGAACAATCAGGCCAGGCGCAACAGGCTACTCTGACACTATATTGGTGACAAACAACGCAGAGTCTGGTTCAGGAGTCTTCCTCGACATGTATATCGCAGGAACTGACTTTTATGACCCAAGCTCTAGCGGAGCAAAGTGCCCAACCACAAACCAACTGGCGCTAACAAACTTTGCTTACTTCGCAACCAACGGAGCGTACAGCACAGCTAACAGCGGTTGTCCAGCAGACCCACAGGGAGAGGGTTATGCATCGATTCCGTCAGGCAACAGGATTGGTCAGTCACAGGAGATTATTGGCTGCCAGCCTTTTGCGATTGCACCGCTCGGTGGCGGCATAGAGCAGTACCAGCCTGGAAACGTGTTGTCTCCAGGTGCTGACATATCGCTGACGTTTAGGTTGAATTTGCCTGAGCCATGCAACGGTGACTTCACAGAGGGAAGCATTCTCTTCTGGGGAGAGGCTGTATAAATTTTTTTAGCCCGCACTTTTGTGCGGGTAACATTACATTTTGAACAGGAGGTAAAGTCGCGAGAATAGTGACGTAATTACAATGAGAGCTACAATAATCATTTTCACCATTTTCATCCTTGCTTTGTCCGTGCCAACATATGCATGGATAAATGACGGCCAGCCACATTGGGAGTGCCTTCACAAGGGAGACAAACTTATTGTCTTTGAATGCAAGTATGATACATGCAGTCTTTGCCAGAAGTCAGGCTACACAAAGCCCTCTTATTGGTGCTCTGGCATTCCAATGAGCTGCACTTATACACCACCTGGAGAAAACAACACTATTGATGTGCAGCCTCCGGTGATTAATGTGTCTTCTCCTGTGAACAATGCTGTTTACAGCGGGCGTTCTGTTCCTTTCAATATACGCACAAATGAAATCTCAAACATAGCATATCTGAATAATATTGACCCAAGGAGAGGTTATTCTCAGCTTTGCACCAACTGCAAGACATTTAGTAAGGTTGTTGGTTTCAGTGATGGGTTGAATAACATCACCATACGCGTAACAGACAAGAGCGGCAACTCAGCTTACAAGACTGTTGTTTTCACTGTTGACAGCAAAAAGCCTGTAATCAAAGGAATACTTCCAAAAGCCGGGGTATACACAAATGGGCAGTTCAGCATAAAATATGATGAAGAAAACCTTGTAAGGATTACCCTTGTATGGAAAGGGATATCAGGAGTCCCAAATCAAGTTGCAAAAACTAACTGCCCAAAAGGCATTGGTCAAACATGCAACTTTACAGTAACTGGCCTTCCTCAGGGAGCGATTAGTTTCTATTTCAAGGTTCAGGATGTTGCGCAGGAAATCCAATCTTCTGAGATATCTGTACTTGTTGACACTGTTGCTCCTGTCATTACAAGGATTAGCCCGCAGCCAAGCCCTTATGCTGAAAAGGCTGTCCTTTTCGACCTGACGATTAGTGAGCCGGTGACTCTTACTTACATCGACAATTCAATTGTGAAGCCAGTCTGGAAACCTTTGTGCACAAAGTGCTCAGTCTACGGCAAGAAGGTGAGTTTTGGCGAAGGCAACCACACAGTAACCATAAAGGCAGTTGACCCTGCAGGAAATGTTGACACTGAGTACGTTAGCTTCTTTGTCGACAGCCTTGATCCTAAGATAAAGAAGATGTTGCCAAAGGACAAGTCTTACGCAAACGGCCAATTCTCTGTTGATGTTGAGGATTTGAATCTTAAGGTAGTCATCCTGCATTATACAGAGTCTGGTTCAACAGAAAAACAGGTACAGAAGAGCTGGAATGATTGCTCTTTGAACAATAAGTTGTACACATGCACATTCAATCCAACCTTGACAGTTCAGGGTTTGTTGACATATTACTTTGAAGTTAGGGATATTGCCACCACAGTTGAGTCCAAGGTCTTTACAGAGACAGTTGACACGATTGCTCCTATATTGGCTGTTTACAGTCCTTCCAAATCAAGTTACATTGATAGGAACATCAAGTTCAACGTGAGCATTAGCGAGCCTGTGACTTTGGACTATACGGACCTCTTGTCATCAACGCCTAAGTACATGACGTTGTGCCAGAAGTGCACCAAATACATTGGCTCAAAGCCTTTGTCGCTTGGAGCGCACTCCTTGGTCATCAGGGCTACTGACCCGGCAGGCAATGTGAACGAAGTAACAAGGTCGTTCACCATCGGTCCCTAAAATCCCATCAGCATCGGAGGAGTTAAGATGAGAACTAAGGTATTGGTAGTTTTGTTGTTTTGGACCGCTCTGCTTTCCATGGCCGCTTTTGCAGCGCCATGTGTCCGTGACGGTCGCTGGGGAGATGGCCACCAATACCGCTGTGATGAAGACAATACCTACGAAGTCTGTCGGCTTGGCCTTTCTGGTTATGACCATGTGAACATCTGCAGGTATGTCTGTTCTGCAGACCAGGCCTGTGATGGAAAAACACCTAGCTCATCTCTAAATTCTTGTACCATTTTCGGCCAATCTTTCTTACAGGACATTTGCGACGCAAACTGCGAGCTTGCTGATGACAATTGTGAAGATGATTATTCTGGCTGCACAGCTGACCAGCAATGCGATGAATTTACCCCAGGCCAGAACGGTTGCAACCTGCAGTGCAAAATCCAATTCTGCGGTGATAACAAGATTGACTCTGGAGAGCAGTGCGAACTTCCGAACACACAGAATAACCAAAACTGTCCTGAGACAACTGAGCAGTGCGTTGGGACAAAGCTGCAGTTAAGGGCTGCCTTTGGTGACTGCAACAGCCAATGCGGCTGTGTAAACAAGCCTTTCGGACCGCCATATTGCACAGCATACAAGTGCGGAGCTCAGTGCACTCCTTATTTCTCACCTTCACAATGCGATGATGGTAACCCAAATACTGATGACAGCTGCAATCCTGATTCATGCCTATGCGAACACAAACCGAAACCGTCTTGCGGTGACGGGACAGTGAATGGCAACGAACAGTGCGAGCGTCCGAATACTGTGGATAATGTTAACTGTCCGCAATCAACTGAATCCTGTCAGGGACCTAAGTGGCTTTACCGTGATGCTTTTGGGGACTGTAATGGTCAGTGCGGCTGCGTTTACGATTCTTGGCTTGCGATCTGTAAATTAGGGAAGTGCGGTGCT
>JAZDKJ010000010.1:0-111051 GCA_043803105.1 Candidatus Woesearchaeota archaeon
CCTGTAACTGAGATCGAGTCCGGCTCCCCGGCAAGCTGGATCTCAATAGTCATATTGGATGCTGTGCTTATGTTGAGTCCGTACTGCAATGTCCCACCATAGGTTGTGAGCCCAACATTTTGTGCCCCATATTTCACAACCACTAATGTCCCCAGTACCGCAAAAATGAGAAGCAGGAACATGCCTAGGTGCCTTGGTTTGTTCCCTCTAACCTTGATATTTTCTATCTTTTTGTCCACAGTTTGCAGTTTTTGGTCTATTTCAAAGACCTCTGCTGGCATTTGTGGTATTTTCATCGCTTTGCCTTTCCTCTTTTGCAGGTTGCCCATACTGTTCTCTGGTCTCTGTTGAGCAGTCTTGCTATCTGTGTGATCCTTAGCTTGTGTTTTTCCTGCAGGTGCAGTACAACGCTTTCCAGTATTGAGCGCTTTGCAGATTTTAGTTGGCTAAGTGGTATGTCATACTGGGAGTGCCTGGCCTGCAGCCTCCCAACCCTCTTGGCTTGGGTGTGGTTGTAGCTTGTCCAGACTGCCTGCTGGCTTTTTCCGAGTGTTTCCGAAATCTTCGCGTTTGAGTATTCCAGTTCTTCCTTCAGGTATTTCACCAGCGACTCTAGAGCACCTAGTCTTTTTGTAGAGAACACAGAAACCGGTATTTTTGCCTCCCAGGCAGTCCTTCCTTGGGTTAGGGTATCTATAAATTGTTCTATGATGATTTCTTTGTCAAGCCTTCTAAGAAGTTTTTTGACTATCTCAATATTTGCGCTTTCACTCAGCAGTTCATTAAGTATATACTGCTCTATTGGTTCCTTCTGCGTCACTGTGCTCTTTTTTCAGTTTTTTACTCATTTCCGGATTATTTGTTTATAAATCTTTTCAATTTTTACAATAAAAATTGATAAAAAGTACATTTAAAACACATTAAAAATAAAATAATAAGTGATATTTAAATAATTAAATCAATAGAAATATAAAAAAATACAATAAAAATTGATAAGGCTGATTCTTTCCTTTGGAGCACCTGGAACTCTCTGAATGTTTCCGCTGCCTCTGGCAGCATGCCGAAACGTTTATAAACAAAATCGGAGTTTTGTTGCCTTAAGCCTCGGTAGCTTAGACATCAGTGCCTCCTTTAGCACGATGAAGCAACAGGTGGAGCGTGTGGCTGTTATTCGCCATTTTGGCCGAAAAGAGACCACAAGGTCAGCAGAATACAGTAGAGGAGCTGTTTGCTGAATTCGAGTCTGCTCCGAGGCGTTCCTCATTTTCCAGTTTTTCAAGCATTAACAACCTGTCCTGAATTGTCGTACCGGGTGGTACATGCCCAATTTTTTTCCACAATTCGATTCTACTCAAGTGATTAGGATTCATAAAACCAATTGTACTTAACCATAGACTAAGCGTTTTCACTCCATTCAACTGCATGTAGTACGACGAAAGTTGAGACTTGTTTCTTTGTTGTATCCTCTGCCCGCGATGAACAGGAAAGCCTAATATTTTCAAAGTTGATGTAACGAAATCCCATAACTCTTGATTACAAGTTTGGTAATCAACAACAGGATAGTAGTTAATCAACTTATGTCTATTCTTGAAAACAACTGAGAAGTCCGTGTCTGCAAGACCTCTCAGAAATGCAATTTTTAGGTTCATCGGCGCTTTTAGGATAATTCTTGGTGGAGGACTGTGACTTTTTGATCCAACCGGCATTCCGCAAGAAAATTGCATAAAAGAGTGGATTGCTTTTGAGTTCAAAGTAAGTTTAATGCTCCCATGACCTTCACAAATCTTCGGAGTTCGTCGAAATAGATGACGAAAAAGAGGAACTACACAGGTCTTACACCAAATAAGATCATTTATTGGATGGCCATCATATTCTATCCTATACTCAAAAGGTCTTTTAACCAAATGCCCATCACCCATATGTATTCCCAGGAAATAGGCTAAATTGCTATCCAATTTCCCTGGAACCTTAGTAAGAGTAATTTTATCGTTCTTACTGTAACGCACATCTCTAAGGTTTATAGGGATGATTAAATCCATTAGAAGCCTCTGACGACACTTATTATTAAGTTCTGCGTATAAATGTCCAGTGAAATTTTCAAAAAAAGATTGTCTGCTCCGAGGCGTATTTCTTGCATTACTCTACATATAGCTGTCAGTTTTCAATCCCTTGGTAGAAATCAAATCTATTCCCAGGTCTGAGTCATTAAATCTTTCACATATGTGCTCTATTGCATTAGATTGCAAGTACTTTATTGTTCTCTCAAGCCCGTTGTAGATTCCTGCAGGTTTTGAGTTTCCATGCCCTTTGACAAGGTAACCGTTTATTCCAAGCAAAGGAGCTGCATTGTAGTTGTCTGGATTGAACATACTTTTTAGTTTTGTATACGTCCCTGAGAGTTTGAAGAATTCCTTTGAAAGGAAGGCAAACGTTAATCCTGCCACATCAAAAATTGCTTTTGGTTTTCTTGGGATTCTCGCAAGGATTGCCTTAGGGCTGATTTCTGCTTGAGCAAATGCAACAAAGCTTTCCAATATCCCTTCCATCGTTTTGAGATTTGTGTTGCCTACAAAACCTTCAGCCAGTATGATGTCTGCCTTGTTTTCAAACATGCCATGTTTTCCCTCAATAAAACCTATATAATTAAGCTTGTTCTTTGATTTTTCGTTATATTTTTCAATAAGATTGGATAGTTCTGCCACAAATTTGCTTCCTTTGTGTACCTCTTCCCCGTTGGATAATATTGCTAATCTTGGGTTTTCCTTTTTCAGTACATCTTTCGCGTATACATCAAACAGTATGCCATAAATAAGAACCTGCTCTGGTTGTGTGTCAACAGTTGCCCCAACATCCCCGAACAATATATGCACTCCCTGTCTGGTTGGTAGTTCTGCCACAAGTGGGGGGTATTTTATTGGAACGCCCTTTATCAAACCTATTTTCTTCTTGCCATAACCTATGAGAGAACCGGTTTCTCCCATTGAGTAAGCGCAATTGATTTCTCCTCTTTTTAGATAATCAAGCATGACATGAACTGATGTTTCCTTGATTCTTTGTGTTCTGGAGCTCCTGGCGCTTCCGAGAACCTCATCAACCGAAATTGTCCAAGCAGGACAATCGATAACTGTTATCCTCTTGGTTGGGACTTTGTGAGCTTTTAGGCCTAATGATGCCTCTGCTGATCTGCCAAAAAGGACGAAATCAATTTTGGGATAGGATCCTTGTAATTGAAGTAAGGCCTGTGCCACTCTCTGGCTTGGAAGAGTGCCCTGATTTCTTTCTCCACCATTTATGTCGATTCCAAGGATTATTCTGTCAAGTGCCATTCTTTGTGAGATGACATCTGGCTTCTTAAATATTGTTGTTCCCGAGAGGACAAAAGAAAAATGTTTATAAATGGTCTGGCATTCTAATGGAGCATTGGGCCCGTAGCTTAGCCTGGTGTTGTGCCCGAATGATAATCGGGCGGTCCGGAGTTCAAATAGTTGGCGACGAAGTCGGCAACGACCGAAAGCGTCAGCTTGACTGTCTCCGCGGGCCCATTTTTCTTTCATTTTTATGACTGGGGGACTCCGGTCCGCAGACTTGGAGTCGCCCTCGGGATCAAGGAACAAGACCCTTGGTGGGAATCTCCGCGGGCCCATTTATTTTCTTGGCAACCTATTTAAAGGTCTGAACCTTAGCTCTGCCCATGTCTAAGTCGAGCATTGCCCAGCTTTCAAGTGATGCAGCAATAGACCTTGCTATCGACACTATCGGCAAGAAAAAGCAGGCCTTGATTTTTGTCAACACTAAGCGCTCTGCCGAGAAGGTTGCTGAAGACTTAAGCAAGAAAGTGAGGCTTGCAAGCCCTGAGTTGGACGAGCTTTCAAAAAAAGCACTCAAAGTTCTCTCAAAGCCAACAAGGCAGTGCGAGCGATTGTCAAAATGCTTGAAGAAAGGCGTTGCATTTCATCATGCTGGCCTTGCTCACCAGCAAAAAGAGCTTGTCGAGGATTCTTTCCGTTCTGGCCTGGTGAAGATTATTGCTTCCACCCCCACACTTGCACTCGGTGTCAACCTTCCTGCTTTTAGGGTCATTATGCGTGATGTCAAGCGCTACACCCACCAGGGTTATGTTCACATTCCTGTGCTAGAATACCACCAAATGTGTGGTAGGGCAGGCCGCCCGCAGTTTGATGCTTACGGTGAGGCCATCTCCGTTGCTTCTTCAGATGATGACCGTGATGATCTTGTTGATAGGTTTATCAGGGGAGCTCCTGAGGCAATCTATTCAAAGCTTGCTGTTGAGCCTGTTCTAAGGACCTATCTTTTGTCTTTGATTTCTTCTAACTTTGTCAACACAAAGAAGAGTATTATGGATTTTTTTGCAAAGACCTTTTGGGCTTTCCAGTTCAAGGACCTTAACCATCTGCAGAAGATTATTGAGAAGATGCTCCGCCTTCTTGAGGATTGGGAGTTTGTCCAGTCTTCTTCAAAGGATGATTTTCAGTCTGCCTCGCAAATTGCCGATGAAAGGTACAGGGCTACTGCTCTTGGCCAAAGGGTTGCTGAGCTTTACCTTGATCCCCTGACAGCTTTTAATCTCTGCAATCGCCTGAAGCGCGCAAGTATGCAAACAATCACAGCCTTTTCCTTTCTCCAGATGGTTTCCCACACCTTAGAGCTAAGGCCTCTCTTGAAAGTCAAGGCCAGAGAGTTTGAGAAGATGCAGGAGGTCCTTGCAGAGCATGATTCTGACCTTCTTGAGGACGAGCCTTCCATGTTTGAGCAGCATTATGAGGATTTCCTGAATTCTGTGAAGACCTCCTTGTTCATGCAGGATTGGATTGAGGAAAAGGACGAGGAATATTTGCTTGAGACATATGATATCCGTCCAGGAGAGATTCGTGTCAAGCTCGACCTTGCTGATTGGCTATTGTACGCTTCTTATGAGATGGGCAGGATTCTTGGCCTTCAGCCCTTATTAAAAGAGGTCGCCAGGGTTCGCATAAGGTTGCAGTATGGTGTAAAAGAAGAATTATTGCCTTTGCTAAAGCTTCGCAACATCGGCAGAGTTCGCGCAAGGATGCTCTTCAGGAACAGCATTAAGAGCATTGGTGATGTCAAGAAGGCAGAACTCGCAACCTTGACTCAGATCTTGGGAAAGCAGATTGCCCTGAGTGTGAAAGAGCAAGTCGAGAAGCCAATTGAGCCTGTCAAAGAGAATAAAAGGAAGGGCCAGATTAATCTGGAAGACTATTAACGTTCTTTCATAAGCCTTCTCATTTCTTCCTGGTATTCTACGCGTTCTGTCCGTCTATAAGGTGAGGTTGCAAATTTCTTTACCTTAGCCAGATCAAGCTTTCCGTTGGTAATATATGATTGTTCTATAGGAATGCCTTCCTCAAAGCATCTTATCACTTCAGCATAAAACCAGGCTGTTCTGATGATGCTGGTGCGTCTCCGAAGTTCATATATCATATTGTCTTCTATGAAAGGATGCGTGTTCATATAAATTATTTCTAGCGGCGCCACAGACGCCGCCCTTCTCATCGAGCTCTCAAATTCTATTCCAGATAGGACCGGATGTGTGGCGTAGCTAATCAGGTATTTTGGTTTGTGATTACCTAGGCCATTCGAGAATATTCCATCCTTTGTTATGAGGTTGGCTGCCGCAGCCTTTGTTCCCCAGGTGTCATCAATGTCATCAAACAATCCTGCAGTCTTGCCTTCTAGTCCTTTGTAATTCTCCGAAAATGTTGGGTTGACAACCTCCACTTGGTTAGGGTCATTATGAACCCGCCTAATTTTTTCGCAATCAATCCTGCTAACGTTGGTGTATCCGAGTTCATGCAGCATTTTGTAGAGGTCAGTCACGTGTGAGTCAGCTCCAAGGTCTGCTCTTATCAGAACAAAATTTGCTCCATTATTGCTTAGGTCCACAAGTGAGTAGTTGACCAAATAGTCTATCAATAATGGATTGGGATTGAGGTCCACTAGCGCATCAGGCTTGCCAAAAACCTTTGCATATGATTCCACCACTCTATGGCTGTGAACATGATGGGTGAAAACCTTATTCACTCCCGCAGATTTCCATGCGATTGCCTGGGCTTCAGCGCTCTTGCCCTTTTCAGAAAATGATCTTCTCTTTTCTTCTGATGCCTCTCCGGCAATATCTTCAGGTCCCTTGTCTGCTCTGCTGAAAAACAGGTCTGGCGCCATTACATTTACAGTCTCAGCACCGTGTTCTTTTGCAGTGTATGCTGCAATAACCACCCTTCCAAGCATCCCATCTGGTTTGACATAATGTTTAGTATTTGCAGGGTTTGTTGGTACAGCAAACAGATAGACATTCTTTCCTCTCAGGTCCACCTTTACTTCAGGCCCAAATTCATCTCCGCTGAACTTGTTTGGGTACATTGACCGTGAAAGATCTGGCAGATGCAAGCGATAGTTTTTTCGCAAATACTCAATGCTCTTGTTGGTGAAGCTTATGGATTCTTGTGCTTGAGAAAGAGATGCAATCACTATGTCGTTAAGACTCATTATACCCCCAACCGTCGATGTCTTTTTGCCTCTTTATATGCTTTTTTGATGTCTAATATATATATTGCATCAAAGCATTTCAGGACTAAAAAAAGTCCCGTCCACACAGCTCCTCTCGCCAAGCTTTGTGTAGCACCTTCCGCAAAGTCCCTCTCCGCAGCCTGTATCATGCTCAATCGAAGACAATACCCTGTTCCATCTTTCTCTTGGCAAACAATTTAACTCTATCAGAACACTCTTCCTTATCATTGGCTCCGGTCCGCAGTTTAGTATATAGTCTGGTTGCGCCTCTTCTATTACCCTTTCAAGAGGGTCTGTTACAATGCCCCTTATTCCAATCTCCCCGTTCTGGGTTGTCAACCATACCTCGCTACAATTCTTCATGAATTCTGTAGAATATGCCAGGTGTTGTTCATCTTTTGCTCCCAAGACAGCATATGTTTCAGGATTTCTCTTGGCAAACAAGTACAGCGCTGCTATTCCAGTTCCTCCTCCAACCAACAGTATCTTGCCATCAACCTCTGGCGTGTTTCCGTAAGGTCCTCTTATTTCAACCATGTCTCCTGCCCTAACACTAGTCAGTGCTGCAGTGCATTTGCCTCTCTTTTGTATTAGAAGTGTCAATGGATCATCATCCATTACTGAGAATGGTTTGTCTGCCATGCCTGGCAATCCTGCAAAAACAAATTGTCCAGGCATCGCGCTGTACGCTTTGTCAAATCCTAAGAGATTCAGGTCATCTGCCAATTGTTCGTTAACTATCACTTTTACTGTTTCATATTCCCTCATGTCGACAAGAAATTCTGAAGCATAATTTGTGCTATTTTTGCAGTCAATCAGCAGGTGATGGAAAAAGTCCTTCATGCGCTGCGTGCTCATTCCTGCCAGCCCTGTTCCTACTCCTTGAAAATCTGCCCCCGCATCCCTATATCGCATTACATCTTCAGCGCATGTTATTCCTCCATAAGCGATTATCGGTAGCTCTGTCATGCTCCTGATTTTCTTGACTGTTCTAATCCCTACTTTGAGCAAGGGTTTTCCTGAAGAGCCGCCAACCTTGTTGGAAAGTATTGTATGGTCATTCTGGCAATACCATTTTGGTCCTGCTGTGTTTACTGCAGAGAATCCTTTAGCCCCTCCCCGTAGGCATTCCAGTACAATGTCTTCAATTTTTTCCCACGGAGGCATTTTCACGAAAACGTCTATTCCTTTGTCTGCAACATTCTTGACTATTCTCCCCACTGCCTTGGCATCATTGCAGAACAGTTGCCTCAGTTCGTAGTCGTTCGGGCAGAAGAAATTGAGCTCAACCGCATCAGCACTTGGTGCAGCCCTCTCAGCCACTTCGCTGAACTCTTGCTCTGTTCTTCCGAAAACCGATATTACCAATGCCTTGTTCTCAGGTATTCTTGCTTTTGCCAGTTGTCCTATGGTTTGCTCAATCCCTATGTTTGTGAGCCCAACAGCATTGACTGCAGAATGTTTTCCTGTTCTTGCTATTGTTGGGTCATCGTGGCCTTTGTGAGCAAGCAGGCTTGTGCTTTTCGGGTACATTATTCCCAATTCAGGTATTTCTGTTGCAATCCTTTCAAGTACAGGTACATTTGTTGTTACAATTCCAGGTGGTATGCAAAATGGCCCGCTAACCTCCTTTTCGAGCAGCTTATACATCAAGCCTTGTCCTTGACAATTTGGTTTATAAGCACTTCCTTGTCGCAAACTATATATAGTAATGATTCCAACATAAAAGCTATGAAAAAGAGCCTGGTGGTCTATTATTCAAGGACCGGAACTACCAAAAAAGTGGCAAAAGACCTTGCCAGGCTTCTCAAGGCAGACCAAGAGCAGATTGTTGACACTGTTGACCACACAGGCTTTTTAGGATATCTTAGGGCCAGTTATGAGTCAGCAATGAAAAAGTCAACAATTATCAGGTTCAGGAAAGATCCTTCAAAATATGACCTTGTGGTTGTTGGCACACCTATTTGGTCTTTCACTGTCTCTTCGCCTGTACGGACTTATCTGAAGCATAACAAGTTCAACCGCATTGCCTTTTTCTGCACTATGGGAGGCTCAGGTGATAAGAGAGCATTCACTGAAATGGAGTCTGTAAGCAAGAAGCCTATTGCAGTGCTCGGTCTGCGCCAATCTGATGTGCTGAGCAGTTCTGCTGTTGCACAGATAAAAGCCTTCGCCTACCTTGTGAATAAGTCTGTTTAGATTGTATTCTTGATTGTTCCCATTCCGCTCGCAATCTCTTTCTTGACCCACCGCACTATGAGCCTTATTATATACGCTTTCTCTTCTTCAGTCAGCTGCCTAAACCTGGGTATGCCATGCCAACTGCATAAGCATTTTCTGCAGCATGTTGCTGTTGCCTGTTGTGCCTTTGGGACTACGCCCCTATGAGGCGTGTCCCTATGGCTGTGGTGTGGGTTAGACAAAGAATCAATGACATTCTCGCACGCAGCGATTATGCCTATGAATCCTTGCTTTAGGACCAGCCCTTTTTCCAATTCATTGAGGTGCAGCTCTCGTCTGTAGCTGCTGTTCTTTAGCCTCATGAACGGGTCTGAATTGTGCATTATTGCCGTGAGCATGCTCCTTAATCATGATTTCTGCTTAAATAAGCTTACGCACAAATGTCCAGTGAGGTTTTTATAGTACCAAATTTTCTTCGTTATCATGCAAAAAATCATTACCAAAGATGGCTCCATTAGTTTCATGAGCGAAGAGTATGGCGAGGCTTATCATGCTCTCTCTGGCGCGGTTGAAGAGGCTATTGTTAAGTTCATTGATCCGACAGAAATTGCGGCCCGGGCTCTGTCAGGAAGTCTCAGAGTTCTCGACATCGGTTTTGGCCTTGGCTACAAGTCTCTCATGACTATAGAATCTGCCAAGAAGTCTAATCCGGATTGTCAGATTGATATTGTCACTTTGGAAAAGGACGAGAATATCCTAAGAACAAAAGTTGATGTTCTTTCAGGATTGGAGAAGAGCTATAAATTGCTCCGCTTCCTGGTGCAAGTTTCATTGGAGAAGAAATCCATCGCAAAAAAAGATAATGTGTCTTTGACTATTATGTTCGGTAACGCTCCTGACAGGATTAAAGAGTTGGCGCCCGGCTTTGACATTGTCTTCCTGGACCCTTTCTCTCCGAAAAAGAATCCTGAGATGTGGACTCTACAGTTTTTCCAGGACATATTTGGCAGGATGAAAAATGGCTCAGCCCTTGCCACTTATTCTTGTGCAGCGATTGTTAGAAAGAATCTTTCTGCAGCTGGCTTTGTCGTAAAAGAAGTTGCTCCTTTTAAGCGTCGCGGTCCTTCTCTTCTCGCTCTCCGCCCCTAGGTTTTTCCTTGATAAGGTTTCGTTTCTTGAGTATTTCCTTGAAGCGCTTGAACTCCTCTCCATCTTTGTAAGTGGTAAGCTCTTCAGCAGGTATTTTTCTCATTACGTTTGTTGTTATTTTTGCTATGCTTTTGAGGTCTTCTTCCAGTGTAAAGACCTCTTCCTGGAGCACGTTTGGCTTTTCCTTTTGCCTGAACCTTCCCATAAAGCCCCATATGCTTTTTGATCTTTCAGCGTGCAATTCAGCTATCTGTTCCTTGTCCTTTGCTTCGTGCTCTATTATCTCTTCCTCTTTTTCTTCAAGCTGTTCCATCTCCGCCTCAAACTCTTTTGGTGTTGGTGTTTCAAGCTCCTCTCCCTTTACCCAGCCTACAAATCTTGAGAAATAACCTTGATGGCTTTCTATCTGTTTTTCTGCTTCTTCAAAATCTGGCGCCTGCTCTTCCTGCTTTGCCTCTTGTTTTTTCTTCACCAGTTTCTTTAGCCAAGAATCATCCTTTTGTATGATGTGCACCTTTCCGTCTTCAAGGTCAGGGTGCGCCTCTTCCACTGTCTTGTTGCTCGCCTGTTTTTTTATCTTGTCAAGGTCAACTATCCTTATCTCTGTCTCTTGACGGTGCTTCAGATAATCCCCTATATCCTTGTTTATGTCCTTTTGGGCCATTCTCCTCACAAAAAAGCCCCAACTTTTTATAACTTTCGATATTTGCCTTCTGCATAATTGCCTCTTTCCTACCCTAAAGCAGTAACGAATGTATAAATACTGCCTTGATTGCTTTTGCTTGATGCAAAGAGCCCAGACAGCTATAGAATACCTCATAATTGTCGGCTTTGCCCTGTCAGTCATTGCAGTCCTTACCATTGTCTATTATGAGCATGATGCCTCTAGCAAGAATGAGATAATCTCAAGCCAGGTCTCAAGCATTGAGAGAAAGATTGTGGATTCTGCTGAGTCAGTCTATTATCTTGGCGCTCCCACACGGACAACCCTGAAGATTTACATGCCCTCCAATATTGAGAAGGTCATCATCTCTTCAAGGGAAGTCAATTTTCAGGTTCATACCAAGGAAGGTATAAGCGATCTTGAGGTTATGAGTGCTGTCAATCTTACAGGGAACATCTCTGCTTCTCCAGGCTTAAAATATATCAAGATAATTTCCCAGCCCGGGCGTACATGCATTGTAGAGGAAGGTAATCCTGATTGCCCATGAGATCTCAAGTTTCCATGCAGTTCCTGGTTATGGTCGGGATTGTTTTCGTTTTTTTCGTTGTTTTTGTTGCAGGCTTTGCTGAGCGCTACAATGATATTCTTACTGAAAAGGAGAGGGCTGCCTGCAGGGACCTTGTATTCATGGTGCATGATGAGATAGCTATCGCGCATAAGCTTGAGGACGGCTATTCCAGGAACTTCACGATTCCAGATAAGCTTGAGGGAGTAGATTACTCCATCACTCTAAACAACAACATTGTTGCTGTTACAAGCCCGAAGGCAGAATACTCCACAATGGTTCCTTCAGTTGTTGGCTCTTTGCATAAAGGCCAGAATATGATTCTCAAACGAAATGGTATTGTTTGCCTGGGTGCTTGCTGATGAAAAAATCTCAAATCTGGGTCCTTGATGTCTTTTTTGCTTTGCTCATTTTTGTATCTGTCCTCGTGCTTTTTTTTAAGTCTGAACTGAACCTTTCCAACTCTGATGACCTGCTGTTTGATGACATGACATTTGAGTCAAAGCTCGTTAGCGACTCTCTTCTCTCAAAGGGCTTTCCTGCAGGCTGGACAGCTGCTAATGTGATAGAGATCGGCATCACAGATGATTATGTCATCAATGAGACCAAGCTTTCCACGCTGCAGTCCATGGATTATACCCTTTCCAAGTCAAGGCTTCGCACCAAGTATGATTATTATCTGTTTTTCCAGGGAGTGTCTGGCATTTTGAACGTCGGCCCTAATGAGGGCGTTGGCAAGCCCCTGGTTAACTCAACAAATATCCTTACGCGTGAGGCTCCGCACAATTTGGTTACAGTCTCAAGGCTGGTTGTGTTTAGGTCTCAGCCAGTAAAGATGGTGGTCTATCTATGGGATTGAAGGGCTTGTTTTTTACAATGGACGCTTTGATTTCTGCCTTCCTTATAGTTGGTGCGCTTCTTGCTGCCTCATCTTTCTATATCCATGAGGTGCAGAAAGGAGATACAAGCTTTGTTGCCCAGGATGCTGTGAACATGCTCTCAAGGCTTAAGGTGGGCGAGACTGACAACCCTTATGTGCAGTCCTTGATACTTCAGCACAACATCACTGACCTTAACAATTCTGTCTTAGAGCAGATCGGCGTTTTTTGGGCTGAAGGCAAAACCACTCTTGCCTCAGGCCTAGTAGAGAACCTGCTTTTGCCACTTGTGCCGCAGGGCCTAAGCCTTGCAGTGCTTTTGGATGATGATCCTGTCTTTATGCTGAACCGTTCCTCTCCAAGCTCAGTCTCGAGCTTTAAGAAATTCATTTCCGGTATCGCCTTGTACAAGCCTGTCAAGGGCTTTTCTGCAAGGATGTTTTTGCGCTTGGACTCGAGGCATACGAGCTCCTTGGCATATTTTGGTGGTTTTGTCGGCCAGGGAAACATTTCCAAGAGGCTTTGGCTTGCAGGCAATATCTCATCCATAGATGAGGCATATCTTGAGCTTGACCCGAGTGATAATTTCCTTCTTTACATCAATGGCCAGTTTGTTGGTGCCTACATCAAGGGCTCTGGCGGTGGTGCTTATATGAAGCCTGACCGCTGGTACATTGGCTCTGAGCATTATTCAAAGATGCATTCAGGCTACAACGATATTGAGCTTCGCTTTCCAGGTTTGGGTTATGTCGCGGGCGGCCTCTTTAGGGTCACTTATGATACCGGTACGCGTCAAGACGGAGAGACTGTTTATTTTGGCAACAACCTTGCATCGATTCGCTATTGGTTCCCTAAGATTAATGGTGTGATAAACCTTTATGATGGATTCACTGTTCCAGGAACCCTAAAGTCTATGGAAGCTCACCTTTCTTTCAAGAGTTCTTTCCCCACTTACCTGACCATTGGCGAGACTACTGTGCTTTCTGCGAACGGAAGCTCTCTTGACCAAACTCTTGACTTGAAGAACATGTCAGATTATCCGTATTCCCTTGACTTCAATGCCCTCAGCAATTCCACAGTTCCTCTAAGGTTTGCCTCCTATAACATCAGCACTCGCAGTATTACAGGTTCAAGCGCAGACGTTATTCTCATCACTGACCTCAGCGGAAGCATGATATGGAAGATAGGCTCTTGGGATGAGCAGAACGGTGTAATCCGCACGTGTAGTAATCCCCAGGTTTATTCTGATCCCACCTCACGCCGCATCTCTGTCGCAAAGTGCATTGACATCAATTTCACTGATATTATTATGAACCCTCAGGGCAATCGCGAATGGCTTGTTGACTTTGAGGTGAGTGCCCACTATTTTAGCTCTAATCCGGCAGACTTGACAAAGCAGAACCTGATAAATAAGATTAATTCCTATACCAATAATCCGTCCGGAGGAACGTGCCTGTGCTGTGCAATTAATCTCGCATATAATATTCTAAATTCATTCACAACAAGTAATCGCTCAAAGTTTGTTGTGGTTCTTACTGACGGCATTCCAACATACTGCTGTGGAGTTGCTGGCAGCGGATCTAACCGGAGGTGTGCAAACGGTACAAGCACTAGCCAACAATACATCCCAAGCGCTTGCACTGGCGGCCAAGAGGATTGCAACAACAATGACTGCAATGGCCCAAGGAACAACGCAATCTGGTCAACCCAGCGTCTTTACAACCAGTTCAAGGCAAAGGTCTATACTATAGGTATGGGCCCGATTGTCGGCTGCAGGGCAGCAAACCTCACTCTTCAAAGGATTGCCCAGGTTGGCAACGGCACCTTTAATGCAAGCCAGAATGCCACAAAACTTCGTGACATGTTCAGGGGCATAGCCTCTTCTATTAATGCACAAGTCAACCAATCTAACCAAGAGCTTGTTGTCACAGGTAATTTGACTCCTTCAATTCTGTATGACGGTTCTTATTTGGAGCTGAATTTTACTCCGATAGTTCCAATGCCTGGTTATGGCAAGATTATCATGACCGTCGAATCCTCAAGGTTTGCTAACACAATAAGTTCTAAGAAATTTTATCTTCCCTCCTCTGTGACTCTAGTCGATTTGTTTGCCACTTCCTACTCTGCTGACAAATGGACTGATAATGTCTCAATTTTTGACGGCTCTTCTTGGTCCAAGGTTTACAGTCCCTCTGACAGCTTCGTTGACTACTCAAGGCTTGGCGATCCATTTGTTGTCATGATACCTCAAGACAAGGTCAATTATGATGTAAACAGCACTATTCTCGTGAGGACTGGTAAAAGCCCGACTAATTCCACTAACGGCTCTGCTTACAACAAATTGGTGTATACTGTTGCTATTTCTAACACCCTCGGTTATGGCAATGTTTACTTAACCGCTGTTGGCTGCAATTGGTCTGTTCGTTATGAGGATGGCACCAATGGCACACTTGTTGTGCCTCAATCCTACAACGGCACAAAGCATTGCCGTTTTAGTCCTGCTAATTTCTCTGTCAATGATGCAAGGGATAATGCAGTCTACAATTTTCTCAATTACTTGGACTTTAACAAGGACGGGCTTTTGGAAGTCAAGATCGGCCAGGATGATGTATCGTTTGATGCCATGGTCAGTCCAGAGGTGCCTTCGATGTGGGGCCCGAGTGTGCTTGAGGTCAGGATATGGAAATGAAAAAGCGTGCTGTCTTTTTTACTCTCCTCGCAATAATCCTTGTTGGGCTGTTTATAGCATCTTTTTCTTTCTATGTCCCATATCACGAGAGTAAGAAGACAGATGTTATTGAGGTCCGCATCAACTCTATGAACCAGCTTTTGAGGAGTGTCAACAGTGACATGCAGCGCGCCTTGTACATCTCCAGCTTTCGCGCGATTTTCTCTCTGATACAGCACATAACCTCTGAAGGCACTTACCTGTCTGACGCTGAGCATGATTTCAAGCTGATGCTGTTGAACGGCACCATTGATCCAGGAGCTGAAGTTGTTTTTCACATGGATAACCAAACAATCATTAACTGGACCAAGAAGATCATGCGCCTTGCTGAACAGGTGGACTTGAACCTCACCATCCGTGTTGTCAACGTGACTCTTTCCCAGTCATCTCCCTGGACTTTGAATCCCACTATTACCATGAACATCTCTTTGACTGATAAGAAAAAAACAGCAAGTTGGCAGCAACTCTCCACAATTACTGCCTCAGTCCCTGTTGACGTCTTTGAGGAGCCTGTGTATGCAGTGATGACCAACGGCAGCGCATCAATGCTAATTGTGCGTTCAAACATTTCGGTCTGGAATATTTCTGCCTTGAAAAAGCATCTTAACCAGACCACTTTCATACAATTTACTGGTGCGCCGAGCTTTCTCCAGCGCCTTGAGGGAAATATTGGCTACTCTAGCCCTTACGGCATAGAGGCCCTGGTCAACAAGACTGAGCTTGAAAGGTTTGCTGACCTGCCAATGACTGAGCGAAGCTCTGTCGATTATCTTTATTTTGGTTCTGCTGCCCACAAGAATTACAGCATACACGAGATAACTGACCAGGGTTTTCCTGATTTTCGCCTAGATCCAGAGCATATTGCATTTTTCAACGTTGGACTGTACAACTATACTGGCTGACGATGTTGCGTTGCGAGCGTAGCGAGCACGTCCAACCTTGCGCTCTCAGAAAAGCAAGGCTTTTCTGTGGCGTGCCAAAAACCTTGGGTTTTTGAGCATGTTGGACGAAGGTGCGGGCTGACTTCTCAGCCCTGCGAAAGCTTTTTAAACCTGCATTATGTGAGAGATTCAGCATGGATTCGTCTGTTATAGAGACTGGTGTTGACAAGCTTGTTGACCTTGTCAAGGTACACAAGAGGATTTCTGTTCCTGATGCTGCCAAGATGCTAAGTGTCTCCAAGGTTGTTGTCGAGGAGTGGGCTGATTTTCTTGAAGAGGAGGGCATCATAAGCATCGAATACAAGTTCACTACAGCTTACCTTGTTGAGCGGGTCCTATCAAAGAAGGAAGTTGACGAGAAAATTAAGGATTTCAAGGGCAAGAAAGAAGGTTTTGTTAGAAAAGCCGAGGTTGCGAGGGCGCTTCTCGCTGACGAAGGTCAGGTGTTTTCAGAGATTAAGGGGCAGTTTAAGAAGCTAAAGGATGATCTTGGCCACGATCTTGTGAGCGTCCAGGAAGAGTTGAAGCAGCTCGAGGAATACAACAAGGAGAAACGGAACATTGATGAGGAGCTTCGCAAGCAGGAGAAGGACTTCAAGGACAAGATTTCTGATATGGAGTCGCAGATAGGGAAGGAGCGCGACCGTTATGGCGAGATACTTGCTGAAGTCAAGAAGGAGCAGGAGGTATTGAACAAGGACAATCTTCAGGCCCTCTCAATGCAGCAGACTATAAGGACTGCAGAGGCAAGCGTCGCAAAGTTCCAGGATACTGTCAAGGAAATAAGGGATCGTTTGAGTGCTGAGGCGCATGAGATCGATGACGTAGAAGACCATGTGAAGCGCTTAAAGAACGCTGCTGATGACCAGAGAAAGGACATCGAGAACAGGAAGAAGCAGATGGAAGAGCTCATCCAAAGGAGTGAACAGCAGAAGAAGAAGATTGCTGACCTTCAGGAGAACATCATAAAAAGGGCTTTATCCAAGAAGAAGATTCTAGACAAAGGCGGCGAAGCAGGCAAGTCTGCTGAGAAGATCAAGAAGTTCTTGAGCAACAACAAGAGGATTGAGGATTATCTGGACAAGGTTAATGCTGAAAGGGATAGGCTGCATAACGAGTTCGATGACCTTATAAGAAAAGCAAAAGCTTTTAATCTTATGACCAAGTCGGGTGATGTTAAGAACCTCGCTGCTGATCTGCAGAAGAGGTTCAAGCAGCTCGAGAAGGACAAGGACGACTTTGAGAAAGAGGCTGCCAGGGTTAAGGAAGTCTTAACTCCATGAAAAAAAAAGAGGAGAAGAAAAAGAGCGAGCGCTCTGACGAGACTATCATAGATAGTTATGAATTCTTGTCAGACAAGATGCCGATTTCTATTCGTATTGTTAAGTCTACACAGGACTTCGTGCCGCTTTATATTGTGACTATCTCAAGCATCAGCAAGAATACTGAAATCATTTTGGAGAGGATAAGGAAGGAGCTCATTAATGAGGTAAACCTTGGCATGGTTGAGTTGACTGACTTAAAGAAGACCGGAATTGTCGAAGAGCGTTTCACAGAGACCATCAATAATCTTATCGCACGCCATTTTCCAGATCTCGACCAGAAGACCGCCGAGTTTCTTGTCGCTTATCTTATCCAACGCAGCCTTGGCATGGGCTCTATCGAGATCCTCATGGACGACAACAACCTTGAGGAAGTGACCATCAACACTGCCGGGGAGCCTGTCTGGGTGTATCACCGCAAGCACGGCTGGCTCAAGACCAACATCCAGGTTGATACTGAAGACCAGACAAAGCATTACGCCACTATGATTGGAAGAAAGGTGGGAAGGCAGATTAGTCTTCTCGAGCCGTTGCTCGATGCCCATCTTGAGAACGGCGACAGGGTTAACGCTACACTGATGCCTGCCTCTAGTGCTGGCAATACCATCACTATGCGTAAGTTCGCGACTAAGCCCTGGACCATTACAGATTTTCTCAAGGCAGAGACCTTGTCCGCTTCTGCAGCAGCCCTTATTTGGCTTGCTGTCCAGTATGAGATCTCCACTCTTATTGCTGGTGGCACAGCATCAGGTAAGACCAGCATGTTGAATGTTGTCACCAATTTTTTCCCGCCTAATCAGCGCATAATTTCTATCGAGGACACCAGGGAGATTAAGCTTCCCAAGTTCCTGCACTGGGTTCCGCTTGTGACACGCCTTCCCAATCCTGAGGGCAAGGGTGAGATATCTATGCTTGACCTTCTTGTGAATTCTCTGAGGATGAGGCCTGACCGCATCATCGTTGGTGAGATTAGGAGGAAGCGCGAGGCAGAGGTCTTGTTTGAGGCGATTCATACAGGCCACTCGGTTTATGCCACAGTGCACGCCAATAGCACTAAGGAGACAATCACGAGGCTCATAAGTCCGCCAATAGAGATTCCTGTCGCGATGCTGCCTGCCTTGCAGATGATTATAGTGCAGTACAGGAACAGGCGTACTGGCTTAAGAAAGACCTTCCAGATTTCTGAGATCCTTCCTGACGGAACAGGCAGCGTGCTTATGCAGTTAGACTTGAAGAAAGGCTCTCTTGTCAAGGAGAACCAGTCAAAGGCCTTGATGGACAATCTCGAGACTTATACAGGGATGAGCAAGGCAGAGATTAACAAGTCCTTGGAAGAGAAGGAAAAGGTGCTCTTGTGGATGGTCAAGAATGATATCAATGATATCGAGTTTGTTGGCAAGGTCATGGCCTACTATTATACAAACAAGGATTTCTTGATGAATCTTGTCCGCAACAATAAGCCTTTAGGGTGATGCTGATAGGCAATATTATTTTTCGCAAGATTGCTAACAGCCTTCCTGGCCTTGAGTCTAAGCTTAGGCAGGCAGGCATGCAAGACAAGCCTGAGGAGTTTGTCAAGCGCACCTTCATCTCAGCATTTTACATGACTACAGGTCTCATCTTTTTTCTTGGTGCAATCCTCGCAAAGCTCAAGGTCATGTTCGGTGTGGTCTACTTTATCTTCCCAGTCCTTTTTATTATACTGTTTTTCTACTTTCTCAAGCTTCCTGACGTTAAAATCGGCAGGAAAGAGAAAGAGATTTCCCGTGAGATCCTATTTGTCACAAGGCATCTGATTATCGAGCTCGAGTCAGGAGTCACATTATATGATGCCATGGTCAATATCAACAAGAATTATCCTACCATAGGCAAATACTTCAGGGAGATTACAAATAAGGTTGATATGGGCACTCCGCTTGAGGATGCCATAAACGAGGCTATTGAGCTCACCCCATCTGCTAATTTCAGGAAGATTCTCTGGCAGATAATCAATTCGTTAACGACTGGAGCTGATGTCAACAAGTCCCTTGGCGCTGTTGTTGACCAGATTGCCCGTGAGCAGATTATTGAGATGCAGACCTATGCTAAGAAGCTCAATCCCCTGGCAATGTTTTACATGATCCTTGCAGTTATAGTCCCAACCCTAGGAACAACCATGCTCATTGTTTTTGCCTCTTTCCTTTCTATCGAGCTCAATCTCACGACTCTCATCATAGGCGCAATACTTTTGGGCTTTTTCCAGCTTATTTTCCTCGGTTTTGTCCGCGGCTCAAGGCCTGCTGTGGAGCTCTAATGAAGCAATTGGATGTTTTGAAGAATTGGTGGAAGCAGAAAAAGGAAGAGCTTGCACGCCACCAGCAGGCAAGGAAGAACATCAAGCAGCGCCTTGCCCAGAAAAAGCAGTCCCGCTACAAGCTAAAGCCATATCTTGAGCGTGCAGGCCTCAATTTTGAGGTGCACAAGCTTTCTGCTTATTTTTTTAATTTCTGTATTGCCCTAAACCTTGCGCTTTCAGCTTATCTTATCTACTATTTTGCCTCCAATTTTGGCTTCAGCGTTTACTTTGTGCTGTTTGTAATGGCTGTTGTCTGGACTGTCATTTTTGTCTTGCTCCTCTTTGTGATTTGGTTGTTGTTCCACTTTATCCTTGACTTGCGCATCTTTCAAAGAAAGGTTGCTATCGAAGAGGTCTTGCCTGATTTTCTTGAGTTGACCTCTGCAAACATTCGTGCAGGAATGCCGATTGACAGGGCTTTATGGTACGCTGTCAGGCCTCGTTTTGGTGTTCTCGCTAAGGAGATTGAGATTGTGGCAAAAGAGACCATGTCTGGCGAGGACCTTGAGAATGCCCTGCAAAAGTTTGCTGCTAAGTATGATTCCCTGACCTTAAAGCGCTCTGTTAACCTTCTTGTTGAGGGCATTCATGCTGGTGGTGAGATCGGTGAATTGCTGAATAAGATCTCGATTAACATCAAGGAATCGCAGTTGTTAAAGAAGGAGATGTCTGCTAACGTGACCAGTTATGCGATTTTTATCAGTTTTGCCACTATACTTGCAGCCCCTTTCCTTTTTGGTCTCTCTTACCAGCTGCTTTCAAATATTACCTCAATTACTGCAACCCTTGGCTCTGCCAATGCCCCTTCTGTCATGGGCCTGAATTTCGGCGGCGGTGTTGGCATTACTATGGCTGACTTTCGTACCTTTGCCTACCTTTCCCTTTCAATCACCTCATTTTTTTCAGCTGTCCTGGTTGCCTCAATAAAGAAAGGTGACATCAAGGCTGGCTTACGGTACATTCCCATCTTTATGATTACCTCAATCATCGTGTTCAAGATTGCTTCGTGGATGATGGCTGGCCTGTTTTCCGGATTGTTTTAGCTCGAAAAGTTTATATATAAGCTGAAAAGCATAATGACCATTAAGAGGTGAATAAATGCGTGCACAAGCGTCTATGGAATTCTTGATGACCTATGGTTGGGCTATTCTTGTTGTCCTTGCTGCAATTGGTGCATTGGCTTATTTTGGAGTTCTCTCTCCAGACAAGTTCCTTCCATCAAAGTGCAGTATCGCTCCAGGTATCGATTGTGCAGAGTTCAAGGTCAGTCCAAATTCGGTCACTCTTGCTTTAAGAAATGGCATGGGCCAATCTTTGGTTGTTACTCAGATTGATGTTATTCCTCAAGGCACTGGTCTATCAACTTGCACTTGGCAGGTTGCTAACGGAACCTTTGCCAATGGTGACTTGAAGACTTATAGCTCTGGCACCACTTGCTCTAACGGTGCTGCTGGTGATAGGTATAAAGGAGATATTGTATTGCACTATTATCAGAAAGGCTTTGCTGATATACCAAAAACAACCGATGGTTCTATTACAGGCAAGGTGCAAGTCTAGGCTGAGGTTTGACCGAGGCTACGTTCGAAAAATAGCTTGATTTAATCCCGCTCGGACGCCTTTTTACGAAGGAAATCACCCGGCTTGATTTGTCATGCTTTTCGCAATTTATGCGCGACTTCAGTTACCTCCTCTTCTTTAATCTTCTTCCGAGCTTCTCGCAGAGGTTTTGTAATTTGTGCAAATGTTTCAGAAGTCACTTTCTTCATTATTACCATGTCATCTTCAACAAAGAAAATGACTTTTGAGCCTTCTTTTAGGTCAAGCTCTTTTCTTATCTCTGTTGGTATTGCAATCTGTCCTCTCGAGCTTATGCTTCCGATTTCAATTATCTCAGTCCCCATGTCCGTGTACACCTTTTATCTTGATAATAAGATAATAAAGACATATCTTGTATTTAAATATGATGTTTAATTTTCCAAAACTCTTGCGGTTTACATATATCTTGTGTTATTTGACAGCTTTGTGTAGAAAGTGTGGAAAAGCCCTTACTTTTTACCCAGATTCCTGACTTTCTACAAAGAAGTGGGGGCAGCCCGCCTCAAAAACGAAACCCATTTATACTTAATAATATGAAAATAAAATTATGAAAAATAATTATGGAATTGTTGCATTAATTTTTATAATTATGATTTTTATTGCAGGATGTGCCAGTAATCAAAAAGCAAGCGTTGATTGTGGTACGGATACAGCATGCTTTAGCAATAATTTCAAAACTTGTACTCCCTCTAAGTTCATGGGAGGATTAACAGAAATTAAAGGTGGAACTCCAGCATCATGTCAAGTATTTATGCAATCTCAAGATAACCCTTCTCTTACTGGCGGCGAAAGACTAACAATGTTGTGTGATGTTAAAAATACTGATGCATTCAAGGAATCTGAAATGAACGGGTATGGTATATACCAAAAAGGAGCATCTTGCACCGGTAAACTGTACGATTTCTATAAAAATCTAGTTAAACCGTAAAAAAAACAATTATTGTTTCGGTTGGGTTCCAATTTTCGCAAATTTTTGCTCCACAAAAACCGTTGCCATTTTTACACACTTTTCGGACTTATTACACAAAAGACACTTAATAAACAAAGCCTTATTTGACGATACATTAATATATTTATCAACTCAACATATCCATTAAAATGGATAAAACTATCCAAATAAGTGGATTTGTCAAAAAAGACCTTTTATTATTGTCTCATTTCCTGAAAGATCCTTCAAGAGCGTTTACAATCTCGCAGATTAAGGCTTTGTCCAGGAATAACTCTCATCATTATGTGTTTTCTGCTCTTAAGAGGTTTTGCTCGTTAGGCTTGCTCTTTGAGAGTAAGTTTGGACAGACCAACACTTACACTCTGGATTTTCGTAATTTGAACCATTTACCAGTTTTCGCCTTTGTCGAAAGTTTGGTTGCCGAAAGCAAGAATAATATTCCTTTCAGGAACATTGAAAAAATTTCGGAAAAAATGGGCAAGTCTTTTTATTGCCTTCTTGTGTACGGATCCTATGCCGAGCAAAAGGAGAGTAAAACTTCAGACTTGGATATCGCCTTCATAGTTCCGGACTCTGACGTTAAGAAACAGTACGAGATTGCGCTCAGAGCTGGAACCCTTATGCAGCCTGAAGTTCATGGTTTTGTGTTTAGTGAAGATGAATTTTATCAGATGCTTGTAAACGATGAGTTTAATGTGGGCAAGGAAATCATCAGGAATCATGTCATCCTTTATGGTGGCGAGCAATACTACAGATTGCTTTTCAAGGCCTTAAAACATGGATTCAAGAGTGAAAATTTATCTGACAAGGGCAAAAAGTGAGATTGATTCTGCAGAACTATTGTTTACCATTTCCACAGATGACAAGCTTAAGGACCAGTTTAATCTTGAGAATAATGCAACTTTCTTCAGTAATGTTATCTCTCAAAGTTATTACTCCATCTTTTATTGTGCCAAGGCAATGCTCTTATATGCCGAAAAAGAGACAAGTCCTCCAGCAGTCCATAGAAAGACCTTAAGAGAATTCAGGAAAGCCTTTATTGACAATGGTCTCTTGGATACCAAGCTGTTTCTTTTGTACAAGGTTATGATTGTGCGGGCAGAGGCTTTGCTGGAGATCTACAGGCAGGAAAGAACAAAGCGGAACACCTTTACTTACAACACGATTCCTCAGGCAAACTTGGATCCAGCCAAAGGGTCGATTGCAAATGCAAGAATGTTCTATAAGCACTGCAACACATTTCTTCTGAACCAAGAATAGCCAAGATTAACCAGTCATATTATGGCTATATTAGTATACTAAATCGTAAACTTTATATATAGGTTATACGGTAAGTAGTTACAAGTTCATAATTTAAAGAGAGTAAAAAAAGAGGTGAGAGTAAATGCAAAAGAGAGCTCAAGCAGCAATGGAATTTTTGATGACTTATGGCTGGGCTATTCTTGTCGTTTTGGCAGCAATAGGAGCATTAGCTTATTTTGGTGTTTTAAGCCCAGACAGGTTTTTGCCAGAGAAATGCACTTTACCAAGCGGTGTTGCATGTTTGGACTTTACCGCGTCCTCAACGCAGGTAGTGATGCGAATACAGAATAGTGGTGGTTTTGATATGACTGGTGTAAATGTTAGGCTCTCAAATGCAACTGATACAGTATTATGTACCCCCAGCGCAACCACCCTTTCAGATGGTCAGCAGCAAACCTTTACATGCACGTCAAACTTCGCGGCTGGAAAGTTGAAGAGCGTTATTAACATGACCTATACTAACCAGCAAACAAGCATGAGCCATGTAAAGTCCGGTGAACTCATCGCAAAGATAGGTTAATTTTTTTCTTTTTTTTATGTTATCCAAGTTTCTGCTAATTTTGCCAATCCTTCTAATCCCTTCTGTCTTTGCAGCTTTTACTGAGGTCTCTCATGATGCCTGGCATTATGCGAATGAGTCTTTTAAGGTTGGCACTATGGAAGTCAAGCTCGGTGCCAGTTCATCCCAGGAGACTATCTCTTTGAGCGCACAGGACAAGACCTACCTGATAGCAAACAAGACTTGTGAAGAGACTTCACAATACTTTTTTTGCGTTGACAACACTCAGCAAGGCGGTTTTGATTATTATTGGCGCGTATACAAGCTCAAGTACAAGGTCAGGATCCTCCAGAAGCTTGCGAAGCTTGAGCTCTCCAGGACTGTTTCAAGGGCTGAGTTCTTTTCTGGCCAAGACGCAGAGGTTTCATTATCTTTCAAGAATTCAGGCAGCTTTGCTGCAACAAGCCTCCATGTTGAGGACAACATGCCAGGTTTCAATGTTATCCAGGCAACAACTTGCAAGTCTGCTGGCCAGTCTGTTGTCTGGGACGGCTCACTTCTTCCAGAGCAGGAAATAGATTGTTCTTATAAGATTCGTGCTGTAGAGAGCAGCTCTCTTAAGTCAAAGGCTGTTGCCACTTATTTTAATGGCAAAGCCTCAGTCACCTCTTCTTCAGCAGAGCTTATCTTAAAATCCTATGCGAACGAGCTTTCCTTAACCGCTCCTTCAAGCCTCGACCTTCAGGTTGGCTCCTCAAAGATTGTGCAGATAATGCTTAACAACACTGTCCCCAAGGACATCACTGTTAAGTCTTTGACTGCCACAATTCCTTACGGTATTTCAGTCACAAAGTTCCTTTCCTGGGACAGGGTCCATGATTACAAGTTCGTTTTTTCCGGCACTATTCCTGCCAGGTCAGTAAAGTACCTGAATCTTACTTTTGTTGCTGAACAGCAAAGGCCTATGACTCTAGGCCTAAACCTTCAGTTCGTGGTTGACACCATATCTAGGTCTGCCTCAAGGAATGTTTCCATTATTTCCTCTATTCCCAATCTCACAATCCTGTATCAGTTTCCTCTGTTGTTCCAGGTCAACAAGTCAGCGCATCTGTTGATTAGGTTGACTAACCCAAGCAATTTGCAGGATTTTAAGGCTGTTGATGCTAAAGTGCTTATTCCCTGCCTGAACATTTCAATTTCTAAGAAATACAATGAGATTCAGAAAGAACTGACTGTAGACATTCTTGATACAAGCATTATGATTCCTTCTGCCAACGCATGTTCTGTTCAGACTACTGTTTCCTATGAGACCTCTTTCGGTCAGTTGATGAAGATTGTAAAGCAGTCAAATTTCTCTGTTGCTGCAGCGCCACAAGCTCCTAATCTGTCAGCTACTCCAATAAATTCCAGCCAAATTATTGCTCCTTCAACTGCACAGACTTCCAATGCCAAGAAAGGCTTTAATTTCAACTATGTCTTCGCTGGCTTTGGTTTCTTGGCTTTTGTCCTGGTTATTGTGTGGCTGCGCAAGAGGTCTCACAAAGTCATCTCCAAGGAAGAAGCTGCCTTAGTGACAAAGGAATTGAAACCTGAGGCTCAGACTCGTCCTCAAACGATTGCTTCCGAACAGCCTAAAAAGAAAGGCAAAAAACAGCCAAAGGTCGAACATAAGCGTGCTAAGCCAAAGGTTGTTGAGTCACCGAACCCAACGGTTATTGAACCAAAGACTGCTGATATTACTGAAACTTCTGAGCCAGCTGAACCAAAAATAGAACTTGAAAAGCCAAAAAAACCTACTGAAGTCACAAAACCGCAAAAGAATCCAAAAAAGCAGCCAAGCTTTAGGTTCTAGCATAACAAAAATGTAAAATTTCGACCTAAAGGTCAGGGTCTTCAACCCTGCTAAATTCTGTCGAAATTTTCCATAAATTTTTATATCTAGTATCTGTACTCACAAGCATGAGGCTTCCTGTTGTTGCAGGTCAGTTCTATGCTGAAGATAATCTTGACGAGCAGGTCAAAGAGTGTTTTTTGCACCAGCTCGGTCCTGGCTCTCTTCCTGTAGCCAGAGTTTCTGGTTTTGTTAAAGGCATAATTTCCCCGCATGCAGGCTTTATGTTCTCTGGTCCTTGCGCTGCCTTTGGTTTTAAGGAGATTGCTGAATCAGTTAAGCCTGATGTCTTCCTTGTGCTTGGCCTTAGCCATTCAGGCCTCCCCACATGCTTTTCTGCGGATGATTGGCGCACTCCTCTAGGTGTTGTGAAGAACGACAAGGATTTTGTCAACTTTCTTTCTGAAAAGACTGGTGTGCCGATTAACGAGCGAGCTCACGCCACTGAGCACTCTATTGAGGTTCAGCTTCCCTTCCTGCAGTTTTGTGTGAAAAAGCCTATTTTCGCACCATTGATGGTCTCGCACGATCTGAACCCTCATGAATTGGCTTCATCCTTGAAAAAAGCCATAGCAGATAGCAAAGAGAGAGTCTGCATCATTGCCTCCAGTGACTTTACACATTATGGCATCAACTATGGTTTCATACCGTTTGCTTCTAACAAGAAGGAGAATCTCTACAAGCTCGATAAGGGTGCGATTGAATGCATCCTTCAGTTGAAGTCAGGCAAGTTCCTTGATTATGTCGATAATACCAGGGCCACAATTTGCGGCTCTTTGCCTATTGCTGTCTTGCTTGATCTTGTCCAGGCAGAAAAAGCAGAGCTCTTGCAGTATTATACCTCAGGCGACATCAATAATGATTACAGCAGTGCTGTCGGTTACGCTTCTATTTCTTTCAGATAAAGTAAAGTATGGAAAGTAGTGTTGCAATCCACACAATTATTCCGATTGTGAGTCTCTTGTCTTTGTAGAAGTTTTCTGGAGACCTTGCTATTACGTTTCCTGTCTCTATCAGGTAAAGATATCTGAATATTACGTATAATGCTATTGGCAGTGTATATGCGAGCCTTTCGTTTTGTGTTAGGAAGCTGTAGAAAGAATACGAGGTGACAAGGAGCGTTGTGCTGATTAGTGTCAATGCCCCTGTTACTTTCTTGCTGTATGCCTCCATAACCTGTTTGTGCAGGCTTGCCTTGTTGCCAAGTAGCATAATGTCTGCTTCTCTTTTTCCTGCTGAAAGGAATAGGGAGAGGAAGAAGGGGCATAGTATCAACCATGGACTGACCCATATGTAGGGTTTGCCATTGCTGCTGATAATGTACGAGCCTGACACAGCCCTAAGCACAAAAAGGCTTCCAAGAGTCATTATGTCAAGGAATGCTTCTTTTCTTAGCAGGAATGTGTACAGCTGCCCTAAGGCAAACAATCCTGCAAGGAAGTATAGGAAGCTTCGCGATAAAGCGATTGATAAGATTGACGCTACGATTAATAACAGGATCACCGCAACTATTCCTTGCCATCCTTTTACCTTCCCGCTGGCTATCGGCCTCATCCTTTTCTCAGGATGGTGCATGTCTGCCTTCCTGTCAGCTATATCATTTATTATATAGTTCGCAGAAGATACAAAGCATAGTGCAAAGAATCCTATCAAAGTGAGCCAAAGTGCATGAGTATTGCCGAGTTGCTGCCCGAATATTATCGGCAAAAAGATTACTAGGTTCTTGTACCACTGCTTGACGCGAAGTAGCTTTGCTATCATGCTCTTGAGCACTCTCACAGTTTATATAAATTTTTGGGAAAGTTTTTGGTGCTGAAGAAGTTTATCCTTTTGCAGGCTTGATCTGGTTTTCTGCCTCTTTTTTTAGCGTTGACAAGTACAAAGTTGCCTGGACCTCTATCTCTTTCCAGTCTTCGTAACTGACCATTTCACCATAATAGTTTGCCCCATGTCTCTTTGTCCTGATTTTCTCAAAAAACCCCCAGTCAAGATCCAATTCAGGATACTTCGCAAGCAGGGCAGAAAAGAGACACTGATGGTTTTCAGAATAGACACCTTTTATTCGCAGTAACACTTCGGCTACCATTCTTAATGCTTCGTAATGCAGAGTGTACACATTCATCCATTCTTTTGCTTTTATGCTGATTGACTTTTTGATTATGTTGGCAGAGCTTACGTTTGTGTTCGCATTTTCTAGGAGTGTCTTGATTTTGTCAATGTTTGTTTCAGTTAGGTCTTTTATCAAACCCTTTGTTAAGCAGCTATCGTAGACCTCCTCAAATCCCCTGAACTTAGGCACAAATCTCAACCCCCAAGTTAGCTAATGAGCCTTTGATGTAATTACCTGCTATGATGTACGGCAGCAGCTTTTTCATCTTCTGCAGCTCTTCATTATTTCTGGCATTATGAACCTGTATCTCCCTGCCCAGTCTTGATTCATACATCCCTCTTTCAAATTCATCGCCCTTCCCATAGATGAAGATGTCTACGTCACTATCCGCGTACCAGTCTTCTCTGGCAAAACTTCCAAAGAGGATTACAACCTTTGCGTTCTTAAGTCTTGCAAGATGGTCGAATAATCCGCTCTTTTGCAGGGTCTGCAATGCAAATTGTCTTTTTTTGCTTCGAAACGTCAAGCTGCTGAAATTATGCACATAGTAAGGCATCCTTCCTTTGGGTTTGACCCTCTTGATGATACCTTCCTTCTGAAAGGCTATGAGCCATTTTGCTAGCTGCGGCCTGCCTATCTGTGCCTGCTCTAGTAATTCTTCAAAATGCCATTGCTTTGGATAGTTGAAGAATAGCTCCAAAACCTTGTCTTCCTTGCTTCTCATTTTAGTTACGATAGATATAACTAATATTTAAAGTTTTCCTTGATGTAAATGTTCAACTGATGGCCAATGCTCAGTGCACAAAAAAAATCATAAGACTTTTAAACGATTTATCCTTTCTCTACCCTATGCGCCGAGGTGGCACTGACCCAGCCTTTTGCACAGGCAAAAGCCTGGGGAAAAACGTGCTCCTGGTCGCACACGCCGAGGTGGCACAACCTGGTACTGCGCGAGATTGCTAGGTACATCTGAGTGCTTATGATCACTCCGCAGATATCTCGTGTCCGAAAGGATTTCTGGGTTCAAAAAGCGTCTGCGCAAAACAGGCGCTGGAAAGTCCCAGCCTCGGCGTATTACCTATATGGCGTAAAACCAGCCTAAATAACTACCCCAAAAATGTTAGTTATTGAGGGAGAAGGCTTTTAACCTGCTATTTCTTACGAAAAACACAATGGCAGATACATTTAGAATATATTACAAGCGAGAAAAAGTCTATGATAAGGAGCTTGTGGCAATACAGGAGCTTCAGACCAGCGCTCGGAACAAGGAGTTGATTGACAGGTTCCACAACTTCCTCTTTTCCAGGCGTTGCTGCAAGCTTCGTGTAAGCAAGGTCAGTTCTCAACTGCGCAGGATCTGCCTGCGATTGAATAAGGACTTGGATAAGGTCAATACGGAGGATCTTGAGAAGCTTGTTACTTATTATCTGACTCTTGACAAGTATTCTGAAGACACTAAGGTTGATTATATGCGCTGTATTAAGCAGTTTTACAGGTGGTTCCAGGATAATGATCCTCGGCTTGACAGCGTTAAACCTAAGGTGTCTAAAGAGGCCAAGAGCCTGTACAAATTCATTGAGACCATCAAATCTACCTGTAAGCTCAAGAGCGTTGATTTCAGCAATATTATTACTGAAGAAGAGGTTAATCAGGTCATTGAGCACGGTTCCAACAGCGTGAAAGAAAAAGCCTTGATTCGATTGCTGCATGAGACTGGCGCTCGGGCAGGAGAGCTTCTCAATATCAGGATAAAGGATGTGGTCTTCAAGGAAAAGGGTGGCTTGGTTGTTGTTGATGGTAAGACTGGTGAGCGTAAAGTGCCAATTGTCAAGTCTGTTCCTTATCTGATTCAGTGGCTTGACATCCATCCTTTCAAGGATAGTAAAGACAGTTATCTTTGGGTTGGTGAAAGCCTGAGCAGGAGGTACGAACCATTGAAGCATAGAGGTGGCCAAAAGCTCATTGACAGGTGCTTTGAGAAAGCCGCCATTAAGAAGCAGCACAATTATCACTGGTTCCGGCACTCCCGAGCCACCCTTTTGGCCCCAAAGCTCACAGAAGCGTTGCTGTGCAAGTACATGGGCTGGGTCATCGGCTCAAAACAAGTCAGACGTTATGTCCATCTCTGTACCGAACAGCTTGAGACAGAAATCATGCAAATCAACGGCCTGCAACCAGCTGAGCAGGTGAAATCAGACCTTCCGCCAGTCTGCTGCTGCGGTGCAATCAACATAGCCGGCCACAGGTACTGCTACAAATGCGGCAACCCCTTGGACATTAGCTTCATGATCCAGGACAAAGAGCTCCTCAAACAGGAAACCGACACCAGGCTCAAGCAGTACGCAGAAATCATGGCTGACCCAGAGAAGAGAAAGCAGTTCGAGGAGTTCAAAAGGATTATTTTACATAGTTAAAACTACCCAAGATAATTTCCTGCCTAATACTGTCATCCAGGGACTTTTTTCCTATCGCATTACCCTGGCAATCAAGGCTATCGCACCTGCAATAACAAATATCAACATTGCAGTGCCAAACAGTCCTTCGGTCCCGGTCTTCAGTATGTTCGACAAAATAAGTCCTGCAGCGAGAACTCCCAGACCTCCAGTGCCTATAATTCCTAAACCCTTCAAACTTGGCATTTTGTTCCTCCATAACACACAAGAATTCGGAGACACAGAGAAAAGAGGTCTCTGCGTCACCTCTTTTTCCCTGTGGGTTATGCCTTGAAAGATCGGGCACTAGTATTTATTTATTGTGTCATTAACGATGGAAATCTTGCATTCTGGTCGAGAAATTGAGAGCAGTCACTTATTGAATCTTGGCTTAAGTATTACATCCAGCCATAACCCAAAGGTAATGATTAATCCGATAACAATCCATATAAGTGTGATACCAACTTTTTTCATATGCAAAAGATCCCAACTCTGAAGTATAAGAGACAAGAAGATAAGAAGAATAACTGCTGTCCAAAGCTTAACGGTTGCTGCGAGCTTTTTCCATATTTTGATACTCATAATTGAAGACCAGCTTTTGAGCACTTAACTTCAAGATAATTTATGAAAGCGGCACAGGCAACTAACAGATAACGTGCATCTTCCTGATCTAAATTGCTTTCCCCAAGCATTCCGTGTCTGACTCCATCACTATCCGAAGTATAGCCATATATTTTTTCATAACCTGCCTTTAAAGCAGGATGCATTCTTACTCCCTGCCTCTCTAGGTGGTCTAGAGCCTTTGTTAGTACAGCAGAGTTTTCCTTACCAGCAAATCGAACTGCAATGGCTTCAACAGCACTTATTGATTCCTTAATGGAATTTCTGTAATCCGGTTTGTTCCTGTCAGATAAATGTCTGAGAGCTGTTTCAAGATGTGTTTTCACTTCCTTAGACCTAGACTCTAATGCAGTTAATATTTCTGTGATCTGATGTTTATCAGTAATTGGAGTTATTTGGTCATTAATAAATCTATAACCTGCATTTTCTCGTTCAAGGACAGTATTAGCAGCCCGCACGAGTTCGTCTCTTACTTTCAAAGATTTTGGGCTACCTATATCTCTTAAACAAATGACACAAAAATCAAATAGGTCATAAACCAAATTCCATTCTTTTTCTTTAATGAAAGAATGCAGCTCAACCACCGCCTGTGGCACATTGGCCATTTCTCCATATTCTTCCTTAAAAAATTCATCACAAAGCCTATTTAGTATTTCATCACCGATGCGGTCAGAATCACCAAATTCATCTTGCATCAGAAATATTTTATAAAACAAAGAGCTGATATACCGACTAAAAACATTAACTAATCCAGTCCTCAAGTCTTTATTCATGCTTTCAATTTGCATGATATTGTCAATTTCACGGTAACCTTGTCTTTGTGAAAACAGTTTCATTTTTTCAAACTACTAAATTTGTATATTACTGCTTTTGCGATGTGCTCAAATTACAGTAAAAGGTTTTAGTGCCCTTGTATCTCTATTCCCCGCTGCGTCTTCCGTGAATACAGTCAAGTTGTGGAATCCCTTACCAAATGATTTCTTCTGTATTTTTGTCTTTCCGAATTCTATGCATTTTGAACATAGGGTGACTTCGACAGGTTTCTTTGGTCCTCGGTCTACATACTTGATATAATTAGCTTTCTCATCAAGAGACACGTTGAAAAATAGATAATTCTTGTCTTGCCTTGACTGAGCATATAGTATATGAGATGGAATTGTGTCGATCTTGCACAGGCTTGACGGCTTATATGCGACTGTGCTGAAGGTGTCTTTCACACCAAAAGACCAATATATGTTCTGGTTTTCCCAGTTGCTGAGGTTAACAAAAAAGTTGCATTGTTGGTTGGTACCAGCAGGGCAATCCTTTCTATTCACCATCATGCCTCCGTAATTCAAATCAACATTTATGGGGTACAATTCAGTGTATTTCACCACAAAATTACCATTGCAGTAACCCTTGTTCGCTGCTAATTGTGATATTACCTTGGGCTTTGTACTGTCAACAAATAATTCTATTGTGGTGTTGATTATATTGTCATTTGAGAATATACTCACCTTATGATACCCATCAGTGAATTTGGTTTCCTGCTTCCTCGTAAAACCATATTGATTGCATTTGCTACACAAGGTGCGTGCAATTGGCTTGACTTCACTATAGTCTATGTACTTCAGAGTCTGCACCGACTGAATAAGGGATAGGTTCATTCTGACAGAACTGTAGCTGTAATTCATTCTTTTTGGCGAATAGACTGTAAAGGTCTTTGGGCAGTCTTTGCCATCGCAATTCTGATCTATGCCATCACCGCACACTTCAGGTTGTGGGAACATCGCGGAGCAGTTCACAAAATTGCCGTTGTTGTCGCATTTTTCAATTCCAAAAGTGCATATACCAATGTTGGAAGCACCACATTGTCTTGTGATGAGCTCGCTTCCATCTAGTACTCCGTCGCAATCGTCGTCCAGGCCATTACAAATCTCGTTGTGTGCTAGTTTTGTTGTTGAGCACTCATTCCATTGCCCCCAGTTGCCGTTTTGGCATATCCTCATTTGACTGCCACCGACGCATATGCCTACGCCGCAAGCCTGTGTTTGATTTAGGCCATTGTCTATCCGACCATCGCAGTCATTGTCTTTGCCATCACATACCTCTGGAGATGGGACACATCCTTTGTCTATTGTCAGAGTGATTGGGTAAGCTACCGATAGAGTCCGATAAAGTCTTCTATCGCTAAACTTACCTTCCCACCAGCCTCCATTGAGGAATAATGTGGCAAATTTGTCTCCCAACGACAAGTTTCGGGGAACGTTGAGAGTCAAAAGCATTTTGTCCGTTCCTCTGAAATAACTGGTGGGCTCTTGGACTTGCGCCCAGTCCCAATTTACCATATCCAAGAGAGATAGCTCGATTTCAAAAGGGTACTGGTCATAATAAAATCCTTGCCCAAGGACAACGATGGTCCAAGTTCCCGCAGTTGCTGTGGCAGGAATAGGGCTGTATCCTAGTAGGCTGTTACTGTAATAATTGCCGCTATAACCAATCTGAACTCCGTTAGCATCATAAATATAAGCCTCGATGCTGTCTAACAATGCATCGCCTTGTGAAGAGATTTTGCTCTTAAGATAGTTTGCCCCATTTACATATGACTCTGGGATTTCGAAGTTGTAATATCTGTAAGAGTAGATAAACGGTCCAGCCTTATCGTTGTCTAGAGCCGAGTTGGGTACAACACTTATTGGGGTTTCCCGCCAAATGCTCTTCTCAATAGACACATCGAGGTCATAATTAAGCATGTTGGTTATGTTTATTATCTGAGTTGTCTGTTGTCCCTGCTCCAGATTTAACCAAATTCCGTTCGGGTTGAATAGTATGCTGGGAATTGTCACATCCCCTCTGAAGATTATCCCATCCAAGGGTGTGTATTCAGACTGGATAACTACTGTCCACTGCCCAGCCGCAGGGGCACTAACAAAAGCCCATTCAAAAGGGCCGTCATAGTCATAGGAGCTGTAGAGGCTCCCCGTAGGGTCATACAAAAACATCCGTATGTCAGTCCCATACGTTGCTTCAGTTTGGGTCCACCAATCAGCAGATATATAGAAATATGGTACCTTATCAGTTATTGTGAATGAGTATGCTCTTCTTTCCAGATTGCTGCAGAAGGAACCATCAAATGACGCATAAGACTCAGTGGAACTCCCAGAACTGCTCCAACCACCACTACTACCTCCGCCTGAGCATGGATTTGATATGAAAGAGTGTCTCATCTCACCGGTGAAGTTTATTTCATCAGAAATTATTATTGAAACTGGAATCATGGAATATGTCCAATTACCATAGTTTTGATAATCCTTCAAGAAGAGCTTTCCTGCATAAAGACCCGTCTCTTCTGTATTGGGATTTATTGTGAGAAGTCCAGCATTACGATCATATGAAAACCAATCCCAACTTAGCTGGTTCTTCAAGTTCATCGAACCTTGGACTGCAATCGGTTGTGGCACATTCCATGGATAGACAAAAAGACTGTAACTTCCTGGTGTGGGATTGTTCAGTGTTATTTTTTCAAAATCTGTCCATCCGGCACCCGAATAGTAATAATATCCTGAAGGATCTCTAAGTCTCATATCAACATCATTTGCCTTATCCACCCAGCTGATATTTACGCTAAGTTCAAGAGTATTTGCTGGCACCGTAAAATTGTAATAGAATCCATTTGTCCTGTCTACAATCCCACTAAATGTATCATGTTCTTCATTCAAATCATTCTCGTAAGCACTTATTGTAGTCTGGTAAGATTGCTGAGTCTTAAGATTGACTGTTTTAGTCTGTTTCCCATTCATAATCAAATTCAGTTCAGAAGGCGAAACACGGGGATTCCAGATGCTATAGTAGGCATTTTCCACATTAATAATTCCAGCCCCTTCCCTGAAGATACTTACACCCATCAAATCAGTTGCAGTACTCATTAATATCTCTTTTACCTGTTTTGGGGTCAAAGAAGGAAAAGCCTGTTTGAGTAACGCTACCGCCCCTGCCACATGAGGGGTGGCCATTGAAGTTCCACTCAATGAGATGTATCCATCTAGTGGAGAATAGCCTAACATTGTGTTTCTTGCTTGAGGGGCAATAATTCCGTCTCCAGGAGCAAGCATATCTGGCTTTATTCTGCCATCTGAGGTAGGACCTTGGCTGCTAAAATCGGCAACCTGAGCATTATAAGGGTATTTTTTGGTACTTGCACCAACTGTTATGATCTTATCAGCACACCCAGGAGACGCCACAGTCTCTCTTCCCCAATAACCTGAATTTCCTGCAGCGACAACTACAGTCACATTCATATCATATGCTTTCTCCACTGCCTGGGCGATTGGATCATTTCCGTCGCAAATATTTTGGGGACCCCCTAGGCTCATAGAGATAACAGTTGCTTTGTTTAGAACAGCCCATTCAATTCCAGCAATAATGCTTGAATCGTAGCCATAGCCCTGGTCTGACAGGACTTTGCCATTCAGTAATTTTGCGCCTGGAGCAACTCCTCGCATGTAATCCGGTGTGTCATCACCATTAAAGTCCATAATGATCTCCAGAGAGTTGAAGTTTGAAGACAAGTTGTACACCATTTTTGGAGAAACATAATGGTAACAGTAACCCCATGTATAACAGCTCCTTTGCGCCTTCTTGATATGATATCCATTTGAAGCAATGTATTGGTCTTCTTTGGTATTGAAATTCCCATCTTCATCAAAAAAGACCACTGGTGGAGTTGGACCTTGCCACTTATATTTGAATTTAACAGAATTCTGACCTATTTTACTAATTTTCATCATTACAAGATTAGTTTTGCTCGTGTAAACACAATATGTATGATTGACTACAACAGCTGCTGAGGAATTATAGATCTGCCAGTCATATTGAGGACAATTGGTTGAGTCAATGTTGGCGACACCCAAGTCAAGCAAAGAATGCCACCAGTATCCTGAATAAAACTTTTTGCTTAGATTGTCATATAAAAAATCAGTGGTCCTCCAGTCAGAATCAATGTTATTTGTCTCAAAATCAAAATAGTTATCAGGCCAAGTCCCATTCAAAAAGGCCTCTCCAACTGAGGGAATGTTTCCAACGACGAGGATATAATAATCCTTGGAACTAGCGCCTTCCTCAAGTTGCAGCTTCTCCTTCCCGACATGATAAGTGTTCGGAGGGTAAGGAAGGTTTGACAAGGCGGATGTATCTGTGGAAGAAGTTTGCGTGGACTTTATGGACGCAGCGCCAGTCCCTGCGGCAATTCCTGCACAATGCGTCCCGTGACCAAAGCCATCATCTGTTTTCAATTCATTGTCAAACAGTGTGAAATCTCTCTTGGCAACAACTTTGCCGGCTAAATCAGGGTGGGTGTCATCGATTCCCGTGTCCAGTATCGCAATCGTTGTTCCTGTTCCGTCAAATCCAACATTCCATACGTAGGGTGCTCCAATATACGTAGTGCTTTCATTAAGGAAGGGAAAACTCTTGTTCTCGAATGACAGGGGTTTGATTGAATTTACGTCGCTCTGATAATTTTCATAAATAGTTTGCTCATATGATGCGTTCTGCGGCTCAAGCTGAATTTTTCTATCCAAATACACATTCTTCACGTGCTCATTCAGGCCTAATGATTCCATGTTGCTTGCAGGAACATCCGCTGCAATGGCGTCAATCAATTCATAGGAGAACTTGATGCTGGCTCCATTCTGCTTTAGAAAGGAAGACAGTTCTTGGCTATCTGCTCTTGAATACATAGTTATGATCACTGGAACCTTATTCTGTGGCACTGTTTGGATGGTCATTGGAGATCTTCCTAGTGGCACTGGCGCTCTTGTTATGTTCTGCACATAGGAAATAAGCGCAGGATCAAATTTGCTCTTTGAGTTTCTTGTTGGTAACGAATTGTCAGCGAGAACACACGAACATGCAACAAGAATCAGCAAACCGAGAATCCACAAACTTCCGTGTTTCAGACCAGCCTTCTTTTTCATATTCATCCCCCAGTGTGTAATAATTTGCCCTAATGTTCAATTTGTTTCAATGACAACATAAATAATATCAAGTTTCAAACGGAAAGGTACCAAATGAGAAATGATTATTGTCTTTGTAAGTAAAGTAATAAGATGGTATAGAACCCATAATTCTCTTTTTCACTACACTACCCCCGAGTGATGTTCTTTAGCCATACTATTTAATTTTATCGCAAAATATGTTGCCTACAAGCGGAGACGAATTTATGTTGGCTGGCCACAACCTGGCGACTAACTTTGGGGAATCTCCTGGATTGTTGACACATTTTCCGAATGTCACAGTCACTTTATCGATCCCGTCAGTATCGGCCTCAGCTGTTGGTATGCAGCAGGGTATTTGTCTTTCAGCTCCGGCCTCCGTCTCAGCTGATACAACACCAAGTTCCTCTCGAAGGCTACCTGGAACTGCCTGTCGTTCTGTGTTGCCTGTAGCATGAAGTCCAAAAAGTCATGGATCCCATCGAGACCAGCGCCTGTGTGCCAGGTTATGCCAGAGGTTACATCTTGCCAAAAGGCTTCACTTTCTGCTTTTGATCCTTGTGCTTTCCTTATTTTCACTTTCAATCACCCCAAATCGCAACGTCTTTTCTTGTTCGTCTTGTCAGTTTTACTATTTCGTCTTCTCAAATCTTTCACATAACTGACCATCAACATTGCCAGAAAACCGTCCAATTTGGCCTATTTGCTTGGCGGCGACAATGGAAAAGGTGGAAGTAAACACTTTAAACAGTTCTCTTCCTTGGTTTTACCAACTGGGCATTCTTGCCCGCATGATTCAGTAGGGCAATCATAATTTTTGGTAATCTTTTAATAAAACATAGCATTACTCCTAGTATGCCAAGCATAACTTTAGTCCAAAACAGAATAGCTAACACATCGGTTGGACCTTCTACAGTGAGAGGGCAGCCAAAGAATACTGTTGCCACAGCTCGTAAATATCTTGCAGGTATTAATTTACAGGAATTTACTAGCCTAAGAAGCGAACTTGACTTCCGGAAATTGTTAGATGACCACACTCTTAAACTCTCGGAAAAGCTCCCTTGGGGATTTGCCAGGAAGGTTATCAATATTTTCTTGTTTGAAGCAGTGCACAATATTCTAATTGACAGGCAATATGAACTGCAAAAAATTAGCACCTGGTTAGAAGTGCCACTTGACAACCCTAACGCTAAAAAATTGAAACGCTACGCAAGAACTCACAGAATATATCTTGAGTGGACCAATATACAATCTCTTAAACCAGAGGTAAATGCCAAATTTCAGGTAATAGCAAAATCTTGTGCCCAAACAGAATATCAAGATGAAAGATGTTATTTAGACCTTCATTGGTGGCGTCCTATCGAAAAGTAAATAATTATTGGAACCAATTCATCTTGAGTAAGCCAGGACCCATTCAACTTTCTTTTCTTCAGTTGGGCCAAGGTCAATCATTTTTTCGCCTGAGATAAAGTATGTATGATCAGATTTCTCTTGGTATTTTTTGGATTTGTCATAATAGTCAGCGCTGCAAACCATCATCTTTGATACGAATAGTAGCTTGAAGTACTTCAGTTCTGGGTAAGAGAAAAGATTTGTTATTGACTTGAGGTTTAATGATTCCACAGGACAGTCAGGGTCTGAAGAAATGCAGCTCAATACACAGGCTCTTGGCCTCAAGCGAATCAAGAATTGTCTCAATTTATGCAAATCATCAGTACTGAAAGTTCTCTCGTTATATTCCTTTCCACATAAAGCGGCTATCCTCAAGAAATATGTACCCCACCAGTCAGCATGTACTTGGTATGCAATCTCGCCAGGCACATATAACCTCTGGCTTCTTAGGATCTGCTTGGTAATCGGAAAATTATCAAGGATTACATCCTCGCTGGATACCTTGAAGTGCTCTGCCAGGAAATTTGTTGTCATAATCTTGCCTTGGCCTTTGTAATACCATGGTGCCACAAAGTTCTCTGCTGCAATCTGCTGTATGTACTCTCCTGCCTTTGAATCTTTGAAAGGTCCAACATCCATTGCTTCAGGCTCAGGCCTATCCCCCATGTTCGGGTTGAGTACAAGCATTCCTCTCTGGCACAGGTATTTGAGATATTGAGGGTCAAAGAAATCGCCATCATAAGTTACCCATCCCTTGAGTTTTAGACCGTGCTCTTTAGTATAGGTGTCTGCCAACTGCAGTACCTCCTGCACTTTTTCAATATTTGTCTTAGGTATCACGGGTGTCTTGTTCATCTTTTATGTTCCAATCTCTTTTGTTTGATCTGTTCCAAAAGCATTAGCATTTCTTGCTCAGTTATCCCAGCTTCTTTCATCTTTCTTTCCAGGATATTTCCTTTATTTGTGATTCTCATGGCTGTTCCATCTGCTCCTAAATATTCTGCTGTATCTGAATTATCCCCCCACATTATGACCACTTTTTCATTCAATATTTTTGTCCAGTCGATTGCGATAGTTCCACCTCCTATTTTATTCCGGTCTTTTGCCTGATATGTCCTCTTGTAACAACCTTCGTCTTGCTTGTTACCTGGTCACGCACAAGCCTGTAATCAGGATTTTTGTATTTGTGTTCAAACAAGATGACCTGGTAAGGCAATTTTTCCAGAACCTGGTAGATTTGCATTCTCAACTTTGGTTCAAAACGGTCTAGGATACAATCTAGAACTAAAGGGTCTTTGACTTTAAGATAGTGTCTCAAAGCCAGGAATTTAGCAAAATCACCAATAAAACGTTCAGATCTTTGCAAATGCTGGTTACGAGAAGAATAGTTCATTAATTCATTCACAGTTTTGGGAAAATAAGCACCAATATGCCTGTCGCATATACTAAACAATTGTTCGAACTGTTTTTCTGTCCAATCTTCCATTAGGTGGTTTTCTCCAAAGGTATCCAAAAAATATTCATTGGCAAACATCAGGTCAAAATGGCCTTTGTTAACTTTGCCTAAAATAGACAGTTTGTAGCCTACTGGTTTTACACCCACCCCAATCTTAAGCATATTGAATAAGATGGTCTTGCCTGTTCCGTTGTCTCCAACAATTACAGTAAGACTTTTATTGAAGACTATCTTCTCCTTGGAGAAGAGCTTATTCTCAACTATCTCAATGCTTTTGAACCTCATTCTATTGCAACTCCCGCTAGATCCCATTTCAAAGGGGTGTGAAAGATTGTCCTTGCTTCTTGTGGCAACACTTTTTCAAATTTGTATCTGTCCCGTAATCTGTATTCAATGAAACAAATCTTTGCAATGGATTCAATTCCCCATGGTTCAGGATAATCAGAATCCAATAAAAGGTGAAATTCTCTAAATGTTTCATCAGGTTCAAGGTCATATTCCCTTACAGCCCATCGCAGGAATGAGCGAATAAGAGCCAATTTGCTGATGAGAGTCATGGAGTCTATGTTGCCGCCTTCTGGAATGCAATCAACATCAAACCATCCAAACTCGTTCTCTACTTCACTAATTATAACCTTCCAATCTTCCAGGTCTTTGGCAAGGTTTTGAAAATCGTCTTGCACTCTATCAAGCTCATGAGAGGCTACCCGTAATCCAACACGGATCTTAAGCCATTCATGCGTGTAAACCTGTTTCAAATTGGATAAAGTCATTTTACTCTTCTTTGTGATAGGGTTTTACCTTTAGCGGAATCGGCTTGCCAAACCCTTTGATGGTTCCGTCCTTGTTACGATAGATTTTTCGTCGAGTTGCTACAAATCCATCAAACACTCCTCTTTCTCCTTCAAGCTTGGTTATTCTCTTTTCTTGGTTTTCAAGCCTCTTTCCAATGTTTTTCAGTCTAGATTCAACGTCCATTTTCATGGCTTCCCACCTGCCTTCAGCCATTCTTTTTTGGCCTGCTGTTCCTCTTCCTTCCACTTCTGTTGAAGCTTTTGGTGTTCTTCCTTTTCCTTCTTTTCCTTGTCTTTCCAAGATTGCATAAATTTCTCATAGCCATTCGGATCCAGTTCTTGGTAAATCTTTTTCAGCATGGGCTGCCTTCCCTCCCCAAGGGCAATGCACATATAGCTGCCTGCGAGGCCAAGTGGTTTGCCAAGAGCGAATCGCTCACACTTAATCAGAGAGTCTATTTCAGAACGCCTTTTCCAGCCGGTTTTCTTCAGTTTGTCACGGATAAACTTGGATTTTATGTTTGTGTACATTTTAGGCTCCCTCATCTGTGTCACCTACAAACCAACCAGCTTTCGCTTTTCTTTCTCACTAAGCCTCTTTTCTTTCCAAGTGATTCTTCCTTTGGCATCCTTGATTGGGGTGCTGATACAGAAGTCATCTCCGTACTTCTTAACATTCCTGTCAATGTAATCAACCTTGTCTTCAAGCTTTTCCAACCTAATACTAATTATGGCCAATTCTTTCTTCAAGTCCAGCAACATATCTTTTTTCATTTTTTCTTGGCTTTTGCAATTGCAATACTACTTTCATTTATTTTACATTCACATTGTTGTATTTCACCATTAATCCTTTCCAAGTCATATTGGATTTTACAGCGCTCTTTTTCCAGTTCCATGCGCCTGCATTGCAGCTCCTTGAGCCTATTCATATTCACGTCTTTTAGCATCGCCATTTCTTTCAATTGTTTTTCAGATTTTTTCATTTTTCTACCCCACAATCGAATTCTCATTCTCATCTGGTCTCTGAACTTTTGCAATCTCGCAAATAGCATCGTAACTTACTTCTTTGTTTTCCATCATTCTGAAGAATAGTTCGTTCCAGAGACGCTCAAGGCCTCTGTAAGACAAGTCTTTGGAAAGCTTTGCGACTGCAGAATAATCAACATTTACATTGAAATTTTGTTGTGCGTCTTCACTTTTGTGCCTGCAAAATTCCAGCCTGTCGTTTAAGGTTGGAAGGTCAAACTTCAAGTGGACAAAACGGTCATGAAAAGCACTACCAAATCTTGAAAGGTCATTTACAGCCAGTACAAGCAAGGACCTTATTTCTCTGGAAGTAGAACCATCAATATTGCGGTTGAATTCCCCGATCAGGGCAGAGTCTTCACCGTAAGAGGCGTTTCCAAACAGCTTTTCAGCTTCATCAATAAGTACAACACAGTTCCTGTAGCGTTTTGCTAGATCAAAGACCCGGTGTAGATTGTAATAGGGATCGCCTGAAGCGAAAAGGTTTGAGGCTTTTATGACAATAAGGGCATAGCCTAATTCACCTGCCAGGCATCTGGCAGTATAGCTTTTACCAGTACCAGCCGGGCCATGGAATAACAAAAGGTTAGACCTTCTAAGGCCTAGGTTCTCAGCTTTCTTTGGGTAATGATACAAATTGACTAGCCTTGATAACGCTGTAACTGTACTGTTATTGCCAATAATGTTGTTGAGCTTGTTTGCAATCCCATTTTGCACTTCATAGCCAAACATCTGAGTTGGATTATAGCACTTCATAGCTTGTTTTAAGGCGGAATTTGATATCTTCGCATTTCCAATACGATAGGAAAGCTTGAGAAGTTCAGGCAAATCTCGGAAATTGTAGCCGATGGAGTTATTTGCCAGCAAGTCAATCTGCTGTGCTGAAATATATTCTTTGTAGTGTTCTTTTAAGAATGTCTTCTTATTGTGTTCAATCGGTAAGTCAAAATGGATCTTTACTTCGATTCTGTCAATCATGGTCTCATCTATATTGTAAAAGCCATTGCACGTGACTATCAAGACTTTGGAAGGATTTCTCTTTGCCAGTTCCAGGACAGCCATGAAGTCTCGTTTATCCTCAGGTGAATGAAAAAAATTATCCTCATTCATTAGATAGTTAAGGTCATCTATGAACAAAATTTGATGCTTCGAATTCATTGCCTCTTTTGTTAGCTGGCTTAGATTCTTGCATTTTGTAGCATTGGGCAGGTCGAAGGTTGCTTGAGCACAGTACAGGACTTCCACGCCTAGATGATGCAACAGCTTTTCTGCCAAGAAAGTCTTGCCAATCCCAGGCGGGCCTTCAAAGATAAAACTCCTGCTTGCAAGCTTAGGTGGGCATTCTCCTTTGAAAAAGTTGCACAGGAATCTAATGCTAGTCCTATCTACTTCATTTATCGACGTGTTGTTTAGTATGTTTTCAAAGTTTGTCATTTTTGTCAGAGCCAGCTTATGCAACAGTTTTTGCGATAAAACCTTGTTTGATTTCACAAATTTCACCTTTTTTCTCCAAACCTTCAATAACATGATTGACCTTTTTTTGGCTAAAGTTCAGACTTTTTGAATCGTTGACAATATCTGTTATAGGTACCGTCAATCCAACCTTTGTTATCAGATTGTTTATCACAGCAAGGATGATTCTCTCATCCCTGGTAAGATTATCCTTCAAAATTGCATGAGCTGTTAGATCAGGTATCCTTTTCTTGATGAGCTCGCAAACTATCTCTAAATCCTCTTGATTATCTTTTTCCAAATCAATCGTAAGCTTCATTTTTTCATCTCATTATTTGCAGCCTGCAATCCTTGTCTTTGTGATTATCTCTTTTGCCTTTCAATGGCTTCTGCTATTTTGAGCAATGCTTCTTTTACTCCTCGGATTTCACGAACGAAGTCTTGTGTCAATAATCTGTCTGGGTATTCCATATTTTTTCACCTTTTGGATTGATTAACTTCAAGGGGATGCCTCAAAGATTCCACAATTTTTCGTTTTTCTTGCATTTTCTGCACCATGTTAGGTACTAACTTTGCACTATTTATATACTTTTCTATCATTTAGTATATATTTCTATAATTACGATAATCTTATATAGTTATCAGTAATTATTTACAAATATGGAAACATTTTTAAGGAGCGATTTCCAACCTACTCCTGTTGAGGGGTTTCACATGGGTAAAAAAGTCTTAATAGCTACTCTTTACAGCCCTGAGCCAGTGCTATTGGCAGCTACAAGGCTTGGGCCTGAAAAACTCATTCTTCTTATTGATAAACAGCCAGATAAAGAGCAGCAAAAGGCCTTGAAACTGATAGAAGAGTCGCTTGGTAAGGTTATTGATGTAAAAGCGGTTAAAACAGAGGTTTACGACGTTGTAGCTGTAGCCACAAAATGCGTTGAGATCATAGACATGCAAGACAAGAATGACCACATATTCGTGAATATTACATCTGGCAGAAAACCTAAAGCTTTGGGTCTGCTGTTTGCTGCATACGCAAGGCATGATCAAGTCTCGAAGATAGGGTATAACCCTGAAGAAGACAAGAATGCTGTGATATACTTACCAAGACTGAGTTTCAAACTGACAGAAAGCGAGAAAACTGTACTGCAGTGTATATCCGAAGGAGACTATGCATCAATCAGTGACCTGGCAAAGAAGATAGACATTTCTACAGCAATGCTCTACAGAGCAATAGGAGAACTTGAAGACAAGGATTTTATAACAACAGAGAAAGGATTGCAGTTAACAGATGCTGGAAAGATTGCGAGACTATGAACCAAACAGAATTAACAGGAGACAGTTTTAGGAATGTTAGATGGGATACTCTTACCAGCACTTATGGTAGTTTCCACGCCACTCTGATAGGGCTTATTGTTGAGTGGTGGGTTCATCTGGATAAAGAAAATTCCGCTTTTGATGAAGGCCCTGCCGCCACTATGAATCCAAACGGAAAAAACTCAAAAAGAGTTGACCTTCTACTTTGTAGAAATAAGGTGCCATATGCTGTTGTAGAAATCGAAGGTAGTGATTGGGAGAACAAACTAAGTACTTTTGAACAGTTCTTCGGACAGCAGAAGGATAAATACTCTTTTGAGTCAATCCAAGTCGGAATTTTTATTCTTTATCCTGCCTCCATGCAACAAGGACGTCCAAGGAAGGGACTTAAGGTTTTTGATCAGATTTTCATGTCTCTGTTTCAAGAAAAGGTTGCAGGCCTTTTAAAGAACAAGAGGCTCTTTGTGATTACAGTAGACGAAAGTCTTTACAATTATTCAAAAATCAGGTCTCCATGGGACAAGCTCAGGCAGAAAAATGACTATTATAGTTACGATATGTCAAGGGTGAGACTTTTTGCCTTCAATGGTGATACTAGGCCGGAAATGGAGATAGTATTATGGCCACCTATTGCGTAAGCGGAAGACGACGAGGCTGTAAAAATTCAAGTAGACAACATCTTTAAATTAGTAAATCGATTCGCAGCAATGGAAGACCAGATTTCTGCGAGTTTTGGATTTTTATTAAGGTCATACCCTAGGTTGCTTGAAGGTTTCCTCGGAAGAATGGAAATAAGAGTGCCCAGAAAAGAACTAAAGAAAGTTTCTATTGAGACCCAAGTGACTTATGACTCTGGAAAAAGTAAAATTGACCTTCAAATTTCCCTGTATAATGAATTCTTGATATTTGTTGAATCAAAATTGTATAAAAATGAGGAAAACGTAGTGTCTCAGCTAAAAAAATATGAAGAAATACTGACGTCAAAATCTGGCGAATTTGCAAACAATACAAAATTGGTATATGTAAACAAAATTCCAGTTCCGATTTCTAAGGTTAAAGATATTAGGAGAAAATTAAAGTTAAAAAAGAATAATTTTTTCTATTTTTCATGGGAGGATTTAATTAAACTTACTGATATAGTAAATAAGAAAGAGAATATTAAATTATTCTCTCAGTATGTAGGTGATAGCATGTATAACAAAAGAAAAATTTCGGAGCAACAAATAAAAAAAACAGTTGAGGTTCTTGCAATTTACACAGAGCCTTCATTTTGGGAATTGGCAAAAAAAAATCAAATTGCAGTACAAAGGAATTCAACGCCTGACGCTCAGTATATCGCCTTTCTGAGAACTCATCGTGAAAACAATATGCCAAGCGCAATAACCCATATAGCCAAGGTGGAATTTGTTGAAACAAATGTTCCTAGGAGTGTAACATACAAAGGATTTCCAAAGCTTATAGAAAGGTCAAAAAATAAAAGACAAGATTTAGGCGATACTCACAAGCATTATATTTTAGGAAAGTTAATCCCTCTTGCCAAAGAGATTGTCCACATTCGAGGTGAGGGTACAAAAGGGCAAGTTAACTTTGCAACCACCATGTCAGAATTACTTCGGGTCAAGAGCATTGGAGAAATTAGAACTTTAAGGCATATCAGAGAAGAAGATTAGATGAAATCCGCATTGGACAAAACTAGAGGCTCATGCATACTATCGGCAAGCAACAAGAAAAACTTGAGAAAAGGGATACCATGCTAACATCAACATTCATTCACATTGACGGAATAGGAAAAAAGACAGAGCAGAGTATTTGGGGTTCTGATGTCTACACTTGGAAGGAGTTTTTAGAAAAAAATGACAGGGTTAAACTTGGTACTCGCAAGAAAGAGATGGTTATCAGCTCTATTCAGGAATCCCTTAATAGGATTCAACAAGAAGATTATGGTTATTTTTATGGCCTTCCTCACTCTGAGCACTGGCGGGTTTACAAAGAACTGAAAGACAAGTGCTGTTTTCTGGACATAGAAACTACCGGACTTGACAAGCAAGGCGATGATATAACCCTAATAGGGATCTATGATGGAAAAGAACCAAAGATCTTCATAAAAGGCCAGAATCTTGAAGATTTCAAGGATGAAGTAAAGAAATATCCTCTAGTTATCACATTCAACGGCAGATGCTTTGATATTCCATTCATAAAGGAACACTTTCCTGAAATTAAATTGGAGCAGTTTCATATTGACCTTAGGTTTGTGCTGGCAAGCCTGGGATTCAGAGGCGGACTGAAGAGTGTAGAATCACAATTGGGATTACAAAGAGAAGACTCGATCAAAGGCATGGATGGCTTCGAATCAGTGGTTTTATGGCATAAATACCAAAGAGGAAACAAAGACGCGTTAGTCAAGCTAACCGAATACTTAAGGGCAGATATATGCAACCTTAAACCGTTAATGGAATATGCCTATGAGGAAATGAAAAACAGGCACTTTTATGGGGTGGCAACCTGAATAAGGAAATTAACACTTATTACTCCAATGTTTGGACCAGCAAGTCACATAAGGCAAATACAATGCAACACTATTTTAAAAACAACAAGACTCGTCAGAAAAATTGGAAAGTTAATCAGAGAACTATTGCAACCCGTATGAGCAGTATGAAGAGGGCAGCTCCCTTCTTATTGAAGTGGGACAAACTGGTTATAGGAAAATGTGTTGTTTGTGGGGAAGGATTTGAATGGTCTTTGGGCCCACATCACGTTTTTGGAGGGAACAAAGGACCTACCGTAACCTTATGCGGAAGTTGTCACAAGGTGTTCGACAAACAAGGCGGTATCAAAGAATTGAAAGCCAGAAGAAAGAAGTATTTGAAATTTAATAAATAAAGTTAATGTGAACAGTGTGAATAATATGAGGTCATGAAAATGATGAGTGAATGGCTTATTTTGGATGAATTGGAAGTAAAAAAAGTCCCCTCAAAACCAGGTGCTTATAAAATTAGCGTTTTTAAAGCCGATGGAACACCAATTAGAATTAATCGTTTTCTTGGAGTTGATCCTGAAGGAGTAATAGATATAGGAGAATCAACCGATTTGCATGCTCGACTTCAGAATTTCAAGAGGAATATTGAAAAAGGATCTGGCGGTCATATGGCCGGTTGGAGATTCCATTTTCTAAAGTTATATGAAAAGTTCAAAATTCTTAAATTCAGTTTTGAAGTTTGTGCCACAAAAGAACAGGCCTACAAAAAAGAATATGCTATGATGAAGAGGTATATTGATGAACACAAGGAACTACCTCCTCTGAATTATAAATACAATTGGTCAGAAGAGTAATTTTTGACTTTTCACAACAATAAAATGAAGAACAATCAGGAAGAAGCAATCGAAAAAACCACAGGCCCATGCCTTATCTTCGCAGGTCCTGGTACTGGCAAGACTTATACTTTGGTTAAGAAGATTAAGCATTTGATTGATTCTAAGGAGTATGAGCCTTCTGAGATCCTGGCTTTGACTTTTTCTGTTGAGGCAACAAAGAACCTTCGGGAAGAGGTTGAGAAGGAGGTTGGCGCAGCCAATCAGGTCATAATCCGTACATTTCACGGTTTTTGTGCTGATATTTTGAGGGTTGATGGCTCAAAGATTGGTATTGATCCAGGCTTTGATATCCTTGAGCCTGATGACACTAAGATCTTCTTTCTGAAGTATCTTGACATCAAGCCTTATTACGCTGATCTGTACAGTATGACTATCTCCACGGCAAAGGATTTGAGCATAAGCCTGGAAGAGATTGAAGCTTACACTCGTAGTCAAAAGGAGCAGCTGAAGCAGTATTGTCCAGATTTAGGGAACCTTGACAAATATGTTGAACAGCAAAATATAGAGCTTAACACTCTTCATTTGAAATCACATGAAACTCCTACAGAAAAGGCACAGGTAAGAAAGGAAAAGGGCCTTATTGTCGATTTTCTTGAGAAATATGACTACTACAAGAAATACCAAGATTTGGTTGATGCTTGGAAAGCATACAATGAGCTAAAGAAGAAAAGAAACCTGATGGACTTCTCAGACCTAAATCTTTACGCTTTAGAATATTTCAAGAAATATGGTTCTAAGAAGTATTCTGAGCAGTACAAGTACATTCTTGTTGATGAGTTCCAGGATACGAATAAGGCCCAGTTCGACCTAATCAGCTTTCTTGCTATGGATCATAAGAACGTAACAATAGTAGGGGACAGGAACCAATCTATCTATGGGTTTAGGGGCGCTTATCAGGAAAATGTTGCGCATTTCAAGGAAGATTTTGACGTGACTAAAAAGGATATTTTTGAGCTTGAGAAATCCAGAAGGAGTCCAAACACAGTTTTGAGAGTAAGCCACAAGCTTATACTTAACAATTACGACAAGCCTGAAGAATGCTTTCAGATATCTAATGCCTATGACCTTGAGGGTGTGAAAGTCCAAGTGTTTGAACTCTTGGATGAGGCAAGCGAGGCTGCTCATGTTGCAGAATTGGTCCAGGAACAATTGGACAAAGGTGTTCCTCATCATGAAATCTGCGTGTTATACAGAACCCACAAGCAGGGAGCAATCATAAGGCAGGCATTTGAGTCAAAGGCCATTCCTATTGTGACTGCTGGCAGCACTGACTTGTTGTCCAGGCCTGAAATCAAGACAGTTGTTAGCTACTTGGCTGTTGTCAACAATCTAAGGCAAAGGACTGGAACTGGAGAGCAAGCCTGGTGGAGCTTATTCCATTACAAGAATGACCTTTCACCTGAAGACAGCCTTAAGGTTGGAAGATTTCTGGCAGAACATAAGACAGAGTCTGTGGATGCTGTCATATTAAACAATCTTGACAAGATTGGGCTGTCAACGCATGGCAAAGAGATTATCCTTAGGCTTATTAACAAGCTGAAGGAGTTGAGCCAGACTGCCAAAAAGTCATTACCCGAAATGATTTTTGATATCTATGAGCTTGTCGGTCTGAATAGGATGTTTTCCTATGAGAGGACTACAGCAAATATTGAATCCTTGCTCAACTTGAAAGAGTTTCTATCAGTTGCAGACTATTTTTCCAAGCTTCACAGCAGTGACTTACAGAGCTTTATTGAATATTTGGAATTGCTTGAGGAGGCTGGGGTGGAGAAGCGAAGTGAGAAAGTCATTCCAATGAATGCTGTCAGATTAATGACAATGCATTCCGTAAAGGGATTGCAGTTTGAGACAGTTATTGTTACCAACCTTGCTGAGGGCAGATTTCCTATTGTCAGAACCCCAAGGGATCCTCTTATTCCAAAAGAGCTTGTGCCCTACATCAAAAGGCATTTGGCAGGTAAAAATCTTAATCATAAGGAAAGGGAGAAGGAAATTAAGAAAATTGAGAAGGATATGATGCTTCTGGAAGAGAGACGGCTTTGTTATGTTTCCTTGACTAGGGCAAAGACGAATCTGATTCTGACTTTTGCTTCAGACTATGACAAGAAAGGAACTGGTGGAAAGTCAATATTCTTGCTTGAAATCTTAGACAAAGGCAACTCAGACATTGAAGTTACGACAATCAGTGAGCAGAAAGGTACTGTAATCGCTCCTGATTCAAGATACGAGCGGATGAAAGCTTCTATTAAAGCACAATTTGTGCAGCACCTTGATTCTGATGACTTTCCTACACTGCTGCAGCGACTGCTGAGCTATCACAGCCTTCGGGAAGCAGATGTTGCTGATTACAAGACCCTGATTGATGAGTCCTGGGACAAGATCTGGCATCCAGAACAGGTTAACTCAAACCTGGATATTGCCAAGCAGGAGATTTCCCGAATGAAGTTTGACAAGAATGAGATACGTTTCAGCTTTAGTACATTGGATACTTATGACCAGTGTCCAAAGAAGTATGAGCTGCGGCATTTGTTTCATATGCCTGAAAGAGGGGATTTTGAAGTTTCTGGAAAGAACTATGGAAGCTTTGTCCATGACCTTTTTGCAGATGGAGTAAAACAGAAGTTCAAAAACAAAAAGGAGTATATGGAGCATGCTGAAAATCTATTGAAACTTCCAAAATGGGAAGGACTTGACCTAAAGGATGTAATACCACTAATTGAAGTGTTCTGGGCTCGGAACAAGGACAAATATGATGAGAAAAGCGAGGTTGAGAAAGGTTTTGGCTTTGAGATTGATGGAATGAAATTCACAGGTTTTATTGATAGGATTGACGTGCTTAAAGGCAAAGAAATTGAGATAGTTGACTACAAAAGTAATGCTCATGACATCCCAGTCAAGAAACGAGCCTGGCAAATGTCAATCTATGCTTATGCAGCAAAGAACAAACTTGGTTTGATTCCTAAGAAGATCACTCTTGACATGCTCAAACTAGAGAAGCCTTACGTGTATGAGCTTGACGCAGAAGGTAATGCAGTCGGAGAAGGAAAAACAAAAGACTTCAACATGAACACATCAATACAGGAAATGGTTGAAACTGCAAAGAAGATCATTCATGATTTTGAGCATGAATTCAAGACTACTGAAAATGACAATAACTGTAGGATGTGCGGGTATGGGTTTTATTGTCCGAAGCGCGAGTCGCCCTGAGAGTTAAAGATGCAATTAATTTAGGCCACAAAATGACAATTGAATACTTTACATACAAACCAAAGGATATAGAAACTGAAAAGTGGCTAAAAAGGGAGAAGGAAGATTCAGAAAACTTTGCAAGAGAAGTAGGTGTGAGCATAGACAAAATGGGAATTGTTGGTGAGGATCTATTTAGCCTGACTTTAGACAACCAAAGTGCCACTTTAGGGTATAGGTCCGTTTCAGTTGTTACAGGAGAGACAACGGCGAAAGGAATGCTAAACGCTCTATGCCCTGAACTAGAATGTTTTGTCACATTAGTAAATTGGATGGGAACTTCTGACCACCGTAAATCAAACAGAGTTACGTACCATCATGAGTTAGATAATTTTGTGAGTACCGGAAATCCAAATCAAGTGTGCATCTTAAGCGGCAACTATCGGTTAAAGAACGACGAGTTTTCAACAATAACCTTATTTAGGGCAAATGCGAAGATAACAACTAAAACTAAACGATTTTATGACTGGGAAAGAGTTCCTTTTCTGAAAAGGACTGGAGAAACTTTTGCATATTACCCTTCACCCATCTTCATGCTGCCCGTTAAGAGCAGAGAAGAGAACGTGTCTGAAGATAAGGTTTATTATTTCACGGCCCCGTTTATGATCATTAAATTAAGTGCCACCCTATTAAAAATTGCTGTGATAAATGCGACAAATCCAAATCAAACAATAACTGAAGTCTGCGTTTATGACGGCAATTTAACGAATTTAGTGAGTTCAAAACTTGGTTCGCTTTATACTGGTTTATTTGAAGATAAAATCTACAGAAGGAAGGGACAGTTTGAGAGGGAAATTGTTCTGTTGAATATGTCTCAAGAGGAATTGGACGGCAATGATCTTGTGGGACATTTGATAACCCAAAGGATGTATTATCATTATCTCAAGACTAGGCTATTAAGAATCTGCTCAGATTATGAATTTGAAGAGACATTAAAGACGATAATATCACAAACAGAAAGAGTATACGGAGTAAAGGTTACAATGAAATTAGAATTCTTTGAAAAAACCTACCTCGATGCTTACTTCAAGAAGATAGATGGTGCTTGGTACTATAAACCATATATTCTAAATGAATTAAACGATGTTCAACTAATTGAGTTAATTGATCAGATTCAAAACAAGGATGGCCAGGAATTAACTGTTGAAAGGCTAATAATGAAGGAAAAATATCGAAAGTACCAAAGTTACTTGGAATTTCTGAATTGTTATAATCTCTATTCTAAAAGGATATTAATTAATATGGTCGCTTATAAAGAAGGACTTACAAAATGGCTGATATAAACCCTAAGGGTATATTTGAAATCATAAAGAAGAATTATCTTTCCTTTATACTTACAACTGTATGTAGGGACAACAAAAAACTATACGAAGAGTTAAAAAATTTCTTCTTGGACAGCCCTGATTTACTATGGAGAGACCTCATCATACAAGAAGTACCAAAATATAAGACAGTGACTACTGGAATAGCTGCTTTGAATTTTAGTGATGGGGTGAAAGAGTTAATTAGGGGTGAACTAAGAACACCTTATGTTCACCAAATACAAACATGGAAAAAAGCATTGGCAGGAGAAAATTGTGTTGTAGCTACCGGAACTGGAAGTGGAAAGACTGAAGCGTTTATTATGCCAATATTAGATTATTGTGCCACCAATTATACTAACGGGGTACAGGCGATAGTTATTTACCCAATGAAAGCTTTAGCTAACGACCAAGGAAAAAGAATAGGAGATCTTATTGATAAACTTAATGAGATAACCGGAAAGAAATTAACCTTTGCATTGTTGGATGGGGATACCGAAAAAAGATCTCCTTTGGGCGCAAAGTCTGAGATATTCACAAAAGAGGAGATAGCCAATAATCCACCAAATATATTATTGACAAATTATGTTATGTTAGAAAGGATTCTACTTTACCCTCAATATATAAGAGTTCTACAAAATAGTAAAATAAGGTATATAGTGCTAGATGAAATTCATTATTATCGTGGTGCTCAAGGTATTGATGTGTCTTTGCTTATGAGAAGGTTGCAATTCTATTTGAGGCTCAACAATAATCCCTTCATGCAGTATATAGGTACTAGCGCTACAATCTCTACAAGTATAGGGACAAAATCTCAATATGTCGAAAATTTTCTATTTAAACTATTTAATGTAACATTTAAGAAAGACAATATAGTGTTACCTGTTTTTGATGAAAAATGTCTAATTGGCACCTTATGTAAACCTATTTTTCTAAGTGACTTAAAAGAAAAACTTGATAATATTGAAATTAGAGCGCATGCCTTCTTCTGTGCTCCCCCATCCTTGTTTAGGTGCCTCAAATGTAACCATATACATGTGCTTGCTAAGGATAAATGCCAAAAATGTAGCTCAAAATTAGTTTTCGAAATCTCGACTTGCAGACAGTGTGGAAAGGAATATCTAGTTTATCCCTTTTTAAAAAATAAACAGTCGGATATCAATCTTAAAGATATAGACATCATCAAGGCAATAAAACCATTTAATGGTCAGGAGGTAGAATCAAGGGGAGAAATAGTTCTTAGTAAAGAACAGATTCAAGACAGTCAGGAAAAACTTAAACTCTGTGAAGATTGTTTAAGCATATACTCTGATTCTTCTAGCATTCATTCCTGCCCCATTTGTGCTAGTGAAAAGTATATATATGTTTATCCTGTTGAAGAAGACAATGAGAAACCAACAATATTAACAAAAGAGAAAAATGACAAATTTTGTCCCTTCTGTAATTTTGAGGAATCAAGACAACCTTTAATCGTCCCAGTATCAAAAATATCTGATGAAAACACATCTCATATAATTTTCGACGAACTGTTTATGGCTTTGCCTAAGCAACGACAAAAACTATTGGTCTTCACCGATAACGTTCAAAGAACATCGAAGTTCGCAAGAGAAATTGAGGAAACACACCTAAAGAACATTGCCAGGTCTTATTTGAATAAAAAAATAGAAGAGATTTCCAAGCCAGTGACAATTGATGATCTTATACATCAGGTCATGCGATATCTGAAACGTTACACCACCGTAACTGAATATTTGGAATTAAACTTAAAGAAAGAGTTATATGATGAGTTGTTGGGCAGTGGGAGAAAGGTCGCAAGCTTGGCAAATAGGGGAGTTTTCACTCTAGGTGTGGTAGATGTGGACAGCTTTCCAGAACAGGAGAGAATTAATGTTATTAAGGCGTTCGAAGTATTTAAGGAAAAGAAGCAAGTACTAGACTATTACAAAATAGTTAATAGTGCGGGTATTCACGCATTTCAAGATTTCTTAGACAATTCTAAGTTAGTTGAAAGAGTCTTCAGAAACATGCGAGATTTAAGGAGAAAGAAAATAAAGAACATGAATTTAACAGAAGCAAAACAGGTTATTGAACTACTAAAGAAAAAACAGTATCTAGATGAATTCGAAGGAAAATATTTTTTCAAAGAACAGTTTATGGAAGTGTGTGCAGGTAAAAGAGAAACAACCGATGTTCCGAATTATTACGACGAATGGAAGAATAGAGACGAAATACCATTTATAAAAACTGAAATTTACACTGGAAAAACAGACGCGGAAAAAAGAACTAAGATAATATATGACTTTAAGACAAATGATTCTATTAATTTTTTAGTTTCTACGACAACCCTAGAGTTGGGTATTGACATTAGCGACCTTGACGTAGTCGGATTGTTATACGCACCTCCGAGTCCCGCTCAATACACACAGAGAATTGGAAGGGCAGGAAGAAAGGGGCTATCTTCTTTTTCGGTAACTTTTCTGTCAAAAAGGACTCTTGATTCCATGTATTTTTATAACCCCAAAGAGCTTGTATTAGGAGAAATAACACCCCCTATGTTTGATATTGATTTAGAGATCCCGATAAAAAAGTCACTTTTTTCAGTATACTTGTATTTCCTTCTCAAGTGCACCGATTTTACCAAGAAGCAAGAATGTTTAGGATGGAACAAAATCAAGACTTGGGAATTATACTTCGATAAAATCAAAATCTATCTTAAAGAGCATGAAAAGAATTTTATAGAATTCTTAACAAAATATTCTGAGATTAGTAAAATAAACATACAGAAAAATAACTTGGTTGATGAGTGGATAGAAAAGTTAGGAGATCATATCAATCTGCAGAAATCAATTAAAGCCAGTGACTTAAACCCAAACCAGAGTGTATTCAACTACTTCCAAGAGGCGGGTTTGTTACCCGATTACGCATTCGGCAGTGGAGGAACTGTAGTCATTGTTCCTGGCAGGGATATGATTAAAGGATTTATGTTAAAGGAAGTTTGTCCGCCTTCAACTCTTGATTTTGAAAAGAATAGGTACAGTTGTGAAAAAATATCACTTAAACCTTACCACTTCAAGAAATTATCAAATAATTACAAGTATTGCGGTAATTGCAGAAGTGTAATAAGCTTAAAGGAAAGTGATAAAGAGTGCAACATCTGTACAACCACATTAATCCCGATTAACAATGAATTAATTGAACCAAAAGTCATAAATGGAAGAAGATCTGCATTTTCTTTAACCCAAAAATATGTAAAATGGGATTTTTCTATTATTGATATACCCAAGGATATTATATATGTCAATGACATTGTTACTAAACCATTTGCCAGCGACGTTGGTATGGTATTTAATTCCGTTATGGAAGGGGACACTAACATCCCCTACTTTATTTGTAAAGAATGTGGGTATTTATATTCTAAGAACACCAAAAGAAAGGATGAAAATCATGTCCATAAGGATGCTACATGGAAAATTGCATCTAAGTTCAAAACACAAGTAGTTATCTTGGATCTCACAGAATATAATATTAGAGACAAAACCACCTTGCTAAATGCGTTAATATCTGCTTCGGCAATTGAAGCTGGCTGTGAAGATGGAGAAATTGCTGGGTTTAGCCTGTTAAATGAAGGAAAATTCGTATTATTTGATAATGTGGAAGGTGGAGTCGGCTTCGTAAATGTACTGTCTGAAAAATTAATGAATGTCTTGAAGAATGCAAGGGACCTATGTGGTCAAAGCTGTTGCGAAAATGGATGTATAAGATGTATAGGGTCTTTTTGGAGACAAAATGAATTGACATATTTAAGAAAAAGAGATATTATTCCTATTTTGGATGACTTGATTAAAGAATATGGCGACAGTTGATTTTCTCCGACAAGAAAAATTGAAGGTGGAGTTTGATAGAGTATTTAGTTTCCCTAGAATGAGGGAAAGGAAAGCTATCATAGCATCTCCTTTAACAACCAATTTTTCTTTGGTTGGAACAGCATTTGATTATTTATTGAGGTTTTATGTTCAGAAAAACAATGTCAAAACCATAAGTAATGAATGGATTTCAACAAAACTTCTTAATTTTACAAAGTATATGGGCTCAACTGGTAAGGAAATAAGAAGTATGCTAAAACAGGCAAAGATTAATTACAAAGAATATCTTAAGAAAGATATTTCTGATGATCTTCTTAGATCATGTCTATTACTGGCAAAAATAGATAATATTCAACGATCAGCTGGTGAATTACCTACTAGTTTTTTGGTTGACGAAAAAGATATGCAAGATTTAAAAAACTTGTACTATGCAATCCCAGACGAAGTATTCAAATCTGATACGTGTGTTCTGAATCCAACCTTTGGTCCAGCCTCTATTATGTTAGGTGGAGCTGATGCCGATCTTATTATAGGAGACACTCTGGTAGATATTAAGACGACAGTTGATTTTACATTCACAAAATCATACTTCCTTCAATTGGTTGGTTATTATATACTTAATAAAATAGGTAAGGTAGAGGGCAATGATAAGAAGATTCAAGTAAATAATCTTGGAATATACTACTCTCGCTATGGATATTTATTCAAATTTGGGGTTAAAGAGGTTATCATAGGAGATGTTGACAAATTCATCGAACTTTTCGTTGATGTGGCTCAGGGTTTTAAATAAGAGAAGGTGAAAGGACTCAGGTTATGACAGAATCTCTATTTCAAATTTTCTTTTGATTATTGCTAATGTATTTATCATATAGCTCAAAAAGGTATTCAACCCGTTCTAAATCAGATTTAAATGGCTTATTTCGATAACACTTATCAACTGATTTGTTTAATTTCTGGTGAGCTTGTAATAAATCTTTAGGCATAGTCAAAGGACCGTACAAGTCTGCAAGGGATGATTTATATTTTTTTCTTATTGTTAGAACAAATTCTGCTGCCTTTTCAACTTGCTTAGATTTATCAACGGGCACATTTTCAGGCCAAGGATAATTATTATAGACCAAGTCTTTGGAGTACCTATAATCACTCTTCATTCTTCCACAAACGGATTTTACCCAAGCCATATGCATTTCAGATGTCAGCATTCCGAAATGAAATAAATTGCCATCAGGAATTAGGTGGCAGCTATTATTAGCGATGTCATTCTTTCCAAAGAAGCCAATCGGAATGTAACTTCTAGTTTCTGAAGTAGTGCTGGGAATTAAGATGTATCTTTCTGGTTGTTGTCTATCCCTAAACAGTGTTGGGGTCGCTGCAAATTTTCTCGTTGATGGGGCCTCACTTTTTAAACGAAACTCCTTAACCATTTGAATTCGCTTCAATACTTCAGGCATTACTCGAAGTTCACTTGGGTTGGCATCAACCAACCATAAACACCAACGTTTCTCGCCATTTAGGTATTCACGGGCAGAAATTAATGGTTTAATATAACTCAAAGCAGAAGGCTCCTTTAAAAGAAATTCTTTTTTTTCTTCATCTGAAAGCAATAAGTGACCACCATCTAAAGGCATATTACCAAACGACATTTCAGGTACGTTACAAAGAGGTTTATTCCTATCAAAAATAAACATGTTTTTTTGGTCTATTAAATATGAATTAATATTATTGGCTTTTATTTTTACTGGTTCAGAATTTGGATCTTCGTAGTCATAAATATACTTATTTTTGTCTTCGATAATTGAGAATCCAATTATTACCACATGAACATGTGCCTTCCATCTGGCATCACTGCACCACGTAAAAGTTCTATGGGCAAAATTTATCTTGACACTCTTGGTGGTCATAAGAAAATCCCACAAGATACCTACTTGTTCTCCTTGAGTGATAGAGTTGGTAGATACTAACCCAACTTTAATATTCGTATCTTTGATATACTCTGCTGTTTTGATATACCAACATGAAACATAATCTAAAAGTTTGTAATTATTGATAGACCCGCAAACCAGATCCATATCTGTTTTTTGTTCTTCATTTCGATTTTTTCTTGATATAAACGGAGGGTTTCCCAAAATGAAAATGGGCTCTCTTTTGGGAATGATCGTCTCCCAATCTAACCTCAGTGCATTCCCTATAATTATGTTTGCAGTCTTTTTTAAAGGCAACCTCTTGTAATACAAACCAAATTCTTTAGATAGTTCACGATTAACCAGGTGATCTGTAAGCCATAAACCAACTTGAGCTATCCTTGCAGGAAATTCCAATATTTCAATTCCAAACATCGAATCAACATTCAAATCATTGTCAAATACAATATTTAGAACTCTTTGATGACTGTGGCCCTTTAATTTTCTTAGTCGTAGATGAATTTTGACTTGGAGCCTTCTTAATTCTCTATAAGCTATCATTAGAAAGTTACCACAGCCGCAGGCAGGATCAAATATTTTTATATTGCCTATGTTTTGTAACATAATTTCCAGATACCTTTTATTATTTTTGTGAGATTCAAACTCACTTATCAATCCGTCCAAGAATAGAGCATTAATAGTTTTAAGAACATTTTTTTCAGTAGTATAATGACCTCCTAGGTCGTGCCTTTCATCTTGATTCATTACAGACTGGAATAAGGAACCAAAAACTGCTGGCGAGACTCGGCTCCAATCGAAGTGGCAGCACTCTAACAAAAATGACCTGGTTTCGCTGTCAAATGCTGGAATTGGTATTCTTTCACTAAAAAGGCTCCCATCTATGTATGGGAATATTGCCAGTCCTTCATCCAAATTTTTCTGTCTTTTGTCTTCATCCGTATTAAGCACCTCAAATAAAGTAATGATATTTTGTCCTGTGTCGCTGCCATCTACACTGGTTTTTGTTTCAACAAACTCTCTAAACCGGTTTGTTTCAAAAATATCTGTATCATCAGCAAACAAGCAAAACATAAGCCTAACTAGGAAGATCTCCAAGTTATGACCTGAATATCCATTATCCTTAAGGGAGTCATGCAGCTTCCCCATTAGCTGAGCTGCCTTAATGTTTACAGGGTCTTCATTTTCATAAATAATCCTTTCATGTCCCGAAATAAAATCAAATAGCGCAATATTATCAATTAAGTTGGAAATATCAAATTCCTTATGCGTACCATCGAGCTCATTGTACAATCTAAACTTCTTGAAATCTGTAACAATAACATATTTAGGTAATTCTTCATCTGATAACCCAACAAAATAATCTAAGGCCTGACCATATGCCTTGCTCAAATCCTTACCTGCAGATTTATGTTCTGCCACTAATTTGCCTTTCCAGAATACGTCTATATACCCGTTTCCATCAATTTTTTTGGAAGGTTCATCAAATTTGACATATCTTCGTCGGTCTATCCCAAAAACATTAAAAAATTGATTCCAAAATGTTTGAGCCTCAGCACGTTCTCTAGTCTCATCTTTCCATTCATGAGAAAACTCCACAGCTCTTTTTCTAATTTCGTTTCTAGTTATTACCATCTTTTTTTTGTTTAATGAGAGACATTTGATATATAAATGTTCTTCTGACATATGGCAAAGAAGCAAAATATTTCTGGTTTTGTTTTCCGGGAAAATAAATTCAAGGCCCATGGATGTAAATAGAACTAAAGGATTCTTATGTCTTTACTCTAGAAAACCGTTGATTTTTCGGTCCACTGGACATTTGCACACAAGCTTTTTAAGAATGGCAGACATTATATCCCTATGCAGCAGTCAAATTACCCTTTCAAGACTTGGCCGTATGAAAAGCAGACTGAAATGAAGCATTTGGTCTTTGAAGACTATTTTGACAAATGGGTTAAGATACTAGGAAAAAATCGAACTTTGAACTATATAGACTGCTATGGCGGCGCAGGGATCTATGAAAGAAATGGCGAGCTCTTTCCAGGTTCTCCAATCAGAGCTGCTCAGGTAATAGAGAAAAACCAACTGTCTCTCGCAAGGGATACCAGGATGGTCGTGATAGAAAAAACCAAGTCGACGATTGACAATCTGCAGAAAGCATTTGAATATTTCAAAGTTGGTATCAAACCAATTTTCATTCAGGAAGATTTTGACGTAGCTGTTAACAAACTTTTGGACTCACACCCCACTATTGCACCAACTTTCTTTTTGGTGGATCCATTTGGTTTCAAGGTTAAGTTAGCGACTATCAAAAGGATTATGCAAGTTCAAAAATCTGAGGTCTTGTTAAATTTTATGTATGATGGGATATGCAGAAATCTTTCGGTGAAGGAAGCCAAAAAGTCCTTAACTGACCTTTTTGGGACTGAACATTGGCAAGACATTGACTTATGTAATCCAAACAAAGAGCATGAAATTGTCAGTCTTTTCCGTCAACAACTGAAAACCTTTTGTGATTATGTTTATCCCTATCGTGTGTGTCGACCAGATATGCAAGACAGAACATATTACTATTTGTTTCATCTCACAAACCATCATAAAGGATGTTCCATCATGAAGTCTTGTTTTGCCAAATATAATCTTGGCAGATTGGAATTTAACGACCAAATTAACACAAGGATGCGCAACCAGGCAACCTTATTTGATCCTAAGGAAGTAACTGCAAACACAATCGGACAGTTATTGCTTGCCAAATACAAAGGTGTTTCAAAAAGCTATGAGGATATTATAAAAGAGTTCATTGATAGCACTCCATTCTTAGAATCAGATTTTATCAGGACAATTAAGGCACTGGAGTCCGCTGGAAAAGTTCAGGTGCTTCGGAACCCAGATTTAACTGCCAAAGGTCATAAAAGGAAAAGTATATATCCTAAAGACTCTATTTCATTTTAAAAAGAGGTAAGTCATGCAACAGATAAAAAGGAAGAGTCTTCTCTACAAAAGCCAGGTTGAATACGCAGATTTCTGCATTAACCATGTTGAAGGGTGCTCGCATGGATGTACTTTTCCATGTTACGCTTTCTTGATGGCCAAACGCTTTGGTAAAGCCAAGAACTATTCTGAGTGGATTCAGCCGAAGCTTGTCTCAAATGCACTTGATCTTTTGGATAGAGAGATACCAAAGTACCGACAAGAAATAAAGTCCGTTCATTTATGTTTCACAACTGATCCTTTTATGTACAGGCAGAAGGAAGTCGAGCAGATGACTTTGAAGATCATTGAAAAGCTGCACAAGGATAGAATTGTCTGTACCGTCCTAACAAAAGGGGTATACCCACAGATACTCGCTAACAAAAACATATTTGGAGACAATAAGTATGGCATCACCCTTGTTTCTTTGGATGATGGTTTCAAGAAAAGGTTTGAGCGGTACGCAGCACCGTATGATACAAGAATAGAGTCACTAAGAATGTTACACAAGAAAGGTCTCAGCACTTGGGTTAGCATGGAACCTTATCCAACTCCAAACATCGTAACTCAAAATCTTAAGAAGGTCTTGAACAAGATATCGTTTGTGGACAGGATTGTTTTCGGCAAACTGAATTATAATGTGACCACCAGTCTATTCGGTGAAAATAAGACTTTCTACAATGACTGCGCTGATCAGGTAGTCGATTTCTGTAAAGACAATGGCATCGAGTGGCATATAAAATATGGGACTGCAACTGAAGAATTAAGGCCGAAACTTGTTGTACCAGCAATTCAGAAAGCTGCAGATTTGAGACCATTTTTACGTACACAACCTGTATGATTCTGTCTCTGCTACTTATTAAAAGTGGTCAGGTGTTTTTTGCTCTTCTTTGTAAGGCAGTGTATAATAGTTCTTCTTGCTGCCGTTGATATATGCCCTAACCAACTTCCTTTTTTGAAGCTCCTTCAAGCCTATTGACACAACAGCCACATTCAAACCTGTGGCTCTTGCAATACCCCTGACATGCCTCAAGGCTTTGTGTCCTTGCACCGAGCTAAGGTACTCGATGATCTTTTTTTGAGGGTTGGAGCATTCGTTTACTAGGGCTGCGCATTGCTTGGCTAGCTCCTGATTCCATCTCTCCGTCTGCCAGCGGCTGTTCCAATCCTCTAGAACAGCAATTCTCTTCTGAAGGGCTTCCTTCTCCTGCAGCAGCCTCTCAATTCGCTGATTCTTCGCCTCGAGTGTCATGCGCAACTCGTAAGAAGTCATAAATCGCTCGGTTGGATTTTGCCTAATTATTCTTTTTTTGTGTATGTCCATTTTTCCTGACATTCCAAAAAACAAGTGGTAGGGGACATTCACCCCTGCCAAAAAAAAATTCTAGCCCATCTTTGGTCAACGAAGTCTACTCTGTCGACTCTTGCTCGCCAATCAGTCTGATTGGCGTGCTTGGCTCCAGGGACAATTCCTGCATTTCTCCGTCAGAGTCTACTTTAATTCGTCCTTCATTCAGTCGCTGTCGCATGCCAACTTCTGGGACCAACTCGGCCTCTACCTCTGCCTTATTTTCGTTTACCAGCCGCTGCAGTGTCTCTTCTGATTCGTCTCCAAAGAATCTCTTGAAGTCTGTCCACGTCAATGTCCCAGCATCTGACAATTCCTTCAATTCTTCCATCTTTGTGTTGTTCTTCGCTGTCGTCGAAATCCCTTTTCGGGCTAGACTGTGCCGGATACTGTCCGCCGGCCTCGTGTTACGCCATCCTTGCTTTCTTTCGTTTGTGTCGTGCACGTGCACCACCTCCACAATTTCCTATGGCGCCTCATGATTCATGGGCGCCAGGATCAGGATAAAGTCAGGGCTCTCAAGCCACAGAGGATTTCCAGGCTTGGCCTTCAAAGTTATCTTTGGGTAATGTTTGGCCAGGTCAAGCAATTGCCGGAGGCTCTGAGGATCGACATTTACTGCCAGTTCCTGGTCCATATGATCTGGGCCTACCTTGTAGTCATATTGGGGTACCGGAATTTCCACTGCATCAAAATGAGCCTTTATCACCTGGTGCGCCCCAATCGTCTTTGGTATGATTCCTGCCGGCCCGATGGAGTCCGAGTACAGGAATCTATCAGGCAGCTTTTCATCAGATCCCGCTGTAACCCCTAGCTGCCATAGTTTGCCAATGTTATTGAGGCTCAATGGCATTTTCTCCGGCTTTTGTGGCTCAGACTTTACCTTCCCATCCTCTTCCCTGAAAGCTCTCTTGATGTTGTCGTACGTCTTCCCGGATATGCCAAGCACCGCTGCGACCTTGTCCCTAGTCCTGCCTTGTTCATGCGGGTCACTAAGGCCCGTTTGGTATTCCTTGCTGCGATGGTCTCCTCCTCGCTTGGCAGGGTTAATTTTTTCCAGGACTTCTCCTGCCTTAAAGATCTCATATGGAGTCAACTCTCGTCTCAAAATGTTATCTATTATCGCCTGCTCTGTCTGTTTTTCTTCTGTGTCAAGGTCATCCCTGACAATGCACGGGATCTTTGTCATCCCCAAAGCCCTGCAGGCCCTAATCCTCTGGTGCCCGGTGATAATCACGTTCCCTATCGTGATCTCAGGGAGGTGCTGCAGTTTCCTCGCCTTAATGTCATCCTTCAGGGCAATAAACTTTTCATCTGTTAGGTCTTCAAAGATCCTCTTGCTCACTGGGTTGTCAATGAGCTCTTCTGGACTAACTTCCTTTGTTGCCATCTTCTCCCTCCAATTTCTCCAAAAATAATCTCAGCAGCTGCAACTCCTCCGGGAGCTGCTGTTCCAGCTCTTCTGGCAATTTCCTAACTTTTACCATATGAAACTATTATAGAAAGAACCTATTTAAAGATGATATCCATTTTTTACCATAAAATGGGTAGAAAAAGTATATATTCGCCGTATAGAATATTTCTATGCATTAATTTATTGTAATATTATCCCTAACTATATAAATATTTTTATAGTGCAGCAGTTTACTTCTCCATATGGCCTCTGATGAAAGGAAGAACGATACGGCAAGGCAAGAGAGATACGACGTAAATCTTACAGACACCCAGCTGAAGATTGTGATTAATATGTTGAATTATGCAGACGCATGGAAATCAACGCCGGCTAGGAACGGTCGCACCTGGGATCAGCTCCTGCGCAGCTACAAAAATGTTGAACTGGAATTCCTGCCAGGTGATGGCTGGCTGACCCACAACATAATTGAACATCAGGGCGTGGATTATACTTGGAGTAAGCGATCGTTACATCTTACGAATGAGCTCAACAAGAAAAAGAAACTTGTTGAAGCCAGTTGCTTCGAATATAAAAACAAAAATAACTTGATAGCCGGAAAGATGGTCTATCGGCTACGGAAGGGTGATAAGGCCTTTAAGAGACTATTTTATTCTCTGAGAAGCAAAGGGAAACTGAACGAGTTCTTGAAAAGCGATTATTTCATGGACGCAAAGATTCCTGTCACCCTAAAGGAACTGTATTTTGCCAAGGGCAGGGATTTTCAAAAACTGAAAGAAGAAGATTATGCCTTATATTGTGAGGTGGTTGAAGAGTCTTTTGCCCTCGCTTACGCTCAACGTAAGCTTTATATTGTTCCTCCTTCTCTTATTATTGCTTACCTGGATGGTTATGACCTCCAGGCTGCAGTCAACGAATTTGGCATCAATACAATCCTCAAATCATGTTTTGTGTACGATCTGGTAATATGCAAGGACATAAAATGTCAGAAGCTTTACATGGAAGCCCTGAAAAAATTAAACGAAATGGAGGTCAACAGTAAGAAATAGCAGGTGTTTACGCCCAGACGGTCCGATGCACAGCCTCGGCGTATTACTTTTAGTTAAAGTCCGATAAAATGTATCTCTTCATCATTTTGGCAATAAACAGTTATCTTTAAAAGTCTCATGCCTATTTTTTGATTATGAGTCTTCCAGCCCGCAGAGCGAGCACCTATCTTGCAGAAAAGCATCTCTCTCCACTGCAAATTAAAACCATCATGCAGACTATTTTGGGATCTACGCCAATCACGACAGTGGATGAGGCACTTGATGGCTGCCCTTCCATGGACAAGATTCCTGTCTTGGATGACTTATTGTTCGACTTTCCTTTTGCTGTGCAACTGACTGACTTTGGCTTGGTTTACAGGTTTTTGGGCAATGAATCAGCAGGCCATCTGTTACATATCGCAACAAATATCTTTAATAACGGTCTCGAGCAAGGTTTCGGCCAAAGGCAAAAAGATTGCTGGGATGTAGTTTATTACATTGGAGATAAACTGCCGAAGGATGCGACCACTAAAAAGCCCGGATTCGCGGACAAATTGGTGAAGGGAGATGAAATGTTTGAATTCCATTCAAAATTGCACCTTGGCCTAATTTCGCTTTCAGAAGGCTACTTTAAGGATGCACCTCATTTTACCGACGAACAAATTATGCGTATGGAAAACGACATCTCCGGATTGCTAGGCTCCAAAGGTGGTGTATTGGATTACCTCACCATAAAGCAAAGCCAAATCTTGCTAGCGAGAGGCCAAGGTTTCGATAAGATTCACGGTGACCATCCGATGCGTAACATCGCGATTTATGGAAGGCCAATTAGGGACATTCCCCTTTATGAAAAGAGGCTTCCAGATTTAATAATCAAGAAAGCTGATGGGTTGATAGATGCTTACAGGACTTGGGAAGACGATTTTTTGGCTGGCAAGCTCTCCAAGGAGCGGGTCAATGATTTCTATGAAACTTGGTCGAGCACTCTGTCAGAGATTCTCGTTGACTGCCGAGATAGACTGCAGGCGAAATACCTGTAATTCTTCTCAGCCTCGGCGTATTTATTCTATGGCAAGTTTCTCGATAAAGTTTCTTCGGATATACCTATCCGTTTTCCTGAACAAGTCCTTAGAATAGGTCATGAAGCCAGGATTTTCTCTCATAAATGTTTCTGCTGCAATATAGCCCAGGATATTACTCTGAATTCTACTTTCCAACATGCTGCTTTGTAGTCGAAGAGTCAAAGGTAAATCCTTGCTACCTTGATTGTGAACCGGTTTAGAATATGTAGGTTCTGGTCCTTTGAATAAATGATTATGTATGGTGTCTTTCAACAAAATCTCACAAATTGTCTGACCTAGCCTTCCGAAAAATTCGTCAACGTCGGAATCCCATAAATTATCTTTATATTCTTTAATTATTGCCAAGGGTAAATACCGCCTAAAATTGTAAGGTCTCAAAGATTCTCTTAGAGAATGTGCCACTTCCTCGCCATAAACCCTGCCTTCGCCAAAATCTCGTTCCGTGATACAAATATTTCCTTTGAAGTCAATATAGCTTGATTCATATGACGGTAGAATTTGAGGGATATGAACCTCAATATTGGGTTTCCTCGCTGACTTTGCTTTAAGAAAATGTGCAAATGTTTCCCAGCACAATTCTACCTCAGCAATAACCTGTTCAGATGTAGTTTTTGCCATCAGAATTGTGCAAATAACTATTCTACTTTTAAAGGTTACTTGGTTTATTTTAGGAGCAGTCTTCCTTAATAAAAGCAAAGAATAAAAGTAAGATGAGAAGGTTGGTACGCTCTGTAGCCCAGTTGCAAAGCCTGCGTCTATTACTTTATCTTCCCCTTCTGCACCAAAGCTATGACCTCTCTTGCTGCCCTTTTTGTGTCTGGCTCTCCTTGCCTGAGTATCAGGTGCTTTTTCCTGGCAATCTCCTCCAGGGTCTCAAAGTGGTCCTCGCGCCTCTCTACAGAAAAGTGTCTCTCTACCCTACCTTGCATCTCTTCGATGATATTGATTGCCACCCCTTCAGGGTCTCGCATCTTGTGTGTGTCTATTGCTCCTACCATCTCAAGCATCGTAGCATCTGCGTCTTCTTCAATTACTCCCGGCGTATCGATAAGCATTATCTTCTTGCTTACAGCTATCTTCTGCACTCCGTGCGTGTAGCCGGATACGCTGCTTGTCGGAGCGCTGTGCCTGCCCTTGAGGCTGTTTATTAGCGTTGATTTTCCTGTGTTTGGATAGCCTACAACTCCAACAGTTGCGCTCTTGCCCTTTGCAAGCTCCATAATCCTCTTGTAAAGCCTCATAGTCCCCATGTGCTTTTGGCTGCTGACCTGAATAGAGTTTGGTATGTGCAACCTTGCCTGCCCCTCTCTAGTAAGAAGATCCACTTTGTTTAGGACAAAGATGTGCTTCTTGCCAAATTCTTCTATTTTCTTGGCTATGTCCTGGTTTGCTCTGGGTTGCCGCGCGTCCAGGACAATGAGTACTATGTCTGATTCTTCTATTACCTTTTGCACCATTTCCGAGTATCTTTTCATCTAGGAGTAAAGTGCTTTCAGTCTTTTAATAAGCTTCCTACATCACTCTTGGAGGGCAATCGATACAATAAAGAATTTGATACCTCACGCGCTTTGCAATCTGAAACTTGGCGGTTTTCAGGAGTAATTAGCAACAAATTTGTCCTTAAAATAAGGAAAACTTTATATAATATTGTCCTTAAAATAAGGAAAACTTTAAATAGAAGGAACCATTCCTGGGTCTTATATGAATCAGAAAGAAGTAGAACAATATCTAGTAGATTTCCAAAAAAGGGAATTCCCAAAATTAGTAGATAGGACTCTAAGAGTGTCTTTAGGGAAAAAGATAACTGCAATAATCGGTCCTAGAAGGGCTGGAAAAACTTCTTACCTTTATCAGATAATGCGAGAGGTGATGAAGGCAGGAAAAAATAAAGAGGATATTGTTTACCTGAACTTTGAGAGTACCAAATTATTTGACATTAACTTCAAAGATATAAAAGAAGTTGTCGCGATTCACAAAAGGTTATTCCCAAAAACAAAAAATCCTGTCTTATTTTTGGATGAGCCTCAAAACATACAAAATTGGGAAAAGGCTGTAAGAGAACTGGATGATGAAGGATACATGATATTCATAACAGGTTCATCTTCTAAATTGTTAAGCAAAGAAATTGCCACCTCATTAAGGGGAAGAAGCATAAGCTATTTGTTACTGCCTTTCTCTTTCAGGGAATTCTTGGATCTGAAAGGATTTCCTGCCCCAAGATTGACAAGCTCTGAGGAAAAGACTAAGATACTTGCCTTCCTGGATGAATATCTTGAATTTGGAGGATTCCCGGAAGTTGTTCTGGAACAAGACAAAGATACTAAACTTAGGATAATAGAGAGCTACCTTGATCTTACAGTCTATAAGGACATAGTGGAAAGGCATGCAATTAAGGACTCTATGCTCATAAAATGGCTTATTAAGTCTGTTGCCTCAAGTTACACTAAGGAGATTAGCATACTTAAGATATATGATACCCTAAAATCCCAAGGGAGGAGGACATCAAAAGATGAGTTGTATGCATATGCTTCTCTATTGAATGACTCTCTTTTTGCGTTGTACCTCCCTAAGTTTAGTTGGTCTGTAAGGAAGCGGGAGCCTGTCAATAAGGTGTTTCTTTGCGATACTGGTTTTGTAAAGATGATTGAGATCGGCAAGGATGTAGGAAAGAAAATGGAGAATGCCTTTTTCTTAGAGATGCTAAGGAGGAAAATGCCAACGATAGAATACTATTACTGGAAGAATGTCCAACATGAGGAAGTGGATTTACTTGTCAAAGAAGGGGCAAAGATTACTAGCCTAATCCAAATTAGTAAGGAACTCGACAATCATGAAATAAGAGAAAGAGGGATCCGGTCATTGCTCAAAGCAAGCGCAGAACTCAAATGCGATGAATTGATTATGATCACAGAAAATCATGAAGCAGTAGAGAAAGCTGAATGGCATGGAATTAAGGGGAAAATCAAATATATTCCATTATGGAAATGGTTGTTAATAGCAGGTTAGAACAATTGGAGGTCAACAGTAAGAAATATAGTTGAAGTCATCGACTAATCATTTATGACTTCCACTATTAGGAGAAGAAATACAATTCCTATTAAGGGGTTATTTCTTCGACTATAGCAGGGTTCTACGCCTTGAGTGTAAGTTGCACAGCCTTCGGCGTTTCTTCTTGAAAAGTCTAAAGCTCTAGCAAACAGCTATCCTAAAAGTGTCATTCTGTGATGGAGAAGGTGCTACCTCATGCATTACAGAAATAATTAATACAACAAGCTTTAAAAAAAAATTAATGGCCGGAGTTTGACACTCCGGCAAGCTAAACTAACAATCGTTGTTCTTTCAGACGCACATGCAGCCCGAGCATCTCTCATTTGCGTCGCAGTCTGAGTCCTGTGAGCACTGTGCATCGCACTTGCCCTTAACGCACTTGAAATTGGTTGCAGATGTCTCGCTGCACAGGCACCCCGTAGTGCACTTGCCAAACTCGCTCCTTGTCCCCATCATGGTTCCTTTGCAAACCTCAGTGGACTGGCTGCAGTCAGTGTCTACAGCACACTGTGCATTGCATGCATCCTTCACGCACTTGGGCGTGCTAAACGAATATTCCTGGCAAATGCAGTTGTAATGGCACTCAGCATATGGCCCTCTGGTCGCGAGCTTTGTACCAAAGCATTTCTCAGTTGTTTGTGGGCAATCCTCTTTTGTTGCGCACTGTGCGCCGCATTCACCCACAACACAGGAGTACACCAAGGGTTTCTTGACGCACTGGCATTGAGAGTTGCAGTCGCCAAATGCTGTTCTCTCGCCGTGCATTAGTCCTTTGCACTCGTTCACAGATTCCAGGCAATAGTTGTTATCCAGCGTATTCGGAAATTCGCACTGCTCTCCCCTTCCAACAATGCCATCTCCGCATCTTGGTACAGGTGTGTGCTTGCATGTGCAATCATTTAGGCACTGGTCTTTTGTGTCTGGATTGTTATCATTACAATCAGTGTCTTTGCTGCAGACAGCCCCACACTGGTCTTTGACGCATTGGTATTTGAAAGCATCATACTGGCACATGCAATTCGTCTTGCACGTAGCGGTCCTAATCCCGAGCTTATGGTTGCTGCCACAGGTTGTTAGGTCAGTACAATCGCTTTTTGTGCCGCACTCTGCATCACAGCTGTTGGCCACACATTTGTAGGTGAAAGGCGTTTCTTTACATTGACAGCTTGAGCTGCACTTGCCATCTACTGATCTGGTACCGGTCTTGGCCCCAAGGCAGGTCTCAGTTGATTGAGGGCAGTCATAATCCTGGCTGCATGCCGCTCCGCACTCGTCCATGACACATTTCGCTGGTCCGAAAACAGTGTCCTGGCAATTGCAGTTGTAATGGCACATGCCAAACTCAGGCCTGACCGAAAGCTTGTTTCCAACGCATTTATCTGTTGTTTGTGGGCAGTCCTCTTTTGTTGTGCACTGTGCACCGCACATGTCCTTGACGCAGGAATATGTAAAGGTGTCATAGTCACATTTGCATAGAGTGTTGCAGTCGCCAAACTCAGCTCTTTCCCCAGTCCTTTGACCAGAACATGTTGTAGCTGACTCTGGACAATACGAGTTGTCAGCAGTCCCAGGAGATTCGCATTTCTCTCCAAAATTGATTACTCCGTTGCCGCAATAACCGGTTGAAGCACCAGCTGCCACAGACCACGAAAGCATTGAACAAACCGACAGAAATAATATTGCTATCAATACATGCTTTTTCAAAATCTCGCCCCCTTGTTTATTTATTTGTTAAGTTGTTTCTGCAGATTATGGTGTCGTTGATTGAGATATCTTATCCAATTCCTTACTTTTAGGCCCTGGATTATATAAACTTGTGTTGTCCCAAAGTGCCGATGACATAGGCTGATTTTCATTCACGCACAGGAAATCAGCTCCAACAAAATATTGGGGGTTCAGTTCCACAACCTCAGGGTATTTTTCTGAGCAAACGCCAAAATTTATAAATCCCTGTTTCTCCGGCATGCAATATGGAATACTTGTGGTTAATATTCGCTCTTCTTTCCGCTTTTACAGCCAGCCTTGTGGCAATCTTTGGTAAGGTTGGTCTTGAGGGTATTGACTCCAATACTGCTACTGCAATAAGAGCTATAATTATGGCATTGCTCTTGGTAGGTGTCATAATTGTTCAGGGCAAGCTCGGCCAGATTTCAGAGATTTTGTCCAACAGCAAGGCATTGACCTTCATAGTCTTGAGCAGCATTGCTGGTGCATTGTCTTGGCTCTTCTTTTTCTTTGCGCTAAAAGTCGGCAAGGTCTCGCAGGTAGCACCCATAGATAAGCTCAGTGTGGTGTTTGCTGTTGTTTTCGCTCTTTTATTCTTGGGTGAAAAGCTTAGCCTAAGGGCAGGAATTGGAGCTGCATTGATCGCTGCAGGCGCAATTCTTGTGGCTGTTGGATAGTTTCGCGGCCGGCAAACTCCTACAGCCTTACAATAGAAATCTGTGGCATAATCATTGCTCATCTTTGTGATATAAGTCCAACAAGACGACTTTCTGCTCTTTTTTTGAATATGAATAGGAGAGCCTAAAAGGATGAATATGGAGTTCTCTTGTGCCTTTTCTTGCATACCTCGTCGGCTTACCCACTTCAGGATTGGCAGCAACTTTCAGAATCTGTTTTTTCAATTCGACCTTTAGCGCTTCGTTCTTTATCTTCTCTATTCTCTTTTTGATTGCCTGGTCAAAAACAATTGTTACCATTTTTCCAGTTCTTTCTTAAATTCCTGCAAAGACATTTCCTTGAACAGCCCTTTGTCAAAGCGTTTTGCAGCCTCCTCTGTCCTCTTGGCAAATTCCAGGTCTTCTGCAAGCTTCATATCCGTTGCTTTCCTTAGTATCAACTGGCCGTCGTTCTTTATTATCAACAACTTGTCACCCTCCTTCAGATCATGCCTCATCTCAGACGGGATCACAATCTGGCCTTTGGAGCTTATCCTTGTAATAGCAATATCCATATATCATCACCAGGTAAGATTAATCTTACCTAGTATATAAAGTTGATGTTTGTAGCTTAGAACAGGGCTTAAAATGCTTTTTGATTGAATTGTTGGAGGATTTTCGGCTTAACTGGAAATCAAAGTGCAATGATACTTTGAGACGCTTAGCTTTAAAAAGAATAGAGGTATTTTCTTGCAAGGTGAGACATATGGACCTTTCCTATAAATGCAAAGAAACTGGAATTACTGGACAAGACCTTTTCACATTAGTGGATGCTGCAGCGCACGCAAAACTAAGTGGTTATGATGCAGCCAAGGAGCTGATAGATGAGGCTGCCGGTTACCTAAAACAATATGGAAAAAACTGGGCTGAAGTTGCTGGATATTTTACTGAACATCTGGCAAAATGCCCTGAGTGCAAAAAGCAAATAAAATCTGATGCAGACATACACTTTGTGACAATCCAGGTGGGAAAAGAGCATCCAGAGATTTGGGATTAGGCGCAGAGGAAAAAACACCTTACTCGAAGAAGTAATCTGGATTGAAAAGCATCAGCGTGGGTTAAAGAATGAACTCTACGTGCCTGCAATAAGAGACGCAACTAAAGTGCCTAAGACGTTTCCAGAATTAACTTAGACTGGATTTGGATGAAATCACCCTTGGATGACCCGAAACTTTTGGAAGATTGGAAAGAGTTACATAGATATAACACCCAAACACTCGGTCTTTCGAATCGCAGGTCATTCACACTTATCGGCCAAAAATATGGGTATTCACGAAGTGGAGTCCAATACTGGCTTGAGGAAAACAACCGAAAGCAGTCAATCCAAAGAAAAAAAGATAACCTGATTCCATATTCAATACATCCTCGCAAGCTGGAACGACGCGAACACGGCAGGATTTACCAATATGTCCGCAGAAACCTTGATACGTACGTGAAACAAACTTATTCTGGGCATGATATAGCTCTGACTCTTGATCAATTAACATCCAATCTGTTCGAACTGACAGGCATTTCTATGAGGAATAGCACATTTCTTAAGATTCTGTCAAAGTACGAACAGGAACAAGGAAAAATACTGCTCATCCCTATAGCAAACCATGAGCCAACCATCTATCGCTTGAACACGTTCACAATAAATTAGCCAGCTAATAAGCACTGTAAGCAATATGGAGAGCAAATGCTGCCTTACCAAGGCCATAAGCCCTGTTACCAAGATAGGCAATTTCTTGGATAGAACGGGACTGCATGAGTTCGGGGACTATTTCTGGAACAAGATTTTATTGCTATTTGATTATAGAAAGTATATATCACCTACTTTATCTTCTCCCTTATCCTTTCTAACAAATCCGGCTTTCACTAGCTTCTGCAGAGCCTTGTGAGTATTTTCTCTGTGCTTATAGATGCCTTCTTTCTCCAGGACTTTTCTAATTTCTTCGGTGACCATAGGCTTATTTGCCTTCTTAAGCAATAATAAAATCCTCAGATGGTTTGGATTTCCTAGCAAAAGAAATTTTTCACTTTTTGCAAATTGTACAGAGATGAATCCGATTTTAAAGTTGAGATAACTCCGGTATGAGTTACATTACGCGCGGTATCACCGTAAGAAGTGCTTCTTTCTTGTTTTAAAATACTTAACAATTTAAATCTCCTTTGCTCATTCAATTCCGGCATAATCTTCTCCCACACCGCCTCAAACACAGCATCTCTTTCGCAATCGTGTTTCTTTGCGCTCTCTGCTAGGAACTTCTCAAATTCCTCTTCCAGCTCCTGAAGGAAGATTAGGTAATCCGACTGCTCGATGTCCATGGAAAGTTAAAAAGGCAAGGTTGTTATTAATAGTTTGTTTGGGAAAAGCGGAATTCCTTCGAAGCCACTGGACATTCATGGATAAGATTTTTTAAGAACGACGAGTATTTTTTGGGAATGAAAGAATACCGGGGACTTATTCAGAAAATTGGAAGGCAGCTGGATGAAGCCAGGGGGCAAGCAGTCCGCGAAGTTAACAAAATAATGGTAAATACTTATTGGCTTATCGGCAAGGAAATAGTAGAATATGAGCAGAAAGGAAGCAAAAGGGCACAATATGGAACTAAATTACTAGAAAATATTTCCAGAGACCTAACAAAAATTTACGGCAAAGGATTTTCGGTTGACAACATCGAAAACATGCGGAGATTTTATCTTTGCTTCAAGAATTCCGAGACACTGTCTCGGAAATTATCATGGAGCGCTTATTGCCTTATCCTAAGGCTTGACAATCATCTTGCCAGGGAGTTTTACATCATCGAAGCAGAAAACTGGAGTGTAAGAGAACTTGAAAGGCAGATTAACTCCATGCTCTTTGAAAGAATATCAAAGGATTTGAAAGATAAGTGTGGCAAAGGATTCAGCAAAAGCAACGTTTACCTCATGCGACAATTTTACCAAAAGTACCCAAAATTCCAGACAGTGTCTGGAAAATTAAGTTACAGTCACTATGCTGAATTACTATCTTTGGCCGCACACCTTAAGATATATTATCCTTAATTCTTTTGTAATTTCTACAAATTAATCTTTGCTTGAATTTCCCTTCTCCTATATTTTGAGGACCACCATATTTCTGCCATTTATGGAAACCGAAAAATATGCTCTAGAAAGAAAGAATCTACGTTAAGATTCCCAAAACCTTTAAATATTACCTAGTCTTACTTAGTCTTACCCATGGAATCGATAACGATAAAGGTCGAGGATGATTTTGCAAGACAGATAGAAAAAGCAATGAAGCCAATGTACACTACGAAGACAGAATTCATAAGGGAAGCTATAAGGGACAAGATCAGCGCACAAAGAGAACAAATACTCAGGAAATACCTTGGTATATCAAAGACTAAGACTACCTATGCGGAAGAGAAACGTATAAGAAGGAAAGTTGCTAAAAAATATCTTGCCAAATTTGGACTAAAGTAAATCTTCTGGTTTGTGTATTTCTAAATAACTAGCACATTCATCAAAATCATGATCCCTTGTGATTAGTACACACCGGTTATCCGTTGCCACGATTAGGTGTACAGCATCACTATAGTGCACCCTGGACAATTTGCGAGCTCTCAGAATCTGCTTTTCATCAACGTTTACATATTTGACGTTAATTTCAAAATCCTTAACAACTTCATTTAATTTTGATGAAAAAGATCCAAGTTCATCTATGAGAACATCGGAAATGATGATAATATCATTTTCGGCAGCTGCCTTCCTCAAGAACTCAAAAGCCCACTCGCCCAAAGGCCTGAACCTATCTACACGGTTCTCAAAATAGTCCCTCCATATACTGGAGTCCACATAGTATTTTTTTGGCACAGAACTGTCCACACAAACAAACCTAATATACCCTTGTCCAAGAAAAACAGCATTCTTTCAGAAATAATGAAAAATCGGCAATTATGGACAAGCGTTGATTTGGTCTCCTCAAAACTTGCTATTAACAATCGAATTAAGTGAAGCAGCTAAGAAGTCCGCATAACAACACTTTGCCTAATACTCCTATCATGTACTTTAGAGAACAACCCAACCGCTACTATCGCCCCAATCAGTGCAACCAGCATGTCCCATTGCGTGTCCCAGACATCTCCCTGTGTGCCTAAAAAAGCCTCTGCTGCAGCACCTGTGCCAACACTCACTCCAAATTCGACCAGTTCATAAAGAGCGCTTATCGCCAATGCCATTCCTATAGTAACAATCACAAGCCAAAATCCTTTCTTAAGTGCAGTTGTGCGCTTCAGCATCTCTCTTATAATCAAAGCAGGCACAAACCCTTGGAAAAAGTGTCCAACCCTATCGTAAATGTTCCTTCCAAAATACTGTCTTGTCCATTCAAAGAATGGCACTTGTGCATATGTATAGTGACCCCCGATCATCAGTACAATCATATGCAAGCTAATGAGCACATAAACCATGTTGCTGAACCTGAACCTGTTGTAAGTAAAGGCAAGAACAATAAAACCAATTATTGCAGGCGCTACCTCAAGCATCCATGTGAAATAGTCATGCGGATTGATCAAAGACCAGATAAAGGCAGCAATTAGCACCAATATCAATATCAGATGAAGTCTTTCAACTTTAGCCATCACAAAAGCCTCAATATCCCGATAATATAAATCTATTCCTTGCTTAGATCATCTGTGTTATTGACAATAGTTATGTCTTGCCTGTTACGATGAAGTTTATCTGGTCAAAGCTTAGAGCTGCATTTGTCCAGGGAGCAGAGTTCTGGGTCACTATAACACTTATGTTCCTGTAAAAGCCTGGCGGCAAGGCAAGTGTTTGACTGCGATAAAACTTTAGGTTGCCCCATTTGTCAGTTGTGACTGTTCCCAAAACCACAAATCCCTTGCTTCCTCCCAGCTTGGGATAAGGCCAATATCCACACTGCCAGACAGCTCCGCCATTTGGAAACTGGCAGCTGTTAGCCAATGCATCTACTTCAAAAACTGAGTAGTTAGTGTCAAGCTTTATCTGGTATTCAGTCAACGGCTTAAGCTTGCTGGCATATAGGTTTGCTTTGGCATTGCTTGTTTCTCCCATCCTGAAACCATCTTCTGACACCATATAATAACTTATCAGGCCTATTCCCATGTTAGTGCAGACGTTCTCATTTGGCATACCAATTCCAGTGCCAGCCCCCTTGCACAAGTTCTGTCCAGTCTTAAGGCTATACAAAGCACTAAAACCCTGGTTCTTCCCAACCACAAATGTACCGGCTAACAACAAAACTGCCAGAAATAAAAGTACTTTTTTCATTGTTCCACCCCTTTTTGAATACTACCTTCTCCAATATGTATAATGCAAAACCGAGTTTAAATATCTATCGTAGGTTTTGTTATTCAAGTATGGGGACAAAGATTGCCCAAAATTAACAGCCTTGCAAGAATCTATTCCTCATCAGGGTCATCCAGCGGATGTTTCTTGGCATAATCCTCGTTATATGCCACTATGCTCTTGTTTATCTGCCCAATTGTCTGCATGTTTTTGGCAACGATTTTCTTGTTGAAGTCAACCAGTTTTCCAGTGCCCTTCATAATATTCTTTTCCAGAGTGCCTATTTCTCTTATAAGACCCTCTGCCGCACCAGTTGTGCTTATCTTGAACAGCAAACTGTGATAAGCAATCGGCTCTACTGGCCTTACCTCCCTTAATTTTGGCACGAATATGAACGAAGCACAGTATCTTATCAGCCCGCTCAAAAGGAATATCAGCATGTACTTTGACCAGAACACATGGTTGTACTTTACTATGAAGCTTCCGAACATCGCCCCTGTGAATATTGCAATTCCGTTTAGTGCATTGTAATATGCCACACACGTTGCCCTTTTCTGAGGTGTTGTAGTGTCAAATGTGAAGTTGAAAGATGAAAGCTCAAATCCAGCCCACACAAACCCTGAGTATGCCTGTATGATGAGAAGGTACCACACTTTCGCTGAAAAAAGCCAAAGTATCGGAACTAGTGGCATCAGGAACCCGGTTAGGCTAAGTATTTTTCTTGTCCCAAACCGATCAGAGAATCTTCCCCATATCGGCATTGTCAGGTATTTTACAATGAGTGATGCAGCAGTAACTATTGTGAACGTTAGATAATTCATTTTCAGGTCATAGAGCATATACGCAGTAAAGAACGGTGAGGAGGCATACACTGCAAAGTTCATCACGTTTAGATACAAAACAAACCTTCCGTAATTCCGGCGCTTTGCCTGTTTGATAAACTCCCAGAGGCTGAACTGCTCTTCCTCAACAAGCTTGTATTCTGGCTCGAATTTCTTGGTCAGCATTATTACCGATAATATTCTTGACCCCAAAGCCAGCCCAAAAAGCACAGCAAAGCCGATGTACTCCATTGTTTCGCTTGTGCTGAAAGCCTGTAGCAAGTACCCTCCTGCAAGGAATGTGAAGAATGTTGTTAACCCTGCTATCTTGTTTCTTTTTCCAAAATATGCCCCTCTTTCCTTGTCAGATACAAGGTCTCCCATCCAGCTGCTCCACGCCGGATTTAGGATTAACCCCAGTGTCCAGTAGATGCATACAAAGAATATCAGGTAGTATATCCGAAATGTTCCGAGGAAGAATATCAATGCTATCGGTATGTACATCAGCCCCTCAAGCAAAGCGCTGATGTAGACAAAGCGCTTCCTTGACTTGAAGTACTTTACAAGCCTGTTCGAAAATAGTTGCGATAATGAGCCAAGTGACTTTGGCAGCGCATCGAGCATGCCGAGCTGCACGCTCGTAGCTTTCATCATTACTGCAAATGCTGCAAAGAATGACTCTCCAAACCCGACCATTGCCGAGTAGAAGCTTCCGTCCAGTATGGAGTACCGAAGGCTTTTCTTTATTTTATCATCTTCTTCAGCCAAAGAACACCTCTTTTCATCTATTGCTATTTTTGTTCAATTTAAATTCTTTGCGATATATGTTATTGTAAACAAAAATATTTAAATACTTGTAGTAGCTCACACCTACTGCGCAAAAATGCAAAGGCAGTTAATCAATGAACGGTACTGAAAAGAAGAACTTTCTATTTGTATCCATCGACGCGCTCATAAGCGACATCGCATGGCAGGTCTTGAAAGAAGGCCACAATGTCAAGTACTTTATTGAGGATCCAACCCAAAAGGATATTGCAGACGGCTTTGTGCCCAAGACTGACAACTGGGAGAAAGAGGTCGATTGGGCTGATATAATTATTTTCGATGATGTTCTAGGCCAGGGAAAAAAGGCAGAGAAGCTAAAGGCACAGGGCAAGCTTGTTATCGGCGGCAGTTCTTATACTGACATGCTTGAGGACGACCGCGCTTTTGGCCAGGAGGAATTAAAAAAGGCAGGTGTGCCGATTATTCCTTATGGTGACTTTACCTCTTTTGATGATGCCGTCGCCTTTGTCCAGGAGAGTCCTGGAAAATATGTCATCAAGCCAAGTGGAGAGGCTCAGAACATCAAGAGGCTGCTTTTTGTCGGTGAAGAAGAGGATGGCAAGGACGTTATTCAGGTCTTGGAAGCCTACAAGCGCGCGTGGAGCAAGGAAGTCAAGGTCTTCCAGCTGCAAAGGAAGGTTACTGGTGTTGAGGTTGCTGTCGGCGCCTTCTTTAACGGCAACGAATTCATCAACCCTATTAATGTGAATTTCGAGCACAAGAAGCTTTTTCCAGGAAATATCGGACCTTCGACTGGCGAGATGGGCTGTTATGATGAAAAAACAGAAGTCTTAACCAGGAGAGGTTGGAAATTCTTCAGGCAAGCCAGCAAGAATGATGAATTCATTACTCTAAACAAGAAAGGCATTATCGAATACCAAAAGCCAACTGACATTGTTGTGATGGACACCCACAAGGAGCTTCTTATAATCAGTAATCAGACAGTCGATATTGCTGTTACTTTGAACCATAACATGTATGGCATTGAAGCAAATGAGTACAGGAAAGGCAAAAGGAGCTTTGGCTTCGTCCAGGCAAAGAACATGCCAAGCCAGTTTGTTGTTCCTAGGACTGCTGATTGGTTTGGTATTGAGGAAAAATCCTTTGTCCTCAAATCTATCGGGATTGGCCACAGGTCAGGAACTAAGGTTGTTGAAAAAGATTCAGGCAATTTGCAGATTAAGATGGACGACTGGCTGAAGTTCCTCGGTTTTTACATTGCTGAAGGAAGCTGCTCTGTTGGCTACAAAGTCAGCATTGCCTGCGAGAAGAATAAGGAGCAAGTCAGGCAAATGCTTGCAAAGATGCCCTTTAAGTTCTCCCATGGCGGGTCTGAGTTCTATGTTTATCATAAGCAGCTTTGGTCTTACCTGAACAAATTAGGCAAGGCAGACAAGAAGCATGTTCCAAGTTTTGTCAAGGACCTTTCAAAGAGGCAAATTTCCATTTTCCTGGATTGGTATGGTTTTGGTGATGCCAACCTGAATAATGGTTTTAGGATTTTCTATACCTCATCCAAAAAGCTTGCTGATGACGTGCAGGAGCTTCTGCTGAAGATAGGAAGGGTTGGTATAATCAAGGTAAGGAGAAGAAAAGGTAAGGTCTGGATAAAAGACCACTGGGCAAATATCAACTATCCGCAGTATGAGGTTCTTGAGCGCATAAAAAAGACTGTATCCTGGCTTGACAAGCGTGATATGGAGATTGTCCCTTATGATAAGTCGGTTTATTGCGTGACTGTTCCCAATCACACCTTATATGTCAGGCGCAACGGAAAGCCCTTATTCTGCGGTAACACCGCGATGTTCTGGTCTATGCCTAACAAGATCTTCAACGCCACCCTAAAAAAGATGGAGGCCAAGCTTGCGGAAGAGAAATACACAGGATACATTGACATCAATTGCATAGTGAACAATAATGGAATTTATCCCTTGGAGTGGACTTCCCGCTTTGGCTATCCTGCGATCAGCATCCAGCAAGAAGGAATCCTTAATCCTATGGGTGAATTTATGCTTGACCTTGCCAAAGGCAATTCACCAAAGCTCAAGACAAAGAGCGGTTTCCAGATAGGAATAAGGATTGTAGTGCCTCCCTTTCCTTTCAACGACAACCCAACCTTTGATGCGTACTCCAGAGAGGCTGCAATCATTTTCAAGAAGCCAAACCTTGATGGTGTGCACATAGAGGATGTGAAAAAGATTAACGGTGATTGGCTTGTTACCGGAACTGCTGGTGTTGCGCTCATCGTTGTCGGCACTGGTCAGACCATGAAGCAGGCCCAGAACCAGGTTTACAGCCGTGTAAATAATATTCTCATCCCTAACATGTACTACAGGACCGATATCGGTAATCGCTGGTTTGAGGACTCTGACCGCCTGCATAACTGGGGTTATTTAAGAGAGCTCTGATTATCGAAATGTTTTTAATGCCACTCCTGTGAGTACCACTAATGCGCAAGGCTTGCCCTCTCCTTTTATTTTTCATACTGCTTCCTGCAGTATTTTCCTCAGAGGACTGGCTCTACAAGAGCAATCAGGCAAAATTCGTTGTTGAAGTCTCTCAAGACGCTAAAGTAATCAGGTTTGATGACCCACTTCTTGAGTCTGCAACTGCTATCTTAGATTTTTTTCCCAGGGATGATAGCAGGCAGAAAGTGACTACCCTTATCACCTTCCCAGAATCGACTGCTTCCTTTGATACCATAGTTTACCAATGGAGCAAGCCCAAGGAAGATGTCCTGACTTTCTCCCTTTACAGCCATGTTGTAACCACAAGTAAATTCTTTCCCATTAACCAAAAGGTGGATTTTCCTATCCTTTACAGTGGCCCAGAACTGGAGAAGTTCTTGGCCCAAACCCTTTACATTGATTTCTCCAACCCTAAGATTCGCGAGCTTGCAGATGAGCTCTCTAAGGATGAGGATGACCTTTTTGATGTCTGTTTTAGTCTTGCTGAATGGGTGCATGCCAACATCCAGTACGAGCCAACGCCCGAGACTGTGAATTTTGCCCAGAAGGCTTCCTGGGTTCTCGAACAAAGGAAAGGCGTCTGTGATGAGATGACCACACTTTTTATCGCTCTTGCAAGAAGCCTCGGCATTCCTGCAAAGTTCGTTAGCGGATTGGCTTTAGGTGGCAACGGAGAATTTGCCACTCATGCTTGGCCTGAGGTCTATTTCCAGGGCTTTGGCTGGATCCCTTTTGATGTGACCAATCGGGAGTATGGTTATCTCGATGTTTCTCACATTAAACTGAGAGAGTCTGTAGATGCTGATGTTCCATCTTCGCGTTTTGAGTGGGTTGGCCAAGATGTTGATCTTGACCGTTCAGAGCTTAAAGTAGATGCTGATGCTCTCCAAACGCAAGGTGATTTGCAGCCACGCGTTTCTGTCCAGCTCCTGCCTGTCTTTTCTCAGCTTGGTGAAAGTTCTTTGGGGCTTGTGCAGGCCAGCCTCATGAATGAGAATCCATACTATGTTGTTTTGGTTCTAAGGGCTTCTTCTATGCTTGATGTATTGCAGCCTGAACAGGCTGTGCTCCTTCATCCAAACGAGAAAAAGACTGTCTTCTGGGTTGTGCAAGCCCCCGAGTTTGTCAATGGCAAAGCTTCTTTTTCTGTGTTTGTCAACGACAATTTCAACTTTACAGCATTTCTCGAGCTTGGCTCTGATTTCAAGGTTTTTTCAGAGCAGGAAGTTTATCAGGAGATGGACAACCGGAAGGGAAATGACAAGCTGCCTGACCGCTCTAGGATTCAGATGCAATGTATTCCTGCCTCTCCAGAGTTCTATCCTGACGAAAGATTTGTCGTTAATTGTATTGTCAATAACCCTTCCAATGAGCCTATGCAGGCTGTTCTTGTCTGCCTTGAACAGGATTGCCATAATCTTTCTCTTGAGCCCAAAGAGAGGAAGTCCTCCGCTTTTGAGGTCAAAGAATCTCAGCTTCTCTTCACTGCGTCTTTTGGCAGCGCTTCCAGAGAGAACAATCTTACTCTCAGAGTGCTTGACCTGCCTTCCTTGAGAATCATGAACATTTCATATCCTGAAAGAGTGCAGTTTGGCAAGGATTATTCAATCGGGTTTTCCCTCAAAAAGACCTCGCATGATAATCCGAGGAATGTGCTCGTAATCGTGGACAGTGCTGGTGAGACCAGGAGTTTTGAGCTAAAGGAGTTGAACAGCACCAGGGATTATTTTGTCCAGATGAAAGGGAATTCTTTGCTCGATCAGCCAGGTGACTTCAAGATTGTGGCAAGTTATTATGACTTGCACAATCGCCGTTACGAGGATGAAAAGTCATTTTCCCTAAAGCTTGAAGGCCTTTCCTTCTCTCAAAGGATTCGCGTCCTTTATCTTAAGGCGATAAGCAAGCTTTCTTCTTTTTTTTGAAAACAAAAGAATTATATAATGACTGGTCTTCTGTTGTTGTATGAAAATCGAGCGCTTGGTTCCCGATACCTCAATTATTATAGAGGGTATTTGCTCGCAGAAGATTGCAAATGACGAGTTTAAGCCTGACAAGATCATCATCCATGAGGCTGTGCTCTCAGAGCTCGAGCATCAGGCAAATCTTAACAAGGCTATTGGCTTTCTTGGTTTAGAAGAGCTTCAGAAACTGAGGCAGCTCTCTAAGTCAAAGGGTTTTGAGCTTGTTTTCTCTGGAAGAAAACCCACTCCGGCAGAGATGAAGTTCTCAAATCTTGGTGAGATTGATTCCATGATTAGGGACCTTGCCTTTGAAGAGGATGCAACACTTATCACTGCTGACAAGATTCAGGCAAGGGCTGCAGAAATAAAAGGAATCAAGGTCATTCTCCAGACATTAAGTGATGTCAGAAAAAAGCTCAAGTTAGAATCATTTTTCGACGATACCACCATGAGTGTCCATTTGCGCGAGAACATTGAGCCCTTTGCAAAGAAGGGTGTTCCAGGCAACTGGAAGTTTGTGTCTGTCCGCTCCAAAATATTGTCAAGGGAAGAGGTCCAGGACATCTCAAGGGAGATTATTGAAGAGGCAGGAGTAAGGCGAGATGGCTTTATCGAGATTGAGCGGCCAGGTTCAACAATTGTTCAACTGGGTGTTTACCGCACCGTCATCACCAAGCCTCCATTCTCTGACGGTTGGGAGATTACTGCAGTTAGGCCTGTTAAGCGCCTCACACTGGATGATTACAAGCTTTCCCAGAAGCTTGCTGATAGGATTAAGAGTCACGCAGAAGGTATTCTGATTGCAGGCGCTCCCGGTATGGGAAAATCAACCTTTGCCCAGGCCCTAGCAGAGTTTTACGCTGACCAGGGTAAGATTGTTAAGACTGTTGAGGCTCCTCGCGACTTAATCCTCAAAGATAATGTTACGCAATACGCCATTTCTCATGGCGATGCCCAGGAGATCCATGATGTCCTTCTTTTGTCAAGGCCTGACAATACTATTTTTGATGAGATGCGCAACACTGATGATTTTCGTCTTTTTGCTGACTTGAGGCTTGCTGGCATCGGCCTCGCCGGAGTTGTCCATGCAACTAATCCTATTGATGCAATCCAGCGCTTTGTAGGCAGGATTGAGCTTGGAGTCATTCCACAGGTCATAGACACAGTGATTTTCATTAAGAATGGTGCTGTTGGCAAGGTCTTGAGCCTGCAGATGGTTGTCAAGGTTCCTTCTGGAATGACAGAAGCTGATTTGGCAAGGCCTGTCGTTGTTGTTAACGACTTTGAGACCAATAAACTTGAGTATGAGCTTTATTCTTATGGCGAAGAGACTGTTGTAGTTCCTGTTAGAGAGTCGTTTAAGCCAGCAGCTCATAAGCTTGCTTCTCAGACAATCGAGCGTGAACTTAAAAAGTATTGTACTGCTTGTGAGGTTGAGCTCGTCTCTGACCAAAAGTGCATTGTCCGCGCTCCCAAGAATGAGATTGCCCAGTTGATCGGTAAGCAGGGAAAGACCATTGACCAGATAGAGAAGACCTTAGGCATCTCCATTGACGTGCAGGAGCTTGGCGAATCAGCTAAGAGCGACCCTATAGAATTCCATGCCCAGATAACAAAGAAGGCAGTGGAGCTTTTCCTTAACTCCAAGTATCAATCCAAGGATGTTGACATCCATGTAGGTGGTGATTATCTTCTCTCAGCAAAAGTCGGAAAATCCGGTGTGCTTAAGATTGCCAAGGACAATAAGATTGGAAGGATCCTTGTTGATGCAATCAATTCTGGAGAGAAGGTTGAGATTCTTATTTAGGCAGGATTATCCTGTATTCTACGCTCTTTTCTTGGGGTTTCACCTCAACGAATCCCTTGTGGGCCTGCACATATTTGTCTGCCTTTGGAATATTCCATATCTTTTGAGCCATTTTGTCTGCCAGCGGGTCCATTTCATCTGCGAGAGGATTGAAGAGAAGCTCTGCCGATTTCTTAGTCATTGTCATACTTAGATTAACAACAGAAACTTCAACATAAGAGCATATTGATGTTCCATTGTGTCTGAAATTCTGTCCCTCTTTTGTGGATATTAAAATCTCACCACCATTGCCATTGAGCCAGTAGGTAGCATCAGATATCACATTGTATATTGCCAACTCAAGCTTCTGGCCATCTGCTCTTATTCTCGGCAGTTCTCTGCTGTACTCTATCAACACCTTGATGTTTGCGGGCAGATTTGCAAGCTTGACAGCAGTTGCCACGCTTTGATTAATGTCAACGTCTGCAAAATCAAGACTAATTGGATTGGACAGCTCGCGAATATTGTTTATCAGTTCTTCTAATTTCTTTTCCTCGTTGAGAATCGTTCTGCAGTATTGGCTTACTGACCCTCCTGAAAGAATGTTCATGCTTCCAATATCGTTGATGATTGCATCCCTCCCAATTGAAGCATCTGCCGCTGCTTTGGTAAGGTAGTCTGCCAGTTTTTGTGAATGCGTTGTTACCAGTGTGTCCAGTCTTCTGGCAAAACCGCCAATGCTGACTATAGGGTTCCTGATGTAATGGGCAATTCCGTTGCTCATAAGTTGCTCGCGCTGCTTGATTTCTTTCTCCTTTTGGTTTTGTTGCTCCAGGAACTGCATCAGCACGATTCTAGCTAGGCCTATGTCTTTGAAGGATTCCTCGCTAAATTCTCTTCCAGAGTAAAGGTTTGTAAAACCCACGATCGCGCATACGTCTTTTGAGCACGGCAAGCCAAAGAAGGCATCCTGCCTTTTCATTCCTTGTTCTTGCTCATTTGGCAGGCCGCCGAATATGGCATTCAACTTCCTGTCCCATTCAGTTCTGTAGTCGGAGGCATTGTAGATTCTTGGTGCGGTAACGCATGCTGTAGTTTCATCCAATTCTCTCAACGCTCTGACTAAAACAGAATCAACATGCTTTCCCTCTTGGAAAATGGGAATGCTCCAAGGTCCTATCCTTTTTTGTAGTGTCTCAGACACACTGTCTGATTCCTTGATATGCTGCTCGTTGAGCCAGATTCTGTAAAGAAATTCAAGGGTTTTGTCGTGCGATTCCAGATTAAGATATTTCTCTAGCGAACGTGACCCTATTGACCGTAGCAATTCAATCTTGTTCTCAGCTTTGTCAGCCAGGAACAACCCTGAGATAGTTGTCTGCTGCCTAAAGTTGGTATCTGTCAGGATAATGTAAAGCTTCTGCCAATCTGTATAGTTGTTTCGCAAGAAATGGCCAAAAAACTCTTGGAAGAGTTCCAGTTCTGATTCCATTGTAACCTGTCTTTGGGGCATCATAAGACTTGTCACTATCAATTAATAGTGAATTACATATATAAACCTTTCTCTTTCTGCCCATAGTCTTTACTAAAATAAATTGCAGAAAGTCCTACGAATCTCTTAATCCTGCGCGACATGTACTCTGGTTGCCCCTTCTTATCATACCTTATCATACCATGCTTAAATACTTTTCGTTTGCTTGTGAAATATTTATATATCTAATGGCTTCCACTTACTCTCATGCTCGATATAAAGCTTATTCGCGAGAATCCTGAGCTTGTAAGGCTTGATTTGAAGAAGAGAAACGATCCTGAAAAGCTTAAGTGGCTTGATGATTTGATAATAAGAGATCTCGAGTATCGAAAGCTCCTTCAGCAGGCACAGGCATTGAGGTCTGAGAGAAACAAGATTGCAGAGAACATCAACCAATTAAAAAAGCAGGGAAAAGATATATCCAAGCTCTTGAAAGACGTAAAAGAAATACCCTCGCGCATTGCTGAAATAGAAAAAAAATCAGCTAAATTGAAGGAGAAGGTTGATTTCTACTTGATGCGCCTTCCGAATATTCTTCATTCCTCAGTTCCTTTTGGCAAGGATGATTCTGAAAATGTGGAGGTGCATAGGTTTGGCTCTCCTCCAAAGTTTGATTTCACCCCAAAAAACCATGTAGAGATTGCCGAAGGCCTTGGCTTGATTGATTTTGAGCGTGCTGCAAAGGTTTCTGGTTCTGGCTTCTTTTATCTTAAGGGAAACCTTGCAAGGCTTGATATGGCCCTGCAGCATTTTGCCATCGACCATCTTTCAAGCAAGGGTTTTGTGGCTATTGAGCCTCCATTGATGCTGAAGCGCAAGCCTTACGAAGGCGTTACAGATCTTGCTGATTTTGAGTCTGTGATGTATAAGATTGAGAATGATGACCTCTATCTTATAGCCACTTCTGAGCATCCTATGGCTTCTATGTATATGGATGATATTCTTGATAAGAAGGACTTGCCTTTGAAGTTGTGCGGCCTGTCCCCTTGCTTTAGGCGTGAAGTGGGCACTCATGGAAAATACACCAAAGGCCTTTTCAGGGTGCATAATTTCAATAAGGTCGAGCAGTTCATCTTCTGCCTTCCTGAAGAGTCCTGGCAGTTGCATGAGGAGATCCAGAAGAATTCTGAGGAGCTCTACCAGAAGCTTGGGCTTCATTACCGTGTTGTTAACATCTGTACTGGTGACATCGGCAGCATTGCTGCAAAAAAGTATGATATTGAGGTCTGGATGGCTGATGGTAAGTTTAGGGAGTCTGGTTCAAACTCTAACTGCACTGATTACCAGGCTAGAAGGCTTAATATCCGTTTCAGGGAAAAGGAAGGCCTTGTGCCCATAGGCCCTGTCCACACATTGAACAATACTGCTATTGCCACTAGCAGGATTATGATTGCAATTCTTGAGCAGTTCCAGCAAAAGGACGGTTCTGTTGTTATTCCCAAGGTCCTTCAGCCCTACATGAATGGCTTGAAGGTGCTAAAATGAAGATTCACGGTTTTTTTTATGTAATTGTCGGAACTACTGTCGCTGTCATCTCAAAGATAATAAACTCTCCAAAGCTGATGATTTTTTTCTATGCCGGAATTCTGTTCGGCTTTTTCGGCATTGCCAAGATGCTTCTGCAGTCGAGAAAAGATAAGAGCCCTAAGCCTGTTCACGAGAATCACTATGTTTCCCGCCATCATCGGGTTACCAGAGAACAGAGCTTCTCAGCCCACTATTGCCATCGCTGCGGTTTCGAGTTCGGCCATTATGACAATTTTTGTTCTAGGTGCGGCCAGCGCAAGCAAAACTTATAAATATCGTTCAACCTTCTTGATGTCAATGGCTCTTTTCAAGGACATGCTTGGTTCTGGGGACACCCTGTTCAAGAATGAGATGGCTCTCGATTTTGATTTTGTCCCTAAGCTTATGCCCTTCCGCGAGAACCAGCAGCACTATATTGCAGATTGCATAAAGCCTCTTTTCAAGGGTCATTCTGGAAGGAATATTTTCATCTGCGGCGCTCCGGGCATTGGCAAGACTGCTGCTGTAAAATGGGTTTTCCGTGACCTCGAGAACGAAAGCGATGACGTTATACCTATTTACGTCAATTGCTGGCAGAAGAATACGACTTACAAGGTTGCCCTGGAAATCTGTGAAGCGATCGGTTACAGGCTTACTCAGAACAAGAAGACTGACGAATTGTTCAGGGTTATCCGTGATATCCTGAACAAGAAAGCTGTTGTTTTTGCCTTTGACGAGGCAGATAAGCTCGAAGATTTTGATTTCCTTTACACTCTATTGGAGGATATCTACAAGCGCTCAATTTTTCTCATTACAAACCATAAGGAATGGCTCGCTGAAATCGACCAGCGCATAAAGTCGAGGCTTACACCAGATCTTCTCGAGTTCAACCAATACAATTTGAAGGAGACGACAGGCATCCTAAAGGAGCGCATCGACTATGCCTTTTTCGATAGTGCCTGGTCTGAAGTGGCCCTTAATTTTGTTGTTCAGAAGACCTTTGATGCAAAAGACATAAGGACTGGCTTGTTCCTTTTGAAAGAGTCTGGTCTGGCTGCAGAAGATCGTTCCAGCAAAAAAATCCTGCCTGAGGACGCAAGCCTTGCCATAAAGAAGCTTGCTGATTTTACAATAAAGAAGTCAACTGACCTGGAAGATGACACAAGGCTCATACTCTCGATTATAAAAGAGCATTCTGGCAAGAAGATTGGTGATTTGTTCAATGTTTACAAGGAAAAGAAGGGCAGGAATACATATAAGACCTTCCAGAGAAAGATTGATAGCCTTGAGAAGAACAAGTTCATCACAGTCAACAAGATTTCTGGTGGAAAGGAAGGCTCTACCTCGATTATTTCTTTTCGTGATGAGAGGAAATTGACTGATTTTTGATTTCTATCCAGAACCTTGGCTCAGTTATGTCTTCCATTTTGCATTTTGGGCATCTTGATGGCCTTGTGATTCTTGTCCTCTCTTTGTAAATGTAGCCGCAATGCCTGCACACTGGGATTTCCATCTTGAGTTCCATTTCAGGCTGTATGCTTTTTGCAATGTGCACCAGGTCTTTGCCAGTGTCTTTCATAGTTGACTTGAACTGTATTGCAAGCTCTCGTAACGTCATCCTTTTCTCTTGCAATAGCTCAATCATTCCCTTTCTTACAGTCATTTGAATATCTTGTTTAGTGAGTCTATCGTGTAAAGTATTATTGCCATTGTCTGTTCCTTGCTCGGATAGAATGCCTCTTTTTTCTTGTGCACAGAAAATATCCTCATCTGGTTGATAAGGTGTATTTGTTGCGTTAACCCTGGGTCAAGCTTTACGTTTTTCTCTGCTAGTTTCGCTATGAGGTTGCCCAGGCCTATGCCCGGATTTTTCTCAAGGATGTCAAAGTCTGTCGCCTCAAAGTATTTTCTGTGTAGCGCTATCTCGAGCAGCCTCCCGCATAGTATTATTGAGCTTCTGTAGCATCCATTTGCAAAGCATTTCTCAAGCTCTTGCAGGTCTGCATTGACATCCGGTTCTATCTCCTCAGGTATTCTCTTGTGGATTTTGAAGCTTATTCCACCCGTTTCAGTTGGCAATTCATCAGCAAGCAATATAAGTTGGTCCACAGTTCTTCTTAGTTGCTCCGCATCCTTGCTTTCAAGCGTTTCAGCTAAAGAAACTATTTTGTTAACAACGCTCTTAGGCATCTTGCTTGAACTTAACTTTAATGCCTCTTCTTTTACTTTCTTTTTCGCATTCTCAAACTCTATTAGTATGATTTTCTCTTTTCCTTTCCTGTAATCAGCTAGTTTGTCGTCTCTGACTAATTTCAGGTCTATCGTTTCCTTTGCTATCTGCTTTAGCGCAATATCAAGTTTTTTTATCGATTCCTTTAGCATCATTCAACAAAATTCTTGAATTCTTTTATATTTTTCTCTTATTACATGAAGCTTGAAAGTTTGGACTGCGCCTTTATCTCCTTGAGGAGCTTACTCTCGTTTAGTATCTTTTCTATGTCACAGCCAAACTTTCTGATGGCTAATGCCCTGATATACCTTAACATTGTGTTCCTTTCGTCAAAAAATATCGGCTTGTTTGCCATTGCCTTTCTTGTTGCTTCCCTGCACACCCACACTCCAAGAGGCGCTGCATACTCTCCTGTGATAAACCTGAGGCACAACACGCTTGACTGCTTTTTCAGCTCTGCAAGTCTTTCTGTTATTGCAAGCCTCGCAGCATAATAGCCCCCGGCGCAGTTCTCAGCATAGCTCTTTCTTCCGGCATAGTTTTCATTGTCTGTGCTGTATTGTAGCTCAGTGGAGATGTTCCAGCTTGCTTTGGGCATGTAGGATTCAAACAGCTCATAGCTCCATTTTTCAGGGAACATTAAGGCATAATAGTAATTTCCCATGAAATCCCCCTGGTACAGGCAGTGTTCGTATGCTTCATGCTGCTTGATTTCCTTTATCGCCTGCTTTCCCAAAAAGTCGTCCACCGCTGTTATCGACCACCTTGTTGGCACCAATTTTCTCTGCATCTTTATTCCTATTGTGCCTACTGACAGCAGTTTGGAAAGGTAGTTCTCATCATGCCCTTTGCCGTGAAGATAAAGCAATGCCTCTTGCGCCTTCAGGTCAACATCGCTGGTGGCTTTTTCCACCTCTCTAGGTATCTTTGGGTTTGATGTTATCTCTGCTTTCTTGAGCTTGGCATTAGGCCCCATTGGAGCCATTGATGCATCATAATTGGTATGAAATACTGGTTTGTCTTCCAGGTGTATCTCAAGTTCAACAGGCTTTGATGCCATTCCTATTTCTCTGCTGATTTCCAATAGCTTGTCCTGCGCTCTGATGTGTGACACAAACCTTGAATTGACGAGTGACGTCCTTAGTTCAATCACTCGTGAGATACTGTACCCTTCTCTTGCCCAGTGTCTTGGAGCATCATACTCCCATGCGTTTTCCTCTCTCTCAGGAGGGCTTAAAATGCCTACGTTTAGAAATGGATAGCCTACCCGTCCAACAAACGGTGCCGGGCTTGACGAAAGGAATTCTTCCTTTACCTGCCTTTGCACTTTAAATGCTGCTTGCGCCTTTGCATATACCGGGCAGAACTCTTTCCCGCAAAAGCCCCTGCCCTTGCATTTGATGCATTGTACCTGCATAGTATTGCAAAGCCTTCTGCCTATTTATGCTTAACTTTTTTATGTTTAAATTGTTTGCGTTGCGTAAAGGTTAGAACTAGTCCTGCTGCGATTATGATCGCGATTGCGATCCCGCCTATTACCCCAAGGTTGTAAGTGCATTTCTGCCCTTTAGCCATCTGTAGTGCATTGCAGCTTAAGTCTTCGCATTGGTGACGTATGGCACTTTGGTTGTCCAGGCAATTCAGCGGCCTGCATTTGTACAGGCTGTTTGTGTTGCAGTAATAGTCTTCTTCGCATTCCAGGTCTGTCCTGCACTCCACTTTGCTTAAGGGTATCACAGTCAGCGCCTTTATTGTCTTTCCGCACATAGTCCTTGCAGCAACCACACCACTGTCATTGAATGCCTGCACCTGGAAGCAAGGTACATAGTAGAACGTGTATCCATTTTGGGGTGCCAGTATCGTGCTCAGAATAATAAAATCTTGTGTTACTCCCGGAAGGATTATTTTTGATTTCCTCAGGTCTATTGCTAGTATTTTGGAAGTCTCAAGGTCTTTTATATAGATATCGTCCACAACAAGGTTTTCCTTTAGGTTGTTGTATATCACCACTGTGAAATTCACTGCAGTTCCTTCAATGCATGCCTTGTTTTCGCACTGGTGTGAGCTGTCTATAGCTGCCCCTACGAACGGTATTGCCAGCAAGACTATCGCAAGGACCAGGTATTTCATCGTGTATCAAGACTTGTTTATGATATAAAAACCTTGTGATTATTTTATCACAGCAACAAAAGGTAATGTCCTGAACTTCTCATCACAGTCAAGTCCATAACCCACAATGAACTCATCAGGAACAATGAAACCAAGATAGTCAATCCGAACATCCACCTCTCTCCTGTCAGGCTTTGAGAGCATGCTCGCGACCCTTACCCTTTTGGCCCCAAGGTCTTTGCAGTGTCTAATAAGGAATTCTATTGTATATCCCTTATCAACAATGTCTTCCACAATCAGTACATTCCTTCCATTGAGAGGTTTTGTGAGCGGCTTCACTATTATAGGGGTTCTTGAGCTGTTTTTTCCAGAATAGCTCTTTACCTGCACTGTGTCAAATGTGCAGTTTATCTGCCTCATTAAATCTGCAGCAAAGAAGACTGCTCCGTTTAATACCACTACGCAATGCCACTCACCCTTGCCTATTTTGCGTCCTAGCTCCTTCACCTTTTTGCTGATTTCAGCTTCAGTTATGAGCATTCCCTTCAGTTCTTTGTTCTTGTAAGGTGCAGGCACTGCAACTAGCTTTCTCTTTCTTAGGTCTTCCATTATACTATGCTTCTTGTCTGCCTTTATATTTTTTTCCAAGAACAAATCTTTAAAAACAAGCCTATGAATCCGGACGCATGAAAGGTCTTTTGCTGATTTCAGGAGGTATTGACAGCCCTGTTGCAGGCTATAAGATGCTGAAGCTCGGATGCGAGCTTTCAGTTGTTCATTTCTGCAATGCTGATACAATTGACGGGCGTGCCCTGCGCTTGACTACTCTTCTTGCAGAAAACTTTGGAAGGCTCTGCTTTTTCTCTGTTCCCCATAGGCTTGCCCAGGAGAGTTTCGCTCATCATTGCAATCGCCGCTTTCAATGTCTTCTGTGCAAGCGCATGATGTACATGGTGTCTGAGAGGCTTGCCCTGAAGCATGGCATGGAATTCCTGCTTACAGGAGAAAACCTTGGCCAGGTTGCCTCGCAGACCTTGGAGAATATGTCAGTTATCGACTCTGCTGTAAAGATTCCTGTGCTAAGGCCTCTTTTGTGCGCTGAGAAGGCAGAGACAATCAATCTTGCTAAGTCGATAGGCACATTCCAGATTTCAAGCCTTGCTGCAGAATCATGCCCTTTTGTCCCAAGGCATCCTTTGACAAAGGCTCGTCTTGACCAGTTGTTGAATGAGGAAAAGCGTGTTGACGTTCAATCCATAATCGAACAGCTTATTAAGGGAACAAAAACAACCTGGTGTGGTTAGATTGGATTTCGGCAAATTAAGCAAGGAACTTGATTGTGCCAGGCCTCTCTTGTTCTTCCATGACGACCCTGACGGCCTTGCATCCTTCCTCTTGCTCTATCGGAAATTGAAGGAAGGCAAGGGTATTGTTGTTAAAAGCCATCCTGAGGTTGACGAGAAGTTTGTCCATATTGTGGATGAATATCAGCCTGACAAGATTTTTGTCCTTGATTTGGCACTTGTTAATGATTCCTTTCTTCACCGGATCAAAACCCCAGTTGTCTGGATAGACCATCATAAGCCTCAGGAGCCAAGGGGTACTCATTACTTTAATCCCCAGCATTCGATTGGCAATGTTCCCTGCGCACTTGTTTGCTATGAGGCAGTGCGCCAGGATTTGTGGATTGCCATGACCGGGATTGTTGGCGACTGGTATTATCCAGAGCTTGCCAAGGAGTTTAGGGAAAAATACCCTAAATTGCTTCCAATTTCATCAAAAGACCCTGGCGTTGTCCTCTTTGAAACTCCTATAGGAAAGCTTGCAAGGGTATTCTCTTTCATTCTCAAAGGAACAACTCAGGACGCTATGAAATGCGTCAAGATTCTCACTAGGATTGAATCTCCTGAAGAGATTCTTGACAGGACTACCCCCCGAGGAATGCTTCTCTATAAGAAGTTTGAGAAGATAAACAAGGACTATGAGAGGCTCCTACACATGGCAGAATCCCAATTTTCTGATGACCCCTTGCTTGTCTTTGTTTATCCTGGCACAGAGATGTCTTTTACAGGAGACCTTTCAAACGAGCTTCTCCACAAGTTCCACAACAAGATAATCATAGTGGGCCGCGACAAGTCAGACGAAGTCAAATGCAGCCTCCGTTCAAGCTCAAAGGTGAATCTTCACTCATTACTCCAAAAGTCACTTTCGGGAGTGCAAGGCTATGGCGGGGGCCATGATCAGGCCTGCGGCGCAGTTATCAAGAAAGAGGATTTTCCAAGGTTCATTGACAATCTACGAGAGCATCTCAAGGCCTAATCTTTGCAGGCAATAGATTTCTGCTTCAGGCAGTTCTGTCATTAGAAAGGACATCAGTCAAGGCTATTCAAAGCTAATAGCAAATGTGTATATTGATTCAGCAAAATCAAAGGCGCTCTTTAACTCAATTAAAATCCTAAAGCTTTATAAATTGTTTTTCCACCCTCTTGCATAGTGCGTCGGTGGTCTAATGGCTATGACAATGGCCTTCCAAGCCATTTATCCGGGTTCAAAATGTTTTGCATGAAATTCCCGGCCGACGCATTCTTTATACTACGAAAACTATTTAACCCCTTCACTCCTTTCTGCATAGCATGAAGCCTGAGACCATTCTTTTCCTGTGTGCCCACAATGATGACCATCTGATTGGCGGTGGAGGCACTATTGCCAAGTACTTGCAGCAGGGTAAGCATGTCCATACATTGATTTTTGCTTACGGTGAGAGCTCACACCCTCACTTCAGGCGCCAAGTTGCTGTAGAGATGCGTGTCAAGGAGTCCAAGAATGCACAAAGGATACTTGGCGCAAATCCCACAAGTTATCTTGGTTGGAAAGAAGGCCATTTTGCTGAAGAGGCAAAGAGAAGGAAAGCCTCTTTGGAGAAGTTTGTGCGCGACAGGAATCCGTCAAAGATCTTTACCCATTCGGTTGATGACCCCCACCCTGACCACCAGGCAGTTTATTATATAGTCACCAAGCTCCTGGATAAGATGAATTGCAAGGCTGATGTCTATTGCTTTGATGTCTGGAATCCTATCAATGTTGCCACTCGCAGCATGCCAAAGCTTGTCGTTGATGTCTCTGAAACATTTGGCACAAAGCTTCGTGCCTTGTCCGCCCATAAGAGCCAGCGCCTTGCAAGGTTGTCAGTTTCTTGGAATGTGTATGCCAAGGCCTTCCTTAATGGCTTGAGGTATAAGGTGCGTTATGCAGAGGTTTTTTACAAGATAAGATGAACAAAAGACTGTTGATAGCCACTGATTCCTTCCTTCCCAGGTGGGATGGCATTTCCAGGTTCTTGTCAGAAATCATCCCAGAGCTTAAAAGCTCCTTCTCTATTACTGTTGTCGCACCAAAGTTTCCTGGAAAAGTTCCTAACATTGAAGGCGTGCAGATTGTGACTGTTCCAACTTTCAAATTCCGGATAGGTGATTATAACCCTCCAAGGTTTGCAACGCAATTGATAGATGAGCTGGTCAGCAACTCTGACCTGGTCTGGGTCCACTCTATTGGCCCGATTGGAGGCACTGCCTTGCGTTGCGCAAACAAGCATTCTGTTAAGGCAGTCTCTTTTGTGCACTCGCTTGAATGGGAGCTTGTGCCAAAGAGCCTTCCCAGGGCGCCCCTCCTCAAAATTCCGACTTACATAATTATGAAGTATATTGCCAGGAACCTTTACAACAAGGCTGACCTTATTATGGCCCCCTCAGATGATGTTTTGAGCATTCTGGAGTCTAACAGGATAAAGCCCAAGAAGGTGGTGGTTCCGGTTGGGGTTTGCGTGAAAAAGTTTTTCCCTCCGGAAAGCAAGGCAAAGGCAAAACGAAGGCTTGGTCTTGACCCGCACACCTTTGTCATAGGCTTTTGCGGTAGGGTTGCGCGCGAGAAAAACATTCCAACCCTATTCAAGGCTTTTCTGCAGGTCAATCATGATTTTCCCCAATCAAGGCTGATGATTGTTGGTGCGGGGGTCCCGGCTTTGAATAAAAAGTTGTCTCATCCAAACGTTATCCAGGTTGGGTCAACTAATAATGTCCTTAAATATCTTCAAGCCATGGACGTCTACGTCCTTCCAAGCCTCACAGAGACCTCCTCCCTGTCAACTATGGAGGCTATGGCGTGCGGACTACCGGTTATTGTCACGCCTGTCGGCAGTATGAAGTTCTACATAGACGATGGCAAGAACGGCTTTTTCTTCCCAAAGCGCGATAGCCAAGCCTTGAGGCAACGCATCGAGGCCCTTATGCTCAAGCCTGGCTTGAGGAAGCGCTCAGGTGCTGCTGCACGGTATACAATTGAGAGCCATCACCTTTGGGAGCACACATCAAGACAGATTAAGAGGATTCTTTTAGATCTTTAGGCTTACCACATTGCTTATCCCGTGCTCGTTCATCGACACCCCGTAAAGTGAGTCAGCCTCTGAGACTACTGAATCGTTGTGGGATATTATAATGTATTGCGCCTTCTCAGCGTATTTTCTGATGAGCTTTGCGAATTTCTCTGAGTTGTGCTTGTCTAGCGCTGCATCAACCTCATCAAGGACATAGAACGAAGCAGGCTCGTATTCCTGTATCGCAAATATGAATGCAAGTGCAGTCATTGTCTTTTCTCCGCCTGAGAGTGACCTTATGTCCATGAACTTGTTGCCTGTCAGCCTAACCCGAAACTGCACCCCCGCCTCGAACGGTTTGTCAGTGTTCTCAAGGTCAAGGTACGCTTCGCCTTTAACAGACAGTTGCAGGAATATCTGTTTGAAGTGCTCGTTTATGTTATCGAAGTTTTTCATGAACAGATCTATCTTTCTTGATTCTATCTCTGTCATCATTGCCATTACGTCTTTTTGTTCTTTTTGCAGGCTCTCTTTTTTCTCCATCAGGATGTTGAATTCTTTTTCCACTGCGTCATAGATGTCAAGCGCCCTTAGGTTTACGCTGCCTATGTTCTCCTTCATCTTTTCATATTCCCTGATCTCTTTCTTTAGCTCCTGCTCGCTCTTTGTTAGGTCAAGTTGCACTCCATCGTACTGTGCGAACTCCTCGCTGAATCCTGCGAGTTCTGCTTTTATTCTCGCGAGCTCTAGTGAGGCGCTGTTCATCTCGTATTCGTCCTTTCTGCTTTTTTCGATGAGCTCTTCTATACTCTGCTCAATCCTTGTTATTTCCTCATTGAGCCTTGCCCTTCGTGCATAGATTTCCTTGAATTTGACATATGATTTTTCCTGGAGCTCTTCCCTTTCTTTGAGCGTGATTGCTTCCTGTTTGGCTTTAGCCTGCAACTGGCTCGTCTCTTCTTGGAACTGGCCCTGTTCTTTGTCAAGCTCTTTTAATATCTTGCCTGTGTTTTCAAGGTCTCTTCCCAGTATCTCGTTTATCTGCATGTTTATGCCCTTTGCCTCTGTGTTTATTGCTGAGAGCCTTTCAGCTAGCTCTCTGTGCTTTTGCTCAAATGCGCTCAATTCTGCGAGTATGCTTGGGCTTCTTAGCTTGCTTATCCTCTCCTTTATGGCTGAGCGCTCCACCTTCATTTCAGTGAGCTTCTTGTTCTTGCCAGTTATCTCTTCTCCAAGCTCTCCGATTTTCTTGTTTGTCTCTTTTCCCTCTGCCTCAAGCTGTTCCTTGTATTGCTTTGATGCATCAAAGTCCTCTGATTTGAGATGTAACCCTTTTTCTGTCTTTATTATCTCTCCCTCAAGCCCTGCCTTTGCCACTCGTAGCTTGACAATCCTTTCTTCTGTCTCGTCTTGTTTTTGCCTCAGCACTGCTGCCTCTCCCTGCATCCTTGCTATCTCTTTCTCAAGCTTGGTGATGTCTGCTGATACGTCTTCCTCCTGGAATGCACCCTTCTTCTCCCTAAAGCCGCCTTGCATTGCCCCGCTCAGTTCTATCAGGTCTCCGGTGAGCGTGCACATCCTTGCGCTCCCTATACCTATCCTTCTAGCAACCTCGATGTCATCTATTATGAGAGTGCTCCCGAACACGTACTGGAATGCCTTCTCGAATTGTGAATCGAAATGTATCAACTCTACTGCCAGCCCATGCACTCCTTTCTCTTTCTTGAGTTTGTGCAGTTGCTGGTCTATTGGAGCTGGTCTGAGTTTGTTTAACGGCAGGAAGGTCGCTATGCCCAGCCTGTTCCGTTTAAGATAATCTATGCATTTTGATGCCACAGAATCATTTTCCACTATTATGTTGTTTATCCTCGCCCCGCCCGCAACCTCGAGCGCTTGCGTGTACTTTGATTGCGCTTTGCCTAGCTGCGCCACTGTTCCGAACACAAGCCCGAATTGTTTTTTCTCTTCCAGTATTTTCTTGACCGCAAGGCTTCCTGCCTTCCTTTCATATACCCTTGTCTGCTGCAGGCTTAGTTTTTCAAGCGCTTCTTTTCTTGTGAATAGCTCCCTTCCAAGCTCCTGAAGCTCTCTTGCTGTCTTTGAGCTTTCCTCCAGGTGCCTGTTTAATTCCTTTACTGTGTTTTTGAATTCCTCCCTTTTGAGTTTCAGCTCATCCAGCTCTTTTTTGTGCTCCCTTTCCACTTCCTGGAGCTTTGCTATCTGGTTGTCAATTGTCTGCAGCTGGAATTCTGTCTTGTCTTTTTTCCTGAGAGATTCCTGCTGCTCTTCCCTGAGTTTCTGCACCTCTCTTTGCAGTTCCTCTGAATCCCTGTCAAGCTGTTCCATCCTCTGCTCTATCTGGGCAGTGTCCTTGTCTATGTTGTGCTTCTGTTTGAATGCGTCGATTTTTTGTGTTATTCCCTTCTGCTCTGATTCTATTGCTTCCCTCTCTTTTTCTATTGCCTGCAATTGTGCTTTTAGTTCTGCAATCTTCGTCTTTATCTCTTGCACGTTTTTCTGCAGCTGCTCCTTTCTCTGTTTTATCCTTGCTGCCTCATTCTCTAGTGAGCTTAGCCTTGTTTTTGCTGTCGCTATGTTGACCCTTGTTTGTTCTATCTCTTTTTGCAGCGCTATCTGCTCCTTCTCTCCTTTCTCTTCTACCTCTTTTGTTAACGTTTGTATCTCTGCTCTGTTTTTCTCTATTTCCTGTTTGTGCTGCTTTATTTTTTCCAGTTTTTTATCGAGCACCTGCTTGTTTTTCTCATGCGCCTCGTCAGTCTTTTTCTTTTCTTCTTCCTTCTTGTTGATCTGCAGTTTCAGGTATGATGCCTTGTTCTGGGTTATCCGGTCGTTTACCTCCTTGTACTTTAGCGCCTGGTCCCTGTCTTCCTTTAGTTCCTTTAGGTAGGTCTTCCTTTCCTTGAGTATTATTTCAGCCTCTCCGAGTTTGCCGTCGACTTTCTCTAGTTCCTTTAGAGCCTTTTGCTTCTTGTCTTCATATATGCCTATTCCCGCAATCTCCTCTATTATCATTCTTCGCTCTATGGTGGACATCTCCACAAACCTTACTATATCTCCTTGCAGTATTATGTTGTATCCCTCAGGGTCAATCTTTGCGGCTGACAATAGGTCAAGCACCTGTTGTCGCGTCCTTGGCTTGTCGTTTATCCTGTACTTGCTTTGCCCCTTGTCTGTTATTGTCCTGGTGATCTTGATTGCTGGCTCCTCAGTTGGGAATGCTTTCTTTGCGTTGTCAAAGTATATGCTTACCTCTCCCTCCTTTGCAGCTTTTTTTGTCTTGCCCCCGTTGTATATGAGGTTGGATGATTTCTCAGCCCTGAGCCCTTTGGCTGAGCTTTTTCCAAGAACAAAGCATACAGCATCGAGAACGTTAGATTTCCCAGAACCATTTGGTCCTAGGACACAGTTGTAGTGGTCAGAAAAGATGAGCTCAGTTCTCTTTGCAAAGCTCTTGAATCCTTGCATCACTATCTTGTTGATTTTGGTCATGAATCCTGTCTGTTTGAAACCTGGTGGCTATTTAAAACTTTTGTGCTACAAACATTTATATAACAACTGCCCTGCCATAAACCTATGGTTAGCGAAATCAATGATGAGACCTTTGATTCAAAGGTCATAAAGTCTTCGATGCACACCCCTGTTGTTGTTGATTTCTGGGCTCCCTGGTGCAGTCCCTGCCTTGCCTTGGGCCCTGTTCTTGAGAAGCTTGAGAAGGATTATCGTGGCAAGTTCTTTTTGGCCAAGATAAACGTTGACAGCAACCCCAAGAAGTCCCAACAGCTTGGGATTCGCGGAATCCCTGCTGTGAAGATGTTCAAGAACGGCAAGATTACCGCTGAGTTTGTCGGCACTATGCCTGAGCTCTCTGTCAAGGCCTGGCTTGACAAAAACTTGTGAGAACATGGGTATCCTTTTCTGGATTCTGCTTGCGACCCTGGTCAACGGTGCTGTTGGCCTTATAGGCATTTTTTCCCTTTTCATGTCGCAAAGATTCTTAAAAAAGATTCTTATGGTGCTTGTCGCTTTCTCTGCTGGCGCCCTGCTTAGTGGTGCCTTGTTTCATTTGCTTGGCGAGGCCCTTTCAGTCCTTGATGTGACGACTGTCTTTGTCATCTTTCTCATCGGTTTTGTTCTCTTTTTCCTTGTTGAACGCTTTCTTCACTGGCACCACTGTCATGACGGCAAGTGTGAAGTGCATCCCTTCAATTATCTTGTCCTTTTCGGTGATGGAGTACACAATTTTATTGATGGCGTTGTTATAGCAGCAAGTTTTTTTGTGGGCATCCCCTTTGGCTTTGTCACAACACTGCTCATCATTGCGCACGAGGTGCCTCAAGAGCTCGGTAACTTCGGAATCCTGATTTACGGCGGCTTTGGCAAGCTAAAGGCTGTATTCTACAGTTTCATCGCCCAGCTGACTTGTGTTCTTGGGGGTCTGATCGGATATATCCTGTCAGGTTCTGCCAAAGGCTTGTCTGCCTACGTGCTTCCCTTTGCTGCAGGTGGTTTTGTCTACATTGCAGCTTCAGACCTTGTGCCTGAACTTCACAAGGAACCGAAGATGAAGAAGTCCATGATTTCCTTCTCCTTTTTTGTCTTGGGTATTGTCTTCATCTGGTTGGTCAAGGTTTTTCTTGAGCCTTAGAACTCGCCTAGTTTTTTCTGTTTCTTGGTGTTTACCATATCCTTGTAAGTTGCCCAGCTCTTTCTGTAGATTTCGGGGTTTTTTCTATGGTCTTGCTTGAGAAATTCCTGGGTTACCGGGTCTGCTGGATAGCCTGAGCCAATCCTTTGCCCGATCATTTCCTCGATTTTCTTTATCTCTCTGTCCCTTGTCACTTTTGCTATAATAGATGCAGCAGAAACAACTGGGTATTTTGCGTCAGCCTTGTGCTCAGCAACTATTTTGCACTTATGCAGCGTTCTTGACTCAATATAGCTGACAAATGCCTTGATATTATTGCTTGGGCAATCAATCTGCACCTCATTAGGTTTAAGTTCGTCAATTGCTTCAACCGCTTTTTGTGCTTCCAGCCAATTTAGGTTAAGCCCTTCTTTTCCATTTACTGCATCATCTATCTCTTTTGGTGAGATTATGAAAATTTTCCGGGACTTTGATATCTTCAAGATGGTTTCATACAAGCCTTCTCTTTGTCGTGGTGTGAGCATCTTGGAGTCTTTTGCTCCTATATTTTTGAGCCTTTGCTCATCTTTGCTGTCAACTAGAAGTCCAACTACCACAAGAGGACCGATTACTGGCCCTCTTCCTGCTTCTTCTATGCCGAGGGTTAGTGCCATTAAGAAATGTTTGTTTACCGAATTATTAAAGGTTTGGTTTATTGTTGAACGATATCCTGCAAGCTTTATCAAGGTGCCTTTTGTTCAAGAAACCAATCACTTTCATCCATAATTCGTAATTCATATGGCCGCAGAGTTCAATTCGGTTAATGATGAAATAACCTTTTACAAATCTCTTATCGGGCTGTTTGAGGTGAAAATACTTTGTTACTTTAAATCCAAGGTGCTCAAGCTCTTGCGCCACTTCATGCATAAATTCAAATGATTTGGAGGAACCTACAATAATAGGGTAAAGCGGCTTCTTCATGCTTCCTCGTTTTAACCCCAAATAAAAATCAGTATCGGCCAGCCCTCTTAGGAAAGCTATAGTCAATTCCTTTTCCCCTTTGAATATTGAAGGTATCCTAAGTTTATCATATTTCTTGCCGCAAGGTAAGCCAATAACTCGTGTTAGGTACTCCAACAATCCCTTAGAATAAACTACAAAACCGTAAGTCTCGCCAGAATCTTGAACACCAACTTTCAGGTCAATGTTGAATAACCTCTTAACCATCGGTTCAATTACATAATCATAGAAATGTTGCTCACTTTTAGGGTCTCCGACACATTTGATTATATAATCATGTTTCGTTAACCGGGTGTAAACGCTACCATCCCCTGCTATAAAACCACAAAAGTATGCCAATTCTCTTGACAATTCGACGGGCAAGACCAAACCTTTGATCACGTCTTTGTTACTAATTTCAACTTGTGACAGATCTAAACACATCTTTACTTCCCATTTGGGTTCACGATTGCTTATATATCTGACGCTGGAGAATGTCCAGTGCCAAGTCTGTCGTCTTGAAAGAATTACCAAAGTCCTGTGCTAAAATTCGAGAAAATGAGATGAATAGCGGGGGATGGACATTCAGAATCTTGGCAAATCCAAGATTTCGTTTGAACCATCGACCTTTATCCTTAGCTTTTTAGGCTAATATGGGTGTCTAGAGCTTTGAGAGCCTTATGAGCCTTCCGTGACTGCTTCATCTAAGGAGCAATCTCATCGGGCACTCCTGACTGCCCTACCCCGCTGTTGTATCTTTGAGAAGAATAGTTAATTTATAAGTCTTTTGCATGTTTTTTAGAGCAAAAAATTTAAGTAGCCCTGCCACTGATAATCGTCTGTGATATCAAACCTTACTCGAAAAACCATCCTGGCAAAGGAGCACACAATATGCAATACCCTACACAGCAAAGCCAAAGGCCTTATGTTTTCCCCAAAGCCAAGAGCTCTGATAATGCTCTTTCGCCCAGCTCAGCCTGTTTCGCTTCACATGTGGTTTGTTTTCTTTCCGATCGATGTCTTGTTTCTGGATTCCCATCAGAAAGTGATTTGTATGAAGCAAAGTTTCATGCCGTTCTCCTTTTTCAAATGCAAGGAAAAAGCGATGTATGTGATTGAGCTAAAGAAAGGATCGATTGCAAAGTCCAGGACACGGATAGGCGACAAGCTTTATTTTAACTTGGCATAATGTTTATAAACCAATCAAAAAGTCTATCCCCCTGTGGGGATGTAGTATAACTTGGCTAGAATAACTGGCTCCAGTAAAATGGAGCGATGAGCTGCAGAAATGCGGCGATGATTAGATAGCCGGTCTGTTGAAGGCATTGCTTCAATGAAGAGACCAGTTGATCTGGGTCCGAAAAGTAATCTTTGCTTCGGAAGTCCCAGCATCCCCACTTCTTCAGATAATTAATTTCAGAAAAACCTAGCTTATTTCTTCTTTTTCTGCGAATCAGGTTTTTTTCTTTCTGCTATGCTTATGCCTATTATGAATCCTATCAGTATGACAAAGCCTGCTATGATGTATGCATAGTAAGCTCTCACATAGGCTTTTATCTTCTGATACAAGCCTTGTGCTTTGGTTGCAGCAGTTGCCTTGCTGACGCATATAGTCAATTCACCGCTGCTTGCGCTTCCTCCCTTTGTGTCCTCTACAAAGAACTCGATTTTGTCAGTGCCTGTAAAGCCCTTTTCTGGTATGAGTGTTGCTGTCTCGCCTGCTATCATTGCAGTTATGTGTGCAGGTTGTGTAGAGCTGAAGGATAGTATGTCCATATCAGGGTCTGTGAATGCCTTTGATAGGTTGACCTTAAGCTCACTGTCTTGAATCACCTTTATTGTGCAGTTTGCCAAAGGAGTTTCCGGTACCCCATAGCTTACCCGCTTTAGTGCCTCTATTGTCAGGTTAAGCTCTAATTCTGTTATGTTTGTCCTGGAGATTATGAGTTGCTTATTTTCTTCTAACAATCGTATGAAGTCTTTGTTGGCAACGAGTTCTCCTGTTTGTATGTTCACTATGTTGCCTGTCTTGTTGTATCCGTACGTGCCGTTGGCAAGTATTTGCAGGAGCTTGTCCTGCTCGTAGACTTCTTTTACCTCTTCCTGTGTGATATTTTTCAAGGGCTGTTCTTCAGGCTTTGCTGTAAACCTTGGCTTGTACTTTATGTATCCGAACACTAGGATGGCTATCAGCAGCACTAAGATTATCCATGCAAACAGTCTTTTCTTATGCTCCACTTTTGATGCTAATAGGAGCAGGACTATCAGTACAAGGATGCTTCCTGCGATGATTAGGTAGGTCTTGTAAGTCCGTGCAAATTCGCGTAATCTTGTTGTAATTGGTATGGTTGCTTGAGGCTGTGCTGTCTCATTCTCAGGTTGTGATATGTTGAATGTTGGATGTGCTCCTGTTGGTACAGTTTCTTCCTGTGCCCTTTCCTTGTAAATCTTGTAGCTGTAGTACCCGATTCCAGCTAGCGCTGCTATCACGAATAGTATGAATATCCACGTTACCCATTTTGGTTTTCTTCTCTTTTTTTCCTCAGTTACCCTTGCTTTTTGCAGTTGCTTTATTTTTCGTTCCTGTTCGCGCTCCTGTTTCTTCAGGTCCTGCATCCTGGTCTTATGTTCTTGTTTTATCTCAGTGAGCCTTTCCCTTCTTAGTTTTTCCAGCGCACCCATCTCCTCTCGTACAGGTTCCCGTTCCTTCACAGGCTCCCTTGCAGGCCCTTCTGCCTTGATGCGCTCTTTTGGTTTCTCTTCAGCTCTTGGCCTCCTTCTTGCTACGATTGTTGCAACTGTAAACAAAACAAGCAGGAGTAATATTCCGCCAATTAGGTACCATTGATACTGGAGGAACGTCGATAGTGCACCCGACAATCCGCTCCGCCCTAGCATTATGTCAAGTTGCTCTGTGTACACAGCATTCTCTGTTGCTGCTACTAATGTTGCCTTATAGTCTCCAGAGCTAATCTCGCTTGTTGGGCTTGTGCTTACCGCGAATTCTGCGGTCTGCCCTGCATCTAAGGTTATGCTTCGAGGCGAAATTTCTGCCCAGTTTATTCCGTAAATACTGAGCCTGTATGTGGTTTTCTTTGTTCCTGTATTCTGTATCTGCAAAGCATTGATTTGTGAACTGTAATTTACCTGTAGCTGCCTCAAGAAGAATTTTGGTGTTCCGCAGTTCTCAACGCTTACAGGTATGCTTACCTCGCTCTGGATCTGCCCTACCAGGGTGTTCACGTCGAGCTTTAGCACTGTTGAACTCGCTTGGCTAGGGTTAAGGTTGATGAACAAAAGTATTGACTGGTTTTTTGCAAGCGTTATCGAATTGGTGTTCAATCGCGCCCATGACTCATCTCTAAGGTTTATGGTGTAAGTATTCTGCATTTCTGCAGTGTTCTTGAATATCAAAGGTATGTTTTGCACAGTTCCCTGGCAGACTCTGTAGCTTTCTGTCTGTGGCTTGAAGGTTGTGCTGTTTTGTGGTGTAAGCTCTCCGAGCTGCACATGGTACTGATAGCAAGGAGCTATTGACAGGTAGTATGGTGTTTGTGCGCTAAGCTGATTGTTTATTGCTGTTATTTTGAGGTTGCCTTTGAAGCTGCCATATCTTTCGCACGGTGTCAGTGTGAACAGGTACACTGTTCTTGTTTCTCCTGGTGCCAGTGTTACAGGGTTTTCGCTTGCGCGCGTATATTGGGGGAAAAGGTCAGTTGCTATGTCATATTGTTCTGTGAATGAGCCTGTGTTTTTTATCTCATACTGAAACATTGCGCTTGTGCATGGGCATATGCTCGCGCTATTCACCCTTGGTATCAACCTAAGGTTTTGTGACCTCATTATGTTTAGTTGGACTTTGAATGCTTCGCTTAGTCCGTTGTCTGTCTGGACAGTTATGACTAGTTTTTTTGTTCCGCTGACCTCGCAGGGTATTGTCATGAACAACTCTATTTTCTGCTCCTGCCCGCTGCTTGACGCAAATCTGCTTGGCGCTGCAGCCACCCATTTGCTTGCCTCTCCAGACACTGTTATGGTGTACGAGCTCGTTGTCGGTATCTGCGCTTCCTGCTCTGTATTCTGGTTGTTCACAGTGTAAGTTGCAGTCATTACCGGTGGATTGTTGTTTATTATTGTGAATTGTGCGCTTGTGCTTGCGCAGCTGTATGCGTTTATTGTGCTTGCCGCGCTGATTGAGAAGGATTCGATTGCCGTGCAGGGCGCTAAGAATGCGATGAATATCAGGATGGCTAAAATTGCTCGCTTTGTCATCTGTTTTGCTCCAAAGTCGGTGTAGTGGTAACCGATAGCAATAAAAACAAAAAAAAATAAGAAGAAAATAAGTTAATAATAACTTTTTTCTTTCTCTTCAGTTGATCCCTCTCCTGAACCTCTCAACTTATTGAAGCCGATTATTAGGCCGAGGATCACCAAGATTACGATTAGCACCACTAGCCCGATTTCAAGGACCTGCTTCACTTTGTTCCAATCCATTGTGCTCGATGCCTGTGTAGCCCCTACAACATTTGCAGTCATTGGTATCTGTTTGAGTGTGTCTGCCCCGGAGCTTACTGTGACGCTGAACATTCTCTGTCCTGCTGGTGTGTTCGAGTTTGCTGCGACATAGATGAATGCTGCTTTTGTCTCTCCTGGACCGATGATGAGGGTGTTGCTTGGGCTCACTCTTGCATCTGCCCATCCTGTTGTTCCGTCGATGCTCAGCATGTATGTCTTGCTGCTCTGTCCGTTATTGGTTAGTGTTAAGGGATAAATGACCCCGCCAGCGCCTGCTGTCACATCTTGTGTGGTTGCTCCAACACTTATGATTGTTTGGGGTGTAGAAGGTTGTGTCTGCCCCCCTGGTGTGATTGGAGTTGCTGGTTTGCAAAGGTCTCCGTCTGTTAAGAGGATGCTTGTCTCAGCAGTGTCTTGCTTGTGCCCGTCATCATACTCAACCACTACCTCAATCTTGTAGATTCCAGGTGTGGCGCAGTTGGGTATTCTCAGGTAAAGCTCTTCTGAGCTTGTTGATTCGTCTGCCTCGAGGGTGTCAATATAGTCTGACGCGGATATCCCTAAGGCTGGAATGCTTACCTGTATCTTTATTCCCTCCTCGTCCTTCTCCCCATAGTTCTTGATTCTTACTGTTGTAAGTAGTGCTCTTCCTGCCTGCACATTGTTCTCTGGAGAAAGTACTATGTCCCTGATTGTTAGCTGGTGCCTTGCACCTTGGAGATTGAGGGCATATCTTCCTTCGAATGATGCTCCTCTTCGTGATCCGACCCTTACTCTCAGGTCATACCTGTCTTTTTCTGCGTTTTCAGGTATTTGCACCTGTAGTGTTTTATACACAGTATCATTAGCATCCATGTCAAATGGCTCTGTGGACTCTGATATCTTTTCCACATCATTGTACTCATAGCCCAGGATGTCTGCAGCAACTTCGACATTCTCTTCATTTTGGCTTGCCAATAGCTTGACCCTGATGTCAAGGATATCGCCCCTCTCGACCACAAGTTGGTCTCCTGATTCAAAGACGTCTCCGTTAATCTTTACATAATCAACAGTTGGTAAGGCATAAACTGCCCCGCATGCGAGGAGAAGTCCAATCAAAAGTGCTGCCCATGTTGCTTGTTTCATTTCTTTTACCCCCAAACTTGATTTTAGACTATGAACAATGTGTTCTTGGTATTTACTATCGTGTAGTTACCTGTAATCCCAAACCACTATTTAAAACTTTGTGTTTTTTTCATAAAATAGTAGTTATTATGTTTGACTATTCTATAGTAATCACAACTTATATTTAAATATTATTATGGTTGTCAATATAAGTTAGTCGCTATATGATGCGAAGGTCCCGATGCCTTACCCTCTGCAGTCCATCGTCTGTTGTTAAGGTTACCCTCAATGTATAGACTCCTGGCTTTGTATCACCTGGAATGTCAAGCAAGAGGCCCTTGTGCATTACATCATTTACTTCAGGTCCGTCAAAAGGTCCGATTTTTGTTGAGATCCCCATTGCCTCGATTGTCACTCTTATCGTTGCCCTCTTGATGTCTGTAACGCCCATGTTCTCGAAATTTAGGTCCACCCATATCTGGTCTCCTGCCCTGACGAGCGCGTATTCTTCACTGTCCATCCTTATTGTGTCAATGTGTATCTTTCTTCTCGGGTAAATGTCGACTTTCGGCACCCTCACTAGTATGTTAAACGACTGTGAGTCAGACAATTCACCGTCAGAGACCACCACTGTTACGCTGTTGTTTCCGATTTGGTTTTTCGTCGGCTTCCATTCTATTAGCCCGCTCGTTGGGTTTATCGTCATCCCTGCTGGCGCATGTTTCAGTAGGTAGGTCAATGTGTCTCCGTCAGGGTCTATCGCAACAACCTGGTATCTGTATAATGCATCAAACTGGCCTGCGCTCTTTTCCACTACCTCTGTTGTTGGTGTCGAGACTATCTGTGGTGCATTGTTCTCATGCCCAACTGTGACTGCCACAGTTTGCTGCGCTGTTGCTCCGTCCAAGTCTCTTAGTATCATCGTGATGGTTTTGCCTCCGACCTTGTTATGCGCTGGTGTGATTGTTAGCAAGTGCTGCCAATCGACCGCTGCATTAAACAGGCTTTGGTTCACGTTTGCCGCTATCCAAGTGAGCGCGTTTCCATGGTCCTCAACATCAAACTCAAACCTGGTGAGGTTGACTCGAAGCACAGTATTCTTTTCAGTGAATAATGGGCCGATGTTGCCGATGATTCTTGGTAGGTTGTTGTGTATCGAGAGGTTGACAGTCTTCTCTCCACCGCTATGGTCTGAAAAGTTGAATGCAAATGTGAATACCTGGCTTAGTCCAAGGAAGTCGTGTGTTGGTGGGATTGGCCTTAATTCGTAATAATACCAGTTGTTGCCTGATTGTAGCTCAGTCAGGTCTGCCCTTCCCCCTGGTGGGCTGACAAGCGTTGCCCTCGTTATTATCGAAGGTACCAGTGTCCCTTGATTACTTAGATCTATTACCTGGAATTTCACAAACATATCCTCTGCCCTTAGGAAATCATAATCTTGCATAGAGAATCCTGAGTTGTTGAATACTCTCAGATTTATTATGTCGTAACGGTGGTCAAGCACTTCGTAGCTAAAGGTTGGTCTTCTGTCAAAGTCTCCTATGCTCCCTTCCTTTTCAGCAGTTGCATATACTATGTAGTTTCCGTCTTCTCCTGCGTTGTATTTTATCTCGCAGCCACCGCTAATTTGGTCGGTTGTGCACCTGCCAAATAGTTCGTCTGTGTGCAGGTTGAAAAGTTTGATTGTAACCTCCCCCGCCGCTCCTGTTTGAGTTCTGGCTCTCACACTGCATGACTGATCGTTGTTCTCTATGACATATTCAAAGCATTGTAATGAGCTTACATTCAGTCTTAATGCCCTGCATACTCTACTGCAGCCGTCAGTTCCTGCCGTAACTCCATTGCACACTGGATCAGCAGTGCATCCTGTGAACCTCGAATCGCAGATTTCGCTGTCCACAAACTGGCAGTTGTGGTTGCACTCATCCCTGAGGAAAGTCTCCCCTATTTTGTTGCATGAAAAGAATAATGTGTCCGGTGGCAGTCCCTCGCATCCCCTGGATGCTCCGCATGCCTCCTTGCATTCATCTGCGTGAATATACATGTTATCTTCGCATTGCTCAAATGTACCGTCAGGATTGCATTTGAACTCATGTCCGTCACCAAACTGTCCATCTGTAATGCAAACGCTTGGTTGCTCATGAACACACATGCATTCATTGTCGCACGTATCCATGGTCCATTCGTTCTGGTCTTCACAGTCTTCATCTGTTGCACACTCTGCCCCGCACTCTCCCTCGGTGCATGAGAATGAGTAAGCTGTTTCCGTGCAACCGCATTCAGAATTGCAGTTACCAAATTCAGGCCTTGTGCCTAGCTTTGTGCCAAAGCATTTCTCTGGGCATTGTGGGCAGAAGTCATTGTTGGTTGTTCCTGGTAGCTCGCACTGTTCTCCTGGTTGGATGATATTATCTCCGCAATGGGGTATCGGAATGTGCTGGCACAGACAATTATCAAGGCAGCTGTCGGTTGTGTGAGGATTGCCGTCGTCGCAGTCAGCGTTTGTAGAGCATTGCGCGCCACAACTGTTCTTAACGCAGGAATAAACAAAATTGTCAGGAACGCAACCACACAGGCCATCACAGTTGCCAAAAGCATCACGCGAACCAGTAGAATGATTCAAACAAGTTGAAACACTCTGGGAACAAAAAACATTATTGTTAGTATTCGGAAGCTCGCACTGCTCTCCAGCACCAACAATATTGTCGCCGCAATAAGGAATCGGAATATACCTGCAAGAACAGCCACCAAGTTCACAAACATCAGTTGTATGCGGATTCTGGTCATCACAATCAGAGTTTGTTAAGCACTGTGCGCCACAACTGTCTTTTACGCATGAATATACAAATTGGTCTGGAACGCAGCCGCATTGGGCATCACAGTTCCCAAAAGCATCCCTAGTACCAGTCTTATTACCCTGACAAGCAGAAGTCGACTGACCACAATAAGCATTATTGTTAGTGTTCGGCAACTCACAAGTCTCGCCAGAACCAACAATGTTGTCGCCGCAGTAAGGTATCGGAATATGCTGGCAAGAACAATTGTCAAGACAGCTATCCGTCGTATGAACATTACCATCATCACAATCAGCATTCACAGAACACTGAGCGCCACAACTATTCTTAACACAAGCAAAAGTGAAAGGCTTATTCACGCAAGCACACTCCCCATTACAGTCACCAAAAGCAGGCCTCGTGCCTGTAGTAAGATTCACACAAGTGGAAGTACTCTCAGCACAATTCACGTTATTAGGATTATTAGGAGGCTCACACTGCTCGCCAAACTGAATAATATAATCCCCACAATAAGGTACCGGAATATGTTGGCAAGAACAATTAGCCAAACAAGTGTCAGTTGTAAAAGGATTCTGGTCATCACAATCAGCATTCACAGAACACTGAGCGCCACAACTATTCTTCACGCAAGAATAAACAAACTGGTCAGGAACACAACCGCACTGCCCATTGCAGTTACCCAAAGAATCCCTCACACCAAGCTTAGTATCAAGACACACATTAGTACTCTGGGAACAATAAACATTATTATTCGTGTTCGGCAACTCACACTGCTCCCCAGCACCAACAGCCCCATCTCCACAGTACGGAATCGGTATGTGCTCGCAAAGGCAGTTTGCCAGGCAGTTGTCAGTTGTATAAGGATTGCCGTCGCTGCAGTCAGCGCTTGTAGAGCATTGCGCGCCACAATTATTTTTTACGCACGAATAAACAAACTGGTCA
>JAZDKJ010000011.1:0-10208 GCA_043803105.1 Candidatus Woesearchaeota archaeon
TCCTAGAGTGAACCTAGACAAACCAACGACACGGATAGACATATTCTTTATTGGCAGCAGGGCTTATGCTGGGCTCTTCTTATTTGAAATAGAGCATGATTTTGAAGGCAGAAAAGCGCACCTAAGGCCAAAAATGTTCCCTACATCGCTTCATCCAAAGCTCGCAAGGGCGATGGTGAACATGACAGGAATAAAGAAAGGCACCATAGTGGATCCCTTCTGCGGGACAGGAGGAATATTGATAGAGGCTGCACTGATGGGAATAAAAGCAAAGGGTTATGACATAAACCCTGAAATGGTCAGTGCTTCAATCCAAAACACAAAGGGATTGAAAGGAGTAAAGGTTGAAGTAAAGGACGCAAGAAAGCTTGACAAGAAAATAGGCTATGTGGTTACAGACATGCCTTATGGAAGGAACAGCACTGCAGAGAGGCATTTGTACAGGAAGTTCTTCAAGGTCTTGGACAGTTTGCTCTTGAACACAGCAGTGATAGGAATACCAAGCGAGATAAGTGGAGCAGCTATGCTAAAGGGAACTGGATTAAAACTCAAAACCTCAATTACGTATTACCTGCATAGGTCGTTGTCTAAGAAGATACTGGTTGTTAGCAAGTGATCTCGCAACTGCAATGATTTCTTGGTAGGACCAGCCAGTGTTCAAGCAAGCTCTCAACAATTGCTGAAGCTTGACACCCCTGGATAGCTCCGAGCGCATATAATAATACAAATCTGCCAAGGCTAATTCTTCTGAACTATAGCCCTTTCTCATCAACGACTGCTTTGTGGTGAGACAGGTAAAACCATAGCGCGCATGCAAAGTAATGAGGGGGAGAAGTGCAGGCTTTTGAACAGGCATCTTCTTGTACTTAGCCCAAAACAACCACACCAAAGGAACTGAGATGAGAAGAGAAAGGAACACAATCCAAATACCTCTGTCAAAAAGCTCAACAGCGGGCTGGGCAACAAGGTTACGAAGAGGAGAGACATTCTCTGGCTGGCTTTGTGTTGCCGTGCTTTGGGTCACTGGTTGAGGTCGTTCAATAGCTGGCTGCTGAGCTGAAACACAGCCCTCTTCTTTTACCCTGAGCGAAACATTGCATCTATTTATGTCAACGCAAGTCTGTCTACGCAGCCCATTAGAGCAAGAGGTCCAGACAGAACAGTTGTAATTGGAGACACAACTGGCTAGCGAGATTGAGCTTGCAGAAGAGGAAGAAGAAGCTGAGGAAGAACAAGGTCCGCAATCATAACGGCAATTGGAGCAAGTCTCATTCTCTGTGCAATGGCCATCGCCACAATAGAAACCTTCTGTAGCTGTGTAAGTAGTAAAGCCAGTAACACTAAACATCAGGACACCGCCTGAATAATCAATAATCCTACAAGTAGTGGCTGGGCAGGACCTGGAGTTTCGCATAATCTCAGGATTATGGAAGGAAAGGTTGTATAAGGTAATGACCGCAGACCTGTTAAGGTTCCTGCCTGAAATGCTGTTCACCCTGACATAATTGTGGGATATCTCAACAAGGCTGTTCAGATTATATTCTGTGAGGTCAAGGGTAAGTTCTCCATAATCAATCATTGCCTTGTCTGGAACGGCTAACACAAAACCTGTGATGTTGGTGTAATTCCGGATATTGCTGAGGTTTGTGGTAAGCTGGTTGTAAAAATCGCTCCAAATCGGCAAGGGGCAGCCCCAGCGATTTACAGAAGTGCCTAGGGGAGTATTGTTGCACTCGTCAATGCTATCCACAACACTATCGTTGTCTGCATCACTGACTGCAAACGTAAAAAAAGTCAGGGAAAATGGCTTTAACGAATAGTTGAAATCATGCAGAGTGCCAGCAATGTAGGAATTGCCTGCCTGGTCAAGCGACTGTGCATAGAATTCCGCAAGGCTGACTTCATTGTCAGGTGCAAGGTTCACGAAATTGAAAGAGAGCTGTTCAGCCAGGCTTCCATGGTTCAGCACTGCAACCCTAATCCCTTTTTTATCCTGCGAAATGGTGGGCATAAAATGAATATAGCTGGCGTTCGCTGCAGCAGGCATTGCATCAGAGATATACTGTGAGATGTAGGTGGGCAAGCCTTGCACAGAATAATTGAGGATATCTGCATACGAGGTGAGCATCATGTATATCGGCAAATTGATGAGGGCATTGTTGTAAGACATCAGAGCAGTGGAATTTAATGGATACTTTGCTACAGACATGAAAGCGAGGGCAGAGAGCAAGTAGCCACGCCAATCTGTACGGTTGTAATCAAGCTGATACTCTACAAGAACCTCCTTATCAGTGCGCGGCAACGCGTTTAGGCTAGTGGCCAAAGAAGAGGCTGCTGCGAAAAGGCTTGCAGTGTAGTTTGAACTGTCAAAGCCCACAAAGGCTTCTGTTGAGCCAAATTCATCAAGCCAGCTAATGTTGTCCACAAGGATAATCTTGCAGGCAGTGGCAGAAAAAACAAAGTCATGGCCTGAAGAAATGTTTGTTGAGAAAGGAATAGAGTGAAAGGAGCTATATTCCAGGTCTTGCTCAAGGAAGGTCTGATTGCCGTCAATGACTGTGATGTTCTGGTTGCAGGACCTTGATGTGAATTGGAGGGTGTGATTCCCTGGAGCTAACTGAACATGAAAGGAAGCGTTGGGCTTTAGCATTCGCTCATTCATCTGAATGTCTGGGATGCGATACTTGAACTTGAAAAAATCAGAATGATTTTCAAGAACATTCATGACAGCGGTGCGCCATGAGTCATTGTCAACAGAGAGCACAGGACCGCAGGCAAAGCCTGTAGAGTTACAATACATGGTGAAGGCATCTGCAAATTCAGAGGCTGAAGCCATCTCAGGCGCAGAGACCATGATAGTCTGCACTGAAGAATTGTGCTGCAAAAGAACTGAAAGATTATTGGCAGGAGTGTTGGTATCAAGGCAGAGCACAGTCACATTGGAGTAGTTTACAGCCTTCCATTCCTCGAGGGAGTAGAAAAACTTTTCCTCCTCTTGTTCTATGCTGTCGAGCCAGAGATAATCATCACAACCAGTATCACCAAAATACATTACGTGAGCCAAAGAGGCAACAGCAGCTGAATCATCATCCCAATAGTGGTTAAAGCCTGATTGAGAGTGGAAAGTCGAGTGGCCAGCAAGCTTCGCAAGGTCAACAGAAAGGATAATACTCGAACCAGGAGAACTAAGAACTGCAAGGCTGGTGATTCCTGAAGGCAGGTAATTGGAGAGCACAATAACAGCGAACAAAGAAAAAAAGTAGAGGAGGACAGAGCCTGGCTTCACTTTGCCTCACCTATAATGCTTACAAGCTTGTCCTTTGTGCCTATGTAGCGCAAGACCTTTTGCATGACCTTACCATTCACTCTGTGGTTCTCCACAAGATAGTAATAGCGTTTGCCGTTGATGATCTTGGAGCGAATAAAGGCCATTTGGGCCTTTTAGGCACTACTTATATATAAATATTGCTAAATAATATAGCTTTATCTATATTTAGCTATTTCAATTATGTCAATTTTAGGCACTACAGATAAGATTTATATTTAGGCACTACAAATCTATTCAAGAATATTGGATTCTGGCCAGTAGAGGTTCTGTGCTAAGGGGTACATCATGCTCCTTAGGCTGAAAAGACGCCTCGCAAGCACGCTGTCATGAACATTGCCCTTGCCAAGTACCTTGATGCCCTTTAAGCCCAAGGTAGCTAGCTCCTGAGTGAATGAGTACAATTCATCCTGAGAGTGCTTTCCGGAGTAGAGATGATAACTTCTCTCAAGCAGTTCAACCAGCTTCTTAAATATTGCAAGGGCCTCTAGGCTAAACCTGTGCCTGCCCACCTTGTTTATGTCCTTGCACATCCTGCTGAAAATATCGCCTATCATGTAGATGTTGCTTAACATCACATACAGTTTTGTGGCTTCATAAGTATTGGAACCGGAAATTTCTCCTGCATGCTTGTTTATAATTCTCAAGCAAAGGTGACAAAATTTCTGCACCATCCTTTGAGTGGAGGCTAATTCCTCAAGGTGCTCATAATCGGCCTTGCTAATCTTATCGAAAACATTCTGCGCAAGATTGATCACGCTCATGTATGTCTTATTGACATAACGTGGAAGGTCCTGTGCTGAATCCTGGGCAATGTTCTTCAGGACGCAGTGGTGCGGCCCTTGCTCGACAATATCAAAGCCAAGGAAGAAGTCGACAGTCCTCTTGATTTTATTTATAACACGCGGATCATCAAAACTGACAACCATCTCATCAAAGCCAGCCTCATAAGGCCGCGAGATGCATTCGGACATGTAAGTGTCGAAATCCTTTATTCGGATTTCTATGTGCCTAAGGCGCTCGGTTGGCGTTTTACCTAGAACTAAGGTATCATTGTTCTCTGTAACTTCAATCAGGTCTCCCTTGTGTATATTATTCTGCTTGACCCATTTGCTTGGAAGGCTGACCATAAGGGTTGCGGGGCCTTGCTGAACAACCTTGCGCTTCATGGGAAAGAACAAGATGGTTCAAATATATAAATATTTTGATTTTATTCGAATATATTAGCAAAAAGTATATATGCCAAATACGAAACATTATTTCCTGGTGATAACTGATGGACTGGAAAATCAAACGAAAAGGCTGTCAAACTCTGGCAGTTTTGTGCCTCTGCTTATTGTTTCTCTCCGGATGCGGCAGGCAACCCGATGTCTTGAGGATAAGCTCGCTAGACTCCATGAATGCGGCGCCGTTGTACGTGGCTCAAGAAAAAGGATTCTTCAAACAGCAAGGGCTGAAGCTGGAAATCATCCAAATGAGCGGCTCCTCAGCCAGCCTTCCGGCAATGCTGCATGGAGACTTGGATATAATTCATTCATCCCCAAATGCTGGGCTTTTCAATTCGCTATACAGCTATGGAAACCTGATAATTGTCGGAGACCTGGGGCGCGGTGTCAACCAACTGCTTATATCCAAGCGATTGTGGGACAGCGGTAAAGTCACATCAATAAGGGATCTTAAGGGAAAAACCCTATCTGCGAGCAGGCTTGGCAGCGGTTCTTATTATATGCTAGGAAAAATTCTTGAGACATCAAATATAAGCATGGAGGATGTCAAATTAAAGTATGTTGATGAGATGAATGCAGTGGCTGCACTTGAGGGAGGCAGCATAGACGGCGGGATAATTAATGATCCTTATGCGCAGGTTGCGGTAGAACAAGGCATCGCAGTAAATCCTTTCAAGAAGCAGGTAGACGAAGCGCTTGGTGGAGGGGTACAGCTTGCGGCATTTCTCACAACAAAAGAATACGCTGAGAGGCACCCTCTCCAGCTGAGGGCCTTCCTGTCAGCATTTGTTGAAGGCGCAAAATTCTACAACAGAGCCAGAAATGGCGAACAGCCATACAGGAGTGAGGTGATAAATATACTAAGCAAATTTACAGGCATGGAACCTCAGGTAATCGACAAAGTGCAATGGCCATACATAGAGATAAACGGAAAACCTGATACACAATCACTCCAGGATGCTGCAAGATTTTATTACAAAGTGAAGTTGAGCGAACATGAAGTTGATGTAGGGAAGTACGTCAACCTGAGCTTTTTACCTTAGACAGATGAAAAAGAAAGTCAAATTAGCATTAATGATTTCCACATTTGCAGTTTTAATAGCTGCAGTTGAATTAATCAGCAGGACCGGAATAATAAACCCTTACTTTCTTCCTGCACCCAGCAAGGTAATACAAACAATGTGGCGTGAAAGGGATTTCATTTTTGGAAACGCCTGGGTCTCGATTATACGCATGATAACTGCATATGCGATAGGCACAAGCCTTGGAATACTGCTGGGGATAGCAGTTGGATGGTACAAGCATGTGGAGGCAACAATGGGTTCTGTGTTAAACGCACTCTACTCAGTCCCAAAACTGACCTTCCTGCCATTATTCATACTGTGGCTAGGCCTAGATAACATTGCATTCCTGGCTGTAACAGTGCTCTCCACATTCTTTCCGACGTTTCTAAACACCTACTCAGGGGTCAAAAAAACAGATAAGGCATACATTGAGCTTTTCAACAATTTCAAGGGAAAGAAGACAGACATGCTACGAAAGATAGTGATACCTGCCGCCCTACCATACATATCAACCGGATTAAGAATGTCAATAGGGACTGTACTTACAATCACCACAGTGACAGAGATGGCAATGGCTGACAAGGGAATCGGAGCAATCATCTGGCGTGGCGGAGCAGTCTTTAGGGCAGACTACATAGTGGCAGGGCAAATAATACTTGCAGTATTTGGTGTAAGCATGTTTGCATTGTATGATTTGATAGAGGGGAAGTTACTCCTAAATTGGATGAACACAAAGAAAAATGGCGTTACAAATAAGAGATATTACCAAGAGCTTTGATGACCTCAAGGTTCTAGACCACCTATCGCTTGAGGTTGGGGAATCAGAGTGCATATCTATCATTGGGCCGAGCGGATGCGGCAAGACAACGCTACTTAAGATTATCGGCGGGGTGGAGGAACCTAACAAAGGAAATATCCAGCCCAAGCAGGGGATGGTACCGATTGTCTGGCAAGACCACAGGCTGTTGCCTTGGCTAAATGTGCAGAGAAACATTGAATTCGGGCTTGAGCTAAAGAGGGCAACCAAACCCTCACTCGTAAAAAAATACATCAAGCTCACAAAGTTGCAGGGATTTGAGCGTTATTATCCTCACCAATTGAGCGAGGGAATGAAGCAGAGGGTGGCAATTGCGAGGGCATTGGCTGTTGAACCTGAAATAATTTTGCTAGATGAGCCGTTCGCCTCGCTTGATTTTATGACCAAGCTAAGGATGTATGATGAGATCAAGGCGCTGCAAAAAAGGCTGAGGCTGAGCGCAATCCTGGTAACGCATGATACGAGGGACGCAATCATCTTCTCAAACAAGGTTGCGATAATGACAGACAAGCCATCGAGAATAAAAAAGGTTCTGGAGCTAGGCAACTACAATTATTCAAAGTCATTTTTTAGCGAAAAGGAAAGGGAAATATGGGGGTACCTGCAATGATAACGGCAAAAGAGCATGGAGAATTCGTAGCAGCATATTCAAGCGAAACAGCAAGATTCTATTGGCTTAAAGGCATAAGTGTGGAAAAGGCAAAGGAGATGAAATTAGAAGAACTGAAACCATTTCTCGCAGACCCTCGAGAGTTTAATGGAATGCTCAAAGGACCTCTGAGCGCATGCATTGAAATAACACCAAACTGCAACCTTCAATGCCCAGTCTGCTTTGCTGACAAGGACAGGCCAGAGCCGTCGGGAGAGACACTGGAGAAACGACTAAAGGCAATGAGCGATGCTGGTGGGGTGAGGATTGATTTGGCTGGCGGAGAACCTACTATCAGAAAGGACTTTGCAGACATTGTTCATCGATGCATTGACCTCGGCATGTACCCTATCATGTCGACCAACGGGCTGATGAGCGACCAGAACCTGGAAATTGTGAGACAGCTAAAGCCCCAGATACGGGTGAGCATACACAGCCTGTTCCCAGAGGATTACGGGCTTAAGTGTACAGAATCAGGGGTTCTCAACAGGATATTCAATAATGTCAGTAAACTCGCAGAATATGGGCTAAACCCTGGAATCCAGTGCGTTGTAACAAAGAGCACTGCAGGGCAGGTTGAACAGATTATCCAAAAGGTCACAGAACTAGGTTGCAAGTCAATTTCGTTAATGCAATTCGTACCACACGGGCCAGCGCTTGCAAGGAAAGCAGAATTCTTCGTGAATGACACGCATTTCTATGCGATGGTGGGCAAAATGCAGCAAAGGTTTGAAGGCAAAATCAAAGTGACAGGCTTTGGAATAAGCACCAGGAGCAACTACCTTGTCTCGGTGGAAACAGATGGCAATGTGTATTGTAATCTGCCTGCAGAGCCTTACTACAAAAGCTGTGGAAATATAGACAACACTAGTTTCGGGGAGCTTTTTGCTGACAAGGATTTTGACCATAAGAAGCATGTGATACATTACGCGTTAAGAGGAAACAACGAACTAGCGGGGAGGTAAAATGAAAGTGGAAATACTTGGCCTCGCTGAGGGAATGTCACGCTCAAGGATGGACAGTAAGACCCTGGGTGAGCAATACGCCTTTGTCCTGTTTGGCAGGTGCAATTTCAGGTGCGGCTATTGCTTTATGGGCGGCTATGAGACACGGCAGACTGACAGCCTCCCTGGAGCCAAGATTATAGACCTTGATCAAGTTATTGGGTTTGTGGATGAACAGATAGGAAAGGCACACCCAATAAGGCTCACTGGCGGAGAGCCAACCCTCTTTCCTGATGCAATAACAATATTGGCGCAGCACATTAAAGCGAAAGATGGCTATTTGTCAATCGCAACAAACGGGTCGAATCCAGATATCGTAGAAAGGCTGTTTCCTTACCTTGATGAGATTTCGGTGGGAATCAAGGCAACACCACCTGAAGTCAAGAGGCTAACAGGAGCGGCGATTGAAGACTGCTGGTACAAACCATTGGAGCTGTTCCGCAGGCTTAAGGCTTACAAGGGCAATTTACAGGTCAACCAAGTAGTGACTGAATCGAGCAGATATGAAGAGGTTGAGCAATTAGCAAAATACATTCCAACTAATGCGAGCTGGAGGATCAAGCCGGCACTGGCAGTAAGGCATGAATTGAGCTTGCATGGCGAGCACTCGATACACAAGAGCAACCATTTCAAGGAGATAACTCGCGGTACAGCTGATGAATGGGCGGAAAAACTTCAGAGAAAGCACCCGCACCTTAAGATAATCAGCACGGGCAGTGAGATTGAGAAGAGGCTTAAACAATGATGCACACAATAAATCTGGAAAAGGAAAACGTGGACAAAGGAAGACGCTTGCATGAAGAGATGAATAAATACTTTGTTGAAAACAAAATTGAGCCGTTGAGCTTGGTCTTAAGGGCTGTAAGGGAAGACGGGCTATGCAGGATTCTGCAGTTTGGCAATGACCGCACAGACGAGTCGAGGCTGTACGAAGATTGTGAGGTCGTTTTAATGAACAAGCTCGGGCTAAAGCCAGGACAGTTGACATTTGGGATTTACACCAATAGGCCAAGGGGTTATGAGTGGGTGGTGAACGAAAAGTTCAAGGGAGAAGGCATCGTTTACCTTGCATTATTCAAGCGGGGGAATGACTTCAAGATGGAAGATAATCCTCCCTCCAAGGAAGGCCTGATGTGCCTTGACGAGGTAATCAAGCAGATTACTGGTTGGGAGAGAAGAGAATGCATGTTTTATTTCCCTGAAACATTGGATCCGAAATCTATACTCCTTGGCTATGTGAGGGTGCAGCTCAGCGAAACAAAACCATTGGACGGAATTACGCAACTGATTGAGAAGCTACACTCTGGAGAGGCTCAAGCTAAGGCCACACTGGAACTTAAGCAAAAACTGCCCAACGAAAAAGCGAAGGGATTGATCAAGGAGCTTGAGGCTGTAAAACAGTACGACCGGGCTGCAAAGCTCGCAAAGTTGAATGCAATCAACTATGATGCAGGACCTTACGTGAGAAAATTCATCTCAAAAGCCAGGTTCGGAGATGCTGCAATGATTCTCATGGCTATCGGTGAATATGGTTTCGCAATACAGATGCTTGCTCAGGAAGAGAAGTTTGGAAACGGAAAAAACAGCCACACCACTCCACTTTCTGAAGCGAGGCATGCTGAGAAGAGGCATAACTATGTGGAGGCAATGAATGCCTATGAAAAAGCCTTGGCGTTTGATGAGGCTGGAAGAATTGCCGGGAGGCTCGGGCTGATTGAAAGACAGGGGCTTTATGACACCATGGATAAGTTGTGCAGGAATCATGGAAAGATGCGTGGGACAAGCTGAGGACAGGCACAAAATGAGAAAGGCAGACCTGCATATCCATTCATATTACTCAACGGGCCGATTACGTCCAAAGGTAATAATGGCATGGGCAGCCGAAAAGGGGATATCTTTCATATCAATCACAGACTACAACTCTGTTTCTGGACTTGAAGAGGCAGTAACGGAATCAAATAGCTTACCTGTACATGTCATTCAAGGAATAGAATTGCCTGCCGTGCCAGCTGACATACTTGCATATTTCATTGATTATAAATCCGAAGGACTACAAAAGAAGCTTACTGAAATCTCAAGATGCTTTGAAGATGAAATAATTGAGCAGATAGAGTCACTTCGAA
>JAZDKJ010000012.1:0-182149 GCA_043803105.1 Candidatus Woesearchaeota archaeon
GGCATAAGAAAAAAGACTGGTGAATTTATTATACATAATATTAGTAACCACGACGCATTGTATTATTGTACCAGCTCATTCAATTGGACTACAAACCTTGACCTCTATGATAATTACACCTGTAAGTCTGCAGGTTTTTTCCCGACAGGCCACTACTGCTGTAGCGAGGATGATGACAAAGAAGAGTTCTACAACGACAAGGGAGGCCTCGGTGCATGCTTTAACAAGACCTTCATCCCTAACTCTGATGTTGATGCAGCCTTTCCGCCAACTCTTAAGGCCCACCAATACTCTGAGCTTTTTGTTTTTAATGGCACTCTGCAAGGTTGTGCAATAAAGGAAAAATTTGCTGGCGCAAGTCCTTCTTTCTACAACAAAGATCCTAACAAACCTTACAATGGTTCATTTGGAAGGAAATCAAATGATTGGCTTTTGGACCTAAAGAACTTCCCTGACTCTAAGTCAAGCAAGAACAACGTTGCTTCTAAGCCTGCCCTGGTCTTTGACAACAACTATTGCTCCACTGTTGGCCCTCCAAGCTCTCCGAAAAAGTATTTCTGTTCTTATCTTGAGAAATGGGTTGATGGCAATGGCAAAAACAGGACTCACTTGAGTTACATCAACTGGACTGCCGATAGCCAGACTATGCAGCGTGCAGAGTGTTGTGAGCCGAAGCAATGCTGGAACGGTACGCTTTGCGTTGACACCTTCAACGACGCTGCCAAGCCTTCAATTTCGAGGGACAATAAGCTTTTCAGGTGCATCCACGGCTCATGGGATACTCCGCCAGTCAAGTATAGTTGGAACAAAAAGTATTCTGGTTTCTGCCCTGCAAAAACCCAGTGTCTTGTTGATCCCAAGGGTGTCTCTGCCAACAACGGCCTTCCCCAAAAGTATGTCTCTGACAGTTCTCATCAAAGCAATCCTCAATGCATAAACAATTCCCAATTTATCAGCGATTTTTATTGTGATAATGGCAATTGGACTACAAGGACAAAGTTTTTGGCCTCACAGCTTCTAGGCTTTGCCGGCAGTGATTTTACTCTGCATTGCGGTTCATACTATTTGGCCTTGAACAAGTATGATTATACCTTGCATCCTGACGGCACATACACTCACCCTAGGCAGGATTGTCGTGATCTTGGCACTGATGAAGCAATTATCTACCAGGTCTATTTTGGCAAGCTCCAAAAGCCTGGCTGTGTAACTAACTGCACTGGCAATTGCACTGCAAACTTTTGTGTTCTAAACTCGAATGGCAAGACTCTGGTAGGTGCAGTCCTCAATCAGCAGGTTGATTCTCAATATTATCCCTTTACTGACCTGCTTGGAAATTCCATTTCCTGTCCCAATCATGCGCTTGACGGTAATTATCATTCCTGTAGCACTAACAGGGTTTGGTACAATGCAAAGTACCAGACTGTGATATTTTCCAATTCTGAATTCAACCTTGGTGGCAGCTTGTTCCAGCAGTTGCAGTCTTGGATTAATTCCCTCATCACTTATCTTTCAGGCAAAGGGACTCTTGACAGATATCCATTTATCACAGCAAATCCCAAGCTGCAGAATGTCTATTATGATAAGCATGGCTCGCGTGAGGTCTTCGCCCTGCTTGAAAATGATGTCTTTGTTGAAGGCCAGCCAAACCAATATATATCTCTTACCTATCAGGGCTTCAACACCAATATTTGCGATGCATTCAACGTTTCATATTATCCGCAGCAAGAAAACAGATATTCTTGTGAAAAGGTGGGAAATAACTACAGGCTTGTCGCAGAGACAGGAAGTCGTGTCTTTGAAGTCTGGCAGGACTTCACCTCTAAGCAGAGGGTCAGATAAGATTATTTTCTGCAAAAAAAGGGTTAGCATGAGAAAGTCTCAGATAACGATGTTCATGATTATGGGCATCATGCTGATTTCTGCCTTTGCACTGATTTTTTATATGACCAAGATTAGGGTTGAGTCAAAGACTGCTCCTGCTGTGGAAAAGATTAGTGAAGCCATTTCTCGTGATACTGCCATTAAATACTATGTGATTAGCTGTCTTGACTCTTATACTAAGAAGGGTCTTTGGCTTCTGGCAAATCAGTCAGGCTTCCTCTATGATGATCAAGCACCCATCTACAGCCAGAACACCCTCGCTTTTTGGTCTTCCACTGTGGGAAAGCATGTGGTGCCTTTTTTTCTTGACGGAACCCTGATGACAAGGTATGGCATTTATGCCCCTAAGCTTTCAGATACTTCTTTCCTTGACAAGCCCGCTCCTTTCTATCCTTATCCTGGTAGCCTTGTTCCATTTCCTTCATCTACCAATGCGTTTGGCAACCTCAACCCTGCCGATCTTAGGCCTTCAAGGCTTCCCCCGCTCTGTTACAGCAATGGCTCTAACTTTTATCGCTTTGCTGGGTTTGGTTTCAGTTGTGACAAAAACCTTTACACCCCGTATGCGCCGCTCTCTGTCCAATATTTTCTTGAGCAATACATTGCGAACAAGACCAGATCTTGTGTTAACCTCTCCATGATGTCAGCCAGAGGCTATAATGTCACCGAAGCGCCTGGATTGAACGCCACTGTCATGTTTGGTGAGGACACTGTTGCAGTTTCCCTCAACTTTCCGCTGCTTATCAATACCCGCGGCCAAGAGCCTTTTACAAAGGTTCTTACCTTTACCTCTGAACAGCCTGTCCGCTTCAAGAAGATTTATGAGCTTGCCTATTACATGATCAAAGAGGACATTCGCAATATTTTTTTTGATTTCAGCAATGAAAGCGCTGCCCTCTGGCTCGTTGACTTATGCCCTGCTTTTGATGAGATCTCTCAAAGCCGTGACAAGTACAACACCAGCTGCCTTTATCCAGGCATGAGCATAATCCATTATAGGGATGTATGCCCATATCAGGTTTGTGGTCTCTGGAATTACTCAGATGTTGTTGTAATAAAGGATTATGCTTCTGTATTGGACACCAAGCCATATTTTTTTGCCTTTGCTGTTGAGAACAGGATTCCTGCCCTTGATAATATTGATGAGTCAGTAAATTCCAGCTATGAATATTATTGGTTTGTTAATACCACTTGTGGGCTTAATCTTACAAGGATATACCGCAATACATCAAATCCTGCAGATGACAACTACAACATAGTGGTTGATGTTGGTGATACAATAAGGTTAATTCCTAGGGCAATAGACCCTGACGAAGACAAACTGACTTACAAATATTCTGGCTGGAAGACTCCTGTGCAGATTTATAATGGTTCCAACGAGTACGTTTATTGGGTAAAATTTTCTGGCGGACCAGAATTACCTTTCTATGCTTATAAAACGAGCGGCAAACAGTTGCCCGGGTCAGTAGACTCACGTAATTATTGGGAAGATTCATCGTGGTTTAGCACAGATGGCTGCAAGAATGATGGCAATAACCTTGGAAAGGATGCTAATTATCCACCTCTGTTGTCAGGGGGCAAGCTCCAGCCTGAAGACGTTGGCTATCACTGGGTCAGGGTCGATGTCACAGACAATGCAGGACTAAGCGACTGGCAGGACATAAAGATTCAGGTAAGGTGCAAGCCAGATGGCAACAAGTGCTGTGATGAAGGTGCAGACTACCATATTAGGCCTTCTACTAGTACCTGTGGAATCTGCATGACATGCAATTCTGAGGGTGCGTGTGTTTATGACAATACCAAGAATGATGATTGTCCCAAGTGCCAAAAGTGCTCAAAGAATTTAGTGTCTGGCAAGGGAGAATGCGTGCCCGAAACAGGAACTAATACTAATCAAAAATGTGGCGCTGGCTCTGCTGACTATGAATGCTGTTTAGGTAACTGCCTGAAACGTGCTGATACAGCCCCGCCATGGATATTGTATCGGCAGAGCTGTTGGGAGTGCTATAATACTGATGGCCAATGCAAGCCCAATGCGCAAAACTGGGAGTACCCGGTTAGTCATAATGGTGACTTTTGTGCAGCGCGTGCCGGACACTGCTACAATGGCTATTGCCGGGACTCGTTAAATCAATGTTACGCAGGTTCTGAAAAAGGTGCTGACTGTGGTACAGTCCCTTCTTCAGTAGCAACATGCCCTTAACCCTGACCAGGCCATCGTCGCTGAAAACCACAACATTTTTAAAGAACCTTTGCGGAAAACTCATGCAGGGTGAATTGTAGAAAAAAGAGCGTGTGCTGATGACAAATCTCAAGCTTTTCTTATTCCTTTTGCTCGCAATCTTCTCACTGATTCCCCTATCTGAAGCTGCAGGCTGCTGCGCCCACATTGACTTCTTTAATCAAGGTGATTATTGCGTTCCAAACGCGTTGACTATGGATCAATGCTGTCCAAGTGCAGGTGTCAGGTATGATTCTGCAAACCCTTATCTTCCTGACAGTAGGCAAGAATGCCAGAACAAATTTTGGTTTCCTTCCTGTAGTAGTTCAATTGGCAGCAAATGTTATCTGGGTTGTTGCTATGACCCTATCACAGGTTGCATCGGTACAACTAACGACACCTGTCTTGGTTATTTCATGGCCCAAAAGTTTGTCTCAGGTTTTCCGGTGGACCAAAGGCGTTCTGACGGCAATCCTTGTTACAGTCGCACAGGCGTTGCAGCTTTGGCCGAGTGTACCCAAGACAGTACCACCTCATGTTCTGATTATAACTCAAACCAACAAACCTGCTCTTTCAAGGGATGTTTCTGGTGCCAGACCGCAACAGATAAGTGTATTGCTAACTGCAATGCATGCCCTTCCAGGCAGCAGGACAACAACAATGACCACATTTGTGACAGCCAAGCTTCTGACAATTGTGCGGATGCACTGCGCCAGAACCAGGCTGATTGTATCTCAGGCCAGACTATGTGCAAATGGTGTCCTGCCTTGAATCAATGCATGTTCAATTGTGATGCCTGCGCAGGCAAGCCCTTTGACACAAATCCTACTGACAAGGTCTGTGACAGCGGCCTAAATCCTCAGTGTGCTGATTCTGAGGATAATGACAATGATGGTTTTACCAATACTGCAGATTTTTGCTGCAAGGATTCCACAGACATTGCTGAGGATAATAATTGCCGCTGCGAAGAGAAGGGTTTCTGTTGCCCTTTGGGCACCTTGCAGTGTGATCATCCTGTTGTGCAGCAGTATGACCATTCTTCCTGTGCTACACAGTGTTGCACTGAGCCTTGCAAGACAATTCCTGTCTGCTCTGATAGTCAGATAAAGTTCAGTTCTTCCAAGCTAGCTAACTTCTGCAAGTGCAATAACCAACCACAGAACATGACAAATCCTGGTGTCATGGACAAGTTTTGCTGCGCTGGTTTCATGCGCGACGAGCCTTGTACCTTTACCAATTTTCATGGTTCTGTCAAGGACAATGAGCAAATCCTTGTTCTTGAGCCTGTCTCAATCTCACTTGCTGGGCCTTCCAGTTACACCTTTGCTTCTTACTCCGGGACATTCTCCCATGATGTTCAGCCTGGAACATACACACTTACAGCTTCTCTTGCTGGCTACGAAACCTTTACAACACAGATTTCCATTTCTGGTCAGGAAAAGGTCTACAATATTGTCTTGAACAAGATAGTGAGGCTCTGCAATCTTGATTGGCCACCAATTGCTTTGAAGACTTATGATGTTAAATGCAAGAAGCAGGTCTTGGTGAACTGGACTTTTGCCTGCCAAGCAAAGGTAATCTCTTGGACTTTATATCGTGGCAATGTTGTCATCAAGGATAATATAGACAAGTCTGTTCTAAAGTTTCTTGACGATACTGTTTCTTGGGAGTCATCATATGATTATCATGTGGTTGCAAATATGGTAAATGGGCAGAATACAAGCAATACAGTGCAGATTGCTACTGGTTCTCCTGATTGCGAGAACATCTGTGATGGCCAGCATTTCTGCCAAGGCACCCCTGGCTCGATTGTTTCATGTTCTGCCAAGAACAGGCTTGTCCTTGTTGAGGAGTGCGATGCCTCGCAGACTTGCTCTATCGATAGGTTTGGTTCTCCGTATTGTCGTTCACCTGATGACTGTGCATCAACAGGCCTCCCATTTCCGAACACTTTTGGGATGTTTGGCACGTTTGACAACAATATAAAACATTCTTGTTTGACAGATTCAGAAGGCAATGTAAGGTCTTGCTACTTTGACTCCTCCCTGACTATCGCTGACCAATGCAAGGATTGTCTTCCCGAAACATTCTGTTACGATTACCAGTCCGAGTCTGCCTGTAGTGATGATAATTGCGTTTCTGTTAAGGGCTCTAAACGATATACATGCGCCTGGTTCCCTAACATGCCTGATAGTTTGAAGTCTGGTTTCGGAGAGCTTGGCAAAGGCATATGCTACGCACCAGGATATAACGGCACTGAATATTGCAGCAGGTGCAGCTCTTCAAGTTCCCTTTTTTACAACACTCATTGCACACCCCAAGTGTGTGACCTCTTGGGTGCATGCTTTTCAAAGAAAGGCTCATGCCAAGCTTGCAAGGTCATGCCTACTGAGGAATATTCGTCAAACCAGATTACCAAGTGCTCTGATTTTGTTGATGAAAAGAGTTGCGTTCAAAGTAACAGTGCTGGCGCATCCCAACCTTTCCACATTAATCGTTGTGCTAATTCCCTTAGTGGTGAAAGCTTTGTTTTGAGCAGGGATGCCTGCTCTCTGGGTGTTTGTAAATGGAAGTCTGGCAAGTGCATTAAGGACGCTAATGACGACGAAATTGATGATTGTTCAAAACTTGGTGTCAATTGCCAGAAGGACTCCATGCCTCCTAAGACCACAATCACAAAGCCTCAAAAAGTCAACCATGATGGAGCTGTTGTTGCCTTTTCTGTCTCAGATTATGGTTGGGGCTCTGTCCCCACCAACAGTTTTGACACTTATTATTGCCTCGACCTGGCAAATTCTTGCTGCCCGCTTTCCAAACTTGGCTCTTCAGCTCTTACCTTAAGCGGAGACGGCACCATCCCTGCCCTTGTTGGAGTCACCGGTCATGTCTTCCTAAGGTTCTTCTCTCTGGACGGATACAACAACACCGAGGTCATTAGAAGCGAAACCATTGATGTTGATACTCTGCGGCCTTCTTTTGTTATTGGTATTAATATTTCCAACTCATCTAATGATGAGGACACCTCAATTCTGGCCTTAACAATTAATGCAAGCGAGCCTGTTCATAGTTGCAAGGATCAGCTCCTTAAGGTTGCTGATAATTCAGCACAATCGCTTGTCTCTGATGGGATAATTGCTGACACAGTTTTGAAGCCCATATACACTGACCTCGATGATGGCCTTTACTTTTATTCAATCAACTGCACTGACTCAGCAAATAACTTCAATAAAACTTCAAATTTAATCAAGATTGATCGCGTTCACAGGATTTTCAATGAGAGCCCTCTCGAAGGCAGGTTTGCGCCTTCTGACATAATTAAGCTCAGTTTCAAGACCTTTGGTGAGCGCCTCGACTGTTTTTATGAGCGAAGGCAGCCGACTCAAGGCCAAAGGACCTTGGTTAGCCCAACTCCCAGTGGTAATGACTACAAGTATGAGGTACCATTCGGCACCCTGCCCTCAGGGTTCTACAGTTATGTGATAGAGTGCGAATTGGACCACAAGAAGGTTGACTCGTCCACCATACTTTTTGTGGTGGATGGTCTTGCCCCCAATACCTCGATTTCTTTTGAGGATTATGACAATCACTTTTCTGCCTTTAGAGCTGATTCCCTTTACAGTAGGTTGAAGGTGAAATTTGTCTGCGATGATTCAAGCTCCTTGATTGGTTCTTCTCCAGGCTCATTTGGTTGTGCACATACGTCCTATTGTGCCGATGCTGTAAATTCCTGCTCGCCAGCTCCAGGCCCTCAAGATGGTATTGTTGACCTTTCAGGCCAGTCAGAGAATTTCTTCTTAAGGTATTTCTCAACTGATATCGGGGGCAATGTTGAACAATTGCGCTCAATCTTGGTTCGAGTTGACAAGGCAGCCCCCATACTTGAAATCTTTGTGCCAAAGCCAGGAGCTGTGGTAGGTGATCAAATGCTTAACGTGCAAGGCTCATGGGACGATTTTGCAGATGCTGCTTTTGTGACCCTTGCCTGGACTTCAGGCGTTGATGCTAATTTCACCTCTTTCTCCGCTTCCCATGATTTCTCCAAACAGATAAGGCTTTTTCCTGGGGAGAACAAGCTTTCGTACAGGGCTGAGGATCATGGAGTCATTGGTAACCCCAACATTGGTTCCTGGCAGTCCTTATTTGTGTATTATGATACCCTTGGACCTGATTTCTCTGAAGTTGCTATCACAAATCATCTTGGCGAGCAGATTAGTTTCGGCAGTGTTGCTTTCTATGGCCGCGACATTAATTTTTCTGCCAAGATTGTTGATTCCAAATGGACAAATAATATTACAAAGGCCAACCTTTCTATTGAATGCTTGAACCAGTCTGCCTGCAGCTCTTATAGAAGGTTTTTCTTGATGGTTGGAAACGGTACGCGTTTCCGTTACACCCTTAAGCCTCGTCTGTCCGGTATCTTGAGGCCTGGTCCCTACCAGGCTAATATTGTTGCTTTCGACAGCTTAGGCAATTCCAATTCTTTCTCATCAAATTTTTCTGTTTCAGGTAGCACTGACCTCTCTGCAATCATACTAAATCATCAAGGTGAACGCATCGATGACAGCTCCCACTCTGCTGATTACGGAAGGTCCATTAGTTTCATTGTTGAGTCCTCAACATTTGAGATTCTCTCCTCAGTACAGGCTGTGCTCAGATGCACCACTCCTTCGCTTTGCGGCTCAAATCCTCTTCTCTCAACTGTTGACCTAATCCGCTCCAACAGAGCTTACAACTATACCCTGTTGCCAGCCCCTCCAGGCCGGATACTTACCCCTGGCATTTATGAAGTGATATTTTTGGCTCGCGATTCTTTTGGCAAAAGAGATTCTTTGACTTTGTACTTTACAGTCAACGACAGCTCTGAGGTCTCTGCATTTGCTTATAATGATCTGTTTGAGCGGCTTGACGACAGTAGTCATTCTGCACGCTATGGCAAGAGGCTATATTTCAATCTAACAGTGAACTCGCCTGAATTAGTTTCATCTGTCCAGGCCACTATTGCCTGCGTTAACCGGTCTCTTTGCGGTAATTATCTGGAGAACATTCCATTGGAAAGAAAAGGCAATTCTTTCTTTGCTGTTTTTGTCCCTGCAAGGGATGGATCAGGCATATTTAGGCCAGACCTCGGGCTTCATAACCTGCTTTTCACTCTCAAGGATAACTTTGGTCTGTATCGTACACTTTTGAAGAATTTTACTGTTGCAGATTCTTCAGAGCCTTCAATAAACATCACTGTCGTGACACAGACCTTTAACAGTGTTTCTGGCTTGCCAAAGGTGGGTGTGGGCAAGGGCTCTTGCAAGTGGTATAGTGTTGTTGTTCAGGCAGATAAACCGATAAAGGTTAATTCTTTGAAAGCTGAAGTTTTTAACTTTGATTCTGATAAGCCTCCGCTAATCGACTTCAATAACTTGCCCAGGCCAATCCTGTCTTTCGGCAACTCAACCTGGACTTACAGGCTTTGCCTGCCATATGAGAGCAGGTATTTTAGGTCGCTTCATGGCAATAACACAAAGTTCTTGATGGATACAGAGGACTTTCATCATATTCATACCGCAGCTATTCTTCATGGCAAATTCTTTGAAATTGATACATTTGGCGGGAATGCGCCTAAGTTTTTTCCGAACATTCCCCAAACACTTTACACCAAGCAGAACATGCTTGTTCTGACAGGCATGCTCGATCCTGCTGAACCAATTTCAGTGTTCCTAAATATTTCAGGTGCAATCCACGCAACTCAGGCTGCCGGGTTTTCCACAGTTCTGGGCGTTGAAGAGGTTGTTGCCTCTGAAGGCAATCATGTCGAAATTGCCGGCAACAAGCAAAACTTGTTTGCGAAGGGCCTTTTTGTCAGGTTCGAGAATCATAATAAGACAGACATAACTAATTATCAGATTGTTGATTCTGTATTCCAGCTGAGCACACAAACAACAACACTAAGCCTTGATTCAGCTCCGGCTGCTGTCCCTGGTGAGATTATTTATCTGACTGATGCATCTAAGCCTGCTGGCTGGTTTTCTTTTTCTGTGCCCATTCCATCACAGGGAATAAACGAGCTTTCTGTTTGGTCTGTTGATGAGCTTGGTAACCTGGGGGTTAAGGCTGTCAGGCAGATAATGCTCGACACAACTCCCTTTAAGATTTATTCTTTTACGCCGCACAACCGCACAATCTCTGCTGAGAGTATGCCAAACATTACTGTAGTGCTTGCTGATGAGAGCAGCCTGATAAACTCTTCCTCGATCATCCTGTCGTTGAATGGCGTACGCCATTCCTGTGCCTCTGATTTGGCGTGCTACTCCAAGGGGCGCTATTTTGTTGTTGCATACAAGCCCTCTGCTCCGTTTGCAGATATGCAATACCTAGTGCATTTTGTTGGTTCTGACATATTGGGAAACCAAAATTCCATTTCTTGGAGTTTTGGTGTGGATCAGACCTCCCCCTTGCTTCAGAGTTTTGAGGTCTTGGGCGGTCATTATTACAGGATTCCTTACGATGCATGGTTCACCAATAACAACCAGTTCTCAGTAAGGCTTCTTTTTGCCCCCGGGACAATCTCCGGCTCTGTCTCGGTTGGTTCTCTCAACCTCGATTGCTCCAACCTGGAAGAAAACGAAATTGGTTGCTCCCTTCCATCACAACTTTCTGACGGGAAATATGAGCTGGTTGGAAGTTTTAGGAAGTCTTTAGATCAAGGCCTTGGTAATCCTGGTAGGTTCACTTTGTTTGTGGTGGTTGACACTGTCAAACCACAAGTGAGCTTTGATAAGACCTATCCTTCCAGCAGGCTCTCGCAGCATGTTACAGGCAGATACAGCGACCCCTCTATGGACCAGGATGATCTTGTGATGGTCACTGGCGATAGTCTTGCATTTCCAGTAAAGGCCAGGTTGGAAAGGTCAAGCTTCTCTGCTGACATTTTTCTGAATACTGCGGTTGAGGGCAACTACTCCGTAATTGCCACAGCCTTTGACAAGGCAGGTAACTCCGCAACTGCACAGGCAGTGCTTGTCTACGACCTGAGATGTAGCCCTGTCAGGGTGTTGGATGTTGTTTCCAATCTTGGCGACAAGAGCGTATTCAAGACCTCAGATTTATCCTACTCCACAAATGTGGGTACTGTGATAGATGCTTTGCGTGCTAACGGCATCGCAGAAGAAGGGGCCCTTAGGATTTTCTCCTCGTATAAGCGCGGAGACTCTCGCACTATCGAAAGCCTGCAGCGAACCTCCACAATTGACCGGCAGTTTGCTATTAACCTCACGATTTACCAGGATGAGGGTGACAATTTCATTAGGTTCGAAAACTCTGATTTGGCCGGAAATAATTACAGTATTACCATTAACATCAGCTCTGATATTACCCCTCCCTCAAGTCCTGATGTCAAGGTCCAGCAGTCATTCTCTAAATTGGTTGGAATTGGCAGCACATCGCGGTCGTCAATTGTCTCTGTTCCAGAGCCTGTGTGTGAGAACCTTGTTGCTAACATCGAGAGGGATTCCTGTCTGATTAACAGGCTGCTTTCTGGCTCTGCAGGTGTTTGCACCAAGATAACCAATTACCTTCTGAGGATTTCCTGCACTCCATTGGAGGTCGTGCCATGAAGCCTGCAGTTTGCCTGTTTGTTTTCTTATTGTTAATTCCTTCGGTCTTCTCTGCAGTTTACACAAATAAGGAGAGGCCGTCCCTTAACGTGACTTTCAATGAGCCAGTGACAATAGTCTCTGTTAAGCTCCTTCCAGGTGTTAGTGTTGACCTCTTGAAGAACATTTCAAACAGGATTTTTGTTTATGAGCCAAGGCAGTCATTGGCTCAAGGCATTTACACCCTGCAAGTTGTTGCTAAAGACTTTTTCGGCAATAAGGCAGAATATCAGGAGAATTTTGTTGTTGATTTCACACCTCCCTCAATTAGTCTTTCCATCGGGGAAAATGCTCTTATCAGGCAAAAGGCATTGCTAGTTTCGTTTTCTTTGAGCGAGCCTGTTAACACAACTTATGTTGAGCTTAACAAGCGTTCTGTTATTGATAAGTTCTCTGCAATTAATCTCACCTATTCTGCACTCCTCCAATTACAGGACGGTGACTCGTCCTTCTACGTTTTTGCCTCAGACCTTGCAGGAAACTCAAACTCTATTCTTAGAAGATTCAGTTCCATTACAGGGCCAATTCAGTTTGCAATGGTCTCGCCAAGATATGGGGTAGCCAAGGAACAGCCTTTTGATTTCGTTTTTTCCACGAGCAGGTGGGCTGACTGCCGTTATGCTGACGAGCCTCTGAATTATTCCCAGATGGCCAAAAATGTGCAGACTGTAAATCACACTATCCACAAGATTGCAAGTGTGCCCTCTGCCCAGACTGTATATGTATCTTGCATTGACCAATATGGTGTGGCTGAGAATAATTCCAAGTTCTTTTCTCTAACCGTAGATTCAGAGGACCCTTCCATTCTTTCAAGTGCAGCCCAGCCTTCCAGAGTTGAGGACGAACCAGAGACTTTGCTTGTAGTAACAACTGACGAGCCCACCAAATGCCGTTATTCTGCAGCTGCAGAGGATTTTGATGACATGACAGAATTCAAGGATTCTTTTAACCATACGAACCGGATTTCTGTTGCCACTCCCTCTGTAAACGGTGACTATTCGTTTACAGTGCAGTGCGAGGATAAGTCGGAAAGGAAGAGCCAAAGGGTTACAATTCATTATACAGTTTATCTTGGCTTCGGCCTTCAGATCTATGATCATACCAATGAGTTCTTTCACACAACAGCACCCTATGTTAATTTTTCTACAAGCAAGAGGTCTCAGTGTTACATCAGCAATGATTCCTCCCGCCCCACAAAGAGCTTTGTTGGTTCAGGTACTTCCTTCTTAAAGACCCTGTACCTGAGCCCTGGCAGTTTCACTTACTACGTTTACTGTTATACTGTTGGTAACAGTTCGCAAAGCAGGAAAAAGACTGTCAGTTTCACAATTGACCTTACACCGCCAATGATTATTTACGTAAATGATTCCAACCCTGAGCTTTCCTCAAACCCAGAATACACTTACAGGCTTGACAGGATTTTCGCGAGCTGGCTCGCATTGGATAATGAGACTGGCATTGAGTCCTACCTTGTGCAGGTTGTCTCAGACGATTTCCTTAGTAGTTTAATGGTCTTCAACAAGACCATGAGTGAGCGAAGCGGTTGGCTCTATGGTTCGCTTAACAACTCAAAAAAGTATTATATCAAGGTCCGTGCCTTGAATAAGGCAAAGATGTGGAGCAATGAGCTCTCGAGCAATGGCATTACCGTCAACTCCATGCTCTTGCCTGACTCATGCAAGAACAATGTTAAGGACAGCTCTGAGACTGACATTGACTGCGGAGGTTCTATCTGTGCTAGGTGTGCCTCTGGAAAGCATTGTTTGAAGAACCTCGATTGCACTAATGATTTCTGCGATGTTGATTACAAATGTTCTATTGCAACATGCAACAACAACGGTATGGCAGAATCTGGCGAAGCCTGCGATACCTCAGACTTGAATGGCAAGTTGTGTGCAAATTTTGATTCATTTTCCTCCGGTGCCCTTGCCTGCAACAAGCATTGTGATTTTGATACAGCCAGCTGCCTGGTTTGCGATAATGATGGTCGTGCAGATTCTGGCGAGCCATGCGATGGCTCTGAACTTCGCCAAAAGAGCTGTAAGTTTTTCGGCTTTACCGGTGGCTCTCTTGGTTGTGATTCTAATTGTCAGTTTGTTTTCAACAGCTGTAATGGCTATAGCTGCAATCAAAATAATAAAGCAGAGTCTGGTGAGGTCTGTGACAGTATTGATTTGCGCTCTCGTACTTGCCAGGGTTTTGCCAACTTCACTGGGGGGAAGCTTTCTTGTACTGATGATTGCGAGCTAGATTTTGCCGGTTGCACTACCTGCGATAATGATAACCGTGCAGAGAATGGTGAAGCCTGTGATGGCACTGATCTGCGCTCTCGCGCATGCAAGGATTTTGATGGTTTTGGAACTGGCATTCTTGCCTGTAAAAATTGTGATTTTGTCACACAAGGATGTATTGTGGAGCAGCTTAGTTCATGTCTCGATGACATAAAGAATGGTTTTGAGACTGATGTGGACTGCGGTGGTTCCTGCCCCAAGTGCCCTGATGGTAACGCATGCAAGTCAAATAGCGATTGTTCTTCTGGACATTGTGATATCAGTAGGCTCAGATGTGCTGCTGACCATTGTTCTAATGGCAAGCTCGATCCTGGAGAGCCTGATGTGGATTGTGGAGGCTCATGCCCTGCTCGCTGTTCTATTGGTCTGAACTGCGATTATCCTGAGGATTGCAGCTCAGGTCTGACATGCTTTGAAAATGTTTGCATTGAGCAGGCATCTGACAGCGATGCTGACAGCATTGATGACAAGTTGGATAATTGTCCCGCTGATTACAACCCTGACCAGCTTGATTCTGACAAGGATGGATCCGGCGATGTCTGTGACGAGGACAATGACAATGATGGTATGCCTGATTCTTGGGAGACACAGAACTCCCTGAATCCTCTTGATCCTGCTGATGCGATTATGGACAATGATAATGATGGTTTGACAAATCTTGAAGAGTACAATCACTTGACAGACCCGAGCAATTCTGATACTGACTATGACGGTTGGACTGACAAGCAGGAGGTTGACAAAGGAACTGATCCCCTTGATCCTTCAAGCCATCCAAAATCAGTTTGGCTGACTGTTCTGCTTGCTGTCTTGATAATCTGCTTGTTTGGTGTGGGTGGCTACTTTGGCTACATCAAATTCCAGGACTATAGGAAGTCTAAGCCTGCTGCCTTTACTGGAATAGCATCTTCAAGTTTGCTAAAACCCTTCAGACCTATAGTTCAGCAGTTGCAGAGGTTCACAAGGCCGCGTATTGACAAGTCCAAGATTCGAGCAAAGGCCTTTGAGTCATTCAAGCAGTCAGAGCCCAAGGTAGAGGCTAAGGTAGAGACTCCAAAGCCAAAGCAGCCCCTGCCTTCAGCTGACGAGTATGTTCCTATTGAGCAGGTCCAGGAAAAGGCAAGAAAAGAGGCTATCTTGTCCAAGATAAAGAAAAAGGAGGTCTTCGGCCGCTTAGGCAATCTCTCTAAGGGCAAAGAGGATGTTATGCAGAAGCTTTCAAAGCTTGCTGAATCAAGAAAGGGTGCAAAAGATTCACAGAAAAGGCAGCAGAAATGAGAAAGTCGCAGATTATTGGTCAGGTCTTTATTTACAGTATGGCTGCTATCACCTTTGGCCTGATTCTTCTTTTCGGCTATAAAGCTGTCTCAAACCTGACAAATCAGGGCAAGAGTGTTTCCTTGCTTCAGCTGCGTAATGATGTCCAGACAGCGATCAACAGCATCGGCTCAAGCGCTGATGTTGAAAAAGCAGTGCTCCGCATCCCGAGCGGTTATTCAAAGATCTGTTTTCTTGGAAACGTGAGTGATGTTGAAAAATTGCAGACCTGTCTTTGCGATAGTAATTATTGCGGTTCCAAGCAGGACTTTAACCCAGTTATCTGCAATGCCTGGAAAAGCTCTGCAAGGCAGAATGTTTTTCTTTATCCAATGGCTGATGTGCAGATTGTGGTGGGCAAGCTTGACCTCATAGATAGATACCTTTGTGTGCCTGTCAAGCAGGGTAAGGTTGAATTGAGGCTTCAAGGTCTTGGGGATGCCACTCGCATTTCTGCGTGGGGCTAAGATGCGCCGTGCGGTTATTGAGGTACAGTTCAACTGGATCTTTGTTTTGATTGTTGGTGCAATCATCCTGTCTTTTTTCGTTGGCATTGTCTTGAAGCAGAAAGATGTTTCTATAAAGACTATTGGTGTGAAGCTTGCTTATGACCTTGAGACAATTACTACCGGTGCTGAGGTGAGTAAGGAGACTGCACAGATTATCAAGGTCCCAGACCTTGGCATCTCCTTCAGTTCAAAGGGCTGTCTGCGCCAGTACACCATAGGTACAGGCACAAAGCAGTACAAGGAAAAGGTCATTTTCGCTCCTGATAGGATTGAGGGTACAGAGCTTCTCTCATGGACCCTTCCTTGGTACATGCCTTACCGAAATACCAATTTTCTTCTTTTCAGCAGCCGCTACCTTAGGTACATTCTGGTGAATGATGAGACTAATGAAGGTATTGCCCTGGTTAACAAAGTCAAGGGTATCTTGCCAGAAGTTGTCTACTCTGAGGTCATCAAGAGTTCCCAAATGAATTCAGTTATAAATCAGAAAAACTACAAGGTTCGCTTCATTTTTTTTGGAAATGCTCAGCCTTTGCAAGTGCCTGCAGACCTTAGCAGTATGGACGATATTGATGTTTCAGCAATCCACGTTTCTTGTTCAGCAGACCTTCAATCCGGAACTCTTCAATTTTACAGAAAGCATGGCAATAATTTTGAGTCCTTTGGCTCGCAGACTTTCTTTCTTGGTTCTGCTTCTCTTTTTGGTGCGATTTTCGCTGATGACCCTGAGCTGTATGACTGCAATATGCAGGAGGCCTTCAAGAGGATGTCTTTTGTTACAAGGCTTTTGCTGAATCGAACAACCATGCTCTACAATGATCCTACCACCTCAAGCTGTAAGAATGATTACTTTGCAGCCATTGATAAACTCAAGCAGATTGCCGCCAAGGCGGTCGTTTGCTCAACCGATTTTCCTTTGACAAGCTGTGATGTGTCTGAAATTCGCTCGTATGTCTATGATCCCTCCACAGGCCTGGAAAGGCTTAACGGCAATCTTCAGCTTCATTCATGTTCGGAGATGTACTGATGAAGTCTCAGATTAAGATGGGTGAAACGATCGCCATTCTGATTATTTTCTTCTTCCTGGTTGTTTTCGGTTTCAGTTTCTATGTAAGGATGCAAACGACTGCTTTTGATCAGCAGGGCAAGGAAAATATTGACTTAAGGTCGATCCAGACAGCCCAGAAGTTTAGCTTCCTTCCTGAACTGCAAAAGAGTGTGAAGGGTGTGCAGACAGACAATTGTTTTGATTTGCTCAAGATTGCTGCCTTCACAAAGCTTTTGAATGAGTCTGATGCTTACAGTTATTATAGGAACCTTCTTGGTTATGCAGAATTCCGCATAAAGATTGTCTATCCTGGCCCAAAGGAGTTCTTGATTTTTTCTCCGAATGTCTCGACAAAAATTGCGCATAATCTTTCCACCCTTGTTCCTGTTTCTGTTTATAATGCAACAGCCGATTCTTATGCGTTTGGAGTTTTGATGGTGAACGTATATGGCTAAAGCTCAGATGGAGGTGATGGGTCTTGTTGTGGTCATAATACTGTTGACCATAGGTCTTCTCTTGATTGTTCAGTTTGTAGTGCTAAAGGAGCCTACACAGCTAAAGCAACGCCAGTCAGAGTCGCAGCTTGCTGCCAATTTCATCAGCACCTTGCTTCAGACCTCCACAGCCTGCAGCAATTATCAGATAAGTTCCCTCATCCAGAACTGCGCAACAAGGAATGATATCACCTGTTCAGGTCAATCTGCATGCAAATATGTGAATCAGACAATATCTTTTATAGTGAATCAGACCCTTGTTTCATGGCACAAATCGTTTAATCTCACAGTCTCCGGAACCAGTGACACCTTTCCGCCTCGCGGGATAGTGTTTACCAGAGGAGATTGCACAGGCACCAAGGAATCCAAGTTTTATGCCATCCACGCAGGAAGCAAGACCGTAATTGTCAATCTCGACATCTGCACTTAAGTCAGCTTTTTATATTCTATAGTGAAAAACATCCTATGCTTGAGAGGATTGTGAAGAAATGCTATATTCCTTTGCTTGTAGCTTTTGCCTTGGAAAAAATTCTCGTGTATTCATATTATATCCCTAGAGTTGAGGAAAAAAAGAACCTCTCCGGATTCTATACTATACTGTCAACAAACCTTTCGCCTGACAAGTCATCAGTTTGTAATAGGTTATCAGCTTCCGGGGAAAATAGGCCCAATTTCCATATTGCTGACATCAAATCTGGGCATATTAGAAAGCTTCCCAAAATGCCTGTGGATGCACAGCTTATCGGCTGGCTTGACGACAATTCTGTGGCTTACGTGTTGCATAAGGAAAAATCAGAAGAGCTTTACAGGCACGATATTGATGCTGACAAGCCGGAGCTGCTGTTATCAACTGACAAAGGGTTCTTGGTAAGAAGAATTCTGGGAAACGGCAATTTGCTTGTAGGGACTCAAGCGCTTGATAATGTGTCCTTAAGCTATTTTAATGTTCAGAAGAAAAGCCTTGTTTCCCTTGCCAAACTAAAGCCTGATGCCCTACAAACTTTAAGGACTGAGTCCGATGGCAAGACCCTTGCATATATGTTCAATGATTCTGGAACTTATAACATCTTTATTCGGGAACTGGCGGGAAAGGTGTCTCCGACAATTTATTCTACGACTAATACCCTGTATTCGCTTGCGTTCAACGAGGCCAGTACAGAGATCATTTTTGAGGAGAGGTCACCCGATAACTATAGGTTGAAAGTTGCTAATGTAAGGACAGGTTCAATTGATACAGTCCTGTCTTCCCATGTGTCTGTAATCCCAGTAAAGTTCATTGATAGGAAAAGAATCATTACCTCAGATGCCAGTCAACTTGCACTCTTTGATTCTGAAACCAGGAAATCTACTCAGATGCTGCCAATTGATAAGAATCTTTCCTATCTAGGTTTATTCATGGTAGACAAAGACCATTTCGTCTTTCAGGTAAATTCCAAAGAATCTCCTGTCAGGTACTTGAATCTTTACGTGATTGACCTTGAAAAGCGCTTGTGCCAGGACATAACAATGGACCATAAGGGCAACACCTTCCTCTTGGTTTCACCTACTTCAGATTCAAAATTCATGCTGTTTTCCAGCAAGAACAGTGCCTCCACTCGCTTCGTTGACCTCTATGAACGCAGCATTATTGGGAATTCAGAAAAGCAGTTGACCTCTGCAGGCCAGGAGGCTGCCGCAATTGTGGTGAATATCTATTTCCACATGGGTCTTCTTTTTGCCGCTGCCTCGGCGTTAGGTGCAGCCAACCTGTATTTCATCTCAAAAAGAAAGAGGATGTTGCATCCGCTTGAATTGAATGATGCAGAACCGCAGGAGCGATCTGAACTGGAGTTAAAAATCGATAGTGCCCTAAGGCTTTTTTCAGACAAGCCCACAGTCGCTGCGATGTTACCTGCTTCAATTTTTACAGCCTGTGCATTATATGGATTGGCATCTGAAGAAATCTTTGAAACCCTTAAGCCTTCAGCCAAGTTAGTCATGCTGTCTCCTCCGGTTCTTGCATGCGGTTTTGTGCACTCTATGTTTGTGTATATGTATGACTATGTCTTTTCTCATCGGAAGCCTGAACTCACCAATGATCTGAGGACTCTCTTCAATAATGTGAAGCTTATATATGCCCTGATTAGAGATGATAAGCCAAAGGGGTTGGGATTGCTCCAACAGCTTTCATCCGTAAGGAAGTTCAAGGATGTAAATTATTATGGCCTGCAAGCCCTTGTTCCGTTGTTCTCATCGCAGGATTATCTTGCCTTTGAAGGTGCTGCCAAACAGCTAAAATGCCTGATTCGCGACAATCGTGCTGATTCCTATTTGCAAAACCATATTGTCTTCAAAACCATGCAAAGGCCCCTCGACATTCTTGTCTATAAGGTCTATCAACGCTTTGCAAAGAACAATAGTGCACGCCTGGATGCGCACATGCAAAGTATCTCAGCTACCACAACACTAAGAAATGCTGATAAGCTTGCTCGCACAATCGACTTTGCCAAAAAGAGCCTTCCAGAATACAGCGATGGTTTTAATGCAATTCAGTCATTATTCATGGTCTTTTTGGATCACAAATCTACTGCAAACTCAATCTTCGATAAGCTTTATGCAAAAGCGCAAGCTGCAGGCTTGGTTGAGTCAGCCCTTGACGGCTCAAAGGTTTATTCCCTTAAGGGTTTGCTCCAGGATGTCTTTCGCTTTAAGCAGGATTTGCTTCCTAAGCTTGAAGGAGAAGTCTCGAATCTTAATTTACTTTCAGAGTTGGTAGACTATAATAAGCGTGCAGTGCCAATGCCTCTTGCAATCTTCCCATGCCAAAACGACCATCTTGCCGTATTGTACTACGAGGATGGCACAAGGTTGTCAGATCTCTTGCAGTCTGACCCTGCCATTAAATCTCAGATCATGCCTGAAGTGATTGATTTCCAGGCTTTCCTCCAGACCAACATAAAGTCGCGGAAGGGCAGGGCAGACGGTTTAAAGAGATTGATTGGAGAAATAGAAAGTGATACACTCATGCCTTACTGGATTAAGGCAAGATTGATAGACAATCTACCGCTCACCTTCAGGTCCTTTGATGTCTTCCCACACTTGTACGACCTTGATGGCCATACAGACAATTATCTCGTGACAAAATCAGGTAAGATAATTGGCCTTGATTTTCCTGACAGGTTTGAGGATATTTGTCTTTACACCACAGCAAAATTGCTAGACAGGAGGCTTATTTTCGAAAACAGTCCGAGCGGCTTTCTTGAAAAGATGCAATACGTAAAGGAATCTATGTTTAAGCTAAACAATTACTTGCCTAGCAATGCCAGATTTCATTATTGGGAGTTGCTTGAACTGAACTATTGTTTTGCAGCTCTGCATAAAGCTTTATCACTTCACAGCAAAAGTTCTCATCTCCCATCCCAGAAGGACTTGAGATTGACTTTTGTAAAGAACGCAGCCTTTGATATATCAAATGCTCTTGGTGGTGCATCAAGGTTCTATTCCCCTACAGAAGTTAACCAGCTTGAAACTCTGCTTTGCATCAAAGAGTTGCAGGAATGAGTGAAAGCTCCAAGTGCTGGCCTTTCTCGAGTAAAGAAAGCAGGTAATGAACAAACATTGTATTAGTTTTCTCTTCCATCAAATCCGTAGCTATTTTGAGCAGCGTTTTTCTTGTTCTGATTGCTGACGTTAGCTCTTGAGCAGTTGTCTTGAACCATAGCCTGCCTATAGTTTGCAAGTGCTCTGTTGTTTCCTCGAACAATTTAAGCTCTTTTTGGTTGACCTTTAACCTTTTGCCCTCAAGTAGTGTGCATATCTCTTCAAGATTGTCTCCTACATTCTCCAAAGTGTTTATTGCAAAGTGGAGCCGTTGTAATTCACTCTCGCTTCCTGTAGGTCTTGTGTTTAGCAGCCTTGCGCAGAAATTTGCTATCTTATCAACGGTTTTCTCTGTTGTCTTGATCTGCTTGAGTCTCTCAAGGTTTCCTTCTTTGAGTGCGCTTGCGATATCCCTTGCCATCGATAAGGTTACATAGAACAGTCTTTTGAAAACAACATCAAATTCTTCCTCAGAGCCCTTAGCTATGTTTTTTATCAGGCAGTATTTCTCCTTGTTTTCAATGATTTCAAAACCTAGCATCTCGCCTAGTGCATCGTTTATCTTGTCGAAAGGAAGTGATTCATCTGATTTTATTACGACCTCGTTATATCCCTGCTGGTACAAAACCCTGAGGTACCTCTTGAGAAATGGTTGGTTCTCTCGGAGCTGTATTTCCTTCTTCCCTTGGCTTTCATCACGCTCTGTTGATATGATTATAGCGCCAGAAACTGCCTCCACATTTACTTCATCACCCTTTCTTATCTTGTAGAGCTCTGCCCATTTGCTCGGTAGGCTTACCACAAGTGTCTTTCGAGCAAGCTGTATTACCTTTCTCTTCATCATATATACTATAATTCACTATTATATATTTATTTGTATGATATATAATTATATAGTGCTATATAAGGTATAAGACAAAATTATATATTTTTATCCGACTTAATAATATGTAAGATTTCCGATATTTTAGCAGGAAATTCATTAAAACCGTAAATGTGAGGTGTTAAGATGAATAAAAAAGAATTGCTTATAATCAGTTTGTTGCGCGAGAACGCCAGGGAGTCCTTGACCAATATAAGCAAGAGAACAAAAATCCCGATCTCCACAATCTATGAAAAGCTCCGTAACAACTACGGTAATATCATTCAGCGCCATGTTGCTCTCATAGACTTTGCACTTCTGGGTTATAATGTTAGGGCTAACATTATGGTTTCCACTCAGAAGGATTTGCGCCTGCAGCTGAAGGATTATCTGGTCAAACAGTTTGAGGTCAATTCTGTCTACAAGATAAATAACGGTTTTGACTACCTTGTTGAGGGAGTCTTCAAAGATATAAGGGAGGTTGAGGATTTTGTTGAAAGGCTTGAGGAGCAATTCAAGATAGACAAGAAGCAGATTAATTATATCATTGAGGACCTTAAGCGCGAGTCTTTCATGGCTGATCCTAAGACAGTGGAGATGTTCCATTAGTCATAGCAAGATTTAAATACCAGCTGGATTCAGGAAAATTCAATACTAAATGAGGTGTATCGGAATGAAGAAGGCTCAGGGCATTTCAATGAATGTCATAATTATCGCTGCTCTCGCGCTTCTTGTCCTGGTTGTGCTTTCAGTAATTTTTCTGACAAGGGCCGGCATTTTTTCAAGGGAAACCATGAATTGCCGCCAGCAAGGAGGCCTTTGCGTGTCTTCCGCTGATTCCTGCCCGGAGGGGCATCCGATTGCTTATAACAGTTGGAAGTGCCTGAACTCAGATGGCAAAGTGAACAACGATGAGAAGTGCTGCATCACAGGATAGGAAAGCGCAGTCTATTTCGCTTAACACGATTATTATTGCTATTTTAGCCCTGCTTGTTCTTGTTGTCATTGCTCTTATTTTTTCTGGAAAGATTAAGGTCTTTGGTACAGAAACAAGGAGTTGTGCCAATGTTGGCGGCACTTGTGAGACTGCCTGCGAGTCAAATGAGGCTGAGCAGGGTAACACAAATTGTGTTAACAAGTGCTGCATTGACATCTACACAACTGCTGACGATAACAACGACTAGCACAAGTTTTAAATAGCGTGCCTGGTAGTAAATACTCCTATGTCGACCTTTAAGAAGAAAGGCTTTCAACTTCTTTCAGAGAATATGATGTATATTCTTCTTGCTTTTTTTGGTTTTATTGCCCTTCTTACAGCCCTATACTTTATCCTCAGGAGGTTTTTAGGTTGATTAAAGGAAAATCAGGTCTTGAATCTCAAACAGTGGTTATTTTGTGTGTTATTCTGGCCTCTGCTGTTGTATTAATGTTCACAGTTAAAAGTTTTGGTGAAACTATTACCAACAGCGGCGACATCGAGGCCTGCAGGCTTACTGTCATTACTGCTGCCAAAGTAAAGACTTTTGGCGAGACAATAGGCACAAAATGCCCAAGGCACGAGCTTACCCTCACTTTGAAAGATGCAACAGTCGGAACATCAATTAACGCAGATGCAATTAAGGAAAAGATTGCTGAAGAGATGAGGACATGCTATTACAAAATGTCTGGAAAACAGCAGCTTAATCCTTATGCTGAGAGCAAGATGCCTTTTGAAAAACAGAATATCTGCCTGGTCTGCTCAGAGATATCTTTTGCCCCTGACCTTCAGAAAAAGCTTCCGGAAATCAATAACTTTGGTGCTTTCCTGAAGGATTCTAACTATTCATTCATGCAGGTCAAGACAGCAAATGTCCTATGGGCTATTTTTCCAACAACCAAGCAGTACAAAACTACTGAGCTTGGCACAGATTCATTTTCCACAAAGAATGCTTACTACTTGATTTACAATACCGAATCCCCTGATTGGTGGAGGTCAGATAATCTTTTTAACAGGGCACTTCGTGTTGCTCTTGGAGATTTTGCCGTCAGTGACTCTTATTCAGTGATGCTGCTCATGCCCTCTTCTGACATTGGCACTTTGCAGTGCACATCTTATATAGGCTAGCACAATGAAGAAAGCTGAGCTCAAACTGATTGTCATCTTGGTACTTATGCTTGTTTGCATTTCAGTTATGATTTTATTTGAAGGTTCTGTGTCCAAACTTTTTGCAAGTAGCATTGATTCTACTGGCTGCAAGGCTAATGTCATTGAGCATGCTGCTGCCCACCTTAAGATTGTTGACCTGTCCTCAGACATTACCTGCCCTGCAGAGAACATCACCCTAAGATCCCAGGACCCAAAAGCCCAGCTTGCTGACTCAATGTACAAGTGCTGGGATAATTGGGGCAAGGGCAAGCTTGACCTTTTTGCTAATGATGGTGTTTATTGTGTGGTCTGTTCCTGGGTTAAATCCAAGGATAAGTCCATGACCCTTACCGGTTTTGACAACTATCTGTCTACAACAATAATTCCCGGAAGAGGTATAACCTATCTTGATTTTCTTAATGGTTACGAAACTCCAAGGGGAAAAGAGGTTGTTGGCAACCTTCTCGAAAAGCAATCACAGAATCCCTCTGTCATTTTCGGTGACAAGACCTATTCAGTGATTTTTGTTTACGCGCGCGGTGATGAATTTATCAAGAAATTGTTGGTAACCTCTGCCAGCACTGTGGGCCTTCCTGTGATTATTGCTGGCGGCATAATGGTTGTTGCAGGTTTATCAGGGGTTGGTATCCCTTTTGTGTTGTCTGCAGGAGCCTTGACCGTTGCAGGGTCAGGGACAGCACTCCTTGGAGGTATAGAAGCGTGGTATGAAGCAAAGTTAAGGATGGAAAGGCCTGACCACGTTGCCTTTGTTGCCTTAAGGGAGTACAATTCCGGCCAGTTGGATGAGCTCGGCTGCAAATCCCTGCCTGCAAAACAGTAACTTTTTTATAATGGTCTTTCCAGGTTTTATTGATGTTTAATAGGAAGGCTATGGAAAAAAAGGTAATGGAATGGATTGTACTCCTCGCGCTTCTTGGCATTCTTTTGGGAATCATCTTTTACAAGGCCTATCCTGCCCTGATGTCAAATATCAAGCTTCCGGGCCTATCCTAGGTGAAAATGTGAAGAAAGCAAGTATCTTGTGGGAGCCAATAATGAAGTGGATTATTGTTCTAGTTGTAGTTGCATTTGTTTTCATTTTCTTGCTGCCAAAAGTTTTGTACGGTGCAGACAAGGTCTTGTCCTTAATTGGGGTTTCAGGCTCAAAATGCTCTTTTACTGCTGCAAAATGCGCAAACTGTCTTTCAATAACCTCTTCTGTGCCCTCAACAATAGAGTTCAGAAAGTCTGACAATTATGCTTCAACCTCTTGTGAGATTTCTTCATCAACTCTTGCTTTATCCTTTAATGAGAACTTGAAATCACAGAAGGTGGACATCCTGTCCTGTTGCGGCAAAGCCCCAAAAATCAAAACAGATTGGACAGGCTCAGCAAAACAGCTTACAATATCTTTGGACAAGAATTCTCTCAAATTCTCAGGCCTGACTTCTAACTGTTATTATCGCCTTTCTTTCGGCAAAGATTTAATAAGCGAGACCGGCAAGAATATAAGCACTGACCAGGAGGTTATTGTTTTCAAGACAAAATGAAGAAGGCTGACCTTTCCATGAACATGATTATTCTTGCAGTGCTTGGCATAATCCTTTTGATTGTCCTAGTTGCGTTGTTCACTGGCAAGATTAGGATTTTCAGCAGTAATGTGCTTGGCTCCTGCGCAGAGCAGGGAGGCACCTGTGCACAACAAGGTAAATGTGATGAAGGCAAGTATATTGCCTGGGCTACTGGCTGCAGTTGTTATCCTCCTGATGACAAGGATTGCAAAGACAAAAAGCTCGGCCAATGCTGTCTGCAGGCTCTAAAATGAAAAAAGCTATGGAAATGCTTGGCACAATAATAACTTCGGTACTTGTGATTGTGGCTATTTTTGTCATGATATTGCTTTTCACAGGAAAGATTGGTATAACAAAAGAGAATCTTTCAAGCTGCACTACAAAGAATGGAGAGTGTGTGAAGACAGCTGAAGAATGTTCAGGAGGCACTGCCTTGTTCGATTGCCCGTCTTCAAAGCCTGTATGTTGCATTAAACCTTAGCAGGAGTGATAACCGTGTTTGGAAAAAAAGGTGATGGTGTACTCTGGGAACAAATACTGTATGCTGTGCTTGTAGTTGTAGCGATTGCTGTGATGTTGTATATTTTTGGACCTAACGCAGCCAGAGCCAGCACCAGCTTTAATAAATACTTTAATCAGGCTGAGCTTACGCAATGTGCTTTGAAAGGTAGCAATGATAAAGATAGGATTGAGCTATACTGCAATCCAAACAATAAGGATTATCCGTATCCTGTTAGCTGCGATCCGTGCCTTGGCGCAACAAACACATACGACATGGATGGTGATGGTATGCCTGACCAGTGCGAAAAAGACAAAGGCCAGGATGTTAAAAAGACAGAATGCCTGCATGTCAACAAAGCCAAAAAAACACAATGCTGCATGACCACAACTCCCTGCAATAATCTTAAAGCAGTAACCATTACCTGCACCTAAGATGCCTCTTTACAAGAAAGCCTTCAGTTCTGTGATGATGGAGGTTGTTGTCCTTATCCTGGTGGTAGTTGTCATCCTAGCTTCCGGAAAATGGACTTATTCTATGGCATCCTCTCTGTTTGGCAACAAGCAAGGCACTGTGGAGAGCTTTGAGATTGTCTCAAAGAGTATGCAGGCTCTTGCCAATAGTCAGACTGTTTTTGCCTCTGACAATGCAAACCTCATGATTTTGCAGGATAGTTATGTGATTGTTGGTTTTGACAAAACTGAGCAAAAGTCTGTGAGTTCCTGCGAGAGCCGCGAGGCCCAAAAGCCTCCTGTCTGTGCTGGTAGCGCCTGCATCTGCCTTTTCAAATTTGATGCACTTGATAAGCCTGTGCAGTGCACAATCCTCTATAATGTTGACCGGGTCTTCACAATCAATTATGATTCTGATTACAGCAGCCGTTTTAAGGTTCCTGAAGCCTATAGCTTCAACTCCCTAGGCTCACAAGCATACATTTTCAATGACAACTACAAATCATCTTTTTCCTCCACAATTCAAGGAGTGTCAAATCCTGCAGTTAGCTATTCGCATCTTTTCCTCTTTGGCAATTGCCCGAATGAGCATATTTCCAGAAGTTTTGCAGCCCATAACTTTTACATTGAGAAGTTTGTCGACGCCACGCAGAAGAAGACCTATTTCCTTGTTGCCTATGCTGATGAATTTACCATTGCGCACTCTGAGGAGATAAGAAAGAAGTTCGGCTCAAAGAGTCCTGCCGAGTACGAAAAGCTGATTTCCGAGCTTCTTGCGTCAAAAAATCCTGAGCAGGCTGTTGCAAAGTTCTCTGAGTTCAAGGCAGCTTATCCGCTCGCAAATCTTTCAAATGCAACTTACCAAAAGCTTTTGCAGTACCTTCTTCCAAAGACCTCAAAAGAGGAGTTGGCCATAGCCTTGCAGATTGTTGATGATTATCTCAAGTTCTTTCCTAATGATGACAAGACTCAGGAGATGCTCTATAATCAGGGCTTGTTTAACATGCTTCTTGATGATGTTGATGCAGCTAAGGAGTCATTTGACAAGGTTATTGAGACTAATGCCAAGTCTGAACTGGCAAAAAAGGCTGAAGACATGCTGGACGCTGTCTCAATCATAAAAGAAGATCCCGGCCTCACAGGCGAGTCAAGCCAGGCTACAATTAAGAGGTTAACTGAGGAGATTTCATCAGAAAAGGATGATTCCAAGCTCGGCGAGCTCCATTATGGGCTTGGTGTTGCTTACCTTGTCGCAAATATTAGGTCACGCTCAACCATTTATCCAAGAGATCTTGCAGTAAACGAGTTTGCTACAGTAATCTCAAAATATCCTGTAAGCGAGTATGCTGATGTTTCTTGCTACAATCTCGGCCTTGTCTACAGCTCTTTGGCTGAACAAAATGAAAAAGACCATCAAAAGGCTTGTGAATATTTCGCTAAAGTTTACCAGGATTACCCCTTTGGCAAGTCTGTCTTTAATGAGGACTTGAGCACTCTTGCTGCTGACAAAATCAAAAGGTTTGACTGCAATGTGGACGAGTATGATACATTTGATTCTTCTTCATATACAGAACCTGCTCCTTCTGACGTTTCAACTGATGTCTTAGACCCAAAACTTCAAGGCCTCACTCCTGAGACTGTTGAGGACGTCAAGAAATTGCAGACTGCATTGAATGCTAAGTTTGTTATTCATGAGGGCTACGCAACCACCGGCCATCTGCCTGGCTCACTTCATTATGTAGGCAAGGCAGTTGACTTTCACATCACTGGAACAAGCCTAACATATCTCGAGCAGATCGATGCAATGAATCAAGCACTCATTGGTTTAAAAATTGCAGACAACGGCTTTGGTATCTATCCTGATTGGCGTAATCCTGGCTTTCACTTCGATACCCGTGGCAAGGTTGCAAGATGGGGCTGGCTCAGCAAGCATGAGGTCTCTTATCAGGCTGCTCTGGATTACGCAAAGGCGCATGCACCAGCAACTGCTGTTGGCTAGACCAAAAGCTTTAATAAATGCGCTTTCTGTTTCTTGCCTTAAATGAAAAAAAGAGGTTTTGGTCTTAGAGCCAGTCTTGACCCTACTCACCATCTTTATCTTGTGTTATTTGAGTTGTTTCTGGTTGCAATAGTCTTCATTGCCTTGATGTCTTATGTCAAGTCTTTGCAGGAAAATACATTGCTTGAGAAGAGCTATCTTTCAAAAGACCTGGCCTTGCTCTCAACTGCAATCTACTCCAGTCCCGGTGATGTTTTTTACGTCTACACTCATCCAAAGATTGGCTTGCAGCGCTACAATTTCATTTTCCAGCAGGGCTCTGTAATAGTTTCTGATGCATCTTCCTACAAGATTTCTTATCCTTATGGCCTAAGCCCTAAGATAAAGGCTTCTTCAATCAGCATTGACAAGCCGATTGGCATCCTTTTCTCTCTTTCCGATTCTAATCTTTACATCACTGCCTCAACCCTTGAACAAACCATCTCATGCCCTGATGTGGAAACTAAGGCTTCTGGAGATAGGATTGTTGCTATAGATCCTGGCCATGGAGTTGACACAAGGCTCTCTAGTCCGACCTCAGCCTCAGGTGCAGGCTCTGTCTTTGGCACTTTAATCGAGCAGGACTTGACCAAAAATATTGGCTCAGCCCTCTCTTACCAGCTCAATCAGGCCGGTGTTAAAACCATCGTTACTAGTTCAGGTGACAGTTTTGTTTCAATGCAGGAGAGGCTTTCCACTGTTTCCAGGGATGATGTTTCGTTGGTCATTAGCCTGCATACAGGCAATGAATTGCCTCCATTCAACGGGATTCGCGCCTTCATCTATTCATCCTCTTCCAAGTCATTGCAGAGCGAAAAGCTTGCCTGCCTTGTTTTGAAGCAGTTTGCCCTCAAATTTCCAGCGATTACCTCTATTGAGTTGAACAGGCTCGATGCCTCAGCACTTGAAGGTATCGATAATCCAATGCTTGTTTTGTATGGCGATAAGCCTTCTGTGCTGATCGAGATAGGTAATCTCCAGCTTGAATCAGGCTTGTTGAAAGAACAATCACCTTCGATTGCAGAGCCTATTGTGAAGGCTATCCAGAGTTACTATGAATAAGAAGAGTGAGATTTCAGATTACATGATTGCCTTTGTTCCTAGGTTTCTCTTTCTTGTTGTGATGCTTGTCAGCATTTATTTTCTTGTGCACACATATGTAAAGACTGAAGTTGACACCTTTGATGCAGAGTCTGCTCTGTTTGTTGACCGCCTGATTTACTCAAGGGATGGGTTATGCCAGATGTCCCAGGGCCAGGTTACTCCAGGAATTATTGATGCTTCAAGGCTTCAATACCTTGAATCCAACCTGACCAAAAATATTGTCTATCCTGATTCACGGCACATTGCTGCAAAAGTTTCGATTAAGGATATGGGCTCTGCTGAGCTTTTTTCTTTTTATTACAACAAGGATTGGTTTGATAGGTGGATTGTGCTCTCAAAGTACTCAGGCAGCAGCGCATCCACTGTTTCCAGGAGGAGCCTTTACTTCCTGTTGAAAGGAAAATCTGAGCTTGATAAGCTCTTGTTGAAGAACCAGATTTCCGGGCTTCAGTCCGACCCGTTGTTTGCCTCAAGCCAAGAGCTTGTGCCATTGCAGAAGCAGCTTGATGAGCTTTCCAAAAAGCCTAAAGATGATGCTATCATTCCAGTTTGGCTGGAAATTATTGTGGTGATGCCAAATAGTTAAGAGAGCTCTTCTTTCACCAAATCTTCTTGATTTTTATGCATACATAGCTTTCTGCGTAGTCCTGATCATTTTTTTCCTCCTGTTTTCAATAAGTCCGACCAAATCCATTGAAAGCATTTCCTCAAAACAGATTTCAACAGATTCTGGCCTTATCCTGATTAATCTGCTGAAGACTCCTGCCTCTCAGAGTAGCAGCGTCTCTGATATTCTGCTCACCGCGTCAGATTCTGATGATTTTAAGTCATTTGCATCATACGCAAAGCCTGTTATTGAGCAATTTGTTGCGTCTAACTTCGATGATTGCTGCTATGAGTTATCGGTTGTTAAGGCAGGCTCAGCGATTTTTGTGCTGACCACGGAAAATTGTGAGCTTTCAAAATTAAATGAGGTCTCTGCGTCAGTCAGTGTTCCGCCGAAAGACCCGAAAAAGGCAGGCCTTGATGTTGTGCTAACCCTTTACAGGTCTTACCTTGTTGGCGGAAACATTGGTGCTACAAGGATGCAGAGTTCAGTTTGCAAGTACAAAAAATGAAAAAAGCCTTTGTTTTCAACATCAGCTTGGTTTTCATAACTACTATTGTGTTAATGTCCATCTTCCTTGTCCTCCAGTCCAAGAGAAGCTCTCTTGAGCTTGACAATCTTGGTTCAAGGCCTCTTGACCTTATCAGTTCTTATGAGTCAGGGGAGTCTATTAGGTTTTTCATAGAGCAGTCCTTAAGGAATAGCTTTGGACAGTCTGTTTTTGATCTGGCTTCAAACGGTGGTTTTGTAGAGTATAGCAAGTGCGGCTCTTATCTTGGTTATCAGCTCTGGCAGCCAGAATGTTTTCCAAATCTTGATTCAGAGTTCAATAAGCGTTTGCAGCTTGTTTTTGGAGACTTCTTGCTCACTTACAAGCAGGAGTTGCCTCTCTCGTATTCTTCAGCCATCGAATCTAAAGACCCCCTCAAGGTTTCTGCCTTCCCTAACACGCCAATCACCATTGATGTCTTCACTAAGAAGCTCACCTCAGTGAAGCCTGGTTTTTGGGCTAAGCTTGTTGCAAAAATATCTGGCGCAACTTTGCCTGAGCCTTCTGATTTGAGCAAAGCCCCCAAGTTTGTTTCAAAGAATAGCAAAGGAGTAATGAACAATATCTATATTTTATACAGCAGCTCTCTTTCAAGGTACACAATTGATTATCCTCAGGTGTCAAAGTCATTGATCGCAGGCGTGATTGCTCAGGAGTCTAAAGGAGACCCATTTGCTATTGGCACTCTTGGCACCAGTGCAGGCCTGACCCAATTTGAGCTTGCAACAGCCAAAGGTTTTCCACAGGTTTTCAAGAAATTGACTGATTGTGCGTGTTCCGGCTCTAAGTGTAAGCTTAGTGCCTTGTGCAACCCTTCTAATGATGACAGGTTAAATCCAGATATTTCAATAAAGGGTTCTTTTGTTTACTATGCATCGCTATTAAATAGCTTTTCAAAGTTCTCTTCAGCCACAGAGTTTGCAGTTGCTTCTTACAATGGAGGAGAGTCTGTCATCAGGAAGGCCATTTCATCAACAGGCTTGTCCAATCCTTCATGGCCACAGGTTTCTGCTGCTTTGCGGCCTGAGCTCATTACATATATATCATCTGAGTCTGCAAGGCTTCGTAAAGTCGAGATTATAAGGAACTATGTTAAGGCAGTAATGGCCTATAAATCAGAATATGAGTTGCTTGACCAGGCTCAAAAGCAGCAGGCTTACGAAGAGAAAAAAAAGGACCTTGCTAAGACTCATGATTGCTGTTTCTGCTCGCAAAAGTGCGGTTTTGATTGCTCTCTTGTTCCTGTCCCAGAATCTCAGGCCTGTGGCCCCCTTTCTATTGGCATTGGTGTTAATTGTGATGTATCTTCTTGTTCCCTTCCGCAGACCTCCACTTCAACATACCAATTTAGGCCTGTAGTGGCTGCCTCGTCAAATTATAATCTGACAACCTACCAGCGCATCCAATACCTTCTTACCTCAAATAACGGACTCCTTGCCAATCTTGCAACCTGTTCTTCTGCCAAGCCTTTGGCAGTTTGCCTCGCTCCCTTGTCATCAGTTATGTCAGAAAAAGACCCTAGCCTAAAGTGGGGTTTTGACCTTGATTGTGATTCAAATGCAGAGATGGTTTTTGACAGGTTTGCTGAAAATCTTCTTTTGTGTTCAATGTCCGCTACAGATAATTGTGTATGTAATCTTGCAATGGACATTGGTAAGCAGATGGTCCCTGACGGCACTTTTGAAATCAAGCTCTCAAATTCTGGCTCAACCACTGTTCTGCAGTCAGACAAGGTTAAGGACTTCACTGTACCTGTTTTATCAAGCATTTTCCTGAGGTCCATGACATCATCTGAAAAAGCAGATTTCAAATATGACATAAACTACAGGAAGGGTGTTTTCTACAAGGCAAGCCTTAACACTGCAAATTATGTTTCTGTTTTGGGCAAAAATGTGAGGATTGTGAAGCAGGGAAAGGCCTTGACATTTGTTGATGATGAGGTTTTTGCTGCATCATTTGCCTCAATGCCCTCTTGCACTGTTCAGAAGGATACTCTACGAGTTTGCGTCTCAAGGCTTATTTCAGGCAAGCCTGAGCAGGTTTATGCATTCAACCCATTGACAGGCAAGGTCGAGCCTCGTAACCTGGTGTATAGGTTTGCGATTAAAGCCTCTGTTTGATTATACAAAATTATATAAATGTCTCAATAACCCTTCACTCTTATGATTCAGATTCCGCTGGCAGATGTTTTGTCAAAGATCAAGGAGAAGACCGGTCTTTCTGATGAAGAGATTAATTCCAGGATTGCATTGAAGCTAAAACAGCTCTCAGGCCTTATCTCCAGGGAGGGAGCTGCCCACATTGTTGCAAATGAGCTCGGCGTCAAGCTTTTTGAGAATCTTTCAGGTAAGCTTCAGATAAAGAACATTCTTGCTGGCATGCGCGATGTTGAGACCATTGGCAAGGTTCTTTTTGTGAACGAGCCTCGTGAGTTCCAGTCAGAGAACCGCTCTGGCAAGGTTGGTTCCATTGTTATAGGAGATGAGACTGGTACTATTAGGATTGTCTGCTGGGGCAATCAGGCAGACAAGATGTCTTCTGTTGTTCAGGATAACATTGTCAAGATTAAGGGTGGCTATGTGCGAGAGAATAATGGCATAAAAGAGGTTCATCTTAATGACCGTGGCCTGTTGATGGTCAACCCCAAGGGTGAGACTGTTGGCGAGGTTAAATCTCAAGCTCTTGAGAAGCCTGCCAGAAAGACAATAAAGGAACTGCAGGAGAACGATAATAATGTTGAGGTCCTCGGTACAATTGTCCAGGCCTTTGAGCCGAAGTTCTATGAGGTCTGCCCTCAGTGCAACAAGCGCCTGAAGCAGTCTGATTCAGGTTTTGTATGTGACCAGCATAGCTCTGTTGTTCCAAGTTATGCCTATGTTCTTAACCTCTTTCTTGACGACGGTACAGAGAACATTCGCGTTGTTTTCTTCCGCGACCAGGTTGAAAAGCTTGTCAGCAAGTCAAAGGAGCTGATGCTCTCAATGCGCGACAAACCCGAAGAGTTTGAGACTTTGAAGACAGAGCTTCTTGGGAACATCATTAAGGTCTCCGGCAGGGTTACAAAGAACCAGATGTTTGACCGCCTTGAGCTTGTCGCAAGGTCTGTTGACCCTTCCCCTAATCCTCAGGAAGAGATAGATCGCCTTAAGCCAAATGATGGCTAGGACCCACGCTGCCTTCGGCCTTTTGTGTGCCTTGTGTGCCTTGTTTTTCATCAGTTTCTTCAGTAAGGACATGATCATTCCAGTAGTTGCTGTCATCTTTGCTTTGGTGCCTGACATCGACACTCCAAAGTCTTTTGTTGGCAGGCGCCTCGGCCCAATTTCTTATGTCATCAATTTCCTGTTCGGTCACCGCAGGCTTTTTCATGCTGTTTGGCTCCCCACATTGCTTTTTGTTGTGTTTGCAAGATTCAATCTGTCTGTGGCTATTGGTATTGCCATTGGTTATCTTTCCCACCTTGTGCTTGACTTGTCTAATGACCGAGGCATTCAGCCCTTATATCCATTAAGATTTCACATAAGCGGACCATTTAAAACCGGAGGCTTTTTCGAGGTTTTGATTTTTATTGTAATTGTATCTTCTGATTTTCTCATTTTATTGAGAATCTTTGGCTAATCTTTATAAGATATTATTAGCATGCCAACTTATTATGAAAGGTTTAATAGTTGCTGTTGGTGAAAAGGACTCTATCAGCAGAGACAGGACATCCGAAATTAGGGGGTTATCAGAGTACGCCAGTATGCCTGTTGTTAAGCATATTCTGATGAGCTTTGACAAGATAGGCGTGAATGAGACACTTTTGCTTGTGAATCCAAATCACAAAAGGCAGTATGAACAGGCACTGTCTGGCTATAATGGTGTAAGACTAGAGGAAACAAGAATCCCTTCATCTGATGTAACCTTTTCTTATATTGATGGTTTCGGTCGCTTAGGTACAGGAGACCACATTATTGCATCTCCTGATGATTGCCTTTTTACGTTTTCTCTTGAAGGTTTGATGAGCAGGTTCAATGGCATTGCAGATACTGGCATGGGTGTTATGGCAGTAAGAAATAAAGTTCATATTCAAGATGATAATTTTGCAGAATCTAATTACGGTTGGTGCACTGTTGACAAAGCGGGCAGGTTTACTGAAGTCAAATCTTCTTTTCATGACAAGAACAAGCCTTGGCCAGAGAACCGCGCTTTTGTGACTCTTGACCTCAGCATAATCCATAAGGATATGATATGCTCTTTGCTGAAAGATATCCAGAAACCCAACATCCAGGGCGAGCAGCTTATCAGGAAATACTCAACACAGTTCTATGCTTGGGTAATTAACGAAGGTGCGTGGTTTGACATCGGCAAGCCCAGCTCAAGAAAGAAAGCTGAAGAGTACTTTTCTTCTTTACATTAGTTGCCACTTATCCACTGGACATTCACGCGTAGCCTATTTAAGCCATTTCCTTCTGTTATATTGCATTGACTCCAGCCCCTGGGGCCCTAGTAGCTCATAACTAAGGGGGTTTGAAACAAAACGCGAAAGCAATGGAGATTAAAATGAAACAAGAAAATAAGGTGGGGCCTGAAAAAAGGTTTAGTGCTGGTGCAGTTAACGCCAACATCTGGAGAAATGAGGTCCCTAACAAGACCGCAGGAACTTCTGGGTATTATACAATAAGCTTGCAGCGAAGCTATAAGGACAAGGCTGGCAAATGGCAGAACTCTAGTTCTATGCGCATAAACGACCTGCCAAAGGCTGCTTTAGTCCTTAGTAGGTCTTACGAGTACCTGGTTCTTAAGGAGAACCAGGAAGATACTGCGGATTCTGCGTATTAGAGGTGAAAAAAATGACAAAAGCTTTATTAATCGCCAAGACTATCAGGCAGGAAGGTGAAGTGATGGTAAAGAATGATCGCAAGGAATTGTCTGTTGAAGACTTGCCCGGTGTTGGCCAGACCACAGCAGAGAAATTAAGGGAGACTGGTTACACAAGTCTTATTGCTGTTGCTGTTGCCTCTCCTGCTGAACTTGCAGAGACAGCTGGTGTAACCGACGCTGCAGCAAGAAAGATGATTGCCTTTGCACGCTCTTCTATGAGGATGGGTTTTGAATCAGGCACTGACCTGTTGAAGAAGCGTGAGCTGGTAATTAAAATCCCTACTGGCTCTGCAGAATTTGACAGATTGATGGGTGGTGGCTTTGAAACTGGAGCAATTACAGAATGCTTTGGTGAGTTCGGCTCAGGCAAGACGCAAATTGCCCACATGTTGTGTGTTAATTGCCAAAAGCAGGACCCTGAATCTTATGCAGTATATATTGATACAGAGAACACTTTCCGCCCTGAGCGAATAATTGAGCTTGCCAAGGGCGCTGGCCTTGATGAGCATCAGGTTCTGAGCCATATCAAGGTTGCAAGGGCTTATAATTCAGACCATCAGATGCTCCTGGCAGAAAAGGTTGAGGATATTATCACAAATCAGAAGCTCAATGTCAAGGTTGTCATTGTTGATTCCCTTACCGCACATTTTAGGGCTGAGTTTATTGGTCGTGGTACCTTAGCTGAAAGGCAACAAAAGCTCAATCGCCACATGCATGTTTTATTGAAGCTTGCAGATGTGAACAACACTTGCGTTTACGTAACTAATCAAGTCATGGCAAGGCCCGACGTATTTTTCGGCGACCCGACCCAGGCCATTGGCGGTCATATTGTGGCCCATGCCTCTACCTTTAGGATTTATTTAAGGAAAGGCAAGAAAGGCTCAAGGGTTGCAAAGCTTGTTGATGCTCCTAATCTGCCTGACGGCGAAGTTGGCTTCTATGTTACAGAAGGCGGCCTAAAGGAGCTTTCGGTAACAAAGCTTGCAGAAGAATAATTTTTTTTTATTTGTAATGCCAAGCGGTTATTGCAACCGCTTTTCTTTCTTATTTCTTGACAAATCAGGTATAATGCTATTTAAACCCGTGGCTTCTCACCCAAAACCATCATATTTAAATATCCTTAATGCAATTCTCCACCTGTTGCACATTAGATGCATCAGAAAGGTGAAATAAAATATGAATAGAAGTTTTAACAGGAATGAAGGTAGTCATGGGCCACGAGAATTTAGGGGCGGTATGGACGATGGTGTCCGGCCTGTGAATGTTGGAGAGGAGTTGACCGTTAAGATTGAGGCTGTCGGCGAGAAGGGCGACGGTATCGCAAAAAAGGATGGTTTCGTCCTGTTTGTGCCTAACACCTCAGCCGGCGACGAAGTCAAGGTAAGGGTCACAAAGGTTTTGCGCAGGGTTGGTTTTGCAGAAGTGATTGGTAGCGCAGAGCCGTCAAAGCAGGCAAAGAAGGAAGAAGCCCCTGAAGACACTGAGGACTTTGGTGAAGAAAGTGGAGAATCTTCGGAAGACGTTCAAGAAGAATCTGAAGAAAAGGACGTTGAGGAAGAAGAGTCTGATAAGCAATAATTTTTTCTTTTTGTCAGCCCTGATTTATCAGGGTTATTAATATGAGGTTGTTCATAGCTCTGGACTTTGTTGAGCATAAAGATTATTTTATTAAGCTACAAGAGGAGTTCAGTAAGCCTGGAAGATACAGCCTCCCCAAATCTTTTCATTTGACCCTGAAATTTCTTGGCGAGGTGCCGGATTCAAACATTTCCCAAATCAAGGATGCTCTTTCCAAGGTTTCATTCAAGCCCTTTAGCCTAAGATTGAATAGGTTGGGTGTTTTTCCGAGCCTTAGTTATGTTCGTGTTCTTTGGGTTGATGTCCTTCCCTTGGAAGAGGTTTCAACCCTTCAAAGGTCAATCGATGCTGCTTTGCGTGGATGGTTTGCTCCTGACAATAGGTTTCATCCTCATATTACACTAGCAAGGGTTAAGTCCATTGCTGACAAACAGAAATTTGATGAGCTGCTCAATAATCAGGTTGAGGTAAAGACTGTTGTCATTGAATCTTTTAACCTGATTAGAAGCGTTCTGTCTTCGAAAGGTCCTTCCTATGAGTTGGTTGATGGTTTTCGAGCGCAAGATATTTAAGCGCAGTTTCTCTAAACTTAATAAATGGTTTCAAAAAGGGGTGATTCTTACACTGTTCTTTATGGTGTTCTTGTTGTTTTGGTTGGCTTGATTGTGATTTTTGGCTTTCGTTCGATTGTTCAGTTGAACCAGAGTGCTCAGGATGTAAAGGTTTTGCAGTTCATTACAAGTTTGGATGAGGATGCACAGACTATGTCTTCTAAGGTTGGCTCTCTAACTCAATCAACCTACTCTCTTCCTATGGTTGTTAACGAGGTCTGTTTTGCTGATTTACAGACTTCACCTGAAAGTATTGGTAGTGCTCTTATCGGGAAATACTCTTTCATTAAACGCTCTGTCGAATCTGGTTCTGGTAAGAATGTTTTTTTGGTTGGTGACAAGTTTTTTGATTCGTATTCTGTTCCCAGCCTGCATTTAGATGATGGAGTCATGTTTGCTTGCCTGAATCCTGAGGCTAAGGTTTTGTCTCTTGACCTTAAGGGTTCTGCTAAAGGTGCTGTGCTTGTTAAGGGTTGGAGGGTTGAGCGCACTCTCTCTACCTCTGCGACTACTGATATTGTTTCTGCTGATAGTTCAGCATTAATGTCTGTTCCTGCCGGCGCTTCTGCCTCTCCAACACTTTCTGTTGAGGTTATCTCTCATCCAGGCTACGATTTCTTGAGTGAGGCCTATAAGTTTGGTCCATCAGGAACAGTTTTTGATCCGGCTGCAACCATTTCAATCTCCTTCAATCCCGCTGAGATAACAGTCTGTCCGCCTGGCAGGGCACAATTTGTCTTCAAGCTGTACGATGACAATAATCAATTCATTGAGGACCTTCAGTATGATTCTGTTGATTGTGTTAGTCATGTTATGACTTTCAGGCTTGACCATTTCAGTTGGGGAGGCATTGCTGCTGTCCAGGCGACACAATATACGCTCAACGTTGTTATTAACAATGAGGGGACTGTAATAGCCAAGGTTGGTGGAAATATAGTTCCTTTACCGCTTACTGCTGACTTCGGAGCTGTGGTTCACCTTGTGGCTGGTCCGAATTTTGTTGGGTGGAGTACCATTCCAGCTGTTGCGCCTTTTAGTTCAGCTAACACTCTCTATCAAACGTTGACTGCGACAGGTACGATTTACGCCAATTTCCGTGCTAGTGGTCTTACGGGCAAATGGGCTAGTGTTTTAGCCAATGGATACAAGTGCAATGTCAAAAACACGTACATCGGAATTGGCTATCACGAGAGGGGAATACCGGGGGCCATAGATGTTGCCCCCAATCAAATAACCTACTTCATTATTGATCCAACCGGATACACTGGACTTGATTATAGCGGCAGAAACATTGTCGTTAGGGCACTTGACTACGATCAAAGTAATACAGGCACGTCAAAAGATACGGTATCCAAAGCCAGATTGATTGTAGTGGATCGCAATGGCAATGAAATTGTAATTTATAATCTTGGTGGAGAAAATAACAATTTTGTTGGCACTGTTCAATGTGATGCCACCACCAAAGATAGGATTTATATTGTTGAGCACAAGCAGGGAGATTTAAGAGGAGCTCAGATATCCTCCTGGTGGCCGTAAAAAGAACGGCGGACAGCAGTTGACCAATTAAAATTAACGAGGGCAGATTTCCCAAACACAATTTTTTACTTTTTCTGGAATGTTATATTCGAAGTTCTGTCCTCGGCAGGGCCTTCGTATGAGTTAATCGAAGGTTTTCGAGCGGAAGATATTTAAACGCAATTTCCCCCAACTTAATAAATGGTTTCAAAAAGGGGTGATTCTTACACTGTTCTTTATTGTGCTGTTGTTGTTTTGGTTGGCTTGATTGTGATTTTTGGCTTTCGTTCGATTGTTCAGTTGAACCAGAGTGCTCAGGATGTAAAGGTTTTGCAGTTCATTACAAGTTTGGATGAGGATGCACAGACTATGTCTGCTAAGCTTGGCGCTCTAATGCAATCAACCTACTCTCTTCCTGGTGTGGTTAAGGAAGTTTGTTTTGCTGATTTGTTGGCTTCTCCGGAATCTATTGGAAGCGTTGATATTGGGAATTATCCTTTCATCAAGCGTTCTGTCGAATCTGGCTCTGGCAAGAATGTCTTCTTGGTTGGTGACAAGTTTTTTGGTTCGTATTCTGTTCCTAGCCTTAATTTGGGTGATGGTGTTATGTTTGCTTGCCTGAATGCTGAAGGCAAGGTTTTGTCTGTTGCTTTGAGGGATTCTGCCAAAGGCACTGTGCTTGTTAAGGGTTGGAGGGTTGAGCGCAATTTATCCTCCTCTGCAAATACTGATATTGTCTCTGCCGATGGATCTGCAACCTTATCTGTTCTTGCTGGCTCCTCTGCCTCTCCCACCCTCTCTATTGAGGTTATCCCGCATCCAGGCTACAATTTCTTGAGTGAGGCTTACAGGTTCGGCCCTTCTGGGACTGTTTTCACAGACCATGTCATTCTGGCTGTAAATTTTGACCCGACCATCTGTCCACCTGGTCCAGATGAGTATGTTTTCAGGCTTTTTGATGACAACAACCAGTTTGTAGAAGATATCAAATATGATTCTGTTGATTGTGTTAATCATGTTATGACTTTCAAGCTTGACCATTTCAGTTGGGGTGCAATTGCTGCTGTTCAGGAGGCACAATACACTTTCAACGTTGTCATTAACAATGGAGGGACTGTTATGGCCACGGTTGGTGGAAATATAGTCCCTTTACCGCTTACTGCTGACTTCGGAACTGTGGTTCACCTTGTGGCTGGTCCGAATTTTGTTGGGTGGAGTACCATTCCAGCTGGTGCGCCTTTTAGTTCAGCTAATACTTTCTATCAGACGTTGACTGCGACAGGTACGATTTACGCCAATTTCCGTGCTAGTCAAACTGTTCAGCCGCAGAAAGGCGAGTGGTATGGCATAATGCAGTCTGCCTACAAGATGGACCAGGATGTGCAGATAAGGGCTCCTGATGGCACGTGGGCGGCTGCCGGCCAGGGCTTTGGATATGGCTGCCACCCTACTCCGGGAATATGCTCTCCTGACATGGTCTGGATATATCCCGGTCAGACTTTGTACTTCCTTATAGACATCAATTATTCAAAATCCTGGTCTTGGAATCCAGACTATTGGAAATACTGCGAGGGCAACTATGTCACGGTAAATATTTATGATTATAACCAGCGTCACACTGCAGGCTACTATGGCGTCGATTTGATTGCGGTTGACGTTTACGGAAGCGAAATTCCCCTTCCATACAAGCCTTACTTTGGAAGCGCTGGGAATGGCGTATTCCAGGGGTATATCGGAACATCACAGCACTCCTCCGGAAGGCTGTACATCCTTAAAATCCATTCTTTGCTCAATGAACAGGCGCTGCTGAGGGTCAACTGGAGGTGCGGGAGATAAATATCTCCCGGGACAAATATCTTCGATGAAATTTGCGTTTGGTTTTATTATTGGCAATTTATGCCTCATTTTTCTCTCGAATTCTGCACTGGCTCAGTCCCTTTCTGGCATATTATATTCGAAGTTCTGTCCTCGGCAGGGCCTTCGTATGAGTTAATCGAAGGTTTTCGAGCGCAAGATATTTAAACGCAATTTCTCCCAACTTAATAAATGGTTTCAAAAAGTGGTGATTCTCATATTCTTCTTTACGGCGCCCTTGTTGTTGTAGTTGGTTTGATAGTTATTGTTGGTTTTCGTTCGATTGTTCAGTTGAACCAGAGTGCTCAGGATGCAGAGGTTCTGCAGTTCATAACAAGTTTGGATCAAGATGCACAAACTTTGTCTGCTAAGCTTGGCTCTTTAACGCAATCAACCTACTCTCTTCCTGGTGCGGTCAAGGAAGTTTGTTTTGCCGATCTAAAGGCCTCTCGAGAATCTATTGGTGGGGTTGCTATTAGGAATTATCCTTTTATTGAGCGTTCTGTTGATTCTGGTGCTGACAAGAATGTTTTTTTGGTTGGTGATAATTTCTTTGAATCGTATTCTGTTGCCAGCTTAAACTTAGATGACGGTGTTATGTTCGCCTGCATAAATACCGAAGGTAAGGTTTTACCTCTTGCCTTAAAAGGCTCTACAAAGGGTACTGTGCTTGTTAAGGATTGGAGGGTTGAGCGTGTTTTGGCTTCTTCTGCGACTACTGATATTGTTTCTGCTGATGGTTCTGCAACACTGTCTGTTCCTGCTGGTGCGTCTGTCTCTCCCACACTTTCTGTTGAGGTTATCTCTCATCCAGGCTACGATTTCTTGAGTGAGGCCTATAAGTTTGGTCCATCAGGAACAGTTTTTGATCCGGCTGCAACCCTTTCAATCTCCTTCAATCCCGCTGAGATAACAGTCTGTCCGCCTGATAGGGCACAATTTGTCTTCAAGCTGTACGATGACAATAATCAATTCATTGAGGACCTTCATTATGATTCTGTTGATTGTGTGAATCATGTTATGGCTTTTAGGCTTGACCATTTTAGTTGGGGTGGGATTGCTGCTGTCCAGCCTGTGCAGGTTGTTGTTGCTGTGGAAAATTTGCCTAGCGGGGGGAGTGTTACAGCTAATGGGGTGGCCTGTCCAGCGACGTTATCGGTTCAACCAAACACCGTGGTGTATCTGGTTGCTGCTCCGGCGACTGCTTTTAGTGGGTGGAGTATCGGGTCAAGCCCAGTGAGAGCAACTGCGAGTTATTATTATACTGCAACCTCAACAGTTATGATCACTGCTAGGTTTGCCCCTAGGGTCGTCTCAGGCCATGGAAGCGGGACATTCGCCGATCCGTATAAACTAGACACGCTTACGTCTACTGGCTATTCGTATTATACCTCCAGTCCCAAGGCAGAATTCGCCTTGCCTTCCGGCAAGATATATTATGAGGTTGACCCGTCAGCATATAGTAGTAATAAGAATTTCCAGTTTGTCCTAAAAGGATACAATAACCCTTTCATTAATGGTGTAACATTAACTGTTAGGAACAAAGCCACTGGCCAGGATATTTTAACAGAACAATATGTTTCCTCTGGCTGGACTGCAATATATGATAGGACAGATTCGTCTGCCTTTCCGTTTAGCACATACAAGTTTATTATGGGCATCAGCAACACCGGACCATCTGAACTGGCAGCTGTCTGGTGGTGGGCATACTAATGAAAAAGCGGGAAAGGCAAAACGGGATGCTTTTCTGGTAGTCCTCCGTTTTTTTGATATGGCGCATTCTCCGGAAGCAGTTTTTCTTGCTTGTTAATCAAGTCGAACAGTTTAGCGAGTTCTTCATCAAGGCCCTTCATATGATTTGATTGATAGTTTTCCGACGAAAGATATTTAAGCGCAATTTCTCCCAATCATTGTATGACATTAAAAAGGGGCGATTCTCATACTGTTTTTTATGGTGCTCTTGTTGTTGTGGTTGGCTTGATTGTGATTTTTGGCTTTCGTTCAATTGCTCAGATGAGCCGGAGTGCTCAGGATGCAAAGGTTCTCCAGTTCATTACAAGTTTGGATGAGGATGCACAGACTATGTCTTCTAAGGTTGGCTCTCTAACTCAATCAACCTACTCTCTTCCCGGTGCTGTTAACGAAGTTTGTTTTGTTGATTTGCATGCTTCACCTGAAAGTATTGGTAGTGCTCTTATCGGGAAATACCCTTTTATTGAGCGTTCTGTTGATTCTGGTTCTGGCAAGAATGTTTTTCTGTTAGGTGACAAGTTTTTGGAATCATATTCTATTCCCAACCTCAACCTGGACGATAATATTATGTTCGCTTGCGTGAATCCTGAGGCTAAGGTTTTATCTCTTGACCTTAAGGGTTCTGCTAAAGGTGCTGTGCTTGTTAAGGATTGGAGGGTTGAGCGCGCTTTGGCTTCTTTGGCAACTACTGATATTGTCTCTGCCGATGGATCTGCAACCTTATCTGTTCCTGCTGGCTCCTCTGCCTCTCCCATGCTCTCTATTGAGGTCATTGCTCATCCGGGTCAGGATTTTTTGAGTGAGGCGTACAGGTTTGGTCCTTCTGGTGCTGTTTTCAGCCAGCCCGTCACCCTTTCAGTCAGTTTTGACTCAGCTGTCTGCCCGCCAGCTAGGGATGAGTATATTTTCAAGCTTTTTGACGATAACAATCAGCTTATTGAAGACTTGCAGTATGATTCTGTTGATTGTGTGAATCATGTTATGACTTTCAGGCTTGATCATTTTAGTTGGGGAGGCATTGCTGCTGTCCAGACTCCGGTTTCTGCCGCTCAGGTGGCGATAAACACTCTCAACGTTGTCATTAACAATGGTGGGGTTGTTATGGCCGCGGTTGGTGGAAATGCAGTTGATTTGCCGTACACTGGTGACTTCGGAACTGTGGTTCACCTTGTGGCTGGTCCAAGTTTTGTTGGGTGGAGTAACAGTCCAGCTGGTGCGCCTTTTAGTTCAGCTAACTCTCTCTATCAGACGTTGACTTCGACAGGTACGATTTATGCCAATTTCCGTGCTAGTGGTCTTACGGGCACGTGGGCTAGTGTCTTGGCTACTGGCTATAAAGACAATACCCGCTTTACCAGGGGCGGCATTCCGATAGGTGGATGGGGATATTATTTAGATGCGACCCCATCTCAAGTCCCTGTTGCGGCGGGTGGAACGATATACTTTGTCATTGATCCCAATGCATACACTGGACTGGACTGGACAGGGAGAGCGATTCGTGTCCGCGCAGTTGATTATGACCAGACCAATTCCGGTTCGTCCATCGAGAAGCAGACAAACGCCCGTTTGATTACTGTAGACAGAGATGGTAATGAGTTATCTGCCCAAACTTTGGCAGGTGATAGGTATCAGTTTTCAGGGACAGTCTATTACACCAGACCTAGCAAGATTTACATCATCGAAGTGACACAGGGGGATTTGAGAGGAGCTTATTTTTCTTCTTGGTGGCCGTAAAAAGAACGGCGGACAGCAGTTGACAAATTAAAATTAACGAGGGCAGATTTCCCAAACACAATTTTTTACCATTTCTGGAAATTTATATTCGAAGTTCTGTCCTCAAAAGGTCCTTTAATTCACTGTACTGATTCAGAGCCAGACCCTTTTTGTTTAGCATTAGCCAACCGGTGATAACTGAAGTATTTTGGATTATGATTGGTATAGATTGACGTGCACATTGAACAGTTAACTTTTTAAACCTCCTGATATTCTCCGTTTTCATTACCGAAGCTGCTGAGGTGAAAAACAAGCAGGTCACTTCTGGTTTGTTCGGTAAGGTTGAATATGGCTGACGAGAAACTATTGGTTGCCCAGGAAGTTTACCTGAAGTCAGGGATACATATAGGTACCAAGTTCCGCACAAAGTATATGGAGCAGTTCATCTACAAGACAAGGCCTGACGGCCTTTCTGTTCTAAACCTTCAGAAGATTGATGAGCGCATCAAGCTTGCTGCTAACCTGCTTTCAACTTATGATCCAAAAGATATCTTGATCGTTAGCCGCAGGGAGAACGGTTGGAAGGCTTCCAAGATGTTTGGTGTTGCAACATCTGCTAAGGTGCTTGCAGGCAGGTATCCCCCGGGAATACTTACTAATCCTGAGCTAAAGGAATATACTGAGCCAAAGATTATCATGGTTACAGATGCTTGGCCTGATAGGAATGCTGTTCAGGATGCAATACTTATTGGAGTTCCGATAATAGCTTTATGTGACACGAATAATCAATCAAATAACATTGACCTTGTTGTTCCCTGCAACAACAAAGGGAAAAAGAGCCTTGGATTGCTCTTTTACATACTTGCAAAAGAATTCTTGGTCATGAAGGGTCTGTTGAAGTCTGATGAGGAATTCAAATACTCGCTTGATGACTTTAGCGAGGAATGATTTCTATTCCACTGGCAGTTATCTTGTAGTCAATAATCTTTTCGCCTATTGACCTGTGTTTCTTTAATATCAACTTATGCACATTCTTGAAGTTCTGCAGTTCAATTACACATTTGCTTGCATAGTTTAGTATGTCTCCACCAACGATTTTGATGTCATTTCCTCCGTTCATAGGTGAATATACCTGGCTTGTCAGGATAACCGGTATGTTTTTTTTGCGAGCAAGGTCTGAGAGGTTTGATATTTGTAGCCCTAGGTCTCGATTCAGCTCATAAGAGTCAAATTTATTTCTCTGCACTCTGTAAAGCATCACTATTGTGTCCACTATCACCAGGCCTATATTATCAAAATTCAATTTCTTGATTTCCAATAAGACTTTTTTCTGCTCCTCGAATGAAGCTGGCTTGAATATCATCATGTTTTCCAGGATTTTTTCGTGGTCAGGTGATATCTGCTTGAGTCTTTCTATGGAAAAGCTACTCTCTGTGTCTACAAATATGACCTTTTTTCCCATCCTGCTGGCTGACACTGCGCACAGAAGACAAAGGTTTGACTTTCCAGATCCGGCAGGCCCGTATATTGTTGTGATTATCTCTTTCTCATAACCTCCTTCAAGCGCCTTGTCAAGCTCCTCATTCCCAGTGGTTATCTTTTCTTCCATTTGTATGCCAGAACCTTTTGTGCTTATAAAAAAGTTTGGAAAATGACCGGTTCTGTAATTATTTAGTTGAAATGAAACATTAGAATTGTTATTGTAGAACTCCTATTATAGTTCATTTGAACTTTGCCGAGACTCCTTCATAAGCTTCAAACGCTTTGAATGCTAGCGTTCTCAACAATGGGAATGTGTTGACTTTTGTTAGCCCTACCTTTGTGACCCACTTATAATTTGTTAGTTCCTCCTTTTGTAAACTAATCTTTTCTGGGTTTAGTGCAACAGCGACATAGTCGATCATGAGTTCCCTTTTCTTGATTGATGAGTGCATAGAAAAAGGAATCGGTTCTGGTCTTAAATTCTTTTTTACGAAAACATTTGTAATACCACAATCCACAATTTTGACTTCTAGGTTAGTTTCTTCTCTGATTTCCCTTGTCAATGCCTCAGAAGGTAACTCCCCCGATTCAACATGTCCTCCGACATGCAACCATTTCTTTAATTTCTTATGAAAAACCATCAACAACTTGTTCTTATAGAAAATGAAAGCAGTCACGGTGGTTCTCATGAAAATCGTTGGCCTCCTGAACCTTAAATAGTTTTTGGAAAACATTAAATACTCCCCTTCCAAAATCTTTCAGATGCAAAAAAGGGGTCAGATAACCATTATTCTGGTTCTAGTCGTTTTCATCGTCATCATCCTCTCTATTGTCATTTACCTGAATTCAGTCAAGAGTCAGAGGGGCATTGAGACCTCAACCTACAAGGCAGTTGGCTCGCCGCTTGATGCAACTCCCATAAAGTTATATCTGGATTCTGTGTTCGCCCAGACTGTGGAGCACTCCCTTGCCACAATCGGAGTCAATGGTGGCTACATCAGCATTAACGTTAATGAATCATATAATGAGACAGGCTTCCCAGATTATGTCATCTACGAAGGTAGCAAGATTCCTTACTACACTAGGGATTGGGATTTGAGTGGTAGCGTGACACCGAATGAGGTACGTTTTCTTCCGCTTCAGAATATCACTGACAGGTTGAGGCGTTATGTGCTTTTTTGGGTTGGAAACCAGTCCAATTTCTCTTTTTTCAGGGAGCACAGCTACATCGTTTATGCACCAAATATTTCCTTTCAGGCAATCTCCTATAATCTTACCAAGGCAAGCCTTAGCTATACAAAAGCTAGACTCAATCTTTCAGTAAACGCGAATGATGAGGATGTTGCCTTTATGCTTTCTTACCCTATTATAGTCTTAAAACGGGAGGGCTCTACCGAACTGGTTGACTTCACAGACATTGTTCCTTATCCTTTGAAGGATGTTTACCAGAATATCAGCTTCCTGTTGAACGAGATAGTTTCGGAACAACCCCTACCTTACGACCTTGCAGCTAATTGCAACAAGTACACTGCTGTTAATGACATAAGGCTCACTGACCTTGGGGCAAGCGGGCTCATTGTTAACTTTTCCAGGATCATATCTCCGGATTACAATTACACCTTTAGGTTTGGGCTCCGGGATGTTTCAGTTACAGGCGAGTGCAGAAGCATCCGCACATCCTAAATGTTTATATATTCTCTTCTTATCTTTTCTTCCAATGAAAAGGACTTACCTGGTGCTAGCTTTGATTTTCGCTTTTTCTGTAGCCCTCAGGCTTTTCTTTGCTTTGAGTGTGCAAAACTTCAGCGATAATGAGGCATATTTTGTTCTTCGCCAGGTTGAGAGCATCAGGCAGACAGGTCTGCCCTTGTATCATGATCCGCTGAGCTATGATGGTAAGCAGCAGATTTTTCTTCCGCTCTATTATTATTCCCTTTCCATCTTCAGTTTTTTCCTGCCTGTACAGCTCGTGCTAAAGATTATTCCCAATCTCTTTGCGTCCTGTCTTGTTTTCGTGGTCTATGCCATAACCTTACACATCACTCGCAACCCTGCCGCTAGTTTATGGGCTGCTTCGGTCTCGGCAGTTATCCCGGTGTTCACAAGCCTTACAGCAAATTCTGCATCAATATACACATTTGTTGTGCCATTGTTGTTTCTAATCTTGTATTTTTTCATGCGTGCTGCCCAGGAAAAGGCTTTTGTATGGTTTTTTGTTATCAGTTTTTTTACCCTTGCCTTCACAAGCGCGATTGCGGCCCTTGTCGCATTGGGTTTTGTGTTCTATCTGTTGATCGCAAAACTTGAGGGTTTGCGCACCACCAAGGCAGAACTGGAGGTCACCATTTTTTCAGTGCTTTTCATTCTTTGGTTGTATGTTTTGGTTTTCAAGAAAATTTTGTTGACATACGGTGCCTCTGTACTTTTCCAGAACATTCCCTCTGCTCTTATGTCACAGTATTTCCGAAATATCACAATTGTTGGTGCTGTCAATCAGGTAGGTCTTTTGCCATTGTTCGTTGGGACAGTCATGCTCTACCACTATCTCTTCCGGATAAAGAGCAAGTCCATCTATATGCTTATAGGGTTTACCTTTGCTGTCTTCCTGCTCTTATGGCTGAAGGTTTTATCTTTCGGCGGTGGCCTAATGGTGCTTGGCTCTGCCTTCACAATCCTTTTTGGCAAGTCCTTGGCATCCTTCCTTGACTACATCGAGAAGACCAATCTTCTTCGCTTCAAGATGTATTTTGCAGCTGGTGCTGTGATCTTGTTGGTTGCATCCTCTTTAGGTCCTACCCTGTTCTATTATAACCAAGAGTCTAAGAAGGCTTTCAATGCAGATGAAATAGATGCACTCCAGTGGTTGGCAAACAATAGTGAGCCACAATCTGTTGTGCTCTCAACCTTGCAGGAGGGTAATCTTGTCACAGGCATTGCTCATAGGGCAGACGTGATGGACCAGAATTTCTTGCTTGTGCCCAACATTGACCAGCGCCTGTCAGACCTCGATACAATTTTTTCTACCTCCTCGGAAATCGAAGCTGTCGATCTTCTCACAAAGTTCCATGTTGATTACATTTTTTTTTCTGACTATGCTAAGCTGAAGTACAAGAGGACTTCCCTTGGTTACACAGATGATTTCAACTGTTTTCAATTGGTGTACGATAAGCAGGTCCAGATTTATCGTACAAGGTGTAAACTGGAGACTATAACATGAGAAGATACCTTGTCTATGTTGCATCATTGCTTGCTGTTTTTTCCTTGCTATTGCCCTTCTATTTGAGGTATGTTGAATCCCAGCCTCTAGTTTTCGCTGGCGAGTCATATTATAATCTTAGGATTGCATCTCTTATACAGAAGTCTGGTATTCCACATTATGACTTAATGTTGTGGCAACCTAGGCCTTACCTGATTAACCCTTATCATCTGGTATTGGCAGGTTTTTTTCTTCTATTTACCCATATCCAGACCTCGATACTATTTCCTGTTCTCTTAGGAGCTCTCTCATTTGTCATTTTTGGCATGCTGCTTAAGAGCTTCTCTGTTTCCTCTCATGTCACTCTGGCATCCCTAGTTATGCTTGCCTTCAGCCCGCCATTTGTGCACACCTTCACTGTGTCATCACCAATTGCCCTTTCTGCAACTATAGTCCTCCTTGGTTTGTACCTTCTGTGTTCAGAGCAAGCCTTCGCTAAGTGGCTCGGTATCCTTTCCTTGTCTATAGTTCCTTTTTTCAGTTTTTCTTTCGCTGTTGTCTCAATAGTGGTCCTGCTTTCTGTGGAAAAGTACAGGAAGAATGCAATTGCCGTGCTTCCGGTTATTGTTCTTACGCTTGTCTCTCTTGTTCTGCAGCTGCCCACAGTTCATATTCCACAGATTCATCTGTTTTTTTCTGACCTGGGCAGCCAGTTCGGGTTCGGCCTGTTTAATGTCATTCTTTGCTTCCTCGGGCTGATTCTTGCATGGCCCAAGAAGTCTGGCTTGCTGTCATGGTTTGTGGTTGGGCTGTCAATTATCTCTGTCTCATTCCTTGATCTTGGATCTCTCGTCCTCCTCAATTACCTTGTTTCCGTGGCCGCAGCCTTTGCCTTTGTTCGTTTATTGAAAATGCGCTGGGATCTTCTGCAGATAAGGTTTATGTCCATTACTCTCATTGTCTGTGGTCTGCTTTTTTCCTTTGTAACTTTTGAGACCTCTCTCGCCTCCTCTGCTCCAACAGAAGGTCTGGAGCAAGCTCTCTCTTGGCTGTCTACGCAAGAGACTTCAGCGGTTTTTAGCCACCCATCTTTGGGTTTCTTCATTCAGGCTGATGCAGGGAAAAAAGTGCTTGCTGATGATCTAACTATAGATCAAAAAATACTTAATGACTCCAATACATTGTTTTACTCCAGGAGCCTGCAGAAGACCAAGGAGATCTTGTCAAAATACAATATATCGCATATTCTTATCTCTCCAGAGATGAAGGTTGGTTTGGTTTGGAATGAACCAGAACAAGGTCTCCTATTCTTACTCCGGAATAACGAAACATTTAAAAGTGTTTACAACAAGTCTCAAGTCCTGGTTGTTTCGTACTCTGGTGGTTAGATGATAAGATATATACTTTGGGGTGTCTCATTTATCACCCTTTATGTTTCTCTGGTCTGGCTTAGCTTCATGTACTTGAATCCATTTCAGCACAAGCGACTTTTTTCATATCCCAGCATTACTGTTGTAATACCTGCTTATAATGAAGAGCGCACTGTTGTCGATACAATTAAATCTGTTGCTTCTGCCTCTTATCCAAAAGGAAAGCTTAGTCTGGTTGTGGTTAATGATGGCAGCACTGATCATACTTCAGCTGTTGCCAAAGAATATATCCGGTCCGCCAGGATTAAGAACGCAATTGTCATAGATAAACCACAATCGGGCAAGGCAGCCGCACTTAATACTGCCCTCAAAAGCACTTCGACTGAATTGTTTGCCTGCGTGGATGCAGATTCTTTGATTGACAAACATGCCTTGCTGCAATTAATGCACCACTTCGAAGACCCAAAGAATGCTGCTGTGATAACTGCCTTGAAGGTGTATAAGCCCAAGAAGCTCTTGGAAAAGGTACAGCATTTTGAATACCTGTTGGGCATTATTACCCGGAAGATTCGTTCCTCAATCAATACCCTGGCAATGACCCCCTGGCGTTTTGAGCGTTTACAGAACTAATTTACTACAAGATCTCGGGGGTTTTGATGAGCATAATATTACCGAGGATTTTGAGATTGCCATGCGACTGAAGTTTCATGGTTATAACATTCAGCTCGAGACTAAAAGCATCACGTACACTAATGTACCCGACACGTTCCGCGCGCTAAAGAGGCAACGCGTTAGATGGTTCAGGGGCTATATCTTCAACCACATAAAATATAAGAGTATGTTCTTTGATCGGAATAATAAGTTCATGGGGTATTTCCAGCTACCCTTGAACATCATCTCTATTGGTATACTCCTCCTCAGCACAACACTCATAGGGTATGGGACCTTTACGACTGTGAGGGAGCTCATCCAACGGGCTCTCTTGATTAAGGGGTATATCCCCAGCCTGTTTTACATACCTCCCCTAAAAGAGATAATCCTTGGCCATGACATTCAGATCATGTTTCCAATATATATAGGCGCAATTGGAGGTTTTTACCTTTTCTATGTTGCTCACAAGGAGACAAACGAAAAGTTTAAGCACCCTCTCTCGATTTGGCTTTATTTCACAATCTTTCCCTTGCTTAATTTTTATTATTGGGTTTGCTCACTGGTGCAGGAGGTCTTTAGGTCCAAGAGAAAATGGTGAAGCGCTTTGCAAAGCATGTTTTTGTAGTCACATTGGTACTTCTGGTTGTCGTTTTTGTCACCGGCCTGCTCTTTGGTAGGTCTCTTGGCACTTCAAGGGAGGTTGAAATCACAAGGTTGATTCAGCGTAATGAGCTTAATGCAGAGAGCTTCTTGATTGAGCAGGACCTGTTCAAGAACCTTGACAAGAGCAATTGTGAGCTTGTCAGGATAAGGCTTACTGACATGTCTAATGAGCTTGGAAAGACTGGACGAGTGCTTGTCCAGAACAATTCAAGAAGCTCACTTGGCGCTGAAGAATTTGCTTTTCTCAAGCTAAAGTATCACTTGATGCAGGTAAGGTCTTACCTGTTGTTTGAGCGCCTCAAGGATAAGTGCAATATCACATCAAACGTGATTTTGTACTACTATGGCATCAATGATAAGGACTCTGCCGAACAGGGCAAGATACTTGACCAGGTGGTAAAGGATTACCCTGTGTCTGTTTTTGCTATTGAGTACAATTATTCCCCCCAGCTCAGGTTCCTTGAGGCTTTCTATAATGTGACTGCCACTCCGACCATTGTTCTGGATTTTGGTCGCATCCACATGGGATTGGCTGATTACGATACCATCACCAGTGAATTGACAAAGCCATAATGCAGCGCGCTTATCAAAAGCACATTTTCTTGACAAGCCTACTTTTGACTCTTTCAATTTTTACGATGGGGATCATTATTAGTTACTTCATGGATTTCGTAAGGATTGCCGAGATTACCAAGGTCATAGAGAAGAATGAACTTGACAGTGAGGCTTATTTTCTTCAGCAGGATTTTCTTGCAGTCTCTGGTGCCAATCAATGTGCTCAAATAGAGCAGCGCCTGACCAGTCTGAAGGAGGAGGTAAGGAAGGTTGGTATTGACCTTTCCAATTATGGTAGCAAGGGTTTTTTCAAGAAAAAAGATTATGATTACCTTAAGCGCAAGTATTTTCTTTTGGAGTTGCAGTTTCTCACGCTTGTGAACGGTGTTAACGACCGCTGTGGCAGCACCTACATCCCGATCATTTTTTTCTACAAGATTGATGATGCCTTAAGTGAGCGTCAGGGCTATGTGCTTGATGACATCAATGAGGCTTACCCTGCCCAAGTTGTAGTTGTTTCTCTTGACAAGGATTATGTCGATGAGCCCATTGTGAGTTATTTGGTCAAAAAGTACAATGTTACGAAAGCGCCCACTGTTATTATTGACAACAACATCAAGCAAGAGAGACTCCTGTACACAGGCGAGCTTAACGCCACAATTTTAAGATTGCTGCGCAGGACTGATGAGTATTCCAAGGGCACAAATTTTGATTTTGTCATTGATGCTACAAAGACAAATAAGTCCCTTCTCATGCTAAGATATAAGCAGCTTGTTGAGATCAACATCTCTCCCTTCGCAAAGGGTGATATTCTTCTTGCTCTTGGCAGACTTTCCAACAATGAGTCCTTGAAGTGCCTTGCCTTGCGATATTATGATGAGTATAAGCCGCAGCAACCAGAGGAGAGAGCTTTGTTGTTTGAAACCTATGCTTCGATTGGCTGCGGTCGAAACAGAAAGGCTTTTCTCCTTGAAGCCTCCAGGATCTGGAAAGCCTTAGGGAATAATGCTCGCTCTGAAATCGAGGAGAGGTTATCACAAAGAGAAGAACCTCTGCTGGTTTTTGAACCAAGCAGGCTCAATGCCACAAGAATCCCTCGTTTCTCCAAGGTTACTATTGGACGGACGGGTTTTTCCATTACCAAGTCCGATGTCCTGGTTTCGCAGGTTGACCGGGTGAATCGAGATTGGTTATCTGGCCAGCTTAATTCCTCCCCGTTCTCACAAAATCTCCTCACAGTGTTCTCTGAGAGATATACTCTTCCAGAGTTCGAACTCTTGCCAGATATTGGTTGGCACGAAGGTGCAAGGATAAAGGAGATACAAAAGATTGGTCTGAAGCGCTATACTGCCACCGGAACTCTTGTAGCCAAGCGCAATGGAACATGGTTTGCCCCTGATGAAAAAGGGATTTTCCGCTTTGAGGTGCCCCTTGATAAAGTCCTCTATCCTACAACCAGGTTCTTGTCAGAAGACCTTGCTGTGATTGTTGATACCCATGGCGTAAACATGCTTGTTGAACAAGCCTTAAGATTGAACGCAAGTGTTGTGATCGGTTGTTGTGACAATCCCTCAAAGGTTGCTGCAGCAAAATACCTTGCGGGCAAGGGCATCAAGGTCGTTTGTTTCACAGATAAGTATCTCCCCCTTATTCTAGGCTCAAACCTTTCAATACTTGGCAGCCCCCCTATGTTGAGGAATGGTAACTCTGTCTTGCTTGGCAGCCAGCCTGTCTCGATACTCTCCTCAGATGTGCTGCTTGTTGAGGATGTGGCAAACTATTCACAGGTCCAGAGCTATTATGATACGCCTGCGCGCTATTTCAGTCAGCTTAACGCTTCTCTTGATGTTCATTACTTTGGGCTTTCTGCCTCAAGTGGTCCAGAAGATTTCATCGATGCTGCCGTTAAGCTTAACGCGAATGTGGTTGCTGCCAGGGTTTATTCGCTTGAGGACTATCTGGCCATTAGCTCCTGGCTCCGAGAAGACATGCATCACAGGGCAATCCTGTTTCACTCAGCGCCATATCCTTTTGGGTTAATCATTTATGAAGAATTCAGGGACCAAACGTCTTTTGATGATATTCATCCGGAGTTTTCATGAGGAAGCCCTACCTGCCGATCGTTATTGTTCTGTTTGTTTCGCTTGTCGTAAGGCTTTACTTCTTTTTTTCTTATCACGACATGTGGTGGGATGCCGCAGTCTACATTGGCATGGGCAAATACATGCTTACTCTTGGCCATCTTGGTTTGTGGGAGCCGATTAGGCCTGTCTTCTGGCCGCTGATTCTGGGATTGTTGTGGTCTACAAGATTGAATGTTGTTGTGCTTGGCAATTTGGTTCAGCTTTTAATGAGCATAGGTATAATCTATCTTGTTTATGCCATTGCAGCAAATGCCTTTGATAGGAGGACAGCTGTCTTGGCTGCGGCAATTTTTTCTTTTGGTTCGATTTTTTTCATTTTAGGTTATCATTTGTATACTGAAATTCCCGCCACTTTTTTTCTGCTTCTTGCGCTATTTTTTCTTTTCAGGCAATCTTTTTTCACGTCCGGGTTATTTTTTGCCTTCTCAGTTTTGACCAAGTTTACAATGATGGTTTTTATTGTTCCTATCATCATTTTTTTGTTCTTTAATCCTCGTTTTAGGTCATTTATGTTTTTTGGTTTAGGTGCCCTTGTACCCTTAGTGCCAGCTCTTGCAGTCAATCTTTGGTTTTACAGCTCTCCATTTTTTCCATTTCTCGAAGCCAATCGCGTAATCAATCAGGTTCTCGGCTGCAATGTCCTGAGTTTCAAGCCATGGTATTTTTATTTGCGGATGATGATATCTGAGAGTGCGCTTTACGTCCTTTTGCCAATTGGTTTTCTTATTTCCCTTCGCAGGCGAAAGCGCGAAGATTTGTTGATTTGTGTCTCCCTTGTGTTGCCTCTAGTGTATTTGTCAACCCTCCATTGTCGTGATTACCGCTATCTTCTGGCCTTTCTGCCTTTCGCTTCAATGCTTGTTGGCCTCGCGCTTGCTTTTATGCTTGCTAGGCTCCCTGAAAGGTTTTTCTTGCTGCTTGTTATAATGATTGCCATTACTGGATTTGTTTCTGCTTTCTCTTTTTACAGGCTTAATGAGCCGTCTTCAGAGCCCGCTGTTGCAAGAGACTTTTACAGGTTTTTGGAGAACCGCACTGCAGAACACGAGATTTGGGTTAGTAATCCTATTGTGGCCCTTTATGCAGATAAGAAGGTAAACCTGGTCTATTATCCTGTCTTTGACTCCAACCTCATCTTTAGTTTCAATCAGTACATTCGTCATCATTTGGCAAATGTAAGCTATGTTTTCCTTGACAGTTGCGGTGGAGGTATCATCTGCCCACCCAAGGACACTGCATGTCTATCAGAATCCGATGATCTGGTTCGTTTTCTTTACAATAATTCCAGGTTGGTGTATTACTCCAGCTCTGCAGGATGCGCCGATTATGTTTTCTTTAACCAAGCTTGATGAGGTCTCCCACAGTTAGACCTTCTGCTGCTTTCGGCTTGGCCTGATTGCTGTTTTCCTTGTATTCTTCAACAAGCTTGATTTTTAAGAATCTTTCTATTTTTCGTGCTAGCTCGATTGGTGGTTGGTACCTTCCTGATTCTATGTTGTGTATTAAGGAAGTTTTTTCGCTTATTTTATTTGCAAATTCCTCCTGCTTTAGCCCTAATGCCTCTCGCGCCTGTTTTACTAGCACCGCATAGTTGCCCACTACAATTTCTTGTGCAGGCTCTTCCCTCTGCCGCTCAGGTTTTTTGCTTGGTACAACCAGTGATGCAGGCTTGTTTGGCAGAAGCTTTCCGTACTTAGAACATTTTTCGCAGACCATCAGTTCTATCCCTTCTACTGATGTCCTCAGGAGCGCCTCTTCCTTGCCACAGAGCTCGCATTGCATTTTTTAGCACCCCATCTTCTTTGTCTTTGTCGTCCATTTTTGGACATCTCACGTAAAGTGTGACAGATATAAAAATCTTTGCTGCTTACATAATTTTGTCCTCTGATAAATCCGTTAAGTTTAAATAATCACCTCAAATTAGCTTGGGCTATGAAGCATGCCTCTCCAAACAGGGAAATCTCCCTTAATGAGCAAAGTGAGATTGCCAACTATGTTGATAAGGCTCGATTGCGAGGCTATGCTGACAAGAGAATCCTTAAGAGTCTTTCTTCTGCAGGCTGGCCGGAAAATATTGTTCTTTCGATAATGCAAGAGTGTGATTCCAAGCCTGGCAATAGCATCATCAAGTGTGTTAATCTGACTAAGCGTTTTGGAGATAATGTTGTGCTTGATTCAATCTCCCTTGAGATACCAGAGGGAGGCATTTTCGGAATCATTGGTCTGAGCGGCTCTGGAAAGACCACGCTGCTCAATTCTATGATAGGGTTTCTGCAGCCTGATGAAGGTGAGGTTTTCTTTCACAAGCCTCGTTCCTCAGAATACCTTTCTGTTTCTGAGAGGCTGATGGACGTAAAGAGGCTTTTTGGTTTTGCCACCCAAGAGCCTTCCTTTTACAACAAGCTCACCACTGAAGAGAATCTTGACCATTTTGGCTCATTGTATAATCTGCCCACCAATGTGCGCAAAGCTAATGTGAGCCTGTTGCTCGAGCTCATGGGGCTGACTGAGTCAAAGAATACCCTTGCTGAGAACCTTTCCGGGGGCATGCAGCGCCGACTAGGTATTGCCTGCTCTCTCATCCATGATCCAAAGATATTGATACTTGATGAGCCGACTGCAGACCTCGATCCTCTTCTGCGCCGAGAGATGTGGAACCTTATAAGTAAGATAAACCAGCAGGGCACCACAGTAATCCTCTCCTCGCACTTCTTGAGTGAAATCGAGGAATTGTGCACAAATGTGGCTATCCTCCATAACAGGAAGATTGTTGACGTAGGGACCCCTAATGAGCTAAGAAAGAAGCTCTCTACCAACGAGGAGATTCACCTGCGGACAGCATCTGCTAACTATGAGAAGCTCATACGCGAGCTTCAGAAGGAGAACCTTTTTATCGAACAGCTTATAGAGAAGGACCATAAGCTAGTGATAGTGACCCCTCACGCAGAACGGATCCTTCATGCCTTGATACACGTCGTTGAAAGGAACAAGGAGTCCATCGTTGACCTCGATGTGGTTGACAAGCCTAGCCTCTTTGAGGTTTTCGAGCATTTGGTTATGAATAGTCATTAAAAGGAGGTGTATTTTTGGGTACTATACTCAAGGTTATCAAGAAGAATATCAAGCTCTTGATACGCTCCAAGGGTTCAGCCCTCATAGTCATTTTTGGCCCGCTCCTTGTCATTTTTCTTGTTGGCATTGCCTTTGACAACAGCAATGCCTATATGGTTAAGATTGGTGCCTATTCCGAAAAGTTTAGCGATTTTTCGAACAGCATTGTGAACCAGCTTAACGATAAGGATTTCAGGGTCTCGATTTTTTCTTCTAAGGAGGCTTGCATTGAGGCTATAAAGCAAGGTGAGGTTCACGTCTGCATGTTCTTTTCCAAGGATTTCACTATCGGCAAGGACATGAATAATGAGATCGCCTTTTACATTGACTATTCCAAGATAAATCTGGTCTGGATGATCCTTGACACCTTGTCAGATGAGGTTCAATCAAAATCCTCGCAGGTTAGCATGGACCTGACGAACGTGCTGCTCACCAAGCTTGAGGACACCAGAAAAGAGGTGTCTTCAGACAAGGCCTTGGTTATCAAGCTTATCGATGGATCGGGCAAGGAGTCTGCGGATGTGTCTGCAATGCAGTCTTCGCTTCAGGGATTGAATCTCAATATGGACCTAGACAATTTCCCGGTCAAGGCCGTGGTCAATAGAACTGATCTTGTCAAGAAGCTCTCCGCAGACATTGCGAAGACGACCAATGATTATATGTTGGACTTAAGGAAACAGCTGCGCAAGATGAATGTTACAGTCGCTGACATAGACAAGGTTATTGTGATCCTTGATGGCACAAAGTCTAAGCTTGATAACATGACCAAGAGGATGAACAGTAACACATCTGACCTTGCCTCTTTAGCATCCACTTTGCAGGAAAGCATTAGTTCTGTCAAGAGCCAGATTGACGCTGCTGGTTCTGTGAGAAGGGATATCCTTGTCAAGCTTTCTGACTTGAAGAATCTCTTGGAATCTGACCTTGCAACCATAATGTCTATCCAGAGTTCATTCAATAAGATCGAGAGCAACATTCAAGGAATCCAGGTAAAGAATGCAGAGAGCATAGTGAGTCCTATCAAGACAACCATCAACCCAGTAACTTCAAAGAAGACGCATCTGAATTACATTTTTCCAAGCCTTATTGTTCTCGTTGTGATGTTTGTGAGTCTCTTGCTCTCATCTACTCTGGTTGTAATGGAAAAAAGCTCAAAAGCCTATTTTCGCAACTTTATCACACCAACCAGGGACATTGTTTTCATTGTTGCCACTTACCTTACCAGTCTTTTGTTGCTTTTTGTCCAGGTTGTGGTTATACTGATAGTTGCTGCTTTCTTTTTCAAGTCGCAGCTCATTTCATCTTTGCCGAACACAATCCTCACCCTGTTCATAGCAGGGACCTTTTTCATTCTTGTTGGAATGGCTGTCGGTTACCTATTCAATTCTGAAGAGACATCAACCCTTGCTGCGATCTCCCTTGGCAGCGTTTTCCTTTTCCTTTCAAGTGTTATCCTGCCGCTCGAGAGCATGCCGCAGTATGTTATGCGGATTGCAGAATTTAACCCCTTCGTTGTCTCAGAGAATGCTCTGCGCCAGGCCTTGCTGTTCCAGTATCCATTAAGGTTAATTGGTTACGAGCTTCTTCTGCTCTTGGGATACTCTGCTTTATTATTCGGGCTTACTCTGGTTATCCAAAAGGTTATGAAAAAACATTTTGTCACCAAATACGCGCGGCGCTTTGCCCCCGTCAAGATGAAGAAAAAAGAATGATCTTGCCATGACTGTTATCCTGGTGTCCGGAACCCCTGGCACTGGTAAGACAACTCTTGCGAAGCTCATCTCTGAACGCTTTGGCTATCACCTGTTGGATGTAAACAAGCTGATTAAGAGAAGGAATCTTGCAGAAGGTTATGACAAGTTGCGTGATTCGTTAATTGTTGATGTGAACAAACTCTCAAAGGTTCTGGTGAAGATGATCTCACGTTCTCATGATGTTGTTGTTGATTCTCATCTTTCTCATTACCTTCCTCCATCCTGCGCTGATGCATGCCTTGTTACCAAATGCACTTTGAAGGAGCTTAAGCGAAGGTTAGAAGAACGATATAGTCAGGCAAAAGTGCGTGAAAATCTTGATGCAGAGGTCTTTGACATAATCAGAAACGAGGCGGTTGAGCTTGGTCACAGAGTCTACATTGTTAGGACAACGCACGGCATCAATTTGAAAAGGGTTAAGTCCATTCTAAGCAAGGTGAGTCATGACAGACAAAACCATTCTTGATTATGCGAGAAAGGCAGCAGCCATTGGAGCTGCAAAGAGCGTGGTTAAGGCTCGCTTGCTGTCTGCTGGTTGGCCAGAGCAGGATGTTTCAAGAGCGATCTCTTCAGCGTATTCAAAAAAGCATAAGCTTATGTTGCCCTTGCTAATGCTCCTTTTGCTTTGCCTTGCTTTGGTTGTCTTGTTTTACAATACCCAGACCTCCGCTTCATCGATCATGCTAAATTTTCAGGTGCCAAAATCTGTCTACAAGGTTGGAGAACCTTTTTCCGGATCATTGAGCTTCCATCATTCCTTCTTAACCTTTAGGTCTGTGCTCTTGCTGTCTTACCAAGAGCAGGACTTCCCTTCAAACTCCACTCTAACGGCATCTGTTGTTGAACCCTTAAGCTTTCGCGACCAGTCGTTACCTCTTGCTGCGTTTTCCTTGCATGATAATGCCTTGGAGTTCTCTGATTCATTTGCTAGGCGCGGGATGTATTCATTTTATGTCTCTGTTTTTTCGTGTGCGGTGCTGGAAAAGAAGCTGCATAAGTCATGCAGTGAAATAACAAAGGAAGACATAAGCACGTTATTGCCGCTGCTCACTAGCATGGTAAAGGTTGTCGTTGTAAGTTAGAAGTAATGCGGGGAGTAGGATTTTCATGCTGACTTGCAATCTTGAACCCACGTAGGCACTAAGCCAATAGATGGCCCACAGAGCATTTCATCGGCGTTAGCCTCATCACTCGATGACTTGAGTTTGGATTTTTCGTACCCACATACCGAAAAACTATCCCGTTTGGCTTAGACCGACCAAGGTCGGTCTATTTGGCCACTCCGGCATCCCCGCAAACTTGAGTTTTGTGGGCCTTAGACAATGTCTGATTTGCCCGCAAATGCCCTTCAGATTTTATCTGGTGAGCACGCACAAAAAGAATGGTTGTATGTTTATAAATCTTATTTAAGCCTCTCAAGTTTGCTCTCGAGTTCAAGCAGCTCTTGCTCTAGTTTGTCTATTGCTGAGCTGTTGTTCACGCTTTGCTTGACAGGTATTGTCCTGGCAACCTCGACCGGTTTTGGGAGTGATTTGAGGTTTGCTTTCGGGATTGCTGCCCTTAGTCTTGTGTTGAGCATGTTAATCTCTTCAAATAGCCTTTTCAGTTTGGCAACAAGCTCTCCCTTTTCTGCCCGCCTTGACTTGTTTGTTTCGTACAGTCGCAGGTTGTGTATTATGTCTTTTGAGCAGCCAAGTATGGATCGTCTCATCTGGACAGGCTCTTGAATTCCCACAAAGAATATCTCTTTTTGCTCGTTCATCTTCAGAATGGCTCGGTCTCAAAAAGTGTCTTGTCTATATAGCTGATCTTTCTCTCGATTTCGTCAAGCTGTGTTTTCCATTGCTCAAGGGTGGCGTCCTCTTCATTCTTTATCTCGCTCAATCTGCCCATGACAGATCTGGTCTCTGCAATCTTCGTCTTTAGAAGGCCCATAAGATCAAGTATGTCTTTGTATTCATCTATCCTAACAAAGATTGGCATTTCTTTTCTTGTCTCCATCATGCACCCCTAGCTTGACACGATCCTGTCCACGTACATGAGCTTTCGCTGCATGTCCTCGAGCTCAAGCCTCCATTTCTCGAATTCCTTGTCCTCCTCGTTCTTGAGTTCATTCATCCTGACTACTATATCGCTTGCCTCTTTCAGGTTGTTTCTGATTTCGGCTGCTCCATCGATTATTTCCCTATAATCATCCACCCTCACGAAAAGTGGTTTTTGCATCCCGATTGCCTTGAGTATCCTTTCCCTTGAGATTTCTGGTTGTGCTGCCTCTGTCACCCTCGGTTTTATTAGGTGTTCTATAGGTATCTCGATTTTCTCTGGTTGCATCAAAACTTCTGGTTTTGGTGAGAATGCCTCTGGCTGTGGTATGGGTAATGGTTCATGCCTTTGTGTCTCCACTTTAGGTCTTGCCTTTGGATAAACTGGTGGCGGGGGCAGATCTAGGTCATCCACTGCAGGTATCTCAGGCAAGGTAATCTCTGAGTTAGAAGCCTGCTCCCTACCAAACAACCCTAAAAAACCCATCTCATCACCCCTTTGCTTGGCTTTCTATTGGCTTGCCATATTAAAAGTTTTTGTGAGTATTTTTAGATAGTGAAAATATTTCTTGCACACTTTTATACTCCCTTGGCTATCCTGTATTTTGAAGAGATATTGACAGAAAATGATTATTGTATCATGATAAACCTTATAAACTACCTTCAATACTACAATTTCAGTTGTTGGCGTGTCGCCTCAAATTTTTATCGCACTCCTCAAGTTTTTTTGGCGACCAGCGTTCATTTTGACAGAACTTACATTCATAAAAAAGGGTGAGTCTTGGGCGGGGATTTGGCATTCGGAAGGTTTGCTGACTCTCCGCCTCTCTCTTTTCTTTCTGATTATTTTGCCTCCAGGAATATTGACTTGGTTGTGAACATTCCAAAAACCTTTAATAGGGAGGAGCTTACCAACGATTATCAGATTCGGAGGTTGGCTGTCGATTTTGGTGTTTTCCTAATAACCAATGCAGAGAATGCAAAGTTGTTCTTTGAGTCTCTTGCCGAGTATTCGATTGACAGCCTTGAGATTAAGTCTTGAGATGAATTCAAATGAGCATTTTCATTGGTAATGGGATGGTTTTCACTAACGGCAGGCTCGAAAGGCTGAACCTTGTGATTGATGATAGAGTAATTTCCGACCTCACAACAGACCGCGTCACCTGTGAGCGCTACATTGATGCCAGGGGCAAGCTTATTCTTCCTGGAGTGATATGCTCCCACGTTCTCCACGATTTTTCCTCTGCTGCGGAAAATGGGGTTACTACAGTCCTTGCTGCCGAGGATTCTCTTTTGAATGATCATGTCAATTATGGGTTTCATTCAGATTCTTTGGAAATGCCAGCTGCCTCTGTTCTTATGGATATTTGTGATCCCTTAAAGTCTGGGCCTTCAAAACTTGTCTCAATCAGGTCAGACAATTTTTCCACTTTCTTCCCTATCCTGAAAAATACCAAGAACCGTATCTACCTTCGCGGCATGGGCACTGCCGATCTCTCGCTTCTAAGGAAGTATATGAAAGGAAAGGTCTTTGCCGAATTGTCTCTTGATGCCCTTAATTCAGAGGACTCATGGAAATCACTCGAGCGTGTAGATACATTGTCTGCAGACCCGGGTTTTTTTGGTTTGCAGTTCTTGCTTGATTCTGTCAACAAGAAGCGTCTGAGCCTAGAGAAGGCAGTCTCTCTCTTGTCAGAAAGCCCTGCCTCGATATTTGGTCTTGTTGGCAAGGGCTTCTTGCGCAAGGGTTTTGACGCTGATTTGGTCTTGGTTGACATGTTTCCATCTTTGCAGGTTGCTAACACTAGAAGCCACTTTAATGGCTTGCTCCTGAAGGGCTGGCCTGTTATGACTATAGTCAATGGCAAGGTTGCTTTCGAGGATAAGGCCTTGTTTGGCCATTGTGGCAGGCCTGTTTCATACAGGTGGGACCACTTGGAAGAGGAAAATGAATCTATTGAAGAATTGTCTGCCGAGGAGCCTCAGCCGAAATAGGCTGGCTTGACAGTTGGGCCTTCTTTGAATTCTTTTTCCCGTGCTTTCTTGCCAGGCTTCTTGATTTGGCCATACATCTTTTCGTGTTGCTTTATCCTTTCTGCCAGGAGTTCATGCAGCACCTTTGCCAGTGGTGCACTCATTATTATTGCATTATGCCTTATTGTGATTGATGTTTGCTGTTCTGCTGATTCCAAAGACATTGGGTCAAATCTTGGAGAGGTCTGCTTAAAGTCGAATACAAACCTCTCTTCATTATCTGCAATTGTGATTGAATCAGTGAAAAAGGCATCCCCATGGTTAACACTGACGTTCACGCTTTTCTGTTTATCCATTTGCATCACCCCTGGCTCGATAAGTCCCATAGGTTTAAAAAGTTTGTGTCGATGAATCATTGTTTTCTGACGCTGTTTCGATACATTTTTAAATTATGTAAAATCTTGTCTGTCCATGGCTAAAGTTAATGATAACCCAGGCCAGGTTCTGGCTAGGTTGATTGTCGAAATGATCGGTACTCCCAAGGATCACCTGGAGCATACTCTTACAGATTTTATTAAGATGCTCAAGGATGATTCTGAACTTAAGGTTGTTGCCGAGGATTATGCAGAGCCGGTAGAGAAAGGTAAGATGTTCAGCACTTTTGTTGAGTTGGAAATCTGGTTTAAGAACGTACCGCGTTTGCTCAATTTCTGTTTTGAGGCAATGCCCTCAAGCGTCGAGATACTTGAGCCTGTTTCTTTAGGGTTGAACGCAGGCGAGTTTTCTGGTTACCTGAATGACTTGCAGGCAAGGCTTCATACTGTTGATATGGCGATAAAAGAGCTTGAAGCCAAGAAGATGATTCTTGAGCGCAATGCTGAGGCTTTGTTAAAGAACCTCATCACCTTGTCTGTGAAGGATTCTCCCAAGGAGTTGAGTGTTCTTTCTGATGATGTTGGGATTAACACCGAGGATCTTAAGCCCTTGGTGGATCATCTTGTTGATAAGGGTTATCTCAAAAATTCCGATGGTGTTTATAGCCGAGCGTGACGATGTCTGAAGAGCTTATATCAAAGGTTGAAAGCGTCCTGTTCTCCTCTGGAAGGAGCATGCAGGTGGATGAGCTTGCTAAGCTTTGCAGTTCTTCGCACGAGCAAGTGCGCAAAGCACTCGTGGAATTGAAAAAACATTATGATGAGAAGAATGGATCTCTCATGTGTGTAGATGAAGGCAATTCTTGGAAGCTTGCCGTTCGTGAGAGGTTCCTTCCTATAGTCCAGAAGATTGTAACCAATACTGAGCTTCCCAAGAGTGTCATTGAGACACTTGCAGTTATAGCCTTCAAGCATCCTATACTCCAGTCCGAAGTGGTCAAGATTAGGACCAACAAGGCTTATGAACATTTGGAAACCCTTGAGGCCTCTGGCTATATCACAAGAGAGAAGCATGGTAGGACAAGAAAGGTCAAGCTTGCCCAGAAGTTTTTCGATTATTTTGATCTCCCGCCTGGAAGGGAAAAGGAGGCCTTTGCTGGTTTTGATAAGGTTGAAAGGGCGATAAGAGAGCACGAGCTTGCTGTTGAAAAGCTGCAGCCCAAGCATGCAAAGACTGCGGTCTTGGAGGTATACGAGACCTCTGAGGAAAATGTGAATTCTGAAGAAAAAAATCCTGACGAAAACACTGATAGCAACCTTGATAGCAACCTTGATAGCAACCTTGATGACAGTCTTGCCCGTGAGGAAATCCAACTTCCCGCTACTGATTCTGAACCTAAAGACAGAGAGCCAGAACCAGAAATCTTGTACGCAGATGAGGTTAATGATTCCAAGATTAGCATTTTTCTTGGTAATAAGGAGACTGAGTCTGAACCTGAAGAGTTGCCTGGTGAGTCAGTTCACGAAGATTCTGATGATGATTCTCCTGAAGGCCGTATTTCGAGGATTATTGAGAGGAAGGCCGACGCTATATTTCATCCTAAGGATGAGAAAAAAAAGGAAGACTCCAAGGGCTCGCTCAATGATATCTATGAAGAGATAGAAAAGGATAAGAAAGAGCTGGAAAAGAAGGATGACCTCTAAGTTCTATCTTTTGCGCTGCCCATTCTGTAAGAACTGCATGAAGTATCATTCAGACAATATAAGCAAAAAAAGGAAAGCCTGTGTCTATTGCGGCAAGTCTTTTGCAGTATTGCCTTCAATTATTAAGAAGATAGATAGTTGAATGTCACATTATTTTCTATATAGAAAATAATCATGCGATAATTCGTAGATTTTTCGCATATCTGTGCTTTTTTACCGACGACAAAACACCACCAAAAGGCTTATAAAAGGACAAAAATTCTGTCTTACCATGGAAGACGTTGTAAATCCAGAGCGTATAGTGCAAAAGGAAATAGAAGATGAGATGAGGCAGAGCTATCTGGATTATTCTATGTCTGTTATTGTGGGAAGGGCGCTTCCAGATGTTCGCGACGGCTTAAAGCCCGTGCATCGGAGGATTCTTTTTGCCATGTATGACCTTGGCATGCTCCACAACAAGCCTTTCAAGAAGTGTGCAAGGATTGTTGGTGAGGTTCTTGGTAAATATCATCCCCACGGAGATATTGCAGTTTATGATGCCTTGGTGAGGATGGTCCAGGATTTCTCGCTAAGGTATCCCCTGATTATTGGCCAGGGCAACTTTGGCAGTATTGACGGTGACAATGCTGCTGCTAGGAGATATACCGAGGCCAAGCTTCATGAACTGTCTGAGGAACTTTTGAAGGACATTGAAAAGGATACAGTTCTCTTCAATCCTAATTTTGACAATACCTTAAAAGAGCCTGTTGTGCTTCCGTCAAGGCTTCCAAATCTTCTGGTTAACGGCAGTTCTGGGATTGCTGTTGGCATGGCAACCAATATCCCGCCGCATAACCTGCGTGAAGTCTGCTTGGCAGTCAATGCTTTTGTCGATGATCCAACAATCAGCTCTGCGAAACTGCAGGAGCATCTGTTGGGTCCTGATTTTCCTACTGGTGGGATTATCTGCGGCACTTCCGGGATAAGGGAAGCTTATCATACTGGCAAGGGAAAGGTTACTGTGCGCTCAAAGACCTCAATTGAGAGGAAGGGCAATCATGACAACATTATAGTTAACGAAATCCCTTACATGGTGAACAAGGCGATGCTAATCGAGCAGATTGCAGAACTTGTCAAGGAGAAGACCATAAGTGGCATTGACGATTTGAGGGATGAGTCTGACAGGGAGGGTATTAGGGTCGTCATCGAATTGAAGCCAGGAGCTAACTCAGAGGTTGTCTTAAACCAATTATTTGTTCACTCTCGTCTTGAGTCCACATTTGGCATCATCATGCTTGCACTTGTCGATAACCAGCCTAAGGTCCTCAACCTTGCAGAACTTATTCAGTACTTTGTTTCCCACAGGCAGTCTGTTGTTAGGAGAAGGACTACATTTGACCTCGAAAAGGCAAAGGAAAAAGCGCATCTGCTTGAGGGAATAATCATTGCCTTGAACAATATCGATGAGATCATCCAGAAGATTAAGCGGTCCAAGGATACGGTTTCTGCAATGGCTATCCTTTCGCGTGACTATAATTTATCAGAAAAGCAGTCTAAGGCTATACTTGAGATGCGCCTGCAGAGGCTCTCCTCACTTGAGCAGCAGAAGGTCAGAGACGAGCATTCTTCTTTGATCAAACTCATTGCTGAGCTTGCAGCCATCCTTGCTGACGAATCAAGGATCCTTGCCATAATACGGCAGGAAACCTCTGACCTCCTGCAAAAATATTCTGATGCGCGGCGCACCCAGATTTTGGAGATTGAGACAGACACAGGGCTTGAAGACCTCATAAAGCCCGAAGAGGTTATTGTGACCATGACTCACTTAGGTTATGTCAAGCGGCAGCCAATTGATGTCTACAGGCAGCAGCGTCGTGGCGGCCGCGGCATCATCGCAGCCTCTGCTCATGAGGAAGACTTTATTGAGGAAATTTTTACAGCAAATACCCACGATTATATCCTGCTTTTCACAAACCATGGCCAGGTACACTGGCTTAAGGTCTATTCACTGCCTGACGCATCAAGGATTGCAAAAGGCACTGCTGTGGCCAATCTCTTGAGCCTGGGCACGGATGAGAAGGTCACAGCATTTGTTCCTGTGCATACCTTTGATAGTGGTTTTCTTTTCATGTGCACAAAGAAAGGTATTGTCAAAAAGACTGCTCTTGAGTTGTTCTCCAGACCCAGGCGGGGAGGAATTATTGCTCTCACACTTGACGATAATGATGAGCTCATTGGTGTTCGCTTGACTGATGGCAATAAGCAGATAATCCTTGCAACGCGTAATGGGCTTGCAGCAAGATTCTTAGAAAATGATGTAAGGGACATTGGAAGGACTGGCAGGGGCGTTCGCGGAATTAGGTTAAAGAATGATGATTGTGTTGTAAGTCTTGTTGTTGCTGATGATTCATTGTCTTTGCTCTCAATTACCGAGAACGGTTATGGCAAGCGTACAACGGTGCCCGAATACCGTCTTATTGGTCGTGGTGGAAGTGGTGTGATAAACATCCAGTGTTCAGATCGGAATGGAAAGGTTGTCTCAGTTATCCCGGTTTCAGACAACGAGGAACTGATGCTCATTAGCGAAAAGGGCATTGCCATCAGGATGCCTGTTGGGACCATTTCTAAAATTGGTAGGAACACTCAAGGTGTGCGCTTGATGAAACTCGAACAAGACGACCTCGTAGTTTCTGCGACAAAGACTCTTCCGGAAAACAACAGCGTTTAAATACTGATTCTCCTTTGTTATTTTTATGAAAGCCTTGGCCTGGACTAATAAGGGAATCGAATTCTTGGCTGCGCAAGAGCTGAAACTCTTGAAGATTAACCAGATTGAGACCAAAGGTCAATTGCTTTTGTTTGACATTCCCTCTTATGATAACCTTGCAATGCTCTGCTATTGTGCCCGTTCTATTCGTGGTGTCATTCTTCTTCTGGGCTCGGCAAATAATGATGACCTGCTTACAGCAATAAATAAGGCTTCATTTCCCGTTTGGTTCAACAGTAAAACAAGCTTTGCTGCCCGCTGCCATGGCCTCGATTCATCCCCTGCCTTATCTGAAGCTGAGGTAGGTAATCTAGTTAACGAGAAAACAGGCTCCAAAGTGGACTTGACTAATCCACAAGTGACTTTCCTTGTGATTTCCCAGGATAACCTTTGTTATTTTGGTGTTGATTTTGCAGGCACTGACCTTGGCAAGCGCGATTACAAGGTTTTTTCCACCAGGCAGTCACTCAAGGGTAATGTTGCGTTCTCCATGCTTCTCTTAGCTGGTTTTAAGCCATCCCAGGTCCTGCTCGACCCATTTGGTCGTGACGGGATTATTGGCATTGAGGCAGCCCTTTTTTCTTTGGCCAAAAGTCCGCATTTCTTCAACAGGGAGAAATTTGCTTTTGTTAAGCTGTCTCTTGGCTTGGACAAATTCTCTGCGTGGGACAAGTCTATTTCAAAGCCTTCTGACATACGTATTTATGACTCGCTCTTCCACAATGTTGCGGCAATAAAGAAGAATGCAAGGATTGCCGGGGTGGACAAGACGATCGCTGTTTCACGTATTGATGTGGATTGGCTCGATGTCAAGATGGGCAGGGAGTCTGTTGATGCTATTGTATCTTATCCGCCACAGCTTACTTTGAGGAGTGATGCCAAGGCAATCGCAAAACTTTATGGTGAGCTCTTTCATCAGGCAGAGTTTGTGTTAAAGAAGAACTGCAGGATGGTGTTGGCAATGCACTCCATTGATGTCTTGAATGGGATAAAGACATCCCTTAAGCAGGAAAAGCCGATTGCTGCCTATCAGGGTGATGCTGTTCTCTTCTTGGTTGTTCTACAAAAGCTTTAAAAACTAGCCAATCCTTCTCTGTTTTGTGGTAGGATAGGAGCTTAGCTCTCGCAAAATTGTGAGGAAAGTCCGCCCACACATAGCAAAGGTTGCGGATTTCGTGACCCTCGCTAGGAACTGGCCACTCTTCGGAGGTCCCGAAAGGGGCGGCTACTGAACAGAAACGAAACGGCCCATTGCACTGGAATGAGGCAGAAAACGTCCTGGTGACAGGATCGAGCTAACCTGCCGACGACGCTTTGGGATTCGGTGGAACGGCAAGCCCTGGCTTGTGCAAGTCGAAAAGACGCTTAGTTGAATGCTAAGACAGACCATCGCTTTGTTTTTCGCAAAGTTTGGGTCTGACAGAAGGCGGCTTATTTCTATCCTACCCAAAATTTTTTAAGCAAGTTAGTATTTTATGATAGAAAATGGCGCAAGACAAGATAACAATGCCGACGAGTACAGCCGGTATTACAAGGTATTTTGACGACTATAAGAGCAAGATTGAGTTTAAGCCAGGCCACATCATCATCCTCTGTATCATAGTGATTATTCTCTCGTTGGCTCTGCAGGCTTATGGTTCCTCTCTTCTTAGCATCCCATGAACCTAAACAACAGGCAGATTCAGCACGCAATGAAGCGTATGGGCATTGCCCAAGTTGATATTCCGGCAACCGAGGTTATTATTAGGACCGCTGATTCTGAGATTGTAATTTCGGATCCTCAGGTTGCAAAGGTAAACATGATGGGCCAGACGACCTTCCAGGTTTCAGGAAATATCTCAGAAAGGCCGATTTCTTCAGAGCCAGAAATCAATGAGGAAGACATTGCCACAGTAATGGACCAGACTGGCGCAACAAAAGAGAAAGCCCTCTCAGCAATCAAGGCTGCAAAAGGCGACCTTGCCCAGGCGATTCTTGACCTTAAATCTTGATAAGAGTAAGAAACAAGCCATCTTCGTCTTTTTTTGGGAGTCTAAAGCCAGCGCTCTTATAAAGTTCGTTGATATCTTTTTCTTGAAACCTGACCTTTTCGCTGCTTTCGCTTGCGATAACCTTGTCTGCAAGTTGTACATGTAGCACATAGTAATTCTTAGTAAAACTGTCCTCCCCCAACCAAACTAATGATTGCCTGTAAAATAGTCCATCTCCAATTGGGAGCACTAACTCCTGATCATGTTCTTGATGTATATTTACTGCAAACACCCCGTTATCTCTCAGATGCATGTTTACTCTTTTTAGTGCTTTCGCCACTTCCCAAATGTCCTCCAGGTATGTTTCCACCAGAGGCTTGTCTTTTATATGCCATATGAAGCCCCCATGCGAGATGATTGCATCGTAGGTTTTTCCAGTGTCCATCTCCATAATATTTTGCTCATAGATTGGCAGGTTTAAGTTCTGCTCAATAATCTTCTTTCTGGCAATCTCTATCATTGCTCTTGAGCAGTCTACTCCCTCCACTCTGTAGCCTAGTTTCGCAAGTTCTATTCCAATAATTGCTGTTCCGATTGAAACCTCAAGTACATCCTTTTTGTCTCCAAGAATTTTCTCCAGACTGCTGATTGCCTTTTTATAGTCGCAATACCCGCCTAATGCGATTCTGTCATAGAACTCAGCGATTCCATCATAGAAGTTGTTCCTTTGCATAAAGAAGAAATGTTATGATATTTCTTAAAGCTTTACTTCAGAAATTAAGCAGCAAAAGCTTGTTCACAGGGTTGGTACTCAACCTTGCTTCCATATTTCTGTACCAGCATCTCGTTTAAGGCTTGGATCTTTTGGTTCTTCACTTCCACCATCTTGCCATCTACCCGTTGCCTGTAAATTCCTTGCAGTGCATTGTATTGTTTGTTGTACACAAAATGCAGGTCTTCCACTAGGCCATCCTTATCAAAATGTGATAGTCTGCCGATTCCAGCACCTACAGGTGTTTCCTGCAATAGGATTGTGTCCACATCTCCTCCTAAGTTCAGTTTATTCACTAGCGCTGGTGTGAGCACAGCAGCCCATGTTTTTGTTCCTGCATATTGTACGGGGATGTGCCCGTCAAGTGACAGGAAATCCTTTGAGAGCCTTCTTTCGAGGTTCTCATCTACAGGAAAATCAGGGTGCCAGTTCTTGAATTCTCCTCTCATTGAATACATTAGTTCACCCTGTGAATTGTAAAGAAGCTTAATGTCCCTTTTGTCGTTCGCGACTAGGTATTGCTTAAATCCTTCTTTTCCATCTACTTTCACTGGCTCGCCAATTGCGTTCGGCCTGCCCATAACCTCAGATGCCTTCGCTAGAATCTTTTCCCCATCAAAAGCCATGATGAGCCCGTTATAATAAGGGTTCTCAAAGTCAGGGCCTTCTCCCAGGATTTTTCCATCAAGGCCAATCACCCTTCCTTCTTTGTGGTCTAGATGTGGAATAACCTTAGGCAGGATTCTTTCATAAACATATTCGGTCATCCATTCAAATGGTTTGCTCAGCATACGCATAATATACTTTTTACTATATTTATACCTTATTACCACATATTTTTTATTTTTGTATAAAACAAAGGCAAGATTTATAAATTAATAAAGAACAAGTTACATAAAATGCAAAATATTGACCGAGACCTGATATTTCTTTACTCTGAGAACCTGAGGCAAAGGCTGACAGACCTTTCCTCTTTGCTAAAAAAAAGCCCTCAGAGGCTGAGGTATTCCTTGAAAACATTTGAGGATGAGCGTTTTCTGCACAACCCGCATTGTATTTTTGACTATTCTTATTTTGGCCTTATCCTCTTCAGGGTCTACTTTAAGGGAGGTTACATAAGCGAAAAAGACAAGACGGGCATCATCAAGGAGCTCACCCTTAGCCCTTATGTTGTTTCTGTTTACGAGCTCAGCGGTGAGTTTGATTTGTCTATCGAGTTAATAGCCCCCAATCCCTCCAAGTTCAACAAGGAATTTAAGAAATTGACTTATCTTATTCCCACACTAAATAATTACAAGGTCCTGCTCAATGTCGTCACTCACATCTATCCTAGGTTCTACCTGACAAAGAATAATCTCATAAGGCAGAGGGTCCAGCACGAAATAATTGTTGGCGGTGATAGGACTGTTGTCTCTTTCAAAGAGTCAGAATTAGAGTTGATAAAACATATCCTCTTTAATCCAAAGGCAAGGATGACCTCGCTTGCTAAGGATGCATCTCTCAACAGGACTACCGCCCTTTCTGTTTTCAAGAAATTGATAAGAAAGCGAATAATCAAGGGTTTTAAGTATTTTGTAAATACCAATGCTCTGGGTATCTTTCGTTTTCGGCTTTTTCTCAAGCTGCACAATCTTAGCCAGGAGCGTGAGACAGAGTTTATGGCTTATCTTTCTAAGGTAGATGAGGTGGTGCAGGTAAATAAGACAGTTGGGGATTGGGACATTGAGATTGACATCGAAAGCTTTAGCAAGGCCACAGTGCGTTCGATTATCATCGGGCTTCGTGAGCAATTTAGCGACTTGATCGAGACTTTCAACAGCATTGAATTCTATCAATCATACAAGAAAGCATTTCTTCCCACCTATTTGTTTGAATCATGACAACATTTTTAAACTCTTTTTGCCTTATAGTGCCCATGGAAAAGTTTGAGGATTCTTTTCTTAAGGCAAAGCGTCACCTGCAGATCGCTGACCACATGGTTTACGTGACCTATGGCTTGGTGAAAGACCCCAGGCTTTTGCTCTCAGTTCTTGACAATGTTTTTCTCGCCTTCACCAATTCCATGTCCTCCATTCTGCACTATGAAAACTTATTTAAACGAGTGCCTCCTTTTCCTGATAACTTTGAGGCAAAGTTTGCCTTGTTTAGGGAATCCTGCCTCTCAAGGTACAACATACATAAGGACTATCTTCCCTTGATGCGCGAGCTTAAGGGATTGATTGTTGCGCACAAGAAAAGCCCTGTCGAGTTCGCGAGAAATGATCGCTTTGTCATCTGTTCGGATGATTACCGGATGCAGGTCATTTCTGTCGAGCAAATCAAGTGTTATGTTGCCCAGGCAAAATTGTTTATCCAGGATATAAGCGTGATTATCAAAAGATGAGAGAAGTTTTGGGCGAAGCTAACGAGGAGTTGAAGCGGGCTGACCATCTTATTTATGTTAGCCTAAAGTATACGAGAAGTGTTGATGTAATTAAGAGTGTGTTTGAGCGTCTTATCAATGCATATAGCATAGTCTTTCGAGGTCTTCTTGTCAAAGCCAAGGAGAAAAAACTTCTTGCACAGATTCCTACCTCTCCCGGTAGCCAATGTGACTTGGTAAGGGAAATTTACAGGGATGATCTGGAGCTGCTTGATTATATCAAGTTTTATCTTCTCCTGCGCAAGATGGATCAAGGAAAATTCACTCGGGCGCATGAGTTTCGGCGAAATGTGACTATGACAGTCACTGTGGACAATAAGCAGATGGAAGTCAACATAGACATTGTCACTGAATATTATAAGCGTTCACTGAAATTTTTGGAATATGCAAAGGAGCGTTTCCTCAGGTAGACAATGCAAAATCGTCTGCGGCGAAAGGGTTGGTCATCAACTGATCTTGCCAAATTGGATAAATATTCTGTCAAGCGCCTGCATTTGTTTTGGATTGTAATTATTTCTGCAGTTCTGGTTAACATGGTTTTGGCCTTTGTTTTTATCCCTGTGTTTCTGGGTCTAAAGAATGTCCCAATGTTTGCTCTGGTTATTGCAACTGGTGTCTGCTTTGGCCTTTTGTTCTTCAACCTCTTGAGGAATGTCGATGTGTTTACTTATCGTCATCATCTCGCTGTCGCGATTGTGCCAGCATTTGCTGCAGTCTCAATTTTCTTCTCGAGCGAGATCGCCAATTCAGTTGCGCCACTTCTGCATAGCATCCGCCATTCATCTGTTATGCTCGGTTTGTTGTACGCCTTTAGCTTTGAGCTGCCCATTTTCATTGGCTTTCTTTACATCAAGGATTGAGCGCAATCTTTATAATCTGTTTTGTTTCTCGAGTCCTTTGTGGCGGCCATGGTGTATCCCGGCAGCATAAGGGACTGTGGCGCTTTGCATAGACATCCCTTGGAGCGGGTTCAAAGGAGCTGAAAAGTCAGCTCGCACCTTCGTTCCACCTTCGGTGGAGTTGCCTGTTAGGCAACAGAGGTTGCAGAGCTTTTCAGATGTGAAAATCCCGCTGGCCGCCCTCTTTACCACAACCTTTTTAAAGGACTGCCAGTTTTTTCAGGTTATAAGCCCGAGTGCAGTTGTCTGTGCGTCCTTAGGGCAAGCGTGATAGCTTGTTCTCGGCACTTTTGATAATGGAACCCAACTTCAAGCACATTGTCCGTATCATCAATACTGACCTTAATGGCAACAAGCAGATTTTGTATGCCTTAAGGAAAATCAAGGGTGTTAATACTGTCATGGCCAACGCAATTCTTTTTGCCGCAGGTATTGCCAAAGACAAGCGCACTGGTTTGTTAAGCGATATGGAGATTCGTACTATTGATGACGTCTTGAAAAATCCGGCAAAGCACAATCTTCCAAGCTGGCTCTACAATCGAAGAAAGGACCCTGAGACTGGTAATGACCGGTATCTTGTTGGTACTGATGTTGCTTTTGTCAAGGATAATGATATAAAGAAGATGAAGATGATTCGCTGTTACAAGGGCTTCCGCCATATGGCTGGTTTGCCTGCAAGGGGTCAGCGCACCAAGGCCAATTTCAGAAGGACTAAAAGCAGGGGCAAGGGCGGTAGTCTTGGTGTTGTGAAGCGCGCTGGCGCAAAGCAAGGTCGTGGTTGAAAATGGGAGACATAAAAAAGCAAAGGAAGAAGTTTGACAAGCCATTTCATCCCTGGCAGAAAGCCCGCCTTGATACTGAATCTGTTGTTGTCAAGGAGTATGCCTTGAAGAACAAGAAGGAGTTGTGGAAGATGCAGTCTAGGCTCAAGCATTTCACAAGTCAGGCAAAGAAGCTTACCCCTGGTTTGAGGGGGGAGACTGAAAGGAATCTTCTCTTGTCAAGCTTAAGAAACCTTGGTGTGGTCAGCGACTCCGCAACCATAGATGATGTCCTGAACCTTACGCTCAAGGATATTTTGGAAAAGAGGTTGCAGACATTTGTCTTTCGTAAGGGCTTTTCTCGTTCGATGAAACAAGCACGCCAATTCATTGTGCACAAGCATGTAATGGTTGGCTCAAAGGTTGTTGGCGTGCCTTCCTATCTGGTCTTGAAATCAGAAGAGTCTGCGATTAGCTTCAGGGAATCCTCTGCACTCGCTTCAGTTGACCATCCAGAGCGCGTCGCAAAGACCGAGCCTAAAGAGAAAAAGGTCCAGCCTAAAAAGGAGCCTGTAAAGAGAAAGCCGAGGCAGGAGAAGAAACAATGAGAACAGACAGTACTCGATGGGGTGTAGCTCACATTTATTCATCTTTCAATAATACTATTATCCATATTACTGATATTACAGGTACAGAAACCATAGCCAAGGCATCTGGCGGCATGATGGTTAAGGCTGACAGGATGGAATCAAGCCCTACCGCTGCAATGATGGCTGCAAAAAAGGCTGCTGAGGCTGCTCTTGAGAAAGGAATCAACGGAATTCATGTGAAGATTCGCGCTCCAGGAGGCCATAACGGCCCAAGCAGCCCAGGACCTGGTGCTCAAGCTGCGATCAGGGCGCTGTCTCGAATGGGTCTTCGCATTGGCACTATTGAGGATGTAACCACAATTCCTCATGATGGCTGTCGCAAGAAAGGGGGAAAAAGGGGGAGGAGAGTATGATTGACATCTCTTTGCTTGATTATGACAAGAAGAATGAGAAATGCTCTTTTTTGATTAAGGGAGCTGATTTTTCATTTGTTAACTCCATTAGGCGCTGCATTGTTGATTTTGTTCCCACCATGGCAATAGAGGACGTTGAGTTTCACAAGAATAGTTCTGTGCTGTATGATGAGATTATTGCGCACAGGCTTGGGCTAATTCCCTTGGAGACTGATCTTAAGACTTATAATCTGCCAAGCAAGTGCAAGTGCAACGGCGCAGGATGTGCCAGGTGTACTCTAAAGCTTTCGCTTAAGGCAAAAGGCCCGGGTATCGCTGATGCCTCTCTATTGAAGTCCAAGGACCCTAAGGTCAAGCCTGTCTTTTCCGCCACCCCAATTGTCAAGCTGCTCAAAGGCCAGGAGCTTGAGTTTGAAGCAACTGCAGTCCTTGGTTTTGGAAAAGAGCATGCCAAGTGGTCTCCAGGTTTGGCTTACTACAAGAACAAGCCTGTCATCGAGATGTTGAAGAAGTGCGATAAGTGCGATATCTGTGTCAAGGATTGCCCGCAAAAGATTTTCGAGGTGAAGGGCAATAGCGTTGAATTGAACAAGGATAATGTTAACAAGTGTGACCTTTGTGGTGCGTGTTTTGAGCACTGCCCGAAGGGTGTCATACGCATTGGTGAAAAAGAGGATGAGTACATTTTTAACATCGAGTCTTGGGGTCAGCTCTCCTGCAAGGAGATTGTCAAGGAAGCTGCCGACTGTTTTGACAGCCTGCTCGATGATTTGCTTGATAAACTAAAAGAGATGTAGTTTGCGAGGGTGCCGGAGTGGCCAAACGGGCTAGGTTGAGGTTTGGTTAGCAAAAGCCTAGTGGCTTAGTGCCTGCGCGAGTTCGAACCTCGTCCCTCGCATAATGGGTGTTTCGCCTGGGGCGAAGCGGCCACTGAAAGTGGCCTGAAGGTGTCAACGGACTTGGCCGTTGGTTCCCGAACCTCGTCCCTCGCATAGCAAGATGGAAATCGTTTTGAAACCGAATGTCACGAAAATATTGGTGTGGAGTATAATGAAAACCTTGAGCGGAACAATTGTGATTGTTGGTCTGGTTGCCTTAGTTGTCTACATGGGAGGCTTTGGTTTCCCTGCAGCAATAGAATACCTAAGCTCCAGCATTGGACTCTCAAAGCTAGTTCAAGGTCTAGTGCTTGCATTCTCATTGGTTACCATTTTGATTATTGCGCTTACCTTTCTTGGTCTTCCAACCAGGAAGGTTATTGCTTCTGATGTTAAGCTCAAGGCTGACAATCGTGACGTGCCTTACGATAATGTGGCAAGGATCAACTTTGACAGGACGAATCTTCTTGATCAGCTTCTTGGCACAGGACGCGTGGTTTTTGAATTGACAGGCTTTGACAGGCAGAAGATTGAGGTTGGTTTTGTTGACAATCCAAAGGACCTTACCATAAAGATTCAGCAGTTGTTGAACATTTTCAAGATGAGAAAGTTTGCCCAGTTTGCAGACCAGCAAAGGATTGAGAGGATAGTGCAAGACTTTTAACATGAAACGTACCGGACCTTCAAACCCTGAACTGCAGAAGCTTATCATAGACTTGAGAAGGATTTCCCACAAGGAGAATTCTGATATATGGACTAGGATTGCCTCTGACCTTCAGAAGTCCACAAGGTCAAGGCGTGTTGTAAATCTCTCCCGTATTAACCGCTATTCATCTGACAATGATACTGTCATTGTTCCTGGCAAGGTGCTTTCTTCAGGCAGCTTAAGCCACAAAGTGCATGTTGCAGCCTTTTCTTTTTCAGCCGCAGCCCGCGAGTCCATATTGTCTAGCAAGGGCTCTGCCTTGTCTATCCAGGAACTGATCAAGCAGAATCCCAAGGGCAAGAATGTGAGGATTATAGGATGAAGATCGACGCAGAAAATCTCTTGCTGGGAAGGTTTGCCGCACGTGCTGCAAAGTCTGCCTTGCTCGGAGAGGATGTGCAGATAATTAACTGCGACAAGGCAGTGGTGAGCGGCCGCAGGCTTTACGTGTTCCAGCAATACTTGAGGAGAAAAAGGATGGGAACTCACAGGAAAGGCCCATTTTACTTCACAGCTCCTGACCGGTTTGTCAAGAGGACCATTAGGGGAATGCTACCTCATCGTCAGGAAAAAGGCAGGCTTGCCTTAAAGCGAATAATGTGCTATTCAGGCGTTCCAGTCTCTATGAAGAAGGAAGATTTTCATGCTGTTAAATCTGCCCACGTGGCTAAGCTTAACAGCACTAAGTTTGTGTCTGTCAGGCAGATATGCTCTGCCATGGGTGGAAAATGAAGACTATTCATGTTTCAGGCAAAAGGAAGAGCGCAATCGCGCGCGCAACATTGAACGAAGGCAATGGCTCTGTCAGGGTCAACCACCTGATGGTTGATGTGTTCGAGCCTGAAGTCTGCAGGATGAAGCTCTTTGAGCCCTTGCTGCTTGCCGGCGACACTGTAAAGAAGGTCAATATTGATGTTGTTGTCTTTGGTGGAGGCATGACAAGTCAGGCTGAGGCAGCGCGCCTTGCCATTGCCCGTGCACTGTCAGCTTATGACAAGAAGTTAGAGGATGTGTTCTCGAAATATGACAGGCATCTTCTGGTTGCTGATGTCAGGAGAAAGGAGACCCACAAGCCTAATCGTCATGGCAAGGCTCGTGCAAAGACCCAGAAGTCTTACCGTTAATCAATAACTATAAAAACACAGATGCCTCTTGTGCCTCTGATGAAGGTAAGCGATTTAACAACTAATCCTAGGAAGGCCCTGTTGATTCTTAGCTGGCCAATTGTTGTCAGTATGCTTATCCAGGTTATGTACAACATTGTTGATACTGCTTTTGTTGGCCGCCTTGGTTCTGATGCAATCGCTGCCTTGACATTTGCCTTTCCTCTTTTCATACTGATGGTTGCCATTACCTCAGGTCTTGGTGCTGGCTACAATGCATTGATTTCTCGCTTTGTAGGCTCAAAGAAAGTCAAGAGCGCTCAGAATGCTGCTTTGCATGCATTGCTTATTTCTATTGTAGCTTCCATCATTTTCGCTTTCTTAGGCCTTATTTTTTTGCGGCCGTTGTTCATGTTTTTTGGTGCAAAGGGTAATGTTCTCGAGCTAGGTATTGCCTTTATGAGCATCATATTTGCTTTTAGCCCGCTGATGTTTGTTTCCTACGCGATTACATCTTTTTTCACTGCTGTCGGTGATACAAAGACCTCCATGAAGATTCAGGTCACCTCCCTTGTTGTAAATATTATCCTTGACCCAATTCTTATCTTTGGCCTTCACCTTGGTGTCAGGGGTGCAGCCCTTGCCACAGCTGCAGCTTACCTGGTGTCTCTGGGCCTTGGGATCTATTTTTCCTACTGCAAGTCCTGCAAGGAAAAGAATCTTGTGAGGCTACGCGTTGCCAGCTGGAGTTTCTCCCCATCAATTCTGAAAAGTATTTTTATTGTCGGCTTTCCCGCCACGCTGATGAACTTTATCCTTTCTGTCTATGTTGTCATTATCAACATGTTCATGTCGCATTTTGGCACTGATTATGTTGCAGCCTTTGGTCTTGGCTCAAGGCTTGAGAGTCTTGCTGTTCTTCCATTTGTTGGTGTCAGTTTTTCCATGCTTACACTTGTTGCAATGTTTATTGGTGCTAAGAAGCATAAGGAGCTCAAGAATTTTGTGTGGTATGGGATTCGCATCTCAGTGATTCTTTCTTCTGCGATAGGTGTTGTCTTCTTTTTTTTATCTGGCTTCTTTTTCAGGATTTTTACCTCTGATCCAGTGCTTATCTCCCTCTCCACTGCTTACATGCGAATTGACGTCCTGACCTTTCCACTCATGGCCATTGGCTTCACAGTTGCTAGGATTATTCAGGCTATGGGTGACGGTTTTGCAGGCTTGGTTGTAACCTTGACCCGGGTCTTGTTTGTTTTTGTGCCCGTTTCCTACTTTTTTGTTTTTGTGCTAGGTTATGGGTTCTTGAGCGTAGCCTTCTCTATGGTGATAGGAGGTATTGTCTCAAATATTGTTGGTCTTATTTGGTTAAGGAAGAAGATGAAGGGTTTTGACCATTAGCCTTGTAAGCTATGAGGAACCAGTCCCACATCTTGTTCTCTCCTGGAAAGTCGTCGTGGCTGCTTATCTCCTGTCCCCATGGGTAAAGCACCTTTCGAAATTTTATTTTCGAGAATCCTGCTTTTTTCAATAGATAAATCAATTCGAACTTGTAGAAGTATTTTTGCTCTTGGTTTGGCTCTTCAGCGTAGATGCCTCTTATGAAGTCATATTTTTGCTCCTCAAATATCTCTCCAGTTTTTTTTCGTGCAGCCTTCTCCCCCATGCTTCCTAGTTCCCTGTTCATTATGAGCATTGACAGGTATATGAGTGACTCCATTGACGGGAATATTGCCACAAGGTAGCCTCCTTTTTTTAGTGAGTTGTACACCTGTGCAAGCATTTGTCTTACGTCGCTCACTGATGGCCCGAGTATTGAGTTGATTGCAACAACCACATCAAACTGTTCCTCACACCCTGACAGGTTTTTCATATCCTTGCTTGCAAACACTATGTTCTCCTGCTGGTTGTTTTTCCTTGCTATCTCAAGCATCTTGCTCGAGAAATCTATTGCGTGCACCTGTTTGAAATTCTCTGACAAAAAGCCCAGTTGTTCTCCTGTCCCGCATCCAAGGTCTGCTATCACCTTGTTTTTTGTCTCAGGTATGCTGAGAAGAATGCCCTTTATCGGGTTCTTTACCCCTTCCTGGAATGGGCTTATGATCTCTTCATGGTATTTTGAAGCCACCTTGTCCCATTCTCTGCGAAGCATTATTGCAACTGAAACGGCATCATATAAATCTCTTTCCTTTAATTACTGTTGTTTTGTTGTGGACTCGTAACCTTTATAAACCCGCCACCAATCCTGTGCTCTGTAATGATTATACCCATTAGATGCTGGAGTTGCGGTAAGCCTGTAGCACATCTTTGGGAGATCTACAAGGAGCGTGTCGCAAAGGGTGAGGAAAGAAAGAAGGTTCTTGATGATCTTGGCCTTGAGCGTTATTGCTGCAGGGCAACCTTCCTTGGCCAGATTGACTTGATTGATACTGCAGCCCAGTTCAAGAAGTTTTGAAAATGAGCAATCACGTTTTTATCAGGGATTTTCAGAGGGGTGGCTCAAGAAGCGAGCACACTCCAAGAGGAAGGGCATCCAGGCCAAAGACTTTCAAGACTGAGGATGCAGCAAATAAGTGGGCAGAGCAAAAAGGCTTGAAGAATTTTACACTTGTTAACCTAAAGAATGAGGAATCCTCAACCAAGGAGATCAAGGTTGTTTCCTGATCATCTCTTTCTTCTCTATAAATACTTTTGTAAGACAACTTTTAAAAATCCTTGTCAATTATCCTCTCTTATGCCTGACTTTAACTCTATTGCCGCAAAGTGGCAGAGGAAATGGGAAGAATCAAAGGTCTTTCAGGTAAAGGAGGATCCAAAGAAAAAAAAGTACTATGTCTTGGAGATGTATCCTTATCCGAGCGCTTCAGGCCTTCATCTAGGCCATTCACGGAACTACGTTATTGGTGATGTCTTTGCCCGTTTTAAGCGGATGAATGGTTTCAATGTTCTTTATCCGATGGGTTATGATAGTTTTGGCCTCCCTGCAGAGAATGCTGCAATAAATGCGAGGTCTCATCCAAAGGTCTTCACTGATACTGCCATAAAGAATTATATTCGCCAGCAGCACGAGCTCGGCTGTAGCTATGATTGGTCAAGGGTGCTTATGTCCCATGATCCTAATTATTATAAGTGGGACCAATGGATTTTTCTCAAGATGTTTGAGAAAGGTCTTGTCTACAAGAAAAAGTCTGCTGTGAACTGGTGCCCCAAGTGTAAGACTGTTTTGGCAAATGAGCAGGTTCATTCTGGAAAGTGTTGGCGCCATACTGATACTGATGTTGAGCTTAAGGACCTTGAGCAGTGGTTCATCAAGATAACCAATTATGCTGAGGAGCTCTTGAATGATATTGACAAACTTACTGAATGGCCCGAGGATGTCAAGATCATGCAGCGAAACTGGATAGGAAAGAGCATGGGCACTCTGATTGATTTCAAGATTGAAAGTTCTGACAAAGTGCTCACTGTTTTTACCACCCGGCCAGATACCCTATTTGGTATCACCTATCTTGTCTATGCCCCAGAGCATCCTGATGTTTTGGATCTTGTCAAGGGAACCAAGCTTGAAGAGCCTGTCAAAAAATTCATCAAGAAGGTTGTTCAGGAAGACAGATTTACTCGTACTGCTGAGGACAAGGAAAAGGAAGGACTATTCATCGGAAGATACGCAATCCATCCTGTCACAAATGATAAGATTCCCATATACATTGCAAACTTTGTGCTTTATGAATATGGCACTGGAGCGATTATCGCAGTTCCCGCTCATGACCAACGCGACTTTGATTTTGCCAAGAAGTTCAAGATTCCAATAAAAGTTGTGATAAATCCTCCTGATTTTGATTTATCTGTAGATAAGATGTCTCGTGCATATGTTAGCGATGGTACAATGGTCAATTCTGGTGATTTCAACGGTACGAATAACCGTGATGCGATCGGGGAAATTACCCTTTTCCTGGAAAAGATTGGTCATGGCAGAAAGACTGTCCAGTATAAATTGCGTGACTGGCTCATTTCAAGGCAACGGTTCTGGGGTTGTCCTATACCTCTCATTTATTGCGACAAGCATGGTGTTGTGCCTGTGCCTGAAAAGGACTTGCCTGTGATTTTACCTGAGGATTTCAAATTTACCATTGGTGAAGGAAATCCCCTTGAGCACTGCGAGGAGTTCGTGCACACAAAATGCCCGAAGTGCGGTTCTCCTGCCCAGCGCGAAACAGATACCATGGACACTTTCATGGACTCTTCCTGGTATTTCCTTCGCTTTTGTGACCCTCATAGTGATAAGTTGCCATTTGACCCAAAAAAGTCTGCCTACTGGATGCCTATTGATGCCTATATTGGCGGTAGGGAGCATGCCACTATGCACCTAATCTACTTTAGGTTTGTTACAAAGTTCTTGCGTGATATAGGCTTGTGTAGCTTTGACGAGCCTGCCAAGAGGCTTTTCAATCAGGGCATGCTCCATAAGGGAGGCTCTGTCATGAGCAAGAGTAAGGGCAATGTTGTGACTCAGGAGGAGATTGCCAAGAGGTTTGGCATCGATACTGCAAGGTTTTTCATGATGTTTGTTGCCTCGCCAGATAAGGACATGGAGTGGGACGACAAGGGTGTTGAAGGCTCCTTCCGCTTTTTGAACAAGCTTTATTTCCTTGTTGCAGAAAAAGCTTCCGTGCCTGATGCTTTTAAAAACCAGGAAAGCACGCTTCACAAGACCATAAAGGACGTGACTTATTGTATCGAAAATTTCAGGTACAACCAAGCTCTCATCGCACTGATGCAATTGACTAATTATCTTGCGTCGCAAGAAAAGGTAAGTAAGAATGCCTTAGAAAAGCTTATCATAATGCTGTCTCCATTTGTGCCGCATATTTGCGAAGAGCTCTGGGAGCATTTGGGCAATAAGCCTTTTGTCTCGCTCGAAAAGTGGCCTTCCTATGATGAGTCCAAGATTGACCTTGAATTAGAGGCTCAAGAGTCCATGGTTGAGCAGACTGTCAAGGATGTGTTGGCTGTTCTTGAGCTTGCAAAGATTTCTGAGCCGAAAAGCATCACTCTTTTTGTTGCAGAGAAGTGGAAGTTCGATTTTTTCAAGAGGTTAAAGTCCGAGCTGGAAAAGACCCATGATGTAAGTGCCTTGATAAAGGCAGTCATGGACAAGTCTCATTCCAAGGAGATAAGTCAGCTTGTTCCTCGCATTGTCAAGGATTTGGGCAAGATGCCTGCCTTGGTCCTTGATCAGAAAACTGAGATTTATGCGCTCGCAGGATTAGAATCCAGGTTTAAGGCTCCTGTACAGGTTGTTGCAGCAGACAACTCAACAGAGAATAAGGCGCGTCAGGCATTGCCTGGAAAGCCCGCAATTATTGTTCATTAGTTGAGTGTTCTTTGTTGCTCTTTTCTACTACCACCACTTTTCCCTTGTAGTCCACGAATATTATGTTGTCCCCTTCTGTTATCTGTTCCAAGAGCATTGGTTCGCACTCAGCATCCAGCATCTCATACGTATGTGAGTCCATTATCTGCACTCTGTCCTGCAATTTTGCTATCACTGATGCAACTTTTTTTCTTGCCTCGACTATCTCTACCTTGTCGTTATGAGCTAACGTTATGATTTTTTCTCCTCCGCCAAAGAGAGGTTTCACAAAGAATTTCATTTTTGTGTGCGAGTGCGTGCCTACAGCAACTAATTCTTTTCTTACCACTTTGAGTGTCTCTCCCTTGTACTCGAATGTGCTTCCCCTATCAAGGTCTGATGCTGATGCCATGCCTTTTGCCTTTTCTGGTCTGTATAAAAAGGTTTCTACATGGAATCTGTTATGCTCCAGAAATTGCGACCAGATGATTAATCATACCTTTCAGGCCTGTACACATCGCTTCCCGGTTGGAATGGTATGAAGGACTTTGGACTGTTGTCCATGCAGGAAATCTGTTTCTTAATTATTTCTTTGATGTCATACATGATTGCCCTTGTTGCCTTATTAGCGTGTTCTCCTTTGGCTGCCACATAAATTTCACTCCTGCCATCGACTGCAAACATCATTCTGGTTGAAAGCTCTTCGTCGTGGACATGGGCGAGAAACCATGGACCTACATACTCATAATCCCTTTTCTTGAAATTACCAGTTATCTCAGCAATAACGCACTTCAGCGCATCCTTCGGTAAATCAGTTACTAGCCAGCATATTGAAGATGGCTTACTTCCAACCTTTTGTATAAAAGCATTTTCGACTTCTGGTTCAAGCATTTCATGTCCCTCCGGTTTTTACAAAAATATTATATAGTTGATATTAATACCTATTGTTATAAAAATAACAAACTGTTATTGAATCTGTTACCATGGTTAACATCAGTCATCTTGTCCGGGAATTTGTTGACCGCCAGCCCCTCCTGCAGGAGGCAATTATTGAGGGCATAGTCAATTTTGGTGCTCTTGCAGACCAGCTCAAGCCCAGGATTGAGAAGGAACTTTCCAGGAAGGTTAAGCATTCTGCTGTTGTAATGGCCCTGCACAGGTATTCTGAAACATTGAAAAAGCCCTTTCCCAAAAAGTTTGACTATCGCTCCGAGATTATCATCAAGACCGGAATATGCGACCTAATCCTTGTGAAGAGCCCTGAGCTTTTTGAGCGCCTGAAAAAGGCTTATGACCTTGTTGACTATAACAAGGGTGATACCCTGAACATTGTCCTTGGCAATTATGAGGTCTCCCTTGTTGTGAGCGAGCGTATTCTGGCCAGCCTGACTTCTTTGTTGCGTGATGTCAAGGTTATAAGTATAGAGCATGACCTTGTTTCCATTGCCTTGCGTTTCAACGAAAAGTTTGTTACAACCCCTGGTGTTATTGCCAACATCACAAGAAAACTTAGTTGGAACAATGTGAATATTGTTGAGATTGTCTCTACGATGACTGAGCTAAGCGTAATAATTCATGAGAGAAATCTTACCCGCGCCTATAAAGTCCTCCAGGAATTAATAAGTGGGTAGGCATGCCCAAGAGTGGTTAGTTGCCTTATGCAAAAGTTTCCTTGATGCCTCCTCTGTTCCGCTACCCTTCAAGCACCAGTGTTAAAGGTTAAGGCTGCTATGTTCCCATCCTGACCTAGTTCCCTAGATCACCAGCCCTGCAGGACAGAACATCACTGTCCGCGCCAAGACTCCTGCATATGACAGCTATCGCTTCCAAGGCTTCGGCCCCGCCATGAAGCCCGTGTGCGGTGACAGGAAAGGGCTAACTTCCCAGCCTAGCCTACCCATGGCAAAAGATGCTACTTTTGCTTTTAAAAGTTACTATTCAACCTGCTTTAGAAGTGAGTTTATCTGTTCTAGTGGCAGCCCCATGATATTTGTGTAAGAGCCTTCTACTGACTCAACAAAGCTTGAAAAGTTTGGGTCAGAGATATTGTACGCTCCAGCCTTTCCTTCGTAACTTCCTGCACTGATATATTCCGTTAATATTTCTTTGCTTACCCTGTTAAGTTTGACTCTGGAGACTTCATAAGACTTTGCTGTCTTGCCAGACTTTGTGTTGATAAGGTATAGTCCTGTGTGCACTTCATGCACCTCTCCAAGCAGGCTTTTTATCATCTTTTCTGCTTCCTCTGCATCTTTTGGCTGCCCTATTATCTTTTCTTTGAAGTATACTGCAGTGTCTGCAGCGATTATTACACTGTCTTTATGCTTTGCCGCTGCTTTCTCTGCCTTTCCCCTAGCTATTTGCATCACAAGCCTCTTGACATCGTGCTCTCTAATCTCGCTCTCCTCAAAATTGCTTGCATCAACAATGAACTCGTATCCAAGTCTCTCAAGTATCTCTTTCCTTCTCGGTGATTTTGATGCTAAAACAAGTTTCATGAAGCATTTGTGGCTTGCTTGGCATTTAATAGGTTTTCTGTTAATCGCATCGAAACCTTTATTAAATCAGTAGTCTATTGGTCCATTGTGGCTGAGCCGGCAATCATCTTTCTCGGTACAGGTGGGGATTCTGTTGTAGTTGGTAAGCAGTTAAGGGGCTCTGGCGGCATTATCCTGCACGTTAATGATTATCAATTTCACATTGATCCTGGCCCTGGAGCTCTTGTTAGGGCCTTGCAGTTTGGTGTTAATGTCCGGGAAAACACTGCAGTCCTTGTCTCTCATGCCCATACAAATCATTGCAATGACGTTAATGCAGTCCTTTCAGCAATGACTTATAACGGCCTTGATATCAAGGGTGTTCTTGTTGCAAACGACACTCTTGTTAATGGCCTAGAGAACGAGCCTCCATTCCTCACAAAATTTCACAGGGAAATGGTGGAGAGGATTATTAACATTAAGCACGGACAGAAGATTGGCATTGAGGACATTGAGATTCATGCCTTGAAGGCACGCCACACTGACCCAAACTCCTTGGGTTTTTGCTTTCTAACCCCTAATTTCTCTATGTGCTACAGCTCTGATACAGGTCCTTCTCCTGAGGTCATAGAGCAATACGAAAAGTTTGACATCCTAATCTTGAATTCTGTCTATCCCTCTGGCCAAAGCTCAAAGGACAATCTAAGTTGTGATGATGTGCTCTCAATAATTAGCAAGGTCAAGCCAAAGCTTGCGGTAATTACTCATTTTGGCAGTAAGATGCTACAGGCAGATCCTCTATACGAAGCGCGAGAACTCCAGAAGAAGTCTGGTTGCCAGGTTGTTGCTGCAAAGGATGGCCTGAGCATTAATCCCCTATCTTATGCCACCAGGCAAAGGACTCTCAATTCATATTAGCATCACTATTGCATATCCCACAAAGCATCCAGCGCTTATGAATGGCATCGCAGGATAGAACCTGTCTTTCTTTGCTTTTAATAACAAGAGCAACAAAGCTATTGCTGCAAATAAAGGTATTATTAGCGCCTTAAGGAATGCTATTCCAAATCCGTTCTGCAGCATGAATCCTTTCATTACAACCCCTGCAAAGAGCAACGGGAACCCTATGTCTCCTCCTCCTAGCACAGCGTTTCTTGGCTCTTCTGCTGCTTGTTTTTGTTCTATTTTTTTCCCTATCTTGGGCATTCCTGTTTTTTCTGCCTTGTATCTGATGAGTAGACCTGCAAAAACCTTTGACTCTGTCTGGAATTTTGCTAGTTTTATCATATGCCCTGATTTCCATACTGCGATAACGTCGTAAATTGATATTAGGATAAGCAGCATTACTGAGGCAAACACATTCATTATTGGCACAAATATTGCAGCCAAACCACCGTATATGAGCACTTCTGATAAGTTGTGTATGTATATATTCGGCCTAAAAATCTTGAACACTGCAAGTATTACCGCTATTGCCAACGCAACATATTTGTTGACGAATGCGCCAATGGATATTGTCAGGCACAGTATGACTGCAAGAAAGAACCACACCTTCCAAAGCCATGGCGTTCTGAATTTTATGAGCAAAAACATAATTATTGTTGCCAGGAGCACTGCGATGATTATGTATACAAATGAGCTGCTTTGCTCCACCGGAGGTCTTTCTATGTTGTAAGGCAGCTGGGTGAATGTTATGTTTCCTGTTGCAATGCTTGTCTGGTGGTCTATATACTGGTTTGTGACAAGTAGCCCCACTATCTGCGCAGCCATGAATATTCCGACTAAAAGCAATGTTATTTTCAGTGTGTGTTTCATTGCTTCACAGCTGAGCCCTTCCTGTTTAAAAATGTTGTTTTTATTCTGCCCTAAACATTTAAATAATCATTCCCTCTTGCACTGGAGAAGGTGATTGATTCTGGCAAAAAAATATATTGTCACACCGTGGGAAGTCAAGGGAGAGATTGACTATGAGAAGCTCATAAAGGAGTTTGGCACTGAGAAGATTACTCCCCATCTCCTTGAAAGGATCAAGAAGCATACTGGCGAGCTTCATTACATGCTTCGGCGCAATATCTTTTTTTCCCATCGCGATATGAATTGGATTCTTGACGAGTATGAGAAGGGCAACAAGTTCTTTCTTTACACAGGAAGGGGCCCCTCTGGAACAACGCATATGGGTCATCTTGTCCCCTGGATATTTACAAAATGGCTCCAGGACAAGTTTGATGTTGAGCTATGGTTCCAGATGACTGATGACGAAAAATACCTTTTCAAGAAGGACCTTGACCTTGATGAGGCTAACCGCCTAACCTACGATAATGCCCTCGATATCATTGCCCTTGGGTTTGACCAGAAAAAGACCCATATCTTTTCTGACATAGATTATGCCAAGACCCTTTACAAGCAGTCTCTAAAGGTTGCAAAAAAGCTTACCTTCTCCACTGTAAAGGCTGTCTTCGGCTTTGACAATGACAGCAATGTTGGGCAGATCTTTTTCACTTCTGTTCAGAGCGTGCCAGCCTTCTTGCCCAGTGTGCTCGCAGGAAAAAATATTCCCTGCCTTATCCCTTATGCTATTGATCAGGATCCCCATTTCAGGATCTGTCGTGACATCATGCCAAAGCTTGGTTACTACAAGCCTGCTGCCATCCATTCAAGGTTCTTGCCACCGCTTACAGGCACAGAGGGAAAGATGTCCTCATCAGAGGCCTCAGGCACTATTTTGACAACCGATACTGCCGATGTAGTAAGGACCAAGGTGATGAAATATGCATTCTCTGGCGGCAGGGAAACGATTAAGGAGCACCGCGAAAAAGGTGGAAATCCTGATGTTGATGTTTCCTATCAATGGCTTAGGCATTTCGAGCCAGATGACTTGAAGCTTGAGAAAATTTACAATGATTACAAGTCAGGTGCGCTTTTGACTGGTGAATTAAAGCAGATTCTTGTTGACACGCTTAACTCCTTCTTAAAAGAGCACCAAAGGAAGCGCGAGTCAGCAAGGAAGGTTCTTGACAAGTTTATTCTTAAGGATTAGAAAAATATATAAAGTGTCAATTCTTTGGATAATCCATGATACCGATAGCTCCGCTCAAAGGCTCTTTTATGATTGCCAGCATGCTTGGCTTTTTCATTTCAGCTATTTGGGTTTATGAGATTAATCCTAAGTTTGGCTTTGCCTTCTCTCTGGTTTTCACCCTAATGTTTGTCGCATCTCTTATTTCAATGACTTATGCGCCGGTTCCTGATAAGTAGTCTACTTACTCTCGTATTCTTTTATTGCGTTCTGTAGGGCAGTTGCAGCTAATACCGAGCAGTGTTTCTTCTGTACAGGAACCTCTCCAAGCCTTTCAAGAACATCCTTGTTTGTTATCTTTTTAGCGTCTTCTAATCTCATTCCCTTTACTATGTCACATAATACATCTGATGAGCTTATTGCCGCAACGCAGCCAAAAGTCTTGACCTTTATGTCCTCTATTATCTTTTCCCCTTTTCTCTCCCCTATCTTTATTGTTATTTCCATTATATCTCCGCAGCGAGGGTTGCCCACTCTCCCTCGGCCATCAGGCTTCTCTATCTCTCCCATATGCCTTGGGTTCCTGAAGTGTTCAAGCACTTTCTCAGAGTACATTAGCTCACCTGCAGCGGGCTTATCCGCCTTAATTTTGTTACAGCCTCTTTGACTTTCTCTATTGTGTAATCGATTTCTTGTTCTGTTGTGTATTTGCTAAGTGTGAATCTTATGGAACCGTGCGCCACCTCATGCCTTAGCCCTATTGCCAAGAGCACATGGCTTGGTGCCAATGATTTTGATGAGCACGCAGAGCCTGTTGAGACCTCTATTCCCATGTCATTTAGCATGTAAAGTAATCCTTCTCCTTCTATGAAATTGAATGATATGTTTGCATTGTTGCACAACCTCTCTCTCGGCCCGTTAAGTTTTGTGTTTTCTATTGCCAATAATCCGTTGATTAGCTTGTCCCTTAATTTTGCCATCCTTTGGCAGTCTGCTTCGTTTGCAAGTTCTACAGCCTTTGCGAACCCTACCGCACCCGCAATGTTTTCAGTCCCTGCCCTTAGCCTGAATTCCTGCTCTCCGCCATCAGCCATTCTCTGTATTTGTGTTCCTTTTCGTACATACAGCATTCCTATTCCCTTTGGGCCATGTATTTTGTGGCTGCTTGCTGACAAAAGGTCAATGTTCATTTTCTTTACGTCTATTGGTACCTTGCAGAATGATTGTACAGCGTCTGTATGAAATATTATCTTGTGCTTTTTGCATATCTTTCCTATTTCCTCTATTGGTTCTATTGTCCCGATCTCGTTGTTCGCGTACATTATACTTACTAAGATTGTCCCTTCCTTAATGTTCTTCTCGAGCTCCTTCAGGTCAACAAAACCCTCAGCATCCACATTTAGGTATGTTACCTCAAATCCTTCCCTTTCTAGTTGCTTGCATGTGTACAAAACCGCATGGTGCTCTATTTTTGTTGTGATTATGTGCCTTCCCTTTTCCTTGTTTGCGTACGCTACACCCTTTATTGCCAGGTTGTCTGATTCTGTTCCACCGCTTGTGAATATTATCTCCTCAGGCATTGCGTTTATTTTCTGTGCTATTGTTTTTCTTACATTCTGGAGTGCCTTGCTTGCCTCTTCTCCTATTGAATGCAGTGATGACGCATTGCCATATACCTCTGTGAAGTATGGCATCATTGCCTTGACCACTTCATGGTCTGTCTTTGTTGTTGCTCCGTTGTCAAGATATACTCTCATTTTAGGCAAATGCAGCAGTCCTTTGGTACCTGCCCGCTTTTCATGTGTATCCCGCAGACCATCATTTTCACTTCAGTTAGCTTGCATATCCTCTGTGTCTCCTCAAGCACCCCTTTTTTCTCTTCTATGATGTTGCCTGCAGATTTTTCCACTTCTTTTAGCACTTTTCTGCTGAATACAAGTTGTTTTGCCCTCTTGGACTTTAGGTATTGTGACACTGCCGGCTCTGTTATATGGAGCAATGTAGCTATCTTCTTCTGGCTGAGCTTGTAATCCTTTAGCATTATCTTTGCAAACTCCCTTCTTATGGCTGGAAGTATGTCCCAGACCTCTATCTCCTGCGGCATCTGTTCTTTCATTAGAATTAACGATTGTTAATTAATATTTAAATCTTATCTTTTTTCTGCTTGCGATTCAGAATATAGTGTTGTCCTGTACGGACAATTGTGGCATTTCTCCTTGAACTCTTTCTTGTCCCTGATGCTCTGCTCGCACAGGTTTACAGGAAATACAAAGTCCTTTACTGGGTTTATCACTATTTCCATCTTAACTCCAGTCACATTCGGATGCGCCCTTAGGTGATAATTTATCACTCCCTCGAGCGTTACCAAGTCAGGGCTCATGAAGAACAAGCAAAGATTCTCTGTACCGCTCACGATTAACCCATTAAGGAAGAACGCGCACTTGTCAAAGCTTTTTATCACCTTTTCTGTATCAGTTGTTGTGACATCAACCTTCGCAAGGAACAGGTTTACTTTCCTGAAGTTCATTCCTATTATCGTTGATATTATTCCCTTCTGTTTGAGTTTGTGTATCCTCATTCCCACTGATGGTTGTGACAATCCTACCGTCTCTGCTATCTCGCTCTGCGAGCTGTTTGAGTCAGCCTCAAGCATCGAAATGATCTTTTGGTCTTTGTCGTCTATTCCAAGTTTCTCGTTTAGCATATTAATTATAAGATTTAGGGTTAAGTATAAAAACTTTTCTTATATTAAAGAGACTTTAAGCAATGAATATTTATGAATTATAGTAAATACTCTTATATAAAAGCCTGATTATTATGACCTATAGTGAGGTGATGAAAATGGTAGAAACAGAAAGACATTGCCAGATAAGCAGGCAAGATTTCAATAGGGTTACAAGTCACCTTAGCCATGATGACCCTGTTGATGCAATTGAGCGCGACTTCATGGAAGACGGCCTAAATGTCTGCCGGTGAAAAAGTATAAATATGAGTGATGAGAAAAGTTCCACTTCGAGTGGATGCAAAAAGAGGTTGATAGCTATGACAGAAACATGTTGTGTTTGTAACAAGGAGTTAGACAAAAAAGAGGGGATTATTTCCTCTACTGGTGTTCTTGTATGTTCAGATGACTGTAAGGAAAAGTTCATGAGTGCTTTGCCCAATCATGGTGAAAGCCAGCTTACAGTGTACAGCAGGGTAACTGGTTATTACACCCCTGTTTCTTCATGGAACAAAGGCAAAAGACAGGAGTTCCTTGACAGGAGGACTTACTCCTTGAAGGGGGTTGTCTGATGAAATGTGCTGTTTGTGCTAAACCCCTTGCACCCAAAGAAGGTCTTGTTAGCAATGTCAACCTAGAAGGAAAAGAGCCTGCTGAAGGTGAACAGCCTGTTGTTGTTTGTTCTGATTCGTGCAGGTCTGGTTTCGAAAAGTCCCTTAAGATGAAAGGTAAACCAATTGTGCATATGTCTCGCATTACAGGCTACATGCAGATTGTTGAGAATTGGAACAAGGGCAAGCAGCAGGAGTTCTTTGACAGGAAGCGTTATTCCCTTGCTGAGCTTAAAGAATAATTTTTTTTATGTTTTTAAAATGGGTCATCAGAATTCAAGTGTTTTTTTTGCTTTCTCGAACGCTGTTGGCGCTCCGCCTCCGTGCCATGATATTCTGGGTCTGACTCTCATTGGATAGATCCTTTCGTTGGAGTCATCCAGTATTACCGCAGCTCCAGCCACCCTTGGAAGTTCGTTCAAGAATTTGTCAAGCCCTTCTCTCATATAGCTTTGCATTAGCATTCCTAATGCGTCTGTATCTATCTTTGCAGTAACTCTATGGCTCATTATCACGTCTGATTGTGTCATAACGTCCGTATGTATCTTTCCAGGTTGTTGTGACGCCAGTATTAGTGATATTCCAGGCTGTCTTCCTTCCCTAAGAATTGTTACCAGTGCGTCAGTTGCTGCTGTTTTTCCATCTTTCGGCAGGAATTCGTGCGCCTCGTCAACCACCAGCCACACCAAGGGCTCCCTTTTTTTTTCTTCTCTTGCCTCATCTCCAAAATAGTGCATCTGGTGGTGTATCTCGTTGAACTCTTCTGTTCTTCTCGCTGTCATCCTCTGGTTGAACAGTTTTTTTGCCACTAGGCCAATAGCCAAGGCCTTTATCTGCCAGCCCCTGGCCATTGTTGCATAGCAGCTCAGGTCAAGGACTACTATCTGCCCTCCCTTTATCAGCTCTTCAAGTGGTGTTCCCTTCTCTGAGAATATTCCCCATTCCTGTGCTGACCAGAACCTGTTTTCTGCTGCGTCGCGTGTCGCCTTGTCAGCCCTCATATCTCCCTTTATTTCATCGATGATCTCTTTTATCGAGAAGTCTCCCCTTGTCTCCTTCATTTCCAGTATAATCCTTTCTATCAATATTCCGATTGGTTCGTTCGCAGTTACATCAAATGTCATGAACCAATCTTCAGGGTCCAGCTCGCTTGGCTTTATCGAGAAAGGGAAATCTGTTGGTATATCTTTTTCCTTGAACTGCAGGTGGTATTTTGTTGGAGTGTAAATTTGCACATCTATTCCCTCTGCTTTAAGGTCCCACTCCCTTAGCAATGATTCATCCTTTGCGTTGGCATACTTCATTGTCCAATATATGCCCATGGTGTCCAGGATTATGATGCTCAGGTTTTTCTTTATCTCTTGTGGTAGCATTGCTATTCCCTCTGCCACAATCCCCATGCTGTACGACTTTCCGCCCCCTCGTTTGCCGCATACGAATATCACATGCGACTTTACTACATCAAGATATATCGGGTTTGATAATGATGTTGTCTGCCCCATTGTTACATAGTGTTTTCCTAGAAGTATTGTTCCTTCTGTGCCAAGCTTCTTTCTGTCCGCCTCATCCCTTCCGACTATTATGTCATATACCACAATCCTGCCTGCTCTAGGTTACTATTTATATTTTTCCCTTGTTCCAAAACATTTAAATAACAATCACTTTTGATGCTTGGTGGGGTGATATTTAAATGAAAAAACAGCAGCATAAAAGAGTAGTTTATCATACTCACAAGCAAAAAAAACTTAGCCCATTGGTTATTGGCGTCTCTGTTCTTGTTATTGCACTTATTCTCTTCTTGGCGATAAAATATATCCCTCGTGTTTCAGATAGTAGTGTTCTTGCCACTGTTAATGGCGACAAGGTCTATGCAAAAGAGATTGATGACCTTTACGATAGGCTTCCTGCTCAATATCAGCAGACTATGACAAAGCAGGACCTCCTGAATCAGACTATTGCCCGCAACCTCTTGCTACAACAGGCAAAGGCACAAAACATTGTTGTTGATGATAAAGAGGTCTATAAAGTGATTGATACCTTGCTCTTGCAGAATAAGATGACCCGTGAACAGCTGCAAGCCCAGCTTGATATGCAGAATCTCACCTTGAATGACATGGTCGAGGAGTATAGGAAGCAGCTGCAGGTTAACATCTTGCTTAACCGCACTGTCTATAACAATATCCAATTGTCTGAAGATGAGATTTCCACATTCTATTCCAACAACAAGCAGCTCTTTGACCAGGCCCAGGCAAGCCATATTCTTGTCAACTCTAGCGCCCTGGCTAATTCCCTGCTTGACCAGATAAAGAACGGTGCAGATTTTGCCCTCCTTGCCAAGACTTATTCACTTGACACCTATTCTGCACAAAATGGCGGTGACCTGGGTTTTTTCGTGAGAACCCAGATGGTTCCAGAGTTTGCTGACCCTGTCTTCAATGCAAAGGTTGGTGATCTTTTTGTCGTTCAGACGCAATTTGGCTATCATGTCGTGAAAGTAACCACAAGACGCATCGCTACACTTGCTGAGGCCTCTGCCCAAATCAAGCAAGCCTTGTTGTCCCAAAGGCAGTCTGCAGCCTTGCAAGACTATATTAGCACGCTTTGGTCAAAAGCTTCAATAAAAAAATATTAAAAAAAATTAGAAGTCGTTTGCGGTCAGTATCCCTATCCGCGTCTCTTGTTGCTTCACCTTTGTATCCATTGCTACAATGAATGATATGTTGTTCTTGTCAGCTATCGACACAAGTTCTCTTTCTATTACGCCGTCAAAGACTATAGCATACACTCCAGAGTTTAGGCTTTTGAGTGTGCTTACAAGCTCTGTTAGTGGCACCTTGCCAAGTATGCTTAGCTTGTTGTCAAGTACATAGGCTCCTCTTGTTCCCACAAGGTCATCTAGCATTTCCTTGAACTTCTTTTTCTCTTCAGGGTTTGCCTGGGTTGATCTTCTTGGGACAAACTGTGGTCTCTGCTGCATCGGTGGCCTTGGTCTGCGGTCGTCGTATTCTCTTGGTTGTTCTCTTTGTGGTTGGGCTCCCTGCTGCTCTCTTGGGCCCTGATCTCTTGGCCCGCCTATTTCAAGCTTTGCCTGCTCTGCACTCACTCTTCCTCTTAGAGCTTTGTGTATCTCTTTCTTTGTTATTTCTTCCACTTCTTTTCCGTCTGGCGCTTTTGTGACATAGTCTATGTCTGCCACGCTTGTGAGCTCCTTTATTATCAGGTTTCCGCCTCGATCACCGTCAACAAATGCTGTTATTACCTTTTTCTTGGAAAGTTCAATGATTGTCTCAGGTACCGAGGTTCCGTTTAATGCTATTGCGTTCTTGATTCCGTGCTTGAGAAGGTTGAGCACATCTGCCCTTCCTTCAACCACTATAATTTCGTCTGATTCGTCTATTGCTGGTCCTGCCGGTAGCCTGTCTCTTCCATATTCTTGGATTTCCATTACCCTTACAGAATATGCAACTTCATCAGCCAATTCCTGGCTGTCAGGCATAACATTCTCCATCATTTTTTTGAGAAGCTCTTTTGCTCTCTCTATGACGAATGCCCTTTTGGACACCCTTACATCCTCGATGTCTTCTACCTTGATCTTTGCGTTGCATGGCCCTATTCTTTGGATTATCTCGAGCGCTGCACCGACAATTGATGTTTCTGCCTTGTCAAGTGAAGAAGGAATTATTATCTTTCCGTTTGTTTTTCCTGACCTTATGTCAACATTTACTTCAATTCTTCCAATTCGTCCACTTCTCTGGAGCTCTCTTAATTCAAGGTCTGCTCCAAGAAGTCCTTCTGTCTGTCCGAATATTGCGCCTATGACATCAGGCCTGTCTACCACACCGTCTATTTCTATTGTTGCATGAACTATATATTTTGATGACACTGGGCTTATCTTACCCATTTCAAATCCCCTCCTTGTGCTTGAGGACAGTGCCTTGAGTGATAGCACTTACAATAGAACAATTCCCATCCAACAGTTAATATGGTTGGTGATGATCAAATGAATCATGAAACTGCCCTATCTGTCCTTATTTTGGTTTTTTTCAACCGTAAACATTAATTTGTTGCCCGAAACACTAACCCCCAAGCTCATTGCTTGACTCGCTCAAGAGTGTTCCTGAGCCCAAAAAAACGTAGCGAAGGTTTTTTCGGATTTGTCGTTAGCTCCGTTGGGTACTCTCGTGCCGGGCAGCGATTATGCAAAATATGGCTGATTTAAGCCCAATTTAACTGTATCAGGCAAAAATAAGCCTTATTTGGATAAATTCACCCTAGATTATAAGCTAGTATGAGATTATTTAAATCTATCTTTTCAAAAGCCTTTTTTAATCATTGTTTAGGGACAATAATACCTGTTCAGTTCCCTGCAAAACCTTTTTAAGTGAGCCTTCCTAGTCAGGAACCATGAAGACTGCTAGGGAGAAGTTTAAGACTTTGCACGGTGTTTTTGATGAATTTACAAATAGGAACATAATGAAGCTGATTTCTGAAGACCATATCAAGGGTTTGCTTGGTCCAGTCTCTGTCGGCAAGGAATCCAATGTTTTTGCTGCGCTCTCTCCTTACAACCAGAAGCTGATCTTAAAGATCTACAGGCTTGAGACAAGCGACTTTAACAGGATGTATGATTATCTGAAGTATGATCCTCGTTATCTTTCCATAAAGCGTAACCGTAGGCAGATTGTCTTTTCCTGGGCTCAGCGTGAGTACAGAAATCTCCTTATTGCGCGTGACTCCTCTGTTCGCGTGCCTACTCCCCTTGCGTTAAAATACAATATTCTTGTTATGGAATTTATTGGAGACTCTGTTGTTGCTCCAATGCTTAAGGACAAATCGCCTAAGGACCCTGCCAAGTTCCTTTCAGAAGTTGTCGTGTTTGTCAGGAATCTCTACAAGGCAGGCTTTGTTCATTCTGATCTGTCTTCCTTCAACATCCTGAACTGGAATGATCATCCTGTCCTTATCGATTTTTCAACATGCACTCCACTGAAGAACCCCAGAGCAATCGAATTTCTCAAGCGTGATGTCTTGAACCTTGTTACTTTTTTCCAAAAGCTTGGTTTGAAGCCTTCTTTTGATTTGATTCTAAAAAAGATTACTGGATGATTTGCTGATTCTGTACAAACCCATTTTTACAGAAAAATTTATATACCCGCATCCCAAAAGCTTATTCTGAATATCCGAACTAATAGCAACAAATAAGATAATAAATACAATAAACAGACGATAAATAAAATAATAAGAACTAAAATAGAAAAAACAGAAATAACATCAATTAAATAGAAAAAAAATACAGAAAACAAACAAATATTCAGTAAATCAGAAAATATGAAGAAGTATCCCAAGCTGTTGCAGTGTGATAAGAGAGGACAAATAGTTATTCCTAAGGATATCCGCTCTGAACTGAAGATCACCGAAGGCACTGGTTTCTGGGTATATTCGATTGATCAAGAGGGTTTGTTCTTCAAGAAGGTTGACACTCCAACTCTGGAAGACCACAAGGATCTGCTCAAAGAATTAGAGGAAAAGGCTGACAAGATAAAGCTTGACAAGAAGAATATCCAGAAAGCAGTCCAGAAATACAAGAAAACCAAGGAGGGCAATCTCGACGTCATATGAGCTTCAATCTTAAAGCTGTGCTCGCCCTGCTCACGTTGCTCTGCTCTCTCTTTATTGTTTATGCAATTGCCACAAGCCCCAACGGTAATGTTGCCCCTACTTTGGTTAACGTCAGCGGTAATCTCACTTTCAATATTGGCTGGACTGGCTCAAATGGTGATGCATCGCAGAGAGTTTACATCTGCAGGAATCCTGGCTGTGCTGGCTGCGGTCCAGGCATTTGCTCAAGCCAATACTGCTATGCCTGGAACGAGACACTTGCAGCGTCGCCGCGCTCCTTGCAATATCAGGCTCTTCAATCAGATGCCTCTGCCTCTACCACTTGGTACTTTTTCCTCGTAAACACAACAGGCTCTCAAACATCTTGCACCACCGGTACAGGTTCATTCCAGGTTAATCACAAACCTGTCTTTTCAATAAACTCAATTCTTCCTGCTTCACCACTTACAACTAATGATATTACATGCACCGCTACTGTCTCTGACTCTGATTCTGACACCCTCACCAATGTATGTTCTTGGAATGGTTGCACCGGCCCTTGCCCCGCGTGCTCAATCAGCTGTAACAGCGGCACCTGTACTGCCACTTTGTCGCATACCTCAACACATGCTGGCAACCAGATTTACTGCAATTTCACTTCAAAAGATGCCCATGGTCTCGCAAGTGATATTGCAAGCTCCTCGACTGTAACTGTTGCATACAGTGGTGCGCTAACCATTGTTCCTGATAGTGCCTTGCCCAGCGGCAACCTTGAAATGGGTTCATCCCAAATCTTTAACGCGACCAACGGTGCGGCCCCATACAGTTGGCATATCCATAATGGCTCTGCCTATTGCTCGATTCCTTCAGGCGTGACCGCCTCCTATATTACGCTTACAGGTAATGCTGTCGGTAACTGCACCCTGAATGTCACAGATGCTGATTCCAGGTCTGACCTTTCTGGTAGGATTCATGTTGTTGATACAGTTGCTCCTGCCGCAGTAACAAACCTTCAGGCCTCTGATGTTCTCGGTGATCAGGGCGGTGTGGTCATGGTCTCATGGGTTGTCTCGACAAACGATAACGAGGTCAACAGGTATTGGATCATGCGCTCAACCCTGCCTGCAAGCGGCTTCGCAAACATCGTGAATGTTTCTCACGGTGTTTCCTCTTATCAGGATAGTGCAGTAAATGATTTGACTAGATATTATTACCATGTCTGGGCGTGTGACTCTTTGGGCAATTGCGGTAAGACAACCTCGGCTGTGTCAGCAATTCCAAACGCCCAGCCAAAGATGAAAAGTGTCAACATCACTCCTTCAGTCCTTACCGCATCTACAGATGTGGAGTGTTTGGCTCTGGCATATGATACTGATAACGAGTCCTTGTCCATGACCTATCGCTTTGATATAATGGCCTTTCCGCCAGGAGGCTACACTCATAATGTGACTGGCAATGCTGATTGCATTTATTTCGGCAGGAACAGTACAGATCAGTACGGTGTGAAACACGCTAACGCCACTACAGAATGCAGGGCCTTGCTCAACCATACGCATATCACTAAGGCCGATAAGGTAGTGTGTACAATGGTTGCCTCAGACGGTAAGGAAAGCAGTGCCTCGATGAGGATTTCAAAGTCTTATGTTCTGGTGAACAACACTGCGCCTTATGCCACCAATGTGCGTATTGTTCCTCAAAGCCCGAATGGATCTTCAGTTCTCTCCTGCAATTACACATTTAATGATGTTGACGGGGACTCCGAGGATCTCTCTGCAGTTAGGTTCAAGTGGTATATCAACAACGAAGGATTAAACCAGTTTGTTGAGGTGCAGAACCAGATATCCAAGACCTTGTCAGGTTTCTTTGACAAGGATGACTTGGTGAAGTGTGCTGTTCTGGTCAAAGACCTTGACCTTAGCTGGCTGCATGATGCTGATTATGCTGCCGGTTACTCTAACTCTTCTGTTGTCAATATCGTTGACAATGCATTGCCTCAAATCATTGCCTATTCTGTGAACTCTAACAGCACAAAGCCAATTGCTGTGGGACAAAACGTGGTGTTTAATGTTTCCTGGGTTGATTACGAAGACCCGGCAGATACTGCGCGTCTGCTGGTGTGTGATGCGCGCTCAGGCTCTGAATCCCAGTTCAGCGGTGCCAACACATCTATCAGCTTTGGTGACACCAATGCAAATTCTCCAAAGTATGTCTGGTTTTACACAAACCAGACCGGCCAATATGTTCAGACCATTGCTGTGAAGCCTTTCAAGTATGTGCAGAATAATGAGTGGACTTATGCCCCGGACACCTTGGTGCAGCAGGGAGACAAGTTTATTAGTACCATATTGAGGAATTTCACCTTAGAGGCTTTCTATGATTCTGACGGCTCAGGCACTTATGATTATGGTGAGCCACTGATCCGGGAAAACAGGACCGGAGCTCAGAGGCTTGTTTTTAACGCAAATCTCGACACTATAATCTCTGGTACAACCCCAACTGACGGCTCTGTCTTGATTAACCTTTCTGCCATCGGTTACAGGTATCATGACAGGGATAGCACAAACAACTTTACAGCAGTAGATGATATCTATTGGGATCGTGACAACAGCCGCACTATTTCATTGAATGATTACAGGAAGACTATCGTAACCCAAAGCTCTGAGCGAAGGCTCTCCACCCAGTTCCTTTATGATATTTATGTATATGAGGTTGCCGCTGTGGGAGACACAGAAGTAAATCAAACCTCTGTCCTTATTGCAGAAGACCACAACGATCCCTTTACCCTTGGTGTTTACAATTACTTTGTTCCTCAGTACAATGCCCAGCCACTTGCGGGAAAGCATCTTGCCTTCAAGTTCTGTATTGACTCAAATGATGATGCTGTCTGTGACAGCGATTCTGATTTCATGAATGACTCTGTTTACGTGCATGCATCCAACAACACTGTCGGCGAGTACAAGGTAACAACATCGCAGGGAATTGTCTTTTACAACCCAGATATCAAGCTGAATTACCATGCCTCTTCTGCCTATGGTTGTTCTAATGTTCAGTACTGCAATACTTCCTTGTCTTCAAATCATGTCCTGAGCTGCAGTTATCAGGCTAAGGATTCTGATCCCTCTAACAACACCTTTGTCTTAAAGGTCTGCGACCAGAAGAATGGCTGCTCTGTTGAGAGGTCAGGCATTTTCTACGTCAATCACCTTAGTTCTGTTGCCAATGTTAACATAAGTTCATCAAGGGTCAACTACACAGATAGTGCAAACCTCAACTGCACTGCTTACGGCCAATATGACCCTGACGGAAACACTGTAGCTCTTTCATACAGGTGGTATCTGTCACGCGGTTCTGGCTACACGCTTTATGACATTCCGAGCAACAGGATATTGTCTAACGGTAACACCCTAGTAGGGGACCTTTGGAAATGCGAGGTTATTCCAGGTGATGGCTTTGCCCCTGGCTATACCCGCAACTCCAGCCCTGTTCTTATCTCAAATGTGAGCTACTCTGAGTCTAGATTGTACATAACGAGTGTTACAGATGATTCCAACAAAACCTCTCCAACTAATGTCGGCTCAAAGGTCAGTTTCCGTGTTGGTTGGTCCGGATTGCCGAGCCAGGTTAGGGCTTTTGTCTGCAACTCCTCGCAGATAATGGATAATGGTTGCCTTGATTTCACTTTCAATAGTACTTCCCTCACTTCGCAAAATCCGCTTCTGTTGACTTACACCGCTCGCCAGGCTGATACTGAAGAAAATTACTGGGTGAAGGTTTGTGACAATTTTGGAAACTGCTCCAACAATTATCCTGGTGGTTCCACAAAACTGAACTTTTCTGTAAATCACCTTCCCACGATTGCAATAGTCAATATCAGTGCAAGCCCTGCCAACTATACTGACAATTCTAACCTTAACTGCACTGCTTTCCAGGTTTCAGACGCTGACGCCAACAATGTTCTCCTTACCTACAAATGGTTTGTCAAGCGAGGCTCAACCTTTGAGCAGTTCCTTGCTCCAAGCAGCCAGGTGCTGTCAAACTCCAACACTTTTATTGGGGACGTTTGGAAGTGCGAGGTTCTTCCTTTTGATGGTTATGTCTTTGGTCGTGCAGTAAACTCCTCGCTGGTCACAATACGGAATCTGTCTGCAGAGTCAGCGCTTGCCATCCTTAGCGTGACTGATGCCTCAAATAGTAGTTTGCCCACAAATGTTGGTGATAAAGTGGCCTTTGAGGTTGCCTGGTCAGGTAGAGCTTCAATAGTCAGGATGTTTGTCTGCAATTCTTCTGTGATTTATTCTACAGGGTGTGCTGGCTTTACCTTCAACAGTACTGCATTCACCTCAGCTAACCCGATTACCACTACTTACACAGTCCGCAGCACTGATTTTCAGGAGAATTATTGGGTAAGGCTTTGTGATGTGTACGGCAATTGTTCGCAGGTTTTCCCAAGTGCAGGAAAGACAAACTTCACTGTAAATCATGGGCCTAACGCCTCTGGCATAAAGGTGTTGACTTTAAGCTCATGGTACGGTTCTGTTATTGTCTGTAATTATACATACAGGGATATTGACCTTGATGCTGAGTCTGGCTCAGAATACAGATGGTACTTTGATTATGGTAGCGGATTTGAGGAAAATATTGGCGAGACTGAAAAGAACATTACTGACTTCTTCAGCTTTAGTACCCCTGTCAAGTGTGCTGTGCGAGTTAAGGATTCTCATGGCCTGTCTGATTCAATTTTCAGGAACTCTTCAGCCGTAACCCTGGCATCAAGCCCTGGTGTGCCCACACTATGGCCTTTCCCTTCAGTGGTTAAGAGCAACAATCTCATAATCATCGGTCATATAGACCAAGTTCCAGCCAACCTTACTGCATTTGCCAATCAGGGTGTCCTCACCCCAACTCAACAATCCAGTTATGTCACTTCCAATTCCACCCTGTATGGTCAGGCCTACACCGTCTCTGATGTTGCGAGCGGAAGAAATTATGTTCTTGTTAGCGCTGGTGACAGTAATTTGTTTTCTGCCGGAAGGTTCATACAATTCAATAACCATGATAGGCCTTATTTCCTTCGTTACGCAATCCTTGGCAAGGCAGACCTGCTTGACCGCACCTTCAGGATCGACTTGGCAGAGAATCTTTCCTCAGATGTCCCAGCCTACACATTCATGTCAGTGTACAATTCATCTAAGCCCACTGGCTGGTTCAATATTTCGCTCAACTTGTTTAATGGTACCAATACAGTGCGGGTCAAGGCCAGGACCTCTGTGAGCGACTGGTTCTCCACAGAGAATAGTGTATTTGTTGACTTGTTCCCTCCAGAGCTTATCTTGGGCTCCCTGCCAAGTGTTAGCACGCTAGCAAGAATTACCCTGTCATTCAACCTCTCAGAAAATTACTACGCTCAACAAGCCTCTAAATTCCTGCTTCTCAAGATTACCAACAAGACAGGGGTCACTAGTTTCCATCCGCTGAATTTTTCAACCAACGGGTCAGTGTATGCTAATGCAATTCCAAATATAAGTTGCAGTATGGTTAACTTTTCTTACTCTGCATGTTCCGTGATACTCTCCCTAAAGAACGGCACTTACAATCTCTCCTTCACTCTCAATGATACTGCCGGCCATAGAATCAACGCATCCCGCATATTGGTAGTGAACACCTCTGCGATAATCACCACAACTGTCCTTAACGGGTATATTGATGTTCATCACAACTATCTGCCCAGTGACTTTGCCACAACAAACAACCTTACCACAAATTGGACTGTCCTGACCGGTGTAAGCGCTTACGAATATCGGTTGGATAGATATAATGATTCCTTGTTTGACCGGACCATCATTCCTTGGAAGTCAAATGGTTTGGCAAGGGCGGTAAACATCACCAACAATGTGAATATTACCAATGGTTATGTCTACAAGTTTGTTGTTAGAGGTAAGCTCTCCTCTGGTGGTTATACTCAGGAGTCTTCAAGCAGCGGAATCTTGTACCTTGACAGCACAGCCCCCACTTGCATGAATTGTGTTCACAGCGACGGTGACTACACAAGCTCTAATGACAGCCTCCACTTCTATTGGAGTTTTACTGAGCACGAATCAAGGATTGTCCAATACCAGTACGCGATAGGCACAAAGTGTTATCCATTCACAGGCTATACAAGCATAGTTCCAAAGACTAACACCACCCTGGCATCCGTTACCAGGACAGGCCTCCAACTTATTGACAGTCAGTCATATTGCTTGAGCGTAAAGGCCAGGAATGAGAACCAGATCTGGAGTCCCTGGAGGTTTGCCAATATTACTGTTGACATTTCGAAGCCCGTTAATGGCAGCATCAGCTACCCTGAAGGTTTTGTTTTCTCGGATGCGATTACGGTTTCCTTCCGCGAGGGTAAAGATAATGTTAGTGGCATCAATAGGACTCAGCTTATGGTTGCTTCCCTGCCCCTGGTCGCAAATGATTGCGGTGGGATATACAACTACAACAACTACTTCAATTACACCTCGAATGTGTTGGGCCAGACTTATAGGACTGTTCCACTTGATCAAGGTAGGTGCTACAAGTTCCTCTTCAAGGTCATCGATAACGCTGGTAATGCTCAGGTATATCCTAAAGGTACTGTAAAGGTGGTGAAGGTTGACAAAACACCCCCGTCAACCTTCACTGTCACCTTGAACAACAATGCCTTCTACACCCAATCCAATACTCTTAACGTGAGGTGGACACAAAGCCAGGATCCTGAATCTGCGATTACCAAATATGCTTATGCATTGTTCATGCTTAACGGTAGCCAAGTTACTTCATACAGGAATACATCCTATACATCCTCAACTGCAAGCATAACAGCAGCACTCTTGCACGAAGAGAGTTATTATGTCAAGGTAATTGCATTTAACGGCGGCAATGCCTCCACTGCAGTCAATAGCAATTCTGTTCTTTTCCTGGATTTCAATCCTCCCTCGCCCGTTGCAGTGAGGAAGGTTGACAATGATGTCAACGGCTCTAATGGCTGGCTTGACACTGATGCAGACAATTCCACGAGCATTACTGCTGAGGGTGAACTTGGCATTGATTGCATAATCTCAAGGTATAATATTGATTATACTGACTCGCCCCTGCCTTATGTGAGCCAGTGTCTAATTCAAGGGGGAGGTCCAAATATTACGTGCTCCCTTAACATCACTGACGGAAACTATACCTATTATATCGTGTGCAGAGACACTAACGGCAACTCCCAGGACGCCTCGCTTAGCACGCCAGTGAATTTCATTGTGGACAAGTATGGCCCCAACATTACTATCATGAAGCCTGCAAGGAACCAGACTGTCGGCGGCAAAGTTGACCTTGATGCAGAAATTCGCGATTATGTGGGTGTTGATGAGGCAATCTACAGGATAATCAAGATTGATAACACGATAATGGCCAACGGCACCTTGCACTCGCCTTTATGGAATGCCACCTGGAACACCATAAACAAGAATTACAGCGGTCTGTTCTACTTTTTTGTTTGGGCAAATGATACCCTTGGAAGAAGGTCCAATGCATCGGTCAACTTCTCAATCAATAACAGGGTTCCCATAGTGGACATTGTCAGCCCTGCTTATGTCAACAATAATTTTACCTTGATAATAAATGCGCAGTTGTTTGTTAATGTGAGTTTCAACATTACAAACCGCACCAAGTCGCTGCTTGTCTACAAGAAGAACAACTGGACCTCTATGAGGACCTATTTATCTTGGTCCAATTTAATCAACATAATGAGTCCTGCCTGGGCAGAGGGCAATTACACCATTAACGCGTGGGCAGTAAACCTTAACAAGAACAAGACGCTTAAGAGTTCTGTTTTCACTGTTGACCTCCATGCTCCAAAGTATTCAAACATCTTAAACACATCAGCCAAGACTTATTACAGGACCGGAACCATTAATCTTACCGTTTCTTGGTCTGACAACTTCAAGCTTGGAGCTGTAAAGTTCCGCCATAATGTCACAGGAAACTGGACTAACGAAACCGCAGTTTTGGCTGGCACTGTTTACCGGGTCCAGATCCCATCTTCAGCCTTGTCGACAGGCCAAAGCATAGGCTGGTTCTCTTTTGCTAAAGATATGGCCAACAACTCCAATACCTCGATGCCGGTGCGCTCATTCACTTTGGGCAATCGGGCCCCTGTGCTTGCCGCCTTGCCAAATCAGACAATCAACGCAACCGATACTGTCACAATCATAGCTTCTGCTACTGACCCAGACCAGGACAATCGTACTTACTACATCAATGACTCAAGGTTTAATCACGCCTCTCTCTATTCCAATATGTTTAATTGGACTACAGACATTAATGATTCAGGTCTTCATGTTGTTAACCTTACTGCCAGTGATGGCCGCATCAACGTTTCCAGAAAGGTTTGGATCACGGTCCTGGCTGTAGATGACACTGATGGTGACGGAATTCCAGATTATAAGGAGACAGATTCTGACAATGATGGCTTTAACAACACAATAGATTTCCTTAATGGCTATCCAAGCAATGTGAAGACCAACATTGCCAATTTCAATTGTTCCATTGCAGTCAACTCCACTGCCAAGACTTTCAATTTTGGGCAGCTCTTTACCGGCACCAGGATAATCAATTGCACCAACACATCCTCGCCAATCTTGACCTTCTCCTACAACTTCAGTAAGCAGGTGACCCTGCACATGATTCGCATCAATGTTACAAGGCAACCCGCAGGCAGTGAGTACGGTTGGATTATTGTTCGAGGACTAAGCCTATTGCCTGGAACAACCAAGACAGTCTTTGTTAATCATATAAACTCTACCTCTAGTGGTGTCTGCATAAAGGATGCAACCAATGTAACTTCTGTTAGTCAATTTACCTCTTCCTGCACTGGCACAAATGAGTTTTTGATTGCTTGCGATGGTCATGAATACTATAGCAAGTATACGTGCACGCTAGCAAATTCTTCCTACAAAGTTGATGGCTTAAGATACTCTGCAGTAAAGGAACAGCGTGTTGGCTCATCTCAAGTTCAACAAATAGTCCCTCCTTCAACCGGAGGTGGCGGTGGTGGTGGAGGTGGCTTGGCCAAGGCAAAACCTCAATGCAGCAATAACCTTGATGATGACCATGATGGCTTAATCGACCTTGCAGACCCAGGTTGCACAGACAAGCTTGACAACAGTGAGGCCGAACCTATAGAATCTTGGGTATGTACTGACTGGAGTGAGTGCTCAGCACAAGGTATTCAGAAGCGCAGCTGTGTCGACAAGAACAACTGTGGTACCTACAAGTTTGTGCCTGAGGAGCAAAGGGCCTGTAAGCCGGTCTTTCAGGCTGGACTTGAAATTAGTCCCACTTGTTTTGATGGATTGCAGAATGACGGGGAGACAGGTCTTGATTGCGGTGGCGTCTGCCCCGCATGCCCGACGTGCGTTGATAACATAAGGAATCAGGGCGAGCTCGGAGTGGATTGCAGTGGTCCTTGTCCTGCATGTACCCGGCCTCCTGTGGCTGAACAGCCGAAGAAGACTTTCCCATATTCGTTGTTGTTGCTTTCAAGCTTGGTTATATTGATTGTTGCCGCTGCGGTGTTGTATCCTCAGTTGACAAAGCAGAAAAGAAAGGTCTTTTCTCCCTTGAAGCAGCAGCGCCTCCTGGAGGCTCAAGAATACGTGCTTTCCAGCCTTCACAATGGCTTGCCCAGGAGTGAGATTGAGGCAGCTCTCCTTGCAAAAGGCTGGCCTGTTGACATGATAAATAAGCTCATCAAGCTGGAGAACTATGTGCGCGTCGCTTGTTCCAGAGGCCATTCCGGTGAGATGATTTCCTCTTCACTTCAGAAGGTTGGCTGGCAGCCCGAGTTGATTGATGAGATACTTGATTATTGCCGTAAAGGCACATAAGCTTTAAAAACACTGTTCCTGTTCTGCCAAATATGGTCAGCTACACGTACGAGCTAAAAATCCCTCATGAGAGGATTGCCGTTCTCATAGGGACTGACGGAAAGGTGAAGAAAGAACTAGAGGATCTTACAAAGACCTCTATAAGGATTGACTCTTCTGAGGGGGATATTTTTGTTTCTGGAGCAGATCCTATCGGCTTATACAACGCTCGCGAGATTATTCAGGCTGTCGGCCGTGGCTTCAACCCTGACTTGGCAAAGCTCTTGTTAAAGCCTGACTACTCATTTGAAGTGCTTGACCTTGCTGATTACTGCAAGACCAAGAATGATATGGTCAGGCTCAAAGGGCGTGTTATAGGTTTTGACGGCAAGTCCAGGCGCTTGATAGAATTTTTGACTGATGTTAATATTTCAGTTTACGGCAAGACCATCGGAATTATTGGCGAGGTTGCAAAGGTGATCCTTGCCAGACGCGCTGTTGATGCATTGCTTCGCGGTTCAACACATTCAAAAGTATATCATTGGCTTGAAGCCCAGAGAAGAGACTTGAAATCTGCATTATGACTCAAGACGAAAAAAACGGGATCATCGCCTATGAATTGGCAAAGCAGCAGCGTGACATAGGCGTGGCAGAGTTCTTCTCAAGGAATCGTCACCTTTTGGGCTTTGATAACAAGAGGAAGGCCCTTCTCACAACCATCAAAGAGGCTGTTGACAACGCCCTTGATGCCTGCGAAGAGGCTCGCATCATGCCTGAGGTCATCATTGAGGTTGTTGACATGCAGGACGACCGTTTCAAGGTCATTGTTGAGGACAACGGTCCGGGAATCGTGAAAAAGCAGATCCCTAACATTTTTGCTAAGCTCTTGTACGGCAGCAAGTTTCATACCCTGAAGCAGTCCAGGGGCCAGCAAGGTATTGGTATTAGCGCTGCAGTCATGTACGGCCAGCTCACTACAGGCAAGCCCGCAAAAATTACCTCAAGGATTGATCCTGCAGAACCTTCCCATTATTTTGAGCTTAGGATTAACACCCAGCAGAACAAGCCTGAGATTATCAAGGAGGAGGTTGTTGATTGGAAGAAAGACCATGGCACAAAGATTGAGATTGATCTGGAGGCATCTTACATTGCAGGAGGCCAGTCAATTGATGAATACCTGAAACAGACTGCTATCGTAAATCCTCACGTCACGATTATTTACACAAATCCAAAGGCAGAGCAGACTGTTTTTGCGCGTGCAGTTGACCGTCTGCCAATAGAGCCAAAGTCCATAAAGCCCCATCCCTATGGTGTTGAATTGGGCAACCTCATTTCAATGCTTAGGTATACTGAAGCAAAGACTCTCCAGAGTTTTCTTGTTAATGAGTTCAGTAGAGTGGGCAGCGGCACTGCAAAGCAGATTTGCGAAAACGCTGCGCTCTTGCCTAACACAAAGCCTCAAACAATGTCCAGGGAGATGACTGAGCAACTAATGAAGGGTATCTCTCAAACAAAGCTTGTTAATCCTCCAACCGAGTGCATTTCTCCAATTACGGGTGAGGACCTTGAGAAGGGTCTAAGAAAAGAGGTCAATGCAGAGTTTTATTTTGCTATCTCCAGGCCACCTTCTGTCTATAGGGGTAATCCATTTCTGATTGAGGCAGGTCTTGCTTACGGTGGTAACCAGCCTGCAGATGATACTGTGCGGCTAATTCGTTTTGCAAACCGTGTTCCTTTGTTGTACCAGCAGAGCGCCTGCGCAATTACAAGATCAGTTATCAACACAGCCTGGAAAAGTTATGGTCTAAACCAAAGTAGGGGTGCCTTGCCTAGTGGCCCTATAACAATTGTTGTTCACATTGCTTCTGTCTGGGTACCCTTTACTTCAGAGAGCAAAGAAGCAATTGCCCATTATCCGGAAATTATTAAGGAGATTAAGCTCTGCCTGCAAGAGCTTGGCAGAAAGCTTCAGCTTCACGTGCATAAAAAAAAGCAGGTGCAGCACCAGCTCGAGCGCGCCAATCTTTTTGAGAAATACATTCCTGAGGTTGCTGATTCGCTTGCAAGGCTCACCGGATTAACTAAAGAGCCTTTATTGAGAAAGCTCCAGGAGATGATTAAGAAGTCAGAAATCCAAAGAGAGATTATGCAGATGGAAGAACTCAAGGGAGACTCTGAATCGGCATCAAAAACCTCCAAAAGGTCGGAGGAGGACGACTGAGATGGACCAATCAGGCAAAGCAAAAAATGAGCTTGTAAAGCTTGGAAAAAGCATTGTTGAAGACATCAATAAAGGCAGGAATCCGAAGATTGAGCTATCAGTTCGTGGTTTAAGTAATGTTGTTTACGACAAAGAATCTAAGACCCTTGGCCTTGGTGATAAAACTGCACAACGCTATTTCTTTAACATTGGGCAGTCAAAGAAATTCCTGCAGACTATTGAGATTGCTTCTATTTGCAAGAATCTCCTTGATGTTGCAAAGCATGCAAGCTTAAGGGATGTCTTTTACATGGCAAAAAGGACTATTCCTAGCACAAATATTAATCTTGTGGATGAGCAGAAAGAATCAGACAAAGCTATCGAAGACCTTGAGCTTATCACCGGTTATTCGAGGGAGTGCCTGAATGTTAACGCCAACAAGATGGGTTCTGTTGCAGGCAACGTTGTAGTTGAAGACAGGGGAGATATAATTGACTGGTCCAAACTAGGGTCTGGCGGCTGGTCCATTCCAAGCAATGTTGAAGACATCAAGTTCAAGAAAGTGGTTGCGAACTACGTCATCTATATGGAAAAGGCTGCTGTCTGGGAGCGCCTTCATGAGGACCGCTTCTGGCAAAAGCAGAACTGTATTATAGTATCTTCACAAGGCCAGACCACTCGTGGCATTAGGCGTCTTTTGCAAAGGTTGAATACTGAGCACAAATTGCCCATTTATGTCCTCGCTGATAATGATCCATGGGGGTGGTACATTTACTCAGTTTTGAAGTTTGGCTCGATAAGCCTTGCGCATATGGCTGAAGAGATGGCTATTCCCAGCGTGAAGTTCATTGGAATTACCTGTGATGACGTGACGAATTATGACCTAAAACGCCATTTCATCAAATTGACCGATCAAGATCTTCAAAGGCTAACGCAGATGCAGAATTATGATTGGTTTGTTAAGCACAAGGAGTGGCAGAAGCAGTTCAAGATGATGAAGGATTTCGGCGCTAAAGTTGAGATTCAGTCACTTTCAAGCAAGGGCATCTCTTTTATTTCTGAGAAATATCTTCCTGAGAAGATCAAGAACCAGGATTGGCTTGATTAGGTGCATAGCTTCCCCGATTCTCTTGCTTTCTTTATTGAGTAAGACAAGAACCATAATGCAAAGCAAAGCCATGCTAGGCTTACAATAATCATTCCAAAATAATTTGCGCTGCCCAGGCCTATCATTGATTTCAATAGCTCAAACCCATAGAAAGTCGGTAATATGTGCACAAACATTACAATAATTTTCGGGAATACTGATATTGGATAGTACACCCCTGATAATAGCACGAACAGGTCTGGAAGCATGAATGCGAATGTTATTGCCTTCTCAGTGTATCTTATCACAAAACCAAATGTAATCATTCCGAGTATAAGCCCTGTGAAGCAGAGATATCCGATTCCGATTACAAACTTGAACATGTCAACAATATGGAAAGAGAACAGGCTGTATGCAAAAATTAGGTATATACTTAAGACTATAAGGAATTTTATCAGCCCAGATACTGCCCCTGCTATTACTATGTCTCGCATTCTGAGCGGTGTAACAAGCTGCTGTGCAGTGTTCTTTGCCCAATAGTCATCCATGTATGAGATGTTTGATTCTATCTGGAAATGATACACTGCCCTCCAGCCCATAAGCCCCATGATTGCCATCGCAAGTATCTGCGCTGTGGGGCTGATATATTTCAGGAAGAGCGTTATCGCAAAAAAAAGTATTATCGGCCATACCGTTATGTCAAACAGCCTGAAATGGTTCCTTCTCACCAAAATCAGGTTCTTGTATAGCTCTGCCCGCACTGTTGACATTCTATTCACCCGTTATTTCAAGGAACGCTTCCTCAAGGTTTGGCCCTATTTGTCTTATTGAGATGATTTCATGGTCCAATGCAACTATCTTCCTTATCAGCATGCCTGCATCTTTTTGCTCTTTTGTTTCAATGATGATTTTCTCTCCCACCTGTTTGATTTTGCTGATTTCCTTGTAGCCTTTGATTTCTTGTGTGAGCTGCTTTGCCTCTCTTGTTACCACTTCTATTGCTTTCTTGTTCTTTGTCTTGCCCTTTATCTCAGCTACTGTGCCTATATGCCTTATCTTGCCGCCAGAGATAAGTACTATCCTGTCGCAAAGCTGCTCCACTTCGTTTAGGTTGTGTGATGTGAAGAGTATTGTCGTTCCTTTTTCTTTCAGCTTTTCTATTATGATTCTTATTTTTCTTGCCATCCCAACATCAAGCCCTACTGTGGGCTCGTCCATAAACATGATTTCCGGGTCGTTTACCAATGATTTTGCCAATAGCACCCTCTGCTTGTAGCCTGATGACAGGTCCCTTATTACTGTATCCGCATGGCTGCCAAGGCCGAACTTATCTATCAGTCCGTTGATATCCTTTCTTGATGAATAGAGCATTGCAAAATAAGTAAGGTATTCTTTCACTGTTAGGTTTATTGCAACCATTGTGAATCCTGAGACTATGTTGATCCTTGGTTTTATTTTCTCGAGGTTGGTGTCAAGGTCCATTCCAGCTATTTTGACAATGCCCTTGTCCTTTGTGAGAAGTCCGCATAGTATGCTGATTAGTGTGGTCTTTCCTGCGCCGTTTGCCCCCAGGAGCCCAACTATCTCTCCCTTCTTGACAGTAAAAGACACCTTGTCTAGTGCCTTGGTCTTTCTTTCTCCTTCCATGAATGTCTTGGTTACATCCTTTATTTCTATTGCATCCATTGTTTTTTTTGGGAGGTTTATCTGTTTATTAAACTAACTCAATTAAGAAATGATGTACTTCAAAAAAATATCAACAACAGAAGGATCAAACCATGTTCCGCTCTTTAATGGTATGTCTTTGAGAACCTGCTCTTTAGTCATCAGTTTTGTCCTATCCGCCATTGCGTCATAGTAGTCAGGCACTGCTACGATTCTTGCTAAGAGAGGAATATTTTCTCCAGATACTCCGCGAGGACACCCACACTCTGCGTCGTATTTTGCATGGTGGAAACGAATAATATCCTTCACCACTCGATAAGTAACTTTGCTATATGGTATTATATCCTTTAGACTTGCCAGAAGTACATCAGTCCCCAGTTCAGTGTGGTTTTCAATGATGAACCTCTCGCGTGTGGTTAAATCTACTTTGTCTGCCAATATTGAAGCATCGTTGCCAATAATCAGGCTTTTGCCAATGTCATGCAGCACTGCTCCATCTTCCAAACCACGTTGATAGTCTGGAGTCATCAATTCTGTGTATTTTTCTACTATGAAGGGCATCATGCCAGAGACATGCCTACCTACATGAATAGAGTGCAGCATATGTCTTTGAGCTTCACTTGCCCGCTGTTCATCTTCAAGGCAGTACAAAACAAAGGCTCTTACCATTATCTGTTTTGCAGTCAAGACTTTATTGAGCATGCAAGGAACATTTTGATTATTTGCTTAAAAAGCTTGCGCACAGACAAGGCACTCAGCAACTTTTATAAACAGAATAACACTTCAATTGACCAATGGACCCGTAGCCTAGCCTGGATAAGGCGACATGAAATGCAGCAAAGCCTGTGTTTCTCGCATGCCTTCTAAGCTGTAGATCGGGGGTTCGAACAAAATGTCTCGAAAGTCCCCCCGGGCCCATCTAATTCCTGCATTCGCTTAGTTTCTTTAATCCAAGAAGTATTTCATCAACAGTCTGCGTGAGCAGGGAGTAATCTGTTTCAGGAAAGCCTTGCCTTATCCTAAGCAAAGAGTTTCTTGCCTTATCAGTTATGTTGTAATTGTCGATTATGTAGGTCAGCCCGTTATGTATTTTTCTGACCACCTCCCGATGCTTATATTGCTGGTATCTGTCAAGCCAGAATTTGAGTATTCCAAGTTCCATTTGGTCAGCGAGAAGCTTGTCGGGATGTGTTAGGTAGTATTTTACAAAGCTCGGTTTGTCAATGATTTTTGGTTCATAACCTTCTAGTCTTGATTCAAGCATGCTTAAAGGATTCCTCTCATTGTTAAAAACCTAATCAAAACCTTTTTAAAGCAGTTTTCGTTCTTTTTTCTAAGCGGAGGCACAAGCCTTTTAGCATTGTGCGGAGGTACTTTCAAATGAAGATCGCTTCATTTCGAAAGCTCCAGACCCAAGCGGCTAAGGGGATCGCCTGCAGAAGGTGTAATCGCTACGCTGAGCCTAGTGTGCTATGACCTAACTGATAGCGTTTATTCATGGGTTCAAGTCAGATTTTTTGACTGCGTCAGAAAACCTGGGAAAATCCCATCCTCCGCTTTTTATTTTTCTTTAGAATGTTGCTAGGGGACTAAAGTTGCTTTGCAACTTTATGTCGCCTGAAGGTGCGAGCTGACTTTTCAGCTCAGTCGCATCCTCTGCTTTTATTTACTCAAAGAACTTCTGAAATATTTTTTGTAAATCTCTAGGTCCTTGCGGTAAAAAGGTGTTATCATAGAAAAAGCTTTCTCAATGTCTGCCCAAATATATTGGTCATGCTCTTCGCTCAACCTGACCTTGCTGGTTTTTGCCCTGCAGATGAATGTTATCTTTGTTATTTTCTGTTTGTCATCTCTTGTGAAATGATGAACCCTTAGAGGGTGCAGAATCTCTATCTCTAATCCAGTCTCTTCTCTAGTTTCTCTTTTAAGTCCCAAGAATGGGTCTTCCCCTAGCTCTATCCTTCCGCCCGGAATCTCCCAGCTTCCTGGATCATGCAGGTCATCCTTAACCCTCTTTATCAGCAGAAGCTCTCCTTTCTTGTTTATCACAAATGACTTGACTGCGATTCTGGATTTATTCATAAAATTTCTCACAACGGCTCAATTATAAAAAACTTGCTAAGAAAGAAACTTGTTTATTTCTTGAGGCCTGAGTATCGGCCAGTCATGGTTTCCATGCACGATTATTGTTCTTGAATTCTTTATTTTGAATCCTTGCTGATATTTCTTGTCAAAGACCTCTTCATGGTCAGCCCATATTATTGTTGTCTTGCACCTTATACCTCTTGGAATATTGTTTCTATACAGATTATCATTGAATAGTCTCCAATAGTTTGGATGGAAAATGTTTCTTGTACAATTCCAGATTCCGTTTATGCCTAATGCAATTGCCCTGATTGGATTATGTATTATGTCATATGCTGCCTTTCTTATTACAAAACTATAGAAGAATTCAAACATTGAGCCATTGTATTTTTGTCCTGCAGGCTCTAATAGTATGAGCTCTTTTGCTTTCTTACTTAATTCAAGCGCAATTAATGCCCCTCCCGAATGCGCGCAGATTATTGGATTAATGATACCTAGCTTCCCCGCAAGCGTGTCAATTGTAGCAGCTAAATCTTTACCAGAAAAGTACCTCGGCGGCGTTCCTGAAAATCCATGCATTGGCAGGTCAACTGCATATACTTTGTACCTTGTGCTAAGTATCCTGATTATACGATGGTAAGCCCTGCAGTCAGAAAGCATGCCGTGGACAAATATGAGTGGTTTGCCTTTTCCTGTTTTGTTATAATAAACTCGAATGCCCTGTATTATTTCCTCTGCCATGTTCTTTCTTTCATCTGTGATTATATAAATCCTGCCAAAAAGAATAACCTTTTTATATGTCATGCCTAGTCGGCCCGATATGTTGTGCAGCAACTGCCAAAAAGAGTATTCTTGGATGGAAATCATTGGCTCTGATTTTGTCTGCCAGAAGTGCGTTCAGAAGCATCCTATTATGCGCCTCATCTACAACAGGCACCTTGACACTTTTCGTTCTGTTATTAAGAGGCTTGCCATTAAGAACTACGCTGAATTCATGGCAATAAAGAGGGAGCAGCTGGAAAAATCAGTGAATTTTGACAAGATTGGAATAAAGCTGAAGACTACCAATATCATTAGCATTGATTGAAACAATCTTTTATATACCTCCAGTTCTTCTTTTTCAATATGGTCAAGAGAATCCTTGTTAAGCGTGCCAAAAAGGAGTTTGTTAAAGAGCTGGATCGTGAGTTCACAGTCTCCAAGCAAAAGATATACAGTGTTGATGACATATCAAGAGATTTCCATACAGAGTATGGCTCAATCTCAAAAAAGGACCTTCAGAAAAAGGATGGCTCAAAACTAAAGTCAAGCACTAAGAAGGAATTTATCATTTTCAGCCCTTCATTTATCGACAAGTACTTTCGCATCAACCGTTCAGCGCAGATTATCCCTTTAAAGGATATTGGCTTCATTGTTACAGAAACCGGAATTGGTAAGGAAAGTCTTGTTGTTGATGCTGGTGCAGGCAGCGGTGCCTTGGCTTGTTTTTTGGCTCATTTGGTTAAGCAGGTTGTCACTTATGAGATTCGTGATGACTTTTACGATATTGTCAGGCAGAACAAGCAAATGCTCGAGCTTGATAATTTAATTGTCAAACATCAGGATGTATACAAAAAAATCGATGAAAAGAATGTTGACCTCTGCACTCTTGACCTGCCCGAACCTTGGAAGGCTATTCCCTCGGTTCGTAAGGCCCTCAAGGTTGGCGGCTTTCTTGTTGTTTATAATCCTTCTGTCAGCCAGATTGCCGACTTCGTCAATTCCATAAACAAAGATGAAAGGTTTTTATACCTGAAGACTATCGAGGTTTTTGAGCGTCACTGGGAAGTTGACGGCAGGAAGGTCCGCCCCAAGTCACAGCCCATAGGCCATAGTGGCTTTTTGGTGTTCGTTAGAAAAGTGAGGTGAAAAAATGCTTGCATACGTGTTGATTTCATTGAAGAAGCAGGCAGAGGCTGAGGTATTTGACAGGCTTAAGGATATGAAGGAGATTAAGGTTGTCCATATGCTCTACGGAGAGTGGGATTTCATTGTGAAGATTGACGCGCCTAACATTGAATCCATAACAACCTTTACTATAGAGAAGCTCCGATCCATGCCTGAAGTCGAAATGACCTCTACTTTGATTGTTGCTAAATGAAGAAGGAGACACGAGTTATTGGCATAGACGATGCTCCCTTCAATAAAAAGAGCAAAAAAGATGTTCTTGTTATAGGTGCAATTTTTCGTGGAGGCAGCTGGTTTGATGGTCTTCTTTCCACAAAGGTGAAGGTTGACGGCACCGATTCCACAAGAAAGCTCATTTCTATGATAAACAGCTCCAAGTTTAGGCCTCAGCTTCAGTGCATTTTTCTCGATGGTATTGCTGTCGCAGGATTTAATGTTATTGACACCCAGAAGCTCCACAAGGCTACAAAGCTCCCTGTTATTGTTGTTATAAGGCGTTTTCCTGATTATACAAGTATAAGACGTGCCCTTGCCATCATCAGGAAGCCTTCAAGGTTCAAACTCATGGAACAGGCCGGTCCAGTCCAGAAGATTGGCAAGGTTTACTGTCAGTTGATTGGCATTGATTTGAAAAAAGCAAGAGAACTTCTGAAACTCACTTGTACAAGAAGCCACATTCCCGAGCCCGTCCGTGTTGCTCACATGATTGCCTCAGGAATCACAGAGGGTCAAAGCAGGGGCAGGGCCTAACGGGTATTGAATGTGATTTAACTCACTTCTCTTTTGTGTACTTTAACACAAGTCCATCTGCATTAAATGTCTTGTTCGGACATTGCACGTTCGTTGTTAAATTTGGGTACAGATGGTCCCATATGCTTTTTGCGCTTATCTCCTTTGCTGCGATGTATTCAAGGTGTACCTTGTCTCCGTCGTGCAGTTCATTTGTGCCTGCCAATACAAATTTGGGCCGTCCAGGTATTGAGTCTATGGCAATCAGTGCTACATCCACCTGCCTGCTCTGGCCAGAACTGTCATTGCAGCTAAATTTTTGAAATTCTTGTATGTACACTGTTCCGGTTACGGTCTTTGTGTAGTCCTTTTGCTCGCAGCCAATAACGGCAAAATAGGCACCCACTATGATTGTCATTAGAGTCTTTTTCATTTACCAGGTAAGAAATCAACCCACCCTAAAATAGTTTGCCCCGCAACCTTTTTATAAGGTGATTTGACTGCCTCCGGGAATGCAAGACTGTGTTTTTTGTGGCCCAAGGCCAGACCTTGAAATGTATCTCGCTAAAGGTAATTTATTTTACACCATTCCCAAAGGCCAGATATGTGCAGGCCATACTTTGATGGTGACAACAGAACATCTGAAGTGTTATGCCAGCCTTGATGTTTCAGCAGAAAATGAATACTATGAACGCAAGCAAAACCTTAGCGATATTCTCACAAGGCATTTTGGGAATCTTTTTATGATAGAGTATGGGGTTTGGGGCCAGACTGTGAAGCATGCGCACAAACATTTTATTCCCCTTGAAGGCCCTAAACACAAGGTTGAGAGCGTTTTTGAGGAAATGGTTTCACCGGGAAACATCCTGGCAGAAGTGGCTGACCGTGCCAGGTTGCGTCATGTCTTTGGGCAGGAAAAAGGTTATGTCTGGCTTGAAGAGCATGGTGTATCCCGTATTATTCACACTCTGGGTATTCCTGATGACCGCACCTGCAAGCACTTGCTTTACCGCCATTTTTTCGCAGTTGTTAAGGGGGTCGGAGTCCTTACCTGGGGCAAGATGACTGAAGAACAGAAACGGGAGGACGAAAACAATCGTGAAGAAACCAGGAAAGTTTTAATGTCTGTAAAACTCTAATTCTCGTTTGTGCTTGGCTAAACTCAACTATAATACAATTTACCTTCTCTCTTTTGTTCCTGGTCTTTCTGCGAGCCTAGCTTGTTTACCCTCGGCCTGCGGCTTTCCATGTCTCGCCTCATGCTTATTCCCAAGCTGGTAAGAAATTGGTTCATTCCCTCTTCCATCCTGAAAGGTCCTTCTACCCTTCCTTGTATTGCCGGAATTCCGTCAAATACCAGCAGATTCTCTGACAGGTAATCAATGAACAACAGGTCATGGTCAACAACCAAGGCTGATTTGCCTTTTTGCTCAACCATTGCTTGTATTACCCTTGCCACAATAAGCCTTTGCTCCACGTCCAGGTATGCTGATGGCTCATCCAGAAGATACAGGTCCGCTTCCTGTGATAGGCATAGTGCTATTGATACCCTCTGCAGTTCTCCGCCTGATAGGTCCTTTACTCTTGAGAGCATCAGGTACTTTAGCTCTAGCGGCCTTATCAACTGTATTTCATATTTTTCTGCAGCCTCACCCAAAACTGTTGCTACCAATTCTTTGCTATCATTGCTGAGATACTGAGGTTTGTACGCAACCTTAACGCCCTCTTCTATTTTGCCGCTTTCAGGCTCACTCAATTTTGCCAGCATTTTGACAAACGATGTTTTTCCTATCCCGTTTGCTCCGAGCACCCCTGTTACCTCATGCTTGTGCAGTTCTCCCTTCTCTGCCTCAAGTAGGAAGCTTCCCAGTTTCTGTCTTACGCCTTCCCATCTTGTGAGCACCTCTTTTTTTGTGGATTTTGTTGGTGGCTTTTCGTCAAATTTTATTGCCCCGTCCCTGAACCTTACATTTTCATCTCTAAGGTAACCTTCCAGGTATGTGTTTATTCCCGCCTTAGTAGTCTTTGGCATTGAGACTATTCCATATGCCCCTGGTTTTCCGTACATCAAGTGCACAAGGTCAGTCATGTAATCAAGTATTATAAGGTCGTGCTCAACAACCATTACAGCTGTGTTCTCGTCAGCAAGCTTTCTTATGAATGATGAAACCTTTATCCTTTGCTTTATATCAAGGTATGATGTTGGCTCATCAAAGAAATACACATTGGCTTTCTTTAATACAGCTGCAGCGATTGCCAGCCTTTGCAATTCTCCCCCGGAAATGTCCTTTACATTATGGTCAAGTACTTTGTCTATCTCAAGCTCTTTTGCAACCTCAAGCATTTTTTGCTTCTCATCTGCCTTTGCAAGAAGTTCTCTCACTGTTCCAGTTTGTGTTTTTGCTATTAAGTCAACCTGCTGCAGTTTGTAGCTTATCCTTACCTCTTTGTCTCTTACCTTTTCAAAGAAGTTGTGTGCCTCGCTGCCCTTAAAATATTCTATTAGCTCTTTGTGCTCTGCCTCTTTGTTTATCTTCCCCAGGTTTGGCTTGATTAATCCGGAAAGTATCTTCAGGCATGTTGATTTTCCTATCCCGTTTCTTCCGACTATTCCTACCACTTTGCCGAAGATGGGTATTGGCAGGTTGAATAGGTGAAATCCATTCTCTCCATATTTGTATATTGGCGGCTTGTCAAGCTCTTGAGGCAGGTTGATTATCGATATTGCATCGTACGGGCATCTGTTTGCGCATATCCCGCATCCTGTGCATAGCGCTTCGTCTATCCTTGCCTTTTCTTCCACCTTTGTTATGCATTCCTTTCCTGTCCTGTTTACTGGGCAGAGCTTTATGCAAAGGTCCCCGCACCCCAATGGGTTGCATCTGCTCTTCTGGATTACGGCTATGCGTGTCATGCTCATTAGAAGGATAAGAGTCTATAAAAAGCTTGTTTTAATGCATTGCAAGAAGGTGCATTGCATGTGCCCAACCCAAAGGGCAGTTGTCATTGTAAAGGTTTGAGTTGCCATAGTAGAGTTCTGGAAGCTCTCCCTTTGCGTTCATGGCCTCTGTGGTTTTTCTCATGTAGAAAGCGTATTTGTTTGGCATGTTTAGCTTTTTGTATATTGATGCCAGCCAAGGGAACCCGAAAGTCCATTCTGCTTCACCCTTTGCATTGTAGTAAAGGTCTCCATGGTATCTTATTACCCCCTTGTTTCTCACAAGCTGTTCTTCCACATTTTTGAGTATCTGCTCTGCCTGTTCTTTGGTTACGACGTTATAAGGGAAGATAAGCGATAGTTGCGCAAGGTCAACTGATTTTGTTGGTGATTCTCTTGGCAGCAATTGATTCATTGCCTCTCTTCCTTTGTCTATAAGCTCTTGAGGCACTGCAACAATGAACTTGATTTTTTCTAGTCCTGCAACGCACGCTCCTATGCTTGATGCATGCAGTTCAGGTCCCTCTTCCCACATTCCGTGGTCTGGGTCATGCCAGTATTCTATGCTTTGCAGGTAATCAACAAGTTTCTTCAAAACTAGTTTGTCGTGCTCGTCTCGAATTACAGCAATTCCTCTTTGCTCCAGTTCTCCTACCTTGAACAGGAATGCTCCTATTGCGTCGTTTTGCTTGTTTCCCCATTCATCATAGAATTCATCAAATGTAATCGGGTGGTATCTTGCGTGTATATACTGGTAAGCGAACCTTGGTTTGTCTTTTATTGCCCAGTCTATCTTGTATTCATGCCTTCTAAATATATCGAGCAGAGCCTGGAATGTCTTCACAGCTTTCTTTATAGAAAATGTCTCCATTCCCATCGCTGTGTAGACATTGTCCCTTATCCATGCTACATTGTAGCCTGTTGTGCAGTCCTTTCGTGACGCTGAAAAGAGCCCTGTCGGGTACTGCAGTGACTCAATGACCTTGACTGAATTCTCTCGATAAGATAGGATTATTCCACCCCCAAATTTATCGATTTATGTTGCTATTTAACAGTAATAACTAATATATAAACCTTCCGCTTTTGTTATGCCTAATAAGTGGTGATAAATCAAGCAACAACCTCTTTGACAAGTTTTTTATTCTCGCTCATATGATAAACCATTTATGAACTACTTATCCGTCCTGGCGCTTTGCGCACTTGCGCTTGGTGGTGTTTTTCTTCTCGGCAAGGGCTTGACCGGCATGACTGTCTCAGAAACCTGCTGCTTTCCCCCTAATTGTGCAGAGCAAAACCTCTGTGACTCTGCCAAACTTAACTTAGAAAATCCTTCTACTGTCGATTCTTCAGGAGTATACCTGGGCCTTATTCTAATCTTGCTGTCAATTCTATTTTATAGGTTGTTCAAGAATTGAAGACTAAGGCAGCTGCTCCAAGCATTCCTGCTGAGTCAGAAATCTCATGCCTGACAATCTTCAGGTTCCGAGTGAGCATTGGTAACGCATATTTCTTTGTTTCCCTTTCAAGCCTCTTATAAACAGGATCAGGAAGCTTGCTCACTCCTCCGCCGAGGACTATGATCTCCGGGTTTAATACCATAACAAGCGTTGATAATCCAATTCCAAGGTAGTGTATTGCATCATTAATCGCCTGTTTTGCAGCCTTTTCCTTTGATGCATATATTTCCTTTACGCCTGCATTCCTAATTTTTCCGCCCAGCTGAAAGTACCTTCTGGTTATGTTCTTGCCTGATGCTAGCATTTCAAGGCATCCACGCTGCCCGCATCCACAGACAACCCCCTTCGTTATTGTTGGGTCTATAACCATATGTCCAAACTCCCCTGCTCCTCCTATTGCGCCAGAGTATACTCTTCTGTTGATTATTATTCCTCCGCCTATTCCAGTCCCCCATATGACTCCTATTGATATTTTCTTTTTCCTTGCTGCTCCAAATGTTGCCTCAGCCAATGCAAAGCATTTTGCGTCATTCATAGCATCAGCCTTTAGCCCTGCTGCTTTCTCCAATTCTTTGCTGAGGTGCAATCCATTCAGGCAAGTTAGTGTTCCGCCTCCCCAGATAATTAAGCCAGTATCATCGATTAGCCCTGGCAAAGAGACACCAACTCCATCAACCTGTGTTCCTTGAAGTTTTGCCTCGTCCTTAAGGTCTCTTATGACTGAGACAAGATTAGAAATTACCTGTTTTTTCCCTTTTTGTGGTTCTGTTGCAGTCCTTCTTGAGGTGATGAACTTGCCGTTCGCGTCTATGATGGCACCCTCAATCTTGGTGCCTCCCATATCTATTCCGATTGCATACTTCATACCTGCTCCTCAACAAAAGCTGTTTATTAATCTTTTGAAAATGTTTAAATATCAAGACAGAACATTGCTTGTTATGAAATGCGAAATCTGCAAGAAAACCATCGAGGAAACCTTTCTGAAGAAGGTCGTAGGTAGTTATCTCAAGGATAAGAAAGGAAAGAAGCACCTGATCTGCCCTGACTGCCAGAAGAAATATCCGAAGAAGGAAGACATTCTTACGCGGCTCTAGCCGCATATTATAAATACCAAAATCAATTAACCCTTCTAATGCCTCTGTAGCACAGTAGCTACTGCGTCTGCCTCGTAAGCAGAAGATCGGGAGTGCAACTCTCCCCAGAGGCTTTTCAGGTTTTGTTTGGATGTTTTTCCCAGGTTTTTGCATATTGCAAAAAGCTGGTTGGGAGCGCACATCTCCCCAAGGGCTTTGTTTCGATGTACTCTCATTTTAGTTCAATTTTTTCCCTATCCGCAATATGTTGTATCTGTATAGTGATAACAAAGGAAACATTTATATACTTGTTCTGCTTGGATTTATCATAGGATGAAAGTCAAAAAATCAATTGAAAATGGCCTTGAAAAGGCCTCCGAATGGCAAATAGCAACTGCAGGTATCCTTGCTTTGCGGGGCAGGTCTTTTGCGAACAGAGTCAAGAGAAACTTGGTAAAGAATGACAAACTTGATTACTGGACTGAGGTTGCCTTGAACAGGTGGTATGTGCCTATTGACAAGATTCCCAGGGAAGACAGGATTTTCTACCACCCACCTACAATAAATCGAATCATACAAGGAAATCTCCTCCCTTCCATGAGACATGGCTCTGGCATGGGTGAATACAAGCACATTGCGTTGATTCTTAAAGGTTTTAAGGATGTTCCTTTGGAGGAAATCGCCAGCACCAGAACGTACTTCGAGGATGGCTGTAGCGATTACTCAAGTACAATGGTTAGCGCAGATTTCCTTTTCTATCTTGTGCGCTCAAAAGAAGAAGAAAACATCCTTATGAACGCAAAAAAACCAGTGTACTTCTTGGGGCCAGAGATTAAATACAAAAGTTAGTCAATCGTAAATAAGATTTTCTTCTCCATATGCCAATCATTTCACCACACAAATCTTTATATTTGCCGAGGATACTTCATCTTCATGGACCTTGAATTGCACATGCATCCCTTTAACAATCTGCTTGAGGATATAGTGCATGCCATGGACTCAAGGAAGATTGGTATATTGGCTGTTGAATCACTCGATGCTTCGATTTTTCCAAGGGTTCGGGCTGCAGCAAAAAGCCTTTATTCCAATTTAATAATTGATGATGCCGGGGTAAAGCTTCCCTCAGGAAAGACTATCTGGAATGGAAGAGAATACAGTACCAGTGAAGGATTTCACTTGCTTACCATTGGATATTCGCTTGATACCAGACCTTATACTGAGATAAGGAGGATTATAGATATTAGCTTGAAGCACAATGCACAGGTAATCCTCGACCACGGTTTTGTCGACAATAATCTTACAAGGACTGCAGGTCACATTTCCAGAGAGTCTGAATTTGAGTTGAACGATCTCTGCAAAGAATATCGCAAAGAAATAGCGTTGGAATGGAATGCTTATTGCAAGCCATGGATGAGGGCCAGCCTCTTGCTCATTTTGAATGCGCTCGGCCACAAGACACGATATTATGATGTGAACAAGAAGGTTGTAGAATTATCTAAGAGCATAAACAATTTTTATGGCCCGACACAAACTAAGCTTCTTCCCATCCTTACCGGAACAGACTTACATGCTATACAAAGAAAAATGCTTGAACTCATGGGAACTGCTAGGGTTAAGGCTGATGTGCAGGGAGAAAGCCCTTCAGAAATTTTGGCCTCTTTTAAGGAGCTGGTGCGTGCAGGTAAATACGAAAATACTTATGACTATGTTGGTTTTGTTCACCTTTTGGAAGCCTTTTGCCTACCGAAATTGTTCTTTAAGGACTATCAAGGTTTATAAAGAATACATACCCTTTTTAAATCCCAATAGCTTACTGCCGCTCATGCAACGAGAGTTCAAGTACTATCCAGAGGATTTCAAGCCCTTGCCAGTCAAGGTCCTGCACATGGATCTAGTGTTTCATGTTTTTGATGATCATACTAATGTCTCTTCTGACTTAAAGTTGTTTTCCTTAAAGGATTTGAGGGAACTTAGGCTTGATGCCTCAGACCTGAAAATTCTTAGGGTGTCCTGCGACAAGGCAGATCTGACTTTTGAAGTCAAGCCTAAGGACAATAAGCTTCTATTGAATTTCAAAAATGTTCTTAAGAAAGGTAAAGAATTTGTTATTCATATCGAATCAGTCTGCAGGCCAACCAAAAACATTCTGGAAGGCCTCTATTACGATGTCACACCGCAAGGTGCGCCTCCGACAATGATAACCCAATGCCAGCAGTGGGGTTTCCAAAGAATTGTTCCTTGCTTTGATGACAACACAGCAAAATGCACTTACATTACCAAGATTATCGCAGACAAGCGCTACACCCACTTGATAAGCAACGGTGATATATTAGTCCCGAGAAAGACCATTGGTAACCGGTCCGAGATAGTATATGCGAATACAAGGACTCCTATGGCACCTTACCTGTTTTTTCTCGGTGTCGGCACTTATGATGCATTTTCTCGTGAATTTGAGTACCCTGACAGCTCAAGGTTCATGCTTGAGTTGCTGGTTTTTCCTGGTTCAAGCAAAGCCTCTGCCAATCAAGCCCTTGACATTCTAGTTCACAGCATTAACTGGATTCATGTCTACACAGGTCCAGAATGCTGGAAGGATTTGGAGCAAAGAGATAAATTGTTCAAGCTTATCATGGAAAGAGAACAGTTGAAAACCAAAGGTACTGACCTGACTAAGATTAGGGAAGAGATTAAGGTTATGGCTTCGAAGTTATCATTGGGCTACAAATACACTGTTACAGTATATCGTGAAATTGCGATGCAGAACACCAATTTTGGTGGCATGGAGAACGTGGGCAACACCACAATTACTGGTAACAGGATAATGCCTTCTGAGCACGCTACAGATCCTGCACTGGAGTACATGATACGTGTCAAGGTCCATGAGTTTTATCATAATATCAATGGTTCTGAGGTCACATCAAAGACCCCTTTTGAGTTCTGGCTCAACGAAGCTGTCACTGTATTTGTTGACCAGGCATATCACGAATTCGTTATGGGCAAGGATTACGCAAGATTGTATGATGTCCTAAGGCTTATTGATCCGACAGCAGGTACTTTCGAAGAGGATTCTGGCACCCTGTCCATGCCTATAAAAGCCTCAGCCTTCAACAGCCCCAACGAACTTGTCTCTAATGTTGTGTACAGCAAAGCACCTGAGTTTGTTAGGATGATTAAGCTGATAGTGGGAGAAAAAAACTTCTACGCAGGCCTTGACCTTTACCATAAGCGCTTTATGCACTCCAACGCAACTAGCGACGATTGGATTGCTGCCATGGAAGAAGCATCCGGTTTCAAGCTAAAGCAGATGGCTGACTCTTGGCTCACTCAGATTGGTTATCCTAAGGTCTTTGCCAGTCTGAAAAGCAAAGCTGATACTCTGCAAATTAGCCTTCGCCAGGAAGGTTATTCTAAGATGCCTTGGCAGTTCCCCTTTGATGTTGCAGTCCTTGATGACAAAGGCAATACTTGTTGTTCACAAGTCAGATGGGTCAAGAATAAAACTGATAATCTTGTCTTAAAGGGTGTTCCCAAAAACCCTATCGTTTCTATGCATCGAGGCTTCTCCTTTTACGGCAAGCTTTTTGCAGATCTGCCAATCCAGGACCTCTATATCCAGGCAAGGCTTGATTCAGATATCCTGGCAAAATACATGGCCTTCTACAAGCTTGCCGACATGCAGAAAATGAGATTGCTAAAAGGTATGGATCTGGACCAGGACTTTGTGGACTTGTATTTCTCATTGTTGGTTTCTGCTGTTGAAAAAAATGAAGGCAGCCTTTCCCTCAGTATTTCCCCTTCTGTTGATGATGATTCAATGTCTTGCATGTATGAAGAACTTTATAAGGCAAGGCAAAAGATTCTCTTTGCAGTTGCCAAAAAGAACCAAAAAAAGCTCCTGCATTTTTACGTCGCTCTTGCCAAAAAGAGTTTTGAGGGTGATTTTGTCGAAAAGAACTCTCAATATATGAGATGTCGCCAGTTGAAAAACCTCTGCCTTATGCTTCTCTCAAAGCTTGACACCCAGAAAACTCAGGAGCTTGCAAAGAAGCAGTTTGAGGCCGCGAAAAACGCCACAGACCGCTATGCGGCATTTGCCTTGTACCTGAACTCTTCTGTTCAAGGCAAACTTTCATTTCTAAGAAGTTTTGAGACGCTCGCTGTCAAGCACCCAGTCTCTTACGAGATCTTCCTCTCCATAGTCGGTGGTCTCGAATGCGCCGACGCACTTGAACTCATCAAGGTTGTTGAAGCATCTCCTTTTTTCCATATTGAGGAGGTGAACCATTCCCGCTCTCTCTATCTGAGCTTTGCTTACAATCGAAGAAAGTCTTTGCAGACCTCAGATGGCCTTGAGTTTCTAAAAGCATCCATAATAAAGTTGTCCAAAGTCAACGAGTATGTTTCCACAGCAATGCTCAAGGTCTTTTCCAGGATTGACTTGATGCAGCCTAACTACCAGCCTGCATTGGTTGCAGCATTATTAGAAATTAAGGAAAATCTTGTTGAGTCAGAACTGCCCAGTCTTTACAACAGTGTCAGAAGGATTCTCTCAAATTCAAAAATCGCAATGAAGGCTTATAATGATAACAAAAGCCAGTAATGTTTAAAAGTTGCCTTGAGTTCTTATTAGTATGCAGGATTTGATCTCCCAAGCCAATAAGGTTTACCTGGACAATTTTTCCAATGATACCTACTTTGAGCGCGCCATTTTCTTCAGCTGGTATTGCTCTACTCATGATTGTAAGTTCTGCTACATGTCCACCCAGGATGTTGAAAAGAATGCCCGAAGGACGATTCAATCTCTCTTGGCTGAAGTCATCTTGTGCAAGGCCTGCGGTTGGCAAATAGGTTTTGTGTCAGGAGGGCACGATGCGTATACAACTGTTGAGTTTGAGTCAGTCCTAGGACAACTATCATCTGTCTCTGAAGAAAAGCTTTGGATTAATGTCGGCGCCCTGAACAAGGTAGAACTCTCGCGATTTCTTCCATACGCCAAAGGTGTCGTAGCCTCAATTGAAACCATTAATCCGAGTGTCCACGATCTTGTCTGCCCCTCAAAACCAATCGCCCCCTTTGAGCTGATGTTAGAAGCTGCAAGTTCCCTAGGCCTAAAAAAGGCGATGACCATCATCCTTGGAATTGGCGAGAGCATGCATGATTTCCCATTGTTGGAAAAATTCATCAGCAAGCATGATGTTGACAAGATTCATTTCTACATTCTGAATCCTCAAAAAGGCACTTTTTTTGAGAATGCAAAAAGGCCTTCTGCAGAATATCAGGCTGAATGGATTGCGAGAACCCGGATCGCTTTTCCAACTATTGACATCCAGGCAGGTATCTGGCTTGATTGCGTGGACAGGGTTGAATTACTGCTTAAAGCTGGTGCAAATTCAATCAGCAAGTTTCCTGCCATAAGATATTTTGGTTCAATTGAAGCAAAAAAGCTGGAAGATTGTGCACAAAAAGCTGGAAGAAAGTTTATTGGATCTCTTGTTCATATGCCAGATGAAGATTTCTCCTCTCTCCTTAAGAGAGTTATGCCCAATTTGTTGGAAGCCACCCGCTCCAAATTGGATATGTATCTTCGTCAGATGGGAAAATAACTTTGCCTCTGTGTATTCTTTTCCTGCGAGAAGATACTTAAAGTCAGGTCTTATAGCGAATCTCTTTAATTATTGAACAATTGTGAGATTCGCTAGAATAGCAAATTGCATGCCAAAAAGTTCCATTATTTATACGATTTGCTATTAGAAATTCTCATTCATACCTTAGCGAATCCACTGGTTTCTGCTTTGATGCTTGATAGGCTGGAAGAAGTCCTGATAAAGTTCCTACAATGAAGGAAAATGCAAGAGCACCTACTATCAAATACCATGGGAAATACGCTTGCAGCAACTTTGATTGTAATGCTGCCGTCGCAACAAGTTGCACGAGGCTTGAAAAGCCCATTCCCAAAAGTACTCCAATAGCTCCGCCAACCAAACCCAAGATGCCAGACTCAATTAAGAATATTAGCAGTATATCTCTGTTTTGTGCTCCTACAGCTTTTAGGATTCCTATCTCCTTTGTTCTTTCGAGCACTGCCGTGTACATTGTGTTCATTATTCCGATTGCTCCGACTAAAAGACTTATCAAGGCTATTCCAACAAGTACTCCCTGGACAATATTTAGCAATGTGTTGAATGCTGCCATCAGCTCTTCTGCTGTCTGTATTTCAAAATCCTCATTGCCTTCTTTCAGGTTTCTCTCTCTTCTGAGCGCACGCTCAATCCTGTCTACCATCACGAGCGGCTCCTCTCCAGGCGAAATCTTTACGTATAGAACACTATATTCAGTACCTCTCAGGTTGTATAGCTCTTTTAGTGTTTCGAGTGGCATATATACATTTGTATCATCAGAAGGATTGCCAATTATTTCGTAGAATCCTATCACCTGAAACTCCACCTCATTTATTTTGACCTTGTTTCCAACTTTTAGGTTTTTGTCAAAGATATTCTGGTCAAGAAAGTAATGTCCGAGCACAACTTTGTATTTGTCTCCTGGCTTGATGTTTCTGCCATGCTCTATTTTATAAGACATGAGCTCATCAATAAGCTTTCTGCTGTTGTCTGTGGGCATTCCTGCAACAACAAAGAATTTGAGCTCATTGTTGAACTCCATTTGTATTGGTTTGATTGTCATTCCAGCTGCATCAGCTACTCCTGGGACTCCTTTTATGGTGTTAATATCCTTGTCTGATAAAATGACTTTGCTTGTGCCTGGACCAAACCCTCCTTTTGGTTGTATTATTATCTTGTCTCTTCCAATCTTTGCAAATTCATCGTTGATATACTTCTGTAATCCCTGGCCAAGGCTGACTAGTGCCACTACTGCAGCTATTCCAATGAATATGCCTATCATGGTCAGCCAGCTGCGTAGTCGTCTTCTTGTAATATTTCTGATTCCGATTACGAAATAGTCATAAATCATTTTCTTAGTGCATCAACAGGGTGTAATTTTGCTGCCTGCGATGCTGGCAATGTTCCTGCAGCAGTTCCGACAACAAACGAAAATGCCAAAGCTCCAATTATTAGCCATGGTGAGTATTCTGCTTTGAGCACTCCGCTTCCGAGCATCCATCCCATAACCATAACAATAATCTGGGAAAGAAAGATTCCAAGGATTACCCCTATCATTCCGCCAAGCATCCCGATAAGACCTGATTCAATGAAGAACAATTGGAACACTTGGCTGTTCTTTGCTCCTACAGATTTCATTATGCCAATTTCTTTTCTTCGTTCAAGTACAGCCGTGTACATCGTGTTCATGATTCCCACTCCCCCAACAACTATACTGATAAAGGCTATGCCAACAAGGAACCACTGTGCATAGCTCAAGATGCTCTCAAGAGATTGCACTGATTGGGTTGGGGTCTGGACTGTAAAATCCTCTTTTCCCTTCTTGACATTTCTTGATGTTCGGAGAGTTTTCTTGACATCTTCAGATATTTTATCAATATTCAGGGACTGGTCGACCTGCACAGCCATAATATCAATTTCATCACCTATCGATAAAGTGTCTCTTAAGACCTTGTCATTCATAAGGACTAGCTGCCCTCCACCAAATGTTCCCAACTTCTTAAGGATTCCAACAATTTCGAATTGTTGTCCATTAATTAGTACCTTGTCTCCTGCAGCCAAATATTTGGAGAATATTTTTTTTGTTGCATAATCATAGCCAACCAATATTTTGTTTTTGTCATTTACTGAGAGCAGCCTTCCTGAGGCAAGCTCCAGATGCATGGATTGGACAACCAAATCCCTTGATTTGTCAGTTGGGATATCACTTAAGTAGGCAAATATTTTTTTTCCTCTGTATTCCATAGTTGAGACCCTGATAAGTCTCTCTGCAACCATCCTTACGCCAGTAACCCTCCTAATTGCCTCTGCATCACGCTCAGTCAGTGGAGTCACCACTCCGCTTCCTGGTGGACCGAATTGTATTCCTGAAGCTTGCACTACCAGTTTGTCGCTTCCAGCGCTTGAAAACTGTGAGAGTACTGCCCCTTTTAGTCCTGCTCCAAGTGATATCAGGCTTACAACTGCAGCTATTCCGATGAATATGCCTATCATTGTGAGCCATGAGCGAATCTTCCTGTTTCTCAGGCTCTTGAAGGCTAGGCTAAAGTAGTCTAGGAGCATTCTACTTCTTCTTTCTCTTCTTGAAGAACCTGTATGCGACGAGTCCTGCCACCACTATTACGACCACGAAGATGATGCCTATAGTGTTGCTGCCTTGGCTAAGTCCAAGCTTTTCTGCTTGCTCTCCAGTGTATGTCTTTAGCTCCAGGTTGTAGTTTTGGGTGTACTTCTTGTTGTTTGCATCCCTGAATTCTATGGTTATCGGCAGGAGTACCTTGTCTTTTACTCCCTTGTTCAAGAAAAGGTCAAACTCCCCTGTTGCATAGTCATCCGAGTCTATGTTTCCAAGGTATGATACATCAGATGAAAGCACGTCAAAGTCGTTTGTTTTTCTTAGTTGGATGGTCACAAACTTGACCCCCATGCTTCCCTTGTTGATGAATTTTATTGTAACCTTTCCTTTGGTGTTTGGCTGGTATATGGTTGAGCTGTCTATGCCTACCACAACATCAGGTTCCTCGCCAACCTTCAGGCTAAAAACATTCGTGACAGTGTAGTTTTTTCCCAACTGGTCTGAGAAGCCTAGCACTATTGGCACCTTGTATACCCCTGCCTTTGTATCAGGGTCTGCTATGAGTTCGAATGCGAGGTTTGCGCTCTCTCCTATGTCTATGCGAAGCAGTATCTTTTCGTTTGTCGAGCCTATTGGAGAGAAAGGGAGTTCTTCAAAACTCACTGAAGTGGCTGTCTGTACCTGCTTGATAAGTTGCAGGGTTGCCTTGATGTTCTTGAAATATCCATCTGCCATGTTTTTTAGCCTTATGCTGATGCTTGCCGTCTCCCCTGGGCCTATCATCTCTGGTATTGATGTTACTGATTCTATTGCAAGGATTGGGTTGCTGCTCTGAATCCTCACCTGGAACGGGTCTAGTGTCCTCCATGTCTCTCCGTTGTTGACAGAATACCTTACCCTTATCTGGCTGTTTCCCTGTACTGCGCTCTTGTCTATTCTCAGCCTGTAGTGTATCACGTATGCGTTCACACCTATTTGCCTCGCCTCTACCGTGCCTAGGGTTCTTGTTGCATTGTCTCCAGGGTCTAGCGAGAAAGGGAACTCTGGCAGTATCTCGAAAACCACTGCCTTTGCCTGTTCTGTTCCCACATTTTCAAGCTTAAAGCGGACGTCAACATATCCCCCTGGTTCTGCAGGGTCTGGGTCCTGGTTCACAAAAGTTGCTTGTTGGCTTGTCGCTGTTGATCCCACGCCTATGTTTGAGTCTGTCAGTTGTGCGCTTACGTATACAGTGCAGGCCAATAGCATAATTACAATAATCCATATTGTGTTCCTCATGTTTATCCTCCTAGGCTCTTTACAGCCTCTCCGTCTTTCAGGTAAATGATCCTGTCAGCGTATTTGGTTTTGGTTGGATCGTGCGAGACCATCACGATTGTTTTTCCCTCTTTGTTGAGCTTTTTCAGGAAGTCCATTACCACTATTCCTGTTTTTGAGTCAAGGTTTCCTGTTGGCTCGTCTGCCAGTATCACCTCAGGGTCATTGCATAATGCCCTTGCAATCGCAACCCTCTGCTGTTGCCCCCCTGATAGTTCTGTTGGTTTGTGGTTCATTCTATCTGAGAGCTCCACCATTTCCAGCAATTGTTTTGCCTTCTCTGTCCTTTTATCTTTCTGTGTGCCCTGGAATATCATAGGTAACATTACATTTTCTAATGCTGTTAGCGTGTTTATCAGGTTGAATGTTTGGAAGATGAATCCGATTTTCCTCCCTCTTATTTGGGCAAGGCTGCTTTCTGTTAGGTGCGAGATGTTTTTTCCTTCAAGGTAGATTGTCCCCTTGGTTGGCACATCAAGGCATCCTACCATGTTCATTGCTGTTGATTTCCCTGAACCGCTAGGACCAAGTATTGCAACAAATTCTCCTTTTTTTATGTCCAGGCTAAGTCCCTGTAGCGCGTTAACCTCCACCTGCCCGATTAGGTATATTTTCCAGACGTCCTCCAGTTTGATTATTGATTCCTTGCTCATTTCATCTGCCTCAATTCCCTTACCGCCTTTCTTAGTATTATCTTGATGTGTTCCTTGTGTTGATTAATCCTGTTATTCTTGTAGAGTTCGTACAGGGTTATCCTCAAGTCATTGATCTCGCAGCTCACCTCGCTTAGCGGTACCTTGCCATTCTTCGCATGCTCAAGCATTTCCACAGTGAAGCTCATATCCTTGCTGCCGTGAAAAGAGCCCAGAACTTTCAGGCCTTCTATTATCTTGTCAACGAACTCGTTTCTTTTCGTAGACAATAAGTTATAGAATTTTCTGCCCTTTGCGGTTATGCTGTAGACTTTCTTCCTTCCACTCCTTTTTACTGTTAAATAATCCTGCCTGAGCAGATCCTCGAGCAATGGATAGATGCTTCCCGAGCTTGGTTTCCAGCTGCCAGTCTGCTCCTGTATGCTTTTTATTAGCGAGTATCCTGACATTGCCTGCTCTGATAGCGTCTTTAGCACAATGCATCTTAATTGTCCGGTTATCATTGTCCTTGATATGTCTTATCCGATATATCGCTTCCGATACGCTTTTTAAAACTTTGCTATTTCTGCTACATAAGGGCCTTCTAATTCCATAAAGCATTTAAATCAGGAAATAATCCATGGTCGTGATGGCAAACCGGCTGTGGAAAAGACTGAAGGCGAAGAAGCAATTGTGGTTGAGCCTTTTCATAGCAGTAATCATGGTCTTTTCAGCCTTTGGTGTCATCTTTTACGGTTTTGCTGATTCATCTGACATTTATCGCTACAATGGTTATAAGTTTACTCCTACAACTACCGGGTTGTTGGTAAAGGTCCAAGGCAAGCAATTTGTGGTGGGTTCACTGCCGCAGGACCTTGTCTCAATAAACCTTAGCACTGCAGTTGCCAATCAACTTAGGCAGGTAAAAATGTTGTACCTTACCTATGATCCAAATTCAACCTCTGTGCAGGACATTGCTGCTGTAGAGTTCCAGTTGAAATCTGACCTCGCCAACCTGGGGATTTATGCAGCCCCTGCGTTTACAAAGACAAATGAGTTCAATCTGCCTGTCATCACTTGCTTGAACGCAACCCAATTTGTTCCAGTAATTGAGTTTCGTGATGCAAATAAGACTTCTGCAGCCTTCGATAATGGCTGCATTGTGCTCAATGCCGCTTATCTTGATGATTTCTCGCGGTTGAAGGACCGTCTTTTATTGGGTATGCTTGGTGTGATGAACTAAAATGGATGCTGAAGAAAGACCTGAGGAAAAAAAGGGTGGCAAGACTTTCCTTATTGCCCTGGCTATAATTATTGTGGTAGTGGCTGTGCTTCTGCTGGCTATAAAGCAATTCAGGCCGCAGCCGAAGACCTTAGACCAGATGCTTGATGATACTCTTAATGGAAAGTTTGGGCCTGACAACTACCTGTACAACAATTATGCCTTTGTCAGGTCTAACGGTTTGTGGGTCACTCGCTGGCAGAAGAATGGAAATATCTACACCATTCCCTTAAGGTTTGGTCCTCTTGAGCTTGAGAACCTGACAATTGTTGGTGACCTTGATAAGCGCTTTGACCCGAAGAACTTATACATAACCTTTGATCCGACTGCCGAGCCCCTTGGCTATGTTGCTTTGGGTGCTGCAGAACTTAGTATCAATCTTGCGACAGCGCTTGATACTGCTCCCATTGCTGCCTGCATTAAGAATGAGACAGTTGCCTGTGCTACGCGCCCTATCGTCTCATGTCAGGACAATGACAAGGCAGTTATTTTCATTAGGGAGTCGAATGAGACTGCAGTCATCCTGAATGGCAACTGCATAGTCATCCAAGGTGAGGGCATGAATCTTTTAAAGGCTGTAGATAGAGTTCTTTACATCTGGTATGGTATAATGCCGCGCGGTATTATACCTCAGTAATTCCTTGTTCTCCTGCAATCGCAAACCTGATTCCGAGGCCCAGCCTTATTAGGGCAGCGATGATTGCTGTGTGCTCTTTTCCAGTACCCGAGATAATGTTTACTGCCACCTCAAAGTCTGTTATCTTTCCTTGAAGTTTTGCCTGTATCTCTTCCACCAGCATTCCTATTTCCTTGTTGAAGTCCACAGTTATGATTTCCGTATTTTGCCCTTTTTCGAATTTGCCAGATCCGAATTCGTTTGTTATGATGTACACCTTGTCCCAGTTCTCTTGCTTAATCAGTCTATAGACGTGAACCCAGGTGCCTTGTCCAGTTGACACGCAAGCTATTAGTGATGTCATATCTTAACCAAATAAAATCCCATATATATACTTTTGTAAACATTTAAAAATATGCGCGCTTTCTATCCTATCATGTTCTTCACAATCCACGAGATGTTTGATATTATTGTCATGAGCCTGGCTGTTGGCTTTATCTTCTCAGACCTCGCTAGCCGCTTCAAGCCTCAAAAAGATCCTCTGCTGGATCTTTCTAAGGGTTACTTGAACTGGGATGACCTCAAGTTTTCTGTGTTGGCAACGGCTCCAGCTGTTCTTTTTCATGAATTGTCCCATAAGTTTCTTGCCCTTGGCTATGGAATGCAGGCAACCTTTAATGCTGCTTATGGATGGCTTGGTCTAGGTGTAATATTGAAGCTCTTGAAGTTTCCATTCATATTTTTTGTTCCAGCCTATATTTCCATCTCAGGCAATGGTACTCCCCTTCAGCATGCCTTGATTGCTGTTGCCGGTCCTGCAATGAATGGTTTTTTGTGGCTCTTATCTTTCTTGTTCTTGAAATCAAGGACTTTCAAGAGGAAATATGATGGCCTGCTTTTTTTGACAGGTAAAATTAATATGTTCCTGTTCATCTTTAACCTGCTGCCGATTCCAGGATTTGACGGCTTCACATTTTATACTCGACTGTTTGCTGCATTTTCCTGATGCTACCTGACTACAAGGGCGGAAGTATTGTTAACCTGATGAGTTCGATCTCTCGTGCATTGGGCGCTAGATCTTCCTATCAGCCGTTGAAAGGCCTGCCCCCTAAAGAGCTCACTGGATTTAGGAACATTGTGCTAATTGTTGTTGATGGTTTAGGTTATGAATACCTTGCTTCAATTGGCAGGAAGACAGTGCTCGCAAGTTACCTTAGAGGTCATATAACGACAGTTTTCCCAGCCACCACCACTGCTGCCATCACTACTTTTGCCACCGGCCTTGCGCCTCAGGAACATGGTTTGACTGGTTGGTTCATGCATGCAAAGGAACTTGGCACAGTTATTATCCCGTTGCAGTTTAGTCCTCGACTCGGCCCAGTGAGCCTCTCTTCTTTTGGAGTGGACCCAAAAATATTTTTTGATCAAAAACCAATTTTCCCGCGCCTTAAGGCAGATTCCTACGTAATCACGACAATGGGAATTGATTCTACTGATTATAACACTGCATTGTTTGGTCATCCCAAAAAGTTGCTGTATAATTCTCTGCCGAATTTTTTCTCACAGATAAGCCGCGCAGTCCATTTGAGTAACCGTAGAAAGTTTGTCTATGCGTATTGGCCGGATTTTGACCTTATCTGTCATGCAAAGGGCACTAAGAGCCGGGAGTTAAAGGATCACCTCTTTTATTTCGACCGGCAGTTTGCGCTCTTTCTGCGTTCGATGAAAGACTCCTTGGTTATTGTTACAGCTGATCATGGCATGATTGATGTCCCGAGCAAAAACCTTTTGCAGCTCAGAGACCACCCTAAGCTTCAGGAAACCTTGACCCTTCCTTTGTGCGGTGAGGCCAGGTGTCCCTTCTGTTATGTTCACCCGCATAAGGCCAGGCAATTTGAGAGATATGTGAGGACAAAGCTTGCTAGGTTTTGCAGCTTACATAAGAGTTCTGAGCTTGTTGCAAAGCAAGTCTTTGGCATCCGAAAGCCCCATCCTAAGCTTTACGATCGGATTGGTGATTATGTGCTGTTGATGAAGGATGGTTTTGCCCTGAAAGATTCCCTCCTGTCAAGAAAGAGGTATTCACATCCAGGAAGGCACGGGGGTGTAAGCAGCCACGAGATGCTTGTGCCTCTGATAGTGGTTAAGAAATAGCTATTGCTCTTGGCTTGACGCGTCCTGTGCTACCGTCAATAGTTCAATTATTTGGGTTTCAGTCATGTTGGTGAATTCGTATACCTCTTCTTCGCTCATTTTCCAGAGTTTCTTCCACCCAGTGTCTGTGCTAAGGAAATCCACTTGATTGGCTCCTTGTTTTATTGCGTTCTTGATATGCTCTAAGGTCATCAGTTTGCCTATATTGGACGCTGCTATGTTGTTTCCACCCATAAGGACATTGTAGTTGCTGTTGTATAGCACTGCAACCTCTACCGCTTCCACGATTCCGTTTGCCTCAATACTGAGCATATGCAGTTCTCCTCTTTCCTTTGCAGTGTTTACAAGCCTTCTGAATCCGTCGATAAATAGTTTTTCCGCAAAGAAGGATTCGTCTCCGAACCTTAGCTTGTTTAGCTCAGCCATCCTTTCATAATCGCTCAGCCTGTTGTGATGAATCTGGTAGCCTTGCCTATGCAGTTGTTCCATGTCCCTCCTAAGGTTCTTCCTGTGCTTGCTCGAAAACGCTGCAAGGTATCCTTCCAGGGAATGGCCGCACTTATCGAGTTCTATGAAATATCTGCTGTCAGATTGTTTCATCTCTGCATGCTTCGCCTCTGTGCCTTCGATGTATGACAGGCAGGTCCTTTCCGGAATCTCATTCAAGAACAATGGAATATTCGCTTTGTCTTTCACAAAGAACTTGTTTCTCTCGGTGAAATAGCCGCCGAAGAATTCGAACCAGTTCTCATTGATCACTCTCCATAAGGGTAGTATTCCCTCAATCTCCATACCCTCCCTTCCGACTATGAAGTATGGCTCATAGTGTTTCTCATCAAACAGGCAGCACCTATACTCCCATTTGTCGAAAAGTGTCTCTGCTGCCGAGTTCTCTTCCCAGAGTTTTCTGCACTCTTCGATGTCCTTAATAATAGAAAATGTTATCATTGAGTTAAGCTCGTTGATTGCGCCTCATTTAAAAAGTTATGCAATCAACAATGTTGCTACAAATTTTTTTTGGCCCATAAATTTATATATCGCCTCAATTGTTCGAAATCGTGCACCAAACAAAATATGTTGTTGTGACAGGCGGGGTTATTTCTGGTCTTGGCAAGGGCATTTGCGCTGCTTCGATTGCCTCCTTGCTTCAAGCGCAGGGTTTGGCTGTATCTGTTGTGAAGATTGATCCCTATATTAATCTCGACGCCGGGACAATGCGGCCCACTGAGCACGGCGAGGTTTTTGTCACAGATGATGGCGGTGAGACTGATCAGGACTTGGGAAACTATGAGCGCTTCCTTGACAAGTCGTTCACAAAGCTGCATAACATAACTACCGGCCAGGTTTATGAGTCTGTCATTCACAGGGAAAGGAACCTTGAGTATAACGGCAAGTGCGTTGAGGTGATTCCTCATATTCCGCTTGAGGTCCAATCGCGTATCAAGGAGTTGGCTTCAAAGGATAAGGCTGATGTTATGATGATTGAGGTTGGCGGAACTATTGGTGATTATCAAAGTGTTTTATTTCTGGAGGCCATGCGCGAGATGAAGCGTGAGAGCAACAACATGGTTTTTGTCCATGTTGTTTACCTTCCTATTCCTTCAAATATTGGTGAGATGAAGACAAAGCCTGCACAGCATTCTGTCCGAGACCTTATGGCTTCCGGAATTCAGCCTGATTTCATCGTTGGCAGGTCTGAGAAACCTATTGACGAGATAAGGAAGGACAAGCTTGCCTTGTTTTGCAATGTGAAAAAAGCAGACATTGTTTCCTCGCCAGATGTTGACTCTATCTATAGGGTGCCCCTTGTTTTTGAAGCGCAGGGTTTCACGAAAAATCTTCTTGCGAAGCTTGGCCTTCCATACAAACCCAATAAGCTTGGCATCTGGCCCAATCTATCTCATAAGATTGCTGATGCGAAGGAAATCGTAAAGATTGGTATTGTGGGCAAGTACTTCGATATCGGTGACTTTGTGCTTGAGGACTCCTACATCTCTGTTATTGAATCAATCAGGCATGCTTGTTTTTCCTGTGGCGCCAAGCCGCAGATCTGCTGGATCGACTCCAAGGCTCTTGAGTCTGGCACCTCTTCGCTTTCTGGCTTTGATGCCATTATTGTTCCTGGAGGCTTTGGCAGTTCTGGTGTAGAAGGTAAGATTAATGCCATCCGCTTTTGTCGTGAGCAAAAAATTCCTTTCCTTGGCCTCTGCTATGGTCTTCAGCTTGCAGTAGTTGAGTTTGCGCGTAATGTTTGTGGTTTAAAGGATGCCCATACCACTGAGATAAATCCGAAAACCAAGCATCCTGTTGTCGCCATTCTGCCAGACCAAGTCAAGCATATTCAATCCTCAAATTATGGCGGCACCATGCGGCTCGGCGCGTTTCCTGCAAAATTAAAAAAAGGCTCTCTTGTTCATTCTCTTTACAAGTCTGATCTTGTCTCAGAGCGTCACAGGCATCGTTATGAGGTAAATCCTGATTATGTTGTGGCTCTAGAAAAGCAGGGCCTTGTTTTTTCGGGAACCTCTCCTGACCATAGGTTGATGGAATTCCTCGAACTTCCCAATCATCCCTTCTTTGTTGCCACCCAGGCGCATCCTGAGTTCAAGTCAAGGCCGATGCGTCCGAGCCCATGCTTTTTTGGCTTGATTAAGGCTGCTTTAGCGAGGAAAACGTAAATCCGTAACCTTTATTAATTAACCACTGTTTCAGCCACCTATGGTTGAGGAATCAAAGGAACGGCACCCTTTTTTAACAAAAGTTGAGCGCTTCTTTGACAAGAACTACAAGAGACTTGTGATTATTACTCAGGTTATGTTGGTTCTGGCTATTCTTCAGATTGGTTTCCAGGTTGTTCACACCGGTGATTTCATCAACAAGGGTATAAGCCTGAAGGGAGGAGTGACTCTTACTTTTGCTGATAACCAGAATATTGATACGAACGCTTTACTCAGAAGTTTGAAGCAGTCGTTTCCCAATAATGATATTAATGTTAGGACCCTCTCCCAGGCAGGCCAGCCTTCCGGAATTGTTGTTGAGGCAGATTTTAGTATAAATGATAAGGCTTCTGTTGACAAGATACTTGGTTTGGTTCAGCAATTCTATGGCAAGGAGCTAAAAGACTACAGCGTTGAAAATATTAGCTCTTCTCTCTCCACCGGTTTCTTCTCCCAGGTTGTTTTTGCCCTTATCTTGGCTTTCATTTTCATGGGTATTGTTGTTGTTGTGACCTTCCGCACAGCTGTTCCAAGCTTTGCTGTCATCCTCTGCGGTTTTTCTGATATTATTGAGACCATAGCTGTTGTAAACCTGACTGGCATGAAGCTTGGCACCGCCTCCATTGCAGCTTTCCTTATGCTCATTGGTTATTCTGTAGATACTGATATTCTTCTTACTACAAAGGTCATAAAGCAAAAAGGCGGCGCAGTGATCGATCGTGTTTGGCGCGCCACAAAGACAGGTCTAACAATGACAATGACAACCGTTGGCGCAGTTCTTGTCGGCCTGTTTTTCACCCAATCAGATTCAATCAGGCAAATCATGATAATAATCATTATAGGTCTCGTAATTGACATGTTCAACACCTGGATCCAGAACGTAGCAATCCTGCGCTGGTACGAGGAAAGGAAGGAGAACAAGCATGAATCCAAAGTTTAGGAAGCTTTTCACCAACGTGAGGGTTATCATTCTAGTCGCATTCCTCTTGTTTGCAATTATTGCCATTCATCCTTCTCCAAATGTCAAGGGTGTTGCGATAAGGACAGTTACTTACAACAGTTCTGCGAATCTGGCAGGGATGGTTAATCCTAAGCCAAACACTGCTCCACTGAGCAGGGAGCGCATTCTTTCAGTGAACGGTATCGAGGTCAACACTGTTGCTGATTACTTCAATAAGATTGCCCTGCTTCAGCCAGGCCAGCTTGTTGATATTGTTACAACCAAAGGCTCTTACAGTCTTGTTGTCAAGGAGAATACAAAGATTATCACTTTGAATTCTACTGTTCCGAAGGTTATCAAAGAGATATATTTGGTGAATGAGACTGTTGGCAATGTTACCAAAGAGGTTAACAAGACAGTGTCAAGGACTGTTCAGGTTCCTAAGACTGAAGTTGTCTCTCTAGGTTCTCAGGACCTCGGTCTTAAGGTCTATCAGGCCCCTACCACAAACATCAGAAAAGGTCTAGATCTTCAGGGAGGCACTCGAGTTCTTCTTGAGCCTGCAGAGAGGCTTTCATCTGACCAGCTTAGCATACTCCTGGCCAATATGGAGCAGCGCTTAAACGTTTTCGGCCTGAGCGATATAACTATCAGGGCTGCTGACGATCTCTCCGGAAAGCAGTTTATTATTGTTGAGATTGCCGGCGCTAACGAAGAAGAGGTAAAGGATCTCCTTGCAAAGCAGGGCAAGTTTGAGGCAAAGATTGGCAACCAGACTGTGTTCAGCGGTGGCTCAAGGGATATCACTTATGTTTGCCGGTCTTCTGATTGTGCTGGTATTGACCCTCAGACAGGATGCGGTCCTGTGCAGACTGGTTATGCCTGCAGTTTCCGTTTCTCTATTGCGTTGAAGCCTGAGGCTGCACAGCGTCAGGCAGATATCACCTCAAAGCTTAAGGTTGTCGCGCGCGACCAGTCCGGTCAAGCCCTCTCAAAAGACAACCAGTACCTTAATGAGACCATCGATCTTTTCCTGGACAATCAGAAAGTTGACACCCTAAACATTGGTGCTGACCTGAAGGGTAGGGCAGTCACAGATATTGCCATTTCAGGCAGCGGCGTTGGGGCCACCCAACAGGAAGCATTGCAGAACAGCCTTGATAACATGAAGAGGCTTCAGACTATCATAGTTACAGGAAGCCTTCCTGTCAAGCTTAACATTGTCAAGACAGATTCCCTCTCTGCAGTCTTAGGTGAGCAGTTCATCAAGAACTCCTTGCTGGTTGGTGTTCTTGCTATCTTCGCAGTTGCCCTGGTTATCTTTATTCGCTACCACAAATTTTCTGTTTCCATCCCGATACTTATTTTCATGTTTTCCGAGATAACCTTGCTGCTTGGTTTTGCAGCCCTCATCGGCTGGAACCTTGATCTTGCTGCCATCGCAGGCATTATCATCTCAATTGGCAGTGGTGTTGACCACGCTGTTATCATCACTGACGAGCTATTTGCCGGTGAGCTAGGCTCCCAGTCCACCAATTGGCGTCAGAGAATCAAGAATGCATTTTTCATAGTATTTTCTTCCTACGCAACCGTCGTGGTTGCCATGATTCCGCTTTACTATGCAGGAGCTGGGATGCTGAAGGGTTTTGCGATTACGACAATAATGGGTCTAAGCTTCGGTGTGTTTGTTACAAGGCCAGCCTTTGCAGCCTTGGTTGAGATTTTTTTAAAAGAGTAGGTGACAAAAATTGGCTAAGTGGTGGGCTTTTGCCTTGATGTTTCTTTGCACTTTGTTTACCTCTTTTGCCCAATTATTTTATAAGAAGGGTGCCTTGGCTCTCTCACCAAGCGTTGAAGGCATTTTGTTCAATACGTTTCTCTTGATTGGCATTTGCCTTTATGTTGTGGGTGCTTTCCTTATGCTTGCTGCCCTGCGCGGTGGTGAGCTTTCTGTGCTTTATCCTATTATTGCAACGAGTTTTATTTGGGTTAGTTTGATCTCTGCTTTTTTCCTTGGCGAGTCTATGAATATCTTGAAATGGTTTGGTGTCGCCTCAATAATTTTTGGCATCAGCCTTATTGGGTTTGGAAGTGGAGGTGCTGCTAATGCCAGCTGAGCCCTGGGCTATCGGTTTGGTGTTGCTTGCGACAATTGTAGGTGCCTTTGGTCCTGTCTTTATGAAAAAGGCTTCAGGCAGGATGAAGTTTTCTCTCAAGTCTCTGCTGACCAACCATTACCTTATTCTTGGCTTCCTTCTCTATGGATTATCCACTGTCCTTTTTGTGCCTGCGCTTAAGGGCGGTGATCTCTCTGTAATCTACCCCATCGTTTCAGTTACTTACGTTTGGGTCAGCCTCCTCTCCATACATTATCTTAAGGAGAAGATGAGCGTCTGGAAATGGGCTGGCATTTTTTTTGTCTTGTTAGGGGTTGTCCTGATAACCTTGGGGCGTGCCTGATATGAAGCGCTTTGTGATATCTCTTGGTGGCTCGCTGATAGTGCCCTCAAATATTGATGTTGCTTTTCTGCGTGCATTTAGAGTTCTCATTGTAAGCTTTATCAAGAGAGGCTATGCTTTTGTTATTGTCTGCGGCGGTGGTAAGGTCTGTCGTGACTACCAGGCTGCTGCGCGAAAGATCACCAAGGTCACAGGAGTTGACCTTGATTGGGTGGGCATTTCTTCCACACTTCTTAATGCCGAGCTTGTGCGCTCGATTTTTGGCAAGATTGCTTTCAGTCATGCGATTCTTAACCCTGAAAAGCGTCTGCTAACCGACAAGAAGCTGGTTGTGGCAGGCGGTTTTGAGCCTGGCTGGTCCTCAGACATGGACTCTGTGCTTTTTGCAGAGCAGTTTAAGGCTGATACAATAATCAATCTGTCAAATATTGACTATGTCTATGACAAGGACCCTAACAAAGACAAGAACGCTAGGCCACTGGAAAGGCTTTCTTGGCAAGAGTTTACTAAGATATTTGGGAGAAGGTGGACCCCTGGGCTGAACTCTCCCTTTGATCCAATTGCAGCCCTTAAGGCAAGGCAGCTGAAGCTAAAGGCAGTTATCATGGGTTCTGACTTGAAAAACCTAAAAGGTTATCTTGATGGCAAGCCTTTCAAGGGCACAATTATAGAATAGGCTAAACCTCTGTTCCCTTGCCGCGAAATTCCTTGCGTTTTTGAGAATCCTCAAGTAAGGGTCTGACATACATGTTATAGGCATAAGGCACGCCGAAGTTCGCTGCGAAGTGCCAAAGCGATACAGTCTTGTATGTGTTCCTATGCTTGCCGGCAAAAATCTGTTCCTTGAGCGAATTGATTATCTGTTGGCCTGAGCTTGTGTCAACATGAGCCTCTATCCCTGCTCTGCCAATTGCGTCCAAGGCCTCTACGCTTCTGGCATGTATATCAGTTCCAGCCACGAGTGGCACATTGTAACCTGCATTCTGCAACTTCAAACTTAGCTTGTAGGCCTTGTCGTTGATGTCTCCATCAAGAAGCAGCTGTCTTAGCCAACCAATGCAATACCCATTCCACTCCAATGCTATTCTGTCCTTGTATTCTCGGCATATTTGGATTAGCTCTTTCTCCTTTTCCTTTGTAATTTCTCTTCCAAAGTTTTTTACATTAGCATATGAGTGGCTGATTTTAACCAGCGCATTGTCCTTCAGTGCTCTGTCGATTATTTCCCTAGAATCCTTCCTGAACAGTCCTCTATCTGACCCTATTATAAGGAGATGGAAATAATCACAACTCTGTACTTCAGTAGCTCGTAGTATAAAGAAATCCCTGCCGTCCTTTTCGATTCTTATTGCAATCCTATCAGAGTCTACCCTGTATTTTCTTATCTTCTTGGTCTGTTGCTGCAGTTTATTATAGATTCTCCCGTTTAGGCGTTCTAAAGCGATAATGTCAATATCATTCCTGTCCATCGCATCTACAACCTGCTCCAGACTGAAACCTTTGTAGTAAAGGTGACAATGGTCTTCCACAAGCTTTGAGCCAGGTCCTAAAATTCGTTTCTGAGGTCCTATCGTTTCTGGAATGCTTAAAAGTGTTAGACCTACACCAGAGGCAATGGCTGCCTGCAAGAAGTTTCGCCTATTAATCATATGCTTAAGGAAGTCCAATTATGAAATATAAAGGTAACTGTTAGAACTGCACCTGGCTTTCAGCCATCTTTTCAAGCTTCTTAAACTCAAGGTCTACATGCTCCTGGACTTCTTTTATCTCATCTTGGCTCATATGCTTGAATCTTGCCTGCATCTTTAGGAATTCCTCTACTGGTTTTTGTTGTGCTGGCTTTTTTGTGAACTTGAGGAATCCGTCCTCAATCTCGTAAAGCGGATTAATGTTTGTGTTGAATGCAGTCTTAGCTACCTCAATTGTTGTATTCGAAGGAAATGCCCATCCTACCGGGCATGGAGTGTACACTTGTATGTAGGCAGGTCCTTTTTTTGCGAGGCCCTTCTGCACCTTTGCAATGAAGTCCTGCGGGAATGCTATGTTTGCAGTAGCCACATATACCCTGTGTGCCGCCATGATTATAGGCATGTTCTTGCTGTATCCTTGGTTTCCGTGCACCTTGGCCCCTGCTGGTGTTGTTGTTGTGGCAGCATATTTGGGTGTTGCACCACTTCTTTGTATTCCTGTGTTCATATACGCGTTGTTGTCATAGCATATGTAGCAAAAGTCATGCCCCCTCTCTGCAGCGCCAGATAATGCCTGCAGCCCAATGTCAAAGGTGCCTCCGTCCCCTGCCAAAACAAGCACATTGGTGTCCTTATTGTTCTTCTTGAGGCTTGTTTCTATTCCAGCCGCTACAGCTGCAGCATTCTCGAATGCCACATGTATCCACGGCACCCTCCAGCTTGTCTCCGGGTAAGGTGTGGACACTACTTCCATGCATCCTGTTGCATGAATCACTATGGTGTTTGCTCCTGCCGCTTTAAGTGCCATTCTGACTGCTATTGCCGGCCCACATCCTGCACATGCCCGATGTCCTGGCGCGAAAAGCTCAATTGTTGGTATGTTGTTGATTATTTCCATCTATTTTTCTCCTACCAGCTTGAGCTTGCTCTCAAGTGTCCTTAACTTTGTTTTGTGTTCGTTTTTTAGCCTGTCGCTGATTAGGTTGTTGCCCCATGTGTCATGTCCTGACCCGTAAAAGTTCATTCTGATCATTGCCTTTTTCCCGCATTCGCAGTGTGTTACCTTGTAGAGTACTTCTCTGTGGTGCATGGTGTTCCATTGCCTTTGGTCCATGCTCCTGCCGCAGTATAGGCATGTCTCTTTTTGGTGTTTCTCTCTTGCTAGGTGTTCTTTCATTGCATCCACTGTGTTGTTCTCTGCTTCTCTAGCTGTCCTGCCAGTTTTTTTATGTCTTGGATAGTTATGTCCTTGCCTCCAAGGCCCATTACATATCCGTTGATGATTATTTTGGATTTCTGGAGTGTGCTTCTTACGTCTGTTAGGAGTGCTCCCTCGAATCCAAGTGATATGTCTCTGTCGATGACTGCTATTGCGTTCATTTTTTTTGTTGCCTTGATTATTTCGTTCCGTGGGAACGGTCTATATGACTTGATCTTGATTAGTCCTATCTTTTTCCCTTTCTTTCTTAGCTCGTCAATCGCGACCTTGGCCGTTCCGCATGCTGTTCCCATTGCCACTATTGCCTGCTTTGCATCCTCGGTCCTGTAGGTTTCTATTAGCCCGTTGCCGTAGCTCCTGCCAAATCTTGTCTGAAACTCCGTGTTTGCTATGGAGATTATGCTGAGCGCTTCAGTCATTGCCTCCTGCTGTTGTTCCTTGAAATGCATAAAACTATCAGGGAACCCTATAGGTCCCATTGTGATTGGCTTTTTGGGGTCAAGAAAGTACCTGGGCTTGTACGTTGGCAGGAATCCGTCCACTTTCTGCTGTGCAGGTATGTCTACCGGTTCAAATACATGCGTTAGTGTGAATCCATCCAGGCAGATCATGACTGGTAGCAGGACTTTTTCTGCAATCTTATATGCCATTATTGTGCTGTCAAGTGCTTCCTGCCCGCTCTCAACATAAAGTTGTATCCACCCTGAATCCCTGCTTGATATGCTATCCTGCTGATCGTTCCAGATGTTTATTGGTGCTGAGAGTGTTCTGTTTGCTACAGCCATTACTATTGGCATCCTCATTCCTGATGCTATGAAAAGGACCTCATGCATCAAGGCCAAGCCTTGTGATGCTGTTGCTGTGAATGTCCTTGAACCTGCTGCCTGTGCACCTATACATGCGCTAATTGCTGAGTGTTCTGATTCTGTGTCTATCATGAGTGCGTCCATCTCGCCGTCGTTGATGTAGTCCGCGAGCCTTTCCACCATGTGTGTTTGTGGGGTTATAGGATACATTGGTATTACATCAGGCCTGCAAAGCTTCACTGCCTGTGCCACTGCCTCTGATGCCTCCAGTACCTTTCTCATTTGACCTCTCCTTTTAGCCAGCTCTCGCAAGCGCTGTTTGCCGATGTTCTTATCATTTCTATGCATGGTGTTCCATAGGAATGGATTTTCTCGACTTCATATGATACCTTGCTGAATTTTTTTTCGATGGTCTTCGCGAATAATGCATATTCTGTCTTGCTTTCTATCTTTCCTTTCCAGGTATACATCGAGCTTATGGGAAAAAAGTTTGCGCACGCTATTAGTTTCTTCCTAAGAAGCCACCTGCTTATTTTTTTTGCTTCTGTTTTGTTCTTGCACGTGATATATACCATTATCATTTTTCCTCTTTGACCATTGTGATTGCCTTCACTGGGCATTCTGTTGAGCAAATTCCGCATCCCTTGCAATAGTCATAATTTACCTCAATGTTCTCGCTTATCGCATTTTCAGGGCAGAACTGCCAGCATATGTGGCATTTGGTGCATTTTGACATATCCCAGACAGGCCTCATCGTTCTCCATCCGCCAGTCTTTGTTTTGGCAGTGCTTCCAGGCTCTGTTATTATTGCTCCAGTGTTGTATTTCATTTTGACCTGTTGCATACTGCCCTTATTGCCTTCTTGTTTAATTCCGCAAGCTCTGCTCCTTTTTTCCTCAATATGGTTTCGTCGATTGCTTTTTCGAGGCTTCCGAGGCTGACAGCCTTTGTGATTGCAGCGAATGCTCCTAGCATTGCAGTGTTCACTATTGGCTTCTTGAATATCTCCATGGCACAGCTTGTCGCATCGACTGCGTGCACCTCAAATTCGCCCTTTATCTTCAGCTCTTTTGGGCTCCTGTTGCTGTTCACAATTAATATTCCGTCCCTCTTCAGGCCGTCTGTGACATTGACGCATTCAACCAATGATGCGTCAAGCACAAGCACAACGTCAGGGTTGTATATTTGGCTTCTCAGGTTGATATGCTCATCCGAGATTCTTGCGAACGCCTGCACAGGCGCCCCTGTTCTCTCCACTCCAAACATTGGGAAAGTCTGGCTTTCCTTACCGTCGTAGAAAGCTGCTATTGCAAGAATTTGTCCTGTCGTCACTGCGCCTTGGCCACCTCTGCCATGGATTCTTATCTCAATCATCAAGAATCAATAAAAAACGGGCTTTTAAAAAGCTTTCTGTGGTAGTTAAACAATTGCAGAGTGGTATCAAACGCGTTTTTGTCATCATTAGCCTGTTGCCCTCCTCAGCCTTTGGATTATAAGCAATGTCAAAAGCGGTACACCAATGGCACAAGGAATGCACTAGTTCCAAAAGCGAAATTTTTTAAGTAGGCTCCTCTTTTTCTTCGTCATGTCATATTACTTGTTTGCAAACATATTGGGCAATCATGTATTCGATGAGTCCGTAAATCTGGTTGCCTCAGGAGACACTGCAAGATACAATTGCCTGCTACCTAGTCTAGAGATGCAAAAGAAGTTCCTTGCACATTTCAAGAATCCTGTTTTTTTCCCTGTATTCCATGAAAAGAATATGCTACTGACAAGGCAAGCACTGAAAGATGCTGTCGGTCCAGACTCATTCATTATTCAGGCAACAAGTGCAATTGAAGAGCTTGACAAGCATGCCAACGGCCTTGTCAAAAGGCTTCGTGAATGGTACGAACTTTACAACCCTGAGCTGTCGCGCGAGATTCCTGACAATCTTGCATTTGTTCAGCAGGTCTGTCTAAGCCCGCCAAAGCCTAAAGACTCTGCAGGTGCAGACTTAACCGACAAAGATCTTTCTCCCATTGTTGACCTTGCCAAATCTTGCCAAGAGCTATTTACACTTCGCCAAAGCTATGAAGCTTATCTTGAATCCATCCTAAAAAATTCTGCTCCGAACCTTCTTTCAATCACTGGCGCGCTTATCGGTGCAAAGTTGATCTGCCGGGCTGGTTCGCTAAAGCATCTCTCAGAGATTCCTGCTTCCACAGTACAACTGCTTGGGGCAGAGAAAGCCCTATTTCGCCATATGAGGACTGGTGCAAGGCCTCCAAAGTATGGTATACTCTACCAGCACCAGCTTATTCAACGCGCAGGCAAGCAGATGCAGGGCAAGGCAGCACGGCTTTTAGCAGATAAGATTTCGATTGCAGCAAAGGTTGATTACTTCAAAGGCGAGTTTGTTGGGGACAAGCTCTTCAAAGACATCGAGAAAAAGATGAAAAAATGATCACTCAATCAAAAATCTTTGAGGTTTTTGAGGACAAGAAATTAAGGAGGCTTTATACAAAGAACCTTGTTCCTGGTTCCACTGTCTATGCCGAAAGGCTTGTTGTCAAGGATACTGTTGAATACAGGGAATGGGATCCTGCCAGAAGCAAGCTTGCAGCCACAATCTTAAAGGGTAGCCTGAACATCAGCTTAAGGAAAGATGATGTTGTGCTTTATCTGGGCGCTGCCTCCGGTACTACAGTATCCCACGTCTCTGACATTGTCGGCACGAAAGGCTTTGTCTTTGCCATAGATTTTGCTCCCAGGGTTGTCCGGGACCTTTATTTTTTGTGCATGAAAAGGAACAATATTGCTCCTATTCTTGCAGATGCAAACAATCCAGAGTCTTACCTTGCCCGGGTATGCCAGGTTGATGTCCTCTACCAAGACATTGCCCAGAAGAACCAGCTAGAAATTTTCTTTAAGAACGTTGACCTCTTCCTTAAGCCCGGGGGTTATGCTCTTTTGGCTCTGAAAGCAAGGAGTATTGACGTTACAAAGAAGCCCAAGGATATCTTCTCAGAAGTCAAGGCTAGACTCTCCAAGAGCCTTACCGTCATTGATTATCGAGAGCTTGCTCCTTTTCAATTGGATCATTGCTTCTTTATCTGCAAGAAGTAGCTACTTTTTGCCAAATTTTGCTATGCTATTGATTAGTTGTCTCGCCCTGTCTGTATCCAATGGAAGGTTCTGATTCAGCCTTTCAAGCAAGTAAGGTCTCTTCTTGTACAGAGAAACAACAAGCCTTCCTGCCCAGTCTTTGCCATGAAAATGTTCGAGTGTTTGGTAATAGTCTGGCATCATCTCTTGTGGTGTCCATCCCCCTTGTGCTAATCTAACCTCTGATAGCGTGTAACAGCATCGCTTGTGGTCATAAGTGATTTTTGGCTCGTAGAGTTCCTGATATGGATTTTTGCTCTCTACAGGTTTGTGATCTCTTCTTTCATTAGCAAATATGTCTGGCTTGTACTTTGGCAGAGTCTGTCTCTCAAGTGCCAGCGGAGGTAGCCCATTAAAAGCAAGGATCCTCATTGAATGCCCTGGGTCGCCTTTGTCGACATAATCCATTGCAACTACTTCATTTTCTGTCCCTTCTTTTTCATATGCCAGGGCCTTGAATTCATATTGTCTTGAAAGGCTGTCCCGCAGGTCACTAAACCAATGTCTAAATGGGCTCCAAAGTTGGTTTGTTGCGTCCCATATCCACTCTCTCTGCACTACCTCAAAACCTGCTTTCCCTGAGTTTATTAGGCTCTTGGTGATTGGGTCATATATCACTTCAAGTCGTTTTACCTTCTTGTTTATTGTTGCCTTATTTTGGCCTTGTTGCGAGAAGTAAGCCAGAACCGCGCTTACCATTAGGTTAGAGAGTCTTGGTTGTTGACCTTTCCTTATCACTTTGTAGTCTGCACTGGTTGCCTGAGCCTCTAACGGGTGGAATGGAAGCCATATTCTTACCCCTCGTCTTGACATAACCTCTTCAAGGTTCTTGACATTTTGAGGTGAATACCTTGCGTAATAAAGCAATGACGCAATGTCAGGGTCTACGTAGCCTGCGTGTGAATAACCAAACTTCTCTTGGATGCTCTTGAACTCTTTGCAGTCACAGCCCACATCAGATAGTCTTTCCTTGCTTGTCTCAAAAGGTCCTGCAATATGCACTTCATGGAATTTGCCTCTTATCCCGTGTGAGGAATCTCTGCCAATTGCCCTGCCCTTTGCTCTTACAGAACCACTTAGCCAGATCTCGCCCTGATAAGGCACTTGAACTTTGTGAAAGACTTTGTCCCCGCCCTCTCTCCAAAGATTCTTGTTGCCATATCTTCTCGAGATCCAGTAAATGACCTGTGCCTCTAATTGCTCAGGCTTAAGGCTCGATAGCTTCACCTTTTGTCCTTCTGATTCTACATAGACATCATGGAAAATTGGTGAGAATACTTTTTCCTCTTTCTCAAACCTTAGCCACTCTTCCAGATTTTCTCTTCGTACAGCTGTTCTTGATGCCCTCCATCTCCCCAAAAAGAAAGAGAAAGGGTCAACAAGCGTTTTGTTTTCTCCATTGTACAGCGCAAGAACTACATTTATTGCCCTAAATGGTACGTATTTATCATTTCTTTCAAGCCCCTGCATATACTGGGAATACATTTTCAGGTCTTAAAGCTTTTCCTCTTGCCTTGTGCAAACCTTTAAAAATCAACAGCAAATTAATCCTCTGTGTCTGGCCGCGTATTTGTTGCTAAGTTTCCTTCATCGGTGTTTTCATGTTTGACACGATAAAAACAGCATACAAGAAAGATCCTGCCTTAACGAAAGGCATTACAGCCCTAGAGGTTATTCTCTATCAAGGTGTTCATGCAATCTGGATGCATCGTCTTGCTCATGCGCTTTACAGGCTAAGAATTCCTTTTATTCCAAGGTTGATTTCTCAGATTAACAGGTTCATCACAGGCATTGAGATTCATCCCGGGGCAAGGATAGGCAAGCGTTTCTTTATTGATCACGGCATGGGTATTGTCATTGGCGAGACCACAGAGATTCGAGATGATGTTATGATGTATCATGGTGTAACACTTGGCGGCCATGGTTGGTGGACTGACAAGAAAGGCGCAAAAAGGCATCCGACGATTAATAGTAATGTGACTCTTGGGGTTGGCTGCAAGGTTCTTGGCCCAATTACTGTGGGAGAAAACTCAAAGATTGGCGCTGATGCAATTGTTTTAGACGATGTTCCTCCAAATTCCACTGTTGTCTCAGAGGTTGGCAAGTATATAGTTAGGGATGGTGTGAAGATGAGGAAGATAGAGCCAGTGACTGTTCCAGAGGATGAATGGTTCAAGAAGGCAAAACAATAAAAACAGCTGCCACTTAACCTGATAAAATGGAACTCAGATTACACAACACCCTTGGAAACAAGATAGAACCATTTGTGCCAATTAAAAAGGGTATTGTTAGCATGTATTCATGCGGACCAACCGTTTATTGGTACCAGCATATCGGAAACCTTAGGTCCTACATTTTCTCAGATATTCTCAGAAGGGTGCTGTTGTACAACGGTTTCAATGTTTTACATGTCATGAACATAACAGACGTTGGTCATCTCACCTCTGACGCTGATGAGGGTGAAGACAAGATTGAGAAGGCCGCCCAAAAGGAAGGCAAGAAGGCAGAAGAGATAGCGCAACATTATTGGACAGTCTTTAAGGATGATTGCAGCAAACTCAATATTATCGAGCCTAGCGTCTGGTGCAAGGCAACCCAGCACATCAAGGAGCAGATTGCCTTGATTCAAAAACTGGAGGCAAAAGGCTACACCTACAGGACTGATGACGGGATTTATTTTGACACTTCAAAATTCAAGGACTATGGTAAGTTAGCCAGGTTAAAAATTGAAGGTCTTGAAGCTGGCAAAAGGGTTGATTTGAAGGACAAGAAAAACATCACAGATTTTGCGCTATGGAAATTTTCCGAAGAGCCTGGCAAAAGGCAGCAGGAGTGGCCCAGCCCTTGGGGGATTGGTTTTCCTGGCTGGCACATTGAGTGTTCTGCAATGTCCATGAGGTATTTGGGTGAGACGTTTGACATCCATACCGGCGGCATTGACCATATTCCTGTTCATCATACGAATGAGATTGCCCAGTCTGAGGCTGCAACCGGAAAAAAGTTTGTTAATTATTGGTTGCATGGTGCTTTCCTGACTTTCAAGGGTGAAAAGGTAAGCAAGAGCAAGGGTGGCCTTTATACAATATCAGAGCTTGAAGCCTTGGGCTTCCAGCCACTTGATTACAGGTATTTCGCTTTCACAGCCCATTATCGGATGCCTCTTGAATTCTCTATTGAAAACCTTCAAAATGCAAAAAATTCCTATACAAGGTTGAAGAATATAGTCGCTGAATTGACTGATGATAAGGAACTGAACAGGGAATACCTCAGCGAATTTGAAAAAGAGATAAATGAAGACCTCAACATGCCCAATGCTATGGCTGTATTATGGAGACTATTAAGGGATCCAGACGCAAAAGGCAAACTCAATGCTGTAAGAGAAATGGATAAGGTTTTTGGCCTTGACTTGCTGAGAAAAGAAGAAGTGACCATGCCCGATGATGTTAAGGATTTGGTGGAACAGCGGGAAAAGGTAAGGAAAAATAAGGACTTTGCAGCTGCTGACAGGATTCGTGAAGAAATTAAGAAAAAAGGATTTCTGCTTGATGATACAAAGGATGGTGTCAGGTTAAAGAAGATTTGAATCACATAGCCAACTGCCGGGACATTACTTTGCATTAAATCAGCGCAGGAAAGATTCCTATAAAACTTATAAGGCTTTAGTTAGAAAGAGATCTCAGTCTCAAATTCATCTTTTGCGTTCTTGTCAAGTTCCTTGTACACTATGTCTTCTGCTACTGTTGCGCCTTTTATATCTCCTATGATTTTCTCAAACTCTTCTTTCTTTAGTTTAGCCCTTATCACTAGCTTTGTTATCGGCTTTTTGAGGCTGTAACTCTTTTCTGATTTTGCCTTTCTTGTCATTCCGACTATATCGACTGCAAGGTCCCCAATCTGCTCTGCCTTGTCGTTGATCAGGTTGTCATTATATACAGGCCATCCTGATATGTGTATGCTCTTTTTTTTCTCTTTGTCTGCATAGTGCATCTGGTAGATCTCTTCTGTGATATGTGGCATTATGGGTGCAATGAGTTTTATTATTGTAAGTGCTACGTTATAGAGAGTGTATTGTGCTGACCTTCTTGCCTCTTCCCCTCTTTGCTCCTTGTTGTACAACCGGTCTTTGCATATCTCCAGGTAGTTGTCGCAGAATTGGTGCCAGAAGAATTTCTCTACCTCCTGTTTTGTTGTAGAGTACTCATAATCCCGAAATCCTTCGTTGCATCTCTTGATTAGCCTGTTCATTTTTGAGATTATCCATTTGTCCATTGCTTCAAGCTCAGGCTTTTTGCCATCATAGTCTTCTAGGTTCATTATTGTGAACTTGCTCGCATTCCATAGCTTCACTACCATCCTTCTGCCTGATACCAGCTCTTTTTCCACAAAGGGTACATCATCCCCCAGCTTTGTTGAGGCTGCCCAGAATCTTAGGCAGTCTGCTCCGTATTTCTCGATTACCTCCATCGGCTCGACTATGTTACCTTTGCTCTTGCTCATCTTTTCTCCCTTGGCATCCATCACATATCCGTTAATCATTACATCTTTCCAAGGAAGCTGGCCTTCGTGCAACAGGCTCTTAACAACTGTGTTGAATAGCCAGAATGTTATTATGTCATGTCCGTTGCTACGCAAAGACATCGGGAAGACTCGCTTGAAAAGTTTTTCATCTTCCTTCCATCGTGCTGCTATGAACGGTGTTAGGCTTGATGTTGCCCAAGTGTCCATTACATCTTTTTCTGGCTCAAATTCCCTGGAGCCACACTTGCATTCTTTTTTTGGCTTCTGTTCCATTGGGTCGACCGGCAGCTCTTCTTCCTCTGCCATCATTATCTCGTTGCATTTCTTGCAATACCATACTGGGAAAGGCACACCAAAAAATCTTTGTCTTGATATGCACCAGTCCCACTGCAAACCCTTTATCCAGTTGTCGTATCTCACCTTCATGTGTACAGGTCGCCAGTTGAGCTTTGCCCCTTCCTCTATAAAGTAATCTTTGAGGTCCAGGTATTTTATGAACCATTGTTTTGTTGTGAGGAACTCCACTTCTATGCCGCATCTTTCGTGAACATTCACCATATGCTTTATCGGCGTTTGCGTCAAGAGCAGTTTTTCATCCTTTAGGTCCTCTATGATGAGCTTTCTTGCAGTCTTTAGGCTTTGCCCTTCGTACTTTCCTGCAAGCTTGTTCATTTTTCCGTCTTTTGTTATCGCGACTTTTTCAGGCAGGTTGTGCTTCATATACCATTCCATGTCTGTAACATCGCCAAATGTGCAGCACATTACTATTCCTGTTCCTTTTTCCCTGTCGACTTTTTCGTCCTCAAGTATTGGGACCTCATAATTGAATAACGGAACTAATGCTTTCTTGCCTTTGAGATGCTTGTACCTGTCATCTTCAGGATGGTAGAATATTGCGACGCAAGCCGGTAATAGTTCTGGCCTTGTGGTCGCTATTATCAAATCTTGGCCTGCAACCTTGAACACAACATCATTAAAAAAGCTTGAAAGTTCCTTGTCCTGGAGTTCTACTTGTGCTATTGCTGTCTGGCATTCAGGGCACCACATTGTTGGTGCTTCCTTTAGGTATTCCCTTCCTTTCTTGTAAAGCTCAATGAAGCTTAATTGTGATATCCTTTGAACCCTTTTATCAATTGTCCTGTAGTTTATGCTCCAATCTGGGCTGATGCCTAATGAGCTCCATTGCTCCTTTAGTTCTTTTTCAGCCTCTTCTGTTTCTTTGAGGCATAGCTCTATGAATTCCTGCCTTTTCATGCTTGTAGCCTTGACATTACGCTTTTTCTCCACAAATCTTTCTGTTGCGAGGCCATTGTCATCAAGGCCGAAAGGGTAGAATATGTTTTTTCCCTGCATCCTGTGAAATCTCATTATGTAGTCTGCCTGCGAGTACGCTAATGCATGTCCTATGTGCATCTTTCCAGAAACAGTTGGCGGTGGAGTGTCGCAGCTGTAGATCTCTTTCTTGCTTGCCGGGTCGAATTTGTTTATCCCTTCCTCTTCCCAGTACCTCTGCCATTTCCTCTCAGCGTCCTTGAAATCATACTCTTTAGGCAGCTCTTTCATGCTCGCAATGTGTTCCCTGAGACTATTTAAATCTTTAGGAATGGACTTTAGTGTAACTTCTAGGACAAACCTTTTTAAGCACCATTTTGTATTCCAGCTTGAAAATGCTTGAGCAAATCCTTTATCACAGCACCAATCGCAACCTCTCTTTGGAGCAACTGAAAGTTATCAAGGATATTGATCCAAACATTAAGGGTGCGTTCAAGGACTTAGTCACTTTCAAAGACACGATTTTGTGGGGTCAATCCCCGGATACAGGACTTTTTAATCCTGTACGCTTGCCAACTATCTCCCTAGAAGAGATTTCCTCACTCAAAGGGAAGCCACCCTCTGACACAGGTTATTTGATACTGAGAAAATTCTTAACAGAAGAAGAGATGCCTGATGCTGTTCTTCGTAAGTTGTGCAAGGAGGCTTTCAATTTTGAATATCCTCTTGAGCATCTTGAAGATCGCAAGTTTCTGCTGATGCACACTAAAAGCCCTACTGGCGACTTCAAGAATACTGGAGCCCGGGCAAACGCAAGGTTTTTGTCATATTTTATGGAGCCTGGCATGATTTACATTAGGAACACTATCACTTCAGGCGATACAGGTGGTGCTGTTGGCCTTGCTGATTATCTGATTCGTCACTTGATATCTGTCATTTGGTATCCCAAAGATTACATAAGCAAGGTACAGAAGTATATTATTGACAGGATTGGGGGAAATGTATATGCACTGGCTGTGGAGGGTGTTGACTTCACCCCTATACAAGACCAGATTGGCAAGGCACTCTTGGCAGATTCTGACTTGAGACAAGAGTTGTTGGAGATGAAGGTTGGACTTACCTCAGGTAACTCGATCAATTGGGGTAGGGTCTTGCCGCAACTTATTCACTTTGTTCACGCTTACGCGCAATTGGCAAGTCCTGTTGGTGAGCCTGCGATTTTTTCAACACCTCTTGGCAATATGGGTCATGGCTTGGCAGGAGATATTGCGCGCCGTATGGGCCTTCCAATTTTCTCGGTGTGGCCGACCAACGAGAATGATCCATTTCCAAGGTATCTGCAAACAGGCGTCTACAAGCCGTTAACTGCAGAGCAGGTTAACCTGAAATGCAAGTCCAATTCAATGATTGTGAAAAACCCAAGCAATGCGGCAAGGCTGTTTGATTTTGAAGGTGGCAATGTTGACAAGGATGGCAGGGTGAATGGATATCCTTCCTTGCCAGGCATACAGAAACACATTTATTCTGCTAAGGTGATGATGGGTGAAGAAGATGAGGCAATAAAATATGTCTTCAAGCAGTATGGAATCCATATTGACCCGCACGGTGCTTGTGCATTCCACGGGTTTATGGATTTTGCCAACAAGGAGAAACTTGCAAAGGATATGCTTTCTATCATTCAGGTAACTGCACATCCTTACAAGTATGAAGACCACGTCCGAGAACTGACTGGCGAAGCTCCTAAGAAGCCCGAGCAGTTCGAATGGTTTGATAATAGACCTGAAAGCTGCAAGATAATGCCGTTTGATTATGCTGTGGCCCGGCAATTCATTCTTGACCTTGCCTATAAGCAGAGGCAAATAGAGAATCGTCTTCATGCATAATCTTTTATAGTCTCAGGACATTTTGTCTTCTCATGAACATACAGAAGTTTGAGGATCATTATAAGGTAAAGAGCGAGTCCTCAAATCGTTGGTATGAGGTCTTTCCTGACCGTCCTTTCTGCACCTGCCCTAGTTTCATCTTCTACTCAACCAAGAAAGGCGGTGTCTGCAAACACATCAAAGCAGTCCAGGAGCAGACCTTAAAGGTCGATCCTGGCGTTGTGGATTATGTAAGGCAAAAAGGTGAGGTTGACAGTCTGCAACTCATTGAGAAGTTTGGCGAGGAAAAGGTCAATGCCTGCATAGCGAGCGGTGAGCTGTTAGAATCAAAAGGAAGGATTAAACTACTCTGAATCGTAATAATTCATCTCTAATCTCGGATTTATTTTCATGTGTTTTTCCCATAAAAATTTATCATAAAAGTGTATTCAGTCCGTCCAATCTTATTGCCTCTAACATTCCTACATTCACTGGATTCATACTCCGCATGAGATATTTCATAAGCATGTGTACACAAGCAGTCTACACTAAGTGCCTTTGGCTCCATCCCTTCCTTTCTCATTTCTCTGATTCTGTTTACTAGGCTTAGGAAAAGGCTATCACCATATCCAAATATGAAGGGCAAAGGTTCTTCAGTACACAACCCCCACATTCTCTTATCAAATACAGAACCTAGATACACTCTGCCAATTGCATCTTGTGTTGTTATAAGTTTAAGATTTATTCTGTTTCGTCTCTCGTATAAGCTATTAACTGTTCTAAGGCTGGTTCTAAATTTCTCGAATTCTTTATCATTCAATTTATTCTTCCTCCGTAGAAATTGATGTTGTAAGCGTACCAGTGAATAAAATCGGCCCAATTGCCCGCTTCCTTGAATTCCAGACTGAATTTGGTTGGATTCTGTCCTTCTGTTCTCAAGTCTGCAATAGCGTCTCCAATCTTTCGAAATATGCTACCACCTTTGTAATCATCCACCAATGCGTCTGTGAAATCCCTGTAAGGATGATCATACATATCTCTAAGTCTAAACTCAACTACATCCATGATTCCACCAAGGTAAACCATTCCTCTGGCCCCCTCTGTTGTGACCAGTTCAATGTCCACCTTCTTCCAATCAAGATGGTTCCACCGGTCCATTTCTCTTATTTCTTTTCGCAAAATGCCAAATTCCTTAGGGTTCATTTTCCTTTTCCTTTCTCTTCTTGCTTTTTATCATCTAATTTTCCAAAGTTAAAGTCCACCTTTAAGTATAGTAACCTGTTGTCCTTGTTGTGCACGTCTATTCCATAGTGTCCGATAATGCAGATATTTTTGGTTATGGAATACATTGCAAATGGGCCAATATAGTCAAATCCTGTTCTATCTTTGTAAGCGTATTTTCCCAGGTCCCAGGCTCCAAAACTTAGTTTGTTTGTCAAGTCAACCATGAGGTAAGGATTGTAGCTAATGTGCTCCTTGCTCTTTTTATCTAATCCAAAATATTGGTTTGCCTTAAGCCCAAGATGCAAAAACTTTGCTATTCTCTGGTCTGCTTCGAATGCAGCTCCCAGATGCACAGTATCTTTGAGGTCAGTTTTTACGTCTGCATAAATTATTAGCTTTAGGTCCTTCTCCTGAATATATTTGCCAATATCAGTTCCTACAAGGAACTCAAGGTCGCCGGCTTGCTTGTTTCCTGTCTTGTTGTAGCTCTGCTTGAGCTTGACTCTTAACCCAGCCTCCTTATCATCATAAGTGACCTGCGGAATTCCTGAGAAAGTGGTTTCTGCAAGCACATGTGATGTATTATAGAGTGTACAAAGCAATCCTACCCTTCCCACGAATCTTCCCAATTTTCGTTTTACGTTAAGCATTTATTATCACTACTATATAGTAATAGCAAACCTATAAATATTGTTGCAACCTCCTTAGTAGGTTAATGGACATAAAATTTGCTTTGCAGGAATTTGGGCTCACTGAAAAAGAGATCAGAGTGTACGTAAAGCTCCTCGAATTAGGCTCAGCCACCTCAGGAGAATTGATGAAGGTCCTAAGCCTTTACAGTAAGACTGCCTATGAGATTCTAGACCGGCTGATTGAGAAAGGTCTTGTGAGCTATGTTGTCTCTTCCAACATCAAGCACTTTGAAGCTGCAACGCCTGAAAAGTTCCTGGACATCCTTTCTGAGGAAGAATCTAAACTGAAAAGAAGGGAAGCTTCCATTAAGGACATAATACCGGCTTTGTTATCTCAAAGAAAGCTTGGACGCGACCCACAGGAAGCGACAATCTACAAAGGAAAGAACGGGTTAAAGTCAGTTTTCGATGATGTCCTGAAAGGAAGAGGCGAGGTGTTGGTTTTTGGTGCTGGTGGTAAGTTCAAAGCCACTTTAGGCTCTTATTCAGATTTGTGGCATAAAAAAAGAGCGAAGCTGGGAATACCCCTAAGGGTCCTTTGGAACGAAAACCTCAGAAGCAGAACAGATTATCTTAAACAGTTTGGTTTGATCAGTGTAAGATTTCTTCCCAAGGAATTTGACAACCCTGCACCTGCCTTAATTTATCGTGACAAGGTGGCAATCATGATATGGAGTGAAACACCTATCATCACTTTGCTGAGAAGCAAAGAAGTAGCAAACACATTTAGAAGTTATTTTGATACCATTTGGCGTAAGATTGCAAAGATTTAGTTGATTTCAAACCCAATCTCAAGTTCTTTCTTTGCTTCTCGAAATCTTGTCTTTCTTATACTAAGCACACCTATTTCTCCAGTCATCTTTGTGTGCTGCCCAATGCAGCAGTTTACATTCCAATCAGGTATATAGATTACTGTCAGGTTTCGTATGTGTGCAGGAACAGGAAACTTGTCATACATTGCATTCCCGAATCTTTGCTCTGCCTCTGTTCTTTCAAGTTTTAATGTTTGTATCTCGGCATTCTCCCTGATTTTATCAGCTGCCAGCCCTTCTATCCTCGCATTCTCCTCTTCAGTTATATCCCTGTCAAACTCTACTGTGAGCCTTCCCATGTTTCCTTCCTGCCAGACTCCAGTAGTGATCGTTGCTCCGGTCACTTTCTGTACAGCACCTTTCAAAACGTGCAAAGCAGAGTCTATTTTTGGATTTATGATCATATTGTCAGTCAAGTAATCCATAACATTTAAATAATTTGCCAGTCTACCATATGTTTATGGCTAGTAATCTTGATTTGGATTTATTCAATCGCACTAGTCAGAAGATTTTTGGTTTTGGATATTTCTGCTATTTTTGGTATTGAACAGGGCTGATTTTTAGAAGCCTTGGACAAACCGCTTCTAAAATTTCAGCCTTCAACCATAATAGTTGTATCCATAACCGGAGGACAAGAATGGCAAAACACCATGGTGACACAAACAAAAAAGGTGTGGTAGACAGAAGGCTTCGCCCCATGTTGCAGTCTTTGGAGGAACTTCCAGAAGTTAAGAACTACAAAGTTCTCGGTAGCGGAGGTCATGGAAGCTCAAAACGCCAAATTATTGACATAAAGCCTGCATTCTATGGGAATGTGCAGGTAGGCTACCTGGTAAGAGGCGGTTGCAATGGCAATGCAGCGACAATACAGGTTTTCCCAAATGGTCATTCAATGGAAGAGCTTTACAACAGCTTAAGCAAACTTAAAGATAAATATAGCTAGATTTCACATCAATTTAGCAAAAATTAAAATACCCTCCAAAGATACAAGGACTTATGGATGAAAGACCAAAGATTGGGGTAGGAGTTATTGTAAGGAAGGATGGTAAGGTGCTCATGGGCTTAAGAAAAAACAGCCATGGTGAAAGCACTTGGTGTTGTCCTGGCGGCCACCTCGAATTTGTAGAGTCAATTGAAGATTGTGCACGAAGAGAAGTGCTGGAAGAGACAGGCATCAAGATCAAGAACATCAAGTTCGGACCGTATACCAATGACATTTTTGTTAAGGAGAAAAAGCATTATGTGACTCTTTGCGTTGTTAGTGATTATGATTCAGATGTGCTGAAGACTATGGAACCTGATAAATGCGAAAGGTGGGAATGGTTCTCTTGGGACAATTTACCCTCACCACTTTTTTTGCCAGAGAAAAACTGGCTGAAGCTCGGCTTTAATCCGTTCAAATGAAACTCTCAATCAAGAACAGGAAGGGCCAGAAGATTGTGGTTCTTATCGATAAAGTCAAGAATCAAAGAGGTCTTGTCTTTGTAATGCATGGTCTTGGTGGCTTTAAGGAGCAACCCCATATTGTGGTTATGGCAGATGCATTCAAGGAAAATCTTTACACTGTGGTGCGTTTTGACACTACCAACACATTAGGGGAAAGTGACGGGAAATATGAAGACGCAACAGTAACAAATTACTTGGAAGATCTGGAGGATGTTATTGTCTGGTCAAATTCACAGGAGTGGTATGAGCAACCTTTTGTCCTGGCTGGCCACAGTCTCGGAGGCATTTGTACTGCTTTGTATGCGGAGGATCATCCTTCTCAAGTTAGGGCACTTGCTCCAATAAGCACTGTTGTTTCGGGAAAATTGAGTCTTCAAATAAAAGCAAAGGAAGAAATTGAAGACTGGGAACGAACCGGCTGGCAGATTAAACCTAGTGCTTCAAAACCTGGTACAGTCAAACATTTAAAATGGTCTCATATGATTGACAGAAACAAATATGACCTGCTGCCAAAGGCAGAAAAATTGACAATGCCTATCCTATTAATTGTTGGCGACAAGGATGAAAGCACCCCGTTAGAACAGCAGAAGATTCTGTTTAACAAATTAAAGACCAGAAAAGAACTTCATATAATTAAGGATGCTCCTCATACCTACAAAGAAAAGGTGCACTTAGAACAGATAAAGTCAATTTTCGATGCCTGGATAAAGCAGCTCTAGCTTCAGGAAAACCAATACATTTATATACAAAAATGGTTACTTCTCAGTAATAACAATCAAGGGGGAATAAAAATGGTCACAGCACCCATTGTCGAAAAAAGAACAATCAAATCTTTCAACAAGTTAAAGTCAGACATACAGAAGGTATCAGTCTGGATTTCCTGGAACAGGAGAGAGCACGAATTGTTAAAGGAAAGGATTGCTGCATTAGAGGTGCAGCTCGAACTCTCAAAGTTCAAGTATATCGCTTCAACAACCTCAAAAAAGGTTCATAACCCTAATTGTGTGCACGTGAAGAAGATTTCTGGCGAGAACAGGCAGTATTTTGAGATCTTGACAGACGCAAGAAAGCTTGGCTACTCATTTTGTGAGTGCACTGCCTGAGGGTCTGATGTATTGTGAGAATATTGAATTGGCCGCAAACTCAGTCAATCCCTTGCGGGTTATGAATCCTCTGGTAGATGTAATCAGTGCTGTCCAAATTCAACCTTCAACAGAGATTGGGCTTGACAGTGTCATTGACAGGCCTGAGATCATCAATCCCGAGCCCTCAATTGCCCTTACTACCGCCTATCTTGTACTTCTTGATGGTTACGCTGCAACCTTGCCTGCAGTTGAAAGGCCTAGCTGGATTAAGACTATGCTTGCAGTCAGAGATCGGTCTTTTGACACAATACCTTTGCATTTCAAGAACCGTTACCGGAGGTTAAAGTTCTTCGGTGATTGCCATGCTGGATTGACCTTCGCGGATTTGTTTGATAAGAGCTCCTCGGTTAAGAATGTAGCACACTTAGCCAACTGCTATCCTAGTTGGGATTATTACATTGTCACAGTCAAAAAGCCAGACGCAATGAAGTGTTTTATCCATTACTTTGAGCGTAATCAGCAAGTTTAATATATCCTCGTTTCTTCTCTATGATGATGATTCCCTGGACTGAAAAGTATATGCCAAAGGCTGTAAAAGAAGTCTTGGGCCAGGATTCTGCTGTTCAATCCTTAAGGGATTTTGTCGCTAATTTCAAGAAGCAGAAAAAGAGGTCACTGCTTGTCTACGGTCCAAGCGGTGTTGGCAAGACTGCTGTTGTGCATGCCTTGGCAAAAGAATTAGGCCAAGAGATTCTTGAGGTCAATGCCTCTGACGTTAGGAATAGTGATGAGATAACTGCTGTTCTTGGTGGTGCTCTAAAACAACAGAGCCTTTTTTTCCGTGGAAAAATTCTGCTTGTCGATGAGATTGACGGTGTTTCAGGCATGCAGGACCGTGGTGGCCTTCAGACACTTGCAAAGCTTATTGATGATTCAGCCTTTCCAATAGTGCTTACTGCAAATAATCCCTGGGAGAGCAAGTTCAATGCGCTTCGCTCAAAATCGATCCTCGTCTCCTTCCAGCCATTGAATTATATGACCATCTTCACAATCCTGAAGTCTATTTGCAAGGCCGAAGGTATTAAGGCGGATGAGACTGCCTTGAAAACCTTGAGCAGACGTTCAAACGGTGATGCTCGTGCAGCCATAAACGACTTGCAGTCTTTGTCTGAACGCACTAAAGAGCTTACTCAAGAAAAGGTTGATGAGCTTTCTGACAGGAACAGGACAGAAACCATGATGCAGGCATTGATGATTATTTTCAAGACCACCCAGGCAGAGATTGCCAGGCACGCCCTGGATAATGTTGACGAAGACTTGGACACCTCTTTTCTCTGGATTGATGCTAATCTTCCGAAAGAGTATACAAAAAGGCAAGACCTGGCCAGAGCCTATGAGTCTCTGTCAAAAGCAGACATTTTTCGCGGCCGAATTCGCAGGTGGCAGCACTGGGACTTCCTTGTTTATGTTAACACCCTGCTTACTGTCGGCATTTCAGTCGCAAAGGACGAGAAGTATCATAGTCTTGTCAGCTATTCCCCAACCACGAGGATTCTTAAGATCTGGCAGGCCAACATGCGCTTCCAGAAGAGAAAGGCTATCGCAGAAAAGGTTGCAGAATTCACGCATTCTTCTAGAAAAGAGGTGCTTAAATCAACAATTCCTTATATGAAGGTCATCTTCAAGAAAAACAAGGCCATGGCAAAAGAGATTTCTGAATCCCTTGACCTTAACCAAGAAGAGGTTGAGTGGTTAAGGAGTTAGCAAATGAAAGAAGAAACTCCACAAGGCCAGATTATTATTGTTGACAGGAAAGACAAGGTTATAGGATATAAACCACGGGATAGTGTAACGAAAGCTGATATTTATCGTGTAAGCGGTTTACATGTGACCGATAAGGCAAATGAAATCCTTTTGGCAAAGCGTTCGACTAAGAAAAGCCATGATCCAGGCATGTGGGGCACAGCTGTAGCAGGTACGCTTGAGAAAGGTGAAACATACCGCTCAAACATAATCAAGGAGGCAAGAGAAGAGCTTGGTCTTAGGAACATTCATCCCAAGAAAATCTTCAAGGAATACCTCTCAGATAACTATCGCTTTTTCGTTCAATGGTACAGTTTGACAATCGACAAAAAAACGAGGATTACCTTGAATCCAGAAGAGGTCTCAAAGATACGGTGGTTATCACGAGAACAGTTGTTGAAGGATATCAAAAAACACCCTTCTGATTATACACCTTCTGTTAAGCGAATTGCCCTACGCCTGGCTAGCGACACAAGTTTTCGCACCTAAAAGTTTAAATAACGCTTTCCATTATTGCTTCTCATGACTATTTCCATTGATGATATGGCTGCCTTCTGCAAGAAGAAGGGTTTTGTGTTCTCAAACTCAGAGCTGTACGGTGGTATGGCAGGATTCTTCGACTATGGCCCGATCGGTGTGGAGATGAAAAACAACATCAAACGTGAGTGGTGGCTCACCCATGTCCAAAAGCGCGATGATATTGTTGGCATTGACGGCAGCATCATAACCCACCCTAAGGTGTGGGTCGCATCAGGCCATGTTGGCTCATTCCAGGACATAATGTTAAGCTGCATAAAGTGCAGCAACAAGGTCAGGGCAGATCTTTTCATTGAAGAACAGCTTAAGGTTTCTGCTGACGGATGGAAGATTGACCAGATTAATGAAGCAGTAAGAGAAAACAATCTGAAGTGCCCAAATTGTAAGACCCCTTTCAAGGATGCTTCGCAATTCAATCTTATGTTCAAGACCAACGTCGGCCCAAAACAGGATGAGTCCTCAATAGCTTACTTGCGGCCAGAGACTGCGCAGCTGATGTTTGTTGATTTTAAGCTTGTTGTTGACACTGCCCGCCTTAAGCTTCCGTTCGGTATTGCCCAGATCGGAAGGGCATTTAGAAACGAGATTTCTCCAAGGAACTTCTTGTTCCGTTGCAGGGAATTTGAGCAGATGGAAATAGAGTATTTTATACATCCTGATGCTGGAAAAGATTGCCCTTTCCTGAAAGATGTGGATTACAAGCTTTGGGTATATTCTGCAGAAATGCAAAAGAATCATGAAGACCCGAAACTGATGTCAGTAAAGGATGCTCTATCAAAGAAGATTATGAAAAGTCCCTGGCATGCCTTTTGGCTCATTCATGAGCATCAATGGTTTGTCTCCCTTGGTGTCAATCCTGATAATTTTAGGGTAAGACAGCACAACCGTGAGGAGCTCGCCCATTACTCTACTGATTGCTGGGATCTGGAATACAAGTTCCCTTTTGGTTACAAGGAGCTTGAAGGTATTGCCGACAGGTCTGACTATGACCTCCAGCAGCATATCAAACATTCTGGCAAGGACCTAAGCCTTTTTGATGAAAAAACTGCTAAAAAGGTTGTGCCTCATGTTGTTGCAGAGCCTTCCTTGGGTGTTGACAGGACCTTCCTCACATTGATGTTTGATGCTTATACCTTTGACAAATCCAGAGATAATGTGGTGCTGAAGTTACATCCCAAGGTTGCGCCAGTCAAATTGGCAGTTTTCCCGCTTCTCTCGAACAAGCCAGAACTTGTAGAAAAAGCTAAGAAAATTCACAATGATTGCAAACAGGCCTTTCCCTGCTTCTTTGACCTCTCAGGCTCTGTTGGAAGGCGTTATGCTCGCCAGGACGAGCAAGGTACTCCCTGGTGTGCTACAATAGACTTCCAGACCTTGGAAGATGATACAGTCACTTTGCGCGACAGGGACACAACCAAACAAGTGAGGCTGAAGTCATCTGAACTTGCTTCAGTCATCGCAAGGCTTCTAGAAGGAGAAATAGATTTTGAAAAAGCAGGCAATAAAGTTTAGTGTGCAACCCCCCTAGCCTTTCCACTGCCTCTGCACCTATTTCTCATGATTGTGTCATACATTGGGTCGTATCTTGAAAATTCTTTAAGTGGCTTGGAGAACTCTTTGGCATATTCCACAAGGTCCTCAATTGGCTTGTCCTTTACCTCAAGCAACTTGTCAAGTGTTCTAGGCCTTGTTACCATGGTATGTTCATTGCCCTGTTTTTATTATAAAGTTTGTTTGAACTGTTAAGCCTGCCATTTTCAGTGAAATACTCCTCTAGCGGCTCCGGCACCGCCTGTCCTGTTTCTCATAATCACATTGTACATTGGGCTGTAAGGCGAAAGCTCGTTTAATGGCTTGAGGAAGTCTGAGACATATCTCACGATATCTTCAACAGACTCCCTTTTCATCTTTTCAAAATATCGTTCGAGTGCGCTCATTTATCTCACCATTAATTCTTAGTGGATATCAATATATTAGAATATTATTAGCTAATTTTTCATTTTTATGGCAAAATTTATATATTTATTACGATTTAGCGTAAAATATGACCATTTCTGAAGGCAGGTTTTCTGAGGAGCTTTCTGCCACCAAGATCAAGCTGGATCTGCAGGATAAGAAGATTCTCTCCCTGTTGTCCGAAAATTCAAGGAGGCCAATTACCGACCTGGCAAGAAGAGCAAGGCTTTCCGCAGATACAACCCGTTACCGAATACGCCGGCTAAGGAAGCTCGGCGTTATCCAGCGTTATATCCCTATAGTGAACTTTAAGCGCCTTAATTATTATGTCTTCCATGTTTTTATGCTCCTTGATGAGAGTGACCGGGAAAAAAGGAATGCTTTGTTGTCAGACCTAAAAAATAATGACTCAGTGCTGTCAGTCATTGAATACAGCGATCGCTGGGACCTTGAGGTTACCATGCTTGCTCAAACCCTGGTTGAGTTTGACAAGTTTATGACTGGGCTTGCAACAAAATTTCGTGACATCATTCTTGAAAAGAACAAGCTTGAGACAATACGAAACTATAACATGATGCATTATCCTCTGGAGCCATTTCAGGTTTCATCTAGGATTCCTAAGAGAAAGCCTATCTTGAAGGTTAAGGTTGATTCCCTGGATTTGAGGTTGCTGGTTGCACTGTCTGAGGACTCTTCCCGCTCAAACTATGACCTTGCACAACTGCTTTCTGTCTCTTCTGACACGATTGCCTACCGGATTAAGCGGCTCGTCTCATCTGGTGTGATAATAAAGTTCACTGTGCTTGTAAACCTCTCCCTCGCAAACTTGCACTGGCACACCTTTTGTCTCCAGGTCAAGGTTTTGGATTCTGACCATGACAGGAAATTCAAGGAGTACATTACGGGCTTTCCAAAGATCCTCAGGGCTTGCAAGACCCTCGGCGACTGGGACCTCTTGCTCTATATTGTTGCTGAAGATTCCAGGGAATTTCACGCAACAATAAAATCCATCAAGAATGAGTTCTCAGACATCATCAAGAACTATGAGACCTGGCTTGCTTACAAGGAGCATTGTTATTGTGCCTTCCCTAAGGTTATGCTGAGGTCGTGACCACGACGATATGTTTTTATACGAATATTGCTTTCTCCCTCTAAAATGGAAGTCAAAGACCTTCAGGCAAGGCAGGGAAAGGTGGACATTACAGTTGATGTAGTCGATGTCTCACAGCCTAGGGAGTTCGATAAGTTCGGGAAAGTGGGCAAGGTTGCTTCAGCTACAGTTAAAGACAGCTCTGGCTCTATTCAGATGACTCTCTGGAATGAGGAAATTGACAAGGTCAAGCAAGGCTCCAAGATTCACATTGAGAATGGTTATGTCAATGAGTACAAGGGTGAGCTTCAGCTCACTGCAGGCCGCTTCGGCAAGATTGAGGTAGTGCAGGAATCCAGCCACAAGGGTTCAGAGGCTGAATTGACTGAAGACGAGAAGGAAGAGGCTGATATACTTTCAGACCTTCACAAGCACGAAGAGCCTGAAGAAGATATCGACATCGAAGAAGAGGACGTAAAATAACAACTAACAAGTAGTAACAAAATCGAAAGATTTATAAAGTTGACAATTAGTTTCTACGTCGTGAAAACTGATATTTCTGAATTTTGGATGGTTGTCGTCTATGGCGCTTTCCGCCGTTCTCAAAAATCACAGATTTTTGGAACCCTAAAAACGCTTTGCGTTTTTTATGGAAACGCTACAAGCCCCAGATGACTGCTTTCAGATAGTTTCTGATATCTGGCAGATAAATATAGCAGGAAACTTGCTTTTCTTAGCACAATGCAGAATTCGACAAATTACGACTAAATTGTGATATCCTAATCTTCCGATTAATGGTTTTATGTTTTCACCCCCAATCAAATCAACAGATATATAAATTAAGTAATTAAGTATATATTATATTCAATTTGGGAGGGATATTAATGAAAAAATTTTTATCATTTATTCTGATGACAGTATTCGCACTGTCAATCGCGGGCATAGCATACGCTGAAGAAATCTGTCCAAAGCCACCTCAACTTTTTTGTGCTGAAGGACAAGTTGTAGGAATGTTTAAGGATGATAGTGGTTGTTTAATAACCATGTGTGTAGACAAGACAGAAAATACTGTTTATTGCTGGAATGATGCAACATGTGTAAATGGCGCTACATGGATGAATGCTAATCGTTGTGCTGTTGATAGTGATTGTGTATGCGGTGGCATGGATTTAAACAGTGGTAAATGTTATGTGGGTAATAAGGAATATTATAATGTTAATGTTGATAAGACAAAAGACTGTTCAGATTATTGTAGGTTAGACGAAAGATTAGTTAAGTGTGTAAAAAATTGGTGTACATTAGTAAGTGCAACAGATACCACTGCTGATGCTAATTTATCACCCGCGACATGTGTTACTAATAAGAATGGTTCATGCTGCATTGGAAATGTTTGTAAGACGACTATTAATGGCTGCTCACAAGGGTTTATGACCAATTTCTTTGGATGTTCAGATACATGCACGCCAAAATTCGAATGTTTGTTAAACACTACTAAAAATTGTATTATGGAAGGTTACCAGACACAAGATACGAATCCTGCTGTTAGTTGCTGTGAAGGACTTGTGCCGCGTACTAGTCCAGAATTAGTTGGCAGAGCAACTTGTGTAAAGTCGGGTACTGCTAGTGGAGACAAACCAATTGTTTCAGTTCAACCAACGATGACTCCCACTGCAACGCCCGGTGCTACTAGTGGAGAAAAACCGATTGTTTCAACTATAACTAGTGTTAATAATTGTCCAACACCAACAACACCTTTATGTACTGAAGGAAAAGTTCTCGGAGTATTCAAGAACGATAATGGTTGTCCAATATTCAAGTGTGTAGACGTGTCAGCAAATAATCCTATGGTAACTGCCGCAGCATTTCCTGCAGTATGTTTTGATGAGAGCCTCAATAGACAAGTCTTAGAAATAAATAAGAGATTAGGAGAATTAAAAGATGACGCACAGATTGCTGAATTGAAAACAAAACTTGAGAATATTAATGCTGAAATTTTACAGAAAAAAGATGAATGCGCGCAAAAGAAACAATACAAACAAGAGCAACAATACGCACAGGAGACAACAACGGCTCAGACGGCACCACGCGGTGTAGCAGTGGGTCAAGTATGTGAAGTTTCAGAAGACTTACGTGTAAAACAAGATGGTGTGTGGAAAGTCTATAAAGAAGCTATCGAAAATGGTGATGATGCTGCAATTGCTTTTGCAAAAACTGCTCTTGAAACTATACGAACAGAAATACAATCCGCACGTCAAGCATGCATGGACACTGTTGTTCCTGGACAAATAAAGAACGGAGGAGGACAAGGGAAGATTGTCGATTGTAAAATTCCGCAAGAACTCTACGATAAACTTGAAAACCTCTGGAAGAAAGCACGTGAAATTTCTGGAGATGCAATAGCACCTGCCGATATAAAGGAACAGATTACGCAGGTAGAAGAAAAGATCCGCGCGGCAAAAGCAACATGTAATGCTGCAGTTATTACTTCAACGACTAACTCGCAAGATCTTGCAGACGGATACAAGGAAAGAATTGCATCAGCAATTAGTTCTACAGATGGTCTTGAAGCAAAAATTCAATCATTAAAAGAACTTCGAAAAGAAATTGATGAAACAATAAAGAACCTCATCAAAGAACAAAAGAAATTCAAGTTCAATGAATTCAAAGACCTTACTGATGATGTTACAATAAGCCCTGGCAGCGTAGAAATTGGCGATTCTAAAACAGAATCAAAGGATGTAGAAATCGAAACAGAAATCGAAGGAGATAATATTACTGTTTCAACATCAGATGACTTTGTTCTTCTTGAAGATAGCGGATTAATTGTCGAAGCATCATCTGTTGACATTAGCAGCGACGGAATTACTGTTGATGGAACAACCCTTAAAGTTTCACCAAAAAAATTGCTTACAAGAAGTAAAGGACTTGAACAATACAAAGCAAATGCAAAGGTAAAGATTGAAAAAATCAAAGGAAAAGTCCAATACCGCGCAGAGTATCAATCACAGAAAAAATTATTCGGATTTATTTCTGTAACTGCAGACAATGCAGTAGAAGTTGATGCAGTGTCAGGAGAAGTCACTTCAAAAGAATCGCCTTGGTGGAATGGCCTTGCAGCAGATGCTGCGCCGGTAAAAACAGAAGCCATAGCAGAAGTCGCAACGGGATAAATTCTTTTTATATTTTTTTATTTCGTTGATGTATACTTGAAATTCACATCATGCTGTTCAGCAGGAAGTTGATACCCACCACATTCGAAGGGATAAGCAAGCACACCACTTGGAAAACTCGCATTAGGACTATAACATTTCCAATAAAAAAATGAACTTGGTTGTACCCAATGAAGATAGGGGTTTCCTTTTTTAACAGTAGGATTTTTTGATGTATTTGATACTTTGAAGCAAAAGGAGGCAAAAGTGTGGGTGCCAACACTGCCGGCATATCCAATCAATTCTCCGCGTTTTACTGTAAATCCAATTAATGCTTTGCATGCAGATGCTTTCCCTTGTTTTGTTATGTAATCATCAAATGCAAAGAAAAGATGTCCCTGAGCTTGGCTACTGTCATACAACTCTTCAGATTCACTACAATCCGGATTTTGATAATGTCCAACTAACAGTGGCGAGCTGTATAAATGGTAAGTTTTCATAATCATACCTGGCCAATCAGGACTGGCAGACTCGAAGTATAACACCATATCATTAAATGGGGTAATTTTTTGTCCGTCTACAATCTTATATTCGGCATTATTATTTTGAAAACCTACTAATACCATATCAATAGGTGCAAGTAAAGGTGTTCCATGCGCTAGTTCGAATTCTATTCCACATTTAGTGGGATAAGGCTTCGAATATTTACTACCAATTTTTGGGCCAAGCGTGATTATATTAGGGTCAGCATCGCCAGTATATGCTTCCGTATGCGTATTGATACCGACCATGCTGGATGGCGGTGAAGTAATCACTGATGCGCTCGTATTAGGTACTGGAATAGGTGGAGAAGAAGAGGTTTTGTTGAATATTTTTCCAAAAATTTTACTCGGATTTACTGTATAAAAGATGCCAATAACAAATATGAAAATCAGTATTAAAACTATAAATTTTCCTTTCATAATATCCAGTTTAATTTGCATGCTTATATTTTTTCTGATTTGGTTAAGTCTTATACGCCTCCACAAAATAGGAAACTCTGTGTTCTCGTCGTAAAAGTAAATTTATTGTATTAAACATCTATTTAGTGTAGTCTCTTTTATCTTGGATTCAGAAACTATTTTAGAGATGAATATATCTTAAAAAAATAAAAAAAGCGAGACTGTTACCTCGCGTGTTTTGTTTTCCACACCCTAAGTTTTCGCCTTAGGAAGTCTCAAAAACAAAGTTTTTGACGATGCTCAAGACGCGAGTCTTTACACGTAGTCAAGTGTAGCTACAGCGCACTTTCTAATCCACTATATCTGCCGTCAATAAACTGCAGATTCACTCCTTAGTGACCTTGTAGCGCTTTTTGGAAAATCAGCTATAACTACTGCTTAGTAGCGAAACATTTATATATTACTTCTTTTTCAAATATCCTTATGGTAAACAAGTTTGCTGCTGTACTTGCTGACGTTTTTGGCACATTGACTCCTCCTGATTTCCCAAATAAGCTATTGGCAGACTTTTTTAAGAAAGGTGGCGATTTTGTTCATCCTGATGACATCACTAATGCAGCTCTCTTGTTTAGGCTAGCCAAGGAATCCAACCTTTTTACACCCAAAGAAATATCTGACTACATAGCTCGAAAATTGGAGGCACGGATAATTACCCCAGATTATCTGGAATTTATCGGTCACTCTAACATTGAAAGCTACAGAACCGGTACACTGAAAGGTGAAGTCTGTGATGATGTCCCGCCTGCTTTTCATTCCCTTCGAGACGCAGGCAAGGCCATCTACCTTTTCTCAAATAGCTTCGCCCCAGCCCTGCGTTTGCTCTTGAGGACCGCCACGCCTGAATATTTGGATTTGCTGGTTGATGACTACTTTGATACCTTGAAGACAGGACCCAAGGAGGACTCCAAAAGCTACTCACAGATTGCAAAATCAATAGGCCTTCCCCCAAGCACAATCCTGTACGTGGATGATAAGCTCGATGGTTTGGTTGCTGCAGAAATGGCTGGTATGCAGGTCGCACATATTTCAAGGCCAGGGGCCAAACCTGCTGGCATGCACAATTATCGCACCATAAACAATTTACTGGAAGTTTTATGAGGGATTAATGTCTGATTTTTTTAGACAACATTTATATACAAAATTTCATGTTGGCATAATGTGAGCTACAAAAAAACCGCGTTGATTGCTAACCTTAGGAAAAAGCACTTCGAAAAGAATTGGGAAAACAATCTGACAATCCTTGCCGCAATCATCGGTTCTACAGGCTGTTTTCAAAGCATGAAGAAGATATTTGGCGTACAACTTCACTATGCCTTCATATTTCATCATAACCGCACCACATCCTCTTACATTGACCAAAAAGACCTTAATATGTTTGGAAAGAGTCTCTACAACAAGGTCAAACGCAATTACAATCTCGTAAGGATTTGGTCAGACGCTTTGAAGCAATCGACTGATGATTTATCAGCTAAGCTAAACAAGGATCCAATACTTTATTTCTCGAATACAGAGTTCTTTGATCTCATCGAAGTAATGGACAATCTGACAGCTTATCGGGTTGCAACAAAGCAGTTGATAAACCACATGCCGGAAGATGTTTTGAAAAAGCTTGGTCACTTTCTGGTTGATGCAAGAAAGTATTGCGAGCATGTGTATTTTGAGACTGATAAGTTTCTTTACAGATTTGCATCTGAAATATCAAAAAGAGAGAATTATTCAGTTCAAGAGATCTTGAGTTTAACTCATTTTGAACTTTATGAATACATCAAGAACGGAAAGTTGCCGTCTCACAATCTCCTAAAGGACAGAAATAATATTGGTGTTCTGTTAACTTCAAAGAGTCCGGTGTTGTTCACCAAGAGTGAAACTGGCGCTTTGCTTAACGCTTGGGAAAAGGTGGCAAATACAGGCACTTTGCATGGCCAAGTCGCATTTCCCGGGTTAGTTAGAGGCAACGCAAGGGTTATCACAGAGTATAAAGGCGCAGTGTTTGCCAAAGGCGATATCCTTGTTACAGGAATGACTGACCCCAACTATCTTTCCATAATGAAAAAGGCTGGAGCAATAGTGACTGACATGGGTGGCTTGCTCTGTCATGCCGCGATTGTAGCAAGAGAGATGAAAAAACCCTGTATTATAGGCACAAAGTACGCTACAAAAGTCTTAAAAGACGGTGATCTGGTTGAAGTTGACGCTTACAAAGGTGTTGTGAGGAAACTATGAGTAAAGAAAAATGGGTTCTCGTTGTTTCCTTCAAGGTGGAGTTATTGTCAGAATTTTCCATAATTAAAGGACAAAGGGACTTTGGCAAGAAGGTTCTCCCCATATTTCCTTCTTATAGAAACTATCTATACATTGATAATGATATCTATAACGATGCCGTTGAATTCAAAAGAATCAAAGAATACCTCTTGGCAAATCCTGTTTTGCGCGTCGAGCATGTCTACAACGTAATTCAGGAACAGTCTTCCAAATTCTTATCTGTGGCAACACGTTGCAACAAAGGTGTAACCACAACAACTCCGACTGACCAGCTTGCAGAGAGGATGCGGGTATTTCTCCAGGAATTTCAAAAAACCGCAAGCCTAATGGGGGTCCCCACATTAATTGATATCATTCTGTCTGAAGTTCTCTCAGCATATCTGGAAAAGGATTTGAAAGAACAAGCAAGATTTGCGCTGGCTAGGCTGGCTGTCCCTTACAAAAGGCTAGGCTTATTCAAGGAGAAAATAGAATTAGCTCACATAGCTTTATCGGCAGCTGCTCATGGGCTAAATTCTCCGAAAGTCCAGTTGTTGACTACCAAGCATGCTCGCAACTATGGTTGGATTCACTCCACCTTTTTCCTGGGGTGCAGATACGGTAAGCATGAGATTGAAAAAGAGTTGAGGCAAATGATTCCTAATGCGAAAAGAGAAATAACGATGCTTCTACAAGGTCGGGCAAAGCAACTTTCCGAAGCACGGCTTACAAGATCTAAAATCACTAGCGTTGAAGGCAGGCAAATTGCCGGATTACTCACGAAAGCAGTATACTTTAGGACTGCCCGCTTGGAAAGCCTAAACAAGGCATGTTATGAGGTTAGACCCCTCTTCAAGGAGGTTGCAAGACGTCTTGACCTAAGTTTCAATGAGCTGATTCATCTGCTTCCTGATGAAATCTTGCGCTCTTTATCTGATGGTTCTGTTTCAAGGAAGGCCAGGATGGCAATTCGCATGAGGCAAAAAGCCTATGGAATAATCTCTGATGCCAAGCACGAGGCAGTAGTTATTACCGGCCCCAAAATTGGCGAATGGAAAAAAAGGCTCGCCGTTGCCTCAAAATCCACTGATATCGTTAAGGGTATTCCTGCCTTTACAGGAATTGTTAGAGGCAAGGTAGTGGTAGTGAAAGACAGGACTGAGTTGTTCAAGGTAAAGAAAGGAAACATTGTGGTAATACCATTGACCACCCCGGATTATATCATTGCAATGAAGAAAGCTGCTGGTGTTGTAACAGACTTGGGCGGTGTGACAAGTCATGCAGCAATTACGAGTAGGGAACTGAAAATTCCTTGCATTGTTGGCACCTCAAATGCCACAAAGGTTTTAAAAGACGGTGATTATGTTGAGGTTGACGCCAATAAAGGCATTGTCAAAATCTTGAAAAGGTCAAAATGAGTTTCATCAAGAAGTTTAAGCAGTTATCAAAGAAAGACACATCTATCGCCGGAGGCAAAGGTGCATCCCTGGGGGAGATGACCAATGCCAAGATTCCTGTTCCTCCAGGCTTTGTTATCCTCTCCAGAGCCTTTGACAGTTTCATTGGAGATAACAGCCTTGCACCCGAAATCGAGGCAGCCCTTGACTCTGTGAACCATACAGATATTGAGACCGTTGAACGATGCTCAGAGACTGTTCAAGAGCTTATCTTGAAATCGAAAATCAAACAATCGATTGCTGCCGAGATAACCAACTCTTTCAAATCATTGAAGTCTAAGTACGTTGCAGTGCGCTCAAGCGCGACAGCAGAGGACTCATCAACTGCTGCCTGGGCAGGCCAATTGCAAAGCTTCCTTTTTACAACTGAGAAGACTCTGCTTGATAATGTGAAGAGCTGTTGGGCCTCTTTATTCTCGCCCAGGGCAATCTTCTACAGGTTTGAAAAAGGATTGCACAAGCAAAAGATATCTGTTGCTGTTGTTGTCCAGAAGATGGTCAATAGCGAGGTCGCAGGAGTTGCTTTCTCAGTTCATCCAGTTACAAAAGACAGGAACCAATTGATTATTGAGGCAGGCTTTGGTTTGGGTGAGGCTGTTGTCTCCGGACAGATTACCCCTGATAGTTATGTTGTGGATAAAGAGGATTTTGCTATCATAGAAAATAATGTTTCTGAGCAAGAAAGGCAGATTGTTGCTGCAAAATCCGGAGGAATAACCTGGAATAAGGTTCCTGCAATCAACACCAAGAAGCCAAAGCTTAACGATAAGCAAATAATCTCTCTCTCCAAGCTCGTTGTTTTGATTGAGAAGCATTACAAGTTTCCTGTTGACATCGAGTGGGCTCTGGAAAAAGGAAAGTTCTATATAACACAAAGTAGACCTATAACGACATTAGGAAAATGATAAAATATTTGCCTCAGGTCTCTGTTCTTTTTGTTGAAGATGACGAAAAAGTACGCAAAGCGCTCACAAATATTTTGATAAAAAATGGGGTTTATGTTCACTCTGTTGATAATCTCCAGGATGCTATCAATGTCCTGAGGCATTGCAAGGTGGATATCTTGGTGAGCGATGGTGTATTTCCAAAAAGAACTGGTTTGCCAGCCACTCGTAACTTCCCTCTCTTGGTGGATTTCCTTAAGTCAAGTTCAACCGAGATAATTGCTTGGTCAAACTCCACTTATGTCCATGAGTATTGCAAAAAGCACAGGATCAAGTCTTACAGCAAAATCCTGCTCACAAGAGAGCGTTTCAGGCAGAAGGGCAGGGAGTACATCAAAGTAAGGACCTTGGCTGCAGACGATATTGTAGAATTGATTAAGCAAAGGCTTTTAGCAAGGACAAGGCTTGTTAAGCTAATTAGTGACTCTTGTTTTGAGGTATATGTCAAAGACCCAATCACAATCTTAGGTGCTTTCCTTTCCATGGATGCAAGAACAACTAGGTTTAAGGAGACTGCAGGCATTAACTACGGACCAGCAATTAGCGAGATGAATAATGGCATTGTGAAAGCCCTTATTGACACCAAGAATGATGAGCGTATAGCTGACAGGATTCTTTCTATGATTCTCAGGGAAGACTTCTTCCCCGTCATAAAGAAAGAGGTGAACAAGCGCGCAAGCAGGCTCCTGGATTTCTCAAGAAGGTTGCGGCAATTGACTCTCCACAATCACTCAAACAAAGAACTCGCGCAACTCTATATGAAGTTCTGCATCCTTTTGATGGATATGCGCGTTTATTCAAGCCTTCCAACTGCTATGGAGCACAGGGTGAACCTTTGGTCTAAACACCTTAAGGACATTCTTAGGTCAAAGGTAAAAGACAAAGAAGAACTGAACAAATTGTTGAGCCTGCTGACAACCCCAGAAAATCTTTCTTACGTCAGGGAATTTGAAAGAAAACTAGTCTTGCTTGGTAAGGAAAAGCTTCTTGGAAAGGACATATCAAGAAAGGTTGATTCGATTGCCAAGGATTATGCCTGGATTAACTATTCTTTTGAAGGCACTCCTATTGATGGCAAATTTGTAAGAGCGAAGATTACCTCTCTATGCAGTACGCTTAGTCAATGCAATTCTCTGCTCAAGGAGTTTGATGAATATGGCAAGGAGATTACACAAAGAAAGGCTCTGGCAAAAAAGACTTATGGGCTTACTGATGACAAAATTGCCAAGGTGAATATTGGCGCTGATATCGTTTTTCTTAAATTCTTCAGGAAAGGTGTTTTTGCAGAGTCATATTACAGTGTGGAATTCCTGCTTAAGGAGATAGGCAAGAGGATTGGTGCTTCTACACAGCACGTAGCCAACATGCTCCCTCAGGAGGTTCTTGCAGCGCTGTTTCTTGGCAGATTTCCGAAAGAATTGGTTGATTATAGAATAAAATCAGGCGTCTTGTTTCATAGCAAAGATGGTTCTGTTGCCTTTGGCAGCTGGTTAAAACCTTTTTACAAGCATAGGATTGTAAGAACTGTGGAATCCACCAGCCTGCAAGGCCAGACTGCCTTTCCAGGCTTGGTGAAAGGCAAGGTTCGCATTGTGAACATTGCGGCAGATATGAAAGGCTTTAGCAAAGGTGACATCCTTGTCTCAAGGTCAACAAATCCATCCCTCATTCCAGTCATGCACAAGTGTGCTGCTATAGTTACAGATATCGGTGGCCTGACATGCCATGCTGCCATAGTGGCAAGGGAGTTAAAGAAGCCTTGTGTTGTCGGAACCAAGAATGCCACAAAGGTCTTAAAGGATGGTGATTTTGTAGAGGTTGATGCAAACAAGGCAATCGTGATCATACTGAAGAAAAATGAAAAGAATGCCAAATTTCGCTAAGGTCAAGGCAGAGCTACAGGATATTGACCCAGTTATCCAGAGTGCGAAGACTGCCATGACTTCCTGTGACATTGCTTTCGTTGGATACGCCCACTCTGATGTCTATGGCAAGTCTGTAGGTTCAGGTTATGCTTACCTTATTCCGAGGACTAACTTTCAATTCTATCAGATTAATCCCAAGAGCAATTTTGACAGGCTCTCAAGGCATGTTTACCAAGCTTACATGAAAGACTCAACCTTTGTTGCTTCAAAGCTTGCAAAGATGGAGGGCTTGAATGCCCGGCTGAAGAGATCTTGGCTGCTGATAAGAAAAAGCCCTGTTGTGACCTACAAGCTCTTTGATGAGCATGTTGAACTTTTTCGTGAATGGTGGAAGTATGCTTTGCTTGCAGAAGACAAGGGCAATATAATTGATGAATTGATAATCCCAAAGTTGGCAGCAGCGAAGCATATCTCTGTGCGTGATGCAACTGAGCTTGTTAAGATATGTACTCAGAAACCCTCTGTCTTCAGCCAAGAGCGCTCGGAGTTCCTAAACTTGTGCCTGTTGAAGCATTCGAGGGCTTCAGCCTTATTTGAGAAAAGATTGGCAGCCTACCTGAAGAATTATTTCTGGATCAAGACTGATTTTTTTGAGTCTTTTCGCTATGATCAGCATGCAGTTGAGCAGGCTATTGAAAGAGAGCTAAAGAAATTCGGTGTTGATGAGCTTAAAGCTGAGCTAACACTTCTCAAGGAAAAACAGTTGGAGCAATTGCACAAACATTCCAGGATTAAATTGTCACAAAGCTCCAGAAAAGATATGGCTCTTGCTTCGCAGATAATCTCTTTTGTTGACAAGCGTAAGTCTGTCATGATGCAGAACTTCTTTTACTTTTTTCACATTTTGTCACGTGTTGCAAACCAAACCAAGATTTCCTGTATGGAAATCAAGTTGTACACTGTTGATGAACTGAAGGCTGTCCTTCGCACCGGAAGAAAATTGTCCAGTAGAGAGCTTTCCAGACGGAAGAAGGGTGTGTTTATTGTCTATGCCTTCAATAAGCCCGCAGTCCTTTTCACCGGCAAAGAGGCTCGCGAATTGTTCAGCATAATCTCCCATAGCATAAAAACAAGCTTTCTCCAAGGCCAAGTAGCAAGCACCGGAGGCAATGCTGCGGTTAAAGGCAGAGTGAAGATTATCCGTGATGCCAAAAACCAACCCTTCCCAAAAGATGCGATTCTTGTTACCAGCATGACTAGGGTTGAATTCATTCCGTTGATGAGAAGGGCAAAGGCAGTCATAACCGATGAGGGTGGGCTTGCCTGTCATGCAGCGATTGTCTCTAGGGAGTTAGGTATTCCCTGTATAATCGGCGCCAAGAATGCAACAAGGCTGTTGAAAGACCAGGATCTTATAGAAATGAATATGGCAACAGGCAGCATCAAGGTGCTTTCCGGTCCTAAATAGGTTAAATTTTTAAAGCACTTTGCAATCCTCTAGCCTGATGGGGACGTAGCTTAGCCTGGGAACAAAGGCTTAGCCGATGTCAGGACAAAGCACACGGCTGAAGACGGTATTATGACCCGTAAGGGAATGATTTGTTCGATACCGTGGTATCCGGGATTCAAACAGCTTTTTTTGCTTCGCAAAAAAACCTGGGAAAAAGCTTTTTTCCTCAACGGAAAAAAGAACGGTTTTGACAGAACAAAAGAAGCCTGAAAGTTCCCGCGTCCCCATCTTTTTCTCTAAAACAAGTCGTAAATGTAAAACATATATTACACATACGAAAAATTTATATACTAAATGTAAAATATATATGACATTATGATTTTGGAGGTTGATTGAAATGATTGGAAAGCCTGAATGGTTCACACGCAGAAAATACCTTGGCTGGGGTGTCTTCCCAAAGACCTGGCAGGGTTGGCTCTACATAGCAGTCTGTCTCTTGATATTTGCAGTTATTGAATTTTTGCCGTTAAGCGAAAATGCACGCTTAATCTCCCTTTTTGTCTTGATAGCGATCATCTGCGCCGATATGATTGATGTAATGATCAGGATGAAGCATGATGAGCGCGACAGGCTTCACGAGGCTATTGCTGAGCGTAATTCAATGTGGGTTATGCTTGTAGTGCTTGCAATCGGTGTTGCCTACGAGTCAGCAAGAAGTGTAGTGCTTCAAAAGTTTACTGTTGACCCAGTTATAATCATTGCCTTGGTGATAGGTCTAGCTGTG
>JAZDKJ010000013.1:0-115813 GCA_043803105.1 Candidatus Woesearchaeota archaeon
AATAAAGCCAAAGGAAGCAGAGATAACTGATCCAGATATACACGCCATACAGGCTATGACCAAGCATTTCAAAAAAAGAACGATAGAATTAGCAGTTAAAGAAAGAATAGAGAATAGCACCAAACCCACTCATTTGTATCGCAGTCTTAATAAAATTGAGAAGGAACAGGTTAAAAAAATAGTAAAACAAATAAAAAACCAAAGGAGTAAGGCAAAATAGAGCGGGGACTAACATAGATGTCTCAATACGGCAGCCGGGACTATCGAGCTGACGCTCTCTGTCGTTGTCGACATGGTCGCCAACTACTCGAACCCGGGTATCAAGCTTGGGAAGCTCGAATCATAGCCGCTAGATCACTGCCGTGTGGAATAAGGTTATGTTTCTTGGTTTTTATAGATTGCTAAAAGTTTTCCCAGGCCCAATTCGAACTTTGTTCGAATGGGCGCAATCAAACCTTAGGTTTGATTTGTGTTTTTTGGAGCGTTAGCGAGAAAAAAGCTGGCTCACATCAAAGCAGGTAGATCACTGCCATGCAGTATGAGGATAAGAATCCCTTCTTATAAAAATTATGTATTCACAGTTTTACATATATTTCCTGTAGCTATGTGAGCAATCGGCGGTGAAGTAAATTTCCCAATAGCCAGGGGAAGAATCGAGCACCACAGAAGGGGAGAAGTACAGAAAAAGCTGAACCCTACTCTTTTTCCTCTTCTGCCTCATAAGACGGAACTGCAGCCTTGCTTATGACCATGACATCGCCAATGGCCTTGACAAGCTGATGAGGCACAATAACACCCTTGGCAGAGCCAAGGACCTTGTTTAAAAAGGAGCTCTTGGTGGACTTAACGCGCCAGCCAAAAACCTTGGTCTGGGTGAGAATGACCTCTTCAACGTCGCCAAAATAGTCCCCGGTGTCAGTAAAGACCTTCATATCATAAGAATCAGTTATCCTTTTCATCTTGAGCATGCTATCCCTCCGAACAATTACTATGAGCCTACCGAAAGGGTAATAGTATATAAATCTTACGTCGAGACACAAGCTTTATATCTAAAAAGTGTTATCTGAAGGCATGGAAAATCTCAAGATCTTGGGAACGTCACACATAGCAAAGGAATCAATAGAAAGGGTAAAGGAAGAGATAGAAAGCGGACAATATGATATCGTAACCCTCGAGCTTGACAATGTAAGACTCTATTCTCTATTGCACCCCTCAAAGGCAAAAATAAGGGCAACAGACATAGCAAAGGTAGGACTAAAAGGCTATATTTTCAGCCTGATCGGAGCATGGGCAGAAAACAAGCTAGGTGCTGCGGTAGGAGTAAAGCCGGGCACAGAAATGACAATGGCATACAAGCTAGCAAAGAAAAAAGGTTTGAAAATAGCACTCGTGGACCAGAGAATAGACATCACACTAAGCAGGCTGTCGAAGGGAATAACATGGAAAGAGAAACTGAACTTTGCAATAGACATAATAAAAAGCCCGTTCGTGAGAAGGCCTGAACTTAGGTTTGACCTAAGAAAAGTACCGAGCCAAGAAATCATAAACACCCTAATCAAGGAAGTCAAAGAGAGGTACCCAAACTTCTACAGGATATTGGTAACGGAAAGAAACCAAGTGATGGCACGAAACATCCACAGAATAATGAAACAGAATCCTGGACAAAGAATCCTTGCCATAGTAGGGGCAGGCCACGAAAAAGAGCTTGAACTCCTAATAAAACAAGAGGGACAGATCACATACAGCTTCACAGTTGGATAAAAGCAAAAATTTTTATATGCCCATCACGGAGAAAAATTGATGGGCGCCTATACTGACCTATTAAAAAGATATTTCCCATTCACAGAGAACGAAACAAAGGCATTCATAATATCAGTACTCGCGTTAACTTTGATAGTAAGCTTCAATGACCGGGCAGAAAGCTTCAGCCTTGCGCATTGGCTAGGAAACTTCTTGATATGGCTTGTTATTGTTGCAATAAGCTTATTTGTGCACCATGCAGGGCATAGACTGCTTGGACTAAAAGTGGGCAACAGAGTCGAATACCAGTTATGGTGGTACGGGCTTCTAGTAGGGCTCATAGTCATGTTCGTAACCAGGGGGAGGATATGGTTACTAATACCTGGCGGAATATTGATACATCACATGCCAATACAAAGGCTAGGCAGGTTCAGATACGGACCAAACGTGTTCTCTTTAGCGATGATAGCATTGTTTGGGCCATTGGCAAGCATTGCGCTAGCGCTCCTGGTAAAAACACCCCAGGTATGGTTCAATTTCGCACTATTCGGGCCAACCTTTGTAGAAAACGTGTACATCTTCAACCTGGCAATTGCAGCATATGCACTCCTGCCAATCCCGCCACTTGCAGGAAGCAGGATATTCTTCGCATCAAGGCCAATCTACATATTGATTGCAACAGCAGTAATAGCATATGCGCTCCTTGCGTATGCAAAGATATACTCAGCATTGCTTGCAATACTGATAGGCGTGATTGTATGGGCAGTATTTGTATTCCAGTTTGAGAAGGGGGCGTGGAAGTTTGAATAAAAAAGCAGTAAACTTCTACAAGGACTGGGCAGAAATACTTGCTGGTGTGCTGCTCGTGCTTGGGTTCATACTTGCGTTAACAACAGGCTCAAAGGTAATGTCATATTTGGTCATAACATTATGCGGAATGATGTTCGGCAGGCTTTGGCACAAATACAAGAAAAACTTCCAGTTCACATGGTTCCTGGTAATACTCGGATTCATTATAGGATATCTCCTCGGCAACTATTACGGCAGCACATACACCACCATAACCTTGTTCCTGGTGGGCATAATGATAAGCTATTACATGCACGACAAGAAAATAATAAAGACAGTTGGTTATTGATGCGTTATCTTGAACAGATTACCAAAAACATATGGAAACTGAAGGCAGACTGCAATGTTTACTTGCTGGATAACGATGAGCCCATAGTGATAGACACTTCAAAAAGGGCAAACAGAGAGCTACTCGTAAGATGGCTCTCAAAGGTAAGGGCTTTTGAAGAGATAAGGCATGTGGTATTCACTCACCTTCATTATGACCACATAGGCAACTTTGACCTTTTTTCCAACGCAAGGTTCTATGCATCAGAAAGCGAAATTGAATCATTCAAGAAAGAACCTGAAGGGACAGTACTAGACAGGGAAATGGCAGAGAGGCTCAAGGTTGAATTGAGACCAGCACAAAACCTCGAGGGGCTTGAGGTCATAGAGACACCAGGACATAGCGCAGGCAGCATATGCCTTTGGCACGCAAAAGAAAGAATACTTTTCTCAGGAGACACACTATTTTCCAGCAAGCAGACAGGCAGGGTGGACTTGCCAAGCTCTGAACCTTCAAAAATGAATGAATCACTAATGAGGCTTGTCAACTACAACTTCAAAATCCTCTGCCCAGGGCACGACTGAATAATTGCGGATCAAGGCGCGAAACGTATATAAAGCGCAAGAAACTCTGAATAGGTATGATAAAGGATTTCACGCCAAGGCTTTACCAAGAGACAATACTAAACACCTGCGTGAACAACAACACACTGGTTGTCTTACCAACAGGCATGGGAAAGACAAACATTTTCCTAATGATAAGTGCGCAGAGGCTAAGGCAATACCCAAAATCAAAGATATTACTTGTCGGGCCAACAAGGCCGCTCATCGACCAATACATGCTAGTTTTCAAGAAGCACTTCCAGATAGAAGAGAGCAAGATGGCAATCTTCACAGGGATGGTTAGCCCAGAAAAAAGGGCAGGATTATGGAAGGAGTCAACAATCATCTTCTCAACACCACAAGGATTGGAAAATGACATAATCACAGGAAGGATAAACCTTGAAGAGGTATCGCTTCTGGGGTTTGATGAGGCACACAGGGCAGTGGGAGATTATGCGTACGGCTTTGTCGCAAAACAGTACCATAAACTGGCAAAACACCCGAGAATAATAGGGCTTACTGCAAGCCCAGGGGCAGACAATGAAAAAATCCAAGAGGTGTGCACAAACCTGTTCATAGAGGCAATAGAAGTAAGGACAAATGAAGACGCTGATGTCAAGCCATACAGCCAGGAAATAAAGATAGAATGGAGAGAGGTTGAACTAGGGGCAGAGCTAACAAAGGTCCAGTATTTCCTGAAAAGGTACATAAATGAGAGGCTAAACAAACTCAAGAAATGGGGAGTGCTGAAAAGAACAGACCTACAGTTTATCAACAAAACTGATCTTTTGGCAATACAACAACAGCTGCGCGCGAGGGCGGCGTCAGGGGAAAAGGACTTTGTTGTATGGACCAGCCTGTCAGTGCTTGCCGAGCTGATGAAAATATCACATGCTCTAGAATTAGTTGAGACACAAGGCGTGGGGGCTGCATACAACTACCTAAAAAAGCTGGAAGAAGAAGGCAAGAACACAAAGGTTAAGGCAGTGCAAAACATAGTGAAAGACCCTGATTTTCGGTCAAGCCTGTACCTGGTGGAGGAGTTGAAGAGAAAGCACGAGTTGCACCCAAAGCTCAAAGAGCTAAAAAGAATAATCAGCAGCGAAATGCAGAACAAGGATGCAAAAATACTCGTATTCAACCAATACAGGGACAATGCCAGCGAAATACAAAAAGAGTTATCAGAAATAGAAGGGGTAAGAGGCCAAATATTTGTAGGGCAGACAAAAAAAGGAGAGACAGGGCTAAGCCAAAAAGAACAAAAGGAGATAATAGAAAGGTTCAGGGAAGGGGAGCTAAACATCCTGGTAGCAACATCGATAGGCGAAGAAGGGCTGGACATACCAAGGGTGGACCTGGTGATATTCTATGAACCGATACCGAGCGCAATAAGGCACATACAAAGAAGAGGCCGCACAGGAAGACAAGAGGAAGGAAGGGTAATAGTGCTAATGGCAAAACACACCAGGGACGAGGGATACAGATGGTCGGCACACCACAAAGAAAAACAGATGTACAAAAATCTTGATGTTCTGAAGAAAAAAATAAAGTTATATAAGCCAGAGGAAAGCCTAAGCAAATTCATGGAAACAAAGCCCATAGTGTATGCAGACCACAGGGAAAAAGGAAGCGGAATAATAAGAGAGCTTGTGGACCTGGGAGCAGAGATAAAACTGCAACAGCTAGAGGTAGGAGACTATCTAGCGAGCAACAGGGTGTGCATTGAGCTTAAAACAACAGAGGATTTTGTGAACTCGATACTAGACGGAAGACTTCTTGAACAGCTGAAGGCAATGAAGTCACAATATGAAAGGCCGGTTGTTATTATCGAAGGAAATGAGGACATATACTCAGTAAGAAACGTACACCCAAACGCAATACGCGGAATGCTGGCAACAATAGCAGTGAGCTACGGAATACCTACAATAAACACAAGAAATGCAAAGGATACAGCAGCGTTAATACTGGCGATAGCAAAAAGAGAGCAAGAAGAAACAACAAGAGAATTCCAGCCGCATGGAGAGAAAAAACCGATGACGATAAAGGAGCAGCAGGAGTATATAGTCAGCGCACTGCCAGGAGTAGGAATAACACTTGCAAGGCCACTATTAAGAAAATTCAAAACAGTCAAGAAGCTGGTGAACGCCACAGAAGAAGCGCTGCAAAAGGTGGAAAAAATAGGGCCTCAGAAGGCAAAACAAATCAAGGAAGTAGTGGAAAAAGAATACGAAGAAAACTAGTTCTGCAAGAGGTAATGACCATCTGGGGGAATCCAGTATGACTTTGGGTCAAAAGGGAGTGTTGCATGATGAACACCAAGGGAGTGACATCTCTTAATAGGAGCTGGGCTTTGCCAAGCTTCCAAAAACTCATCAAGGTTTCCAGAGACTGCAGCGGCAATAATCGGGTCAAGCTTAGACTTTGGAATTATCAGCTTATGCAAAATCTCAGCACTATCGTAGAAGACTTTTCCGACAAAAGCCCTGCCTTCAGGGGTGTAAATGCCCAAGGGCGGGGAAACAGGAATGTACCTTACCATAACCACACCATTAGGAAAATCTTCAGAAGGCTTGAACAAGGTAATATCAATTGACGGATGTATTATGGCCGGCATACTGAAGAGGATACGGATGATATATAAAAATTTTTACCTCAAGCTTTTTAAATGGAACAGGAACTAAGGGCAAGAACATGAGCACAAACAACTACACGCAAATAGAAGAAATAGAACGAACACGAGCAGGACATTTCATTGGGTTAATAGAGTATGGCATACTAGTTGCAGCAGTAGACACAAAAATCGCTTACCATAGGATGAAATGCGCGCTGAAAGCAAAAAAGGACCAAATTCTAGGAAACAGAAATCCTGAAACAATAGAAGCGAAGCTCTAGGGAAAGTTTTTTATAGGCTCTTAAAGGCATAAAATCCATGCTGTACTGGTTTTTGCCCGGGATAATACTTCTGGGAATAATAACAACATATGAGGACCTAAAGAAAGGAAAAATCAGAAATAAATGGATCATAGCAGCGGTTGTATATGCGATTGCAGCCAACCTTGCCATAACAGGATATATGGCAATCACAGCCCAGCAGGCAAGAGGAATGTATTTTGTTGAGTTAGCTGTCATGGCGATGATTTCGCTAGCAGCAGGATACTCAATCTGGGCTGCAGGGTTCTGGACTGCAGGAGACGCAAAACTATTCTTCGCTTTTTCGCTGCTTGTACCGCTTGACAGCTATAGGTATGGGTATATGCCTTATCTTTCCTCAATAAACATACTGATAAACACCTTCATACCAGTGTTTGTTGTATTGACAATATTTGTGCTCATTAAAACAACTGCAGGGCAGAAGATGGAAAATTTAAAGAAAACGCTTGAGCCTAAACAAGCGCTACAGCTCTTGCTGTACCTGTTCGCGTTCAGCTGGATACCAGCGATATTACAATTTGCAGGAATCAGAACAAACTACGTAATCTTTTTAGGAATATTGTTCATATTATATTTCTTTGTGGAACTACTCAAAGGAAAAGCAATATACCTCCTGGCAGCAATATCATTGGCAAGACTTTTCCTGGACCAGAACATATATTCACTGCACTACCTAACTATGCTGGCAACCATTTGGTTTGGCTTTCTCATAGCAAGGTTCTTCCTGGTGTACCTTGGCTATGCTGTGCTCACAAAACAGACAGACATAAAACTACTTAGGGAGGGCAATGTTCCTGCAGAGGCAGTGTATATTGAGCGCGGAAAGTACAAAAAAGAGAGCATGGCGCAGTTCTCATTGTTCCAGCGCAGAAAGCATTATTATATCATCGAACCAACAGCAGAGGGCTTGACTGCCAAGCAAATAAGGGCAATAAAGAAGACAAATCTCGGACACCTAAGAATTCATTCGACAGTACCGTTCGCACCATTCATATTTGCAGGGGTAATCATCACAATCTTGGTGCAGGGCAGCATGATCGCTTCGATAGCAAGCGGATTATAGGGCACACAAAAATTTATATAACAAAAATCTTTTGTGCATCCATGGACAAAATCTTCGAAATAAACAAGGAAGAAGGATATGTCATAGTTTCTGTAAACCCGAAAATATACCCCTTGGATGTGGTATTGTCAGCAGCTTATCTTTTTACAGAAAACAATTATGTGCTCCTAGACGGAGATCCAAAGGATGAGCTCATTGTGGAAATACGACCGAAGGAAAAGGCAGACCTGGAAAAGGTTGGCATGGAGTTCAACAATGAACTGATACGCTATGCAAACTATGCAGTAGCTGCCATAAAAAACCAAAAACTAAGGGAGGCAATAATCTCAAGAGTGATGATGACAAACAGCCTTGATCCTCTAGAGGCATTAAAACCCTGGGCAAAAAATGAAGAAAGTAACAATCAAGGATAAAGCTGCAGTGCTGCAGTTCAACAAGAAAATATACGAAGAAAAGATGATAAAACAAGCAGCAGAAGACTATGGGGAAATATGCAGCGTGGAGTTTACAGACACAGGGATTGTGCTTAAACCCAAAGAAGAAGGGCAGCTAAAACTCGTAGGCTACGAATTCTACAATTACGTGCTTGGGCTGATGAAAAACCAATGAACGGCGAACTTCTGCAAAACCATGTAAGACAAAAGAGAATCGGTGAAGGCATACTTCTTACAACAGACTACGGAAGCTGGACATACTTGAGCCAAGAAGAATACGAGCAATACCAAGAAGGAAAACTTGACAGCATAAAACTCAAAGAGAACGGAATAGTTATAGGAGACGAAAACTATGAGTCCGTAATCAGAGACTACAGGAGAAAGATAGCATACCTGTTCCAGGGGCCGAGCCTGCACATAGTGGTGCCAACACTAAGATGCAACATGCAATGCATTTACTGCCATGCAAGAAGCAAGCCAATCGACACACAAGGATATGACATGGACATAGACACTGCAAAAAAAACAGTTGACTTCATATTCCAAAGCCCATCAAAGGCAATAACGATAGAATTTCAGGGAGGAGAGCCACTGGCAAACTTTGGGACAGTAAAATATCTGGTTCAGTATGCAAAGAAAAAAAATCAGAAAGAAAAAAGAGACCTAAGGCTAAGCATAGTGACAAACCTTGTCCTGATGGATGAAGAAAAACTAAAATTTCTCACAAAGGAAAAAGTAAACATATGCACGTCACTAGACGGGAACCAGATGGTGCATGACAAAAACAGACAGGAATATGCACAGACTGTGAAGTGGATAAAGAGAATAAGGGAAAACAACAATATAAACGCGATGACCATAATCACTAAACACTCATTGAACTATCACAAGGAAATAGTTGACGAGTATGCAAGGCTAGGGCTTGACACAATATGGATAAAGCCAGTGAGCAAATTAGGATGCGCGGAGGAAAAGTGGAATGAAATCGGAATAAGCGCTGAAGAGTTCCTTGAGTTCTGGAAAAAAGCAATGGAAAGGGTGCTTGAGATCAACAAGAAACAGACGCTAAAAGAGAACTCTATATCTATAATCCTCAAGAAGATACTCTCCAAGGACTGCTACAATTTCGCAGACCTTGAAAGCCCTTGCGGGGCAGCAATAGCGCAGCTGGCATACAATCACGATGGAAGCATTTACACCTGTGATGAGGCACGGCTGTTTGAGATATTCAAGCTAGGCACAGTGGAACAAAAATTCAAAGAGGTTGTGGCATCAAGGGGAACTGAGGGAATAGTCAGGAGCTCGATAAACGACAACCCTGCTTGCGAGGTATGCGCATACAAGCCATACTGCGGGGTTTGCCCTGTAAGCAGCTTTGCTGAAACAGGAAACATAATAACCAGGCTTCCAAACAGGAGATGCGCGATACTCAAAGGACAGTTTGACTATGTTTTCGAGAAGATATTATTTGATGAAGAATTCAAAAGCGCAACCAAACCCTGGATTTAATTTCTCAAAAAGGATATCCTAGAATAGCAATCGTCAGGATTCTGCACTATGTTGCAGACAGAAGCATCGTTAATGAATTCAGCAAGATTAAGAGCACACAACAGCTTATCAGGCTCATCCACATCCTGGCAGTACTCGACGCTCTCTGTGGCAACACCCAGGCAGGCCTGCTTCTTGCTATAGGTGATAATCTTCGCGCACGCTTCCTGGTCCTGCTTATTCATGCCATAATCCTCAAGGCATGAGTCCTTGAATGGCTGAGGTAAGGATTCACAAAATGAAGGATCAGCAAATAACAGGGCCTTGCACTTTGTTCGCTTGTAGTTCACATTAATATTGTCACAAAGGGAGGGGTCTTGCTTCAAAACTGCCAAACAAAGATATTGGTCAGAAATCTGCGGGCCAAGACATTGGGCAAGGTCTTTTTGCGACCGGACCATTTCACAAATCCTAAAATCTGTGGACTCGCAGCCTGCTGTATCGAAGGGCTTGCATTCGCAGACTGGCTCAAGGCTTTGCTGCGAAGCCCCATCAGGCACTGCTGAGGATACAAGTTTACTGGATTGAGGCTTGATTATGCCTATTGTGTATACGGATTGCTTGCCCTTGATTGTCATTGTAGCGATGCAATCACATGGTTCATTATTCTCGTTTATTATGGAAAAAGACATGATATCATCACCAGAGACTTCGGAAAAGGTGAGATTAGCAATAAAGGGTTTCTTGTCAGAGACTCCAAGCTGAAAGCCAACAGCAACAACAATAATCAAGAGTGCGAGTATTCCTAAAAGGAAAACGAGGTCGTTGTTTGTTTTGTGTTTCACCTTAGGACACTTAAACAGAAGGATAGCTTTTAAATTTTTTGGTCAAACTTGGATAACCATTGATTTTCGCAATCTGAGAGAAGCATTCTAGTTAGTTCTCGAAACTTCTGGTCAAAACATTCCCTTCCAGCAAAGAGCAATTCCTTGACTGTTTCTATACCAAAAGAATTAACCAAATAGGACACAAAGCTGTGAGACTGCTGGTAACAAATGTTTTTGTCAATCGGGTCTTTGTCCAAGGCAAGCAAACTGCCAGGGCTTGACAGGTCATTGAAAGGAATTTGCTTCTTTGATTTCAACAGTTTTCTTAGCTGCTCGGTATTGTCTGGCCGTGAAGCAAACTCGCAAAATCCTTCGGCAAGCCAATCAGGAGAATCTGGCAGAAAAAGGTGGCATAATTCGTGAACAAGGTCTTTATCATTCAAGCCATATTGGAAGTAAACCTTTCTTGACACGGGAAACCCGTTAACCCAGGAAGGAAAATCAGACCTTCCGGAATAGCGCAAGAGGTCCTCCCTATTATCGAACAGATAAACTATAACCTTTTTATCTGAACCAAAAATTTGTCTGAGGTGAGTTGAGGCAGAATCAACAGACTTCTGGAAAATCCTGGACTGCTCTGCAGGGTACTGAGAATGAATTATTGAATTTGCAGAGCTTAGTGTGAGGAAAGGCTTGCATTTGTAGCCCAAACAGGCACCCTGACAGTTCTTCCTTGCAAAATAAATGCAATTATTGCATTTTTCGTATAGGGGAACCTTCCATTTCATGTAGTTGATTGTATCTTCATAAAAGCCCCTGAACTCTTGAAGGTCCTTAAAAGAGGTTATTCTTCTACCCCTAAAAAAAATTGAGAGGCATGGAAAGGTTGTGAGATCCGGATTAACAGTCACAATGCTGCAGCCAGTACCGCAACTGAAATAGGTATCAAGCAAATCAAGATCATCAAAACTAAAGGAACAGCGTGGCATGGGACGTGAGATGCGGTTCTTTATGCCCAACTTTTTCAAGTTTGAAACAAAATCAAGCACTATAGCTTTCTTATTATCATAGCTTTTAGCTTCTACAAATGAATTTGATTGCAAGGCGTTTGGGACTATGAAGTCGATGTTAACTGCGTTTACTGCAATTTTCCTGCAAAGGCTAAGCACATGCTCAAAACCGGCTAGGTCGCTTGTTATATTTACCTGCAAATTGATTTTTACCTTAGCTTTTGCTAATGCTTCGAGATTTTCGTGCAATAGATCATACTCTTCGGCAGTATAATGCCCTCTTGGATTGTAATTAATCAGGAATGATTCGGCAGAAGAGAATTCTTTAATTAAGGCTGAAGGAAAGAGTCCATTCGAAAGAATAGTGAACTTAAAACCTCTTTGGTTTGCAAGGGAAATAAAATCCTTTATCAATGGATGGAGTGTTGGCTCGCCTCCAGTAAAATTGAATGATTTTATGTGATTATTCTCAAGCCAATCGAGAAGCTCCTTGTACATTTGCATATCCATATCATCAAATTCATACTTCAAGTTGTTAGCGTAACAATAGGCACAAGACTTATTGCAGGAATAGGTTATGGCAACCTGAAAAAGCTTCAAAGGGATCATAAAGAGACACCCGCCAATTTGCTGACAATGCCTTTGGTAAGGTTACATGACTCCTGATAGCCGTTCTCAAGAAGCGTATGATACTGAAACTGAGAAATGGCATTGCCAAAACAAGAATCCTTTAGGAAACAGCCAGAGCATGTTCTTTCAAAATATGCATTCATCATACCAAGAAATTGCTGGTAATCCACAGACCTCATAAGGCCTTGCATATCATGGATGCTAAGGCTTAACCTCCTTGACATGGGAAATGCACTGAAAAAGAAAGTACTATCAGGATTAACCACAATGCTTTGCGGACCTGAGAAGGTGACAGATTCGTTTGATGAATACTTGCTCAAGACCCTTGACCAAGGACCAAACAAAGAAACACCATTATTGCAAGCATAGGAATGGCAATCAAGGTATTTCGGAAGGACAATGGCAGAATGCTGCATCTTTGACTGGTAAAAATAATCAATGTGGACCCTATCGATGCCATAGGTTTTTGCAATGTCTACGATGTCACGCAAATGGCCAAGGTTTTCAGGCATGGCATAAGAGTTTAGCTGAGCCTTAAGCCCGTGATCCTTAATAATCTGAAGAGCTTTTTTCACTCTTTCAAAGGTGGGATTGCCAAACTTGTCAACCCTGTTCTTGTCATGCACATCAGCATAACCATCACAGCTCAAGTGCACATCAACGTTGTGGGCTTTTAAGAAAGCAGCATCGTCGTCTGTTAGGAGGCTGCCGTTTGTGTGAAGCAGCCAGGAAATGCTGATTCCATCATGCAATGCACCGTACTTCTCAATGAGGCTAAAGACATTTTTCTTGTTGATAAGTATCTCTCCGCCATAGAGCCTAACACCCAATCGCTTTGTGCCATAAGACTTAAGCACATCACAATAAGAATTCATTGAGAAATCCATGGTCTCGAAGGACATCTGAGAGCCAGGCACTTGCGTTGAATACACATGGCAATTCTTGCAGGCAAAATTACACAGCCCAGTAACTATAAGGCAGAGCATGAAGAAAACATCAATCAAGGCTAATATTTTAATTTATGTGATTATTCACCCGAACCTGAACAGGCACCAGCACAATCACATGCACTGGGGCTTACGTAGACCTCGGAGCTGTGGTGGGCATGAGTGCCGACAGCAACCCTGCTGAGAGATTGATATTCAACAGTGAGATTATTTGCATGGGTAGCAGAGGCCTGCTTGGAAGCAAGAGAGCCACCAATTATCGCAGCAGAGACAAAAGAGCCCAAGGCAAGCATTGACTGCTTGGAGATCTTGCCCTCCTCAGATAGAAGAAAGCCGGAAATATTCTTTTTGAATTTTGGGAACATACAACGCCTCTTTTTTAGGATTATGGGAAAGACTGGTATTTAAGTATTTCGGCAAGTGAAAATACTACGCAACAAGGATTGGTTGCGCTTAAAGAAGACTTAAGAGATAAAGATAATACTAAAATAGAAATCTTTAAATATTACTTAATATGGATAATATAAATATGAACAATACACTATTGATGGAGATTGAGGGACTGCAAACCATCAAGACATTAGCAGATAAGCTCGGAATAAAGAAACAGTCGGCAATCAATCTAGCCAGCAGGCTAAAGAAAGAAGGCTATCTCACAACAACAGGGGGTGGCAGAAAGATAAGATTTTACAAGATAAGCACAAAAAAGCAAAGAATAAGGAGTCCAGGAATGTTTGACATCATAAACAAATACAGCCCGATGAAACTAAATCCCTGGTATGATCACCAAGTGCATGGAAAATACGGGCCTGAAGAGGCATTGGTGGACGCAATAGAAACAAAAAGCTTCAGGGCAATACTTGCAAGCCTTAGGCTTTTTGGCCACATTAAAGACTGGAAACAGCTAAGGAAGTATGCGATCAAGAAAGGTTGCTGGCAGCAGACGCTGGCGCTGCACGAGCTGGCAATGAAATACTTCAAAATCAGAAAGATACCAAGTCAGTACGTAAAAGAGGATGCGAGAGATTGGATATCACTAACGCAACTCAGGGAAAGACACAACTTCCCAGAAATAGAGAGGAGATGGCATGTCTATATACCGTTCAATAATAGAGATATGGAGGCAATCTCATGATAACATATGAAGACCAACTGGACGTTTTCAGATTAGTGGTAACTGCGATAAAAACAGACCTAACCTGTTATGGCTTTGGCGGTACGGCCATGATGTTCTATGGCTACAAGGACGAGACAAAGGATGTTGACCTGTTGTTTGAGGATGATGCATCGAGGAAAGAGTTCATCTCAGCAATAAGGACACTTGGCTTTGAGGAGACAAGCCCGATTAAGGTGTATATACCCGAAAAGCTCAGGGACAAGACCAGGCCGCTGATGTTCAAGAAGGATGACTACAGGTTTGACCTTTTTACAAAGAAAATCTTTAGGACGCAGATCTCTCCCAGGATGAAAGACGACCTTTATGCAATACATGAGTTCAGGCAAAAGCACACATTAACAATCAATGTGCTAAGAAAAGAGCACTTAGTGCAGCTCAAGGCAATAACTGAACGGGACAAGGACTTTGAAGACATCCTGACCATAATCCGTAAAGAAAAGAGGTTTGACTGGCAGTACCTAATTGACGAGACAATATGGCAGGATCAGCACGGAGACAGCTGGGCAATACTTGACATGGAAAAGATGATGCAGGAGCTAAAGAAATACGTATTGATAGAGAAAAAGTACTTCGAACAACTTTATGATGCCAGAAAAAAGGCTTAAATAGCACGACAGAATGCAAAAGTCGTTTATAAACAAAGAATAGAAAAGCTTAAATATTAGTTGTTACTAAGTTGTGGTTACAATATAAGGGTCTGAACCATGGCAAAAGACGAGACTTTAGAGGGAAAGGTTAATTCTGTAGACCCAGTGCTGAATTATAAAGGCTCGATAATGCGCAGGATAGCTGAAGGAGCACAAGCTATGCCAAAGAAAGTAAAAGCTTTTGCAGCAGGACTTCTGACAATAGGGATGCTTTACAATATAGCACCAATCAAGGCAAGAGCGCAAGAAACAAAAGAGATAACCTTAGCTTATAACGGAGCTGCACTACTTAATGAAAACGGCTGGATAAACAAGCTTGACGACTTCCTGGATACATGCCCGCAAGATGATCCTGCCTTTGAAACAATAAACAATGATTTTATTCTTACCCATTCGACAGCAGGAATCCCTACAATCATTAATCCACAAAATGTCTACTGCCAAGCACCTTATTCAAAAATGAATGTTGCAGACGTGACAGAAGAACTAATCATACAGCAATCATTAAGAGTAGCATTCTATGCAGGAAAAGGCTCAGGAAGCTTGCTAGAATGGTACACAAACGAGAACATTAACGACACAAGCGCAGGACCAATATACAAATGGCTCAAAGAACACGTGGGTGGATTTGAGGTAAACGATGGCTCGCAAAATCCAGGACACGGTTATGTTATAAACGGGAAAAAACAGTTTGTGGTCTTGCCTAGATTCCAAGATTATGCTAAAGCATTAATGCAGGAGCCAAGAGGCCCGCCAGGTTTGATAGGACTTTTTCTTCACGAGGCCAGCCACATAATCGGCCAAGGGCATGATGGTACTTGTGGTTATGGAGTTGATTCTGATTTTGATGAAAGCAAGCCAACACCTTTTAGCGCAGACTGGAGGACTTATGAATTATTTCTTACTGGCGAATTTAATGTGGGAATCAATTGCATGGACCAAAGCAAAGCTCAGGACACTTTGGCAGGTTTATTGAACGCAGCTAACGCGCGAAAAGATGGTTTCTGCGGAATTAAGCCTCCAGTGCTGACAATGCCGGCAAATGCTGGAGGGGCATGCAATGGGCTAGTGACTGGAGAACTGGCTGACAGTTTCGGAGACACAATAGAAAACATGACAATACAAGCATACAATGTGCCAGGAGATTTCATCTTTGCAACAACTAACTCAGGAAATGACGGGCTGTTCAAAATCGCGAGGCTAATCGGGCACTATAACTTGGATGTGAGTTCGGGAGACAAATGCTTCAACAACACAAGCTTTGACATAGGCAGCATAGTAGCAGAACAAAACTTTGACCTGGGAACATTAACAATGCAGCATAATGAACTGGCAGCGCCAAATATCACACTAAACGGCAGCTGCGTAGCAGGAAAGCCGTGCAACTTCGCATTCTCTGACACATTCGGCAACAGCGTGTACTACGACATAGATGCAGGAAACGGAAAAACAACGTTACCAAAAGACCAAAAAAGCGTCACAGTAAGCTATCCAACACCAGGAACAAAAACCTTAACCGCAGAATACAGCTGCGCACAACACGGAACACTATCAGCAAGCTCAACACTAGAATTCACAGTAAGCCAAGCAAGCGGACCAGACACAAAAATCGATTTCACAATCGAACCAAGCCAAACCTGCAACAAAAAAGGAAAATGCAAGATAAATGCAACAGCAAGCATACAAAACACAGGCGACCAAAAAAGCGGCACGTCAACAATACAATTTTTCACATCACCAAACCCAATACTGGGACCAGAAGCGAAATACCTAACACAAAAAAACGTGCCAGCACAAAAACCAGGAACAGCCAAAACAATCAACCTATCAACAATACTGCCAGCAGGAACAAACGCAACAGGACAATACGTATACGCAGTAATACAAACAACATACGACACAAACCCAGAAAACAACACAGCAAGGTCAACAGAAAAAATAAACTAAACCCCGGAACCAATCTTCTCTCGCAAAACTCCCGCTTCTTCCCTGTCCAAAAGCAAATCAAAACTAAAGTACTTATCAATCGCATCCTTTGCTGCTGTAAAGTCATTCGTGGCATACAAGACCTTAGCCAAAGTAAGATAATAGGCTGCTGAGGAATTATCAGACCTCAAAGCATCACCCACAACACTGGAGGCAAAGCTGTAATCTGACATATTCAGATAAACCAAGGCCAAACCATTCAATGCAGTCGGGTTCATGAAATTGAGCTCAAGGGCCTTCTTGAAGTAATGCAAAGCCTGATTGTTGTCATGCAGATAAAAATAGTCGTAACCCAAACCAGCAAAGGTCTGATCAGACTGCTCTGAAAGCTTGCTGGAGATGTTAAAATAAGCAATCGATTTTTGGTAATCACCCAACCTGAAAAAAACCCAGCCTAGACCGCCATAAGCGTCTGCGTTAGGAATAATCTCAATAGAGCGTTCATAAGCAGCGAAGCTCTGCTGGTATTTGCCCTGCATATAATATATGGTTCCCAAATTGGAGTATATGACTGCAGAATTTGGTGAGAGTTTGGCAGACTTGTTAAGTTCGAGTTCTGCTTGAGCATATTTTTTCTTCTGCAATAGAAGCTTTCCAAGCAGGTAATGTGCCTCAGCATTATTAGGGTCGATAATTGTTGCATTGGTAAGAGCAAAAACAGCGCTGTTAGGATCGCCGCGGTCAATTGCAGACTTTGCCAAAAGCACAACATTCTGGCCAGCAGCAACAAGATCTGTTTTCTCACGGCTGAAAGGCTGAATAATAACAGGCCTAATAAGAACCACAACACCGGCGATAAGAACAACAGCTATAATAAATACTACAATAGCGTTCTGAAAGTGTTCATCTTTCTTCTTCATATAGTCTAAAAGATGTTCATCAACAACAAAACGGTCATAACCGGCCTGCAAGAGCTTAGACCTAATCTGATCAAGGGACTGGCCCTTTGACAACTGCTTCCTAACGTAGCTAAGCAAATCCTTATCCATCCTGAGGCTTTAGAACTATATATTTGGTTATATAAATTTAACTATTGGCAGTATATGAACGGTTGCCTTAGGCCAAGTGGTGACTGTGAGAGAAATATTTATATATAGATAGATTGGGAATGCTATAGTAATGAAAAAGAGGGCGTACGTTTGCTTAGTTGTTCTTGCCTTAAGCATTCTGGCCATTAACTTAACCTATGCAGCAAAGACCTGCGTCAGTTGTGATACAGCAAATAATAGGGTTCAGCAAGATTATTATGCTGATTGCGCTTCCGGGAAATCCTGTGATTGGTGCAGTAAAAACAAAGTAGCGACAACCACATACACCCAATGCAGTTCGGGAACACAAGTCTGTCGCAACGATGCTTGTTGCACCCTAAACTGCATAGATAGTCAAAATCAATATAAATGCGATAGTGCTAGCGACGGATGCGGAGGAACCAGATGCAGCTGTCCTTCTGGCTATGCATGCAAGAATTCTGAAAACAGATGTTATGCAATTACCTGCACTTATGGTACTGACTGCAACGACAACAATGGCTGCACCACTGACACTTGCACAAATGGAGGGGCATGGAACTCCGCATGCAGTCACCCTAATGCTTGTACGGGTAGCCAAATCTGTTGCAGCAATACGTGCACAACCCCTGCGTGCAGCTCATCAACCAACTGCAATGATAATAACGGTTGCACAGATAATATATGCAATCTTGGAAGCAGCTGCAGTGCTTATTGCAGCAACCCCAATATATGCACTGCGAGCCAGATATGCTACAACAACGCATGCTGCACGCCAGATAGCAATTGCCCAAGCCAATACTGCACAACACAAACATGTGATGACAAATGTGGTCATACGCTACCAGGCGCAAAGGACTGCACCTGCACCGGGGATTGCACAAACAAGGCTTGCGGTGCTGATAATGGTTGTAACAGTCCTTGCCTGACTGGCAGCTGCTCTCAGACTGGTTATACTTGTGTTAGTGGGGTTTGCCAACCGCCTAGTTGCACTCCAAGCAACGCCTGTGCAGCAAATACTTGTCCAGATACCACTTGCCAAGATACTTGCGGGACCACCTATCAAGGAACAAAAAGCGCTTGCATAAGCGGTGATGGCTGCTGCCCAACAGGGTGCACAAGTTCGGACACTGACTGCTCCCCATGTCAGCCTGCATGTGGAGCAAATTCGGTCTGCGTTGATGGTACATGCAAGAAAAAGAACACAAAAGGATGCAGCTCAAATTCTGATTGCTGCAGCGACAACTGCTGCGGATCAACATGCTTTGGCTCAACTGTATTTTGTGGAGGCAACAACCTCAAGGCAGATACAGTATCCTGCGACACAAGTTATGCTTGCAGGTGCGCAAGCGGAAACTGCTGCTATAACCCAGACAGCGGAAGCGCGTACTGCGTTGGACCAGCAAACTGCATTCACGCTGGACAGGCGGCATCATCAGACTGCCTTTGCTGCTCAGGAGTGACAGACTACTCAGGGAAATGCCTATTATGCGCGACCTACAAAAGCTGTGCAGACAAAGGTTTCAATTGCGGAACAACAGATGATGGTTGCGGAGGCACTTTGGACTGCGGTCCTGTGCCACTGCCGACAGATACTGAGAAACAATGCACGAGCAATGTTCTACATGAGAAGGCTTGTCATGACTACAAAGACAATGACGATGACGGCCTAACAGACTGCCAGGATTCAGACTGCGCAGGCGTGTGCCAATGCTCTGACACAGATGCTGATTTTACAAACAATGGAAGGAACTATGCGGTAGGGGGCACAGTGAAAGCCAACCTTGGTTCAGGCACTGACTCTTGTAAAGAAAAAACCCTAACAGAATACTATTGCGGTACTGGAACTTCCACAGGCATGGGAGTACATGAAGAAGTTACCTGCGACCAGGCCTGCTACACTAAAGACAGGAAAGGGGAGTGCTGCGCATTCAAATTCAACTGCAACAAGCAAAACTACCAATGCGGATGCTTACACGATGACGGCTGCGGAGGAACATATTGCTGCGGAAAGAGCGACAACTCAGGGAATTGTACAACAAGCGGGCAGAGATGCACAGGCGCACCATTCTACCAATGCACATCAGGCAATATAGCAGACGGACAGCCATGCACGGCAGACAAGGATTGCTTAAGCGGATTTTGCAGGGGCACGCCAAAGGTATGTGTACCATGCATAGACGATGACGGATGCACATATGTCGATAAAATAAGGTGTTCTGGAAAAACAGGAGAAAGAACAAACGAATACTACACATGCAAAATATCTGGGCCAGGAAACTGCATGCACTGGACCAACACCACAACAACGTGCGGAGGCCAAAGCTGCTTTTGTGACATAACCACAAACCAATGCCAGACCTGCTCTGGAGACAAGATTTGCCTTAATTACAAATGCGGAATTTATGAGAAAAGGTATTTTGCCTGGTATTCTCCTCCTACTGACACATTCCATCTACAGACAGCGTGCAGCAAAGACTTTTTCATAGTGAGCAATGAAAACACTTATTACACGAGCAGTGTGCCATTAGAGTGCTGCAAAGGCAGACTAGGCCCATTACAAGTAAAGTTCTGCAGTTATGGGGAGACTTGCAGCGGAGCAATTGATGCTTTCCCATGCGGAATAGATTGCGGTACAGATGGAGTATGCGGACTAGATGAGAACTGCGAGAACTGTCCACAAGATTGTCCCTGTCTTTGTCCGATCGACCAGTGCAAGAACGCAGCAGGAGCTTGTGTGGCCGGAACTGATAACAGCGCCTGCGGAAGTGGAGGAGGGCAATGCACAGATTGTGCTACCGGAGAATTCTGTAATGCAGGCACTCATCGCTGTGAAGGTTGCACTCAGCAATGTACAGGGAAATGCGGGGGTGCTGATAGTTTATGTCCTACTAATCCCTACTGCGGTACTCCAGGAGCTACAGGGCAGGATATATGCTTGGATGGGCAGGTTTGCAGTGGGCAAACTTGCGTGCCTGCTCAGTGCTCAACGTTTCAGGACTCTGGAACGTGCAATGCTCAAGCTGCAAGATGTGACTGGTGCCCGACATGCTATGGTGGGAAAAGCAATGGACAATCTGCAGACCAATGCGTTAGCGAGGGAGCATGCCTTGCATCCAACTACAATATTTGCTCAAGAAGCTGCGGGGCAACGTGCGACTCAACAGGAGGATGCACTCTTCCGAATGTCTGCGACCCGAACACGTGCACATGCAGATTACCGCCTGCGGATTGCAATAACGGATGGGTTGAACCACCTGATGAGAACTGCGAGTACCCAGACACCATAAACAACAACAACTGCTATCAATCAATATCACAATGCGTGAACACAAAGATCCAATACAGGCCTGACAACTATGGAGACTGCGGAGCAACATGCCAATGCGTGCTTGATGCGTTTGTTGGCAGTGCACAATGCCTAAGGGGGAGCGGCTGCGGTGCAGTATGTGACGCAACAGGAGGGTGTGTTGCACCGAATGTATGCAACATAGACACCTGCGACTGCTACAACCCGATAAGCTGCAGCGATACTGACCCAAGCAATGATATTTACACGCCGGGAAGCTGCAGTGACGGTGTAGGGGCTCATCCTGATTCTTGCTCAAGCAACACTCTTACACAATACTCTTGCTCTGGAGGCAGCTGCATCGCAAGCACGCAGGACTGCCCTGCAGGAACAAACTGCGTTGTGGACAAATGCGTCCTGATCGTCAGCTGTGACACTGATGGAACATGCGACCCTGGAGAAACATGCAGCTGCACAGACTGCAACGGAAGGCAGGACGGCTGCCCAAGCGGACAGGTATGCGCAAATGGAGTATGCACAAGCACCGCAACATGCTTATCATACCAAAACCTGGGGCAGTGCGCAGCAGACCTGAACTGCGAGTGGTGCCTGATGTGCAAGGACACAAAATACAATGGGCTAACAGCAGACCAATGCGTACCAAAAAACGCATGCCCAGCACACAACACGTGCATGAGGATGTGCGGATCAAGCTGCGATGCAACAGGCGCTTGCTCTGGAGGGAGCGTATGCGATCCAGCAAGCTGCACTTGCATGGCGCCAGATGACAGAGCAACATTTGTTTCACAAAGCGTGCAAAACTCGATGCCAAAGAACTCACAGCAGGCGGTTACTGTCACAATGCAGAACTCAGGCACAACAACATGGAATTATAATTACAGGCTTGGATCGCAAAACCCGCAAGACAACCTAATGTGGGGGATAGGCAGAATCTTTTTAGGAACAACTGAAACTATCGCGCCAGGCCAAAGCAAAACATTCAGCTTCAGCATAACCTCACCCGGGGCAGCAACAGTACAAAACTTCCAATGGAAAATGGTCAATGAAATGGTAAGATGGTTTGGGGATTACTCAACAAACGTACCAATAACCATAACTGATTGTGACTGCAACATAGGGCAGTGCTGCGATGGATGCCATTACAGGACAACAAGCTATGTGTGCGACAATGCCTATGCAACAGAATATGGCTGCCCGTTTGGAACAACTTGCGGGACAAACGTGGCAACAAGATACAAAAACAGAAGCTGCAGCGGAACAAGCGCACAATGCTCAGGGGCAATATCAAACTGGGGCAATTGGCAAGTGGTACAAACATGCAGCTCAAACCAAAGATGCGTTGCAGGCAATCCTAATTGTGTCACTGACTCAGTATGCGCAGACCAATGCGCAAGCGGCATCTGCTGCAACATGACAAAGCACCCATACAAATTTATGCCAACAGACTTTGTATGCCAGACAACTGACTCGTGCAATCCAGCAAAAACCTCAGTCTGCGACTACAAAACGTGCGACAGTCTCGGAAGCTGCAGCACATACAAAGGCTGCAGTTCATGCAGCTTAAAGCCAATAATTGCAGACTGTGGAGTGCCAACAGGACAATGCATAAGCCAGGCAGGCGGAGATGTTTGCGGCTATACAAATGACAACAGCAAGTGCGCAACCTGCTCAGAGGAATGCGACCAAAGCACATTCATGTGCATAGGCCAAGAGCAAAAAGGACAGTGCGAATATACTTATGAGCAGTGCATCGCTTTAGCAAACAACCCACAGCCAGGAAAAGAGCCGAGCGACCCTGCACAATGCATATGCCACCAGTACTGGACAGCATGCACATGAAATATAGACTAATATCAGTTCTGGCAATCATTTTCTTTGCACAGACAGCCATGGCAGAGATTAACATCAACCTCATATCTTACAATGCAGAAACCCAGGAAGCGAGAATACTCATAGCAAACACAGGACCTCAAGAGTACAGTGACATAGTCTTTTCTATAGACAACAGCGTGACAGAATTCAAGGGAAGCCTGCTCAAGCCAGGCACAGGATTCACTATACCAAAAAAGGTCCAGGCAGGAGTTCACCAACTGAAGGTCATAACAAAAGAAGGCGCAGTATTCGAGCAGCCAACGCTATTCGCAAAATCGACAGTACCTGATAACTTCATAGTCAAGGGAAAGCAAATACAAACACAACAGGCAGAAGAAGAGGCAAAGACCCATTGGGTACTGCCTACAATAATCATAACAATAATAGTGGGAATCCTGACCTTTATCATTATAAAATATCATGACAGACTGCTGATGATGCTCAAGAAACCGAGGCAGCAGGAAAGAACATCCCGCCAACCGGTAATGCAGCCGGCAGCAAGGTTATCTGGCTCAAGAGTGGAACTGGTACGCCAGCAAAAGAAGGCAGACAGGGAAAAATTTTTTGAAAGCTTCAAGAGGTAGGAATCATGAAAAAAACAATCTATCTATCAATCCTCATACTTCTACTTCCTTATGCTGTACAAGCACTATGCTGCGGGGATAAGTGCTACCAAAATGCAAACTGCTGCGGGCAATATGCTCCCTGGGTAGAGGTAGGACTTGTCGGATGCCAAAGCGCAAGCGGATACTTCTGCCACAACGACATGCTAGGCGGCTGCCTGGCGTGCATATGCTCAAGTCCAACAAACTGCCAATGGACAACCAGCACGTGCACGTGCGGAACCTGCAATTATGACAGCATAACCAATCCCAGCTACAGCAGCTGCCAACAAACCTCAGCGTGCATAAGCAGCACAGCAAAGTGCCTTGCCGTCGGCCAAACTGACAACAACGAATGCTGCTTCGGCACAAACCAGATAAGCACCACAAAACCGACCAATTGCATTCATCACGAGGGAACATTCCCATTTATTTACATGAACTACAACTGCGTTGGCCAGAAATGCGGCAGCACAGGCTGGGAATGCTACAACGATGCCAGGGACACTGGCTGCAGCCAATGCATTGATGCAGACAACAACAATGTCTGCGACCCATCAACAGACACGGACAATGACGGATTCCTAGACACTCAGGACAACTTCAAGAATGACCCATGCTCCATAATAATACAGTATGACAACTGCGGAAACGTTTTCAATATGGCAGGAAGAACCGGGGCAGGCTGTGATGTGAGCACAGACCTAGGCGCAAATTATTGCACGAACTGCGACACTGACAATGATGGAGTAAAGGAATGCGACGACAAATGCCCTGCAACAACCTTACCAACGTGCAGCGGAAGCGTGCTTACAAACGGATGCCCGGACTGCAGCATCTCAAGCTGCTCAACGAACCAGTACTGCCAGTGCACAAAATGCACTGATTGCAGAAACGGGTTTCTTGGATTCCTTACCTGCCAGGCAAGCAAGTGCGCAAGCTGTGCAGGGCAGCCATGCTATTACAATAAAGAAATAATCGGGGGAAGCTGCTACTCATGCAGTACAGACCCTCTGGCTAGCTGTACAGGATACAACAACCAGCAGACATGCGAGCAGGATCCCTGCGGATTAAAATGCGCCTGGGATGGTGAAAATTGTCAGGATGACCAGGATATGGACGGAATCCCAGCAACGACAGACAACTGCCCAAACGTAGCAAACCCGGACCAAAGAGACAGCGATGCTGACGGGGCAGGAGATGCATGCGATCCATGCGAGTATGAAAAGAATCTGATCAACCCGACGCAAAACTATGAAACCAACTGCAATGATGGAATCGATAACGACTGCGACAGCACAGGCTGGCAGACACAAAACACAGGAAACAGAGAGGACTGCAGTGACTCAGACTGCCTAATGAGCGCAAGCTGCAACACAGCATGCATAAGCGGCCAAGACTGGAGTGAGGGAAGGCTTGCGTGCGTTGCAGGCAAACTGGTAGAATGTAATGAAGAGAACTCATGCGACATCAGAAGAATACAGAATCATGACTATGTCTGCAATGGAAGCGATTGGGTAAACATCATAGAATGCCAGAACAGCGGAAGGTGTGCAAACGGCTACTATTTAATCAATGGCAAGGGAGCTTGCGACTTAAGCAGGCCTGCAACAAGCAACACATGCGGCAACGGAGTAATCGAGCCAGTGGAGCAATGCGAAGGAACCATGATGCCTCAGGGAATAAATTGCCAATCGTTCGGATACAGCTCGGGAACACTAAAGTGCAGCAACTGCCTTCTGCAAGAGACAGATTGCATAGGTGGCGCTGCGGGCAGCTGCGGAGACAACAGTATCCAAATGGGAGAACAGTGTGACGGGACAGCAAACAGTTTCACATGCCAGAACTTTAACCAGGAATTAACGAGCGGACAACTAAGATGCACGAACTGCAAGCTTGACACAACAGAATGCAGCAAGTCAGGACTGCTTGAACCGGATGAAAGCCAAACACTCTGCGAGGCAATCGGAGAAGGAAACCAGGGACTATGCGATGCCAACGGGAAGAGCGGGTGTTGGAACCCAAGCGCATCAGCAGAAAACCAGTACTGCTGCGGGGATGATGGGGTGCTTGACACGTGGCTAACGAGCAACGGTGCGTGCGAGGAAGGCACATTCTGTAAAGACAAACTTTGCTCATCATTAATGTGCAGCGCAGGAATGCAATGCAGTTGGAGTACACTCACAAATTGCTGGAGCAACATGCACCACATGTGCTGCTATGGACAGCAAAGCTGGCTAACATATGCAACCAACAAAACACTGGACAAGGTGCTTATAGAAGCAACCTGCATAAACGGCTTTTGGTACAACAGAGCCCAAGGCAAAGTAACTTACTATAGTTTATTTACTCAATGAGAAAAGCGCAGATACAGTCACAGCTATTTGTGTACATCATAGGAGCCATACTCGTCATATTGTTAGTCATCTTCTCATTCAAAGTGCTAGGCTCCCTACAAAAGAAGCAGGGCGAAGCGCTACTGATTGGACTTGACGAAAAGCTCAAGTCTGCAGTAGACCTTGGCACGGGAGACTTTGGCGCAGTGAGCAAACTCGACTTGAAGCTTCCGGATGACATCAATAAAGTCTGTTTTGTTGACATAAACAAGTCAGAAGAGCTAATGCAAGGAGTGCTCACCAGCACATACCCAGAGATAAAACACAGCATAAGCTCTGGAGAAAGAAAGAACGTGTTCCTGATAACACAAAACAAGGTCAGCCACAGCCTCTACTCAGGAAACATATGCCTTTCAATACCTTACTACAAATGTGTCAACCCAAATGAGCATTACCTGAGAATATTGATCCAAGGCAGGAATAAGTGCATAGATATTATAAAACCCATAAGGGACATCATGATATATAACTCGTTGCAAGAGTCAAAATATTCAACTAATCCAATCTTGTTCATCAAAGACTCTTCAAGCTGGAGTGAAAGACAGAAAATACTGGAATACCTACCCATCTCGATGTCAAACGATAAGAAAGGCGGCATAGACACTCATCCATATTATGTGTATTACACAGATGCACTAGGCAGTTTTGATGACACAGCCTTATCACTCATAGCGGCAAAGCATCCTGGCTCACAAGAATACAGGTTCTTTGGGGGAATACCAATCAGCATAAACAACCCAATGGCAAAATCAGAAGAGATAACTCTCAACAACTACTTTAGTTATTGGAGCAAACTGGTGGATGTGGTAGTGATTGATTACAACAACCAGGACGCAGCATTGATCAGCTCACTTTTCGCGTCATACCTGATTGCCCCGGTCATTTTCATAGGAGAGAGCAACTATGCCCAATACGCAAACTACATTGACGGAAAAAGAGTATACCTTGTAGACGAGATAGACAGCAATGCAGCAATGGAATCAATCAGAACAAATGCAATCGAGATAGAGGCATACGACAGCAATTATCTTAGGATAGACGAGAAAATCAACCCATATAAACAGTTGGTATCAAACATTATAACATACAATCCATAAACCAGAGGGATAAAAATGCAACGGAACGATTATGGCAAGGTGGCGCTGTTCGTGCTGCTCTTTTTTGCCTCACTAAGCACAGCCAAGGCAACGTACTGCGTGTCTGGCACATCTTGTGCTGCGCACCCGATAGGTTATGTATGCTGCAACAGCCCGACCGCTACGCTGACGTGCGGCAGCAGTCCAAGGAATTGGGGGTCTCCGGGCGTGTGCCCAAAATCAATTTGCATTGCCGCAACCTGCTCAGGAGGCAGCCCGGTATGCGGTACAGCATATATAGCTCATGGGACGACAGATACTGGCTGCTCTGGGAATTACAATGGATGTAATGGCTATGCATGCCATTGTAGCGGTACTGGTGCGTGTGAGGCGGCCTGCACAGATAATGATGGCAACATGAACCCTTATACGCGAGGGACAATGGACGCTGCCCCCTCAGGCCCTGGAGGCGAAGCCACAGACTACTGCCAGACCACCCAGCAAGTGGTCGAGTATTACTGCCTTGACAGCGGAGCTGGCACAAGCACATTCGCCAGCTGCCCTACCAACTATTTTTGCACTACGGGTGCATGTACTTACTGTGCTGGATGCAATTACGGAGGAGCCTGTTATCCAGGCAACACAAATTCCTACTGCGGTTCAGGAGGGGCTCCTTGTTCAACTTGCGGTCAAGTGTGTTATCTTCAGGCGTGTTGTACTCCTAATTGTGTTGGCAAGTGCGGCGGGGCTAGTAATGGTTGTGGCGGGACCTGTACTGCTGCTTGTCCTTCCCCTCAGGTTTGTAATGTCCAGACTTGCTGCACTCCTACCACTTGCGCTTCTTTGGGGAAGAGCTGTGGTTCATGGCCTAACGGTTGCGGTACCAACTTGAATTGCGGTACTTGTAATGACTATAATTTTTGTACAAGTGATGTCTGCTCTGCTGCCGGTGCTTGCATTTATACTGCCTATTGTACTGGTTCTGATACAAGCTGTGGCTGCTCTTCGTGTACGAACTGTAATCTTAATGATGCGTATGTTGGCGGCTATTTTTGCTCTTCAGGTGATGTTTATCAAGTTTATAGGAATTATTATTGCTCTGGGACTTCGTGTACTTACTCAGATTCGTCTTTGTTGATTCAGGATTGCGGTGCAAATGTTTGTTGCAATGGTGGTTGTTGTGCTGCTGGCCAGATTTGTCAGGCAGCAGGCTGTATTGCAGCTTACAATGCTCAGTTTGTTTCACAAAGTGTTTCTCCGGTTATGACTATTGGCCAACAATATTCTGTTTCTGTAACAATGAAGAATACTGGAGGGAATACATGGACTCAAAGCAACAATTATAAGCTTGGATCACAGAATCCTCAAGATAACAGTAGGTGGAGTGTAGCCCGTGCTTTACTGGGTGCAAGTGATGCAATCGCCACAGGCCAATCCAAGGCTTTTAGTTTTACTGTCACCGCTCCTGCAACTGCAGGAACATATAATTTCCAGTGGCGAATGCTTCAGGAAGCAGTTACCTGGTTTGGGGACTTTTCGACGAATTTAGCAGTTTGCGTAGCTTCTACTTGCGCTTCTCTTGGAAAGCAATGCAGTTCATGGCCTGACGGTTGCAGCGGAACATTGAATTGTGGAGCCTGCATTAATGGTTATAGCTGCTCTTCCGGAAGCTGTGTATGCCCTGGTTGCCTTTCTGGCGGATATTGTTATGCCGGTAACACAAGTACCCTGTGCGGCGCTGGCGGCATAGCCTGCCAGGCCTGCAGCTCTGGCCAAGTTTGTTCTGGCGGCACTTGTGTTGTAGGCACTGAGGTCTGTTCAACTGCTGGCGACGAGAACAACAATGGCGAGTGCGATTATGACAGCTCAACATGTTCTCATGGTGATATTGCCTGCCCAGTTGGGATAACAGCAATAAGTGTCACCAATGCAAACCCAATTGCCGGCTCAAGCATAAATGTTTCCTGTACTTCAACCAGAACTGGTGTTAACAGCATAATTGCCAGCATCGATGGTGTTGGAACATGCAGCTGGGGAAAATGGAACGGCAATGTTGCCATTTTCAGCTGTCCTGTAGGTGCTGCTTATGGGACCAGGACTGCGAGATGCTGGGTGAACACAGCAAAGTCCTACCAAACTGGCACTAATATGACCTACTCAATTAATGTATTAGCATCAACCTGTTCTGTTTACGCTTCTTCATCTAGCTGTATTGATGATACAAGATGCAACTGGTGTTCTAGCTGTTCTGGCACCAAGTACACTGGCGGTTCTGACAGGTGCGTTGAAGCCGGAAGTTGCCCTGCTCCATATTGTTGGACCGGCCAGTGCGGCGCAGAGTGTGACCCAACCAATTATGTGTGCAATGACAAGGATAGCTGTTCAAGCTGCCCGGGATGCAGTTATAGTGATTATTATTGTACTGCCAATTGTGGTTGTGATTTCACGTCGAATAATCCTGACAGCTTACAGGCATATTGCGCAGGCTGCTCGAGGAATTGGGTGGCAGGCGGAGAGGGTACTGTGTTTGGTGAATATAATCCGGGCACAATAACAGCTTGCTGCGGAGATGACTCGGGCGAGTACTATCAGCCCACTGATGCGGGAACACAGAATATTTGCTGTAATGCTGCAAGCGATTGTGCAATAAACAGTCTCTGTGTTGCGAGCGGGTCTGCTGATACAACAAACAATTACTGCTGCTACTCAAACTCTAATGCAGACGGCACAAAAGAAACATGCGCCACTTATAGCAACGGAGCAACGTGCTTTTCCAATGGTGTCAATACCTGCAACGCACTATCAGGATGGGCATGCAGCTACACCACAACAACCTGCACAAGCAGTGCAGAATGCACCGGGCTATGCGGAAGCAAGAAGTGCGTTTTCACGGACAGCGGCATATACAATTATACAGAACCCACTACAGAAACAAACTGCGCAGATGGGCATGACAATAACTGCAATAACGAGAGGGACTATGACGGAAAAGACACAATGGGCAGTTATGTATCAAAGGGAGATGCATCATGTCCAGTAGCTGTAAACAACATAGCAACTGTAAGCTCAGTATGCCCGAGCGCACACTTAAACGTCAACTGCACATTAAGCGTTGCAGGAGTAGGGAGCACTACTGCTTTTATAGGAGCAAGCCAATGCAGCCTGACAAAATGGGTAGGCAGTGTTGCGGTCTTTGATTGTGTTGCGCCCAGCAGTGCAGGCAGCGTTACAGCACAATGCAGCATTGACACAACAAAGTCCTACCAAACAGGAACAGATAAAACAGCAACAGTAAGTGTGGGAGGAACAAACTGCTGCTCAGCATACTCAAACCAGCCGGGCTGCGAGGCTGACAGCGTTTGCGAGTGGTGTGTCTCATGTGATGCAATGACCAGATTCAGCGGGAACCCAAGCGCAGCATGCGTGAGAAAAGGAAGCTGCACATATTCGTGCAAGAAAGACTCATGCAGTGCAAAATGTGACGGAAGCAACGGCTGCAATCCACTTTCAACATGCGACCTGGCAACTTGCGAGTGCGTTTGCGGAGACTCTGATGGCGGCAAGAACTACAATGTAGCAGGCACGACATCACTAGGCTTGACTACAAATGTGGATAGCTGCACAGGAAGCACCCTGACTGAATACTACTGCGAAGCGAACGCAATAAAGTCAGAGAGTTACAATTGCCTGGCAGGATGGGGCTGCGTTAGTGGAGCCTGTGTGCCACCGCAGTGCACTGCAGGAAGCTGCTGTGACCAATCAACGAGGCCATACAAATTCTATCCTGCAGGCTACATGTGCGACCCGCAAAAAGTATGCAGTTCAAACCAGCTCTGCCAGTACACTGTATGTGATAGTACGGGCAACTGCAACCAATTGATTGGATGCAGCAACTGCGCAGGACAAACCAAGGGACAATGCGGAATAGCAACGGGTGCGTGCATAACCAAGGCAGGGGATGATGATTGCGCATTCACGGACAGCGCATCAAAATGCGTTGATTGCAGCACATACTGTGACAGCTCATTTACCTGCACGCTCCTGCCTTCTCAGGGAGGCTGCAACTACAGGTATGATGAATGCGTGGCAGCAGCAAAGCCTGGGGGCAGCCCTAGCGACCCTGTTGAATGCCCATGTCATAACTACTGGACGGGGTGTTTACCATGAAAACCTGGATGACAGCAATCCTGTTTTTGCTCCTTGTACCGATATCGACAGCTGAGCTTAACGTGCGCCTGATTTCATACAACGCAGACACTACAGAATCGAGGATACTGCTTCAGAACACAGGGCAGACAGACTACACCAACCTCAAAATTTTAATAGACAACATGACAACTGACCTGAGTGGTGGGGTATTAAAGTCCAAGACAGGATGGCTGCTGGCAAAACTCGTGCAACCAGGAACACACCAAATAAGGATTGTGGCCGGAGAGCAAGTAATCATTGAGCAACAGCTAATATTCCCAGAAGCGGCAAAGCACATAGAGAGCTATGTTGCGCCGGTAGTAACGGGAACAAGCGAAAAAAAGGACAATTCATGGATTTATGTTGTAATCGGGGCTGCAATCACAATAGCGGTATTGCTAATGATATACGGGCTTAAAAGAGCACACAAAGCGCCGAAAGGCAGGTATCCTGATCAATTACGCAGAAGATGAATAAGGTCCTGATTGTGTTTCTTTTTTTGGCAATTCTGGTTCCGATAGCGGCAAGAGCGTCATGCGAGGGAAAGGTATGCTGCAACAATGAGTGCAACCAACAAGCTAGGTGTTGTGCACCAGGCACTTCAGAATGGAATGGGCTTGCAGTATGCGGCTGCAACAGCAAGCTGAACGTGCAGTGCGACACTATGAACCTGGGAGACTGCGTTCAATGCATATGCACAAGCCAAAAAGACTGCAGCTGGTCAATAAAAGACTGCGGCAAATGCGCAAGCTGCCAATATGATGACATCGCAAACCCCGGATACAGCAGATGTGTCAGTAGCGCCTGCGTATCCTCACAAGACAGATGCCTGGAAATAGGCGAGATAGACGATAACGAATGCTGCTATGGAAATGACCTTTTAAGCAACACCAAGCCGACAAACTGCGCATACAGTGAAGGGGCAGTGCCGTTGAAGTACAGACTAGAACACTGCACAGGACAGAAATGTGGCGGCACTGGCTGGGAATGCTACAATGATGTGCGGGACACGGGCTGCACAAGGTGCCTGGACTGCGACAACAACCAGGCATGCGACCCAAACATAGACAGCGACAATGACGGCTTTATCGACAGCTGCGATAATTTTGACAATGATGCATGCTCTGTAGTCACCCAAGGCGACAATTGTGACAATAAGTTCAGCATGGGGGGAATCTACGGCAAGGGCTGCGGTAAGAGCAATGATCCCGGCTCAAGTTATTGCACCACATGCGACACTGACTCTGACGGAATAAAAGACTGCCAGGACAAATGCCCAGAGACAACAGACGGGTGCAAGAACTCCATAGGAGTGGTACTCACAAGCGGGGACCCAAGACTAGGCTGCCCAAAGAGCTGCGGCGGCCAATGCCAGAATGACCAAGGGTGCATCTGCGAGAGCTGCGACCAATGCGGTTCTGGAGGGGGCTGCAGCTTTCAAGAGTGCACAAACCAATGCGGGGGCCAGCCATGCTACTTTATCTCGCAGACCATGGGCTCGGATAAATGCGACTTCTGCACAACCAACCCTCCACAATCATGTGAAGATTACAACAATGCGGAAACATGCAACCTGCATCCATGCGGGAACTTCAAATGTGCATGGACTGAGTGCCGATGGTATGACATTGGGTGCAAGAACTGCAGGCTGGACACGGATGATGACGGAAAGGCGGACATAACAGACAATTGCCCAAATGATTACAATCCCGGCCAACAAGACCAAGACGGTGACGGAAAAGGAGATGCATGCGAATACTGCAAATACGAAAAAAACATGTTTACACCGGAAACGGAGATAGAAGAAAAATGCACGGACACGAAAGACAATGATTGCGACAGCACAGGCTGGAAAAGCAGCGATGTCGGGAACAGCGAAGACTGCCTTGATGCAGACTGCACGCAGGTCAAAGGATGCCCAGGAGGAAGCTGGCCAAGGGTATGCAAAGAGGGAGACGATTGGGTCTCGGAAGACCAAAAAACCGTATGCGACGAGGGAGTTCCAGTACAATGCAGCGGCCGAATTCCCTGTCAAAGAAGGTGGGTAAGGAATTCAGTGTTTTTCTGCAACGAAACGCATTGGATCAATAAGACACAATGCGAGATAATGGGCAGGTGCAACAACGGCTATCATTTTTATCACGGAGGCAGAAAGGTCTGCAACCTTAACACAGGACAACCGGAAGAAACATTCTGCGGAGACGGCCTAATAACCCAAGGAGAGCAATGCGACGGCAAGAATTGGGGCTCGATAACAGGATGCACAAGCTTCACAAGCTTTACTGGAGGAAACCTTGAATGCGATGCAGGCTGCACATTTAGCACCACACACTGCACAGGGGGCGACGGAACATGCGGGGACGGAGAAGTCCAGCCAGGAGAGGAATGCGAGACCAATGTAGGATTAAGCGATTGCAAAAGCCTTGACACATTTGATCCTGGACAATTAAGCTGCCACAATTGCAAGTATGACACTACCGAATGCACCAAGGGCGGACAAGGGTACTGCGGAAACGCGGAACTGGACGGCGGCGAGCAATGCGACCCGAGCAGCGGAATAGAACCACCAGGATGCACAAGGTTTGACAATTTCAACGGTGGAACAACAACATGCACAGAGTGCATGGTGGATGTGGGTGGGTGCAGTGGCGGAACAAGCGGCACCTGCGGCAACAATAGGGTAAACACGGGAGAGCAATGCGATGGGACAGACTGGGGGCACATAACAGACTGCAAAGACTTCAGGTTCCTAGGTGGAGTATTAACCTGTTCAAATGACTGCAGGTTTGACACATCAGCCTGCATAGGAGTTGGGAGTTATTGCGGCGACGGATTCATTGACCCTGGGGAAGACTGCGACGGGACCAATTGGGGGCATAGCATCAATGGATGCAATGACGTGAACAGCAGGTTCACGGGAGGAACGCTCGGTTGCGGGAAAGACTGCCACTTTGACACAAACAAATGCTTTGCTCCCGGACAAGGCATCTGCGGGGACAACCAAATCAACGGGGGAGAGGAGTGCGACGGCACCAACCTCAACTGGAAAACATGTGTGTCATTCGGATTCCTAGAGAGCACCAACCTAAAGTGCAAAGAATGTAAGTTTGACACGAGCGAGTGTACTTCAAACCAAGCGTATGACCCAGATAGCTCAGCACAACTCTGCGAAGAGCTTGTACCAGGGCAACAGGGAACATGTGATGTGCAGGGTGAGTACGGATGCTGGATTACAGACGGGATGGGAGCAAACAGCAAATGCTGCGGAGATGACTCCACAGCAGATGATTGGATGAACAAGACAGGATTATCAGCATGTTCAGAAGGGGGTTACTGCCTAGACGCTGACTGCTCTGAACTGCTTTGCAAAAATCGGATAATGGGCACTGGCACAAACTGCGCTCATGAACTCACAAAATGCTGGAGCGAAACAGACAAGGCATGCTGCGGAGATGATATTCAAGAGAGCTGGAGCTATGAGACAAATCAGGCACTAAACCAGTTATTGGTGGCTCAAACCTGCTACGAAGGCAAATGGTATGACAGGAACCAAGGCATCATAACATATTACGGCCTATCAACAATAACGCAATGAAAAAAGCACAGTACCAAATATTCATTTACATAGGAAGCGCATTATTAGTAATGCTGCTACTTGTTTTCAGCTTCAAGGCGATAGAGGCATTCAGATCAAGCCAGAGGTTAGCCACTGTCATAGAATTCGAAGAGAAACTCAAGTCAATAGTGGACCTGCTTGAGGGAGATTATGGGAGCGTACAGCAGTTGGAACTAAGAGTGCCGGACGATGTGGACACAGTATGCTTTATAGACCTTTCAAAAAAAGAAGCACTTTTGAAGAGCACAATAGTTGAAGCCTATCCAGCAATAAAGAGAAGCATAGAACAAAATGTGCAAAAAAACACCTTCCTTTTGTCAAAAACAAGGATCAGGGAGTCATTCTACCCCGGGAACCTGTGCCTAAGCAGCCCATACTACAAATGCATAGACACGTCAGACCATTACCTGAAAATCCTGGTAAAAGGAAAACAGAATTGCGTAGACATAATAAAGCCGCTCCAAGCAATAAAGATCAACAACATAAAAAACATGTCAAAGTATGCCACAAACCCAATTCTTATGATTGAAGAAACAGCAGGACAATCCAGGATATTGCAGCTTGTGCCAGTGGCGATCTGGAACAACAAGGCAGGCGGCATTACGAGCTATCCATACTTTGTGTACTTCCAGAAAGGCACGCCAACAGCAAACGACTTCACGCAATTACTCACAAAGCACCCAAACGCAGGAGAGCTAAGGTTCTTTGGCCAAATACCTGGTGTGCTTGTTCCTGGAGACAGGATAAAACAGGACAGCCTAGAGGGATATTCAGGGTATTGGGACACAATGGTCGATGTTGTAGTAATAAGCAGTTCTGACACAGAAGGGGCGCTTGTGAGCTCATTATTCGCATCATTCTTGGTAGCTCCAATGATAACATTGGACGCAGGCAATTATGGTATGTATACAAATTATCTCAAGGACACAAGGGTCTACATCATTGACAAGGAAGAATTGGACGGGCCGGTAAGGCAGTATATAGACAACAACGCGAAAGAAGTGGTGGATGAATGGGATTACCAAGACCTTCAAACCCAGCCTGAGCTAAATCCTTACGTAGCCTTGATGTCACAAATACTGCCATCAATATACATGCACTAAAATGGTGGACAAGAATCTGCTTTCATACATAAGAGAAAATCTTCGAAGAGGAGTAAGGGTTGAGGCAGTCAGAGCTACATTACTCAAAGAAGGTTACAACCACAAAGAAATAGATCATGCAATAGGCCTTGAGGCGCCAATAAGACCTCAAGCAAGGGTTGTGACCCAAGCGAAGCAAAAAGAGGCAAAGCGACCAAAGAGTTCTATCAAGGAAGTGTTAGGCAGACTAATAGGGCTGTGCATCAAGTACAAGAGGTTTTTGCCTTACGCAATACTTGTGACAATGCTTATTTTGCTTGTCTTCCTTATCATGATGTCAAGGATCAAGCCACCTACACTGGAATTCCTTGACCAGGCAACACAAACACCTGTCAGGGGGTCTGTGTTCTACAACGGTGTCTACCTAGGAACCACCACAGGCACATTTAAAGAGTTGCCGAAGGAATTCTGCGAAGGAGAAGGATTAATCGAGGTATACACAAAGCTAGGAACCATAGCCTGGCGCACAAACAAGAGCGACTGCTCGCACATGAGCCTTGTGTTGAACGTCAAGTATGCCGAGATACAAGAGGTTTTCTTCTACGTGACACTGCAATTCCTCACAGAGGAAGATAGGAAACCAGTCAACGGCACTCTTTTTATAGACGGAAAAGAGGCTGGAAAAATACAAGGATCGTACCAAATGACCAAAAGTGAATGCCCGCAAGTGCACATACTTAACCTAACAAAAATTGAGAATGCAAAGGTGCCAAGAAAACACATGGAATGGCAGCAGAACCCAGCACATTGCGAAGACGAAGTGATAAGATACTGGATACCGGCAAACCTTCCGGTACCACAAGAGATCCTACCAACAATAAACGTGACCAACAACACAGCCATAATCATGAAGATGCAGCAAGAATATGAGAAAGCATTGCGCGAGTGCAGCAATTACTGCCCGAACACCACAAACTGCACGCACAAACAAAAAGCAGAGTACTGCTCCAGCTTTGTGAAAGATGCAGACCTGGATGCAAATGGACATGTAGGAGACTTTATAGCAAACTTCTTCGGAGAATTTGGGGTCTGCGAAGACAGGGTCTATTGCTCACAACTCACGTATTGCCAATGCGACCAGACACTAACATTCGAAAGCTGCAGACCAATATTGTGCGGCGAATTTGCGCTGCAGAGGATGACAAAAGAAGAGGCAACAGCTGCCCTAAAAGAAACCCTCCAGGAAGGAAGATGCCAGGGTGATGAAAGATACAATTACCAACAGTCCTGGTGGAGCAACATGCAAAACAAGCTGAACTGCACCGGGTAAGATTTAAAAGTGCAAAAGAATTCTAGGGAAGAATGGAATTTGAGGAAACGCTAAGGGTCATAGAAATCACTGAAGAGACCCCAGACGTGAAAACGTATACATTGGAGAAGGGAAAGGTAGACTTTATACCGGGGCAATATGCCCTAATATCGCTCCCTGATCTTGAGCAGGTGAGAGAAGAGGAAAGACCGTTCACCTTCGCCTGCTCACCCGCTAGAAATTACGTGGCGCTCACAATAAAAAAGACAGGATTCTTCACTGGCATCATCCACAAACAAATCAGGAAAGGCAACAGCCTAAGGCTGAGAGGACCTTTTGGAGAATCACTCAACATTGACATGGCTGCAAAGAGGATTGCGCTCATTGCAGGCGGTTCTGGAATAACACCTTTCAAAAGCATGATAGACTATGTGTTAGATAAACAGCTCAATATGGAAGTATGCCTCTTTTTCTCCAACAGAACAGAAGAAGACATAATATACAGGAAACAATTCGACAAGATACTTCAAGAAAACATCAAGATAGTCTGCACGCTAACCAACGAAAAACCAGAAGGATGGAAAGGAGAATTGGGATTTATAAATGCAGAAATGATACAAAGGCACCTTGAAAAACCAAGAGAATGGCTGTACTATTTCTGCGGGCCGCCTCCAATGATATCAGCAGTAAAGCAATCGCTGATTGGCATCGGGATTACTGAAGACAGATTTAGGATAGAGGACTGGATGGTTCCGGGAAAGCACGACAAAACTAACGCTTAGCAAGCACTCTCTCTTTCGCAATCTGCATTGCAGCCTGTCTCGGCAGAAAAGCCTTTGAGGCAGCCAATTCAAGGACTGTTTTGGTATTGGAAGAGACTTTCTTCTCGACTAACTCAAACATCTCTTTATCAGAGCCTCCTTTGTACTCAACGTAAGAGCTTATGACTCCGCCTGCATTAGCAACAAAATCTGGCACAACAAGAACTCCCTTCTTATGGAGTGCTTCTTCCACATAATTTCCCATAGGGATGTTACTGCCTTCCACAATGAGCTTGAACTTCAGCCTGGAAACATCTGCCTGCTTAATGAGATCTGGGACAGCAGCAGTGATGAGTATATCTGCCGGAACATCAAGGATGCTATTGTAACCTGATTTTGACGCAGTCATGTAATTAATGACAGAGCCAGTGTCCTTCTTGACCTTGGCAAGAGAATCAAAATCCAGGCCGGCCTTGTCATAAACAACACCTTTGCTATCTGACACAGAAACTATAGTGGCACCATAAGAAGCCAGATGCATTGCTGCAAACCAACCAACATTACCAAAGCCTTCAATCGCCACTGTTGAACCCAACAAGTCCAGGCTGGCAAAAGGAGCAGCGACCCTTACAGAATGAAAAACACCAAAGCCAGTGCTCCCAAGCTCATGAGGCAGCCCAGCCATAGACCTGGGCTTGCCTGTACAGCTCTTCAGGCTGCCATTAGCATCTGCAAACCAAGCCATTTCCTGCTCGGCAGTATTCATGTCAGGTGCAGCAACATAAAGATAAGGGCAAACAGGCTTAATAGCCTTAGAAAAAGCCTTGATTATTTGCTCTTTGGTTTGCCTAAGCATGTTATGATCATATGCGATAATTCCAGACTTTGCACCACCAAAGGGAAGGCCTGCGATAGAGCATTTCCAAGTCATTACCCGGGCGAGCCTTGCAGTCTCATCAACAGTAACAGAAGGAGTAAGCCTTATGCCTCCTTTGCCAGGACCAAGCACTGTATTATCTATAACCACAAAACCTTTCATTCCGGACTGTGAATCGTAGACGGTCAGAATCTTTTCTGGACCAAACTCATCATAATCAACCACGCAAACACCCCGCAAAAATTAAAAGAAAAATTTACTTAGACTTCTTTTTTGTTCCGCAACATCCGCAACCCATTTATGTCACCTCCTATTTAGTATGTGCAATGAATACAGACATGCTTTTAAATGTTGCTTATCTATTTTAAAACCTGCCCTGTTTTCATGTACCACAAGTAAAGGTCAAGCTCAGCAAGCGACATGCCTAGCTCTTGTGCGAGCAACCTCAGCTTTTTCTCAATAACAAGGTAAACCCTCTTGGTAACAGTCTTTGGCCTGGTAATAAGACCATATTCAACCAAGACATTGATAATATGCCTGTCAACGATGGCAAGATCGGTGCAGCCAGTGTTGCGCAAGAAATGTGAGGCTTCCTTATAGCCAAGGCCTTTGATGTTCTTCACGAGCCAAACCCTTGCTTGGTCTTCACTTGATTTTAACAGAGCAGAAATCTTATCCTTGATATCCAGGTGATTTCTTGCACCTACAATAAAGGCTGTCTTGTTGTTGTGGAAACGGTGCTTGTGCTTCACAATACATTTTTTCACGTCAGCAGCAGATGCGCTACAGAAACCATTAGCCCCAAGATCTGCTTGTATGGCAAGAGATGTCTTTGCCTTGGAATTGGCTGTAAGAAGGCAGAAACAGAGCTCAGAAAACCACTCTTTTGGAGCCTTCTTATCAAAGCTCTTGAACTGCCTTAACCTTTTCTCAACCTGAGTTCCTACAGGGCCGTGGCTTAAACGTTTTGTCTCAGCGATAAGGCTCATATTCCGAGATAAATCGAACTAGCAAGAAAGCCATGAACAAATGCCAACACGATCGAAATAGCTGCCATTCTTGGGTGCCAGACAAAAGGCACGTAACTAATTCCTCTCTTGTTCAAGACTGATATAGAGGCAGTGAACAAAAAAGAAAGCAAGGTAAGCACGCCCATATATGCAACAAAAGGTAGACCAAAAATCATACTATAGGCAATCTGGCTAATCATAGTACACCTCAAGAGCAATCCTTACAGCCTGGCTCAAAGCACAAGCAGGCAGGCTCATAGTATTCCCTCGGATGCTTGCATGACGGACAGGTCAGGGGAGGCTCTGTGCCAACATGAACACAGCCGCACTTTGAGCATTTCCAAGAGATTGGCTTATCACGCTTGAACACCATGCCTTTCTCAACAAGCTCGAGCAATTTCCTGTAACGAGCCTCGTGATGGGCTTCGACCTCACCGATTTCCTTAAACAAAGTGGCAGCGTCCTTATTGCCTTCAGCCAAGGCTTCTTTCTCGAAACCTGGGTACATGCTTGAGGTTTCGTAGTGCTCACCTTCAATAGCAGCCAGAAGATTAGCCTTGGTATTGCCCAGCAATTTCAAGCGCTTGAACTCATCCTTGGCATGCTGCATCTCATTTAATGCAGTCTCCTCGAAAATGCGCGCAATATATTGAAATCCCTCAGCCTCAGCAATCTTGGCAAAATAGGTGTACTTATTCCTGGCCTGGCTCTCGCCAGCAAATGCAGCCTTCAAATTATCATCAGTCTTGCTCATGAACCCAACCTCCGGTAGGAATGATGGATTATTGGTATTTAATTGTTATGTTTTGAAAAACAGCAATAATTTTAAATCGTGCACCAAACCAGAGAACAGATGCAAACAACTGAGGAGATGAAACGAGAGTATCCAGGTGCCCTAGTCATAAGAAAAACAGTGGGGCTTATAGGCAGGATAGACAGGTGCAATCCTCTTCTTGAACAGGCAAAAAGGGAAGCAGAACAGGAGATCAGACAGAAGTTCAAAAGCCTTGAGGATTATAGGATAAGGGCATACCAAAAATTCTACAAAAGTTTAGGATTAGACGAGTCACATATGAGGTCGCAAATCAAGGGCATAATCAAAGGAAAGGAGATGCCTGTTCTAAGCACATTGATCGACAGCCTGGTAATACCTGAGCTAAAATATTGCATACTAATCGGAGGCCATGACAAGGCAAAGGTAAAGGGAGAAATGACAGCCTGTATAGCAGGAGAGAATGAGCGCTACATGGGGATAGGAAACAGGGAGCTTACAATCCCAAAGGGAGACATAATAGTAAGGGATGAAGAGTCAATAATAGCGAGCATAACGATGGGCCCGAGCGAAAGGACAAAACTTGGAACAGATACAAAGCAGGCAGAGATACTAGCATGGACTGTTCCTGGAATAGGCAAAGAGGTTGCAGAACTGGCCTTGGAAGAGTGTGAAGAAAACATCAAGAGGTTTTGCAGTCAATAGGACTCGAGCACTTCAACAGAATCAATGCTGCCGTCGCCGTCAAGGTCAAAACCCTGCACAATGCAGCAGAACTCCTTCTGGTCAGCAAATCTTGAAAGGACTTGCCTTGTGAACCGTGAGAAGCCAATGACTGCTGCCTTGGTACCAGAGAATCTAATGCCTGCCAAAGCAATAATCTTAGAGGCAGGATTATAAGGATTAGGGATCTTTGCAATAAGCCCGATGCTATCATCAGTATATTCCTCCTTGCCAACAATACCCCAGGGCTTTGAATCAGAAAACTTTGCAGGCAGAAAATCATTAATCTTTGCCATAGCAAGATTTGTTACTGGACCACCAACAATGATGAAGTTTGTCTTCTCGTGCTTGAGGTCAGTGTCCACATCAAGCTTGACTGAGAAATGGTTTGTGGACGAACAAAAAGCGCCAAGGAAAAGAGCAAGGTCAACCGCATAATGACCATCCCGGGCACGGGCCTTAAACTGGCCATGCGGATCAGGGCTGCCGACAATAATCTTTGCGTTCAATTCATCATTTTCGATAAAAGGCTTTAAGAAAAGCTCGAGCCTCTTGTCCTTCTCAGAGCCCAAAAGCTGCTTGATATTCTTCCAATTGGCGGAAAGGCTTACTGCAAAATTCATCTGCCTGGCAGAATATTTTTTCGCCATGGTACCCCTGATCTCTTTTTTTTCAGTCAACTCAATAATGTCTGAGTTGAGAAGCTGCTTAACGTGGTAATAGACCTTCTGCTCGTGCATATGAAGCTTTTTTGCAATCTCTGCAGGATACATTGGTTGAAGGGAGAGCATCTTGAGAATCTTGATCCTTGTGCCATCTTCCGTAAGCTTAAGGCTTGCTGGGTTCTGCAACATGAAGAGGTCATCGTAAAAAAAACGGTTGTCCTGCTCCTTCACTATGAAGTACTTTGTCATGGCACAAAAAAAAAGCTGATGATATATAAATATTTGTTTTCATTATGAATATTTTTATAATATTATTATAATCCTTTATAATGTGTATTATACCGATAAGGAAGAAAAATTGTTTATTTGTCAAAATATGGCCAAAAAATGCCAATTTTGCTTTTAAGATGCATAAAAATGCGTTAAAAGCATTTTTATTGGCAAATCAATCACTTTGCAAAGGAATACTACAAAAGATTTATGAATTAAAGATATAAAAGGGGAAGAAAAAGTAAATGGGCATGAAAAAAACGCTATTTGGCACTGATGGTATGAGAGGGATAGCAAATATACACCCCATGACTCCAGAGGTTGTGGTGCGGCTAGGAAAGGCAATAGTTGAAGCGCTGAAAAATGGCACAAGACCAAAAATACTGATAGGAAAAGACACAAGATTAAGCGGCTATATGCTTGAGTCTGCACTCACAACAGGAATCTGTTCAATGGGAGGGGATGTGCTACTTGTCGGACCAATGCCTACACCAGCAATTGCGCACCTCACAAGGTCTTTTGCAGCTGACGCAGGAGTAGTCATCTCTGCATCACACAATCCGTGGGAGCACAACGGAATCAAGATTTTCTCAAGCAAGGGAATAAAACTTCCTGATGATATTGAATTAAGACTGGAACAACTGATGATAAAAGACGCAAGAAATGAGCATGTGCAAGGAATTGCTATAGGCAAAGCAAAAAGGATAGACGACGCGAAAGGCCGCTACATAGAGTTTGCCAAGGCAGCCATAGACAATTTCCCCCTGCAAGGGCTAAAGGTTGTGCTTGACTGCGCAAACGGAGCAGCTTATGACATAACACCGCACATACTCCAGGAACTTGGGGCAGAGGTAATAATAATGTTCAACGAGCCAAACGGAACAAACATCAACAAGGAGTGCGGCTCACTGCATCCTGAGGTAATGCAACAAGCGGTGCTCAAACACAAAGCAGACCTTGGCATAGCACTTGACGGTGATGCTGACAGGGTCATAATGGCTGACGAAAAAGGAAACCTTGTGGACGGAGACCACCTGATGGCAATAATAGCGCTAGACCTCAAGGAAAAGAAGCAGCTAAAAAAGGATACGGTTGTAGGCACAGTGATGACAAACAAGGGACTAGAGCTGTACCTGAAGAAACAGGGAATAAGCCTGGTCAGGACGAATGTAGGAGACCCTTACATAGTTGAGGAGATGCTTAAAAACGGCTACAATTTCGGGGGAGAACAATCAGGGCACATAATATGTTTTGACCATAACAGCACACCTGATGCTACAATCACAAGCCTGTACATAATGAAAATAATGAAAGAAAAAGGGAAGAAACTGTCTGAACTCGGAACACTTTTCAAGTCAATGCCGCAGGTGCTCCTTAACAGCACGGTAAGAGAGAAGAGGGAGCTTGACAAGATGCCAAATGTAGTTAATACTATCAAGTCAGTTGAAAATGAGCTTGGAGAGGCAGGAAGGGTGCTTGTAAGGTATTCTGGGACAGAAAACAAGGTAAGGGTCATGATAGAAGGAGAAAATATGCAGAAGATAGAAGCGTACGCACAAGACATCATGACAACGATACGAAAGGAGCTGGGAGATTGAAGGCTGTAATACTTTGCGCAGGCAAGTCAACAAGGACATATCCATTTACAATCTCAAAACCAAAGGCATTGCTTCCGATCCTAGACAAGACCTTAATTGAGGTCAGCATTGAGAGCCTGAAGGGAATTGCTGAGGAGGTCATAATTGTAGTAGGATGTTTGAAAGAACAAATAATTGAACACCTGGGGAGCACATACCAAGGAATAAAGATAACATATGTTGAACAAAAAGAGCAGCTGGGGACAGGCCATGCGCTCATGCAAGCCAGGAGCCAACTGACTGGAAAATTTTTGGTGCTGAACGGAGACGACATATACTCACCAAAAGATATCCTAAACTGTGCAAAGCATGACAGATGCCTGCTTGGCAAAGAGGTGGAGGACCCGGAAAAATGGGGAATCCTTCTCACTGAAGGTAAAGCGCTCAAAGGAATCCAAGAAAAACCTACAGAACCGTTATCAAACATTGGCAACACAGGCTTGTACGTTCTAGACAAGAACATTTTCCCATATCTGGAAAAAACAGGAAAGAGCGAGAGAGGGGAAATAGAAATAACATCAGCCATCAGCGAAATGTGCAAAGAGCAAACATACATGGTTGAAAAAATCCAAGATTACTGGTTACCAGTAAGCTATCCATGGCAACTGCTTGAGGCAAACGCATTTTTTCTAGAAAAGATAAGCCAAAGCAACATCAAGGGCATAGTCGAAGCGCATGTAACAATGAGAGGGGTTGTTGTGCTAAGAGAAAAAAGCATAATCAAATCAGGATGTTACTTGGAAGGGCCTGTATGGATAGGCAAAGACTGTGTAGTGGGCCCGAATGCATACCTGAGAAAAGACACCATACTCCTAGACAATGTGAGAACAAGGTCAGAGATAGTAGACTCACTTATCATGAAAGGAACAACAGCAAAGCACCACAGCTATATAGGGCACTCAATCGTTGGCGAGAACTGCAACATAGGAGCAGGAACGATCACATCAGACTACAGACACGATGGAGCTACCAACAAAACTATAATCCAAGGAAAAAAAGTTGACAGCAACAGGAGGAAACTTGGTGCGTTCATAGGTGATGGTGTGCATACTGGGATTAACACAAGCATTTATCCCGGAAGGAAAATATGGCCAGGAAAGACAACTGTTCCAGGGGAAATAGTCAAAGAAGACATAATGTAAAATGTGCGGAATCATAGCATACAAAGGAAATGAGCAGGCAAGCAAGATAATTCTCGAAGGGCTGCAGAATCTTGAATACAGGGGATATGACTCAGTGGGAATTGCAACAATAGATGCTGGCAAATTACAGGTACAAAAAGAAATTGGGAAAGTGCAAGATACGCAGCTCGATTTTGAGAGCATGAAGGGAACGATGGGAATGGGCCATAAAAGGTGGGCTAAGATAAAGTACTTAAGTAAACAAAACATTCCAATTACCCAAATGAGTAAACCATTTTTTCGGATGGTTGATTTAGCACTCGAAAATCCACAGTTATATTACGTTGAGATAGACGAGAATTTACGACACTTGATTGGATTGAAAATACTGAGAGTTAGTTCAATCATTGATAAGACCATGATTTCAAGAAAAAGCTTGTACAGAATAATGAAAAAATCCGGCCACTATTGCCGATTGGACACATTGTTGAAACTTGGTAAATCTATCAATGTTAGCGGAAAGACTCTACATATTCATATAAAAAGTGTAAAGACCAAGAATAGTTTTCCAATAACAAATCAGAAATTGAGCCTTAATGAAGGCTTTGCTCGCATTTTGGGTCATATCATTGGTGATGGAGGTATTCATATTGTTGTGAAAGAGAACAAGTACCGTATTTTTTATGTTAATAATGAAAAATTTTTGCTGAATTCATTCAAGACTGATGTGGTCAACTGCTTTGGAGAAACTAAGATATATAGCCGGCAAAGATTAGATCATGGAGACGAAGTTTGGCTACCATCTACAATTGGTTCACTTATATACAGATTGCTGGATTTCAAAGCCGGTAATAAACAAGTTCCATCCATTGTCATGAGATGCAAGAATACAAAAGTTGTTGCAGCATTCCTTCAGGCATTGTATGATGATGAAGGTTTTTTGTATCCGTCAAAGAAAATGATAGTGATATCACAGGTGGATCTACAATTAATCGAACAAATTAAGGAACTTGTATCCCGGCTTCAAATCAAAAGCAACAAAATCTTGGAACACAATTCGAAAAGTAGAAGTCTTATGTACTATTTTACGATAACGGGCAAACAAGATATTCAGCGATTTAAGAACAAGATTGGATTCTTGCACCCTATCAAATCCAAGAAATTGTCCCTGCTAATGAAATCTTACAAGTGAAAAAAATGTGTGGTATTGTAGCGTATCGTGGAATTAAACAAGCCAGTCCTTTACTATTGAAATGCCTTAGGCATCTAGAATATCGCGGGTATGACTCAGTTGGAATGGCAGTATTGAGCCATCAGGGAATAGAAGTCCGCAAAGAGGTGGGGAAGATTGATGAAGCTGACAAGCGAGCGCATTTTGAAGAATTGAAAGGAAATCTAGGAATGGCGCATACTCGTTGGAGCACCCATGGTGGTGTAACTCAAAAGAATGCGCATCCACACTTATCAGAGGATGGAAAGATTGCAGTTGTTCACAATGGGATTATCGAAAACTACCAATATCTAAGAGAATTCTTGAAGTCCAAGGGAATAGTATGTATGACTGACACTGATACAGAAGTTATACCTCATCTCATACAATACCATATGCTGAATGGCCAGGATTTTAGAAAAGCATTTGTAACAAGTTTAAGAGAACTCGAGGGAAGCTTTGCTGTTGTTGCGATTCATAGTGACCATAATTTTATTCTTACGGCTCGTCGTGGCTCACCTCTTGTATTGGGTTTTAAAGATAATGAATTGTTCGCGGCATCTGACGTTCCGGCATTTCTGGAGTATACAAACAAAGTGATTTATCTTGAGGATGATGAATATGCTATTATGGCCAAGAGATTGGATGTTTTCAGCTTAAAAAATGATGAGTTACAAACCAAAGAACCTGTAACTATCACATGGTCCATAGAGCAGGCAAGAAAGGGTGAGTATGCTCACTTTATGCTAAAAGAGATTACAGAACAGAAAGAGACAATAAGAAAAGCAGCAGAACAAGACCCAAAGCTCATGGCACAAGTCAGCCAGATGCTCAAAGATGCATTTGGAATTTTCTTTGTGGGCTGCGGGACATCGTACCATGCCTGCGTGTCAGCATCATACCAATTCGCAGAAATAGCTAAGAAGCATGTAAACGTTATACTGGCATCAGAATTCAGGAATTATGAGAGCTTTCTGACAGACAAGACAGTGATGGTAGCACTTTCGCAATCTGGAGAGACAGCGGACACAATAGAAGCAATAAAGACAGCAAAAAAGCATGGGACCAAGATAATAACTATAGTGAATGTAATGGGGTCAACAATAACAAGGCTCTCAGACGTGAACATAATGACGCATTCGGGACCTGAAATATGCGTACTTTCGACCAAAAGCTACACAGCACAGCTCGCGATACTCCTAAGCTTGGCATACAATGTGGCAGGAAGAGAGGCTGAAGGAAAAAAAGTGATTACAAAAGCTTCACTTGAGGTTGAAGGGCTGATCAAGGAGAACTTGACGCGGCTCAAGGCATTGGCAAAGCAATTGAAAGGCCAGCATGACATATTCCTAATAGGAAGAGACCTTGCATATCCCAGCGCTCTTGAAGGGGCACTCAAAATAAAGGAAGTCAGCTATGTGCACGCAGAAGGGTTTGCAGGAGGAGAGCTAAAGCACGGCACAATAGCGCTAATAGAGCAAGGCATACCAGCAATAATACTTGCGACTGAACACACAAGAAAGGAAATTGTATCAAACGCAATGGAAATCAAGGCAAGGGGAGGATACATAATAGGGATAGACTCAGAGCCAAACGATGTCTACGACTATCACATTAAAGTGGCTGAAGCAGGAATGGCAAACCCTATCTTGATGATAATACCTTTGCAAATACTTGCATACTACCTTGCACTAGAGCGGGGCTGCGACCCTGACAAGCCCAGAAACCTTGCAAAAAGCGTTACAGTAAAATAAAGGATTATAAAGTCCACTTGCTTCTGATTGGCAAAATGAAAAAGAACCTCAGCGCAATAGAACTCAAGCAGATTGTTGCAGAATTACAAGAGCTTCTGGGCTCGAAAGTGTCAAAGATTTACCAGCCCATAAAGGAAGAGGTGTACATACAAGCACACAGCGCATCACAAGGAAAGAAAATTTTGAGAATATTTGTGCCAAGGTTCATGCACCTGACAGAACACAAGCTAGCAAGCCCGCAAAGCCCTCATGGGTTTTGCCAATCATTGAGGAAATGGATCTCAAACACGAGAATAGCGAAGATAAAACAAACTCGAATGGAGAGAATAGTAGAGATAACCTTTGAGTCAAATGCTGGCAATTACATACTGATCATCGAATTGTTTGCGAGGGGAAACATAATCCTGTGCAGGGAAGACATGACAATAATATCGGCGCTTGAGACACAAAAATTCAAGGACAGGGAAATCAGGCCAAAAGCAATCTACACTGCACCAAAAGCAGCATTCGACCTGACAAAATTCAAGATAGATGACATCAAGGAAGCGCTGGAGAAGACAAAATCAGACAATATAGTGAAGTTCCTAGCGATAGATTTAGGCTTGGGCGGGCTTTATGCAGAAGAGATAATCGAGAACTGTAATATAAACAAGAACAAAACAAGTCTTGAGCCGAAGGAAATGGAGCAAGTATACAAAGGAATACTCAAACTTCTTGAAAGGAAACCGGAGCCTATGATTGTTACAAAGGAAGGGTTTAGCGATGTTGTACCGTTTGAACTAGCTGCTTATAGAGACTATGAAAAGAAAGGATTCAAGAGCTTCAACGAAGCACTAGATGAATACAATTACAGTAATCTCACTGAGCAAAAAAGCAAAGAAGCCTCGCCTGAAAGAGAGAGATTGGAAAAAATCCTTAGAGCACAAGAAGAGGTCATTAAGCAAGGAGAGGCAGAAATAGCAGAGAACCAGAGAAAAGGTGAGATGATATACGAGCATTACCAAGAGATAAAAGACATTCTTGAAAGAGTCAACAGCGAGCTGAAAAAATTGACAAAAGAAGAGATTATCGAGAAGCACAAAATAAAAGAGCTGGATTTGAAGGATAAAACTATTACAGTAGAGCTCTAGAAGGTCTTTCTATCCATCAGATAACCCTCGCGAAGCTGTTGTTGGGTCTTTATATTCATCTGCTTTAGGTCCGAACTGCCTCCTGTGGTGGCTTTATCAGCAAGCTTTTGGAAAAAAGCAGAAACCAGGGGTTCTGTTGCATTGGGAAAATCAATGATATAGCGTATAAGGCTGTCCCTGAGGCTATCCCTCTGAGTAAAAACAGTCACACTTCTTTCTAGCTTGTGGATATTCCTGCTATATTTTATACCCATGACGTGGCCAAAGGCAATCTCAAAATCATCAACAGGAGTCTTTGAAGCAGCCATGTGTTGTATTTCCTTTATAGGGATATTGATCTTTAATTCAGCCTTGTGATTCTCATCGAGTTTTACTGGAAACCCCGCTTCATGCAATTTCCTGATTTTGTCCAAAATCTTCGATGTCTGATTTGTAGAATATTCTTCCAGTAAGGCGTATAAATTGTTAAAGTATTCTTGCACCTTGATCGCATAAACTTCCTGTAGCTGGGGATTTTGCTTAAGCTCGGGAGAAAACAACAATCCATGGGACAGTTTTGGAAAAATGTTCTCTGCCAAGAAGATGACTTCTGCTGGATTAACTGAGTAACAATCAGAAATCTTATTTCGCAAATTAATCAAGGTTGGTATACCATAGCATGGTTTGAGCACATCAAATGTCTGCTGAAGAGAGAGGACAGGATGGTTCTTTTCCCAATTAAGCTTGACAATCTTGTTGGCGAGCCTGTAGGAACACTCAGCCAAATCCAGAGAGGGTCGAGTATTTTCTTCCAGAAGTCCCTGTATGCCAATGCGGACTCCCTTATCTTGGAGAAAGGCAACCATGTATTGCTGCAAGCCTTTGGCAGACTCGGGCTTGAAAGAAAAACCACCTAATTCTGTGCTATTTGCGGTTAACTCAATCAGGGTTTCGAGTGATTCGTTGAACTTTGCAATCCGCCTCATCACTTCTTCAGGGGTATTTGGCTTCTTAGGCTTAAGCATAAAGGAGATTAATTGCTATTGTTTTTTAAAGCTTATGCCAGAGGTCATGAACAAGAATTATATCGAGAAATAAGAATGGCGGACTGCTATCCTGAGTCTTATGAGGCCACCTCCAAAAAGAAAGACAAATTTGAAAATCTAAAAATGAGGCTATTGATCCCGAAATAAAAAGGGTGGACAGCTATCCTGGGTTCCCGTACAGAAGTACAGTACAGCCAAGAACGTATGCCTGTTTGACTTCCGAGTTCGAAAAGGGATCGGGTAGGACCAGGCAGCTATGGCCGTCCGTTCACAAGGATAATATGGTGGTTTAAAAAGCTAACGGTTTATTGAACTTTGCACACCCATCCACAACATTACGGAAATTATTTCCAGTAATCTTCTGCTTTTTTGAGAACTCTCTTTAAGAGCTTTTTTCCTGTCTTAGTCTTAAATTTTGGAACAGTTCTTCCTTTAAAATAATCAAGGTATCTAAGGCAATTTTCCTTATCAAAATTCGGCGTAACTCTTTCCCAGTCTATTTTGGCTAAACCATCTGCCTCAATGACTAATTGTCTATTGCGCGTGTCTATATTATCTTTGTTATAGTGGCTTCCAATTAAATAAACAATTTCTTTCATCTCTTCAGCAGAATATCCTAGTCTCTTCAGTATCCGCTTTGATCTTTCAGCTCCTAGCTCAGCATGGTGCTTCTTAGATTTGATCATATCATCAAAATCATAACCTCTCTTCAATTTAGGATATCCAATATCATGCAAATACATTGCTGTAACAAGAATTCTTTCATTGCCACCCTCCTCTTGCATCAGTTTTCTCATCCAATCTACAGAAAAGATAGTATGTGGAATATCCCAATCTGGTTTTCCATTCTTCAGATATTTAATCGCCTCAGACTTAAGTTTCTCCTCTGTTTTCTGATCGAGGTTCATATTGAAATTATAAATGAGACGAGGATTTAAATGTTGGCTTTGGAGACTTGAGGCTGTCTTTGTTCTTCCTGTTAATGGAAACAATTATGAAGGATTTACAGGCTCTCAATCTTGAGCAGTTTCTTATTGAGAAGAAAGATCGTGATGACAAGGCAGGCAACAAGGGAACCAATCAAATTGTAAACCAAATCCCAGGCATTGTTAAAATAGTTTCCTACACCAGTGTACTTGAGAAAGAGCACAGCGGAAAACTCAAGGTTCTCATTCAATGAGCCGATGCCCAAGCTAATGAACACAAGGAGCACGAGGAGGTAAAGGCGCCTGGAGCGAATAGTATCATGAAGATAAGGGAAGATGAGGTTGAAGGATGCGATTGTCACCAGGAAGGCACCAAAGGCATGAACAAGGTTATCGTAATGCAGAAAACCGAAGCTTAAGTCGTAAAGCTTGGTACCATGAACCGAAAAAAGGCCGCCTGCAAAATGGGCAAATGCAAACAATGCAAAACCCAGGAGAAGGGTTCCAGGAAGCTGCAGGCTGAACCTATACTTTCTTTGGATAACATAAACAAACAATAGCAAAAGAAGATAGATAAGCGAATAGTAAAGAAACTCGTGATTATGACTTAAGTAGGCAATAATGGCAAAGGCGAGAACATAGAATAGGATAAACCACCTGACAAACAACTTCTTAGTCACTTTTGCCATTTGGAAAGGTCCTCAACATTATGGATGTGAAACTCCTTTTCACTGCTAAGATGACCATTCAATAATCCCTTTAGCGCAAGATTCGGAAATACATCGCGCTCAAGGCTATCGCCTGGCTGATCGAGGAGCTCCTTAGACGCAACAAAAATAGGGGAGAAAACCAGATAGATATCAGAGGCACGAGGTTTTTGTGTGAATTCAAGGACCTTGGTACCTTCCACCTTTACTGTTCCCTTCTCAGAAGGCCTGTTTGAGGTTGTCAGCATTATCGTGGTTATGGCATTGTGCTTCAGATGGTCATTCCAGAGCTCATCAACGTTGATCTTGTCAAAGACCACGTCACCGTAGACGACCAAAAAGCTTGAGTTAATCCTCCCGCGTAGCGCGCGAAGAGATGCAGCAGTGCCGAGAGATTTTTTCTCTTCAACATAATTCACACGAACTCCGTACTCTGTGCCATCCTTGAGAAGATTAAACACATTTGTGAGGACATCATGGCGCGCCACCACATAGACTGTCTTGAAGCCGTTGTCGCGCATCTTCTTTACAGCTCGCTCGATCACAGAATGGCCTTTAAGCATAGCAGTTACCCTATAGGAGCCGTCGGACAATCTCAGCAGTCGCTCATCACCACCTGCCAAGACCACACCAGCCTTGTTCTCACCAAGAGAGATCCGCACCAGGTGCTCAATTGCCTGGCTCCTGTTCCTGATATATATGTTGTCAATGATAGAATCAATATCTTTTAGGGTCTTCTCATTAATGGTAATGCTAATCTTGGCCTTCATGAAAATGAGTGAAAAAGCCTAATATATAAACATATCGGATAAAGTAGGATAAGAGTAAGATATTTAAGGAGACAGGCTATCCTTTGATGAAGGTGATACAGATGAACATAAGCATATCAGGAACTGGCTATGTGGGACTGATACAGGGAGTAGGGCTTGCAAAGCTGGGGAACAAGGTGATGTGCGTTGACATCAACAAGGAAAAGGTTGACGCGATCAATAACAAGAAAGCACCCATATATGAAAAAGGATTATCTGAGCTCATAACAAAACTGGTTCCAAAACAGTTGACTGCTACCACAAACCTGAAAAAGGCAGTCATGGAAAGCCAGGTAACATTCATCTGCGTAGGAACTCCATCATCAGTGCACGGAGAGATAAGGCTGCACGAAATGGAGAGAATATGCACAGACATAGGCAAAATTCTCAGGCAGAAAAAACAACCGCATGTGATAGTCGTCAAAAGCACTGTTGTACCGGGCACATGCGAGAAGGTAGTGATTCCAACACTGGAGAGGGCATCGAAAAAGAAATTTGGAAAGGACTTTGGTGTGGTTATGAATCCTGAATTCCTAAGGGAGGGGTCTGCAATCGAGGACTTTTTTCACCCGGACAGGATAGTGCTCGGAAGCTCTGACCAGAAAGCGATCAACACAATCAAGAACCTCTACAAGTGGTTCAAGTGCCCAGTGCTCGAAACACGTTTTGGGGAAGCAGAGATGATCAAGTACGCCTCGAATTCGCTTCTGGCAACCAAGATATCATTCATAAATGAGGTAGGCAACATATGCAAGCGGCTTGGAATAGACACGAACCAGGTTGCTGTAGGGGTGGGGTTGGATTATAGAATAGGCCCTCACTTCCTTAGGTCAGGGATAGGATTTGGGGGAAGTTGCTTTCCAAAGGATGTAGCAGCATTAGTGCACAAGTCGCTGGAGTTGGGATATCACCCACGAATAATGAGAGCAGCGCTCGATGTCAATAGGGACCAACCCTTAACGTTCCTAGAGCTTGTGGAAGAAACACTAGGCACTATCAAAGGGAAAAAAATAGCACTGCTTGGATTGACTTTCAAGGCTGAGACAGACGATGTACGGGAGAGCCCGTCCCTAACCATAATCAAGGAGCTAATACTGCACCAGGCAGAGCTGTTCCTTTATGACCCAATGGGAATGCCTGCTGTAAAAACACTTTTCCCTCACTTAAACTATGCAGAAAGCGCACAAGAGGCAGTAAACAAGGCAGAGGTCATATGCATCCTGACAGAATGGCCTGAATTCTCCAAGGTAAACTATGGGACCAAACAGGTAATCGATGGGAAAAATGTCTTTGAGAAAGCCAAAAGGCCGAAGAACTATCAAGGAATCTGCTGGTGAACATGCTCGACCTTAATTCATTAGAGAGCTACAAGGAGACAGTACTTACAGAACTAGAAAGACAACTCAAAGCATACTTCGGAAGCATAGAAAACCTCTCGATTGAGGAGATAAGGAAGAAAGTAGTCGAGATAAACACCTACCAAAATATTGGACACCTGAGGAACGCGGAAAACATCAAGGTGCTTGATGACAAGAACACAAGCGAAGCAGAAAAAACCATATTAGCAGGAAGGTTTTTCACAGAACACACAGCTGCAGGAGAAGCGACAAGGCTAGGCCTCGGCACAAAATACCTGCTAAAACTAAATGAATTCAGCATGCAAAAGATAAGAGCGCTCATCATCAATGAATACCTTGATAACAAACCTGGGAAAAGTGAGGAAGAAGCAGAACTGCAAGCACAAAGGCTTATGGAACTAATTGACTTTGAGCCAAACGAACTTGAAGCCATGACTTTAGGCGAGAGGCACATGACCCAGATGGCCTTTGACTTGGTAAAACTCGCAAAAAAACACGGAAAGCCAGCTGCAGAAGTGCTAGCAAGGCAGAAAATTCTTATGGTGTTAAACGAACAAACTGCAAAAGAGATACTAGATAAATTTGAAAATCATAATTACTATGGCTTTCTCAACAAGAATGTCCATTTCATGATCCAGCAAAGCTTCCACGGGATATCAATACAGCAAGGAAAGTTGTCTTATGATGAGGCAAGCCCAAAAAGATTACACAACCACGGGCAAATGCTGATGCAAAAATGTCATGAAGGCAGCATTTTCGTGCACGGAGAAGAAACAAGGGCTTTAACATTCAAGGAATACCTGAAAATGCTGCAAGAGATGGAGGATATGCTCTCTTACAATATTGAAGACATTGGTTATCTTGAGAATTCGATTGACCTTGCAAGCCTGCAAGCCAGCCTTGACCTTGGAAGGCTAGGCTACAACATGGTAATGGAGGTTGTAGCACAAAACCCATACAAACCGCAAAAAGGAGGGGCATGTTTTTTTGATGTCAAGCTAGGAAAAACAGTGATGGTGGAAACCAACAGGTTGGGGGATATCAAGTACGAGGACATAAAATATCTAAACAAGAACTTCAACCATTATCCTAATCCAGCAAACTCTATCTTAGAATTGAAGAAGCAGGGTATTGACCTTCCATTTGAAATCAAAGGACAGCCTAACAACGAATACATCTACCCCTGTCCAATACAAGGGGACCTCAACTTCAAAGTCAAAACTGCATTTGTCATGAGAAAGACACTGAAACCAATAGCTAACTTTAAAAGCCCCGCAACCCTACCAGCAACCATGAAAGCAATGCAGATGCAGGACAACCAAGATGGGTTCCTTGATTTTCGGGACAGGTTGAGAGAGGGATTATGAAAGGCTGCGTGCTAATAACTGGCGGAGCAGGATTTCTGGGAAGCCATCTATGCGAACTAATGCTAAAAAAAGGGTATGAAGTAATATGCATGGACAACCTAATAACAGGAACACTCAAAAACATTGAGGGCTTCAAAAGCAACAAGAATTTCAGCTTTGTCAAACATGATGTTACTGAACACATCACTGTTGAAGGCGAAATTGAATACATCATGCATTTTGCCAGTCCTGCCTCGCCGATAGACTACCTGCAAATACCCATACAAACGCTGAAGGCTAATGCACTGGGGACACACAATGCGCTGGGGCTTGCCAAGGCAAAAAAAGCAAGGTTCCTCTTAGCATCAACCTCAGAGGTTTATGGAGACCCGCAAGTGCATCCACAACCAGAGAGCTATTGGGGGCATGTGAATCCAGTTGGGCCAAGAGGGTCCTACGATGAGAGCAAAAGATTCGCAGAGGCGCTAACGATGGCCTACCATAGGATACACAAGGTGGATACCCGAATAGTCAGGATATTCAATACTTACGGACCACGAATGAGGCCAAATGACGGCAGGGCGATTCCAGCATTTATCAGCCAGGCCTTAAACAACGAACCCTTGACAGTATTTGGCGACGGACAACAGACCAGAAGCTTCTGCTTTGTGAGCGACCTCTTAGATGGCATTTTTAAGCTGCTGATGTCTGAGATAACAGATCCAGTCAACATTGGCAATCCTACTGAGATGACCTTAATTGAACTAGCAAAAAAAATAATAGAGCTAGCCAGGAGCAAGAGCACGATAATCCACAAAAGTCTCCCGGTCGATGACCCAAGGGTGAGGCAGCCTGACATTACAAAGGCAAGAAAAGAGCTTGGCTGGGAGCCCAAGGTAAGCATAGAAGAAGGGCTGAAGATAACCTTGGACTATTTCAAGAATCTGAACAAACAGAATATTTTATAAATTCTTGGCAAGTCTTAAACAAGCATGGACAATGCGAAGTCACTAGGCAGGGGGGCTCTCTACAATTTTGCTGCAAGAGCTGTACTTGTTCTTACAGGATATGCGACAGCAGCAGTGCTTGCAAGAAAACTAGGTCCTGAGCAATATGGCATATATGGGGTTGTCACTTCACTTGTTTTTGTTGTCACAGTTGTATTAATGACAGGGATAGAACAGACAACATCAAAATTCATATCAGAAAAGCCAAAGGACGCAAAGGCAATAAGTTATCAAATGCTAAAGCTCCAGATAGGCATAGGAGTTGCGGCAACAATTGCTTACTTCCTGCTCTCAGAACCATTGGCAACAGTCCTAAATGATAAGAGTCTTGTGCCATACATCAGGTATACATCATTGCTGATTATTTTCCAATCACTCTTTTCAGTCTTCACAGGATATTTGAACGGGCTTAAAAAATTCAAGCAGCAATCGTTGCTTAACATCAGCTATTCTGTGATAAAGGCAATACTTGTAATAGGTTTTGTGCTGGCTGGGTACTCAGTAGTTGGTGCTTTGGCCGGATTCGTACTTTCTACAGCCATAGGATTAGGCATCTCGTTTCTTCTTTTCTCACCTGGGAGACATGAGCCAGTAACAACAAACAAGAAAATACTTGGATTTGGAGTGCCGATAGTGCTTTTCAGCAGCATAACAATACTACTGATGAACATAGACCTATTCTTTGTCAAGGCACTAAGCCAGGCAAGCCTCGCAAACAGGCTGTCAGGGCTTTACACAGCTGCGCTACTTCTCTCGAGAGGGCCGTATTACATCGTTACTGCGATAACGATCACAATATTCCCATTGATATCAGAGTTTGCGTACAGAAAAAAACAAAAAGAATTGGAGAACTACACCAAGAAATCTCTTGATTACTTACTAATCGCAATAACTTTCATTGTTTTTATAGTTGCCTCAACATCATCAGATGTCATAAGACTGATTTATGGAACTGATTATACAACAGCAGGCCCGGCATTAACAATATTGAGCTTTGGGGGAGGGCTTTTTGCAGTATTCCTGTTGTTGGCAACAATAATCTCCGCAAGCGGAAGACCTAAACACTCATTCCTAATAGGGGCAGGATGCCTGGCAGTAGATTTTGCGCTTAACATGGTGCTTGTGCCAAGATACCAATTGGTTGGGGCTGCGATAGCAAACACAACATCAATGCTCATAGCAGTTATAGCCGGAATCTACTACATCAAGAAAAAATTTGGAATAGCTGTAATAAGCAGGAGGTCAATATTAACAATAATAACTGGGATAATAATCATGGGACTATCAATAGTACTGCCTTTTAGCGGGATTTTACTCATTCTGAAGTATACCTTCCTTGGAATTCTCTATGCAGGAATCCTGTATGCCCTGAAAATATTGGATTCAAGAGACCTTGCCTTTGCCAAAAGAATCATCAAAAACTGAATCTATAACCTTTTCAGCCTGCTGCCTATCAAGGTTAAGTTTTTCTAAGATGGTATACCTATCAGGCCTTGTCTTTGGAGCATAAAGCAATGCCTTAACCAGCTCATCACGCGAAAAACCAAGTTCAGAGTAATGTGATGCAGCACCTATCCTTTGGTACAAAGACCTAAAGGTGGAAAGATCCAAGCTATGAAGCTTTGCAGAAACAAAAATGCCAATACCGACCTGCTCGCCGTGCAGTGCGCGATTGGGATACAAAAAATCAAGTGAGTGACTTATCTCATGCTCAGCACCGCTGCATGGACGGCTTGAGCCAGCAATAGCCATTGCAACACCGCTAAGGACAAGGCCTCCGACAAGCTTTTCAAAAAACTCATCAGACAAAAACTCATGCTTGGTTGTATGAAGAAAATAATCTGCATAAATAGTTGAAAGGGAGGCAGCAATGCTGTCAAAAGTATCCTTGCCATCGTTAAATGCGAGCTTCCAATCCAGGACAGCAGTTATGTTTGACAAAAGGTCACATAGCCCAGCGCGAATGTGCCTCAATGGAGCTTTACTTATGATGTCAAGGTCAGCTATCAAACCAATGGGCATCTTTGCAGTGAGACTTTGCGAATGACCCTTGTCCATAATCACTGCAATGGGGGAGCAAATACCGTCATGTGCCGGCGAGGTGGGAAAACTCACAAAATCAACTGAAGAGCGTGCAGAAGCAAATTTTCCAACGTCGATAACGCGACCGCCACCCACTCCAATCACAAGGTCAATTGATAGTTCAGAAATCATTCCAGAGACCATATCAACTGTTGCCCTAGAATTGTCTGGTACCATGAAATCATAGGCACTGTCAAACTGAAGAGCAATTTCTTTTCCAGCAATCTTGAATGTGGTAGGGTCAGAAAGAACAAGAACATTTTCAAAGTGAAGATTATTAGTTGTGATGATTTCGGCAACCCGGGCTTTCAGGCCGTGGCCGACCAAAAAAAACCGCGGTATATTAACACTGCGCATGACTATCACAGATGCGAGACCAGCTCACCAATCTCTCTTACTATCATGTCAGCCCTAATCTCTGATGACTCGTAATCAATCCTGCTTGTCTCACCAGTCTCTACGAGAACTGAGAGCATCTTTGAATTCTCTGCAAGCTTGATGTCAGTGTACAGCCGGTCACCAATGACCACAGCATCGGAAAAACTGAGATTATGAGACTTCAGGACAGGCTCAATAAAGGACTTATCAGGCTTGCCAAAGGTCTTGTCAGGAAGCCTTTTGGTTGTCAGCTCGATGAGCTTTATGAAAGCACCTATATCAGGGACTAGGCCTTCATCTGTTGGACACACGATGTCGATATGGGTGGCATAATATGGAAGCCCCTTGGCCACCAGAATGCAAAAAAGTTTCAATTGATCATAAGTTAATTCGGTGCTCCAGCAAAGCACCAGGGCTTCAGGGCCTTTTGCAGTCACATCAAAACCCTGCGCCTTGAAATGGTCTTCTACACTACTGTTTGCAATAAGAAAAATCCCCTTCACCCCAGTTCCCTTAAGAAAACTGATCAGGCTGTCAGAGGAGACAAGAACCTGGTCTTGTGTTATGGGAAGCCCAATATCCTGGAAACGCTTGGCATGCTCTGCTGCAGTCTTCGAAGAATTGTTTGTCATCACGTAAAAACTCTTGCCAGATTGCACGAGCTTTTCCAAAAATTCTTTGCTGCCCCTGATTGGCTTTTTTCCCAGAAGCAGAGTGCCGTCACCATCAATGAAAAAAATCTTCCTATCCTTCAACTCAGCGAAGTGCTCATTAAAGGCAGACTCTGCCTGCCGAAGGTCATCAAAATTATCGATCTCAACCCATTTTTCCTTGCCTATGGCACATGGAAAGGAAATGAGCTCATGGCGCTTGAAAAGATTCTGAAGCATGACCTCAGTCCACTGATTTCTGTCTTTTTGAACCTCGATGATCTTGTGGAGCTCATTTTTTATTACGGCGAGATCATTGACCAAAAACTTGTAGACATCGATAGAGCAGCCAAAGGCATCTTGCTTTGGGATCTTCTTTGAGATGTCCACAATGTGGTTATTGGTGTCTACCATCACCTTCATGGACTCATCAATGTAATTGCCAACATCAACAGCAATGCACGATTTCTTTTCCAAGAGCATAGCTGAGATAATCTGTGGAGAGAAAACAACATCACCATTCATCAGAAAGATGTCCTGGTCAAGATAATCCTTGGCCAGATAAAGGGAATACATATTATTGGTAGAGGCATAATCCTTGTTCTCCACAAAAGTCAAACGCAAACCAGGATGATTTTTTATGCAATAGGATTCAATTTTGGCTGAATTAAAGCCAGTGCAGATGACAATGTCTTTGATATTGTTGGATTCAAGGCTTCTTAGGATGTAGTACAGGATTGGTCTTCCGTTTACCTCGACCAAGGCTTTGGGCTTCTCAAGAGTAAGGGGCTTAAGCCTAGAGCCAACCCCAGCAGCCAAAACAATTGCCCTCAACTTGTCACCCCAAAATTCATCTTTTTGCCGTCAGGCGCCAAAGACGATATGTGAAATAGCTAACGTATGCAAAATAAAACAGAAGCTGGTAGACCCCAACCAAGATGAAAAAGATCAGCTTGTGGCCAAAGATGATGCCTACAGTAAGCAAAACATAAATGTTTGTTCTTGTGGGCACTGCCTGCTTGGCAAACCAAGATAACACGCTCTTTTTTGAGAACATCATGAACTTGACCTGGTTTCCCTTGGTAATCGGCTTGAAGGTATCACTAAAATAGACAACATCATTTGTTGAGGTGATAAGCAGCTTGACAACGAGAATCCCTGCAGTGAGTATCAGGATGTAAGGCTCTTGATAACGATAAAAAATCCCAATACCATACCCGGCATAAACGAAAACATCGACCCACTTGTCCGCGATAATGCCTTCAATCCACTCGCCAAGGACTGAAAAGCGATTAGTAAGCCTTGCAAGCGCACCGTCAAAATAATCAGCAAACAGGGCAAGCTGCATGACAATAGCACCGTAGCCGAAATGACCCCTGTACAACAGCAGGCCAGCAACAAGCCCAACAAAAATTCCTGCAACAGTAATCATGTTAGGAGTAATAAAGGTGTTCCTGATGAGATAAACAAAAGAGAAGCCGATGAATCTGTAAACCTGCTGAAGCAGTTGCAGTTCTTTCTTGTTAGTGATTGACTGCTTGACAAATTTCTTGAAACTCATACTAAATCGTCTTTGGCAAATCTATTTAAAACTTTGGGTCAACCCTTCCTGAGGTGACGTAAAAGAGTCCAGCCCTTCTTTCCAACAGACATAACGAACGGCCGGGTCAACCTCGGCTTCCAAACTAGCCAGGCAAGATAACCCACAAAAGAACCAAATTCAACCCTCATAAGGTACTTCATGACATACTCTTGGGCTAACTCAAAGGCATTTTGCCGTTCTTGCCTGCTGAAATCAGGGGTCTCAAAAATAGGCTTTGAATCCCACCTACTGGCATTATTCAAGTAATTGTCGGGCGAGCCTAGCAGGTTAGCATTCTTTCTTATCCAGGAAAAAAGCTCAGTATTCGGATAGGGAACAGCGTTGTAGAACCTTATCTCATCAAACGGGAGAGATAAGGCAAAATCCAAGGTCTTCCTGAAATTCATGAGGTTGTCTCCAGGCATTCCGATGATGAAGAAACCGCTAACATCCTTGATTCCGACCTTCTTGGCCAACCGCACAGCATCTTCAGCCATCTTCACTGTAATGCCTTTTTTCATCTTATTCAAGATGCCTTGGTCTGCTGACTCAACACCGAAAGCAATAAAGAAGCAGCCCGCGTTCTTCATCTTCCTCAATAAAACCTCATTTACCTTGTCAACCCTTATACCGTTCTTGAGGTCCCACTTTATCCTTAGCTTTCTTCTGAGTATCTCGTCACAGATGTTCTCTGCCCTTTTCATATCGTAAGTGAAGCAGTCATCAACAAAAGCAAAATAGCAGTAACCTTTCTTGTACCAGTATTCTATCTCATCAACAACATTTTTTGGGGAGCGTGCGCGGAATTTCATGCCCATGGTGAATCTCATGGTACAGTAGGTACAGGCGTAAGGGCAACCACGTGAAGTAACCATGGAAATCTTCTTATCCATATATTTATCTAGCTCAAATAGCTCGAATGCAGGAAAAGGAATCTCATCAAGGTTCTCGATCAACGGCCTCGGCTTATTAGTGACTATTTTGTTCTTGTCCCTCCAAATCAAGCCTTTAATCTTTGAGCTTTTTTTACCGTTTGCAAGTTCCAGAAGAGTGAACTCGCCTTCACCAAGGCAGGCATAATCAGCCAAGGTGTCCTCAAGTATCTTAGCGCCTATTGTGGATGGATGGGGACCACCAACAATCACTTTGTAACCATGCCTCTTCACCTTGTTAACAAGCTTGTATATGTTGAGGAACTCCCTGCTGGTCATGGTAATCGCGACAAGGTCTGGCTTGAAGTCAGAAAGACGCTTGAAGAGGTCTTCGTCAGTATAGTCAAGGCGCATATCAAGCACCTTTACAGTATGGCCATTATGTAGGAGAGTGGATGCAAGATAAGCAGTACCGTTATGCGGGGAGCTGGGCTTGAGCAGCACATCACCCTTTGAATTTGGTACAACAAAAAAAACACGCATCTTTTGACAAAACCTCTGAAGTTATTTAAACATTACTAACAGGTCTGCGACCAACCCGAAAGATTGGAGACAAGACCATAGAGCAGGCCCTTCTTGGCCAATTGAGGAAAGATGTCACGTTCAAGAGAACCAACCTTTTGCAGGTGCTGAAAAATGGCAGGTTCAAAAAGGTAGATGGCTGCATTAATCAAACCGGTCTTGGTCTTACCCTTATACTCAAAGGAAATAACCCTGTCACATTCAAAGACAATGTTGTCTGTGGACTTGTCAAGGTCAACTGAGGTCAGGCACATGGTAGCGGTGCTGCATTTCTCCCTATGAAAGGAGAGCATCTTTGAGAGGTCAAAGTCAAACCTAATATCACCGGATACCACAAGAAATGTGGTTGTAAAATCTTTTTCCAGAGACTTTATCGCACCTGCATTGCCCAAGAGTTTCTCCTCATTAAGGTAGCTTAACCTGATGCCACGATAAGAAGAGCCAAGCATTGCAAAGACATCACTATTATGCGTTGCTGCGGCAATGACAACCTCATGGACTGACTGCTCGAGAAGCTTGTCAAGGTAGTGCCTGAGCACCTTCTCGTCAATCAATGTAGCCTTTCCCAAGAGAATCACTGCTTTAGAAATGGAGCCCTTGGCGAAGTATTCACGCAAAACCTTTTCGAACGCCTGACTCCTGTTCCTCACGAGAGAGGAGTCAACGAGACCATCAGCAAGCTTGAGCAGGTTGCTGCTGATCGAGATTGAAATCTTATCCTGCATTTTTCATCCACTTCAAAGTCTCGTAAGTATTGGGAGAGTTTGAGTAATCATCCTCAAATACCTCTGCAAGCACTCCAAGATTAGCTGGGGCACGCGAAACAATAGACTTGAAAAGCTTGGAAAGAAAGCTCTTGCTCCTTTCCCCCTTGCCAGGAGCATAGCCATGCGACAGGCCCTTGAAGTCACTGAAATGAACGAAAGCAAGATCCTTCTTTAGACTAAGATAAGAGAAATCTTTATTCTTTTTCAACCCCTGGATTTCATCAAAGTCCTCTGCATAAAACCCTTCAGGTAGTTCGGAGACTGTTCTTATGCCTGAGATTGCCTTGCAGAATATCCCAGAATGGCATGTATCAAAAGTAAAACCCAAAGAAGGAACAGAGGAAAGGAAAAAATCTAAGTCAGAGGGAAGAGCACCAATATAGGATGAATGCAGGTTGTGGGGAGAAAGGCCGGGCATATTCTCAAAGGTGACCTTGGTGTCAAACGATGCTTTTCTTAAAATAGAAGCCATCCTTGACATTATTCTTTGCTTCTTCTTGTAAGTCATATGAAGCTTTAACCAATCCTTGGTGTAAGGATGGCTCAAATGCGAATTAACAAGCTCCAGCTCAATCGGAAAATGATTGGCAATCAATTGCAGGTTCTTAATCACCTTATTATTGAATTCGAGACTGCATCTTGTTAATGGAAGGTAAGGAGCATGAAATGCGTATAAAACCTTATCAAATAAAGGCTCGACTATGTCCTTGAATTCAAGAGCCCTTTTAGCCAATAGTGGAAATTGCTTCAACTCCGTATCATTGATGGCCATGAACTGAATTCCAATCTTCCTAAAGCCAAGGGACCTCACCTGCTTAGCCAGATTTGCCCTCCAGTCTACCTCATCTTTGACAAATAAATAAACAGGAAAATAAGGAATCATTTTGGATGAGCCTCATACCAATCAAAGGTGAGCTTTAGGCCCTGTTCAATACCGGTCTTTGGAATCCAGCCCACAAGCTGCTTTATCTTTGAGATGTCTGCCAACCTTCGCTTCACACTACCTGTGAGGCCTTGCTTGACATCAATTTTTTTCGGGGTCCAGCCAGTAAGCTGAAACATCTTTTTTGCAAGGTCAAGCATTGTTATCTCATCAGTGTTGCCAATGTGAACAGTCTCAATTGGCTGAGAATCAGTCTTTTTGGAATCCATGAGCATCTGCATGGCCTCGACCGCATCGTCAATGTAGCAAAAAGTCCTCGTTTCATCAGAACCATAAACTGCAAATGGATCACCTTTTTGTATTATCCTCAAACAGAATTCCGGGATCACATGGTCGTAGCCTGCACGTGGGCCATAAAAATTGTGAGGCCTCACAATAACAGCGGGGAAGTTGAAAGCCTTTGCATAGTGGATAACAAAGAGCTCTCCCACAAGCTTTGTTGATGCATAGCTCCAGCGCGCATTATATGGGTCGCTAATCACAAGGGGAACCTTCTCTGGAGTGGGGATGGGCAATTTACCGAAGGACTCAAGGGCACTTGCATATGCCTCATTAGATGAGGTGAAACAAAGCTTTGGCTTGACCATAAGTGACTTAATCCACTCAAGGATATACACAAGAGTAAGTGTGTTTATGCGCAGAACCTCCTCAGGTATCTTGTAGAACAGCTTTGTGCCGTTTATTGCAGCAAGGTGATAAACATGCAAAAAGTCCTTATCAAGGGTTTCGTAGAAGGCCTGTTTGGTCAAGTCAGCCTCCATAAATTTCACCCTATCATTTTCAAGCAAGCCCCTGAAGTCATCATCCATCCTACCGCGCTGCAGATTGTCGACAATCACCAAATGATTATGTTTGTCCTTGAGCAGGTGAACTGCAAGATGGTAACCAATAAATCCAGCACCGCCGGTAATCAGTATCTTCCTCATTATCCCACCCCAATCCTGAAAAAATCAACATCCTTAGCATCCTTAACTTTGTCATAGCCAATCACATTTCTCCAGGCATCTATAATCAGGCAGGGCTTATTGACGGAGGCGACGAGCTCTACAGCATCAACATTCATGATTCGGGGATGATTTGTCAGAAACATAACAACATTAGCATCCTTGACACAATCAGAAACTGAATCTTCACTCTTTATAGAGCCAATATTCTTGACCAATGGATCGAAATGGCGGAACTGTACATCAGAGACTTTCTTTAAAAGCTGCTCAGCGATTTTCACTGCAGGAGAACCACGAACATCATCTGTTTCTGGAAATCCCTTAAAGGCCAGTCCAACCAAAGAAACCTTTGGATTCTTCAAGCTGTGTTTCCTTATAAAATCCTCTGCAATGGAGGCAAGCCTTAGGGTGGACTCGCGATTGGTGGAAATGCAACCATTGGCGATCTGAGGCATTAGATTATATTTATGGGCAGTGTACCTAAAGATCATTGGATCCTTTGAAAGGCAGGGGCCATCAGCACCAAGCCCTGGCCTGAAAAGATTTGTCCGGGCGTAAGCATCATTCACCGATGAAACAACCTCGTGGGCGTTAATACCAATCTTTTCACAGAGCATTCCAACTTCGTTTGCAAATGCAATGTTTGTTGCCCTATAGAAATTATCAACCAGCTTACACATTTCGGCAACCCTTGGTGAAGACACGATGACAACTTTGCTACCTAACTTCATAATAAATTCTGCAGCCATGCGGGCACTCTTGGCATCAACCCCGCCGACAATCTTGGGCAAGTTATACAGCTCATGCAAGGCTAAGCCTTCGATTGTGCGTTCAGGACAGAAAGCGAGGAAAAAATCCTCGCCAGCCTTAAGGGCAGAGAGCTTTTCAAGCCTTGGCAGGACATATTCTTCAGTCGTGCCCAGGATCACTGTTGATTTCAAGACAACAACATGGCCTTTTTTCAAGTGCGGACCAATGGAGGCTATGGCTGAATCAATGTAACGATAATCGGGCTCGTCGTTTTCCTTTAAGGGCGTGCCGACAGTAATAAAGACAGCCTCACATTTGGAGAGTGCGTACGAATAGTCTGTTGTGAACTCGATGCAATCCCTGCATTTTGCCAGAATATCGTTGACGCCTGGCTCATAAATGTCAGTAGCATAATCCCTGGAAAGTGAGGCCACCTTACGAGGGTCAATATCAACACCTATAACCCTGAAGCCTACGTTAGCAAGGGCGGCAGTAAATGGGATACCTATATAACCCAGACCAACCACAGCAACTGTCTTCTTTTTGTTATCCAAAGTCATCACTTTCCTACTTTTTCTTACCAAGTAAGAAATAGTATTTAAATCCTTCGGTTTTTGCAATTGTCTCATTTGCAAACTTTTTTATAGGCGTGGACAAACCCAAAAAGATGAACATACCAGTAGCTAACGTGACAGTGGGTTCGGAAGAGGCGAAAGCTGTCAGTGATGTAGTAAATTCTGGATGGCTATCTATGGGTAAGATAGTCAAAGAATTCGAGGAATCCTTCTCAAAAAAAGTTAAGGCAAGGCATTCAATTGCTGTAAACAACGGAACAGCAGCACTTCACGTTGCACTCGCTGCTTTGGGGATAAAGGCCGGAGACGAGGTAATAATACCTTCACTCACCTTCATCTCAACGGCAAACGCGGTATTGTATCAAAACGCAAAGCCGGTATTAGTAGAGTGCGACCCAGAAACGTATAATATCACAGCAGAAATCATCGAGAGTGCGATAACAAAAAAAACCAGGGCAATAATCCCGGTAGACATGAATGGAATGCCGTGCGACTATGACCAAATCATAGAAGTGGCAGAAAGGCATGGCATACCTTTGGTGTGGGACAGCGCAGAAAGCCTGGGCGCAATGTACAAAAACAGGGATGTTGGCTCTATAGCAGACATACACATTTTCAGCTTTTTCCCGAACAAGAATGTCACAACAGGAGAGGGTGGAATGATTTGTACAAGGGATGACAAACTCAACGAAAAAATTAGGGTGCTAAGAAATCAAGGGCAGGACTACAGGTATCACCACATAGAAATCGGGTTCAACTACAGGATGACTGAAGTTGCTGCAGCTATAGGAATAGAGCAGTTAAAAAAACTGGACAAAACAGTGGAAGACAAGCAAAGGATTGCTGAAATTTATAACAAGGCCTTTGCCAAAACAAGGCTGGTACATGCCCCTTTTGTGCCTGATTACGTTAGCGCACATTCATGGTATATGTACGCAATCAAGGTTGACAAAGACAGGGATGCGATTGTTGAAAAGCTAAAGCAAAAGGGAATAGACACAAGGCTTTCATTCCCGCCAATACACAGCCAGCTTATCTACATGAAAAAATATGGATTCAGAGAAGATAGCTTGCCTGTAACTTGGAGGGCCTGGAAACAGCTGATAGACATCCCAATCTGGCCGGGCCTGGATGCACAAAAACAAAAATACATTATCGAAACACTTCTTGAACAATGCGAAGAAAAATAGCAGTAATAGGACCTGTTTATCCATTGCGCGGAGGCATTGCGCACTCGAATACACTATTGTGCGAGAACCTAAGCAATGGGCATGATTTGTATGCAGTATCATTCAAGAGGCTGTATCCAGAGTTCTTGTATCCTGGGAAGAGCCAGAAATATGAATCAAAGAGGCAACTGGGCTTTGAACCAGACTTTTGCATAGACTCATTAAACCCATTCAACTGGATAAAAACGTTCAATCGGATCAGAAAATTCAAGCCACAACTGGTAATATTGCAGTGGTGGACACCATTCTTTGCACCATTATCATACACTATACTTGTGTTGACAAGATGGTTCACAAACGCGAAGAGCTGCATCATCTGCGCAAACGTAACACAACACGAAGACAAATTAGTGGACAAAATGCTCACAATGATAGTGTTTAGGCGGGCTGACTACTTTATAACGTTAGCAGATGGCGACTTGAAGAAACTTAAAAAATGGTATCCTAAAGCAAAGGCAAGGGTGCTAATCGAACCAACCTTTGACTCAATATTCAACTTAGGGGCAGTCAGCAAGGAGGCTGCGCAAAAAAAGCTGAAACTTGCAAAGAGAACAATACTCTTCTTCGGGTTTGTAAGAGAATACAAGGGACTGGATTATCTGCTTGAAGCAATGCCACTAATAAACACAGAGCTGGACGTTGACCTGGTCATCGCTGGCGAGTTCTGGAATGACAAGCAAAAGTATCTTGATAAGATAAGCACACTGAAAATCAAGGACAAAGTGAAGATTTTTGACAACTATATCCCAGATGAGGAAGTGGGATTATATTTTAGCGCTGCAGACATGGTCATATTACCTTACCTGGATGCATCGCAATCAGGCATAATGCAAATAGCGATAGGCGCGCTAAAACCTACTGTCACGACAAACGTGGGCGCGATAGATGACTTTGTGGACCATGGGAAGACCGGATATGTAATCCCTCCGAAAGACCCTCAGGCAATTGCAAAAGCAGTGCTAAGGTTCTACAAAGAAAAGAAAGAGAAAAAATTTGAGCAGAACATACGACAAAAAAAGAAAATGTTCGAGTGGAGCAAGAAAAAGGAGTCGATACTGTTTTTTGGGCTAAATGGCAAGAATTAATCTAATAAATTGTGATTGGAAAAGCTACACAGGAAAGTCAAGACTAAATGTCAATCCTTTCCAACCGCTAGAATTATGTTATCTTTCCGCAATATTGAGAAAAGAGGGTTATCAAACCAAAATAACTGACCTAAACCTTGAGCCTAGCAAGGAAATCACAGAAGCAGAATACTATATCATTACAAGCTCGCCAGCATATGTCTTCTGGAGATGCGCTCCCTTGACTGTGCAAGTGCCTTTAACAACAGCGCAGAGAATAAAAAAACTCTACCCCAAGTCAAGGACTGTTTTGATAGGGCCGCATGGAAGCGTAGATGATACACTTATCAAAAACAAACATATTGATGCCGTAATCAGGGGAGAACCAGAGTTCATCTGTTCAAAGGTGCTTAAAAAAATGGGAGCTGGCAAGATAATTTCTGAAATCGGGATAGTGGAAAGGCTTGACGAGCTTCCTTTCCCGGACTATGATAAGAAGACGATGCACAAATACTCTGCCTTTAATTTCCCTGGAAAAGGAAGGCCACGAATGCCGGTGCTGTACGAAACATCAAGGGGCTGCCCTTACAATTGCACATACTGCTTCAAAACAAAATTTCGCAACAAGTACAGGAGAAAATCTGCGAACAAAATCGTAAAGGAACTGGCACGGCTACAAAATGAGTACGGAGTTGACTACGTATTTTTCATCGACGAGAATGCAACAGCCAATATTAAGGAAGCAAAGGCACTGATGAGGCAAATCATTGACAGAAAGCTGAAGATAAAATGGTCTTGCGAAACGGGGCTAATGTACGTGGACAAGGAACTCCTCAAGTTAATGCAAAAGGCAGGATGCACCGGGATAGAGTATGGTGTTGAATCAGGGTCAGAGATAATACTTAAGAATCTAAACAAGCCGCAGAACCTGGACATCGCAGCAAGAAACATACAATTGACTATAGAAGCTGGAATCAAGCCATGGCTTTTTTTCATTGTGGGAAGCCCTGGCGAGAACTTTTCGACCATAATGGAGAGCGTGAGATTCTTAAGAAGGATAGACCTAAGCAAGGTGCGCTTCTCAGCAGATGTGCCATACCCATACCCAACAACCAAATTGTATGAAACAGCAGTCCTGGAAGGAAAGGCAAGCAGTAACAAGATAGACTGGGAATCAATGCTTGAAATAGCAGGAACTGTCGGCAATAAGCTAAGCAAGGCAAGGGTCAGAATGTACAAGGTGCTTTTCCTAGCTTTCCTTGCTGCCAGCACACCAGGGTGGTCAATACCTTATGTATTAAGGAGCCCAATCAAGATAGCCAAGAGAGTGTTTGGCTAAGGCTTAAATAACCCGACAAATACTCTCGAGCACATGAAAATATCCAATTACACAAACAGCCTTAAATCAATGGCATTAGCTAGGCTCGGTAAAAAGACTCCAATAAAGGTCATACACTACATAACCAGCAGCTGCAACCTGCACTGCGGATTCTGCCTTGCTGAAGAGCTTAAGCGCGAACACGACCTTACCACTATAGAAATAAAGAGATGCATGAATGAGTTCAAGGCTGCAGGCACACAGGTGTGGGACTTTGAGGGGGGAGAACCTCTGCTAAGACGGGACATCGATGAGATAATCGAGCATGCCTGCAAGTTGGGATTTGTAGTCACGATCACAACAAATGGAATCCTGGTGGATAAACACATAAAGGCACTCAGAAAAGCAGACTTCATTAACATAAGCGTAGACGGACCAAGAGAAATACACAACAAGATAAGGGGTGCAAACTGCTTTGACACCATCATCAAGAACATTGATGAACTGGTCAATAATGGAATCAGGCCGACAATAAACATGGTGGTGTGCAAGGAAAACCTAAGGGAGATGGACTACATGGTCAAACTCGCGATAGAGCACAAATGCAAAATAGACTTCTCGCTAGTTGTGGCAAACCTAGAGCACATAGAACCTTACACACTGACAAAGGAAGAAGTTGAAAAAGCTGTACGAAAGATCCTTGAATTAAAGGCTAAGCATCCAAAGACAGTCAACTGTTCTCCGTCTTATCTAAGAAGGATTGTGAAGTATTATAACAGGGAAATAAAGAGATTCATCCCAAAATGCCTTGCAGGAACAGCGTTCTGCTCAATCTCGCCATCAGGCGAGGTCGCGCTGTGCGTCGAGAGGCTCAAGGAAAGCATAAACGGAAGAAAAATTGGCTACAACAAGGCATTCCAGAAACTCAAGAATCCTGGATGCGACTGCACATGGAGATGCTTCTATAACTTAAGCCAAATGTACTCGCTAAAGCCTTTAACCCTGGTCAGGGTTGGCTACAACACCTTAAGGGGAAGATGGGTGCACAGCTAATCATTTATGCTGCATATCAGCAAGAAAGGCAAAAAGCCAGATAAAAATCCCAATAGTAACAAAAAGCACTGTCAGCATCATGGTCGGCAGATGACTAACCAAACCGGTCGTAAAATAAAAATAGGCAAGCCTAAGCATGCCCAACAATGCCACAACGAGAAAGCCTGCGCCAAAGAGTCCAAAAAACTTCAAGGGCTCGTAATCACGATAAATCCTGAAGATATTAATCCAGGCCTTTATGGCATACTCGAACGGGCTTCTCATAAGCCTGCTCTTATCCTTCCTCTTGGCAAAGTAAACAGGAACCTCCTTGACCTTGAACTTATGCCTCACTGAGCGGATAATCTGCTCTTGAGTATAGGTATGGTCTGAAATGAGCCGAATGTTTTCTGCAACAGCAATTTTAAAGGCACGAAAGCCTGTCTGTGCGTCAGTGATTTTGAGACCTGCAATGTTAGAGATAACCTTTGAGAAGGCAATATTTCCAAGCCGCTTCACCAAAGGCATACTCTCAATCTTTCCAAGAAAACGCGAGCCCAGAACAAGGTCATAACCGTGCTCAATCTCTTTAACGAGCTTAGGAATCTCCTGCGGTCTGTACTGGCCGTCAGCATCAATGTGAACAATGACATCAGCATGCATCTCAATACATGTCTTCACCTCAGTCCTGAAGGACTCAGCAAGGCCATAATTCTTGGGATGGCTCACGACTATGGCTCCTGCAGCTTTTGAAATCTTTGCGGTATCGTCGGTGCTGCCGTCATCAACAACAAGAATCTGAAAACTGTAAGGGGTCTTACCCAATGACTCCTTTATTTCCCTAATGACCTTGCCTATGGTCTGCTCTTCATTGAATGCTGGAATCGTTACAACAAGCTTCATTGTCAAGAGAATAAAGGCAGGGCGTTTAAATAGGTTTTGCTTGCTTTTGCAAAACATAAAGGGCGAACAGGCGCGTGCAGCACTTGAAGCGATGCCTTTATAAAAGCATCAATTTTCTGTATACAAGGGAAAATGAGCATACTCACGATAATATTATTTTTCCTATACAGTTGGGGAATAGGGTTTAGTGCAACCTACTTTCTAAAGAACTCAGAGAATTTTCTAGAAAGAAATCTTATGCGCATAGGAATCGGATTAGGAATATTACCGTTCATGATTTATGTGCTGAGCCTAGTGCACGTGCCAATAGACTGGAAAATCTACGCAGCACTCAGCCTTGTTGGCCCTGTGATGGTGTTCATCAAGAACAAGGGCGTTCCTGCGCCAAAATTTTCCCTGAAAAAATCCGACTTATACACTCTCGCTGTATTGCTAATAGTTTCTCTTTCGCTGTTCATGTTTCTTAAAGGGGCATTCCTATACCCATGGCTTGAAGATGGAGACCCCTGGGAATATGCAGTAAGCGCAAAATACATAGCCACGTTCAAGACAACAGCACCCATTCCAGAAATAAAGGACCTATACTTCCAGAACAACCTTGCACACACCAGGATGATATCAAGCTACAATGAGCCATACCCTCAGGCTTACCCGATAGTAATGGGGCTTCTGACGCAAACCAACAGTTCAATCAACTGGACGCTGAAGTTCTTCAATGCACTAATAATATCAATAGCACTTGTATTCTTCTACTTCTTCGCAAAAGAGATGATTGGAGACAAGAACAAGGCACTGTTCGCAACAGTTGTGCTTGCAGCAGTACCTGCATTTGTAAGCCATTTTATCTACTCGCAAGAACTGGCAGTGCTGATGTTCTTCCCTGTATTTTATGCATGCGAGAGAATCAAGTATGACAAGAAGTGGCTGTTTGTTGCCGCAGTAATAATAGCATCAATACTGATGACACAGGCAAGCTCTGCAGGCACGCTAGGAGCATTATTCTTTCCATTCTATTGGCTGGGAAAAGTGATAGTGAACAAGAAACTCATGACACCCATCTTTGTTGCCGGAGTCTTGGGGTTAATACTCTCATTTGCATTCTGGGGACCAATGATATACAAGTACACCTGGCCTGGAACAGACCCTCTAAAGGGCAAGCCTGGGCAATCTGTGCTTGCGTCAGGAAAGCCTGAAGATGTTTACACACTCAAGGACTTCTACAGCGCACCTATGGAGAACAAGATTGACAATCCCATAGGGTTAGGACCTGTGGTTTTCATATTATTATTGGTGTCAGTGGTAGTTTCCCTGGTAAAATACAAGTATATGCTAAAAACTGAATGGGTACTGATATCATTCTTGTGGGTAATAGTCAACTTCATCAACGTAAACAGTAACAGATTGCCGGTGAACATTAATCCTCACAGGGGATGGTCATTCTTAGCCATAGCAGTTGCAATATTTGCATGCTATGGCACTTGGCAGCTATTAAGCATGCTAAAACAGCCAGTGCTAAGGATTGGTGCGATGAGCGTAATCGTAGCCTTGATACTGTTCACAAGCGGGTATCCAAAATATACTGTGAACACTGCAATGTGGCCAACGCATTACTTTGCGAGCTTCTCTGATGTACCTGGATACATGTGGCTCGAAAACCTCCCGGACAACACGATGGTAACTTCCCTATGCAGAACCTGGGATGAGAAGGAAATAGGGATGGACATGTATTCGACAAAAGGCTGGGACCCTCAACAGATAGATTTTGCAAATATCGCACTAAATAAGTCGGTAACAGAGATTCATGACTTCATTGCAGCCAGAAATTACGATTACATGATAATCGACAGCACCTGTGTGGACAAGTTTGGGATCAACAAAACAAACGATGCACTACACGAACTTCTTCAAACAAACACGTTCAGCCTGGTCTACCCGCAGACGCAGGAAGAGGCGGCCTCCACTTTTATCTTTACGGTGAACTAGTGATGTAAACTAAGGGAGAATTTATAAGCTCTGAATTGCCCCTCTACAAATCTATCAGGCAAAATAACCTGGAATGACAGACTACAAATCAAACGCACTAAAGAACACAATACTGGTATTTCTGATGTCCATATTAGGGGCTTTCTTGGCATACCTTTTCAGGATACTATTGGCTAGAGAGCTTAGTGTCAGCTTCTACGGTTTTTTCTTCTCTGCATATGCTGTGGTAAACCTTTTGATCGTTGGCAGGGATTTCGGGCTGCGCAATGCACTTATCAAGTTTCTACCAGAGTTCAAGGCAAAAAAGAATTATGCTGCAACCAAGGGCTTGATGATTTTTGTAGCATGGTTCCATTTTGCGCTCACACTAATATTCCTGGCAGTACTATGGCTTTCCTCTGCCTTTGTGGTTACCCACTATTTCAATGCACCTGAACTATTAACTGCATGGAGGCTTTTCCTGCTTGTATTTGCAGTTTCCTTCATAGAACAGATTTTTGTCTTTAGCTTGCAAGGGATGCAGTACATGTTCTTGTTCTCAATCGCAGACCCAATGCGTTCTGGCTTTACGCTTGGGCTTGCCATAATACTCATAAAAATGGGACTTGGTGTAGAGGCCCCAATCCTTGCGCTTCTCATCATGTACCCATTAGTGTCGGCGATTTATGCTATTGTTTCCTTTAGGAAAATATTGAAGCCTTTACGGGGCATACAACCAGAAATAACAGGCTCGCATGCAAAGAAATATCTTAGATTTGGAATATTTACAAGCATGACTTTTGCAGGCACATTGCTGATAACCCAAGTCGATACACTTTTCCTAACCTATTTCAAAACTTTAGAAGATGTGGGCATCTACCAGATTGCAGTACCAATATCAATGCTCTGCCTGTATTTGGCTTACGCAGCCTCCAAAGTTATGATACCCTTATCATCAGAGATGTATGCAAAAAGAGAAACAAAACTTCTTGAGGAAGGCATTAGACTTCTACAGAAGTACTTGTTAATGGCAATAATCCCTGTTGCAATGGCAGTCATGCTTTTTCCAGAAATCCCAATAAGAATATTTTTTGGAGAAAAGTACATCATGGCAGCAGGGGCATTAAGAGTGCTTTCCACCGGAGCTGTCTTCTATTCGATAGCGGTAGTAAATGAGGGTATACTCATGGGCGTGGGCAAACCTCAAATAAACACAAAGAATCTTTTCATTGTCTCACTACTGAATGTAATCCTTTGCATAATCCTCATTCCAAGGTTCGGAATCATTGGCGCAGCTTACTCTACGGCCACAAGCTATGTAATTCTGTCACTAATATCCACATACACCTTAAACAGATTTATGAAAATGAGACTACCATGGTTGCCTTGGCTGAAGATACTGTTATCAAGCATGCTCTTTGCGATATTCATAGCTTTTCTTAAGAGATCACTTGACCTTCCATGGATTGCGGAGCTTACTATATGCCTTGGCCTAGGGCTTGCACTCTATTCTGGAATGCTTGCATTACTAAGAGAGTTGAAATGGAAGGAAATCAGAATCGTACTGTCCGGTTTGCGAAAGCTCTGAACGAAAAATTGGCAGGACTGCTGATGGGATATCACATAACAGATTTGGTTGCTAGAAGCTAAACCAGAAGATTTTCTCCTATAAATTGGCACAGACAGCGTATTGAAAAGATTTATAAACAAATCAAGGTTCCTGAGTGGGAGGTGGTTTTATTGAATGTGCTTGTTACCGGAGGAGCTGGATTCATTGGTTCTTTTATTGCAGACGAGCTGGTAAGACGCGGCCATGATGTGTTGATTTATGATAATCTTGAGCCGCAGGTTCATGGCACAAGGATTCCTAGTTACTTAAATAAGAACTGCAAATTCATAAAAGAGGATGTACGAAATTCAAAGGCCCTAAAAGAAGCTATGAAAGACATCGATGTCGTGTTTCACGAGGCAGCGATGGTGGGTGTGGGACAGAGCATGTACCAGATAGACCGGTACATGGATGTGAATGTAATTGGCACAGCAAGAATACTAGACCTGCTTGTCAACAGTGAACATAATGTCAAGAAAATAATCGTAGCATCTTCAATGAGCTGTTATGGGGAAGGAAGCTATAGCTGTGAATGCAGGGGGGAAGTCTACCCAGACCTTAGAAGCAAAGAACAAATGGAAAAGAATGACTGGGAGGTGCATTGCCCTTTCTGCAACAAAATCCTAAAACCGATACCTACCAAGGAGACCAAACCCCTCGTTCCAAACAGCATCTACGCAATATCAAAGCAGGACCAAGAGCAAACAGTCTTGAACGTTGGCAAGACATACGGCATCCCGGCAGTTGCCCTCAGATATTTCAATGTCTACGGTCCAAGACAATCACTTTCTAACCCTTATACAGGGGTAGCGGCCATCTTCATGAGCAGAATAAAAAACAAGAACAGCCCAATAATATTTGAAGACGGAATACAAAGCAGGGACTTTGTTTCAGTGCATGACATTGTACAAGCAAACATGCTTGCAATGGAAAGCAAGGCTGCAAACTACGAGTTATTCAATGTCGGAACAGGACGCGCAACTTCCCTGATAAAGCTCGTGGAAATTCTGGCCAATTCTATCAACCCATCAATCAAGCCTACAATCACGGCACAATTCAGGCCTGGAGATGTCAGGCATTGCTTCGCTGACATAAGCAAAATACGCGGCAAACTAGGTTTTGAACCGAAGATACTATTTGAAGAAGGAATGTCGGAATTGGCTAGATGGTCAAGCAACCAAGAAGCGGTCGACAGAGTGGATATGGCAACCAAAGAGCTTGCACAGAAAGGGTTGCTTTCAAAAAATGTGGAAAAATAAGAAAGTCTCTGTTGTCCTTCCTGCATATAATGAGGGGGACAACATACGCAAGGCAGTAAACCAGTTCTTTGACACCGGGGTGGCGGATGAAGTCATTGTTGTAAACAATAACTCAAAAGACCAAACGGTTGAAGAGACAAAAAAAACAAAAGCCAAGCTTGTAAACGAGAAAAGGCAGGGATATGGTTGGGCAAATAGAAGGGGGCTTGCCGAGGCATCTGGGGAACTGATAATCACCTGTGAACCTGATGATACCTTCGTAGCAAACGACATATTCAAGTTGCTTGCGTATTCTGATGATTTTGATGTGGTGTTCACCACAAGGACAAGCCCAGAATGCATACAGGAAGGGGCAAACATGAACTGGTTCCTAAGACTCGGTAATATTGCCGTTGGAAAACTTCTAGAATACTTACATGGCGGACCGAGGTTAACCGATGTAGGCTCAACATTCAAGCTAATAAAGAGAAAACAATTGAAAAAAATAATGGACAAATTCACAGTAGGCAAATCCCATTTTTCACCTGAATTCATGCTCCTTTGCGCGAGAGCAGGAATACCATCAGTAGAAATACCTGTCAACTACAAGGCAAGAATAGGCACTTCAAAGATCACTGGCTCCCTATGGAAAGCCTTCAAGTTGGGAATCATAATGTGCGCAATGATTATCTCATATAGATTCAAGAGAATAGACTGAGAGCAGCTAAACAAATCTGTTCGTGAAATTGGCCATAAAATGAGAGTCCAACTATTTTTCCCGCCATTTGACAACCAGGATGAGACAGTAGTCAACTTGCTCCCCTTAGGTATAGCATATATAGGGACTGTGCTGTCAAGGGAAGGTCACGTAATAGAAGCATACAACTACGAAAATGCTGGAGGGGGTGCAATTTCTCTGATGCTCCAGAAGGTCAGGAATTTCCGTCCTGAAATGGTTGGTATGACCTGTCTTACCAATAACAGGGGCTCGTGCATAAGGTTTGCGAAAAAGGTAAAGAAATACAACCCAAACATTAAGGTGGTACTGGGTGGCGTGCATGCAACTATCATGCACAAACAGATCCTATCGCATTTTGCAGCAATCGACATCATAGTGATGGGTGAGGGCGAGCTAACAGTAAGAGAGCTTGTGAGCACTATAGAAAAAAAAGGAGATCTCAAATCTGTCAAGGGCTTGGCATTTCGTGAACATGGCAAGATAATAGAAACAGAAAAAAGAGAGCCAATAAAGGACCTAGATACACTTCCGATACCGAACCTGGAATTCTTTCGCAAGCAGATAGAGGAAACCAAGACTGGATGCATATACTCATCCAGGGGATGCCCTTATCATTGTAACTTCTGCTCAACCTCACATTACTGGAACAACATGTGGAGGCCGAGAAGCCCAAAACACGTCGTAGACGAGATAGAATACCTGTTAACAAATTTCCAGGTAAAATATCTTTACTTTACAGATGACTGCTTTAGCACAAGCAAGAAGAGAGTAATAGAGATTTGCAGGAAAATCGTGCAACGAGGGCTCAAGGTCAAGTTCACGGTTTCGACAAGGGTAAACTTCATAGATGATGAATCCCTTCGCTGGCTCAAGAAAGCAGGGGCAGTCGAAGTGGCATTCGGGGTGGAGAGCGGAAGCCCAAAAATATTGGGGAACATAGGGAAGCAAGAGGACCTATCACAGGTGATAACTGCATGCAAGAAAACCGCAAAATGGGGATTAACACCATCTGTACTCCTGTTTGTCGGGACGCCTGGAGAGAACCAGGAAACAATTAATGAAACAAAAAAATTGGTGGACCAAATCTACAGGAGCGCAAAAATAGACTATGTCAGGCTCCTTGAGGTCTATCCGGGAGTACCTTTGTATGAGCACGCAAAAAAAATTGGATTTATAGATGATGATTATTGGCTAACAAACAAAGACCCGCCAATATTTACCGCAGAAAACTCAAAGGAACAGCTTCAGAGATGGTCAACAGAAATTGTGCTGCACAACTACAGACGCAAGGGAATAGAATTTATGGCAAGGTATCTTATCAAGTCGATTTTCACACACCCAGTGAAGGTCCTGAAATTTGCCTGGCAGAGAAAATTTTTTGGCACATTCTTGAGGTCAAGAGCATGAAGGAAAAAATAAGGATGAGCCTGCACCTTGGCTGCGGCAACATTTACAATGAGAGCAAGGGAAAAGAGAAATGGATCAACCTTGACAAGATGCGAACGGTTAAGGCTGATGTATACCACGACCTTGATGAGTACCCTTACCCTTTTGCGCCAAACACATTTGACTATATCTACAGCCAAGGGCTACTTGAACATGTGGAGGACGTTATAAAACACCTGGAAGAAATATGGCGCATCAGCAAGAAGGGAGCAATAGTTGAGTACAAAGTGCCGCACTCGATGTCACAAAACAGCTTCACAGACTTCACTCACAAACACACGTTCACAGAATATAGCATGGCACTTGTGTGCGACAATCTTGAAGGGAACCTATACATACAAGGCAAATTTGACCTGTTGGAAGTACAGAAAATCAAAGGCCAGATGGGGAAGCTTTTTCCAGAGTTTATTAACAGGAAGATTTGCCATGTAATCGAGGAGGTTTACCAGTTTATCATCTTTAAATTGGTTGTAAAAAAATGAGTCTATCATGAAATCTATTAACAAAGATTTTTTTATCGTTCTTGCCTGCATGTTAATCCTTTTCTTGCTTAGCCTAACAAAACTTGGCTTACCTTATACAATGGATGAGGTGGAATTTATCAAGGCAGGGCATGCAATAAATGAAGGCAGCAAATATGTCTACATAGGTGAGCAAATGCCCAGGGTAAGCTGGCTATGGCATCCTCCTTTGTTCGTTTTCCTAATGAGCGTAGTGGTTAAGGCTGGCTCGCAGGAAGGATTGATAAGATCATTTTTGCTCTCTATAAACATGCTCACTATCATTAGCCTATATTACCTTGCAAAGCTGGTTTTTGCCAAGAAATGGCAGATGTACACGGTATTGTTCTTGTACACGATTCAACCACTGGTTGTGCAAAGCGCAACACTCCTGGAAATCGATGGCACTATAATGACTCTTTTCATAGTCCTATTCTTCTACTTTCTTGTAAAATACATTAAGGGCGGGGAAACCAAGGATAGTGTGTTAATGTGTGCGTTCTTTTTCCTTACAATATGGTCGAAACTGCAGTACGCACCAATGTTATCAATCTCGCTTGTAATTGGGTTTGCCTACAAAGGCAAGATTAAGGGAGCGTTACGCGGAGTAGGAATAACAGCCACGGTTGTTACAGTATTTCTTATCTCTTGGTTAGCTCTTGCATTCGTTGCAAAGCTCGACCCTTTAGCATTTCTGGCAAACAACTCTACACGGACGGTTGGACTTTTTACAGTATCATTCCAATCGATGCAAAGACTCCTGTTTACAATATGGTCACTCAAGGGTTCAATTATCTGGATTGGTTTACCGCTAGGTTTGCTGTACATTTTCCACCTGATTTTGCGCCTTAGAGAATTGTGGTCCAATAGGCAGCTGAAATGGTCTGATCCGCTCGATGCGTTTGTAATCTCTGGCTTTGCATTTTTTTCCCTAATAGGATACAATGCATACGGATTCCCGAAACCGTACGTAGCGCTAATTCCGATAGGCTTGATAACCTCTTTAGAGAGGATTGACCTTGCACAATTCAAAAAGAATTGGCGAAAGCTTATAGCAGGATCAGCAATCTCAATAGGACTTCTGATAGGCCTTGCAGGAGACCCACTGTTGGCACAGAACAGATTTTATACAGCAGGCAGGGAATATCTAGGGAGCGCGCAAATGCTCATGGATAACCTGAGCTTCCTGTACCTTCTTCTGCCGCTAATGGTTTTTGCAGCAATTGTGCTTCTGTCCAGACAGAAGGTGAAGACGCTAGGAGTGTCTCTTGTTGTCTTAATAGCAACAAATTCAATATACATGGCAGGAATGCAAGTAAAGGCAGAGTATTCAACAACATACATGTACGGACAAAAAGGCCTGAGGCAGACCATTGACTACATACAAGGCAAAGACCTGGGAGAGATTTATGCATCACGCACGGACACAGGATTTTACGGCAAGGGAAGGTACATACAACTCATACCTGAAAGCCCAGAATCATACGGGCAATTCTACAACAAGTATGCAAGCAAAGTGAAATATCTAATACTGGCACCGCCTGATGCAGTAGAAAGCTTTGACGGCAGCTTTATTCTTGAGAAGAAAATAGGAGATTTCTCAATTTACAGAGCAAACAACTGAGTGATTCGCTGGGAAAACATTTAAATATGCTCCAACCATCTCAATAACCAAAGTGAAAATCCTTCTGGTAGCAAAAACGTTTTCCAAGACCTCGGGAGGGGCAGAAAACCACATCTACAACCTTGTACAGCAACTGAAAAAAAAGCATGACTTCACTATAGTAACGTCTGATGAATACAAGGACAGTGTACCAGGAGTAAAGATAATACGCCTGCCTATAGACTTCAGAATAATGAACTACATAGTCTCAACCAAGCTCAAAAGCCTGCTAAATGGAATAATCGGCAAGTTTGACCTGGTTCATTGCCATAACTATTGCTGCTATTTTGTGGACACGGCAGCAAGAATTGCAAAGAAGCATGGAAAACCGCTTGTGATAACAAACCATGGCGTGTTTCCTTCAAGAAACATGTTTACAGCTATGCTTATGTTCATTTATAACAAAACAGTGGGGATTAGGACTTGGAAGCTTGCAGACAAAATAATCAGCGTGAGCGAATTCTCGCGGCAGAGAATAATACAGCTTGGTGCACCAAAGGACAACAATTCAGTTATATATAACGGAATTGACCTAAGCGAATTTGAAAGAGAGCCAAATCAACGCAGACAGAACAAAAGAATATTGTATGTGGGCAGGATTGTTCCAGAAAAAGGCCTGAATTTTTTGGTGAAGTCTCTCTCCAAGATAAGGGACCAGAATTTCAAACTGATTGTGGCAGGAGATGACAGTACAAACTATGCACGCATGGTCAAAAAAAATGCAGCGAGCCTTGCTGTCTCAAACAAGGTAAGATTCCTAGGCAAACAAGAACGAAAATCATTGATAAGGCTCTACAAAAGCAGCGGTGTTTTCGTATTATCAAGCTCTTATGAACCGTTTGGTATTGTAATAATCGAGGCAATGGCAGCAGGACTGCCAGTAATTGCAACAAGGGTAGGAGGGGTACCTGAGATAGTTGATGGAACAAGAAACCGAATGGTTCCTTACGGGAATATTAATATAATGGCAAAATCCATAGAGGAAATGGCTGGAAGGAATGACATAGGCAAAGAAAACAGGAAATATGTAAGAAGATTCAGCATCAAGATAATGGCAGAAAAAACCGACAGGATATACAGTGAGTTAATGCCTTAGCTTCTTGGTAAATATTTTAAATAAGGTTTGTGCAAGGGTGGAGTTGCTGAAACGCTCCTCTACATCCTTTCTGCCAAGCGCACCGAACCTTGCCCGCAAAGCCTTATCCCTCATTAACAAATCAATCTTTTCTGCAAGAAGCTTTGGGTCTTTTGCCTTAACAAGGAAACCATCCTCTCCATCCCTGATTATATACCTCGGACCTGTAAGGTTAGAGGCAACAACAGGCACTTTGCAAGCCAAAGACTCTGCAACAGAAAAACCAAACTGCTCTGCCCAAAAAGATGTGGGGACTGAGGGATAGAGCGAGATTGCTGCAGAATTGAAAGCAGCAGGTATCTGGCCTCTTTCAAGATTCTCAAGAAAAACAATATCGCCTTTATCAAAGTTTTTAATTTCCTGAACCAATTGCGGGTCGTTTTGGCTTCCGTAGCCCACGAAAAGATATTTGTATGCCCTGCCTCTTTTTCTCAAGATACGAATCGCGTTTAAGATAACCCTAATGCCTTTCATCTCAATAATTCTGCCGACAAACACAATAGTGTTATCCTTACGAAGGCCAAGTTGTGCGCCAAAATTTGATTTTAATGGCCTGAAGGTTATGGTGTCTACGCCTGAAAGAGGCATGACTACGAACCTTGCTTTTTTTGCGCCTTTTTGCATAAAAACTTTCCTGACATCAGAGGTTCCTGCAATAAACAAATCCGCGTTTCTGGCAATTAATTTCTCCATAATGTTAAGAGGGAAGAACCAAGGTTGAAACAGGTTTTCCCAACTAGTGACCACAAAAGGCACACGCAAAACTTTAGCTGCGAGAAAGGCAGAAAGCGCGTTAATAGTTGCTGGCTCCTCATGAGCATAAATCACGTCTGGCTTCAAGGAAATGAGCTTAAGAAAAAGTGATGGCATAAAGGACTTATATTGTGAAGGTGTCCTGCTAAGGAAAACCGACCTCAAGGTGTGGATCCTTAGATTTGCCCTTGAATGGCTCTTGAGATCGTCGTACACATAGGTGCCCCATCTTGACACAGTAATAATATCCAACTGAATGTTGTAACGTTTTGCCAGCAGGTCAAAAACTGCAAGCGACCTTCTGGCAGTAGGATGATTAAAGGTGAAACCAACGATTGCAACCTTCATATCAAACAATCGACGATGTACCGTTATATTTAAATATGTATGATTTTTGACTGTGCAGAATGGAAGTGGTAATCCTTTGTGGGGGGAAGGGTGCAAGGCTGAGGGAATACACTGAAGAGATACCAAAACCCTTGGTCATAGTGGGCAATAAACCAATTCTATGGCATATTATGAAATACTACTCCTGTTTCGGTCACAAAGACTTTATACTTTGCCTAGGCTACAAGGGAGAAATGATAAGGGATGCGTTCAAGGACAACAAAGAATGGAACATCACATTCCTTGACACAGGGTTAGAGTCAAACAAGGGACAAAGACTGAAATTGGCCAGAACATATATCAAGGGCAGCGACTTTCTTGTGGCATACGGCGATGACCTAGCAAACGTGGACATCAAGAAAACATTGGAATTGCACAAGAGCTTGAACAAGACTGTGACACTTACTGCAGTGCAAATGGAATCTCAGTTCGGCATTTTAGAGATAAACCAAACAAGCGAAATACTGAATTTCAAGGAAAAACCCATGCTTGATTATTGGATAAATGGAGGGTTTTTCGTAATGAAAAAAACAATATTTGAGGAAATACAAGACGGATGGGACCTGGAAAAAGAAACTTTTAACCAGCTCGTAAAGAAAAGGGAGATAATAGCTTACAAACACAAGGGCTTTTGGAAATGCATGAACACGTTCAAGGATGCAGAAGAGCTTAACCAATTATGGAATGAGGGGAAAACACCATGGAAAATATGGTAGACTTTTGGAAGGGAAAAAAAGCACTTGTCAGCGGCGCAGACGGATTTGTGGGTTCGTGGGTTGCAAAGAAACTGATTGACAGCAAGGCTCAGGTAGTTGCGATAGTGAGAGATGAAAAAGCTGAGGGAAACTTAAAAATATTAGGGTTAACAGACAAAATCACAATAGTACGAGGGGATATCACAGACTTAGAGACAGTAGAGCGAACAATCAATGAGTATGAAATCGACAGCTGCTTTCACTTGGCTGCACAAGCAATAGTAGGCATAGCTAATCGATCGCCGCTCTCAACCTTTAACTCAAATATCAAGGGAACATGGACTGTACTTGAGGCTTGCAGAAGAAGCCCAAAAGTGGAAAGGATAGTAGTCGCAAGCAGTGACAAGGCCTATGGAACGCAGAAGAAACTGCCTTATACTGAAGATGCACCGCTCCTTGGGAGCAACCCGTACGATGCGTCTAAAGCATGCACAGACATTGTTGCAAGAAGTTATTACTCAACCTACAGCTTGCCTGTAGCTGTAACCAGATGCGCCAATATTTACGGCGGCGGAGACCTCAATTTCAGCAGGATAATACCTGACGCAATAAGATGCATCTTAGCAAATGAAAACTTTGTAATAAGAAGCGATGGTACTCCGGAGAGAGACTACATGTATGTGGAAGACGCTGCAAGTGCATATCTTACACTTGCAGAACAGTGCGCCAGAAATGAAGTTAAAGGCCAAGCCTTTAATTTCGGAACAGGCACCCCAGTAAGCGTATTAGCCCTCTTTGCGAAAATTGCTGGCCTGTGCGGAAAAGAAGAATTCAAGCCTACAGTACTAGGGCAGGCAAAAAATGAGATAGACAGGCAGTTTCTGGATTCTAACAAAGCCAAAAGAATACTCAATTGGGCGCCAAGGTACTCACTTGATGATGGCCTTAAGAAAACAATCCAGTGGTACAAGAACTACTTTAAAATGAATTAGAATATTTTTCTAGACAAGGGTCTTGCACACAGACAGTCCTGCCTTGAAGCTTTCTTTTAGTGCTCTTGGAGAAGAGCAAGAGCGCAACACAGTCCTGAAGATTGGTTTTGGCCTAAGATAATAGCTTCTGAAAGCGAGCTTGAAAAGGTCGTATAATTCAATTTCAGTCATATTCTCTGGCCTAAAGGTCGGTCTATTAAAAATTGAGAAGTCAGACCATTTTTTCACGAGCATACGATTTTTCAAACGCTCATAGTCTGGAGTACCTGGGTAGGGAACAAGTATGTGAAACTTTGCCACGTCAGGATCGAGTTCTCGTGCGAACCTGATAGTGTCCATCGCAGTCTGCCTGGTTTCCCCTTTCAAGCCCAAAATGAAAAAGCCCCAGGTCTCATAGTTGAATCTCTTGGCAAGCTTGAAGGCATCACGAACCTGCTGGAGTGTTATGCCCTTGCCAATATTGTTCAGTATTTGCTGGTTTCCGCTTTCGACGCCAAAGACCATCGCATAGAAACCAATGGAACGCATTTGTGCCAATAATTCGCGGTTGATTGAATCAACCCTCAAGCCATTATGTGGGTAGAATGCCAGGTCCAGGCGTTCGTGCCTTACTAAATTGCAGAAATCCAGAACCCTATTCTTGTCCATACTGAATGTGTCGTCAGAAATATGGATTTCAGAAATGCCATAGTCTGCAACCAACATATTCAGTTCAGCCAAGATATTGGCTGCGCTTCGCTTGCGATAGACATATCCTGAAATATTCTTGTTGCAATAGGAGCACCTAAATGGGCAGCCTCTGCTTGTCACAATGTTTGTCAGTGGATGCCTACGGGCACCAAAGTAATGGTACTTGTCCATCTTCAAAAGGTGCCTTGCAGGCAGAGGGTACTTGTCTAGATCCTTTTCAGGCAATCTTTCGCAAGTGTTGATAAACTTCTTGCCACTCTTAAACGAAATGCCGTTGACCCTAGAGAATTCCTTCAAGTTAAACCCATGTTTTTGATGTGTGGTCACCAATTCAAGAAAGCTTTGCTCAGCTTCCCCACGGACTACAACATCAGCATGCTGCAAGGCTTCGTATGGCAGGGCAGTTGGGTGAGGCCCTCCAAGAACATACAACAACCGAGGAAAGGTTTTACGTAAGTTGTCAATTATGGAATATGCGTTATCAGCGGTCGGCGTATTTGCAGTAATACCAACAACTGATGGACTGAACTTGTCAACTTCCTTGCATAAACTCTGCGCAGTATATAGTTCAACACTCAAGTCAATGATCCTAATCTCATGACCCCTGCTCTCGAGAAAAGCTGCTATATAGGCCAAACCGAGCGGAGGATACTCCGGGGTAATCTCTTTAAGAACACCATAAATGTCTCCGGTCGGAGGCTTGACCAACAAAACCCTTGCCATAATCAAGGCACCCCGCAATCAGTGTGGTTATGTTGTTCATTCATAATTTCTCAGCACCTCGAGAGTAAAGCAGTAAACTCTTTGGGAATAAAATTAAGGTGATTCTTAAACCAGCAGGCAAGCCCTGCTGGCTTTTGCTCTTGAACTTGCTCTAAAGTCCCATTAAGCGGAGTGGTTATTCTGTAGATTCGGACAGCATAGGTGTTGGCATGTGTGATAGTGGCTATCAGGCCAGAGTTAGCTGTGACAAACTCCAAGTATCCTTTAGGTAAGGGTTCATAATTGCTATGGAAGAATGCTATGTTGTCTTCAAGAGGAGAGTTCCCAGTTACATGATTATTGAAATTTGGGACAAGAACAAAATCTCCCTGTTTGAGAGCACCTGCGGATATCCTATCATTAATCAGGGGATGTATAATAGCACCCCTTTCATAGGGTTGGCCCCATTTATACAGTGCAAATTCGTCACCCATATAGTACTTCAAAGGCCAGACAGTGTTCCAGGCAACATGAACAGTTGCATTTTCGGGAAGATTGGCCTCCAAGTAACTTCCTGTGCTGCTAAGCATATGAAAATTGTTCAGCCTGCCGATCCAGTAGACGCTGAAAAATGTGCAGGAAACCAAGACAAGGAGGAGCAAAATTCCTGAGATTACCTTTTTATTAAGGTTGATCACCATGCCAACAAAGATGCTAACAAAGGGCAGGATCATCAGCAAATGCCTTGGGTATTTGCGGCCTTGAACAAAGACTATGATCAAATAAGCAACAACAAGAAAGACCACTAACAAATCCCGCCTGGTTTGCTTCTTGTTCCTGCGAAAGATCCAGAACAGAAGTAAAAAGAAGAAAAGGCCAAAAAGCAGAGGGGAAAGCCCATCAAAAAGAACAGAAAAATAATAGTAAAAAGGACGCTCAACAATCAATGACTGAAGATAGCTCCACATAGCAACATTGTATCCGAGCATAAAAAAATATCTAATCTTGAACTGAAGAATCACAACAGAAGCCAAAACAGCGGAGCCATTTGCCACCAGTGCATTGAACCAGGGAAACTGCTTCCTGTGATAAAAAAACAAGAATATCCAATAGAGTGCCCACAGGACAACTGCATTGTACTTGGTAAAGAAAGCAAGAATAAATGAAACGCCTGACAAAGCAGCAATCACAGTACTTTTCCTGCGCAGAGAGAACTCTGAAAGGAATATGGCCAATAAAACAAAAAAGGTAAGTGCAATATCACTATAGGCAAACCTGCTGTAAATGACATGCAACGGCATGACTGCAATGATTGAGGCAGCAAAAAGCGCTACTTTATTACCATAATACAGCCTGGCAAGAAGGAAAACAAGAACAACAGTAAAAACACCAAGGACAGCAGAGGCCAATCTCACAGAGAACTCGCTAAAACCAAGAAAATGCAGAGAAATTGCGTTCAACCAAGCAAAGACCGGAGGCTGCTCACCTTTATAGAAATCCCAAGGATTGATGCCTTGGAAGGCAAGTATACTACCAGAATGGGCAGTCAGGCTCTCATCAAAAAAGAAATCAGTACCGCCAAGCATAACAAACCTAAATATTGCACTGGCAAAGACAATACAGAGCAAAGCAACAAAAACCCTATGACTAAACAGCATCTTGATAAAAGAAACCTTGATTGGGTATTTATCTCTTTGCCTCGCCAGGCTCTTAAATCATAAAATTGCTGCCAATAATATTCATACCAGCCTTTGATATCCATAGTGGGTCATTTGTGCGACACTTGACCAAGAATATTGTGAAGAAAGCTTCAAAAAATCATGAGACATCCTCTTCTGCAAGGCTTTATTGCCAAGCAAGGCCAAAATCTTTTCTGCAAGATCAAGGTAGTCATCAGACCTAAAATAAAGTGCCATACCCTGAGTGTATTCCCTAAAGGGAACCAAATCGGAAAGAACACAGGGAAGATTCCAGCTCACTACATGGCAGAAAATGCCTGACATTGTAATACGCCTGTATGGCAAGACTGCAATCTCGCTGTTTCGGAACAAAGCGAAGAGATTTTTCTCCTCGATATATTTATCGTTGATGGTCACGTTCCTCTCAAGGGAAAGTTCTTTTACAAGTGATCGCAGCTTCTCTGCATAGTCCTTATGATGTGCTTTTCCTGCGATGATCAACCTCACCTTAGGCTTTGTTTTAACAACGAAGGAGAGAGCACGGATGGCAAGGTCATGACCTTTCCACGGATTTATAAATCCTGGAAGCAGGATATTGCCTTTCTTAGGGTTTCTTTTAACTTTACGAAGAATAATGCCGTGAGGGATTATGGTTGATTTCTTGACAAGAGAAGCTGAGAGGACGCGCTGCTGAAAAGCTGTATGGGCTATGAGCAAGTCAGCACGATGATAAACAATGTTGTGAAACAATTTCACAAGAGGCGCAAATACAAGATTGGCATAATCCTCATGCAGAGTGATTACCAACTTTGCCTTGCCTCTAATAAAAAATAGCACTGGCAAGAAGAAAAAGAGAAAATCACCAAGATGATATTGGATGTGCACAATGTCATAATTCAAGAAAGCATGGCTTAAGCGTCTAATATTGGTAAATGGGCTCAGAAGCTTGCTAAAAAAACCGTCATAATTCCATGGGAGAACATCAACAGTGTCAATCTTGCCAAGCTCCTTTGCAAGATAAGAAGTATATGTGCCTATCCCGCTCTGCTTCGGAGGATAAGAAGAAACCAGGCAGACCCTCATACCGCTAAAAAAACTGCGTGAATATTTAAATGTATCAGGCAAGGTTCAAGACAAGGTTGCAGATACAGCGGTAGGGACTATTGCAAACATATTTAAATAAATCCAAGAAAACCAAAATAGCATGGAATTTCGCAAGCTGTCCATAATTATGCCAGTATTCAATGAGCAGAACACAATCAAGACTATCCTAGGAAAGGTGTTGAGCGTCAAGCTTCCCGTAGCAAAAGAGATTATAATCGTAAACGACGGGAGCACCGATAATTCTGAGGCGATAATACTTGAATTCATGAAGAGACACCATAAGAGCGAAATAAAGTACTTCAAGAAACAGAATGGCGGCAAAGGAAGCGCAATCAGGCTTGGCTTCTCCAAGGCAACCGGAGACATAATAACAGTGCAGGATGCAGACCTTGAGTATGAGCCTGAAGACTTCAAAAGACTTTTGCAGCCGATAGTAAACAATGAGACAAAGGCTGTCTACGGCAGCAGATACATAGGAAAGGAAGGGTACTTTAAATCAAAGCATCACATCTGGTATTTTGTCCATCTGCTGGGAAACTGGGGGCTAAGTCTGATCACAAGTATAGTATTCTTCACGAAAATCACGGACATGGAGACATGCTATAAGATGTTCACAAGGGAAGTAATGAAAGGATTAGAGCTAAAGTCAGATGGATTTGGAATAGAACCTGAGATCACTGCAAAGATATTGCGGAGAGGGTACAAAATAAAGGAGATAAGGATAAACTACAAATCAAGGGACTTTTCTGAAGGGAAAAAGATCACCTGGAGAGACGGATTAAAGGCCTTCGGATATCTCTTGTACTTCAGGGTTTTTGACTAAGGGCATAAATGAAAATCTTAAAGTTTGCTAGGAAACACAAGGTTGCAGCAGTAATCATCCTAGCGATAGTCATCAGGCTTACAGTGGCACTGATGTACTCAACTGCTGGTGACTCTTGCAGCCACTTCTACACTACACTCTTTTTTGCACGACACCTGAGACTTCCTGGCTACGGCGAGGTTACCCATGATGAAGTTCCATTCTTTGCACCACCATTCTTTTACGTTACTGCAGGACTCCTATCAAGACTGCTAGGGGTAGGCACTGTAGCCGCATTTATCTTCATCAAGCTCTCACCCGTATTTTTTGGAAGCCTGCAAATCTTTTTCTCGTACCTCATCGTGAAGAAACTCGCGAACGAGAAATATGCATTCTGGTCAACGGTTTTCCTATCATTCTTACCTTTACACATATTCTACAGTTCAGTGACATTTACAGACATGCCTGTAGCATTTCTTGTTACGTTATCATTATTTTTCCTTATTAACAAAAGATATAGCTGGTCGGCAATCGCATGCGGGGCAGCAGTACTAACAAAGAGCTCTGCACTGTTCTTTTTGCCGGTCGTTATACTATACTACTACTTGGAGATAATTGCCGGTTCAGAGTCTGTTCGTAAGTATCAAATGTTTATTCTGAGAAACCTCAAGTATTGGTTTGTTGGCGCACTTACAGGTTCAATCTGGTTAATAAGAAACTATCTCGTGTTCAGAAATCCATTCTATCCATTCTTAGGAAACATCTTTCGGTCAACTGGCGAGGTAGTAAGAACAACTAGCTATAACTTTAGCTTGCACCCTTTACTGGTTCCAAAGAATTACGCAGAGTTTGTTCTGGATTTTTTCGGATTGCCTAGCGGTAGGATTTCTCTAATAAGCTCAGTGTTCAAGGGAAAACTTTTTGTCCTGTTCTGTTTATGGCTGAGCGTGTGTATCATAATATCATTGCCTTTTTTATTTGGCCTATGGGGATCTACCAAGAGGTGGAAACGGCTGGATAACAAAATAAAGAAAACTGTCGCATTGTCCTTGGGGCTGGTTGCCGCTTTCTTTGTAATGCAGATGATATACTTCACCTACTGGCATGAGTCTTTCACACGGTTGATTCTGCCTTCCATAATCGGCTACGCCTTTTTCTGGGCATACGGGACAGAATTCTTGCTGGGAAAACTAAGTAAGAATTACAAAAAACTCTTCTACATCCTCCTGTGCGGGGTGATAGTAATGTTTGTTTCAGGAGAGATTGTCAAAGTGACTTATGCAACGTCACTAAGGAGCAAATACTTTCCAGACTACCAATGGATCGCAAAAAACACGCCAAAAAACGCTAAGATTTACGAAGAGGGAGATGTCTGCATACAGTTCTACACAGGCAGAATATCGATGATAAACCCCAAGCGCATTCAAGATGCACAATACATATTCCAAAGCAAGCTCACACCGCTAATACCTTATGAGATAAAAAGACTGAACCTAAACGAGACTCTTAAGGACTACAAGCTTGTGTATTCAAATCCGAATAGCCAAACCAGCATCTACGAGCGGAAAAGCTAGTTCTCGCAAAAGTTTATAAATCTCACAGGGCTCTTGCATATTGATGGACAGGGTGGACTTGATGAGGCTTCTTGACAAGTATATAGGGATACCCATATGTCTTATACTGTCCACACTGGAACTGGTGAGAAAGCCTTTTGTCAGCAACAAGGGCAGGCCAATAAAGAAGATTCTCATAATACAAATATCAGAGATGGGAAGCACAATACATGCATACTCAAGCATGAAACTACTGAAGAGCAAACACCCAGAGGCAAAAATATTCTACCTGATATTCAAGGAAATGCAGGAAAGCATCAAGCTGCTCAGAATAATTCCTGACGAAAACATATTGACAATACGCAGCAGCTCAACAGCTGGATTTATTTTTGACACAATCAAAACAATCGTGAAAATCAGGATGCTTAGGATAGACACAACAATCGACCTTGAACTATTTGCACGATTTTCGAACATCCTAAGCTATCTTTCCGAGGCGCAAAAAAGGATCGGGTTTGATGCCTTCAAGATGGAAGGGCTATACAGGGGAAGCCTGCTTACACACAGGGTGATATACAACCACACTACAGCCATAAGCGCAAACTTTTTGGCTCTCGCAAAGGCTACGCTACATGATCAGAGTGAGAGCCCGTTATTGAAATCAAGCGTTTCAGGCTGGAAGGCTGAAGTGCCAAAAATCGTGTCTACCCCAAGAGAAAAAGAGTTGATCAGGAAAAGGCTTGAGAAAATAAATCCTTCAATAAAGAACAAAAAGCACCTAGTGCTAATCAATCCGAATGCAAGCCAGCTCTTGCCACTAAGAAGATGGCCTGTTGAGAACTACATAGAACTTGCGAGACGCCTGCTAAAAAATGAAGGCACTTATGTTGTAGTGACTGGAGTGAAGGCAGAAAAGGCAGAGGCACAGGCAATATGCAAGGCAGTAGACAGTCCAAGATGCATTGATTTTACAGGTGAGACAACGCTTCGGACATTGATAGACCTTTACAATGTCTCGGATTTGTTAGTATCAAACGACAGCGGGCCACCGAACTTCGCATCACTAACAACGATGAGCACCATCGTGCTATTTGGGCCGGAAACACCGCTCTGCTACAAGCCATTGGGAGAAAACATAAAGGTCATCTACTCAAACTTTGCATGCAGCCCTTGCGTCAGTGCATACAATCATAGAAAATCCGCGTGCAAAGACAACAAATGCCTACAGGCAATAAGCGTTGAGAAGGTTTACAATGCAGCGATGAACGAGCTAAAGGCTGCTTAAACAAATGGAAAGCAAAGACATAATAGCAATAACCGTGCTCTTTCTAATAGGATTCTACCTGTACAGCCTGCCAGTCCAAACCAACAGGTTCCCGTTCGGTGAGGGGGATGCAGCACACAAGTATGGGATGGCTGATTGGATGTATACCCAAGACAGTGCACCAAGGGATATGCCTTTCTTCTATGCTACATGGTATCCATGGATAATAAAAAACGATTTCTATGCTCCGGCCAACCCTGCGCCCTATTATGTAAGCATGGCAGCCACACACATCGTGGCTGGAGGAGACAGATTCACTGCACCAGACATATTCCTGGCCTTGACATCATTAGGACTTGCCAGCATCACAGTATACTTTCTTATTAGAAAGCTTTATGGTTTTTGGACAGGATTCCTGGCTTCTGTGTTGCTTTTGTTCCCAATACAAAACATGATGGCATACCTATGGGGGCAGAGACCTCACCTCATTGCATTAGCCTATGTACCATTAGTCATCTACTGCTATCATAAGTATGTAATATCAGAAAAGAATTCTGGCATCAAGTACTTGGTACTAGCAAGCGTTTTTGCAGCAGTGGCAGCAGTGATATATCTTCAGGTGCTTTTATTGATAGCAGCATTTGTATTGATATACTCCATCGCAATCCTCATTAAAGAAAAAAGGCTTGCATTCAACTGGAAGCACGTTATTCTTGCAGCAGCCATAATCGCGTTAGTTCTCGGCCCATTTGTGCCGGATATTGCGAAAGGCTATGCAAGCCAAACAAAATCACTTGGAATAAACAACCTCTCACACCTGTTCTATTGGTTCAAGCCTGCAGCAGACATGCCAAACCAGTTCATGTATGATTACTCACAAGCCCTGGGGGGTATCTGGAGCCTGCCATTCCTGTTTTTGGGAATATTCTTCATCATCTATAGAAGAAGCAAGGAAGACTTAGTCGTTCTCTCTTGGTTAGCGGCAATGTACATCGTAATTCATCTTGATGTGACCGGGCTCATGGACCAAGGAAGGACAGCGAGACTCATATTCGGAAGCGCACTCGTCTTCTATCCAATAATATCAGTCGCATTCATGGGGATACCGAGGCTAATACCCCTAAGCAAAGGGCAGAAACCAATTTTGCGACTAGCGTTGATTGCAGTGTTCCTAATCTTGACAGCAATATTTGCAGCAAAACCTGCGTACGAAACGATGAAAAACGCATATCCTGACATGCTCAGGATGACACCATACCAATACGAGGCAGCCAAATGGCTAAACCAAAACATACCAGAGAACAGCGTGGTTTACGCTCAGGGACAGCTGACTTACGCCAAAATGAGATGGATTCATATGTTTTCGCAAAGGGCACTCACTGGCTTTAACAGAAATATGAGCCAAGCAAGCGAGGAGGTAAAGGATTTCCCTGTGACAAACCACCTAACACACGCACTATTAGATTACTCGGATTACATGATTTTGGGAGACAAAGCCAATATCGAAAAATTGAAGGGCATAGAGAAAACAATAAAGGGCACACTGATCTATGACCAGGACAACATAAAGGTGTTTGAGCTTGCAGAACAATAACGTAATCGCAATCATTTGCGGAATCGCAGTGGCAATAACAGCCGGCATACTATTCGGATGGACTGGAATAATGACAGTGTTAGGTATGCTAATACTCTATTTTGTTCCTGCCTACATAGTGCTGAGAAATCTTGATCTTGACAACTTGGAGCTTTTGGTATTCTCATTCTTTTTGGGCTTCGGATTGTTCCCTATTATCACGTATTACATTAACAAGCTTGTGGGCTCATTGAGAGTCAGTGTTTTCCTGACATTTGTCGTCATTGTTGCAGTTGGAGTAATAATCAGGGTAACAAAGAAGAAAACTAAAACCTCTTCAGCTTAACCAGGGATTTCTTAAGGGCTGACGGTGTCAAGAAGCCCCTGATTGTTGGAAGCAGATGCTTCGGGTGCAGGTAGAAGGATAACAGCGCTCGCTGCTTGAGATGAACCAACTTAGCCTTCGGCAGAACCTCTTTTCCAGAAAAGACAGGATTCCTATAATAGTCAAAATCAGCGACATCGGCAGAAATCAAGTGAGAGTTCTTGTCGAAGAGAAAGGTATGAGGTAGAGGGGTAGTAATTGAAAAGGTTGCCTCGTCAATGCCCAGGCTTGTGGAAAAACGAATGGTCTGCTTTATCTCCTCTAAGGTTTCAGAAGGAGCGCCAATCATGAAATAGCCTTGGACCTTAATGCCCAATGAATTAAAGACCTTGACAGCCTTCTTAACCTGCCTTAATGTAATACCCTTATCATACACTTCGTCCAGAACGCGCTGCGAGCCTGACTCGATTCCCATAAAGACCTTGCGCAGGCCAGCCTTTTTCAACAGGGCAAATATATCATAATCCACAAGGTTTGCGCGAGCATTAGCGCCGAAAACAAGGCCCAAATTGCTCTCAATAAGCTTGTCACAAATCCTAGAAACCCAGTCCTTGTCAAAAATCAGGGTGTCATCCTGAAACATAAAGGCATTAATCCCCAGCAGACGCTTCCAGTGCCTGAGTTCTGCAACAATGTTTTCAGGAGACCTCTTCCTTATCCTTTGACCGAAAAGTGTTGTCAGGGTAGGCTGACAGAATGAGCACTTGTAAGGACAACCGCGGGAGCTAATGATGTTGACTCCGCGAAGGTTTTTACCAACAGAATCAAGCTGAAACCAATGATCAAAGTAAGAAGGCAAGTCCACAAGCTGCAGGTCAGGGAAAGGAAGTTTATCAAGGTCAGGAATGAACTCCCTCTTAGGGTTCTTGACTATCGAGCCAGAACTCTTAAACCAAAGACCCTTTACTTTTGAGAAATCACCAGCACTGTTGACCAAATCAAGCCATGTTTGCTCACCCTCTCCAATTACCACAGCATCAACACAACCTTCTCTTAAGGTCTCTTCAGGCATCACAGTAGGGTGAGGCCCTCCAAAAACAACCCTTACCTTAGGGTTAGATTTTTTCAATATAGAAGCTAACAACAAGGCATCTTTCAACATAGTTGTCATCAATGAGAAACCAACCAAATCATAATCTTTGCGTGCAAGAAGCGCTGCGGCCTGATGCTTTGAGGAATGGAAAGTGGTGTCAATAACGTCTAACTCGGCCAGTGAATTTGACTTAAGATATGATGCAATGTAAAGCAAGCCAAGAGGGGCATCGCCAGAAGGATACTTGTAGCGAGGAAATACCAGGGCAACTTTCATTCCAGAAAGCTTTTCCTAGAATCTATTAAAAGTTATGTTTTTTTGCCGGCATTTCTGCATGTATTTTTACTGGTATACACCTTAGGGCTTGAAGTCTTAGGCTGTGTATAAGCACCTCTCAAAAAATTTGCCTTGACCTTCAACAACTCAACAAACATGCTGTAAGAATCTGTGACAGCGTTAAGCTTTGAGTCGAGGGCGTTAGCCCAAACAACCGGCACTTCCTTGATCTTGTAGCCTTTCAGCTGTGCCAGAAGAAGGATCTCAGCGTCAAAACTAAAGCGTTCAAGCTTCTGCAATGGAAAAAGCTCCTGCGCAGCAGCCCTCCTGAAAAGCTTAAAGCCGCATTGCGTATCTCGGATGCCCTTCAAGACAAGAAGATTCACCATTAGCGGGAAGACCTTGCCAGGAATGCTTCGATACCATGGTTGCCGAGTAACGATCAAAGACCCCTTCATCCTGCGGGAGCCAATCACAATAGGGTAACCATTTATGTACTTCATCAACCTGGGGAGTTCAGTAATTGGGGTTGACAGGTCAGCATCAGAAAAAAGGATGTAGGGATTCTCTGCTGCAAGCATTCCGCGCCGAACGCTAAAGCCCTTGCCGCGGTTAACCTCATTCTTAAGAAGCCTAATCTTTCCGTTGTTAAAACCCTGGACTATCTCAACTGTTGTGTCAGTACTCCCATCATCAACTATGATCAACTCATAGTCAAACTTCTTCCTGTCAAGGTAATCGATTACCTTACTAATAGAGTTGGCAATACGCTTTTCCTCGTTATAGGCTGGAATCACAACCGAAAGTTTCATTTTCTTTGAAAAACAATGAAGTAGGTTAAATTTTTTGTGGTATACCCTAGCGTTGGCAGGACGAGGGTTGTAGCCTGCAGCAAGGTTGAGTCTGGCTCGTATCTGTAAACAAAAACATAGGTGGGCAACTGGGTTTGATTAAGCCATGTGAAGTAAGCAGCAGGGTTATTCTCGATGCCACCGTCCCAGAAGTCAATCTCGACAAGCTGCCTCATATTCTTAGGGTTAAAGTCCTTTTTTGCAGTCATTGCCTCAAAGGCAAAGAGATCAGGGGTTGCTGTATAGTTTACAGACCTTTTGCCACCACCCTTCGGATAAACCAATAGTTTTGGGTCTGGAATAGACTTTATAAAATCCACAACCTCAGAATTCAGGCTGCCGTATTCTTTCACTCTAGAGTCCATTATTGCGATATCCTTCAATACAAATGGGACAAGCAAGAGGACAACAAGAGATGTGAATGCATAGGGATAAAAGCGCTTCAGCAAGAGCGTGAGTTCGCTAAGGCCCTGAACCATAAAAATGAAAATGAAGGGCACTGCGGCAATCATGTACCTAATCTTCTGGTTGGAGATAAAGAAAGTGGCAAAGCCCAAGGTAACCAAAATGAAAAGCAACACGTGCCAGTTATCCTTGAAGTAAGACCTGCTCTTGGGCATCACAAAAGGGACAACGGCGAGAAAGACAGCAAAAAAAGTGGTGAAGGCAAGCTCCTTGAAGTAGAAAAAGACATCCCCTGTTGTCTGTCTCTGCATTCCTTCAAAAAAGACTCTCTGGAACATGCCAGAATCAATGAGGGAGAACTTGAGCCACCAGCCACCAAGCAGCAGGAAAACCAAAACAATGAGAGTATAACGCTTCACAATAGACCAAGCGCCAGAGGATTTGAGGGTAGAAAAAAAGTCTTTATCCCAGCGTGTTACAAAAAGTATTATTGTGTAGATAGCCATAAAAAGGGAGGCAAAGATGAGGTTCTGATATTTCATGAGTGTTGCTGAAGTCAAGAAGATGGCGCTCACAAGATCGAAGAGATTGATCCTTAACCTGAGCCTCCTTGACAAAACGAAGGAAAAGTACTTTGGCTCCCTGTAGAAGAAAAAGTAAAACCATCCTACCATCAAAAGAGCAGCAGCCATATCAGGAATGGACTCACGACTAAACTCAAAGGCGTAGGGATACAGCAGGTAAAGGAAGACTGCAGCAATCGCCAGCCAGACATTCTTGAGGATTTTTCTTGAGATAAAGAAGAGAAGGAATGAGCCAAAACATATAATCAGCAGGGTTGCGAGCCTTGAGGTGTAGGTTGAGGCACCGAATATCATGAAGGTGATTGCCTGGGCAAGGGCATGAGCGGGTGGATCATATAAGGCGTTCCAGCCAATATTGTAGCCTCGCTGCTGGTAGTATCCAAGAAAGGTCTTTAGCGACATGATATCCCCACTTAAAATGGTCCTAAGATAATCATAAAGAAAGTGGCCTTGAACAGCGTGGCGGGCTTCGTCGTAGCTTAGGATATAACCTGTCTTGTAATTCGCGAAAAGAAAGAGACAAATCAGCAGTGCAATAAAAACAATAGTGGAGCCTTTCATTTTTTCTTCTTGACCTCCAATACAATGCCTAGAATTATCATGGCCGTTGGAATAACAAACAAATGGTATCTTATATGCAGACCTAAGATACCAAGATAATAACTGGATATGCCGAGAACTGCGGCACTGAGCGCAAAACCAAGCAACAACCGCTTAGGCAGGTCAAGCGACTCATTCCAGTAAAGCATTATTGCATAGCCTGGAAGCACAAAGAGCCAGAAGAGCGATGCGACCAGCCTCAACACAACAAAAAAATTCTCAAGGAAGAAGACAATCTTTGCGATGATGAAGAGTACTATAAATAGCGTGGCCAGAACACTGATTTCCTTTCGGTAATTCACTTTAACTTCACACCTTCCTTTGGAATGCAGTCCTTCCCTGGTTGCATGTTCTCCAAGATGCTTACCAATTCGTTACTGTAAACCTCTTCGGTAAAACCTGAGCCTAACATTACCTGCCGAATCGCGAGATTATACTGGGCAAGCGCAGGGTAATAAGCGCTTGACTTGTCAAAAACATAATAGTCATAATTACAGACGTCAACAAGATGCTCTGTGCTAATGTTTTCTTCCAAGAGATGGTATCCAAACGAAAAGAATGACTTGCGGTAAGGGAGGAATTCTGCATTAACAAGGAACCTTGAAAAGAAATCCCTGGGAATAATCATATCATTAAGGTTCTGCGCTATACCCTTGTTCATGGCATATGTGGCAAACCTGGCAGGAATAAGAAGCTGTGCATTCTGATCAAAGGTGTCGCCGTAGAAAAAATATACCCTGGCAGCAGTTGGTGTGTCTGACTTAAGCCATTGGTAAGCATCCCAATGGTAAGGGTTTAGCAGGCCCTGGTCAAGATTCCTTGCCTGAAAGCTGATTACCACAAAAACGAGAATGGCCAAGGAGGCAATGCTCACGAATAGTGAGTTTTCGCGTTTCATGAATAGTTTTAAGCATTGGTACAGGAAAATGCCAAAAAAGACTGAGAGATAAACAGGCCAAAAAAACCTGGTCTGGAATGACCTGTTGCCGATTCCAATATAATTAAGAAGCCCAACAAAGAGCATGAAAGAGGCAAAAAGCATGGAGAGATGAGCCTTTTTCTTGAAGATCAGATAAAGGCTCACAGCAAAGCCGACCAGAATAGGAAGCAGGAAAAGCCAACCAAAGTCTGAAAGATAGGCAATCCTAAAGCCTGCATCAGAGACAACTGTAAACCATTTGAAGCTGCTCGGGCCATAATTTGCATAATAACTATTGAAAAATATAACCATATAATAAAATGATATCAAACTTACCAAGACAGCTGACAAAGCAAGCTTCTTTACAAGTGTAAGGTTGAGGGTTTTTTTGAAAAGCAGATCATAGAGCAGGTAAACCACAACAAATCCCAAAAAGAAAAAGAACTCTGATGTGTGAGCCAAGAAGATCGCACTAACTAAAATGGCAAAGGGAACAAAAATACCTTTCTCCTTCAAATGCCTGAGAAGAACAACTGAAGCAATCAGGAAGAAACTTCCGGCAAGGTAGGTGAGCTGACCCCAAGTGATTGCAGTATAAAAATTCTTCAAGAAAAGAAAAGCAAAAATTGGGGCAGAAAGAAGAGCAACTGTGCCATTATAGTCCTTGATAAGAATATACATGAGAAGAGCTGAGACAACAGAGAGGAGCACGCACAAAAACATGAGGGTATCTGAAGGAGCCAAACCAGAGGCATAAGCCAGGTTGACGTTCAGGTGAGCGAGCATAGGGAGCATGTAACTGACAACATCAGCATAACCTGCAGCAATGTAAGGCAGCACATATTTCCAATTGCCTACATCATACAGATTCTGGCTCTGGTAAAGATTGTGGATAGCATCAGAGGCAAAATAGCCCCAAGGAGATGAATGCGAAAGCCTGTAATCGTAAAGTGCTGCGATTCCTGTCCAAAGCAAGACACCTACAAGAACCAACAGAAAAACTGATTCGAGATGCTCGCGCTTCAAACTATCACCCAAAAATCCAATTCTTAGCCCAACTAATAGCCTGCAGACCGATGCTTGGCCAATCCCGAAGCGGAAACTCCCTGACCTTGCGCCACACATAGGATGGCCTCAAGTAAAATGCACGGTAAGCCTGTATCAAAGCGTTCTTGATATCCTTGTCTGACAAGGTGGGGTAAGAAACAATCGCCTGATTAAGCTCATACCTGCTATAGTCCTTTGTGGTAATATATCCTTGCTTTTCCATCAGATCATGGAACTCAGTGCCTGGAAACGGGACTGCGCAGTAGAACTCCGCATAATCTGGGTTGGCATGCTTGATGCCCTTAATCGTGCGCTTAATGGATTGTGCTGTCTCACCAGGCAAGCCAAAAATAAGGTGGGCCTGAGTCTTGATACCGTGCAGTCTGCAAATCGAGATTGCGCGCTCTATCTGGGCAACAGTAATCCGCTTTTTCATCCTGTCAAGGATTGACTGATCAAGGCTTTCAACGCCCAAGGTGATGACTTTGCAGTGAGCCTTTGCCATTATCTTGATCATCTCATCATCAATAGTGTCAACGCGGCTGTTGCAGTACCACTCAAAATCAAGGCCGGATGCAATAATCTTGTAGCACAACTCCAAGACAAACTGCTTGTTTAATGTAAAGGTGTCAGACCACATGGCAATATAGCGGATATGGAGCTTTTCAACCACATGCCTAATCTCCTCTAGAATGTTGTCAGCGCTCCTGGACCTTGGCTTTCTGCCATAATATTGGTGGGCTGTGCAGTAGATGCAACTGTAAGGGCAGCCGCGCGAGGCAATAATCAAGGTGTAAGGCTTGTGAGAGAGCGGTGCAATGTACAACTCATTATGCAAAAGTGTCCTGTCGGGGAAGGGAAGGCTGTCAAGATCATCTATGAGTGGTGCAGGCGCATTGTACACAACAACCCCTTGCCTGCGGAAGCTTATGCCTTTGACAGAGGCAAGGTCATTTTTATCACGCAATGCCTTAACCAAGTAAAGACAAATAATCTCAGGCTCGCCCCTGATGAGAAAATCGAAGCTGGTGCTTTTCATTGTCTCTTCAGATGTTGTTGTAACGTGCACACCGTAAGCAGCAACAGGTATTTTCTGGGACTTACAAAGTTGGGCAACCTGGATATCTGTGTTAAAACTGACTGTGGCAACATTTACGACAACCAAGGCAGGACTCTCTTTGGAGATAATGGATTTCAGGGCATCAAAGGAAATGTTATCTGCAATACAGTCAACAATCATGACAACAAAACCATCCCTCTGAAGCACTGAGGCAATGGAGGGAAGGCTAATTGGGGTCATCAAATACTGAAAAGAATCTGCACGCTGCTCGCAACGGCCTTCGCGAATGCAGCGCAGGCCATTTGCAGCTGGTGGGTTAACAAGCAGTATTTTCATTTTTCCAGATAATGAACAAACAAGCTTTTCAAAAGGCATGCGCCGTGACTAATCGGGCCTGTGCTGTGGCGCGCCCTTGAGTAGTCACAGCGTGAGCGCACTTCAACAACCCGATAATTCCTGCGGGCAACCTTAGCAAGAATCTCAAGAGAAATACCCATGGTAGTATCCTTGAGGTGCAGACTCCTGACAACAGATGAGCGGTAGGCGCGCAAGCCGCTCTGGCAATCAGTAACATTCAGGCCAAAAAGCAAATTCGTGAGAGCAGTAAATCCAAGAATTCCAAGCTTCCTGTACAACGGAAAGCTGGTAGAACCGTCAAGGAACCTGGAGCCAATAACAATATCCGCTTTTTTATCGAAAATGGGTACCAAGAGCATGGCAAGTTCTTCAGGGTCATGCTGTCCGTCAGAGTCCAGAGTGACTATTATATCTGAATTCTTTGCCGAATTGAAGCCAGTAATCAAAGCACCACCATAACCTGTGTTTTCGGAGTGATTTACCAGAGTAACCTTCTTTTTCAATGCGACAGCAGATGTCTTGTCAGTGGAACAATCGTTAACGACTATGATTTCTAGAGAGTGATTTGGCAGAGTACGGCTGAAGGAATGCCTGACACCATCTATGACCCTACCAATGCTTCTTTCCTCATTATAAGCAGGCAAGACTACAGCTATCTTCATTTATTGTATACCTCGAGTATCTTCTTTATGAGGCTGCTTGTTGAGAAGCCTTTGTGTAGCTCTACAATGTGAAGCCTTGCGCCAATTCTCTTAACAGTTGCGGACTCAATGCAGTTCTTGCCATAATCAGAGCCATTGACGTGCACATCTGGCCTTACTGACGCGATAAATTTAAAGCAGGTAGGCTCGTTAAAAATGGTAACATAATCAACGCATTCAAGTGCTGAGAGCATCTCTCTCCGGTAAGCCTGAGGGTTAAGCGGCCGCTTTGCCCAGTCCTTATAATTCATGCGCTTTTTCCATTTACGCACTGAAGAATCACTATTCAAGCCGACAATCAAGACATCACCCTGCTTTTTCGCCTCCTGCAATAACCTAATATGGCCGACGTGGAGAAGGTCAAAGCTGCCGTTAATTGTAACGATTTTCTTACCTTGAGCCTTAAGGGCCGGCACCAGCCGCATGATTTCTCTGCGGCTCTTTAATTTGCTATTCATTTTGAAGGCTCTCCCTAATCTCACCAACATTCACTGTTGAAGTGCCAACCTTACCAACAACAATGCCTGCAGCGTAGTTGCCGATAGTGGCAGCATCCTCTAAAGAGGCGCCAGCTGAAAGGGCAAGTGCAACAACAGCTGTCATAGTATCACCTGCGCCTGTAACATCATAGACTTCGCGTGCTTTTGTGGGCATGTGGGTTATTTCACCATTCTTGTTAAAGATTGACAAGCCTTTCTCACCACGAGTGATAATGATGCTAGAATTCATCTTGTTGACAAGGGCAACCCCAACCTCTTCCAGATTACCGTCGTTCACTTCCTCAACACCTGCAATGAGCATTGCCTCGTTATGGTTTGGCAGAAGCACTGTGGCACCGTTAAACAATTGAGCGTTCTTCGGTTTTGCATCAACAATAACATGCTTTCCATATCTCTTGGCAAGGTCCAAAATGCAGGCTGCCACCTCTGATTGGATAACACCCTTGGCATAGTCAGAAACAATAATTGCATCAACGTCGCGAATATTTGCTTCAATCGTGGACTTTAATCTCTTAATGACTCCTTCAGTCATACCGTCTATTTTCTCATAATCGATGCGGATCAATTGCTGGTTGTGGCTGATAATCCTGACTTTCTGAATTGTCGGCTTGGTGCTGTCAGTAACCAAGGTATCGGTCACGATACTCCTTTTCTGTAGCTCAGCCATCAAAACCTTGGCTGCAGAATCATCGCCTACAAGGCCAACTACACGAACTAGGCCTCCCAACTCTGCAACATTATTTGCAACGTTTGCAGCGCCTCCAGGAGCATAGCTTTCTTTTTCCGCAACAACAATAGGTACAGGGGCTTCAGGAGATATCCTTGAGACCCTACCCCAGACATACTTGTCAAGCATCACATCGCCAATCACCAGAATCTTCTTGCCCATAAACCTGTCAAGATACTTTTTCATCTTACGCCTCCGTTACATAGTGGTAAAGAGTGGGAATTGTGCTTTCGTGCCGTGCGATAACATTAAGGCCTTGGCCGGAAGTGGCAGTAGGCCTATTCAACACGTTAACTGTAGGACGGTAATGGCTGATCATATCAAGATTTGCTGCGGTGAAATTGCTTACCTTGTAACCAAGGTTCCTTGAGATGGAAAGTGCTTTTAGAAAGACCTCGGGAAGCACAACAGCAGAACCAAGATTAATGATGACTCCATCCTGCAGGGAGGCAACAGAGCCAACAAAGGTCTTGAAATCATTGTAAGAGGCCCTGCCGAGAGCAGCACCGTCACAGGAGGGATGCTGGTGAATAATATCAGTACCGATCGCAACATGTACAGTCAGGGGTATGCCTAAAACACTGGCATGATAGAAGATACTGTATTCCTTGAATTTCAGGTTTTTGTCACGAACCAATCCGGCAATGGCATCTCCATAACCAGCAGTTGATTCATTTATGGCTGTGTTCATCATCAAGGGTGTTTCCCTTGCCATTCCAAAACGACCGTCCTCAATTGACGAGGAGACATCCTCGCTTGTAGCACCAATAAATGATATCTCAAAATCATGGATTGAGCCTGCACCAGTTGTTGCAAGATGCGAGATAAACCCCTGCCGCATCAGCTCGATGATATAGGGAGAGAGACCTAGCTTTATGAGATGCGCACCGAACATCAAGATAGTCTTACGCTTACCCTTCTTAGCCTGAATCATGGATTGCGCAAGCTTTTTTAGTGAGGGATCAGCGCAAGGCTCATATAGTGAATCAAGGCGCTTGAAATCCTTAACAGAGACAAGGTTCTTCCTTTCCTTGATAGGATAGGTGTTAAGCTTTTCCAGGTCAATCATCTGAAAAGTGCTCCCTCAACAAGCTCGCAGATAATATGAATGCACAGGATATGGGCTTCCTGCACCCTTGCAGTGCTTTTTGCCTGTATCAAAACCTCGATATCTGCTTTACCCTTCAAAAGACCACCATCCCTGCCATTAAGCGAGATAGTCCTTGCATGCAAGCGCTTCGCAGCATCGATAGCGCCCACAATATTTGCAGAGTTGCCGCTCGTAGTAATGCCAATAAAGCAATCACCTTCCTGGCAGAGCGCCTCAACCTGCCTTTCAAATACCCTGTCAAAACCATAGTCGTTTGCTACTGCAGTCAGGATAGAGGAATCAGTGGTAAGAGCGATTGCTGGAAGTCCCTTTCTTTCCATCTTGAACCTGCCTACGAGCTCAGCAACAAAATGCTGCGAATCTGCAGCACTTCCGCCGTTGCCAGCAACAAGAACCTTATGCTTAGATTTTAGACAGTCAATTATGGCTGTTGCTGCCTTCTCAAGCTGATCTGCATTCTCCAAGACCTGTTTCCTCAAGGAGAAATGCTCATCCACCAAATCAATAATCTGCTGTTTCATCTTCCCAATACCTCTTTGATCTTGTCGTGCACATCCTTCACCTTTATTGCATTCATGCACAACTGATATTCTCTCGAACCTTTCTTGTACAGGCAATCTGGAACCTGGCCCAAATGAACGTTAATGCACGGGCTGAATCGGCAGACCTTGCCTTTATACACAGCACCGTTGTTCTTACCGAAAGGACCAAACCTGGCCGGAAGGTTAGGACCAAACAAACCTATAGCAGGCACACCCTGGCAGGCTGCAATATGCATAGGGCCAGAATCATTTCCAACAAAAAGATTGATGGACTCGATCAGAGCGAAAAGCTGTGGCACATCAGTGGTTCCAGCAAGATTGATAGCACTCGATGAGTGTTCCATAAGAGAAATTGTTTCTGAAACCTCAGGGATTTCTGACTTTGCTCCAACAAAAACAACCTTGGCAGAATATTGCGCAACCAGAAGATCTGCCAATGCAGCAAAATTGTCCTTGGGCCATTTCCTGCATTGGGATGACTCTGCAGAGCCAATGCCAAATCCCACAAGAAAGTCTTTCGGTTGCACGCCATGAGAATTCAAGAGGCGCTTTGCATATTGTTTTTTTCGAGCTGGAAGATTGACCTTTTCAAGGTGTGTTACCTTAGAGCTTACACCAAGGCTTCGAACCAGATCAAAATATGTTAGGGCAACATGCTGGTCATCACGGTAAGGGATTGCAGTATCGTAAAGCCTTGAGCGTGCCTGATTTGCATAACCTATAGAACTCTTGCCGAGAAAAAAACTCAGGATGGCGGAGACATTCAAGTATTCCTCCATGTCAATCACTACATCAAATCGCTTGTAAAAGCGGAAAATCGACCTAATAACACTTGAGAAACCAAGGTTGAGTATGATGAGCTCGTCAATGAATGGCGCACCCTCGTAGACTGCTTTGTTCCTTTCTGTGGCGAGAACAGCCAGATGAGCTTTTGGGAACCTTGCCTTGGCAGCCTTAATCGCAGGCAAGGTCAATATGGTTTCACCAATCCCCCAGAGCTGGACAAAGAGAATGGATTTCTTAGAAACAGACATCTTTCTCTTGAAAGGCGCGAGCAGGTAACATGACAATGTGCCCAAATATTTGTCAGCAAACTTGATAAACCCAATATTCACTTCTTTTCACCCACTTTCTTGAAAGCAATCTTTCTAACAATCTCCCCAATCCTCTTCTCGTTCTTCCGAACAATGCTATAATTGTAAAAACTAATACCGATGAGGAACATAAACCCTAGGATGATAAAGAAATCAAGTGGCCGTTGCATCCGCAGCACATCACGGACGATGAAATTGAGGGATGTCGGGAAGAGGGAAAGGGCAAAAAAGAACAACCACAACACAGACCAAAATAATGATTCCCTGAAAGTTATCTGACTTCTCTTCCTATACAAAAATGTTATGTAAAGCATGAACAAACCAAACAACATACCGAGTATCTGAATCCCAGCAATCATTTTCTCAACCTCCACGTCAACATATTTATTGCAATCTTGATTCCATCAATAACTGTTGTGCCCTTATAAGTGTCGCCATAAATTGTTTCAATAGGGATCTGGACATAACGCAGATGGTGTTTCCCAATATTTGCGATCATCTCTGATTCCATGCTGTAATCAGTGCTCTGCCACCTGAGCTTTGAGTATGCCTTTGCAGTAAAAGCACGAAAACCGCACTGTGTATCACGAAGGTCAATCTTGTAAAGAAGCATAGTAAACTTATTGATGAAAGCGTTACCGAAACGAAAGACAAGAGGCATGCAATCATTAGGTTTCCTGTAACCAAGAGCAACATCTGCCTTACGCAGGGCAGAGACAAAATTTGGTATTTCGACTGAATCATGCTGACCGTCTCCGTCCATTGCAATAATGCAACTTGCTCCATTCAAGACAGCGTAATCACACCCAGTCTTGAGCGCGGCGCCCTTTCCGAGGTTGATAACGTGCCTCAGGACCAGGGCTCCGGCAGAGCTAGCCTGCGCACCGGTGTCATCAGTTGAACCGTCGTCAACGACTATAATTGAGGGCACATACCTACGAGCCCTGAGAAGCACATCATGTATCCTTCTCCCCTCATTACATGCAGGAATAACTAACCAAATCTTTTTGCCCATCTTCCCCGGAAGACTTCTAGAAGAGATATCCATGAGGTCATGATGCAGCAATTGTCTGATTTCTTACACCCAAGAGCTGGATGATATGATAACCATAATCTGTCTTTACAACACCTGAATACTTCCCAACAGTGAGATTGAAGAGCACCTGGTTGAAAGGCCCAATTGTCTGCCCAGGCTTGACCCAGCCAATGTCGCCGCCGTTCTGAGCGGTTGTATCAGTAGAATAGTTCTTGGCAAGAGCAGCAAAACTTGCACCGGCCTTGAGTTCTGCCAATATCTTATCTGCCTCGGCAGAGTCATTAACGAGAATATGCCTGGCATGACGCTCCTCATGAAGCTTGGCCTGGTTCTTGACATCATCCATAATATTCACTGAAGAGCCCTGCCAATCTATCTTGTAAACATAGACTTCAGTTCCAAGCGGGCTTCTCTCATAGCTGAAGGGCTTAAAGTGGGTCAGGCTATGACCTGCCATGAAAAATTGCCTTGTAAACATGCTCGCGGCAAGCTCTGGCTGCATTATCACACTGGAGTAGCCGGCACCCTTAGGCATCAAGACAGCTGAGTAAGGGATAGTATCATTAACAAACTTCTTACGCAAAAGTCCAGTCAGTGTGGGAACAACCAATTCCTGGGGATGCTTCTTGCCTGCCTGGGTAAGCAGGTAAGCATCATAGGTGTTAAGGTCAACCTCAAGCCCATTATCACATTGAGCAACAGAGCCCTTTACATTGCACCCAGCAAGATTTGATGCATAGCTTGGCCAGGGTGCAATCCAGTCATTAGAGCCAGTTGTAGGGTCAAGAGACTTGACCTTGTTGTAAGTATTCCTGGCATCTATGGCAGAGTAATTGAATTCTGACTGAAGATATGAGACTGCAGCAGCCTGGTCCATAAGCCTGACCTGGTTAAAAATCGTCGCCTTCCTGAAATCCCAGGAACCAAAATGAGCCCAGACCCCGCTCTTGCCAACCATATCCTCAGAGGCAATGAAGAAATCCTCTGGCGGATCACAATGGGTATAGTGCAGGACAACATCTACCTGTGCCTCAGTAAGGCCATACTGCTTGAGGGTCTTTGAGGCCTGAACCTTGTCTTGAACGAGAATGTCATTTAGGATTTCGACTGACCTATAGGGCTTCTGTATGACTTTATCGAGCTCGTCAAAAGCCTTGTACGAGCCGCAATCAAGCATACGCAAAATGCCAACAGCAAGATCCTCATTATCTGTAAGCAATGACTTACCAATCCAATAGGCCATAGGATAATCTTGCGAGGTTCCATCAAAGGTAACAGCCCTGTCAGCAAGGTACTTAAACCAATGACCGTAATCCCACCAGGAGTTTACTATTGCATCTTGTGATGAATTCTGGTTTATCTTTTGCAGAGAATCAACCCAGGCCCTGTTAATCAGAGGGATATCTTGCTTTGCAACGCTGTAGGCAGAGGCCACCATATTTCTTGGATAGATAAACACCAGGAACAAGATAAGCAAAAGGATTGCAGTCCTGGCAAGGTGCTTGTTTACTCCAAATTCCTTGATAGCCCACCTTGAGAAATTTGCATAAACAAAGGTTGAGGCAGCGGCAAGAGCTATGGCAAATGCAGGAACAAGAAGCAGAACCCACCTAACACCCTTTGTTGACGCGTAAATTGTAGCAATAAACCAAAAAGAAAGCAAAAAGACGTAAAACAGGTTATGGCGCTTTCCCTTATCCTTGGCAAAACCGATGACAACAATCCCTAGCAAGGCAACCAAGAAAAGAAAGGTTCCGCCCATGTTGTCGATGATTCCACTAAAATTTATTTCATTCTGCTCAGCAACAGTTGTAAAAACATTAGGCCAGACCTTTACTGTGCCAACATCTTTTATGCCTGAGAAACTCTTGGCGCCAGCAAACACTGCTGATGTGAAGGTACTAAATGTCAGGAATATGGATACAGCAATCAGAGATGAGACAAAAAACACAGCTGTAACCACAAAGGCTTGTCTAACCACTGGAACAGCAAAGAAGGAAGTGAGACTTTTTTTCAAGGCTTGCAGATGAATCAGAGTAAGGTAAGCAATATAAAGTGCAGCGGCTATAAGTATGAAGTCGATAATAAACCACCAACCGCCCCATGCAAAGCTATACAAACCAACAAGAAAGCCAGAACCAAGGGCCAAGAAGACATTATGCTTCCACGTGCGGCCTTCAATTGCCTCGATGAAGAGCCATGTGATAATAAGGGGGAAGAACACGTTGTATGAATCAGTATCGCAGACACCGCCGCTAGACCTTACCAGGAAAGCCGGATGCAAGGCCATCACCAGGGCAGCAATAAATCCTGCAGTGTTTCCGCCAAAGCGGCGACCAATAAAAAACGCAGGGATAACACACAAGGCAGAGACAAGAATTGGCATGAAGAAGCAAACCCTGTCAAGCTCGAAAGTGCTGTCAAAAACGTGCAAGAACTGATAACTATAAGCAAGTGCATAAGCATGAAACATGTCACCTGGAAGCGGCCTGCCAAGGGGAGCAATCATGTGGTCATCGATCTGCACTCCATTCACAATCTTGTCGCCAGGATAACCATGAGTCACAACATTGCGTGCATGTCGCAGCCAGTAGTAAGTGTCAATGTCAGGCAGATAGGTATGGCCATCGTTATCCTGCATTGCCTGCTTGAAATATTTAGAAGTCTCCTGAACCTGGAGGTCAACCTGGGCCTTCTGCTCCTGCATAAACTTCTGGAACTCTGAGGCAACAAACTGCTGCTTATTGGCATCAGGGAGATTAGGGTATTGCTGGTCCACCTGAGCACTTATCTGTGACTTGAAATAATTCTCAACACTGCTTTTTGCCCAGTCGTCAGTCACAGGGAGATCGAGCGAGATGTGCCTCAGCTGCACGCTAATAAGAATAGGAATAAGTATTAGGAATATGATTTGGTATCTGAGGAAGAAGCCAGAGATTTTCTTCCAGTCCAGACCTTCCTCTTCAGATGGTTTGTTATCCTTGCTGCGCTTGAAAAAACCCTTAATCTTGGTAAAATCTATCGAGACTTCATCGTCATCTTTAGCAGTTTCCTGTTTTACAGGTTCTTTCTTTGAATCCGACTTGAAGAACCTCTTGAGCTTGGAGAAATCGATTGCAATCTCCTCATCTTTTTCAAGGTCCTCGGCCTTCTGAAGGTGATCTTTTTCCTGGCGCAATGACTCAACAGCTTCCTCTTTCTTCTCAATCTGATGTTCTATCTTTGACTCAACATACTCTATCTTTGCCTTCTCATGCTTGAGGGTTTTGATGTCCTCTTGATCCTCTTTTATATCTTCATCTATCTTGGCCTCAGCCTCGGCAATCTCCTTTTTTGCCTGAACAGGCTTCTTCTTGGAGAAAATGCGTTTTATCTTGGCAAAATCGATTGTTATCTCTTCGTCTTCATCTTTATCCATGAAATCCCCAATAGAACAGAAAAGTCAACAATTTAAAAAGCTTTCTAATGAAAAATCAGAGCAGGCAGCGAAGAAAGCAGAGGAGGCGCGGCTCTCTTAAAACAAGCTGTGCAGTCAGCCTAATTGGATGGTCCCTGTCGATTTTGGAGAAAACTGTTCTTACGCGAGGTTGGGAGCAAAGGTAAACAAGACGGTTATAATCAACAAGCGAAAAGCGATCAAGAATCTTCCTGGCCAGGAGATGGAGTCTCAAGTCTGAACCAAGCTCTCGACGGACTAAAGTTTCGTAGTCCTTTCCTCCCAAAATCGATCTTGCAAGACATGAGGCAGCAGTCAGTCCAGAAACAAGGCCTCCTGCGCTGGTTGCTTTTACCTGGGCTGCTGCGTCTCCCACAAGAAAGACAGTCCTTTCTTGGTTTTGAACTTTGATAGCAGGATTATATCTTGGTACAAGACCTGCCTGCCTGCTGATGACTTGGCAATGAGGTGCGCGTTCACTAATGAACTTGTCGAATAGCGGCCGAGGGTTGTTTTCAGAAAGAACTCCAATCCGAGCAATGGATCTGCTCTCAGGGACAACCCATGCAAAAGTGCCCAAGAAAGGATAAAACTCAATCACATTGTCATTCTTAAGCTTTACACTTGCTTGCATGCCAGTCCAGAACCTCCGCTTACCAAAAAGCTGGTAGACATGAGCAACTTTCGATAAAGGACCATCAGAACCAACAACTAGGTCAGTTGAAACTGTGCGGGGCTTGCCGTTGTTATCAAGCAAGATGCCTGTCCTCGACTTGGAGACAAATCTATGCGAAAGATGAAGCCTGGCACCTGAGGCAACAGCGAGGTCTGCAAGCCGACGATCAAATCGAGACCTGTCAAGCACAAAATCATTGATATCAATGTCAAAACAAGTCTTGTCAGGTGAAAAAATCCTGGCATGTGAAACATCATTCAATATAAGGTCTTCATCTAAAGGCAGCACCTGCTTAATTGAATTTGTGACAAGCCCAGTGCATTGCAGAGGCGTGCCTAGTGATCGATGATTCTCAAAGAGTTGCACTTTCTCTCCCTTGCTTGCAAGAAGATGAGCAGCAAAACAACCAACAGGGCCTGCACCAACCACCGTAATCATACATGAGGGTTGTTTTCCGTGAGTATAAATAGATTTATTAACTATTACATAATGTTAAAAATTATTACTTATCATTAAGTAGTACATTACAATAAAGTTTAAATATTAGACTGTCATTCCCTATTACCAACTGGGGGTTCATGATGACAGAATACAAGACTCTTTTTACTGGTATACCTAATTTTGGGAAGCTGGGCATTAAACAACAATATGAACAATTATTTCAAGTTTATACTGTCACTGCTGACGATATTCTGGAGCAGGCAAGACCTTTAAGCCTTGGAGCACGCTATGAACTTCAATCAGAAGTCGGTAAGATAACTGACGCACTTTCCGGCAACACAGTCAGACTTTATGAGACGACAAAAAAGGGAAAGCAAGGAAGGTTTGCTGCAGCAACACAGGTTCTTGAGGGACTCTTAAGCGATAATGGCAAATTCGGCGCTCTTCTACAAAACGATGCAAGCACAAATGAGGTATTCAAGTCAATCGAGGAGACTTTGGCACAATATAGGTATGTGCAAAACAGAATCAGAAGCAAGCCAGATTCAACACTTGTCAAGGAATATAATGAATTCAGGCAAAAACTGGACGAGGCAAAGGCAAGATACAAAGCAAACAACATTGACACAAGGGTGGAAGAGACTACGAAGGAAAGAACAGTTACACAAACAGAGGATGATCATGGAAGGAAATACAGCACCTGGGGCAAGATCATGGCAGCAGGAAGCCTTGCAATGTTTGCACTTGGTTTAACTCCATCTGTTACGCAAGCAAACGTATATGCACAGACTCCAGGTCAGGAGCAAAAAACTGAGGAAAAAAAGTTTGGTTTCCCGAAAGACCTCGAGGGCAAGATAATCGGGCCTGACGAATACAAAACCCAAATCTATTACTCAGCGACAAACCCGCAAGGAAAGACTGACCCGAGCGAAAGAACAATACTAAAAGTTGAATACTCCAAAGACAAGACCGAGGCAAAGGTCTTACTAACAAAAAAAGCTGAAAAAATTGAGATAAAAACTGACAGATTGCGCAAGGAAAAAGGACTGACCTTGGCAAAAGTGGATTATCGCATAAGGGTGGCGCTGCCTGACGGAAGAACAAAATATGTCAGGATAGGAGAAGAGTTTGGTATAGAGGGAACAAAACTTGACAAGGCGCAATATGGAATAGCATATGATATCCAAGTAATCAAGGCAGAAGGAAAGAATCTGCTTGTTATGAGCTATGCTGCATCCGTAGCAGCAAAAAAAGTGGCTCCAGTCAAGAAAATAGAAGGTGCTAAACCGAAAATAGTTAAGCCAAAACCCGAGGAACCAAAAAAAGAAGAAAAAAAGGCTGAGAAGCCTGCAGAAATCGCTTACCCCAAGGTTGTAGAGCCTAAGAAAGAGGAGAAAAAGTCGATAATACCAAGCATCATACCCAAAGCAAGTGCTGAGACTATAGCTCCCGAATACAAGGTTCAGTTGCTCGGACAGGCAGAAGAGCCCAGAGTTGGCCCAATCGTACCTCCAATAGAGACAATATCGGATTGTGCCAAAGAGGCTTACCAACAAGGGTTTGTAAATATCAAAAAGTTCGCGATTGTTAGCGAACCTATCAAGGCAAAAACAGAGAAGAAAGTTGGCAAAGGATTTCTTGGCAAATTTTTCTCAGACAAAAGAGGCTACCCCTCGCTTGATGATGTACTAAAGAATGGCGTGAGCGACAGAGAAAAGGTCTTTTTCACAGTCAACACAGAGCCTGAAGACCTTAACGCGATACTGGACGCGTTTGACAACAAATACAGAACAGAGCTGGTAAGCACCAGACAAGGCAAGGGTGAATATTATGAACTTGGATTCAAAGGTGCCAGCCCTTTTGGAGATACAGTATTCGAAATCAATATGCCATACAGGAGCACTGACCAGCTGGTGGAATCAATTGCAGTCAGGAACGCAGTAACAGGAAAGTATGAAGCTGTGGACGTAACCCTCGGAGGCAAAGGAGCAATCAGGGTAGTAGACGCTGATTACTGGAATTATATAGGTGAAAAGAAAAAGACTGATTTTGTCAAGACAAACAAGCTGGTGAAGAATGGGCTATGGTTTTTGGTAGTCAGAGACAAGAACCCGCAAATACCAGACAGAGTTATGGTTTACCATACAGGCACGGATAATGACAAACTTCCAGATAAGACTCCAATCAGCTGCAATGCAGGAGACTTTGTAATATTCATGAAACATGCTCCAGGCACATTTCCAGGCGGGAATGGTGCAGGAGGGGTTAGTGACGTTGGAGCGGCCGGGCACAACTCAATAGGGCCTGGGCCAAATCCCTGCTAGGCAGTTTACAAATTAGGTGTTTAGATGAGAAAGACAACAACAATATTTTTATTCACTTTTCTAGTTCTATTAGCAAGTGCCTCGGCTTATCAAGTAGCAGTGAACATCCACGGAGGCAGTCTCTATGCTGAAGTGGCAAGCGGTCAGTGCACGATAGCACAAAGCGGAAACAGCTACACAGTATCTGGCAAAGGACAATGCACAATATACGAATGGGTATACGACACATGTAAGGGAGCTCACACAGGCTATACTACCACAAACAGCCTTACAGGGTATGGGCCTTGGGACTTTTATTATTCGCTTTCCAAAGCGGCGAATTGCCAGGCGCAAGTATGCTGCATCACTCTTTCACAAAACAAGGTAAGAGTAGGCACTGCAGTAACTATAAACGCAAATGTTGCAGGACCTCTTGCGTTTGGAGGAGTTGGTCCAAGCTATGCTCCTGCATCCCTATCATATTATTATTCAGTTGACACCTCAGTAGAGCTGGCAGTTGACGGCCAATCACAAGGCAGTGCAAACTACAGAATTCCATATAGTGAACACCAAGATGTCTCATTCAGTTATACACCCCAGACATGTGGAATACATCATATTCTAATCAAAACCGGGGTGCCTGACTGCCAGTGCTCAAGCAGCCTGCAAGACAGCGCAAGCGGAACAATCCAGGCATACATCTGCCAGCGCGACGGAGCGTGGGGAGACAGCAATGAATTCCAGTGCAAGGCAGACGGCACTTACGCACGATGCGACCTGAACGGCTGCGGCTACACAGGAGTTAATCTTTGCGACACACGATGCGGTGCATCACAGCAATGCAATGGCATCCAACCTGGAACAGGCAACTGCAACCTGCAATGCAAATACGGTCCGACGTGCGGAGACAACACAGTAAACACACCTGAACAGTGCGAACTGCCAAGCACAAGCAACAATGCCTACTGCAGCCAGACAACAGAACAATGCGTCGGAAACAAACTAGCTATACGAAACGGTTTTGGTGACTGCAACAGCCAGTGCGGCTGCAATTATGATCCTTTTGGACCTCCTTTGTGTGTACCCGGAAAGTGCAATGCACGGTGTGTTCCTTATTTTTCACCTTCACAATGTGATGATGGCAATCCAGCCACAGTAGACAGCTGCGATCCTGACACTTGCTTGTGCAATCACACAGTAACACGGGTTTGCGGTGATGGCTCTATACAATCGCCTGAGCAGTGCGAGCGTCCGAATACTGTGGACAATGTTAACTGTCCGCAATCAACTGAATCCTGTCAGGGACCTAAGTGGCTTTACCGTGATGCTTTTGGGGACTGTAATGGTCAGTGCGGCTGCGTTTACGATTCTTGGCTTGCGATCTGTAAATTAGGGAAGTGCGGTGCT